>SWDH01000001.1:0-7447 GCA_005116945.1 Nitrospira sp.
CCCCACCCAAATCCCCTCGTCGCTGCCGGTGTTGCACTTGTAATTAGAATTCACCGCGAATGGCTTATATAAAGACTCCCGACCCCTTTTCATCGCTTCATTCATTCGGCGGTTAGCCGGTAGATCAACGGCGCCTCGCGAGGTGTTCGTGTTCGATGAGAAGAAACGACAGGTAGCTTCTGATCAAGTTGCAGAACAACCTCGCCTCGTTGTCGCTAATCGGAACGCCTTTGTCTAGGTCAAGGCCGTGACGGACACCACCACCGCTCGGTGAAGACAAGTAGCCGTGCAGCATGGTCATCCAGTCCAGAACGCGGTCCAAGGTTGTACCAACCTTGGCTCTGCGAAGCTCCTTGACGATTTCGTTGAAATACTTACCATCAACCTTGTCAACTCCCGTGTCGAGCCCACGAAACGCCGTGGCGACGGTTTCAAGCAGCCACAGACCCTCTTGCACGGCTTCACGGCCCCGGCGCTCCGAGAGAAGTTCTTCTGAGCGACTCAACGAAGCCTGAAGAATATCCACCGCACGTTCGGCTAGCGTCGGCGGTACCTCGGCCACTGGAACTACTGATACGGCGGCGTTTTCTCTAGGCTCCAGCCGAGGGGGTCGAATCTCAAAGCCGATGTTGTGTTTCGCAAGTATGGTGTTAATCATACCTGCATCGGGCGCAAACCTGTCAGCGTCGTCGCCTGGAAAAGATTGACAAGCGTCGTAAAACGCTTCGATGAATAGCGGCGCGTTAGTCGCAGCCACGCGGGCGTAGGTCCATAAGTCAGTTTCCGCCCAGCTTGCGCTTGAACTCCGGGAATGTGCAGCGCCAGTCGCTGAGCAGAAGTAGCTCTTGAAGTGCTCGAGAACTTCCTGTCGGTCGCCCTGGGTTGCGACCTTCATGATCAAGTCGATACAATCTTGAATCGCGCCGCTGGGCATGGCGCTGTTGACGAATCTGCCATCTGCTGGGGGATTCAATCGCCAAGCGCCCTTGAATTTGAGTGGCATTGTCCGGTTGCTTATCCTACCGTCTAACTGCTGAGTATACTGACCGGCATATCTTACTCCATAAATCTAGACAGAATTGGCGCGAGACTTTCTACAAATGGTCCTTCCAAGCTCGCTCGTTACTCTCTTCTAAGGAGTGGCCTGGCTTGGTCCCCTACTGCGCACGTCGAACGACCACTGTTCATGGTAGTACCTCTCGCAGGATGCTCAAAAAGGCCGTTCAGCAAGGCCGCAGCGAGTGAAGACCGCAGGCGTACCCTCTGGGGTACGTTGAGGATCTGAACGACGCGAGAACGATGCTGCCGGCCTTTTTCAGCATCCTGCTAATCTGCCATTTGGCCTTCTTGAAAGAGCTGATTCAATATCATGTTTCTCTTTTCGGGATCTTTGTAGTACTTGAGCGCCTTGGCAAAGTTGTCCAGCGCACTTTCTCGTTTTCCCTTTTGAGAATAGTACTCGGCAATGCCGTGGTAGGCGCGAGGGTCTTGATCGTTGGACTTGAGGGCTCGATTGAAGGCTTCGTAGGCGGCCTGCATGTGCTGCTTGGCCAGCTCCAACCAGCCGATCGCGGAATGCGCCGGACCGAAGTTCGGGTCGGCGATGAGGGCTGCGTCATATTCTTTTTGCGCCAGGTCCAGACGGCCCCTGGTTTCATAGAAATCTCCCAGGGAGAAGTGGACGGCTGCGTCATGTGGATTCAGGCGCAACGCCTCCTTGTAGGACTGCAGGGCCGGCTCGAACTTGCCCTGCTCAGCGAGCGCGCAAGCCAGGTTGGCGTGGGCGGTCGCATCGTGCGGCTTCAGCTTGATCACCTCGCGATACTGCGGGATCGCCATTTCCAGACGGCCCTGTTCTTGATAGGCCACACCAAGATTGGTCCGCCCCGGCGCATGGAAAGGATCGAGTCGGACGGCTTCGCGGTATTCCTTGATGGCCATTTCCAGATGGTTGGCACGCTCATGGATCTGTGCGAGAAAATAGTGGGGATAGGCGGATTGGGGCGCGAGAGCGATCGACTTCTTGTAGGCCACGATCGACTGTTCGGATTGGCCTGATTGCGCGAGAAATAATCCCACCACGAGATGAGCGTTGGCCTGCTCGGGTTGTTTCAAAACAAATCCTTCGACCCACTCTTTGACCTGGGCAATGTCTTCTGATTCTCCGAGGCACTTCGCATGAGCCTTCCATGCTTCGGCAAACTCTCCGCGAAGCAGGTGTACGACGTTCAGAGCGAAATGGGGTCGAGGGTCTCGGTCTGTGCCGACAGCAGGGTTGCGGGCCCAGGCCAGTGCGGTCTGCTGAGCCTGGTCCCATTGGCCTTCCAACAGCCTCGCTTCACATTGGGCTTGGTAGTCGGTCATCGGGGACGGTCTGACTATCTGGTAAGAGTATCTTCAATATCCGGTGAGGTGGCCTGAATGCGATCTCCGAGTGAAGGATAGCGCGCAGCAATTTTTTGCTTCATCAACCAGGCGATGGTCCGGTATGACCAATGGCCTTTCACACCGGAACGAAGCCTGGCGATGTACTCCGCCTCGGCGTAGTCCATCTTAAAGAGACACCGTACCTTGAATCCAAACGGCGTGGCATAGAGCGATCCCTCCGCGCTCGCTTTCTTCAGCTGTTCGATATCTGAACGGACCGCGTCCATCGCCTGCCGATATTCCTGATCCAGTCCTGCCTGCACAAGCGGAGGGGGGACTTCATATCCATGCAGCGTCGTAAAGTTCTGCTGAATTTGCTGACAACGCCGGTGGCGATGCATGTCACGCCAGCCTCCAATATCCATCAGCACATCGAAGGTGAAAGCGTAACCGCTGCGGAACTCCTTGATGAGTTCGTCGTAGGGACCTCGTGTGCTCATGGCGACGTCGATGGCCTCCTGTTTCTGTTTCTCCGCCCAGGTGCGGACGACCGCGAGGAGGCTCCGATAGGGCGCATGGGAGACACGGTACAGCAAGGTGGTCACAAGCTCATCCAACGGATCGTGGGGCTCAATGAGATCCACGGGCGTCGGCTCACCCCATGAGGCTGGTTGATCCAAGCCGGTGCCGAGGAGCGCGTCCTTGGCGTATCTGGCGAGATCCTGATAGACCGAGGCTTGATATTCGTTCGACGTGGCATGGCGCGCGAGTGTCGGGGCAAGAGGTTCCTGTGCGCCGGGCTGACCACCCAGTTCGCCCCAGAGATTCACGGGTGACCGTTGGCAGGCATCCTTGAGTTCGTCTCCGATCGATCGTAATTCCGGGAGTTGCGACGACAACAGTCTGGTAATTTGCTTCTCCAGCGTCCTGATGCTGACGACTTGCCCGACGTTTGTCCTAGCCGCGAGGGGCAGAAGATATCGCGTCACATCGAACGCGCGCGCAGCGATCGTCCGTTGGTAATCGGCCGGTTTTATCGACTCAGGCCTCGGCTCACGTTCAGAAATAAATTGGGTGAGGGGTTTGTGTAGGAGCCGATAGATTTCGGCGAGGCTGCGGAGAATGCCGTGGTAGGTGCCCTCCGTTTCAGTCCCTCGAATGGAATCCGGCACGAACCACCCCCCGGAGGCGAAGTTCTGGTACCGGCTCGATTTGGCCTGGCCGTCCCATAAAGGCTCGTCTTCGAGTCGAATGGCTGCAAGCTCTGAGATGTCCTCGAAACAGATGATAACATGGCCGAGATCGGCGATCGACGCATGGCCGTAATCAAAATAGAACTGATCCCAGAACTTTTCAGAAGAATGGCCATGCACCCAACGGAGGCTATCCTCGATCGAGTCAGGCGAGCGGCTGTAGCGGGCCAGGGCGTATGCTGATTTCTCGGGCGGCATCGGTGCAAGCGCGATGACCCGGCGAGTCGGTTGATCTATACTCATGAAACATCCTCACGTAGCAGGTAGGCCGCGAACTATACGCCCGTGGGCCGGTCGGCGCAAGAAGGAGCAGCGCGCTTCAGCAAATATCGTTCGTGAAGTGACAGAGTTTTCGAACGTGCGGTCTACCGAACAACTGCCTTTGGCCTGCGTTGACTTGCCGGTACCCCGCCGCTATAGTCCCGAATCTTTCTAGAAGTCTACAGGGAAACTGTTTATGACAATGGGAAAATATCTCGCAGGATGCTCAAAAAACCCGTTCAGCTAGGCCGCAGCCGATTGAAGTACCGGAGGCGTAGCCCCTTGGCTACGTTGAGGTTGCGTTCGAGGCGAGAACGACGCTGGCGGGATTTTTCAGCATCCTGACAAACGGTCGCTGAATTATGGATATGATCAAGGGCATTAAAGGCGTCAAAGATATCCTTCCTGAGGAGACACCGCGATGGCGTTTGATTGAGGACGTGGCAAGGCGCTGGTCGCTCTGTTACGGGTATCAGGAGATCCGTATCCCCATCTTCGAGCTCACGGCGCTCTTTGCCCGAAGCATCGGTGCGGCGACAGATATCGTTGAAAAGGAAATGTACACGTTTCCGGACCGGGACGGAACTTCGCTGACGTTGCGCCCGGAAGGAACGGCCGGCACAGTCCGCGCCTTCATTGAGCACAATAGGGCGGCCAATCCACTCCCACAGAAGTATTTCTACATTGGTCCGATGTTTCGCCATGAGCGGCCGCAGGCGGGGCGACTCCGGCAGTTCCATCAATTCGGGATCGAATCGTTCGGCACGTCAGACCCCCGGGCAGATGTCGAAGTTATCACGCTACTGTGGCGCCTGCTCTCTGATTTAGCACTGCCGGACCTGACGCTTGAGATGAATAGCCTGGGAAGCTCCGGCGACCGCGCTGCGTATACACCCATCTTGCTCTCGTTTCTCTCTCAGCGGGAACCACAGCTCTGCGCAAACTGCCGCCGCCGTATGAACACGAATCCCTTGCGCGTGCTGGATTGTAAGGTGCCTGAATGTCGGGCTGCGACGGAGGAGGCGCCTCAACTGACCGACCATCTTTCTCCTGAGGCTCGTCTCCATTTCGACCACGTCCTTGCAGGTCTCACAGCGGTCGGCGTGCCCTATCGACTCAATCCTCGTTTAGTGAGAGGACTAGATTACTATTGCCTGACGAGTTTTGAAATTACCTCGACTCACTTAGGCGCTCAGAATGCCGTAGGTGCTGGTGGCCGCTACGACGGCCTCGTAGAAACGCTCGGTGGCCCCTCTATTCCTGCTATTGGATTTGCGGTCGGGCTTGAACGTGTGTCGTTGATGCTTCCTGAAGCCTCGTCGTCCTTTGGAAATGAATATCTTTATTATGTCGCGGCGTTTGGAGAGAATGGAGCCAGACTTGGACTTGTATTGCTCGACGAACTCCGTCGAATGGGACTTTCATCCCACTGTGATTATCGTGCCACTACGCTGAAGGCTCATCTACGTCAAGCTGATCGATCACGGTGCCAATATGCCATTCTCCTGGGTGACGATGAAGCTGCACGGGGTTCCATTATTCTTCGCAACCTTCAATCGAAAGCTCAAGAGGAACTCCCTTTAGCCGGTCTCTCCTCACTCCTAAAATCCCGTAGACCATCTCTCTAAAACGCTCACTTTTTGATATTGACTTTGTGTTGAAAAGCTCGTACGCTCTCGTGGGATTTTTCTCATAAGAGATTGATTGTATTGGTATCTTTTATTTTAAAACCATGGCGAATAGAAAGTTAGGTCTCCTGTTATCCACACCCCCTTCTCACCCCAGTGTCGACACGGTCGTTCAGTTGACTCAGGCCGCGTTGCGAAAAGGAATCGACGTCTATCTTTATCTTATTGATGAAGGGGTAAAGACCGTCACAGATCAACGCTATCTTGCTTTGATTGATGATGGAGTCAAGATATCCGTCTGTGCCTATGGCTGCCAGCAACATGGAGTTCAAACGGTTACGGTCGATTCACGGGTGTCTTTATCTGGGTTAGTGGTGCTGTCCGGAATTATTGATGGGTGTGACCGCTTTCTTGCTTTTACATAAGACGGCTTTGTCACTGCGGTGAGCGATGTATGTCTAAATGTATCGCGGTCGTGATTTCAGAAGATCCCTCTCAAACAGCTCGCCCGGTTGAGGCGCTCCGCATAGCGTTAGGGCTGTGTTCTGGGGATCATCAGACGACGGTCATTCTCTTAGGGTGTGCCACTAGGCTCCTTATGGAAGACACGGAAGAGATTGTCGATATTGATATTCTTGAAAAATATCTTCCTTCTTTTAAGCACTTATCTGTTCCTTTTATTGTCGAAGATGGGACAGTCATGAATCTATGGTCCGATGATTTTTCTGTGACGCCTCGAACAACAGGTGAAATTAGACAGTTTCTACGCTCGGCCGACAGAAGTCTTATTTTCTCAGAACACTCTATTTAATCCTATGGGTGTCACGCTCTACATTCTTCGACAACAGCATGATCATGTTACTCCATCTCTTTTTGACATGAGTGATGCACATATTGATGTGGTCTTTATGGAACGGGGTACCTCTCAAACCCATCTCGGTATAGAGGGAGTTAAGGTTGGTGGGGGTAGTATAACGACTCGTAGTTCCCGTCAGGCTTTGACGTATGATGATCTGGTTGACAAGATCTTTTCTTCCGAACATGTTGTCGTTTTATAGAGGTATTACCCGTTCTTCTCCTAAGATTATTGTATTGAATAATAAGATAGTCGTCGGAGTAGGGATAGGAGTAGTAGGGTGGATACTGTGAAAACAGTATAAGAGTATGAATTTAAATTGAAAATATAACAGTATCATTGTGGAGTGCCTTGGGTAGTAGCTATGAATAACAGTCGGATGAATAGTCAGTAATATGTGGGTATGTGATGTAGATGTTCGCACTATAACCTTGAACATCGTCTGATAATGATGTGTGTGGTGAGTATGGGTTTACATGAAGAACAGGTTATTCACAGGTGTGAATAAGTCTGTGTATGCAGAATAGTGCGGGAAATATGACTATTGAGAATGAATGGCAGGATGCCTTGGCATATATACAAGGAAGAGTGCCAAAACAGGTGTATGACACATGGTTTACGCCGATTTATCTTGAACGAATTGAAGACTCCACTGCGCAATTGGGTGTCCCGAATAAGTTCTTTGGGGATTGGTTACACCAACATTATGGATCGCTTTTGTCGGAAGCTGTTTCCGCCGCACGAGGTGGCGTGGAAACCTCGATTGCGTTTGTCATCTTCAAGCAGGCAAAAAAACAGCCTGACACTAGTGGAAATACGGTTTCCAGCGTCCGTCCAAACACCGGGCTACGGACAAAACGAGGCATCCAGCTCAACCCAAAATATACGTTCAAAAACTTTGTCGTAGGCGCGGGAAACCAATTTGCCCATGCCGCCTGTATGGCGGTCGCCGAGCAGCCGGCAAAAGCGTATAACCCACTGTTTATCTATGGGGATACAGGGTTAGGAAAGACCCACCTTCTGAATGCGATCGGAAATTATGTGGCGGAACGGACTGATCTTCGGATTGCCTATTTGACAAC
>SWDH01000001.1:7547-21723 GCA_005116945.1 Nitrospira sp.
TGAGGCCAAGCAAGAGGGGGTGGAAATCGTCGCGACCGATCTTGAAATCGGCATGCGCGGTCTCTACAAGGCGACCGTGGAAACCCCTGGAGGGATCACGCTCTCGGCCAGAAAGCTGTACGAGATCATCAAGGAACTCACAGTCGGTGAAATCGAAATCGCATCGGGCGACAACAACTGGACGACGATCCACGCTGGCAAGAGCCAATTTAAGATAGTCGGTCTTCCCAGCACCGACTATCCCGCCTTGCCTACGATTGAACGAGAAGGGCTCATTCCGCTCGCCGGGGCGGGGTTTCTGGAGTTGATTCGGAAAACCCTCTTCGCGGCCGGAGACAATGACGCCCGCTACATCCTCAACGGTCTGTTAGTGACGCTCATCACGTCGGAGAAGAAAACGATTTTACGTTTGGTTGGTACGGATGGACATCGGTTAGCAGTTGCCGAGCAGGAAGTCGGACATGCCGGAGTCAAAGGCGCTCCGCAAGAGATCAAAGCCATTATTCCGAAAAAAGCGGCGCATGAAATGCAGCGTCTTCTGGAAGAAGGCGGCGAGGGAGAGCCTTTGATCGGGTTCACAAAAAATCTCATGATTTTCCGGAAGAGCGGACTCCTGTTGACTTCGCGGCTGATGGAGGGAAACTACCCGAATTATCAGCAAGTGATTCCGAAAGAGAGCGGAAGAAAAATCGGGGTCAATCGCGCCGACCTTGAAAGCGCACTTCGGCGCGTCTCCGTGTTGTCCCGTGATAAGGCGAGCGCGGTGAAGGTGTCGTTTGTCTCCGGACGGATGACACTGTTCTCCAGCAATCCTGATTTTGGAGAGGCGACGGAGGAGCTTGCGGCACGGTACGAAGGAGAGGCGTTGAATACAGGCTTCAACGCCCGTTATATGTTGGATGTCCTCGGGGTGATGGACGGAGAAACGATCTCTCTGCAAATGGATAATCCGTTGAGCCCCTGCTTGATCCAAGAGCCCGACAGCCCCGGGTTCAAGTGTGTGGTCATGCCGATCAAGATCTGAGAGTCACAAGTCTATTGTCATCGGTCAATGGATGAGGCAATCGGCCCCTGGTTGCCCGCTGCGAATGACTAATGTCAAAGACGTGTTCGAAGTAGGAGACTGATGGCTAGTAACGACGACGAGACCAAATCCGAGAGTTACGGTGCGGATCAAATCAAAGTATTGGAAGGCCTGGACGCCGTACGGAAGCGTCCGGCGATGTACATTGGCAGCACCGGTGTGGACGGCCTCCATCATCTTGTGTATGAAGTCGTCGACAACAGTGTCGATGAACATATGGCAGGGTTCGGTGAAACCATCGAGGTGACGATCCACATCGATAACAGCGTCACGGTCTCAGACAATGGTCGTGGCATTCCCACCGGGATGCATTCCACGCAAAAAAAATCTGCGGCTGAAGTTGCGCTGACAGTCCTGCATGCGGGAGGCAAGTTCGAGCAAGGGGCGTATACGGTGTCCGGTGGACTCCACGGCGTCGGGATTTCGGTAGTCAATGCTCTCTCCGAATGGCTCGAGTTGGAAATCTGGCAGGACGGCCAGGTGTTCGAGCAGCGCTATGAGCGCGGGAAGGCGACTGCTCCGCTCAAGATGACGGGTAAAACCAAACGCCGTGGCACAACGGTCACGTTCAAGTCAGATGGGCAGATCTTCGAGACGCTCGACTTCAGCTTCGACGTGCTAGCGCAGCGGCTTCGCGAGCTCGCTTTTTTGAATAAGGGACTCGAGATCACGCTCAAGGACGAGCGGAAAGAGCCGGTCAAAGAGCAGGTATTCAAGTACAAAGGCGGAATCGTCTCGTTCGTCGAACATCTGAACGAAGCCAAAACGCCACTGCACAAGCCCATTTATGTGCAGGTTGAAAAACCTGAAATGGTGCTGGAGGTCGCGCTTCAATACAACGACAGCTACGCTGAAAACCTATTTTCCTTTGCGAACAACATCAATACCAAGGAAGGTGGCACGCACTTGGTGGGTTTCAAGGCCGCACTGACCCGCACGATTAACTCGTATGCCAACGCCAATGACTTGCTCAAGAAAGATACCGAATCTCTCACCGGCGACGACGTTCGTGAGGGGCTCACCGCCGTCGTCAGCGTCAAGGTCCGGAATCCTCAATTCGAAGGACAGACGAAAGCCAAGCTGGGCAATAGTGAAGTGAAAGGTATCGTCGAGTCCGCGGTCAACGAGGCGCTTGGCACCTACTTTGAAGAGAACCCGCCGGTGGCCAGAAAGGTCATCGGGAAAGCGATCGATGCGGCTCGTGCCCGTGAAGCGGCGCGAAAAGCGAAAGAGCTCATCCGGCGAAAAAGCGCGCTTGACGGGGGCTCGCTGCCCGGCAAGCTTGCCGATTGCGCGGAGAAAGACCCGGCCTTGAGCGAGCTGTACATCGTCGAGGGCGATTCAGCCGGCGGTTCCGCCAAACAGGGACGCGACCGTAAGTTCCAGGCGATCCTGCCGCTCAAGGGTAAGATTCTCAACGTCGAGAAAGCACGTTTCGACAAAATGCTCTCTAGCGATGAGATCAGAACGTTGATCATGGCGCTCGGCACCGGCATCGGCCGCAAACGCGAAGAGAGTGAAAAGGCCGACAAAGACTCATTCGACATCAGCAAGGCCCGGTATCATAAAATCATCCTCATGACGGACGCCGACGTGGACGGCAGCCACATACGAACGCTGCTCCTCACGTTTTTCTTCAGGCAGATGCCGGAGCTGCTCGAACGAGGGTACATCTATATTGCACAGCCGCCGCTCTTCAAAGTGAAGAAGGGTAAAACGGAACGATATCTCAAAGACGAGATGGCGTTGAACGAGCACCTGGCCGATATTGCCGTCGAGGATGTGGAAGTGTACGTGGAGGGAGTCCAAGGGTATGTCACGGGACGGCGGCTCCTCCCTATTCTGAAGAAGATGATCGCCTTCGAGACATTGCTCAGCCGGCTCAATAAGAAACCACACGAGGCCAGCATGGTGCGGGCGTTTGTGGATGAGCCTGGGCTCGACCGCGAGCTCCTCAAGGATCAGACGGCGCTCAAGAAGGTCGTGACCAGTGTGAAGAAAACTCTGGCGGTGGTCTACCCGAAACTCACCGCGACGCTGGACATCGTCGAAGACGAAGAGCATCAATCGAACAAAGTTACGTGTCGCCTACTTGCCAATGGGGCCACCTATAGCTTCGATGTGACGCATGTGCTAGTCGGTTCTGCTGAGTTCCGAGAGCTGCAGAAGCTCTCACCGTCGGCGATCGGCTTGGGCCGGGCGCCGTACAAGATCAAAGCCGACAGTCAGGAACAGCTCCAGCCCTCGACGGTTGAGTTGGTCAAGGCGATTCTCGATAAGGGCAAGCACGGGCTCGGTATCCAGCGTTACAAAGGTCTCGGCGAAATGAATCCGAATCAGCTCTGGGAAACGACGATGAATCCAGAAGTCCGGACGCTGTTGAGAGTTAAACTGGAAGACGTAACAGGGGTCGACGAAATCTTCACAATTCTGATGGGCGACGAGGTCGAACCTCGACGAAACTTCATTCAAGCCCACGCATTGGAAGTGCGCAATCTCGATGTGTAATGCCGAATGCTGAGCGATGAACGGTAGTAGGAGAGCGGTCTTCGATTCTGTGTGCCGATGCCTTGCAGGATGCTTAAAATGGTCATCCAGCAAGGCCGCAGGCGAACGAAAATCTGAGGCGTACCCTCTGGGGTACGTTGAAGGTTTTCACGAGCCGAGAACGAAGCTGGGGATCATTTTCAGCATCCGTGGAGAAGGTTAATGCCACCTGATGAAAGATTAGGACAGATCGCCATCGAAGATGAGATGCGCTCGTCGTACCTGAGTTACGCGATGAGCGTCATCGTGGGACGGGCGCTCCCCGACGTGCGTGACGGTCTCAAGCCGGTTCATCGACGTATTCTCCATGGCATGAACGAAATGGGCCTGGCATCGAACCGGGCCTATCGTAAGTCTGCAAAAATTGTCGGCGAGATCATGGGGAACTACCATCCCCACGGGGACAGCGCGATCTACGACACGCTCGTTCGGATGGCGCAACCGTTCAACATGCGGTATATGCTCGTGGACGGGCAGGGCAATTATGGATCGGTTGATGGCGATCCGCCGGCAGCCATGCGCTATACCGAAGCCAGGCTGACCAAAGTCGCCGAGGACATGCTGGCCGATATCGACAAAGAGACGGTCGATTTCGGACCGAACTACGACGAGTCGCTGGTCGAACCGCTAGTGCTCCCCTCAAAAATCCCCAATCTCCTCGTCAACGGCGCTGGCGGCATCGCAGTGGGCTATGCCACAAACATTCCGACCCATAATATCGGCGAAGTCATCGAGGCGCTCCTCCTGTTCCTGGAGAATCCAGGCGTCACGATTGCCCAGTTGATGAAAAAAATTCCAGGCCCCGATTTTCCGACGGCCGGATTCATCTACGGAACAGCCGGAATCAAGGATGCCTACGAGAGCGGACGTGGACTCCTCACGTTGCGCGCGAAAGTGAAGGTCGAGTCTGACGAACGCACGGATCGCGAGCGGTTAATCGTCACCGAGCTGCCCTATCAGGTCAATAAGTCCAAGCTGATCGAAAAGATCGCCGAGTTGATCCGAGACGAACGGATCAAAGGGATTTCCGATCTGCGTGACGAGTCAGATCGTGATGGCATCCGCGTCGTCATCGAACTCAAGCGCGGGGAAATTCCGCTTATTACCCTGAATAATCTGTATAAGCTCACGCAACTCCAGACGACCTTCGGGGTCATTATGCTGGCGTTGGTGAACAACCGGCCGGAAGTATTGAATCTTAAGCAGATCCTGCATCATTTTATCGAGCACCGGCGTGAGGTCATCGTTCGTCGAACCGCCTTCGAGTTGCGCAAGGCGGAAGAGCGGGCTCATATCCTTGAGGGTCTCAAGATTGCACTCGATAATTTGGATGCGGTGATCACATTGATCCGACAGGCACAGTCCCCAGATGAAGCCCGTGTCGGCCTGATGCGGAGGTTTGCGCTGAGCGAAATCCAGGCGAATGCGATTTTGGAGATGCGGCTCCAGCGCCTCACGCAATTGGAGCGCAACAAACTCATCGAGGAGTATACGGAGGTCTTGAAACAGATTGAGCGTCTCAAATCTATCCTGGGCAGCGAAGCGTTGGTCCGTTCGATCGTGAAAGATGAGTTGATCGAAGTGCGTGAAGCCTATTCCGACGACCGTCGTACGAAGATCGTGAAGGAAGAAGCGGAGATTACCCTGGAAGACATGATTGCAAACGAAGAAGTGGTCGTCACGATCTCGCACGCCGGCTACATCAAGCGCAATCCGGTCACCTTGTATCGAGCGCAACGGCGAGGCGGCAAGGGCAAGATCGGGATGGGGGTCAAGGAAGAGGATTTTGTGGTGACCCTATTCACCGCGTCTACACACGAATCCCTTCTATTCTTTACAGACGCCGGAAAGGTCTATTGGCTGAAGGTTCATGAAATTCCAGACGCAGGGCGGGCCGCCAAGGGCAAAGCGCTCGTGAATCTATTGGCACTGTCCGGCGATGAGAAAGTCACCACCACCGTGCCGGTCAAAGAATTCCGTGGAGACCGGTTTGTGGTCATGGCAACCGCGCAGGGCATCATCAAGAAGACCGAACTCTCAGCCTACGGCAATCCCCGCCAGGGGGGCATCATCGCCTTGTCATTGGACAAGGGGGATCGGCTCATCAGTGTGCATGTCACCGATGGTCAGCGTGAAATCTTGCTGGGGACGAAAAAGGGCATCACCATCCGTTTCAAGGAAGACGATGTCCGAGCGATGGGCCGCACGGCGCACGGGGTGCGCGGCATTACGTTGGAAGAAGGCAACGAAGTCATCGGGATGGAAACCATCACCCCAGACTCTACCACGCAGATACTCACGGTTACTGAGGGTGGCTATGGCAAGCGCACGCCGGTGAATGAGTATCGTATCCAGGGACGTGGAGGGAAAGGCATCATCAGCGTAAAGACCAATGAGCGCAACGGGCTTGCTATCGGGTTTCTTCAAGTCCGAGACGGCGATGAAATTATGCTGATGGCTGCTCAAGGCAAGGTGCTCCGGTGTAAGGTCGACGAGTTCCGTGAGATCGGCAGAAACACCCAGGGGGTGCGGATCCTCGATCTTGAAGGAGCGGGCGACCGGGTCGTGGCCGTTGCGCGTTTGGCGGAAACCGTCGAGGTGCTCCCCGAGGAAGGCGGCGAGTAACGGACACACACGATCTCCCATGTCTTGTCCGTTGAGCGCAGGCCTTCCATGAAAGAGCAGGGTTCTTCTCCAACTCCGCTTCCCCATTCCAAGCCGAAGAAGCGCTTGGACATGGTCGTCAAACTAGCACTCGGCGTGCTGGTCCTGTCCTTTGCCATGATCTGGGGCGGGATGTATCTCACTCGTCCCGATCGAACGATCCCTCCGTATAGCGTCGGTTCCCAAGTCGGCTACATCGTCGCGATGCATGTGCCTCATGATACGACCGACCTGGGGGTTGAGACCTTGGTGAAGCGGTTTCGCAAGGTGGGACGTCAGACACACCATTTTGCCAAGATGAAGATTCAACCGACGACGCCGGGCGATCCGAACGGTTGGTATAGGAAGGTTGTGGTGTATGTGTTCGCTGACGACGGATGGGCTGAGCCCGATATGCTCAATAAATATTTGGCCGGAGACGCGTTGGTGGTCAAAAATTATGAAAAGGAGATGAGGGGTTACTATCGGTTACACGATCAGGAAGAGGAAGGAGGCCTCGGCCCTATCCCCAGAGCCGAGTCTGTCTCCGATGACACGCGTATTCTCTTCAAGGGGCGTGTGACGGACCCTGTCCCGGCGGAGCTGGAGCCCGAAGATTTCTCGATATCACCGATGTAAACTGCCGGCGGAGATCCGGGTCTTGTATCGCTGAGACATGAGACAATGTCTCAGCCCGTATGGCTTCGACAGCATCGAAATTGCCATCAATGGGAGGTAGCGCGGCAGAAGACACGACCACACGCGATGGGACTTCGCCCACGCGTAACACGATATCGGTAACCAATTCCCCACCAGCGACCATATTGAGCTTGTGAAGCATGGTCGGTTTGAGGAATGTGAGTTGGTGCAACCAAACACTGTTGTGGACCAGAAGATACAGTTTTTTGTAGCGAATCTGGGCGGGCCAGGTATTCGATGCAATCGGTTCCCCGACGATAGAGACCCAGTCACGCTGCAGGCGACTTTCGAGCAGCTTGGCCTCAATCCCCAGGCGACGAGCCAACCCTTCAAGGATACTGGAGAAAGAGTCTATGGAGCCGATTCCACGCATGGCGAGCATCATAGCAAAAACTGTTGTGACAATCAGCAGCCTGCTGCGTATTCCGGACGGAAGGCTGATAGCGACCTACTTCTGGATGTGAAAGCCTGACGACTCATGGGCAAAGAGAAAGATAGTTTCGAAAAAGCGGTGGCCACGAATCGCAAGGCCTACCACGACTATTTCATCGAAGAGAAATTCGAGGCAGGCATCATGCTCCAGGGCACCGAGGTCAAATCGCTGCGAGATGGGCGGGTGAACCTACAAGATAGTTATGCCAGCGTAAAGGGCGGTGAAGCCTTTCTCCACCATTGCCATATCAGTCCCTACAGCCATGGCAACATCATGAATCACGAACCTCTCCGTACGCGGAAATTGCTCCTCCACCGTAAGGAGATCAATAAACTTCTCGGCAAGACGCAGCAGCAAGGACTCACTCTCATTCCACTCCGTATCTATTTCTCCAAGCGAGGCCTTGCCAAGGTCGAACTCGGTTTGGCCAAAGGCAAGAAGCAGCATGACCGACGAGCCTCCATCAAGAGCCGCGAAGCCAGTCGCGAGGTGGAGCGGGCTATGAAAGAGAGAAAGTGAGCAGCGAGGCAGCCTAGGATCTCCCCGTGCTCCCGGAACGCGCGCCCTTGGAAGGGCCTCGCTCGACGGGCGCAATTGGGCGCTCCCAGGCCGCCTCGCTGCAAGAGTGGTGGAGTGGAATCTGTCGCGCACACGACCAACATGTGCTTGTCGAGCGAGAGATTCGCATCGAGTCGTCGATCGGATACGCGTCTTCCAACTTTCGTAGCTGCCAGAGCTCACGTATACTCAGGTGAGCATACGTCTTTCTATTTCATGAGTAGCCCGTCCTCGTCTGCTTCAGCCTCCTCTCGCAAGAATTCTTGTTATTCCGAGCCAACAAGGCACACCGGATGATTTGGAATGATGCCCAGCGCTGTTGGCGCTCACCCGGCAGGCCCTGCGGAAGAAATGCGTGACAAATTATTCTGCCGTGAGCCTTCGGTAACTTCTATGATCTTGTTGGTTTGTTCGGCGGGGTAGGTGCCATGCGGTCTGACGGCATGCGGAGATGGGAGGGCAACGCTTGGTCGATAGAATCCCATTCAGACTCCAGAGCCGAGAAGGCTTTGGCTTTTTTGCGTCGGTGAATCTGGGTCTCGATGCGGGGACTTTCTTGGCCTTGAGCCTTGGAGGTCGGAGGCTGATCTGAACGCATGTGGTTGCACCTCTCCGAGAACGTATTGTTCTTCCCACCATAGCATCGGGTGAATTGGGTGGTCAATGACGACAAAGGCTCAAATTCTTGACAATACAGGGCTATTTGCTATGGTTGACACAGCAATGCTTGTCTTACATGAAGGACTATTACCATGGCTCACCATTCAATAAAGTCAGCGGTCTCTCTCATGGTCTGGACTTTGGCTACACCGTTCCTTTCGGTAGCCTGGGCAACAGACGACATTAATGCGATCCGATTCGGAGAAGCGGCTCTGGCCTATTCGTCCGGGTCCATCCAGCACACCACGCCGCTAGATGGGTCCGTCAATGTGATTACCGGAGACAATCAGACCACCGGAGATCATATGATATTGGGAAGCAGGGATGTCCTGTATCTCCGCCTCAAGAACCCCGGTGATGTTGCGCTTGGGGATCTTTTCACGGTCTATAGACGTCCGCACAAAGTATTCCATCCCGTGACCGGTCAATACATGGGACATTTGGTCAATCGGATTGCGGTGGTTCAGGTGAAAGAAGTTCACGAGGAACTCACCACTGTTCAAATCGTGCGGGCCTATGCCGCTGTCTCGCCGGGTGACCCGGTCATGAAGTTTGCTCTTCCGACTGACGAGGGGGAAGCGGTTGGCCTCCCTTCCGGAGGTGATGCGGAGGGGCGGGTTGTGGAGTTCCAATCAAATCTGGGCGTCATGAACATGGCGGCGCAAAGGAATATCGTGTATCTGGATCGTGGACGAGAAGACGGGGTCAGGCCTGGGGATCGAATGGACATCCTCCGGTCTGGCGGGAGTCTTCCTCAACGGGTCGTGGGCGAATTGAAGATTCTGTCGATTGAAGACCGAACGGCTACGGCCCTGATCACCAAATCGATCTCCCGCGTTCTCAAGGGTGATCGCTTTAGGACGAAGAGTCACGTCCACGAGGCCATACCGATCTCTCAATCCCCTTTGGAGTCGCTAGGCGGGTCCACTGCTCAGAATGTATCCCCTGTGGCTGTTACTTCTCAGAGCAAGTTGCAGGTCAAGAATGCCGGCGGCGAAAGCCGAATCAGTCTCAGTAATTTGATGAAGCAGCTTCGGTTTGAATCGGGCGAATCCACCATCACGACTGAGGGCTATCAGGTACTCGACGAACTGATCGTGCATCTCAAGACTGATGCCGGCGATCGGTTGATTCGAGTCGAGGGTCATGCGGATAACATGGAAATCGGCCCTACGCTGAAATCACGCTATCAAACGAACTGGGATCTATCGAAAGCTCGGGCTGGAGGGGTCCTTCATTATTTACTCGAGAAGGGCGGGATCGATTCGGAGAAACTTTCGTCTGTGGGCTACGGCGATACAAAACCGATAGCAGGCAACGCCACTGAAGCAGATCGGCAGAAGAACCGTCGTGTGGATATCGTACTGTATTCATCGGAATCGGTTGGTGAACGGCCTGAGCAGGCTGCGAAGCCAACGGAGACAGGCGATGCCAGCTATAGCGTGTCTCGTCTCAGTTCAGCGGAAGGCGGAGCTCCGAGCGCTGCCGTGGACCAGGCGACTCCAACTGGTTCGTCCAAGGAGCAGCCCTCCTCTATCCCTGCAAGCCCTGCTTCGGTCACGAATCCGGCATCAGTCGGTGAGGGCAATTCAGGCCAGGTTCCTGTTCCTCCGGCGGTCCCCCCACAGTAAATTCATCGAATGTTGTGCGGAGGGTTGACGTTGAATCGTCAACCCTCTTCGATTCTCCTCAAGAACCTTCCCATCATTTCTCTCTCATTGTTCCCCCTTTTCCTGTGCTGCTACAATGCCGCATGATATCGACGCAGGCAGACCATTCCCCTACAGAGCCAGAGACCCTCTTCGCCGATGTCATTGTGCCACGACACCTGGCAGGTCCCTTCACCTACACCGTACCCTCGTCGCTCCGACACACACTCCGTATCGGACATCGAGTGCTTGTGCCATTCGGACGGTCGATTCTTGAAGGGGCCGTGGTCGCCCTCGTTCACGTTATTCCTCAAGGTCTGAACCGGGCACGCCTCAAGGAGATTCGCTCGTTGATTTCTGAGGGGGCCACGACAGACGTGCCCTCAAGCCTCTTCCAGCTCTCACGGCAGGTGGCTGAAGCGTACGTCGCACCATGGGGGCAATGTCTCCGGTTGGTGTTGCCTCCAATACCCAAACCGCGGGCACCGGTTGTTCACGTCGAGCTGACAGAACAAGGACGGGCCGCACTTGAGACTCGCGCACCCTGTTCGGGGAAAGAGCGGGCGTTGCTCTCTCGTCTTCGAAATAAACCGTTGAAGCTCCGCCAATCATCTCGCCGCCCTGCTTCTGCCGACCTGTTGCGCGATCTGAAAGCTCGTGGGTGGGTTGTGGAAGTTCGTGACATACCACCGACCTCGGCCGCGCCTCTTCCGCTCACAACTAGATGGGAGAAACAGGGCAATTTGGACAGTACCGAACCATTCATCCCTGACCCGGCACTGTCCTGGGCAGAGCCACTGTTTGACGCGATGAAAGGCCGAGGAGCAATGCAAGTGCTGGTGCAGGCTTCCTGGGCCGATCGACTGAGGCTGTTGCAACAGGCCATTCGGTTTGTACTCGAGCGAGGACAGACGGTCCTCCTCATCGTAGGCGAAGCGGAGCGAGCTGAATGGGTTGCCGGATTACTCCGTGATGACGAGGCGGGCATTTCCCCGATCTGCTTCCATAGCGGCCTTTCAGACCAGTTAAAAGCGCAGATGTGGAATCAGATTCATCAAAATGTCGTTCGCGTGGTTGTGGGGACACGATCGGCTATCTTTCTCCCATTGACGGCGCTTGGGGCGATTTGGGTCGATGGAGAAGATGATGCATCGCTCAAAGAACCACAAGAACCTCGCTACCATGCACGGGACGTGGCGTGGTTGAGGGCACAGAATGAACAGGTCGTGCTAGTCCTGAGTTCTGCCCACCCCTCTCTTGAGAGCAGAGCGGCAGTGGAACAACAAGGGATTATGATACAGAAGCGCATGCTGCCAGGGGCACGGCCGACTGTGCAGGTCATTGAGTTACGGGAGGAGAGTCACGGTACGGTCCTGAGTCGGCCGCTCATTCTCGCCATGGGGCATGCGATCAGTCGCCGGGCTGGCGTCCTGCTGTTTCTCAATCGGAAGGGCTATGCCGGCGCTCTTGTTTGTCGTGACTGCGGCCAAGTGCCTCGTTGCCCCGCCTGTCATGTCGCGCTGATGTACTCTCGGCATGCGAGTCGCCTGCTGTGTTCCTACTGCGGGCACGTGATACCCCTCCCAGAAACCTGCGTCTCCTGTTCTGGTCCTCGCATGCAGTTGATTGGAGAGGGCACAGAGCGGGTGGAAGAGGATGCAAAACGATTGTTTCCCCACGCAACCGTCATTCGGCTCGATGGCGATACCATGCGGCGTCCGGAGCAGGCTGAAACTCTCTGGGGGAAAGTCGAGCAAGGGGGGTGGGATATCATCGTTGGGACGCAGTTGTTGCTTCGCCGAGGGTCCCTTCCGGCGATGGGCCTCGTTGGGATTGTGCAGGCAGACGCAGGACTCACTGTGCCAAACTTCCAATCCGCTGAACGTGCCTATCATACGCTGCTCGATGCAATCAGTCTCGCCGATCCGGCAGAGGCTGGCGGCCAAGTGATCGTGCAGACCAATCTGTCGTCCCATCATGCGATTCAGGCTGTGGTCAAGAATGACGAATCCGTCTTTCTCACGGAGGAACTGTCCCATCGGCGCGCATTGGGGTATCCACCCTCGGTGCAGTTGATTGCCCTCCTCGTGTCCGGGACCGATGAGAAAATGGTTCACGATGCGGCAGCGGCCTGGGCAGCTCGGCTTCTTGCACACTCGTCACCAGCGGTGTTCGGACAGATAGCGACGACAAAGCCTCTCTCGTCAATTCAATCGCTCGATCGACCGGACGGTCTCACTGTCCTGGGGCCAATTACTTCTCCGGTGCCGAGACTCCGAGGGCGGTATCGTTGGCAGATTCTCGTGAAATCGTCCGAACGGGATACAGGGCTCGAAGCGGTGCGATCCACAGTCAAGTATATGGAACGAACGTATCAGAGACGGGCCATCAAGTTCGATGTCGACGTCGATCCGATCGAGATGTGGTAGGTGTTACTTGTTTCTTCGGGAGCGCCTTGACTCCGGCGCAGGTGAAGGGTTCTGGATTGTATCGACCGATTCAGCGGCAATGGGCTGGCGGGCTCGCTTGAAGAACCCATAGGAAAATGTGATCCAAAAAACAGCTGAAACGAGCCCCGTCAGAACGGCTGAGAGCATCGTCCCCAACTGTTCGTCGGTCGGCTCCATCGTGACTGAACGGACTTGAACCATTGTGACGATGGGCCAGGCAAGACTCTCCAGGCCGAGCAGTAAGGTTGCCCAAGCCCAAACGAGTCCAATCGTCCGACCCTGCCACACCAGAAATCCTGCAACGACTCCTGTAATGAGAAAGACTCCCCAGGCTGGGAGCGAGTCCCACGCAAGCCATGCTCCTGCCGCGACCACGAGGCTGCCAAGCAGGGCATTCAGTTGAGGACTCCACCATGTGGTACCCATATTAGGAATTTGCCTCCAAGGACAAGGGGCGGGCTAGTGTGCGTTCAGCCGGCGTGGTTGTCAATGGAGGGGTCTGTTGGCTCCCCATGTATGACACACTTCCGAGTCACCCTGCATGGCGGTCATCTTGACTGCTGTCTCGCCCGATCGCATGAAAGAGCCGCGTACGTTCCTCTCCGGTGAGGGGCTTCCATTGTCCTGGGACCATTCCGTCCAACGTCACATGCATAATACGGATACGATGTAGCGTGAGCACCCGATACCCCAATACTTGGCACATGCGCCTGATCTGTCGATTGCGCCCCTCGGTGAGAATAATGCGGAACCGTGCAGTGCCGAGTCGATCAATCCGACAGGGTTTGGTCGGTCTGTCGAGAATGACAAGTCCCTGGGCCATGCGATCGATGAACATCTGATCGAATGGATGATCGACCGACACCTCATATTCCCGTTCATGTCCGTGCTCCGTTCGTAAAATCTCATTGACGATGTCCCCGTCGTTTGTGAGCAGGATGAGGCCGGAGGAGTCCTTGTCGAGTCGACCGATCGGAAAGATCCGTTCTGGATGGCCGATCTCCGAAATGATATTGCGAGGCACGTGCGACTCACTGGTCGTCGTCACACCCACCGTCTTGTAGTACTTGATATAGAGCGGGGCTGTTTCCCAGGGAATCACCTGACCATCTCGGGCAATGACGTCGTGAGGACCGACCTGATCTCCCAAGCAGGCGACTCGTTGATTGATGGTCACGCGACCGGACTCAATCAGGCGGTCAGCTTCGCGCCGAGAACAGATGCCGTGCTGGGTGAAAAATTTGTTGATGCGAAGCTGATCGGTCACAGGTAGCAAGCTATTTTAGCAAGTTGCGAAAAACTCAGTTTATACGCAAGACTCCGTTGGAATCTTACACGCGGTATCGATATCAATATAGTCTCAGGATGCTCAAAAAGGCCGTCCGGCAAGGCCGCAGTGAGCGAAGAGGCGAGGAGGTACGGACCGCACTTCGTGTAGCCGTTCGCCCGTTCA
>SWDH01000001.1:21823-52860 GCA_005116945.1 Nitrospira sp.
ACGGTACAGCACCTCCGATGCGATGCTGGAGGTCGCCTTGGAGCATGCCAGAAGCACGCTCCAACTAGAGACGCAGTGCATCAAGCTCCGCGAACTGACCTTTCGCTCCTGTGAAGGTTTTTATTCCAAATCGGCGCAAGCCTGCACCTGGCCTTGCTCGATTACGCAAATGGACCCGACAGACCAGCTCGATCGCGTGTACGAAGCGATCGTGCATTGGGCCGATGTCATCCTGATTTCAACCCCGATCCGCTGGGGCAATGCCAGCAGCTTGTACTACAAGATGGTCGAGCGGCTGAACTGTATCCAAAATCAAGAGACCATCGCGAACACACATTTGCTCAAGAACAAAGTCGCGGCGTTTATCATTATGGGCGGGCAAGACAACGTCCAAGGTGTGGCTGGGCAGCTCATGACTTTTTTCGCCGAGGTCGGTTGTCAGTTCCCTCAATTCCCGTTCATCGCCCATTCGAGGGGCTGGAGCGCGGAGGACATGGAACGGAATGTTAGCGAGGTACAGAATAGCCAGGCACTGCGTGAAGGAGCACAACAGCTTGTGACACGTGCTGCAGATATGGCAAATCTCATGGTCGGCGGTCAGGTTCCAGAACATGTGCTTGCTCGTGGCGGACGCAAGGCGCACCAGCTCGATAGTGAGTCGACGGGGTAACGGGCGCGTGAACATTGGGGAGATCGAATCATGCCGGAGCCAGGTGACAAAGACGTGCACCTCGACCAACTTTTTCGGGCGCTGCTTCGTCTGCACAAAGCCTTGCTGGACGACGAACGGATATCGTATGAGCGTGTGCATGGACGTATCCCATCCAATGGCGCATTTTTGCAGCTGGTGCTGGGGGATGCGTGGTTTGCCTGGCTGCGTCCACTGTCTCAATTGATGGTCACGCTCGATGAACTCGGAGAAAAAGGAGAATCGCCAGGCGGTCCGAATAGAGCCACCAGTATCGCATCGATCCGGACACTTTTGACTCCGTCGGAAGAAGGAGAGGGGTTTGGCAGACAATATCACGACGCGCTGCAACGAGGGCCCGATGTGGTGTTGGCGCATGCGGCGGTCAGAGCGTTGCTCTTGCAGCCGTCGCCCAACAAGGAGTGACTCACATGAAAGCACAGTACCTCGGACACGTTGTCTTCTACGTCAAGGACCTGGAACAGTCGTTGGCTTTTTATCGCGACCTGCTGGGATTTCAGGAGGTGGGAAGAATTTTTAATGGGGCGGCTGCGGCGTTGACATCCGGTCGTACCCATCATGAGTTGTTGTTGATCCAGGTCGGGGATGCTCCTGGGCCTCCCCAAGGCCGCCGACGGGGGCTCTATCATATCGGGATCAAAATCGGTAACAATTTGGATGAACTGCGGGCTGCCAAGCGGGAATTGGAGCAAGCAGCTGTCACCATCAACGGCATGAGCGATCACACCGTGAGCCAGAGTCTCTATCTTCAGGATCCTGACGGCAATGAAGTCGAACTGTATGTTGATGCGGATGAGTCGGTCTGGAAGAACAATCCGGCGGCCGTGGTGTCGCCCATCAAGCCGTTACACGTGTAACCTAACCAGGAGGACTGTTCATGGAGAAACCACGCATTGCAGCCAAAGAGCCCGAAGTGCTGACGTTAGAAGCGGGAACGTACTATTGGTGTCAATGTGGTCGCTCGAGGGACCAACCGTTCTGTGACGGAGCCCACCAAGGAACCGGGATCGAGCCGGTCGAGTTTACAGTAGATGAAACGAAAGAAGTGGCCTTATGCATGTGCAAGCAGACGAAGACCCCGCCGTATTGCGACGGCACGCACAAGACGCTCTGAGAACGACCGACGCTGCGTGAGCACCGCGCTGATTCACGTAGCGTCGACCCCAGCACTTACGCTTCGACCATATCTCGTTTCAAGGACTGCACGGAGTTGACCACCTCGACGCGCGCGCGGCTTTTTCCCTCACCTGTCAAGAAAACCTGAATGTCTTCTTAAGTTTTCACACATCATGGAGCTCACGATAAACTATGGGGAATGCTCAGACGCGAGAGATTAAGGCGGCAGTGGTCCGCAAGAAAGGCGGACCGTTTCAGATCGAGACCCTCACCCTAGACGAGCCTCGTCCCGACGAGGTGCTGATTGGGATCGTCGCGACCGGCATGTGCCACACCGACATGGTGGCACGCGAACAATTGTATACCGTGCCTCTGCCCATCGTGCTCGGCCACGAAGGCGCCGGTGTCGTGGAGCGGGTCGGCAGCAGCGTCAAAAAAGTCGAAGCGGGAGACCATGTCGTGCTGACCTACATGTGGTGCGGTCATTGCACGACCTGCCTGCGTGGCGACTTGACCTACTGCGCGAATTTCTACGCCCTGAATTTCGGCGGGGCCCGCGAAGACGGGAGTACTGCCACGCACGACAAGCAGGGATCGGTTCACGACCATTTCTTCGGACAGTCGTCGTTCGGCACCTTCACCCTTGCCCATGAACGCAATGTGATCAAAGTTCCGAACAATGCCCCGCTGGAATTGCTTGGCCCTCTTGGCTGTGGCATTCAAACCGGCGCGGGGGCCGTGATGAACGCACTGAACGTCAGACCCGGCGCCAGCTTCGCCGCGTTCGGGGGAGGCGCGGTCGGCTTGAGCGCCGTGATGGCCGCACGTGTGGCCGGTGCGACAACCATTATCGCAGTGGACGTGGTGCCGTCACGGCTCGCACTGGCCAAGGAACTCGGGGCGACTCATGCGGTGAATAGCCGCGAGACCGATCCCGTTGAAGCTGTGCGCAAGATCACCGGCGGCGGCGTCGATTTCACGCTCGAATCGAGCGGTTGGCCCGCCGTGTTGCGCCAAGCCATCGACGCGCTGGCAATTCGTGGAACCTGCGGAATCGTGGGAGCGCCGGCGTTGGGTACGGAGGCGAGCTTTGATGTGAACGGGGTTATGACGACCGGCAAGCGGATTATAGGGATCATCGAAGGCGACAGCGTTCCGGATCTCTTCATCCCGAGTCTCGTCGAACTCTACACACAGGGGCGTTTCCCGTTCGACAAGCTGGTGAAGTTTTACAACCTCGATCAGATCAACCAAGCGGCCGAAGACAGCGAGAAAGGCATCACGATTAAGCCGATCATCCGCCTACAGTCATGAGCGGAGCCATCAACGAACCTCGTTGTTCCACAAGAGGTCAGAGCGCATGCGCGTCATCAGGGAACGAGAGCAGGGGCGAATTGTTGCTATGGCTATTCGAATCACAGGTCGAGAAAACCGGAAGGTCCTTGTAAGTTTTCCGAGCACACAGGCACAAAAAGATTCCCGACCCCTTTGTTTCCCCCTCTCGACCCCTTTGTTTCCCCCTCTGTTCATGGAGAAACCGCGCATTGCAGCCAAAGAGCCTGAAGTGCTGACGTTAGAACAGGGAACGTACTATTGGTGCCAATGTGGACGCTCCAGGGACCAACCGTTCTGTGACGGAGCCCACCAAGGAACCGGGATCGAGCCGGTCGAGTTTACAGTAGATGAAACGAAAGAAGTGGCCTTATGCATGTGCAAGCAGACGAAGACCCCGCCCTACTGCGACGGCACGCACCAGACGCTTTGAGTCCGGGCATCGCTAGGTGAGGACACGATAGTTTGCGTAGCGACCAATCTCTGCACATCTCAGCGAGGCAATGGCATGTGTATGTGTGCCCTATTGCTTTTGTGAGATCGAACGTCTGACGCGTGTCATCACTGGAGGCCGCAGGCCGGAAGCGGTCGACTCGAATGAAGGGTTAGCGCGCTCTCCGTGGAAGTAGCCCATACACGATTGCCGCGAAACCAAAAAGAGAGAGTGGAAGCACGTACAACAGGATGCCCGGTTGAGGCTGGCTCCTGTCGATCACCGCTTGCTGTGGGCTGGCTGCATCGACGTAAACCCGAACAGCGCTACCACGTGGGAATCGTGCCGCCACAGACTCGGCGGATACGAAGTCGCTCCATCCGTCGCCGGTAAAGAAGTAGCGATTGCTTTCGTAGTCCACTCCGGCAACGTTGTAACGGTACACGATATGCGGTACGAAGGACTGACCACGCGTTGTGGACGTGCTGCCTCTTGATTGAACGGACGCTTCGATAATCGTTGCCTCGACCGGCAAGAATGAAGAATACGCTTTCCACTGCCACGCGTAAGACCAGAGAGCGGCATATGCGAAGTAGGCCGTGGCAGCCAGGATGAGCAGGCCAGCTGCTGCGACTTCATATCGCCGCCCGTATGCGCGGACAGAGCGTGCTGAGTTCATTGAGACTGGGAGAACAAGCAAAAATTACACTGATCCGCATGGGACGCGGAGGCTTAGTATTCTTTCTGTCATAACACGGCTTGGGATGTCTTGGAACAGAACGAGGGAATTCTGAATTGCTGCTCGGGCTGCTCAAATCACATGGCAAGAAAACCAGAAGGTCCGCGTAAGTTTTATGATCGCACGGTTACAAACAAAAGATTCCCGACCCCTTTTTCCCCTCCCATCTATCTATCAATAGACTGATCCATGTCTACGGGTCACTTCCCAAAAGCGCCAGCGAAATCCCTGCAGAACTGTGCAATGCTTCGAGGTGCCTTGCCCGTCACACGCTGAAAGTCATCAGTGACCAAATCCCCCCAGTTCGCGCTGTAGGCGGCGGAATAATCGCTTAGCAAGTTCGCCGTCCACTCGTCGACTCCCATCTGTAGTATCGACTGCCGCTGGGACTCGACGGTAACCGGCACGTACTTCACTGCCTTCCCGATGGCTTCGCCGATTGCCGCCGCAACCTGGTGCATCGATATAGAAGTAGGCCCGGTGAGTGTATAGGTCTTTCCCTCGTGGCCCGCAGTCGTCAACACGTGTGCGGCGAATTCGCTGATGTCGCGTGAGTCGATGAGACCCATTTTCCCATCGGCAAGGGCGAAGTACAGCGCACCCTGTTGGGCGACACTCTGCGCAGCCATCATGAGGTTTTGCATGAAGTAGTGCGGTTTCAGAATGGTGAAAGTCAAGTCTATCCAAGGTGGAAGCTTGTGGTGGGTTTGTCAATTATATAATCATCCTTTAAAGGAGTGGCCAAGGCTGCCCTCAATTGCGCGAATCGAACCAGCACCGTTTCATCGTGCGGGTTCTGCGAGCAAGAAGGGCACCTGCCCGTTCCCCCTCATCCTTCTGAGATCCAGCATTACCTTCTTTCAAGGGGTGGCCTGGTTTGGTCCCCAACTGCGCACGTCGAACGACCACTGCTTCATCGTGGGGGTTCCGTGAGCACGGGGGATCAACCAGGCCACCCCTCTCTCCTCTTGAGCCGGAACCCACCCTTACGCCATACTGACCGTCTATGGATACGCCTCCCGCATCTCCCTGTGAGACTCTCGCCGAGCGGTACCAAGCCTTGCTGGAAGTGGCGCAGGCGATCTCCACACACCGCGACCTCGACGAACTCTTTCGAGATCTCGCCCAGCGCCTCCCTCGCGTGATCCATGTGAATTTTGTCGCCCTGTCCTTGCACGATCCTGCGCGTGACACGATGCGATTGCACAGCATTCAGGCGAATGTGCCGGCCGATCTCGTGGGTGGCCACGAAGGGCCGGTCGAAGAGAGTCCCGCCGGATTGGTCTGGCACACGCAGCAGCCCGTTCTTGTCCCGAATATCGCTGAAGAGCCGCGCTGGCCGAATGTCATTCAGCGCATGCAGGAGGACGGCGTGAACTCGTTTTGCTTCGTTCCTCTAACCACGGCTGTACGACGCTTGGGCGCCATGGGATTTTCGAGTGTGCGGAAAGAGGCCTATAGTGAAATGGACCTGGAATTTCTCCAACAGGTCGGTAAGCAAGTCGCGGTTGCCGTGGATAATGTCCTCCATCATCAAGATCTGACTCACGATCACGATCGGTTACGGCTTCTTCTCGAGGTGTCCGAAGCCATCGTGTCGCACCGCGACCTGTCCGTGCTCTTTCGGGACCTCGCGCAACGTCTCCCGGCAGTCGCTCCGTTCAATTTCATCGGCTTGATTCTCCACGATTCCACAAAGAACGTGATGAAGGTCCACGTATTGGAAACCGCAGCCGCTCACCACCTCACCACCAGATTGGATGGGCTGGAGCTGCCAATCGAGGAGTCCTCCAGCGGCTGGGTCTGGACCCACCAGCAACCCTTGATCATTCCCTCTCTCGACGAGGAAACTCGATTTTCGATGGGGATGGCAGCCCTCAAAGACATCGGCGTTCAGTCCGTCTGTCTGTTTCCCTTGACGACCGCCATGCGACGTCTCGGGGCGATCGGGTTCGGGAGTCTCGAACCTCGTGCATTCGGAGACCAGAACTTGGGATTGCTCGGTCAGGTGGCGAAACAAGTAGCCGTGGCCGTAGACAACGTGCTCCATGTCGCCAGCACGGAAGCCGCGCAGCAGTCTCTCGCTCGAGAGCGAGATCGGCTCAGTTTAGTGCTGGAGATCAACAACGCTGTCGCGTCGCACCTCGAATTGCGCGCACTTCTGAAAGCGATTTCTGCCTGCCTCGGTCGTGTCATCCCGCACGATTTCGCGTCGTTTTGTCTCTATGATCCCGAGATACACCAGTTGCGGGCTCATGCGCTCGACTTCCCCGGCAATCAAGACTTTGTCGAGTCGGGAGACCCCATTCCGTTGGAAGGAACCCCGGAAGGGTTAGCGTTCACGACTCAGCAGACGGTTCATGTCAGACGTCTCAACCTCACGGAGTTTCCTGCGGAGATCATGAAACGGGCAGAGGCCGAAGGCCTGAAGTCGGGATGCGCGGTTCCCCTGCTCTTGCATGGGCGAGCACTGGGCACGTTGAGCGTCGTCAGCATGCAGGAGGACGCGTTCACCGACGACGACGCGAAACTGTTCAGCCGGATCGGTGCGCAGGTTGCGCTTGCCGCTGAGAATGCGATGGCCTATCAGGAAATTTCATCGCTGAAGGACAAGCTGGCAAAGGAAAAGCTGTATCTCGAAGAAGAGATCCAGACCGCCTACAACTTCGAGGAAATCGTCGGGGACAGCCGGTCGCTCAAACTGCTGCTCAAAGAGGTCCAGACTGTGGCGGCGACCGATTCGACGGTCCTGATCTTGGGCGAAACAGGCAGTGGAAAAGAGTTGGTTGCACGGGCGCTCCATAATCACAGCAATCGGCGGGAGCGAACATTCGTCAAGATCAATTGCGCTGCGATTCCGACCGGGTTGTTGGAAAGCGAACTCTTCGGGCATGAAAAAGGCGCGTTCACCGGCGCGATTGCCACCAAGATTGGCCGGTTTGAGTTGGCCGATCGCGGGACGATCTTCCTCGACGAGGTGGGAGAAATCCCGTTGGAACTGCAAGTGAAGCTGCTTCGAGTGCTCCAGGAGCAGGAATTTGAGCGACTGGGAAGCACCAGGACCATACGCGTCAATGTTCGCATCATTGCCGCAACCAATCGCGATCTTGACCGGATGGTAGAGGAGCAGAGGTTTCGTAGCGATTTGTATTACCGGCTCAAGGTTTTTCCGGTGACCGTCCCTCCCTTGCGCGACCGCGTGGAAGATATTCCCTTGTTGGTTCGACACTTTGCTCAGAAATTCGCCCAACGGATGAAGAAGCGCATCGAGACGATCCCGTCGGAGGCCATGCAAGCGCTCCAAGCCTATGACTGGCGCGGTAATGTGCGGGAGCTGGAGAATTTTATCGAGCGAGCGGTCATTCTGACCCAAGGGCAGGCTCTGTTTGTGTCGCTCGCAGAATTAAAGCGGCAGCCGGGTCACGTCGTGAACTCCGGGACGACGACGCTTGAACAAGCCGAACGCGAGCATATTCTCAAAGCCCTCCGCGAGTCAGAATGGATCATCGGTGGCCCTGCAGGGGCCGCGGCCAAGCTAGGCATGAAGCGGACCACTCTCCAATCCAAAATGCAGAAGCTTGGTATCTCTCGTCCGTCTTAATCTCTTCGTCTGGTCACCCTCCATCGCGCACATTTCACAGACGCGTCACGAATCACCACCAAGATTTTTTCTCGCGCCGATATTTCGGCAGCATGCCGTCGAATCGGCAGATTATCTTCGGCACTTCATTGTTCGGCGAAAGACATTCCTGAGCGAGATCACTCAATCTCTTGTCATTTCAGCGACATCGATCATTCAGATGAGTTGGGAACTCTCTGGAACGCGAGTTGCGATTCAATCTTGTTATGACAGGTGTGATGGAAAGCTGATGGATGGCTGAAGGGAGGCATCATATGGAGAGGGCACGAGCGATGACACTCCAGCAATCGATTGAGGTGGCGACTCGAAACTGGTCAAGCATGCACAACAGGGGTCGTTGTCCGCGCTGCAGCGGACTGATGGTCGACGAATGGTCCCAAGATCTGTCGGACTACCGTGCTCAGCGCTGTGTGCAATGTGGCGAGATGATCGACCCGGTCATTCTGCACAACCGAGGGGCACTGTATGGACCGATGGCCAGGCATCTTGCAGGAAAAATGTCGTTGAACAATTGCGTGACGAAAAATCGATAGAGAGGTGGCGCCGGAATATTCACGGCGTTTCTCGCTGGGGTGGATAGGCCCCTCTCTACACCCCGGAGGGGCCTGTCTACTCGGTGGGCCACAGAGATGGGTGATAAGAATGGATGAAGGGGATCGTCGGCAGCGACAGGGAGGACAGCATGGACCATATAATCGTGGGAGTACTGGCACTCGTGGCGCTCTGGTGGGCCGTCCGTGGCCGGCCAGGGAAACCGGTGCCGGCACGTGCGCCTGTCGCCCAGCGCGTCTCGCTGCGGCGCAGGCGAAACCATTTCTGACTGAGTCGTTGAACGAATGAAGGAGAGGAGGATTCAGCCATGATGACACACATGAGAGGGATCGGTGCGCTGGGGCTCCTGCTAGTTGCCGTCCTGTTCCGCCCTGACGTAGTTGCGGCCCATGGCGCTGTGAACGGAGAAGACGATCCCTGCCTGCGCCGGATCGGGGAGCAGGTGGTGCATTTCAACGCGTATCAGCCGCAATACCAGTTAAAAGAGCAATACTGCACCGACATTCCCCAGGCAGGCGACACCTTTCTGGTCGTCGACCTCGTGGATCCGGCCTTGCGCGACGAGCCGGTCGGGATGCGAGTCGTGAAGGGCACCGGGAGCAAAGGGGCGGACGATCAGCTTGTAGCCGATATTCGTCCGAGCGCCCATCCGGACGGCATATTGAGGAGCGAAGTCCGGCTGGATGAAGGCTTGTATACCGTCACTATCTCGACGGAGAAACAGAATCTGATGAAGCGCCCGCAGTATCTGTTACGGGTACACATGACCGACTATCAGAAGCTGGTGCAGACCGTGGCCGTCCCGCTGTTTGGCGTGCTGCTCGCGGCCTGGCTCGGATACAAGCTCCTCCGCTCGACCTGGCTGCGGAATTGGTGGACCGTCCTCCGTTCGTAAGAAACCGAAAGGCATAAACCAACCGACCGGACGGTTGACATCCGACCGACCGGTCAGTATTCTTTACCCATGAAACGGACAACCCCGAAGCTGCAAGACAGGCTCCTCGATGCCACCGAAGCCGTGGTCGCCCGCCAGGGCATCGCGAGTCTGACGCTCGACGCCGTGGCCGCTGAGGCGCGCATGAGCAAAGGCGGGCTGCTGCATCATTTCCCGTCGAAGGACCGGCTCGTCGAAGCGCTGGTCATCCGGACAGCCGAAGGCTGGCGATCCTGCTACACCGAAGCGTACGAGCGCACGCCGGAAGGGCCAGGGCGCATGGCGCGCGCGCTCTTGGACCACTGCCTTTCGGACGCCAAGTGCTGGACTGAGGAACTGCGGCGCAGTTCCTCCGCGGTATTTGCGGCGCTCGCTCAGAACCCCGCGTTGATCCAGCCCATGCGCGCGGTCTATGCCGACCTCCACCGGCGCATCGCGCAGGATGGCCTGCCGCCGGGGGTTGGTGAAGCGGTCGCTGCCGCGATCGATGGACTCTGGCTCGACTGGGTGCTGGGAATTGTTCCACTCGAACAAGTTCGCGTCGTTCGGGTGCGCCGCGCGCTGGAGGACATGCTCGCCCACGTGACACAGAATCGCCGTTTATCCAAGGCCAAGACTACGCCAAGGAAGCGTTCAGGAGGGCGTCGCGTATGAATCGTCGGAGCTGGATCGGATCTTTTCTACTGCTCGTCGCCGTTGTCTCGGTGGGCGTAGGCCTGGCGGCCTGGAAATATACGGCTATACAGGCAGCCGTGGCAGCGTCCGCAAACCAACCGGAACCGATGGAGTCGGTGACCGTCGCCTTCACGAGGGAGGTTGAACACCGCCAAACCGCCACATCCATCGGGACGGTACTGGCACTGCGGTCGATCACCTTGCGTAACGAACTCCCCGGCACTGTCCGTTATGTTAGTCTCACGCCCGGGCAAATCGTCGACACGGGCATGGTGCTCGTCGCCCTCGATGTGTCCGTCGAGGAAGCTGAGCTGAAAGCGCAGGAAGCGCAGGCTGCTCTCGCGCGAACAGTGCTCGACCGCAGAAAGAGCTTGCGTCAGGACAGTGCCACGACCCAGGAGGAAGTGGATCGCGCGCGGGCAGACCTCGATATCGCGTTGGCGCAGATCGCGCGCACCAAGGCGATCATTGCCCGCAAGACCATTCGAGCGCCGTTCCGTGCCCGAGTAGGCATGGCGGACCTTCACCTTGGCCAGTATCTGAACGAGGGCACTGAACTCACGACGCTGCAGGGTATCGACGACGCCGTGCATGTGGACTTCACAGTCGCGCAGCAGGTCGCCGCCGGCTTGCGGGCAGGCGACAGCGTCGAGGTATCCGCCGCCGGCCAATCGCCATTGATCTCAGCCAGAATCGTCGCGGTAGACGCGCGTATCGATCCCACGACACGCAATGCCACGGTGCGCGCGAGAATCGAGGGCGCGGCACACGCGCCGTCTCCCGGCTCATCGGTGCGTGTTCGAGTGTCGGTCGGCTCCCCGCGAAAGGCGGTCGCCATTCCGGCAAGCGCCCTGCGGAAGGGGCCGGGCGGCGATCAGGTGTTCGTGATCGAGCCGGACAAGAGCGGCAAGACGCGTGCGCATGTGCGGCCGGTCGAAAGCGGTGCGATGCTCGGTGATGAGGTGGTGATTCACGCCGGGCTGTCTGCTGGCGAACAAGTGGCGGTCTCGGGGTCCTTCAAACTGCGAGAAGCCGTGCTCGTCGTGATCGCCGGCAGCCCAGAGGATAAGAGCGGATCGGGTCAGATGGTCGTCGGCGAACGCTGAGGAAACCGGAACGATAGGAGAAGGACATCCGCATGCGCTCGTTCACCGACATCTTCATCAAGCATCCGGTCCTGGCGGTCGTCGTGAACCTCGTGATCCTGCTCGCGGGGTGGCGGGCGCTGACGACCCTGCCGTTGCAGCAATATCCAAAGATCGAAAGCTCGTCCGTGGTCATCACGACGGTCTACTACGGCGCCAGCGCCGAAACCGTCCGCGGTTTTCTCAGCACGCCGATCGAGCGGGTCGTCTCCGCGATCGGCGGTGTGGACTATGTGGAGTCGACCAGTCGAGCCGGCGTCAGCACCGTCACGGTGCACTTGAAGCTGAACCACAACAGCACGGCAGCCCTGGCCGAGGTCACGGCGCGGCTCCAACAGGTACGATCCGAGTTGCCGGCGGAAGCCGAGCCGCCGGCGGTCGAAGTGCAACGCGCCGATCGCCCCTACGCATCCTTCTATCTTAGCTTTACCTCTACGGAACGCAGCGTGCCGGCGGTCACGGATTGGCTGTTGCGCACGCTGCAGCCCCAACTCTCGACGTTGCCCGGTGTCCAGCGGGTCACCTTCGAGGGCGGCCGTCAGGTCGCCATGCGAATCTGGATCGACCCCGATCGCCTCGCCGCGCTCAACCTCTCGCCCGGAGACGTGCAGGCAGCCCTCAAGCGCAACAACTTCCTGGCGGCTGTCGGTCGAACGAAAGGTAACCTCGTACAGGTCAACTTGTTGGCGAATACCGACCTGCGCTCTGCCGGGGAGTTCGAAAACCTGATCGTCGCCGACCGGGGAGGCGCGATCGTGCGGCTGAAAGACGTGGCCCAGGTCGAGCATGGGGCTGAAGAAGCCGACATGATCGCGAAGTACAACGGGAAAGAAGGTGTCTACCTTGGGATCTGGGCGCTGATCGGCTCGAACGAGATTGATGTCGCGCACCGGCTGCGCGATGAGATGGACCGTATCCGACCGACGCTGCCGAAGGACATCGAGATGCAGCTCGTCTGGGACGGCACGATGTTCATGCGGAATGCACTGACAGAGATCAGCAAGACGTTAGCGGAGACAATCTTGATCGTGGCGCTGGTCGTGTTTCTCTTCATGGGCTCGGTGCGCACCGCGCTGGTACCGCTCGTCGCGATGCCGGTGTCGCTGGTCGGAGCGGCGACGTTCATGTTCGCGTTCGGCTTCAGCCTCAATCTCTTGACGCTGCTTGCGATCGTGTTGTCGGTCGGGCTGGTCGTGGACGACGCGATCGTCGTCGTGGAGAACGTCGAGCGGCATGTGCGCCTGGGCAAATCTCGGATCGAAGCGGCGCTGGCCGGTGCGCGAGAGCTGATCGGTCCGATCATCGCCATGACGATCACGCTGGCCGCGGTCTACACGCCGATCGGATTTCAGGGGGGCTTGACCGGCTCGCTGTTCCTGGAGTTTGCGATGACACTTGCCGTGGCGGTGGTCCTGTCGGGGGTCGTGGCTGTGACGCTGTCGCCGGTCATGAGTTCGCGGTTTGTGCATGCTCAGGGCAAGGAAGGCCGCATGACTGCCTTTGTCAACAGAAGGTTTGAAGAGGTGCGCCGTGTCTACGCCTGGCTGCTCGACCGTGCGCTGGAGATGCGCTGGGCTGTCGTGCTGGCCTCACTGCTCATCATGGTTTCGGTGTGGCCCTTGTACATGTTTTCGCGGCAAGAACTCGCTCCCGTTGAGGATCAAAACCATATCAGCTTCTTTTTCGAAGCCTCGCCGGACTCCACAGTGGCTGCCACGAACCGAGAGCATTTGCAGGCCGTCAAGGCCATCACGTCCTTTCCCGAAGCAGAATTTACGTGGTCGCTGACGGCGGCATGGGGCGGATTTGGAGGTCTGGTCGCGAAAGATTGGCATGGACGGGCACGCTCGACCGAAGAGATGTACGGCGCGGTGTACGGCGCGGTGTCGCAGGTCCCTGGTCTGCGCGTGTTCCCGCGCTTGGACCCGCCGCTGCCCACCCCCGGCCAGTACGACGTCGAACTTGTGCTGCAGAACGACGTGCCGCCCGAGCGGATGTTGGAAACGGTCGGCGCCGTGCTCGCCGCCGGTTGGCAAAGCGGCAAATTCATGTATGTGGACACCGATCTCAAGATTGATCTCCCTGAGGCGCGTGTGGTGCTGGATCGTGAGCGTGTTGCCGACTTAGGGCTTGACCTGGCAGGGGTCGGCCGCGAGCTCGGCACCCTCCTCGGCGGCGCGTACGTCAACCGGTTCAACTATTTCGACCGCAGCTACAAGGTCATTCCTCAGATCGGCGACAAAGACCGCGCGACGGTCGATCCGCTCCTCGATCTCAAGATCAAGACCCCAGGCGGCCAGCTTGTGCCGGTCTCGACGTTCACGCACATCGAAACGAGCACCGCGCCGCGCACGCTGAACCGCTTCCAGCAGCGCAATGCGGTGCGTATATTCGGCGGCGTCATCCCAGGGTTCACGAAGGAAGAAGCGCTGCGCGTCCTCGAAACCGCAGCAGCTGCAGCAAGCGGATCCGGTGTCACCATCGACTATGCGGGCGAGTCACGGCAGATCCGTCACGAAGGATCTGCGCTCATCGTCACGCTCGGGTTCGCGGTCGTGCTCATCTATCTGGTGCTTGCGGCGCAGTTCCAGAGCTTTCGGGACCCGTTGATCGTCCTGGTCGGCTCGGTTCCGCTCGCGATTTCCGGCGCGCTGATATTTACCTTTCTGGACCTGACCACGATCAACATCTACTCACAGGTCGGACTGATTACACTAGTCGGACTGATTGCGAAGAACGGCATCCTCATCGTGGAATTCGCCAACACGCTGCAGGCTCGCGGTCTCTCGAAGGGTGCCGCGTTGCGCGAGGCGGCGTTGACACGGCTGCGACCGGTGCTCATGACCTCGGCGGCCACCGTCTTCGGGCATCTCCCACTGGTGCTGGCGTCGGGACCGGGAGCGGCTGCCCGCAACAGCATCGGCATGGTGCTGGTTACCGGCATGACCGTGGGCACGGTATTTACGCTCTTCGTTGTGCCGGTGTTCTACTCGCTGATCGCGGCCCGACACCAGCCGAGCCCCTCGCAGGAGGATCATGAGCGTGACGAGTTGCTGACAGAAGTGAACGGTCGGTCGCTTGAGCAGACAGTTTCCGCTGGTTGACCGGCTGGTCTATGCCGTCTTCTTCGGGGGATCCTGGCGGCAATCCACGTGAGTTTCATTATTGGGACAACAGGATGTCCTCATAATCGGACTCGATCACCCCACATGCCGGTGCGCGAATCGGTGAACCCTTCGCCTTATGGCGAGAGAGAAATGGGCATGTCGCTGACTATCTATCTGAGCATTTGTGCAGGCCCGCTTCCGTGTAGAAACTTGTCTTAGCGGCCCATTCTGTCGTCTCTTCCTTTATCGTCTGCCGATGGTTCGTCGTGTGCCGGAATATCGGCAAGACTCCATCGTCAGTGAGGTGCCTTGGCCGTGTAATGCTTGAAGTCTATACAGGAAAAACAATGGGTTATAAAAACAGGCTCGATCTTGGCTGCTGGAACGCCCCTTGCGCTTTGATGCAAACAAAGTGGAGAATCCATGCTGAAAATTACGACTCTCATTCATACAGAGTCGACAACCTTCAGGCTTGAAGGGCGTCTGGCCGGACCATGGGTGCAGGAATTAGAGCGCTGTTGGGTCTCGACCGTCGACATGAGGAAGAAACACCCTTTTTCGGTAGATCTATCAGCGGTGACCTATGTTGATTCAGAGGGGAAGGATCTATTGAAGAAAATCCATCAACAGGGAGCCACGCTCGTCGCCTCCGGCTGCCTGACAAGCTCGATCGTCAAAGAGATCACACAATCTGTTCGAAGCGGCGAACGTATGAAGGGGCTGGATGGTTGTTGAAGGACGATTGATGGAACACATGATGACACAGAAGCGAATCAACAGGCCCACGTGCAGCATGCTCGGTCTTATTCTTACCCTTGGCCTGGCCGGGCTGCCTGGTTGCAAGCAGGAGGCCGGCTCCGCGCCGGCGCAGCAAGTCCCACAAGTCGAGGTCGTCACGGTCACGACGACAACCATTCCTGACGAACCGGAATTCATCGGACAGGCTGAGGCCTCCCGTCCAGTCGAAATCCGTTCGCAAGTGACCGGCTTGTTGAAGGCGGTGTTGTATCCCGAAGGACGTGACGTCAAGAAGGGTGACCGGTTGTATCAGATCGATCCTGTGCCTTTCCAAGCTGCCGTAGCGATGGCCAAAGCCAAGATTGCCGAGGGTGAAGCACGGGTCGTGCAGGCACAACAGAACCTCGCACGGGTGAAACCGCTGTTGGCGGAACAAGCCGTCAGCCAGAAGGATGTCGACGATGCCGTGGCCGGGGATCTGGCCGCCAATGCGTTGCTGCAAGGCGCCAAGGCAGAACTCACCAAGGCGCAATTCGATCTCAATAACACTCTCATTACTGCGCCCATCGGCGGTCTGAGCGAACGGAGTCGTTATTACGAAGGGCGCTTGGTTTCGGCGCAAACGGATTTGCTGACGGTCCTCCATCGTGTCGATCCGATGTATGTCGTGGTGAGTGTGCCGGAGACCTTCATTCTCAAGCGGCGTCGAGATATCGAGTCGAAGAAAATTACGCACCCGGGGGTCTACCAGTTGCGAGGCCGGCTGACGCTCATGGATGACACGGTGTATCCCTACGAGGGTATCCTTGATCTTCTGGAGCCAGGCTTGCGAACGGAGACCGGTTCACGCCAAACCAGAATCACGTTTCCCAACCCCAAGCGCACGCTCCTGCCCGGGCAATTTGTGAAAGTGCGATTTACCGGCGATACGAATACGGATGCGATCCTCATTCCCCAGCGAGCCGTGTTGCAGGGTCCCCAGGGTCCTTTCGTGTTTGTGGTCGGTCAGGATGAGAAGATCGGTATTCGAGACGTGGCGGCGTCCGACTGGAAAGGTGACCAGTGGCTGATTGATAGTGGATTGAAAGCGGGCGATCGTGTCGTCGTCAATGGCCTCATGAAGATCGGTCCCGGTGCGCCGGTGAATGCTGTTCCATGGAACCCGGCAAGTTCGCCCTCCGCGGATTCAGTTCCTGCCGCGCCTCAATAAGGACGATTCGTGACATTGCACGTCTTCATCAATCGGCCGATCCTGGCCTCTGTCGTGTCCATCGTGATCGTCGTGATGGGGCTGCTGTCCATGCAGTTCCTGCCGATCGCCCAGTTTCCGGAAATCACTCCGCCGGTGGTGCAGATCGACGCGGATTATCCCGGCGCCAGTGCCGAGGTGGCAGCCGAAGCGGTCGCCAGACCGATCGAGGTCACACTTCCCGGCATCGATAATTTACTCTATTTTGAGTCGACCAGCAGTAATGATGGGCATGTGACCATCAAGCTGACCTTTGAAATCGGCACGAACCCCGATATTGCCCAAGTCCAAACGCAGAACCGTGAAAAGCTTGCGGAGCCGTTGTTGCCGACGGAAGTAATCCGTCAGGGCGTGTCTGTGAAGAAAGTCTCTCCGAGTCTGGTCCAAGTCATCGTCTTGAAGTCGACCGATCCCCGGCACGACGCCATCTATCTCTCCAACTATGCGACGCTCCGGCTGGTCGACGACCTGAAGCGGGTGAAAGGCGTCGGGGATGCCGTGGTGTTCGGTCAACAGAACTACAGCATGCGGATCATTCTCAATCCCTTGCACATGGCGAAGCTGGGACTGATCCCGAGCGATGTGACAGCCATCATTCGAGAACAGAATCGGGATTATCCGGCCGGGACAATTGGGCGTGAGCCGGCGCCGAAGGGCACTGAGCTGACCATCCCGATCATCACGAAGGGCCGGTTGACCGATGTGAAGGACTTTGAGGAACTGATTGTTCGTGCCCTGCCGGACGGGTCCACGGTTCGACTGAAAGACGTCGCGCGCATCGAACTGGGCGCACAGTCCTATGCCCTTGAAGGGCGCTTGAACAGCAAACCCACCACGTTTATTTTGACCTTCCTCTCCCCTGGGGCCAATGCGCTCGATATGGCTCACCGCACGCGTGCGCAGATGGATGAGCTGGCGAAGGACTTTCCGCCGGGTGTGTCCTACGAATTATCCTACGACACCACGCGCTTCATCGAGGTGTCGATCAAAGAAGTGCTCATCACCTTGGCAGAGGCCATGGTCCTGGTCGTCCTCGTGGTGTATCTGTTTCTTCAAAGCTGGCGCGCCACTATTATTCCCTTGGTCGCTGTGCCGGTGTCGCTGATCGGTACCTTTATCGGGCTGTATGCATTCGGATTCTCGATCAATACGATTACCCTGTTCGGGATGGTCTTGGCCATTGGGATCGTCGTGGACGACGCCATCGTGGTCGTGGAAAACGTCGAGCGCCATATGCGTGAAGATCGTCTGTCGGCCAAAGACGCGGCTAAACGGGCTATGGGCGAAGTCACGGCTCCGATCATCGCGATCGTGTTGGTGCTGGTGTCCGTCTTCGTTCCTGTCGGCTTTATCGGCGGCATCACCGGGGCACTGTACCAGCAGTTTGCTGCGACGATCGCCATCTCGGTGATTGTGTCGGGGTTTGTGGCGCTGACCCTCAGTCCGGCGCTCTGTGCGCTCGTGCTCATTCCGCATCATGGAGTCCGGAGCGGATTCTGGGCATTCTTCGATCGGACGTTCGGTCGGACACAGAAGGGCTTTATGAGTGTGGTTGGTGCATTGATCGGACGGCCGTTGTTGGTGATGCTGCTGTTCGGGATGCTTCTCGCCGGCTCGACCGGTCTCTTCAAGGCGCTGCCGAAGAGCTTTCTTCCGGAAGAGGACCAAGGATACTTTATCGTGGTGGCGCAGTTGCCGGACGGCGCCTCGAAGCAGCGAACCGATGCGGTACTCGAACGGATTGAGAAGTTTTTCCAGGCCAATCGGGCCGTGCTTTCGACGGATTCCCTTACCGGGCAAAACTTCATCTTCGGCACGAGAGGGCCGAACTCCGCGACCATGTTCGTGCCCTTGATTCCCTGGGACGAGCGGAGCGAACCGCAGTACCAGGCGCAGGCGATGGTCGGCGCAGCCTATGCCGAGTTCGCGAAGATTCCGGAAGCGCTGCTCTTGGCATTCAATGCTCCAGCCATCCAGGGGGTCGGTGCTGCCGGGGGATTTTCCGCACAATTGCAAGATCCCAGCGGCGGAGATTTCAAAAAGTTTGCGGCTGTCGCTCAACAATTCGTCGAGCGAGCGCAGAAGGAGCCGGCGATCGGCCGGGTTGGGACGAACTTCCGCGTCTCCTCGCCCCGGCTGTTTGCGCATGTGAACCGGGAGCGGGCGAAAGCGTTGGGGATCCCGATTTCTGAAATATTTGATACGCTGCAGGCCTACTTCGGGAATTTCTACATCAACGACTTTGTGAAGTTCGGACGCGTCTATCATGTGCAGACAGAAGCCGACGCGGAGTTCAGGGCTACCCCTCAGGATTTTTCGAGGATCTATGTGCGGGCGCAGACTGCTCAGGGTACGAACATGATTCCCGTCGATACGGTGGTGACGGCGGAATTTCAGAGTGGGCCGGATCCGGTGAACCACTTCAATGGGTACAATACCGCGCTGGTGTTGGGGGCGGCTGCTCCCGGCTTCAGCTCAGGTCAGGCGCTCGAAGCGCTCGATCGTGTGGGCAAAGAGGTGCTCGTTCCGCAAGGTTACGCGATCGACTACAGCAACATTTCGTTTCAGGAGCGGCGAGTCGGCGGCCAATCCGGGTATGTATTCGGGATTGGACTCTTGATGGTGTTTCTCGTGCTGGCGGCGCAGTTCGAAAGCTGGGCCGTCCCCTTCGCGGTGATTCTGGCCGTCCCCTTTGCAATTTTCGGTGCGCTGTCTGCCGTGTGGTTGCGCGGCTTCGAGAACGACATCTATTTCCAGATCGGATTGGTCACCTTGATCGGTCTGTCCGCGAAGAACGCAATTCTCATCGTCGAGTTCGCCAACACGCGCTATGAAGCGGGGCGCTCGTTGATCGAGGCCACACTGGAAGCGGCCCGGCTACGGTTTCGGCCGATCATCATGACCTCCATGGCCTTTATCTTCGGCATGGTTCCGTTGGTGTTGGCGACGGGTGCGGGGTCCTCAAGCCGTCAATCGATCGGGACGGGTGTGATGGGCGGAATGCTCGCAGCCACCTTCCTTGCAATTTTCTTCGTGCCGCTGTTTTATGTACTCATCAGAAAGTTGACCCGGGGCAAGTCGCGACCGATTGCGATGCCTAGTCAACCGGCTGTCCCGCCGGTATCGTTGGAGGGTGAATCGTAACATGCGTACCATATTAGCCATCGGACTGTCGTGTCTTCTCGTGTCCTGTGCGATGGGGCCGGACTATCAGCGACCGAAGACAGAAGACACGGCCTCGTTTCGGATGGCGGAGGGGTCACCGGATATTCCCTCGCTGGCCAATCTCCCTTGGTGGGATCTGCTCCGGGATGAGCAATTGCAGGCGTTGATCAAGATGGCGTTGGCGGAGAACCGGGACCTCCAGCAGGCTGTCGCGACGGTCGAGGAGTTTCAAGCCCGCGCCTTCATTGCCAGATCTGATTTTTTCCCTGGCCTCACTGCGTCGGGTAATGCGCCGGCATTCGGCCGCAAGACCGTGTTCCTGTTTCCCGGATTTGCCAGTCCCTTCAATTATTTTCTCCAAGGCAATCTGGCGTGGGAGCTCGATATCTGGGGGCGCATTCGTCGATCGAATGAAGCGGCGCGCGCCGATCTGTTGTCGAAGGAAGAAAATCGCCGTGCGGTGACGATTCAATTGGTGAGCGCGGTCGGTGAAGCCTACTTCAACCTTCTCCAGTTCGATGCGCAGCTGGACATTGCGAAGCGGACGGTGCAATCCTGGGAAGAATCGGTCCGTATTTCGCAGGCTCGATTAAAACAGGGGATGACGTCGCGCCTCGATGCAGACCAGTTTGAAGCGGAGCGAGCCGGCGCGGCTGCCCGCACGGCAGAACTCGAACGGCAGATGGTTCAAGCAGAGAATCAGCTCAGTGTGTTGTTGGGCCGCAAGCCGTTTTCCGTGACCCGCGGTCGGCATTTAAACGAACAGGTCATGCCGCCGGAGGTCCCGGCCGGGTTGCCCTCAGAGCTCCTGCAGCGACGCCCCGATGTGTTACAGACCGAGCAACAGCTTGTGGCTGCCACGGCGCGCATCGGCGCGGCAAAGGCCGACAGGTTTCCCAAAATCACGCTCACAGGCGTGCTCGGTGCGGCCAGCCCCCAGTTGTCGCAATTCTTTACCGATCCGGCGTCTTTTGGAGTGGCAGGAGCCGGATTTACCGGCCCGCTTCTGAACGGTCAGATACTTGGGTTTCAACAAGAAGCGGTCGAAGCGCAAGCCAAGCAGGCGCTCGCGCAATATGAGCAACGCATCCTCATCGCCTTCCGCGAGGTGGAGGATGCACTCGTCGCCGTTCGTACGGCGCGCGCGCAGAGCGACGCGCAACAACAACAGGTCGCGGCGCTGCAGTCGGCGCTGAAGCTGGCGGAACTGCGCTACAAAGGCGGTCTGGCCAATTATCTCGACGTGCTCGTGTCTAGGCGTAATCTGTTCGAAGCCGAATTAGCGCTGACCGGTTCACGTCGTCTGCATCTGGTCTCAGTGGTGCAACTCTACAAAGCCCTTGGCGGCGGTTGGTCTCCGGAGATGGACCGATCCAAGGGCGACGGCAAAGGGTCGTGAGGATATGACGGACAAACCGGCCGATACACAATACCCAATCCATGAATTGCTGCGTCAGCGGTGGAGTCCACGTGCGTTCGAGGATCGGTCTATCGAGCCGGAGAAGCTGAGAAGTCTCTTCGAAGCAGCACGGTGGGCGCCCTCATCGAATAACCAGCAACCCTGGCGATTCCTGGTGGCGACGAAAGAGAACAAGGCTGAGTACGATCGGTTGTTCAACTGCCTGGTCGACGCCAACCAGAAATGGGCCCGCCGTGCTCCGGTGTTGTTGCTCTCGGTGGCGGAACTGCAATTCGAGGATGGCTCGCAGAATCGCCACGCGCTCCACGATACGGGCATGGCGGCGGAGAATCTTGTGATCCAGGCCACGGTGCTCGGACTTGTGGCCCATCAGATGGCGGGTTTCAGGATCGATCAAGCGAGAGCGGACTGCCAGATTCCACATGACTATGAACCTGTGGCGATGATAGCGATCGGCTATCCAGGCGATCCTTCGCTGTTGTCAGATCATCTTCGCGCACGGGAGCTTCAACCGCGAACCCGCAAACCCGTGACGGAATTTGTTTACTCAACAACCTGGGAGCAGCCGTTGCCTCTTCTCAAATGAGGTATGAAGAACGGCGCGTTTTAACAGGCTGCGGAAAAACTCGGTGTGATACAGAATACGCGAATGGAATCTTACGTATGGCGCTGATATCACAATAGCTGCAGGATGCTCAAAAAAGCCGTCCAGCAAGGCCGCAGCCGATGAAAGTGCCGGAGGCGTAGCCTCTTGGCTACGTTGAGGATGCTTTCGAGGTGAGAACGCCGCTGGCGGATTTTTTCAGCATCCTGGTAAAGGGGAGAATCGGTCACATCAAGGAAAGGTAGAGGTGACAGGATGGCATCACTCAGTGGAAAAATCGCAATCGTCACTGGAGCGTCCAGCGGCATCGGTCGGGCGATCGCAGAGCGATTGGCCGAAGACGGCGCGATTGTGGTGGTGAATTACGGCATGAGTGCGGAGAAAGCGCAACAAGTGGTGACGGGCATTCAAGCCAAGGGTGGGAAAGCCGTTGCTATCCAAGCCGACATGAGCCAGGTTGCAGAGGCTCGCCGCCTGGTGATCGACACGGTCAAACAATTTAGCCGGCTCGATATTCTGGTTAACAATGCCGGGCGGTTCATGCCGAAGGCGCTTCTCGATACGACCGAAGCCGATTTCGATCAGATTGTCTCCTTGAACGCCAAAGGTCCCTACTTCGCCATGCAGGAAGCAGCCAATGCGCTTAAAGAGGGTGGCCGTATCGTCAACATTTCGACCGATGGAACCCATTTGAGTTTTCCCGGAGCGACAGCGTATCTTGGTAGCAAGGGCGCATTGGAGCAGTACACCAAAGGGCTGGCGCAGGAACTCGCACCTCGAGGTATTACGGTCAATACCGTCTCGCCTGGTTTTACCGAGACGGGTATGATGACCGATCAGTTCCGTGAGATCGGCATCCAGCTGTCGCCGTTGAAGCGGCTGGGGCTTCCCAAGGATATCGCCGACGTGGTGGCGTTCATCGTGAGTGAGGAAGCGCGATGGTTGACTGGACAAAATATCCATGCAGGCGGCGGCATCGTGATGTAGGAGGAGTCGGATGGGGCGGCAGAATATTTCTACTGGTGGTCCGTGGGAAGCCAAACTCGGCTACTCGCGAGCGGTACGAGTCGGGGCGTCGATATCCGTTTCCGGTTCGACAGCCATGACGGCGGCAGGTCTCGTCGGCAAGGGAGATCCCTATGCCCAGACGATTCAGACGTTGAAGACAATTGAAGCGGCGCTTCAGCAGGCCGGCGCGTCGCTCGCCGATGTCGTGCGAACGCGTATATATATGACCAATATCGATCAATGGCAAGAAGTTGGACGGGCCCATGGCGAAATATTCGGGACTATCAGGCCGGCGACGACGATCGTGGAAGTGAAACGGTTAATCGATCCGGAGATGTTGGTTGAGATCGAAGCCGATGCCATCATCAGTCAAGGGTAAGAGCCCGAGTTCTCAGAGGATTCGGCAGACACCAGAAATGACGCATTTGTCCAAGGCGGATCCGGTCATGCGCCGGTTGATCCGTGAGGTGGGTCCATTCACCTTGGCTCCCCGATCGAAACGGTCGCCGTTTGAATCGTTGGCACGAGCGATTGCCTATCAACAACTGCACGGCAAGGCGGCTGAGAGTATTTTGCGTCGGTTCACGGCGTTATTTCCGAAAGGACGATTCCCTCAACCAAGCGATCTGCTCGCGATGGACGAACAGGCGATTCGTGGCGCCGGTTTTTCACGGGCTAAGGTTGCGGCGCTCCGCGATCTGGCCGCCAAGACACTCGATGGTACCGTGCCGATAGGCTCCATCGTTCGGAAGCTCGATGACGAGGCGATCATCGAGCGGCTCATTGCAGTCCGTGGGATCGGCCGTTGGACGGTAGAAATGCTCTTGATCTTCCAGCTGGGGCGGGCGGATGTCCTGCCGGTCGACGACTTCGGTGTGCGCAAGGGGTTCCGCATCGCCTATGGTAGGCGTTCGATGCCGATGCCGAAAGAGGTGCGACGATATGGGGAACGCTGGAAGCCTTATCGAACCGCTGCAGCCTGGTATCTTTGGCGGGCAGCCGATCGTGCGAAGGAATCATGATGCTGAAAAAGACCGCCAGCGGCGTTCTCACATCGCTCAGAGGCTCAACGTTGAGGAGGAGCGTCTCAGAGATCGGAAGCACTGTAAGGGCTTTTCCGTTCGCCAAGATACATTGCAAGGGCGAACGGCCCTCACGAAGTGCGGTACGTACCTCCTCGCCTCTTCGCTCGCTGCGGCCTTGCCGGACAGCCTTTTTGAGCATTATGCGAGGTTGAGCCATGGCCGATAAGAACAAACGACTCGACTCCAATGTTGCAGGAAATTTTTTTGTCGACGCGACCTGCATCAACTGCGATACCTGTCGTCAGCTGGCGCCGGCAAGTTTCGAGGAACTCGGCAAGTTTTCCGCGGTCACCACGCAGCCGACCGGTGATGGACCGACTCATCAGGCCTATCAAGCACTTCTTGCCTGCCCGGTCGGCTCGATCGGCGCCGAGCAGAGCGACAAGGTACGGATGCACGATGCCATGGCGAGCTTCCCGATCCAGATTGAAGGCGAGGTGTCGTACTGCGGTTTCAATTCTGAGAAGTCGTTCGGTGCGAATAGTTTCTTCATCGAACATCCGGACGGCAACTGGCTCGTCGATTCACCTCGGTATCTCAAACATCTTGTCGAGGCCTTCGAACGAAAGGGCGGCATCGCATACATTTTTCTCACGCATAAAGACGATGTGGCCGATGCGGAGAAGTATGCCGCCCATTTCGGTGCGAAACGGATCATTCATCGGGCAGATATTGAAGCGGCCCCGGATGCTGAATGGGTCATCGAGGGCGCTGACAGCCTCCAAGTCATGCCGCAGTTTCAGATCATTCCTGTACCGGGCCACACGGCGGGCAGCATGGCCTTGCTCTACAAGGCCAGGTTCCTCTTCACGGGGGATCATCTCTGGTGGGACCCTCTGCAGAAGAGGCTCGCGGCTCCAAGTCAGCTGGTATGGAGGAGACATGTCCTGGTGAATTCCATCCAGAAACTTCTCGACTACCCCTTCGAATGGGTGTTGGCCGGACATGGGGATCGGACGCACTTACCGGCTTACGAGATGCGCACACAGTTGCAAGCCCTGGCCGAACGTCGCCAGACCACCAGGGTCGTCACATAGCAATGTTCATGCGGTTCGCCCAGTGGATCGACCGCAACTTGCTGTCTCTCGGTCGTGAGATGCGGCTGTCCTATCTGCCGCCCCTCATGGTCTACATGGCCTACGGGATATCCGGCCTCACCGGCATCGTCGGCACCTTCTTCGTCAAAGACTACCTCGGCCTCTCCGCCTCTTTCCTCGCTGCGCTGGGATTTTGGGCCGGAATTCCTTGGGCGCTGAAGATGCCGATCGGGCATCTCGTCGATCTCTTGTGGCGCTGGAAAGGCTGGCTCGTGGGACTTGGAGCCGCTTTGCTGGCTGTCAGCCTTGGGATCATGGCGGCCTTGATCGGGAATCGGGAAGCGATGACCGCGATCCTGCCGGCGGAAGTTTGGTTTGTGCTCAGCACGTTGCTTGGGCCAATCGGCTACGTGATGCAAGATGCAGTTGCGGATGCGATGACGGTCGAAGCGGTGCCACGAGTGGATGAGGAGGGACAGCCGTTCGACCAGCCGACCCTCAAGCTCATGCACACCACCATGCAGACACTCGGGCGGGTGGCGATCATCGGTGGCGGGATTCTGGTCGCGATGATCAACGTGTATGTCTTCACCGGGGTCGAGGGGCTCCCACAGACAGAGATCGTTCGTCTCTACCAACAGGTCTACCTCATGGCGCTCGTCATCCCATTCGTCTCAGTACTCGGCGTCGGTATGGCCTGGTTGTTGAGGCGGCAACAGAAACAGACGCTGCTCCGGCAAGGCCTCTCTCCCGATCACATTGAGCGCGTCGTGAATGTGCGTGATGACACGTATGAGCCGACGAAGCCCAACTGGTGGGTGTTGGGAGGGAGCCTCGCGTTTGTTCTGTTCACGCTCACAATCGGGTTCGGCGGTTTCTCCTATAGCGAAGAGATTGTTTTTGCCGGTTCAATGGCCATCGTCTTGTTTTTGATGGCGAGGCTGGTTCGAGAACTGGAGCCGGATAAACAATTCACGCTGGTCGGGACGGCGGTCGTAGTCTTCATCTTCCGCGCCATTCCTGGGACCGGGCCAGGGACGACCTGGTGGATGATCGACCATCTAAAATTCGATCAGCAGTTTCTCTCCGTCCTCTCGCTGATCGGAGGCATATTGACCTTGGTCGGCATGTTCGTCTTTCGCCGCTTCATGGCTGAACGGTCCATCGCCTATGTCGTGGGGTTCCTGACCGTGGTTGGAACCGTTTTGACTTTCCCGATCGTGAGCATGTTCTACGGATTGCACGAATGGACGGCGAGGATGACGGGCGGGATCGTGGATGCGCGATTCATTGCGCTGATCGATACGGCGCTCGAATCACCGCTCGGTCAGATTTCCATGGTCCCATTGTTGGCGTGGATTGCGAACAGCGCCCCTGCAAACTTGAAAGCCACCTTCTTTGCCGTGATGGCCTCGTTTACGAATCTTGCCTTGTCTTTGAGTCAGCTCGGCACCAAGTACATGAACGAAATCTTCGTGGTCAGCCGGGAAGTCCGTGATCAAGTGTCCGGCGTCGTCCAAACCCCCGCCGACTACAGCCAGCTTGGCACGCTCCTCATCGCGCAGTTAATTCTGGGTCTGGCTCTTCCTTTCGCTGCGATTGTGTTTGCCAAAGTCACCCGCTTCAAAAGCGCCTAGCCCGCATGATTCATGAAGCTTCTGCTGCAAGCGCGGATACGCGGCTGCGACAAGCCTGGCCACTGCCGAGCGTGGCCAGGACGACGGGCTCGTCGCTTAGTCCCTCAACCTTGAGAAGGATCTTTGGGCCGGCAAATGCTGGCGGTGTTTATCCGTTCGCCAAGACTCATCAAAAGGGCGAACGGCTCACACGAAGTGCGGTATGTACCTCCTCGGTCCCGCGCGACTCCGCGCGTCGGTCTCGCGACGCGGCTTTGCGATTTCGCCACGAACCCTCGTGAATAATGCGGGCTAGTGCCGGATAGCTTCTTTATCTCTCATCAACCTGGCCTAGTTTTTCAACCTCGGCCAGGACAATGAAAAACTCATTAAGCTTCTGAGGTACCGGCTGGCGCCGCCGGCTCATCTTCATCCGTGACATACGCCTGCCTTGCGTGGTGGAAACAACACCATCTATTGTCAAGAATGACAATGTGTGATTGTCAGCTCTGTAATCGGGGCATGTGCACAATCGCCCCTCTCTTAGGCCGCATTGGCTTGCAGTTTTGTGTCATCTTTCAATGCCCCAAACCTGGCTTCATATTCGGCGACCACGCGGTTGAGCACGGTCGCTAATCGCTTCGCGGCGTAGGGATTCAGCACGATACGGTTCGTCATCTGCACCTGCATATTCGCCTGCCCTCGCTCCCACACATTATTGACGCCGAAGGCCAGCACCACTTCTTCACGGGTTGACGACACGTTGCACACGTTGGCGTAGGAACTCTGAAGGTTGGACACATCGAACTGGACCGTCGGGCCGGCGTTCGTGGGCTGGTTTGGCTGCGATGGGCTTGCCGGGGACAGGTTCGTGGCATTCGCCGGTAATCCTGCCGTTTTCATACATATCTCCTTTGTGATGAATAGAACTGCTGCTGACCGACAAGGGCACATTCTCGGTTCGCCTATGCACGGTACCAAGAAATGTGAATGGCAAAAAGGAAAAACACGGTTTGTGCGATCGTTCCCGTGAACGCATGGAGCATGTGCCAAAGGGAGAAAAATGATGACAATTCACCGCAAACACGTACTTTGGTACCTAGCTAGGTACACATAGGGCCGATCGATGCTTGGCGGGCCGATCACTGTTACCAGCTATAGAGCCGGATAGCTCTGAAGGAATCCATCTGACTAGGACATGACGTCGTGAACGGATCACATGTTTCAGCCGAACGATCTCTCGGCATGACCAGTCCGTGGCTGGCCGTGCTGACGATCCTCGCCGTCCTTGGTGTGGGCGGTTGTGCGATCAAGCCGATACCGTTGACGGCGGACGAGGTGCGATCGCGCGCGCAAGAGGGACGGGCCGTTTTGACAAAGGATCAAGAGCCGGTTTCGGGTCCGATCGATCTCTACGAAGCGATGGCGCGGGCGCTGAAGTATAACCTCGATGCGCGTGTCGAGCTGATGCACAAGATGCTGGCACAGACGCAACTCGACCTGTCTCACTATGCCATGTTGCCTCGCCTTGCGGCGAACGCCGGATTCGACGGCCGCAATAACTTCACGGGAGGCGTGGGGCAGTCCTTGGTGACGGGAGCCCAGAACCTCACCCCGTTTACGTCTGCCGAGAAGAACATTTTCTCCGCCGATCTGTCGCTCAGCTGGAATGTGTTGGATTTCGGATTGTCCTACATCAGGGCGAAGCAGGCAGCGGATGACGTGTTGATTGCCGAAGAAGAACGGCGGCGTGTGGCGAATCGTGTCATGCAAGATGTGCGTACGGCCTATTGGCGCGCCGTCAGCGCGGAACGCATTCTTCCCTCACTCAAGATGCTGGATGAATGGGTCAAGAACGCGCTGGAAAAATCCCAGGCCGTTCAGGACGAGAAACTCAGTGCTCCGCTGGTTCCCTTGCAGTACAGACTGGACCTCCTCAATACACAACGCTACGTGCAACAGCTGTTTCGGGAACTCTCCACGGCGAAGCTTCAATTAGCCGCGCTCATCAATCTGCCTCCCGGCGAAGAGCACAAGATGCGGCTCCTCGTTCCGGAGCGAGAGGCGGGAACGTTGAACCTTCCGGCCGATCTGACGGCGCTGGAGGATCGGGCTCTGGTCGCACGCCCCGAGCTGAGGCAAATCGATTACCGACGCCGGATCAACGCGCGAGAGACGAAAGCCGCAATCCTCGAAATGTTGCCCAGCCTAAATCTGCAAGCCGGTGGGAACTATAACAGCAACGCCTTTCTCTTCAATCAGAATTGGGCCGCCTATGCGGCACGAACCAGTTGGAATTTGCTGAACATCTTTCGGTATCCGGCCCGGGCGAAGACCATTGACGCGCAAGATCAGGTGCTGCACACGCAGACCCTTGCGCTGACCATGGCCATCATGTCGCAGGTCCATGTCAGCGCCGCGCAGGTGGCCCATGCGAAGAAAGAAACGTCGACGGCGAAGCTCTATCACGAGACGCAGTCTCAAATTTTCGAGCAGACTCGCCTCGGTTGGCGGATCGGGCGGCAGAGCGAACAGACGGTGCTGCGCGAGCGGGTTAATCAGGTGTCCGCGCAACTGCGATACGATGCCATAGAATCCGAGCTTCAAGTCTCCTGGGCCTCGCTCCTGGCCGCCGTCGGCGAAGATATCCTGCCCAACGATCTGGCGCGGGAACAGAGCCTGTCGGATCTTGCTCTCGAAATTCGCACGCGATGGGCGAAGAGCAAGGAGTGGCTCAAGTGACCCGGATCGGCTGGTGGTTGGCCGGCGGCTGTGTCATGAGCGTCTGTCTCCTCATACCGATCGTGAGGGCAACAGCCGGTCCAAAATCAGATCCGAAGCCCGCAAGCAGCGCGGCAGAACTCAGTACAATCCGCGGACTGGTGAAGGCAACCGCACAAGCCACCTTAGCGAGTCAGGTCCAGGGCCGGATCAGCCAACTGCCCTTCAAGGAAGGTCAGCGGTTTGAAAAAGGCGCCCTCCTCGTCTCCCTCGACTGTTCGAAATATGAAGCCGAACTGGCGAGCGTCCAAGCGGAATATCGCGGGAAAAAGAAGACCTACGAGAACAACCTCCGGCTTACTAAACACAAAGCCGTCGGTGAACTCGAACTCGTGGTCTCTCAGGCCGACGCCGAGAAAGCGTACGCCGCCGTGAAGGTCGCGCAAGTCAATGTAACCGGCTGTACCGTGCGTGCGCCGTTTCCCGGGCGCGTTGTCAAAATGATCGTGAATGAACATGAGAATGTCTTCCCCAACGATCAGCTCATCAGCCTGCTGGACGATAGCCTGCTGGAGATCGAGCTGATTCTGCCGTCGAAGTCCCTTGCCTGGCTGAAGGTCGGCACGCCCTTCGAGTATGCCGTCGATGAAACAGGGCTCCGGTATCCCGCCGTGGTTCAAGATATCGGCGCCAATGTCGATCCTGCGAGTCAGACCGTGAAGGTGAAAGGCCTCTTCCGGGCCCAGCCTGACAATGTGCTTGCGGGGATGAGCGGGACCGCCTCGTTCGCTGAACTTTCACACTGATATGATCGCAGCAGAGGTCAAGCCCCACAGCCCGCCGACGAACCAGGCGCTTTCCGTGCTGCTTCAGCTGGAAGGGATGGTTCGCGCCGCCCAGACCCAGCAGGAACTGCAATTTTTCTTCGTCAATGAAACGCGCCGCCTTGTTCCCTATCGACAAGCTATTGTACTGACCCCGCCGACCCCATCTGCCCAGAGTTATCACGTGCAAGCGGCATCCAGCGTGCCGGTGGTGGATCGCACCGTGCCCTTGATGCAATGGACCGAACGGGTGATTCAGGCGTTGCTCAAGACGGCGTCCGATGATGACGTTTGCTCCATCACGGAAGCAGAGTGTCCTGCCGAACTCAGGTTGGAGTGGAAGGAATTCACGGCAGGCCATGGTCTCTGGTGTCCACTGAAGCATCCGAATGGACAGATTCTCGGAGGCTTGTGGTTGACGAGGGACCAGCCGTGGCCGGATCATGAAGTGACCGTCATGCAACGGCTCAGTGAAGCCTATGCCTATGCCTGGCTGGCCGTCGGCTCATCGAACAGTCGTCGGCGGCGATGGAGACTGAGCCGGACCACGATGTGGATACTCGCGATTGCCATGCTCGGCGCATTGGCCATTCCCGTTCCGATGTCGACGCTGGCGCCTGCGAAGATTGTCGCAAAAGATCCTCTGATCGTGAGCGCACCGATCGACGGTGTGATCGCCGAAATTCTCGTCCTCCCCAATACCGTCGTGTCTGAAGGCCAAGTGTTGTTTAGATTCGAAGACACGACGTTCAGAAGCGAGTATGAGGTGACAGAACGGAACCTCGATGTGGCGATGGCGCAGTATCGGCGCGCGGCGCAAGGCTCATTTGGGGACGCCGAGCAAAAGGCCGATGTGCCGTTGTTGAAAGCCGAAGTCGAGTTGCGGGAAACCGAGCGAAACTATGCCCATGAACGATTGGCGAAAGTCGAGGTGAAGGCGGAGCAAGCCGGCTTGTTGCTCTACACGGACAAATCCGATTGGATCGGGAAGCCGGTCGTGGTCGGCCAACGCATCATGGAGTTGGCGAATCCGCAGCAGTTGGAAGTGCTAATCGATCTGCCGGTGGAGGATGCCATTGTATTGCGCGAAGGTGCATCGACGACGCTGTTTCTGAATGCCAATCCCTTTTCCAGCGTCCCTGCCACGATCAGCCATGCGAGCTATCATGCCGAGGTTTTACCGAACAA
>SWDH01000010.1 GCA_005116945.1 Nitrospira sp.
GGGAACGCGGTGTTGATTGAAGTCGAGGACGATGGGGCCGGGCTCGACGTCGAAAAGATCCGAGCCAAAGCGGTCGAGCGAGGGCTTATCCGTCAGGAAATTGCTCGTTCGATGCCCGAATCAGAAGTGATCAAGTTCATCTTCATTCCAGGTTTCTCGACAGCGGACCAGATCGGCGATCAGGCGGGTCGAGGGGTCGGCATGGATGTGGTCAAGCGTGTCATCGAAAGCATGAACGGCCGCATCGACGTCGAGTCTGTTCGAGGAGTGGGGACGAAGTTTACACTCAGCCTCCCGTTCACATTATTGATTGCGACAGCTCTTATGGTGCGGGTAGGGAGCGAGCGATATGCCATACCGCTTCAGTCAGTGCGTGAAGTCACCATGGTTACCCCTGGCGTGCATCAGCGGATGGGGGAGCGATCGATCCTCCATATCGGCGAAGAGGCGATTGAAGCGCAGCCGCTCGAGCAGCTCCTCACTCAGCGCAACGTAGCGGTGGAAACCGGGAAGCCAGTCGTCATCGTGAGAACGGCTGTCGGGATGATCGGCATTGTCGTTGATGAACTGCTTGGTCGCCAGGAAATCGTCGTGAAGCCGTTGGGGTCCCTGAAGCCCTTGGAACGTTCCAGTTTCGGCGGCGCGACCATCGATCCTGAAGGGCGTGTGGTTCTGGTGTTGGATCCTGCTCGATTATTGTCCCGCGAAAGGCACGCTGCTGCCGGACCGGAGTTGTCGGTACAGGCGACGACGTCGGGGGATTCGCTGATTCCGTACGTCGAGACCTCAGAGTCAAAAGCGACAGAACGCCTGCTTCTGTTGATCGACGATTCTTTGAGTATCCGAAAGTTTGTGGGCCGGATGCTGGAGTCGGCCGGGTACGTTGTCCACACAGCAGTGGATGGGGAAGAAGGTCTTCGCAAGGCATCTGCGGAATGCTACCGGCTGATTATCACCGATCTTGAGATGCCGAAGCTCAATGGGTACGAAGTCATTCAAGGGCTGCGCAGTCGGGAGCAAACACAGCAGACACCGGTCATCGTCATGACGACGAGAGCCGGTGATAAGCATCGGCAAATGGCTCTGAATATCGGAGCGAACTCCTATATTGCCAAGCCGGTCGAAGAACGCGCCTTGATCCAGGAAGTTGAGCGCTGGATAGGCAAAGATGCGGCTGTGCGCAACTAAGGATCCGTTGCACACGATTATTGAGCGAGGCCATGGCACGGTGCAGTTGAAGCGGGTAAATCGAATATGAGTTTACGAGGCGGGCATAATTCTGAGAACACACCGACGGAGGTGGCCAGTTTCTTGGTCATCCGTCTTGGCGTGAATTATTTCGCTCTGTCTGCAGCTGGAGTGCGAGGGGTGTTGACGCAAGAAGAAGTAGGTCATGACGAGGCTGTGACTGTATCAGGGACCTCCTATCAATTGCTCGATCTTTCCCAACGGCTTTCGGTGGTTGCGAATTTGTCCGGTCCCGAGCGGAGGACGGTGTTGTACTCAACCGGGCGCTCTCATGCTGCGATCGCGGTTGAGCAGGTGGTGGGTTTGATGGAGATCGAACGAAAGGACTGTGTTCCGTTGCCGTCGCTATTTCAAAGTGATGAGCGTGACTGGTTTAGAGGGATGCTGCTCTATCAAGATCAATTGGTGTTGATCCTGAATCTTGCCTGGGTGATGGGAGAGCCCTCCGGCATTGTATCTATACCAATTGGGCAGGCGGAACAACTGGTGAAGACAACTCCCTCAATGGTAGGTGGGGTGTGCTGAGGGCGGCGCGTGGGCAACAGCACACTCTGAATGCGAAACGGCCGTGGAATGTCGTGGTGTTTTCCGTCGGTGGAATGAAGCTGGCTGCACGGACTGAAGATGTGGAGGGAGTGTCATCTTGGACTGAGTCGATTCCAATACCGAGTCGGACTCCATTCGTGCAAGCCATGCTGAAACGGGACAATCATGTGATGCCGGTCTACGATTTGGCAGCCAGGCTGAATCGTGCCGTGCAGGGAGAGCCGTTGCTGTGCTTGGTGGCCCGCCATCTTGACGGGCCAATGGCCATCTGTATCGATGCTGCCGTGCCGTCTCTCGAGGCGGTGAATCCGGCAGCGATTCGGCCGAACAACAGTGGGGGCATTGAATCGCTGGGGTTGATCACGATTGGCGCACAGGATGTGGCGATCGTGGCATTGCAGCGACTCGGTCGGTTGAGACAGGACACCGTCAGCGGTTAAAGGAATTCAGGGAAGGAATCTGCTATGCCGAACGTGTTGATTGCCGACGACAGTATCGCGGTCAGAAAAGTCGCCGAACGGTTGCTGATTGAGGCTGGGCTTGGCGTCACTCTCGTTGCGAACGGAGAGGAAGCATTGGCCTATTTAGCCAAAGAGACACCAGACCTTGTCGTATCCGACGTGATCATGCCGGATAAGAGCGGCTATGAGGTGTGTGCCTTTGTACGCGGCCAAAGGACGCTCGCGAATACCCCGGTGCTCTTGATTTCAGGTATCGTCAACGATGATGTGACGAAGCAAGCAGAAGTGTGTCATGCCGATGGCGTATTGAAGAAGCCGTTCCAGGGTACGTCGCTGAAGGATCGCGTGCTCGAATTGTTGGCGAAGCGGCAGAACGTTGCCGCGCCTGCTGTCAAGAGTGTCGAAAAGGCAGCCGCGTCCATCGATCAGAGTCAAGGCACGCGTGTGAGCGATGAACAATTAGAAATCTATCGGCAGGCAGTCGCACGATTGAAGCCGTTGGAGGAAGAAATTCTGGTTGAACGAGATCGCGCAACACGGAGTTCGCAGCGAGTGGCAGAACTCGAGCAACAGCTTGGTCGTGCCCAAGAGATTGAGTTGATGTTGGCAGGGGAACGAGAGCGGATTGCTCAGCTGAAGAAAGAACTCGCTGCGACCGATGGTATCACCGCGCAGGTGCAGGAACTTAAGTCTGCACTCAAGGCCGAACGAGACCGAGTGGCTGAGGTCACGAACCAAGCATCTCTCGCGGAGAGTTTGAGCGGGCAAGTGAGAGAACTGGAGGTCGCTCTTCGGAAGGAGAGAGAGAATACGGCCCAACAGGCCTCGCGTCTCACTGAGCTGCAGAAGAATCAGAGTCATGTCCAAGAGCTGGAAGCGACATTGAACGCCGAGCGTCAAGCTGCGACGCAACTCGTTGACCAG
>SWDH01000011.1 GCA_005116945.1 Nitrospira sp.
ATCGCATAGTCCCGCCAGCGCCGTTCCTGAGAGGCTTCGTCCGTCCCCGTCAGGTCGAAGGTGTCCATGAGCCTGGTGACTTCGGCTTCCGTCAAACTGTCCCGCACAAACCGCTTCGCGATCTTCAGCCCCTTCACCTCCCGCATCGGATGGAACGGGATCTGGCCGGTGTTCTTGAGCCAGGTACAGAAGGCGCGCAGGCTCGCCAGGTAGGTATTGATCGTCCGGGCGGCCAACTTGGTGCCGGTCCCCTGCCCTTCGGTGGTGGTCAAGAAGCCGCGGTAACGCTGCAGCAGCTGGGCCGTGAAGGCGTCTGACTCACCAGCCTGCTCGCGGGCCTGGCCCCACCAGCGAAAAAAATAGGTGAGACTGCGACGATAGAGCACGTGCGTGCTTTTCGTTGGATAGCGGGTGCAGAATGGTTCTACGACCGAGGCCAGAAAATGCTCAAAGGCGGGACTCTCGACCGAAACCCCTTGGGGCCAGGTCAGGAGGGCGAGGGTTTCCACGTCGACCCGGCGGCGGGTCGAGGGGCGCCAGGGTGCCAGGGCCTGGGTGATTTCTCCCTGCTCGCTCGGCTCGCTGGCGACCGGCCGTGCCATCTCCGCCGATTGTGGGTCTTCTTGCTCAAACACCATGAGTGTGTTTTTCTCCGACCGCGCGAAACTGCATTTGGCGCAGGGTTACCTTGTATCACATTCCTAACCTCCCATCAACCGAACCTCGACTAATGCCCAATTAATCATTATTCAAGCACTAATGGCCTCTTGACAGGGGGGTGAATTAGTGGCTATTATGGGGTCTGTTTTGTCCCATCCGTAACTCATCGACTGCCACAGGCGCA
>SWDH01000012.1 GCA_005116945.1 Nitrospira sp.
CAATCACGTACGGCATGATCGGCAGGACATATCGAAACAAAGGGAGGGAAATCACCCTAAACCGGACAAATGATGGGCGACATTAGAGTTCCGAACAGCCCTAACGTCAGCGTTGAGTCTCCGAGCGAGGCGAAGTAGGCTCCGAGACTTGGTTCGGTGAATTATCTTGGATGCTCTTCCGGAATGCGACTGCAAATTCAGACTCCAGGACCCGTGTGTAGCCCTTTAGTTGGTTGTTCTTTGCATCGGTGTAGAACGGTAGACTTCTGCGAGCCTGTTCCTGATCGAAACTGATGCTAATACGCAATGGGTCCGAGTGTTTTTGAATGAAGTCTTGCTGGAGAATGATCAGTTCGGGATTGAACCTCACATCAGAGTAGTCCGCACTACCCCATCTCATGTGTGCTTGGTATTTTGGGTTCGGCGGCAAGTACACATGAGCGTCTCGAAAGATGGCAACTGGCGTTTCTGGTGATAATGGAAGCAGACCATCCTGCACGAGTGAACGGTAAAATGCTAGGCTAGGGCTGTTGCGTTCTAGTGTGACCAAGCTCCTATAAATTGCCACATCCCGCAGAATATATATCGACATCTGCACGGATAGACCAATCGTAAGTAGCGCCACAAGCACAACGCTCCTGCGGTTTCGGATTTGCCAGAGAGACGGACACCACATGACCGCCAAGAGCGGAAGCATAATGGGAATGAAATAGATTTCCTGTTTTTTAGCGACAACGAAAAGGAGATACGCAGCAAAGGGCAAGACCCATGCAAGTGTCAGCACACTCCGCAGTCTTTCATCGAAGGTCTTTGCGTACACACTCGCAGCAACAAACGGAAGGATGTAGATCGGCCACAGACCAAACCCTACGCGCAAAATATCTCGATAATTGGAAAGCGGTCCCTTCTCCATCTGTATTCCCCACCCAAAGGTATTTATTACAGATTGCAACCGAAGTATTTCGAGAATCTCGGAGGACTTCAGGAGAATGATGGGATAAGAAAGCAGAATGGAGAGAGCCATGGTAAGCACAAAAAGGATGCCGGTTTTTAAGGCCCCTGGTGGTGTCAATTGCCCACGATAGATACCAATAACTAAGTACAAAAGAATGGCCGCAACGAAAAAGGCACCTATGGTCTTGGTTGCTGTTGCCAAACCGCAGGCAATCGCTGAAACCAGAAACCACTTTCCGAACCGTAAGCCGTCACGATCCAAACTAAACAGCGTCAGAACGACAAGAAACGTTACCATGGCATCCGGGTGCCACCATGTATTGTTCCTGAACACTGTTGGCATGACAGACAGAAAAGCAAACATTGAAAGGGAACCCACGAGGTTCTCGAACCTCGTCCACATAGCCACCAACAAGACAATTGCGGCCGCCGTAAACAGGGGACTTAACTGCCGTAGCAGTAGCACGTACATGCGCGTATAGTCACCTTCACGGAATTCGGAGAGAACGCGAACCGGCAACACGGCCACGGCGGACACAAAATAGAATGGATATCCATAATAATAGTGTCCATGGTCGAGGACGCGCCGAACAGTGCCCAGTACGGTTGTATCCCTCATCATCATGGACATGAGGTGAGGGAACTGTGCGTATTCGTCCCCGGTCGTATCCGAGATCTCGTCCGGACCCGTGCACAACAGCATGTTGACGTCCCCGGAGCAACGGAGATTCGCAGGGATAAAGAGGGCGACGTAGATACAGGCGACTATGCATACAATCAAGACATTTCTTTTTTGCGGTGACATGTATCTACTGTTCCTTCTAGATTCCCTGATATAGCATGGAGCCCGTGAAGCAGGTCATTCTATTCCCATCAGATTGTTTCGTGTACGACGAGTCGCCAATTTCAACACATGCGCCAGGACATCATCGCCATATTTTCGCAGAACAGTATCTATGGAGTGATTGCCCCTGGTCAAAGCGGAAGATAAGCCGGACGGCATCAGACAGCGCAACGTCCTGAAACGGACCTAGTGCTTCAGTGGGACAGGTAATACCGCTTTGGCCTCGAAGACACAGAGGAGACCGAAAGAACTGGGGGACCAAGACCTCTGGACCATTCACAGCCTGACCAGCGATCTATCCTGAACTAGCCGGCCCCGCCCAAGGCAATGAGCAGGTTTCCCAGGCCCACCAACGTATCCGCACAACATGCAGCCCAAAGAACTTGCCGAAAACCCCCAGTCAGATATAGATTACTGATACTTCCTGACAATATCGAGTAACTCCCTTGTGCGTTCGTAGCACGTATGCTCCGTGATCGTGCGCTTCTGTCCGGCTTGTGCGATCGCGTTCCGCTCGTCTTCATGTTCCAAATAGTATTGGATCAGCTCGATACATTCTTCGAGCGTCCTGTAGGCAACGACTTCCTTGCCCGGCTCGAACATCTCGTGTAAGTCCTTCTTCCAATCGGTTATCAAGAGCGCTCCTACGCCGGTTGCTTCATAAAGACGCCGGTTGTTCGCATGGGGGGTAGGACTGTCGTGATGAAAGTTGAGAGTGATCCGGGAACGGGAAAGAGTTTCATACATCTCCCACCCCCATGCCATCCCAGCATAGCGCGTTCGAATAGGCGAGGAGAGAGGAAGCAGGTCAACATCTTGCGCGGGCGCCCAGATTTTCATTTGAGGGAACCGTGAACACAGCGTCTCGAGCCAGGGAATCCTGTTGGCATTTGGGGAGCCGCCGAAACTGCCGACGAACGTCAGGTCGAAGTCTTTCGTTCCACTTCTGAGGCGAGTTAAGATATTTGGCTCAAAACCCAATCGGTTCAACTCAGCACGGAGGCCCTTCCGACGAAAATATTCGAGAGTTGGTGGAAAGGACGAAATGGCAAGGTCATAACAACTGAGATCCATAGAATCGGACAACGTCATAGAGGCATGTTGCCCCATCAACAGCCGTACATGTGGCTTCATCTCCTGCAGGAAGCGATTAGCGATACCAGGCATCCATAAATTAAGCAAGACATCAGGCTTATAGTATCTGATCTGAGCTGCAAGGATTTCGTAAAACCAGCGACGCTCTCGAATACGGGAGGCCCATGGCACTATTCCACGTCTCATCCGGAATTCCCAGCGCGAATCAGGGCTCACGTTCAGCCCATGCTCCTTTGCCCATTGCTTTTGCATAGATTCATTGTTCACATGAATCTCGTACGCCTCATGCCGGAATGCCTGAAGGTTGCTGGTCCAAAAGCCCACCTGTCCAAAGCAGGCCTCCGTCGTGACCCGCAGTTGCTCATCAAATGACTTTTCATGTAGCCCTGGATTTTCAGCGTACAGCCAATCAAGATATCCAGGGTAATCAAAATCTAAAAGAAGAAAACGCATATGTCACGCCTCGCGCCTACGGTTTGAATGAGGTTGAAACACAATAGTCTCTGGTCGTGTGACGAGGGAAGCTTCAATGACCCGACGTTCATCCTTGCCTCATCAGCAACCAGCTACCCTTTATTGGATTCACCCTGCAATCATCTGAGTCTTTGAATAGCTATGAAGGTGAGCCAGCCGTCCACTTGTGCTTGACAAGAAATCCTTCATTATGTGTCTTTAGCTGACC
>SWDH01000013.1 GCA_005116945.1 Nitrospira sp.
ACCTCAGCGGTGGCGACATCTTTATGCACCCCGATTTCTTCGAAATCTACGAGCGAGCATATCGGCAGGGATTCCTCCTCCAACTCTATACGAACGGGACCCTTTTCACCCGCGCAGCCATCCAGCGACTGCAGGCCATGCCTCCCTTCACGATCGATGTCTCCTGCCACTCGGTGAGCGAGGGACCTTTTGACTGGTTCACACAGGTGCCGGGTTCCTACCGCGCGTTTCTACGAGGCATGACGTTGCTCCGAGAGAGCGGACTTCCATTCACACTCAAAACGAAGTTGATGGACTGGAATAAGGATGAGCTCGACGACCTTCGCGCCTTTACCGAATCGTTCGGACAATCATTCGGATATACGACGTCGCTGTCTCCACGGCTCAATGGCGATTGTTCATCTCTTGCATATCGAATCGACTCACAGGATCTGAAACGCCTGGAGGAGACCAATCTCGTCACCCATGACGATGACCTCTGCATGAAAGAACAAGAAATCACCAGGCCTGAGAGTGATCGGCTCTATCGATGCGGATGTGGGACCAACTCGATACACATCAGCGCGTGGGGTGAACTGGGTGCCTGCACATTGCAATATGAACACCGAGTCTCGCTGCGGACACATTCCCTACAGGATGCAGTGGCACAGGTGTTTGGAGCCATACGGTCGATGCGTTATCTGGGCGATAGCCCCTGCCGTTCCTGTACCATTCATCGCTTTTGCGAGAAAAAACCAACCGATGCCCGATGGGAACAAGGCGTCGCAGAAGCCCCCATCCCCTATGCGTGCGATGTCGCATTGGTGCGCGCGGAACATGCCATCCGTCAGCCTCTGATTCACCCGCTCAGCAACCGGGCCAAGACCCCAGTGAATATTCGGTGACATGGCTTAATCTCAATGCCGGTTAGGAGAAACCCCCTATGACCGAGAAAAAAACCTACAGCACTCCGGTGCTATATGAAGTCCCCCTGGACCACGAACAGGCCATCCTCACCGCATGCAGTCTGACAAGCATGTCGGTCGCGGCTGGGTTTGGCATGAACGGCTGCCGTACCAGCGGACGTTGTGAATCAGCCATGTGTGGCGGCTCACCCGGAGGATGCAAACGCTCATCCCTTGCAATGACGTGCGGCGGCCAGACCTGCCACGACTCAGGGGTTCGATCCTCATAGGTTGTCATATGCATATTGAATTGCAACTAGGCGGGCATGTGATTCGTTTACGCGAACCGCATGACTACCCCTGCCTTGCCTGGCCGATACGGCCATTCGACAGGTTCCTCGCAGAGCCGGGTACAAGACCGGACTTCGAGATAGAGGTCGAGGTCTGCGCTACCCTCCCAGAATTAACGAAAGGCCCCCTTCGTTTCGATGCAGCCCACGGCTATTGGACCGTCTTCGAGTCGGACTCCGGACTCGTTATCGAAAGCCTGAGTCCGCAGCTCCTCCAGCCCAGAGCTCGGGCGCTCCTATCTGACGACTATCGGACAGTGCATGCGTCGATCTTGCCGGAATTCCACCTGGGACAAGTCGGTTGGAGTCCCATGCACCTCTTCAATCCCATCGTTGAAGTCTGCCTTCTTTCCCGTCTCGCCCTTGACGGCGGTCTCCTGCTCCACGCAGCAGGCGTCGCCATCCACGATCAGGGCTATGTCTTCACCGGCGCTTCAGGAACGGGCAAATCGACTATCGCCCAACTCTTTGCAGACCAAGGCGCATTAATCCTCAGCGATGAACGAGTGATCCTTCGACAGCAGGGGGCAGGTGTCACTATCTATGGCACACCCTGGGTTGGGTCCGGGCAATATGCCGCGCAGGCCTCCCGGTCGATGACCGGTCTCTATGGGATCAGTCATGGTGAGCATCGCCACCGGCTTGAACCGCTTTCTCCGACGAAAACGATGTCGCTCCTTCTGCAACAAGCCTTTCTTCCCCATTGGGATCGCGCGGCGATGGAAGCGACGCTCGACTTTCTTGCTTCATTAACTGCGCATACGCCTTGTTTCGGCCTCGCGTTTCTGAATCAAACCGATGTGGTCGAGCTGCTTCAGACTCGTTCGGCTTCTGTAGAGGATGCTGTCTCATGAAGCAACTCGACGCAGAAACGTATTTTGCAGCGGTCTCGTCCAAAGCGCTGCAGACGCGCCAAGCGCAGGGGGTGATGTTTGAGCTGACCTATGGCTGCAACCTTCGCTGCGTCCATTGCTACAATCCAACGCATCGCGCGCTTCCCCATGAACTCACGACCGCTGAAGTCTGCTCCCTCATCGATCAAATTGCCGACCTAGGCGTCATGACCGTCAGCTTCAGCGGCGGCGAGCCATCTGTCAGGCCCGACATGGCCGAGATTCTTCGCCATACCCACCGGCGAGGCCTTATGATCCATCTCCTGACCAACGCGACCCGCATGACTCCGTCGTTTGTCGACCTCTTGGAGGAGACAGGCGTCTCACAACTACTCGTGTCCATCTACGGCGCCACCGCTGGCATTTACGAACGAATGACCGAGACAGCGGGATCGTTCGCCCATTTCCTTCGAGGTCTGACCTGCCTAACCGGAAGAACTATTCCAGTGATCGTCCGGATGCCCGTGACGACAATCAACGTGGAGGAGGTCGATGCCTGCCAGCATCTTGTCGAAACTCATGGCTTCAAGTTCCAGTACTGTCTCGAAATAGAACCTCGCGTCGACGGGAACAACAGCCCGCTCACGTATCGACTCGATCCACGACAGAAAGTGGCGTTGGATTCTCGAAAATTTGGAGAGCGAATGTCGGCGTGGGTCCAAGAGCCCTGTTCGACGGAGGAGCCGTTTATTTCTTGCTCCTGCGGGAAAAGTCGTTTCGCCATCACGCCCTATGGCGAGATGAATCTCTGCGTCTCATTCCCCATTCCGAAGTACAATCTCCGCACAGGAACAATTCGCGAGGGTTGGGAAATCCTCAAACGTACCGTGGACGACGCACAGCCAAACGACCACGACCAGTGCCCGACTTGCGACGTGCGTCGCTTCTGCCGCCAAGGACGCGCCGATGCCTGGCTAGAGACCGGCGATATGAGCCGGTGCCTTCCACACTTTAAAGAGTGGGCGCAATCACTCGAGGCAACCCATGCCCTCCTCGACCCTCGACGACCTCGCTGACGCCTACACCCAGGTCAGCCTGATCAACAAACGTCTGCTCGACGAGTATGAGATCGTCGGCCGGTCATTCCAACAACAGGGCATTGAGTGTATTCTGCTGAAAGGAGCCGATCTGCTCACCCGCCTCT
>SWDH01000014.1 GCA_005116945.1 Nitrospira sp.
TACACGATTGGAGGAGCAGCATAAGGCACTGGCGGATACCCAGGTTCGAACTGAACAGTTGTCCGCAAAATTTGCACAATTTAGTCAGTCTCTCACGGCATTCAGGGATTCGCTGACAGGCCTGAGTGAGCGGATCGGCCAAGAAGAGCAGGCAGGAAAAGCATCGGCCACTCATATCAATGAGATGAACAAAGAGGTCAGCGGGTATTTAGCGGAGGTCAATAAGAGTATCGCCTCTGTCGCGCAAAAGTTTGTCACCCGTTTCGATGAGCAAGATCGCCGTCTGGATACACTCTCCAAGACCGTTGAGCAGGTCGCACAGGATGCGCCAACGCGAGGGGGAAACAAGGGAGGGGCGGGGGCACGTCAGCCATCCACGAAACCGGGGCATCGGTCGTCGGCGCCTTCGCCTGAGATCCCGAAGGTCGATCAAGACTTGTCTTCGGCTTCGCTTTCTGCGCAAGGTGAAGCGGTGACGCCGACAGTTGCGCTCGATGAGTCGTTGCGTTCGCCACGACCCACCCAGACGAGTATGAGTTCTGACAAGGTCGAATACGAACGTCTCTTGGGACTCTTTGGCGATGGGGATCTGGATGGAGCACGGCAGGGGTTCGCCGTATTTTTGCGTGACTATGGGGACTCGGCTCTCGCTCCAAATGCCCGCTATTGGCTGGGTGAATCGTATTACAGCAAGAAAGATTATCCCCAGGCGATCGATTCGTATGACCGCGTCGAACTGGATTTTCCCCGGAGCGAAAAAGTGCCGGCCGCGATCTTGAAGAAAGGGTATGCGTACCTGGCGATGAACGATAGGAAGCGCGCTTCCTTAGCCTTCAGCCAGGTGTTGGCGTCGTATCCACGGACTCCTGAGGCAGGAAAAGCATCGGCTAAATTATCCCAATTGAGGGAGTCGCGATGACCGGGATGCGCACGATAATGGGTTCAGGGGGGGCGGTTGTTCTCATGGCCGGGTCGATGTTATGGCTCGCCGGATGTGCGAAGCATGCGGATTTTTCAGAGTTGCGCGACCACCTGGCGACAGTGTCGAAATCTCAAGACCAAGATCAGAAGCGGTTGGATGCGCTGCAACGACGGTTGGAGTCGCTGGAGCGGGTGAAGGATGGTGAATCCTCCAGGCAGAAATTTGACCCGAAGTTCGACGAACTCTCTGCGCGGGTCCAAAAATTAGAGAGCCGGTTGGCCAAGGTCGATGAGGCATCGAGCCTTCCTGTCGCGCCCAAGCCGGAGCCGTCTCAAATTGATTCGGCTCGTCTCCCTAAGCCACTGAAGCCGGGTTCCTCTACGGATGTGCCGACCTCTCTGATCCCCGGCGTACCCACGATTACTCCGACGTCCGCATTCAATCTGGCATACAACGACTATCTCAATGGAAAATTCGATCTTGCGGTGGCGGGCTTTCAGCGGTTTGTGAAAGATTTTCCCGGCACGTCATTGACGCCGAACGCCTACTACTGGCTGGGTGAGTCGTCCTACCAGCAGAAAGATTATGTGCGCGCGATCCAATCATTGGAGTATCTCTCGACGGAGTACCCGGGGAACGAGAAAGTGCCTGCGGCACTCTTCAAATCAGGGCTCGCGGCGGGAGAAATCGGAGACCTTGCCAAGTCGAAAAAGAATCTCAAACGGGTCATTGAGGAATTCCCGACTTCGGACGAGGCGAAACTAGCGAAGCATAAGCTGGCCGAAATTCGGTGATCGGATGTCCATCGAGACGGTGTCTCGCGTCTCTCTTGTCTTCGGCGTTCTCTGGAGCCTAGTGTCATGCCCGCCGCCAGTTTCTCTGCCAAGATCCATACCCTCCCGGACGACGTAGTCAGCCGCATTGCAGCCGGTGAGGTCGTCGAGCGTCCTGCTGCTGTCGTCAAAGAATTATTGGAAAACAGTCTTGACGCAGGGGCCTTGCACATCA
>SWDH01000015.1 GCA_005116945.1 Nitrospira sp.
GGACCGCAGGCATTGAAACGCCCTGCCGGCTTTCCGCCGCGAAAACCTGCCAGTCTTCGCAAGCCGTAAGAGTATGCATGGCATAAAAAAGCCCCGGACTGTGAAGCCCGAGGCTCTTTTCTGAAATGCCGCGATCAACGCGGCGTCGCGCCGCGCGAGGCGATCCACTCCCGTGCATGAAGCATCAGGCTCGTCAGCGCCTCAAGGTCGCTGAAGCCGAAGGAGCTGGCGTTGCGCCAGGCTCCGGTGCGGTCCTTGAACGAGCGGGAAAAGGTCGAGGAACTCCTTTTAATGTTCAGGGAAGCCCCGGCGATGAGCGCCAGAGGCTTCCGGTTGACGGTTATGGCCGTGTGTGGCGATGGACCCAGTCCTTTGCTAATTCAGCGAGAGACGACAAAGAATCGAGGTCGTTCAAGCCGTAAGACGATGAAGTCTTCCAATTGCCCTGAGCATCCTTGTAGGGCCGTGAAAAGGTGACGGAGAAGAACGGTCCGTTCTCTCCGGTGTTCTCCCGGATGGCGACGGTGACGTTGCCGGATCTGAACGCGGTTGCTGGTGTTGAGTGTGGTGTAGCCATGTTGTTTCCCCCTGTAAAAAATGTTTGTTGGCTCTCTCACTGCACAAGAGAGCCAAGCGACATGTGTCAGGGGGATGAGCCCGGAAGCCGAAGGGCGTACCGGCGCGGGATC
>SWDH01000016.1 GCA_005116945.1 Nitrospira sp.
CCGCAACAGGACCTGACTTTTAAGATGGGCGGCCCGAACTACCAGCTCACCGGCGCAGAGTTCCCGCTCACCCGGCTGGCCATTGCGGGACAGCGAGGCGCGCTCGATACGGCCACCGACAGCAACGACGTCGTCAGCTCGCAGGGCGTGGCGTTTCTCGACAGGGGCCCTGACCCGCTCGGCTTCCAGGTGGGGCTGCTCAAGGCCCGCCGGGTCGAGCCGCGCAACACCCCATCGATGATCAACGCGGTGTTCAACCATCGTCAGTTCTGGGATGGCCGCGCCGAAAACATCTTCAACGGAGTGAATCACCTGGGCGCCCGGGATCCCGACGCGCGCGTGATGGTCTCGGTGGGGGGCAGTCTGGTCGAGGTGCAAGTGGCCCTGGTAAACTCGAGTCTCGCCTCGCAGGCCGTGGGCCCGATCGTGAGCGAGCTGGAAATGGCGGAGCCGGGCCGCACCGCTCAAGACCTCGCGCGTGATCTGCGCAAGGGCAAGAGGGGGCGCTTCCTCGGCCGGCGCATGCATGGCTCACGGCCGCTCCAGAACCAGCTCGTCGATCCGTCCGACAGTGTGCTGGGCACGCTGAGTCGATACCCGGCGAAGGGTCTCAGGGTAAAGTCGTACGACGAGATGATCCAGGCGGCCTTCCAGGACAAGTACTGGCAGAGTACGAAGCTCGTCCAGGTGGCGGAGGATGGCACGGTCACGATCGTCGACCGTCCCGATAGAGATAAAACGACCGACGAATATAATCTGCTCCAGTATAACTTCGCGCTCTTCTTCGGGCTGTCCGTCCAACTCTACGAAGCGACCTTGGTCTCCGACGATACTCCATGGGACCGTTTCCGACGCGACCACCCGACTGCCACCGATCCGGCCCTCAATCCCTGGACCAACGAGAATCCCGCACACATCAGCCGCTTCGCGCTCTTCGGCGCCCACCTCTTTAACGACCGGACCCGCGGCCCGAACAACCTGCGCTGCAGCAATTGCCACGAGAGCGCGGAGCTGACCGATGCGTCGGTCCGGCGGATTAACTTGGCTGCCAACGGCTCGGTGCGCAACCGCGACGGCAACGTGATCGACAAGGGGTTCAACAACATCGGCCTACGGCCCACCGACGACGACTTGGGTGTGGGCGCGAGCGACGAATTCGGCCCATTGTCGCACAGCAAACGCCTCTTCCCGGGCACGCTGCCGGCTAGCTTCGACGGCGCCGCGATAACGAAGGGTTTTGCCATCGAGGGCGCGTTCAAGATTCCCTCGCTGCGCAATGTCGCGCTGACCGCTCCGTATTTTCACAACGGCGACACCCATTCGCTGCGCGAGGCTGTGCTCCTCTATAGCCGTGGGGGCAACGTGGCGCCGATCACGCAAACCGACGGCACGCCGATTGAGCCGCTCGGCATCGCGAACATGACGTCCGACGAGGCCGATGCCATCGTGGCGTGGCTTGAGTCGCTCACAGACGAACGGGTGCGCATCGCCGGTGCCCCGTTCGACCATCCGCAACTATTCGTGCCCAATGGCCATCCGGGCGACCAGCACCGGGTCGAGCGTGCTGGGCATGGCTTCGCAAAGGACGACATGCTGGAGATCCCGATGACTGGCGCGGCCGGCGGCCCACCGCTGCCCGGCTTCCTTGAGGGAGTCTTCGGACCCCACTAAGCACAAAACCGGGGAACAGAAGCAGGGATATTCTGGATTGTTGCCGGAGCTGACTGAGTCACGCGACAAGAAAACCAGAATGTCCCTCTTAAGGTCTCTCTAAAGATGATCCAAAACCGCTCCAAGAATCTTTGAACTCTCCCTCAAACGGGGGCACAATTCCAATGTGTTCATGCAATCATGAACCTGCCTTGACATACCAAAGGAAATGACACGTGAAACAATTCAAGGTCTATGCAAATCCTCAAGGGTGCCATGATGCTGTTGAGCAAGGTTGGTCGTGGAATGCTTGCGGCTTTGGTCTCTTCTGGGCGCTGTCAAAAAAGATGTGGGCTGTGGGTTTTGGAGTGTTGGCCGTGTTCTTTGCCATTTGGGGTATTGCGGTTGCGAGCATTGGAATGGAGCAAGCCACTCTCATCATCAATGTGGGAAGCGTTGTGCAGTGTGTGATCTTCGGAGCCTATGGTCTTAAATGGCAAAAGATTCATCTTGAATCACGAGGATTCGAGTTCAAGGACACTGTTACCGCGGCAAATGGCAAAGACGCAATTGAGCTGTATCTTAATAAGAACGCAGAAAATCAAAGCGGTAAACCGTCGAGACTGGCAACCGAAACGGGGACATGTTGAATTGTCGCCGGAGGCCGATCGAGTCAGGCGACACACAAACCAGCATGCCCCCTTGCCCACGCCCTGGCCGTTATTCCACCCAGATAACGGTCAAGGCCAGAATGTGGGCGGCATCGCGCTGCTTCGTGTCGCTGGTGATGAAGGGAATCGTCAGCCCTGACGCAGATTGAAAGACGAGCGCCGACGCTAGATGGAGGGCGTCGAGCGCGCGCATATTCGTTTTTTGAACCAGTTCTTCGGCTTGCCGGAGGACCGGATCGCCCGCCTCCACGAGTTCCCAGTAAGCCCGGTCTTTGTGCAGCCTCGATCGGATAGCGAGAAAATCTCGCGGCGCGAGGTCGCCGGATGCCCGCTGCCGACTGAGCGCCGATATGGCCTCGACCGGCGTAATCGACGAAGACAGAAACCGAAACCGTTGAAGCAGTCGGCGCGTGGGGCCTGAGCCCGCCTCTTTGACATACCGTTTCACCAGCACACTGGTGTCGAAGTAGGCCCACTGACGGGGTGTCACCGTTCCTCTCTCTCCATCATGACGGTGCGGGATACCGCTGCGCCACGAATCGATCGGACCCTCCATGCCGGGAGCGACCGGTGTTTCGAGGTCGCGCGCAACAGCCCGGCGGCCTCCATCCTCCGCACGACGGCGCTTGCGTCGTCGTGCGGCTCTATCAACTTCACAACGGCCAGCGGCTTGCCGCGTTCGGTCAAGAGCACTTCCTTGCCCTGCTTCACAGCCCTCACCAACTCGGAAAACTTCTGGTTCGCTTCGCGCAACCCCATCTGCATGCGCATCCTCCTCCTGAATGTAGTGACATGCCTACATTATGATGACCGGAGGAAGCTTGTCAATCCTTGCGACATACAGAAGCGAGAGACCGCGCCTCATGCTAGTCTCGCCCGCGCCGCATGAGACTTTCTGTCACATCTGTTGCAACCATCGGTTTCTATCTGTAGTCCACCCCGCCTCATCATGGTATTCATTCGCACAAGAGGAATAATCCTCGCAATGCGATCTTATCCAAGGAGGGTGTATGAAAAAACGTAGCGTGTTATTTGCTGTCGCCGCTGTGGGACTGTGGTTGGCCGGAGCCGCTCCGTCTCAGGCCTCGACGGTCACACCGAATCCAGCCGGTCATCAATCAGGACTCACCTACGAGTGGGGAGTGACCATGGGAGCGAACGACTCCGCATCCTATACTGGATCGCTCGGTGCCAAGAGTTGGGCGGAACCAGGAAACCCTGCAGGTGCGAAAGGCTGGACCCACACCTCCGACTGGACCCTGTTGGACCTCACCGGTACTGGCGGCCCCACGCTCTTGACCCTCACGTTGGATCGGGGCGTCACTGGATCGTTGTTTCCAGCCTTTAGTATTTTTTCCGGCGTGGAAGACGTGAACTCCGATGCAACGAATCATACCTGGAACAACACAGGAGCCATCAGCTGGGCGACGAATCTCACGTTCGTCGATCATCTGGCCAATGCCGGAGGTCCGAACGGGACCGACAGCGGAACCGGACAGACAGCAGCATCCGATAGCTGGGTCTTGAACCCCGGTCTGTATACCCTTAACTACGGAGGCAATCCGTCGTTTGCCCTCGGCCAGACTGGAAGCCATGCATTTTCGGCTACCTTGACAACCGCTCCTGTGCCGGTCCCTGCTGCCCTCTATCTGTTCGGTAGCGGCCTTGTCGGCCTTGTCGGATTGGCACGCCGCCGCATGAAGGCCTAGCACGGAAGCACCGCTGCAGCCCCCATGCAGCAGCTCAGTTTGAACCGGACCTTATCCACCGTCGCCGAGAGGCGACGGTGGATAAACAACTCTATCTCAACGAGTAAAAGGAGTGCACGATGACCCAGCGAACAATGGTGTGGGTGTTTATCGGATTCTTGACTTCGGTCGCCTTCATTGGCCCGGCGCAGGCGAATACGCTTGAGGTGACTGGAACGCTCAATCGGCTCACTACAGGACCACTGCTCGGCACCACATTCGATACCTGGAACATCAATATTCCAACAGGCGGAAATTTTACGGTCGACGTCTTGGCGTATGAGGCCTCCCAGAGCAATGTTGCAACAGCCGGATATTTCTCATCCGATCTGAACGGCGACGGTGAACTGACCTGGCTGGATGCCGATACCTATTTCTACCGGAATACAGGCGCCCCTCTCAGCGCCGTCGATGCGTTGGTGCGCGCGGACGATATCAATAACAACACGCCCGTCTATCAAAATGGGCTCACGGCGTTGACGAGCCCGGTGACGGTGACGAGTCTTTCCCAAGCCGAGGGCGCCATAGACGGATCCATCCACTTCAGGCGCGATCCGGCTTACGATGTGACCGCGGCGCCGGGCAATTATCTCCTCCTGATGGCGGATTTCAGATTGGATCCGGCTGAAGCTCAAGCCGGCATCAACACCAACGACAACTTCAGCCCGCCGACAGGCTTTGTCGGAGGCATTACCGACCATGCCGACTACCGATTCAGACTCAGCTCCAACACACTGAACTTCTTGATTGACGGCAACACCATCACCGCATCCCCTGTCCCCCTCCCTGCCGCCGTCTGGCTCTTCGGCAGCGGCCTTGTCGGCCTTGCCGGATTAGCCCGGCGGCGACTCTCGGCTTAACCCCGGCAAAACAAGTTGCTCGCAGTTTTGAATGGCGGAGAGAAGTTCAGACCTAGCCTGAACTTCTCTCCGCTCTCCGCTCTCCGCGTTCAGAGAGATTCAAGCGAGCTGCCGATGGATCCCCTCCGGTGTTCGGTTTCTCTCTTGCCTAGTTCGAAGATCTACTCTTACTGAGAGCGCTTATTCCCCCATGACCAATCTCCATCCCTGCTCTCGGAAATTTTTCATCACATCTGTAGCATCCATGAGTGTCGATCAGTAGATCAACCTGGGTTGATCTGATAGATACCGTGGTACGAGTGCCGGTCCTCAATTATTTTTTACCATTTGCCAAGGAGTGTCCATATGAATCATCGCCGTATACGAAAGCGAGTTGCCTGTTTGATTGCCGCCGCCCTAGGATTATGGCTGATTGCGGCCCCCTCTCACGCGGCGACGGTCACCCCGAACCCAGGCGGCCTTCAAACCGGTGTACCGTACTCCTGGCAAGTCGTCATGGGAAATCTCGATCTCGCGCACTATCACGGAGACGTCGGCGCCAAGAGTTGGGCGGAACCGGAAAATCCGGTCGGCGCCAAAGGCTGGACCCATACGTCTGATTGGACGGCGCTGGACCTCACCGGCCTCAGCGGACCCACGATCTTGACCTTGGAATTGACCCGCGCTGATCCGCCCAGTCCTAGCCAGTTGTATCCGGGTTTCACACTTTTTAGCGGGTGGCAGGCTGACGCTCCTAGTGGGGTAGACCATACCTGGAACAACACCGGAAACCCCAGTTGGACCCCGAGTCTCACCTACATTGATCATCTGGCCAATGCCGGAGGGCCAAACGGCACGGACAGCGGGACAGGGCAGGATGCTGTGTCCAAATCTTGGGTGCTGGCACCCGGCCTCTATACGCTCAATTACGGAGGCAATCCGTCGTTCGACCTCGGCCAGACCGGACTTCAGGGTTTTGCTGTCAGTTTGCTCACCCAGCCGGCACCGGTACCGGTACCGGCGGCACTCTGGCTCTTCGGCAGCGGACTCGCCGGATTGGTTGGATTGGCCCGCCGACGAATGACTGCCTAACCTAGAGCCGGAGCGGCTGCCCCACGCCGCGTCTCGGTTCACGTACTCTTTGTCCACTGTCGCCAACCGGCGACAGTGGACGGCCAAGCCCTACCCAGGGAGAAACCTAATCCTGTGCTCAGTAAGTCGGCGAATCGTGATGTTTCGCTGCGCTCTTCGCGCCTGGGCAAGATCATAGGCCGACTGCATCGCCAGCCACATCGCCGCGCCGCCACCGAAAGCTTTTTCAAACCGCAAGGCCATATCCGGTGAGACCGCGCTCTTCTCCCGCATGACGTTATATAGCTGTTGCCGCGTTACCTTCATTGCCTTGGCGGCTTCCGCCACGCTCAGGCCCAACTCCTTGATATTCGCTTCGACCAGTTTCCCCGGGTGGACGGGATTTTTCATCATCATGTGTGACCTCTCAATGGTAGTCCTCTAAATCCACATCGTACGCATGGCCTTGAGTGAACCGAAACGTCACGCGCCAGTTCGCCCGAACGGTGACGGCCCACCAACCTTTACGATCTCCTTTCAAAGGATGGAGCCTAAACGTCGGTTGATTCATATCCTCAGCCGTTTCTGCTGCATTGAGCGCCGACAAGATCAAACGCATCCGGTCAAGCTGGGCGGCCTTGAGCTTTCTTCCCTCATCACGCTCGAACAGGAGCTGCAAGCCCTTGTGTCGGAAACTTTTAATCACCTTGCAATTGTAAAATGGCAATTGACAGTTGTCAAACAACATGCCGCGAACGATGTTTCCCAGTTGGCCCTCGTGATTGGCGGTTCCCTAGATACAAGCTTTCTGCTTCCAGATCGATCTTGGCGTTCCCGGCAGCATTTTCCGTCACATCTGTAGCAATAGCGAGCTTCGATCGGTAGATCGTCCAGTTTCGCTCTGGTACTGTTTGCCGGCATAAGGACAGTCTTTCAGCGTGTTCTGAACGTTCACCTTTTAGCCAGAGGAACAGTTGCCATGACAGTCCCACGCATGGTCGGTATGATGTGCCTCGCTCTCTTCGTCGGAATCCCTTGTGTCTCTGAACCGGTTCGTGCAGCCGCCATCGATCTGACACAGATCGACTTCGAGTACGACAGCTCGGCCTGGACCCTGGGTTGGAGATTCTCCGTTACGGCCCCAACCTCGGTCGAAGCCCTGGGGGTCTACGATTCCGGCCAAGACGGACTCGCCGGACCCGCTCAGGTCGGTCTGTGGCTTGCTTCAGGCGGCGCCCCCCTCGTGCAGACGGCGGTGGCGGCGGGAACGGCTGCTCAGTTGGACGGACATTTTCGGTTTACTCCCATCGCCTCAACAGCGTTGACGCCCGGTCTCGAATACATCGTTGGATCGCATCTGGACGGCGATCTGGCCACCGCTCTCTTCGGCGGGAATGGTCTCGTTGACCCTCGTGTCTCCGTGATCGATGTGCGGTATTCCTCGATCGGCAGCGGCTTTGGATTCCCGGACGTGACGGACCCAGGCACGGACGGTGCTGCCTTCTTAGGTGGGAATTTCCAACTTACTCCCGTCCCCCTTCCCGCCGCCGTCTGGCTGTTCGGGAGCGGAGTGGCGGGGCTTGTAGGTTTGGCGCGGCGGCGAAGCAGCAAATGATTCGTATTTCGTGAAGCGTATTTCGTGAAACGGGGTTCAATCGATGATTAACCGTCGCCTGTGAGTGAGGCCTCTGAATCCGGGACGACACACGATTAACGCTTCACGAACGACGAGCGACGAAGAGGGAAGAACGACGATGAACAAGTTCTATTTGCAGGTCGGTATCAGTGTGGTAATCGGCATACTCGCAGCTACCGGTTCGGCCTTTTCCCAAGTCCTCGATCCGCCCCGCCCTCCATCGCTCAAGACCGTGCCGGTGCTGGAACCGACGAACCTTTCTGAATTTGTGAACGATCGTCAGGCCGCGATCCGTCTCGGCAAGGCGCTGTTTTGGGAGATGCAGGTCGGCAGCGACGGAGTCACCGCCTGCGCTAGTTGTCATTTCAGTTCAGGGATGGCCGACACGCGATCGAAGAATCAGCTCTCGCCTGGCTTGAAGCGCATCACGCCGACCGACGCACCGAATCCCGACCGGACCTTCCACAGAAATCTCGGCCCGGTGGGACAAGTGACGGGCTCCGATTTTCCTTTCTTCCCCGCGAGCAACGATGTCCTCTCTTCGCAGGGTGTCCGCAACTCCGTGTTCCTCGGCATTGGAAATGGCCCAGCCGATCTCACGCGCCCGGAACCGGATCCGGATGGATTTCGCGCCGGGTCGGTCAATACCCGCCGCGTGGAACCACGAAATACTCCCACGGTGGTCAACGCCGTGTTCAATCACCGCCAGTTCTGGGACGGTCGAGCG
>SWDH01000017.1 GCA_005116945.1 Nitrospira sp.
TTCGCTCGAGCCATTGTGCTGGGAGAGTCCCTGCGGGATCAGTTTCAGGGGCTGGTGGCTCCCGAACGGATCGCCGTCGTTCCCAACGGGATCCCTGATTGTGGCGTCGGGTGCGCCGGCGCGCCCAGACTGTGCAGGCGATGGCAGGTGCTCTATCTCAATACACTGAATAAGATGAAAGGAGCTTTAGTCCTGCTTGAAGCCATTACGCTGGTGCTTCAGAAGCGAACGGATGTTGAGTTCGTCTTCGCGGGTCCCTGGTCGCATGACGAGCATCGGAAAGAAGCGGAGGCCTATATCGCGCAACAAGGAATCGGTTCGTCCATCACATTTTCAGGACAAGTCTCAGGCGAGCAGAAAACGGCGTTGCTGCATGCGGCAGATCTCTTCGTCTTCCCTGGAATTCAACAAGAAGGACAGCCGCTTGTTGTACTGGAAGCGATGGCCGCCGGATTGCCCATTCTCTTTACCAATCGCGGATGTTTGGGGGAAACATTGTGTGATGGAGAAAGCGGCATCGAAGTTCCAATTGGAAATGCTACTGCCCTAGCGGATCGGATTCAATGGCTGCTCAATCGACCTGACGAGATGAGACGCCTAGGAACCAATGCGAGACTCCGGTTCGAACAGGAGTATACGGATGATCGGCACCTCGATCGCATGAGGATGGTCTTTGAAGGCGTGATCTCACCGGCAGGCGGCTCTCAGCCCGCACTCCTGTTGAAAACGGCTGAACAGGAGATTCGGCGATAGATCATTCCATACTCCCACATAGTGGCGAGCTTCTCCCCCTTCAGGTTGAACCTAAACCTACCCCATCGCGTGCCACGGGTCTCCTCTCTGTCTCCGAGAAGTCTTCAAAATTGAGTGCGGTAATGCCCCGCAGCGGGGAGCTTCACTCTCTGAAGTCCCTTGGCGCCGCCTCCTCTCCATCGTCCCGACCTTCCAAGGTAAAGCGCCCATTGCTCGAAGTTAACAATTTGTTAACGAAAGATTGAGCCCGGGATGGCCCACGCCCCTACAGCGTGGAGGTACCATGCGCTACCCGAACGGTTCGGATGTGTTGAACAGGAATCACCGAACTGAATGGGAGCATCCTTTGTCCAGGTTGATGCACCAGGGATGTGTTCAGGCGGCGCGGCACAGATTCTCAGCATTGCCGTGCGCGAGAGAATCGCCGATGTGCGGTTCGGGATTTTCTCACCACTTGGAGGGAGGGCAACAATGGCAAAGGCGTTGATCACCGGGATTACGGGGCAGGACGGATCGTACCTCGCAGAGACCCTGCTGGCGAAAGGATACGATGTATACGGAATTATCCGCCGATCCAGCTCCTTCAATACCGCTCGCATCGACCAGATATATGAAGACCCCCATGTGCCGCATACCCGATTGCGCCTTCTGTATGGCGATCTGAACGATGCCAGTTCATTGAACAGGATTCTTCGGACGATCCAGCCGGACGAGATCTACAATCTTGGCGCGCAAAGCCATGTGCGAGTCAGTTTCGATATTCCCGAGTATACAGGGGAAGTGACGGGGCTTGGCACATTGCGAATGCTGGAAGCGATTCGCGAGATCGGATTCCGCCCGAAGTTCTATCAGGCATCGTCGAGTGAAATGTTCGGGAAGGTCCAGGAAATTCCCCAGCGGGAAACGACCCCGTTCTATCCCCGAAGCCCCTACGGGGCAGCCAAACTCTATGCGCATTGGATGACCGTGAACTACCGGGAGGCCTACGGACTGTTCGCCTGCAGCGGGATCTTGTTCAACCACGAGTCTCCCCGGCGAGGGGAGACCTTCGTCAGCCGGAAGATTACGAAAGCCGCGGCGCGAATCAAGTTGGGGCTTCAGCGCGAATTGTTCCTTGGCAACTTGGAGGCGCGGCGCGACTGGGGGTTTGCCGGGGACTATGTGCAGGCGATGTGGATGATGTTGCAGGCCGAGAAACCGGACGATTATGTGGTTGCCACAGGGGAGACCCATTCCGTGCGGGAATTTCTGGATCTTGCGTTCGGCGAGCTTGACCTCGATTGGACCTCGTACGTCAAGATCGATCCTCGCTACTTCCGTCCGACCGAGGTGGATATTCTGATCGGCGATGCGGCGAAAGCACGCCAGCAGTTGGGCTGGGAGCCGACCGTAACGTTTCCTCAGCTGGTCAAGGAAATGGTCCAGGCTGACCTGATCGCAGAACGGCAGCGCCTCGATGGCGTTCCGGGAAAGGTGGAGTTATGCACTTCTGGAGAGATCAGAGGGTTGTTGTAACCGGAGGCGCCGGGTTTCTCGGGTCCGTCGTGGTAGACAAACTCCGTGAGCGCGGGTGCCGCGCGATCGGAGTGCCGCGCAGCCGCGACTACGATCTCGTCGACATGGCCGCAGTTTACAGGCTCTATCGCGACATGGATCCGACCATGGTGATTCATCTGGCTGCCCGCGTCGGAGGCATCGGCGCGAATCGAGAGCATGCCGGGCTCTTCTTCTACGACAATCTGATGATGGGCGCCCAGCTGATGGAAGCGGGACGGCAGCACGGGCTTCGCAAGCTCGTCGCGCTCGGGACGATCTGCGCGTATCCGAAGGAAACCCCCGTGCCGTTCAAGGAGGACGCGATCTGGAACGGATACCCCGAAGAAACCAACGCACCCTATGGACTGGCTAAAAAGATGCTGCTGGTTCAGTCGCACGCGTATCGCGCGCAATACGGTTTCAATTCCATCGTCCTGTTTCCCGTGAACCTGTATGGTCCCGGCGACAATTTTCACCCGTCCACGTCGCATGTAATTCCGGCACTGATTCGAAAGTGTGTCGAAGCGAAGGAGCGGGGGGCATCGTCCGTGACGCTCTGGGGAGATGGGAGCCCCACGCGAGAATTCCTCTACGTGGAGGACGCGGCCGAAGGCATTCTCCTCGCCGGGGAGCATTATGAATCCAGCGACCCGGTCAATCTCGGAACGGGCCAGGAATTATCTATCCGCACCTTGGCATCCATGATTGCGGAAGAGACGGGGTATCAGGGCCGGTTTGAGTTCGATTCGGGGAAACCCAACGGCCAGCCCCGCCGCTGTCTCGACGTCTCACGCGCCGCACAGTTTGGGTTTCACGCCAAATGCGATCTGAAAACCGGATTGCGCAAGACGGTCGGCTGGTTCCTTACGCACCGTTCGTCGTTACGGGAAGTCACGTTCAAGTAACCCATGGTTCCGGAGCTCTGGCAGCGCCCGGGCAGTTAACAATTTGTTAACGATCAATTGAGCCCCGGATGACCCAGTACGAGCGGGGATAACGGTACACTTGGCTTCCAGAATTTTTGACGTTTGGCAACGAGGTTACTTATGACGACTGAATTGGCAGTGCGCGAACATCCACCGATCCGGCAGATCCGTATTCTGGGAATTCCAGTGCACATGGTGCAAATTCCCGATGTGGTGGCCCTGATGACCGACTGGATCGCTCATCATCGTGATCGTATGCACTGGATCGTCGTGGCCGACATGCATGCCATCATCGAAGCCCACAAGCGGCCGGAGTTCCGCTCCAAGATCGAAACCTCGGACCTCATCGTTCCCGACGGCATTTCTCTGATCAAGGTTGCGCGCCGCAAAGGCGTACCGTTGAAAACCCGGGTTACCGGAACCGACCTCATGAAGGCGTTCTTCGCGCATCATCAGCACACGGGCCTGAAGCATTTCTTTTTGGGCGACACCGATCAGACGTTGCTCCGGCTTCGAAGCAAATTAGAGGAGACCTATCCCGGGATCGTCATTGCCGATTGCGTCTCTCCGCCGTTCCGCGCCGTCACCCCCGAAGAAGATGCCGCGATGGTTCAGCGAA
>SWDH01000018.1 GCA_005116945.1 Nitrospira sp.
GTGCATGACGTCATCCTTATACTTATTCAACAGTGAACTATGCACAGCCTTGCACAGCGTCTGCCGTTTATCATGCTTGGTCAACAACACCCCAAGGAGTTGAAGATCGGTATGATATGGGGGCTTAATGTGTTTTAGTTGTTCCGATTTCACGAGCGTCACGATTTTGAGAAGGTCATCGATCCCATCGAATGAAAAGCCTGAGCCACTTTCCATGGGCGCAATCAATAAGTCACTCGCGCCCAGCGCATTCATCATCAATGGCCCCATCGAAGGAGGCGTATCGATGATCACATAGCGAAATTCGGAAACCGCTTCAGGCGTGAGTTTTGAGTAGAGACGAAAAATTGGACTCTCAAATTCGCCTGGAATCATCAACATACTCTCGACCGGTGCCAGCTTTAGGCTCGACGGAATGATATAGAGCCGCGGGATTCTCGTTGCATGAATCACGTCTTGCACCCGCATATCATCGAGCATGAGCAAATCTCGGAGCCCTGGTGTGGTGCCATCCTGAATGCCCAGTAACTTCGACGAGCTGCGTTGGGCGTCCATATCGATCAGAAGAATTTTCTCGCTGGATGGGGTCAGGCGTGCCAAGCAGTCCGCGAGATTGACGGAGGAGGTGGTCTTGCCTACTCCTCCTTTCTGGATCCCAACGCACAGTCGATTGAGTCGCGTATTCATAGGAACCTCCCTCTTACTTGGAGACAACATTCGTAATGACAATGGATTGCGAAAGGCATGAACGAGAGCCCAGAGGTTCGCTGCGTAGGCACACGTAGATGAGGTCAAATACCACGGTGGAACATACATGTCAACATGGTGTGGACTAATGCCGTGACATCACGGGTGAGATAGATGATAAGTCATCAGATTGTTGAGACTATTCACGGGTAGTTGTGGAGCACCATAGCAGGCGTATACAAGACATCTATACAGGTGGTCAAGATGGCACCCTAGATCATCAGATTCGATATCGAATTCAGATAAAGAATATTCATTTCTTACATTATAATCATCAATCGGCACAGGCCAATCTCCAAAGTAATATGATTGAACGTTTATAATTTGTTGCTCAGTATAGATGTAAAGAAAAAACATACGAAACATCGCATATTTCAACATTACATTTCATGAAATATTAACAATAAAACTGGCCATCAAGCACATCAACGCAACATAAAAGCATTCATATTCAAGCCGCAACAAGAATATTCTGGAAGAATACCTGTCCGGTTCCGTTGAGGATAGTTACATATTCATCAATTATTACAATTACATATGACGTAAATTCGATATCGAATTTACCAAGTTCTGTACTGTAACGTATAATGTTGCCTGATATCGATATCGATTTTATTGCAGGAAAAATACGACAAAAAATGACAAAGAGAAAATAATGCACTAAGTGACTAGATATCAGGAGACGTAAACCATTCAGGATGCTTCTTCTCGAGCACGCGGCGATAGGGGGATCGAAGGAGAAATTGCCACATCACGCACTTCTTGATTAAGGCATAGTTCCAGGGAATGCCTAAGTCGCGTAAAGTCCACGAGATTTCGCTCTGAAGTTGTTGGCGCTCTTCTCCGGTTAACAACCTCGCAAGCCGTTGATATTCCGTACGATCTTCCTTCGTAAACTGATCGACATAACAGCCCATCGTCTCTGGGGGTATGCCCGGATCCAGGGCGACCGGGGGCGGGAGCCAATAGACTTCATACATGGCAGGGGAGATTGAGGTGGCCGAGCGCACCAACTGCACCAGCTTCTTCTCCATCAGCGCCGGCATGTACTTTTTGATCGTATCCCACGCGAGTCCGGTCCAGACACTCATCTGAACCCGCGACGCTTCTACGGCGTCGTGCCCGTCCCCATGACTCCACCGGAGCAACTGTAGATACAGTTGTTGCTTCCCGGGGGCCATGGCGCGATAGGTCGGATGATCCAGGGTCTGCAGCAAACGGGTGAGAAACTGCAGGGACTTCGCCTCGGGGCCCGCCTCAGGGGGCACAAACTCCGCGAGCTCCTGCTCCTCATCCCAGGATTTCGGTTCAGCCATCACGACCTCCCTGACCGGATGGGTCTCATGCGCGACGCGACTCGCGGCAAATAGGTGAGTGGCATCAATGACCTGCGCGTGTTGCAGTTGATGTGCTATGCATGGGACAAAACAGACCCCACTATTGGCACTAAATTATCCCCCTGTCAAGTGCGGTAAAATGACTGAGAAACGATTAATTGGGCATTAGTCGATGTTGGGTTGATTGCCGGTTGGGAGTATGGTAGAAGAGTAAACTACGCCAAATGGAGATTTGGACGGCTAGAGGAAAACAGCCCCATGGGGTCCGAGCACGCACTCGATCAACAGGACCACCCACCATCGGTGGAGACGGCCGGGTCGGCCGTCCACGAGGACCGCGCGATCGAGCAGGCGCGCAATCAGCCGGCGGACAGGTTCGCGTCAGATGCCCGTGACCAGGACCTCGACCAGGCGTTGAAACCCTGGTTGCCCGCGCCGCGCCGCCGAGTCCAACTCGACACCCTTTCCCTCCTGACCTGGCCGGACGGGGTCACGGTCGAGAGCCCGGCCTTCGAGCATTTTCTCGCCTCGGTCGTCGCCCCCTTCTGCGCCCGCTATCCCACCCCAAGCACCCAGCTCCTCTACCGCCGCAGTCTCACCTATTTTTTTCGCTGGTGGGGCCAGGCCCGCGTGACCGACGGGGAGTCGGACGCCTTCACGGCGCAGCTTGTCCAGCGCTACCGCACCTTCTTAACCGAGACCCAAGGGCAGGGGACCGGCACCCGGTTAGCGGCCCGGACGATCAATACCTATCTGGCGAGCCTCCGGGCTTTCTGTACCTGGCTCAAGCGGACGGGCCAGATCCCGTTCCATCCGATGGGGGAGGTGAAGGGGCTCAAGATCGCCAAACGGTTTGTGCGGGATAGTTTGACGGAAGCCGAAGTCACACGGTTGATGGACACGTTCGATGTGACAGGGACCGATCCGGCCGAGCAGGAGCGGCAGTGGCGCGATTATGCGATGACGCTGCTCTGGGTCAGTACCGGGACCCGGAGTATTGAACTCGCGCGGGCGCAACGCCGGCATTGCGCCCAGCGCGACGGCCACCCGATTCTCTATCTCCATCGCAAAGGCGGCGATGCGGCGGAACAGCCGGTGGTGCTGGCCCCCTGGGTGCTGGAGGCGCTCACCTCCTACTTTCAGCGGCATGACGCCTGGCACCATCCGATCGTGGACCCCTCCGCGCCCTTTCGCGGCCTGCTCCCCGAGCACCCACTCTTTTGCTGGCTACGCGGGCCGGGGAAGTACCATTCCAAGATGAACAATGTCGCCGAGCGGCGCGGCTGCCGTGCCTTAGGCGTCGGGGCCATTCAGGCCATGATGCGGGACCATCTGCAGGAGGCCGGTCTCCATCGGCTACTGAACCCCGAGACGCACTCCATCCGGCCGATCTCGCCCCATTCGCTGCGCCATACGGCGGCGACGCTGGCATTGAACCACGGCGCCACGATTCGGCAGGTCCAATCCATGCTGGGCCATGCGGATATTCAGACGACGATGATCTATCTGCACGAGCAGGACCGGATCGTGAATGCGGCGGAACACCACATCCCCAACTTCTCTCGCCCCCGTTCGCCCCGTGTCTGACAGACGGTCCTCGCGCGACGCGGCCGGAGGGAAGCGGACGCGTCCAGTCTCCCGCCATTTTCGGCGGTGCCTCCTGGCAGATCGTCGTGCACCTGTGCTACATCACGCCGTGAGGCTATGCCGGCACACGCACGCGGTTGGAAGAATATGGGTCACTGGATGTGAGGCGATGAAGAAAAAAACCAGCGGCGTGTTCTCTAAGACGACGGTCTCGTGCATGCAGGAAACGGTGCTCCGACAGCTGGTGAAGATCGCCGGGCTCCACGAAATGACGATCTCGCGGAACAGAAACAAAGCGTGGCATTTGAGTGTGACGGTAAAATCTCGTGCGCAGGTGCTCTATCTCAGCACGCGCCGCGCGCCGCGATCGCCCCGGGCCTTCACGCGCCTCGAGGCAGCGTTGGCTGCGGGACAGCGGATCTGTGCCACCCGTCAGGTCACGCTCGTGGTCCGGTAAGTGGTCGTAGGTCAGACTCGATCTGGCAGTAATCGACCCGAACCAGTCGATAACCGAATTGAAAAGCGGCTGTTCAACGTCTGCGTGTTGCGGTAGGGAAATTCTCGGTTCGCTGGAATGCATAGGTCAGGCGGCGGTATAAAAAACTTCATCCTCAGCGAGGAGGCGCGTGAGCGCCAGCAAGAGCGCGGCGTCGTCGAGCCTCGCGGTCGAGTCATTGAGCCATCGGCTCCCGCGTCAGCTCAAGAACGGATGTATTCTCTACTGGTGCCCCAGTAATACCTTGCTTGCGAAATGTGTGGCAGAATCTGCCCGTTTAGAGGCTGCCCATGTTTAGTACAGCCACAAACTCGCCTGGTTACGCCGCAAGGGGCCTTTTTGGTCCTGTAGCGCCTTGCTTGCGCGTAAGCACACTGGCGGAGGAATCTACGCTTGAGCCTCTCCCGAGACACTTGCACCTCTTTCGCATCCCTTTTATAATTCAGTCCGCTGCGAGGCTTCCCATGCCCTTCACAGTTCGCCCACTCCGTCGCTTCTCCGTACAATGCGTCTTCACGCGCACCCGCAATCAAGAGGGATCCATAGGCTGGAAGGAGTTCTAAGATGTGGGCATATAAGCGCGCGGCTTGGTGTTTGGTCCCACTCTTGTTCAGTGGATGCTGCCTGTTTCAGAAGTCGTTGACCGCGTGAAACATTCTTGCTTCACGCGGCACAAAGAAAGGAGACAACTGTGGATGAGAAGAAGACTCTGAACACAGATGAAATAATAGAGAAAGTGGTCGAGGCAACAATGCCGACGAGTCCAGGAATTGGATTGGGTGGTTCAGGAAAGCCAGTAACTGAATCGGGTGATTCAGGAGAGCCAGAAACTGGATGGGGTGGTGCACGGGATAAGTGATAGATATCGTGTTGCGGCCCACATGCTCCGGCGGCACAAAGAAAGGAGACAGCAATGGCTAAAAAAAAGAAGACTCTAAGCAAGGATGAAATAATAAAGAAAATGGTCGAGGCAACAAAGTCTAAGAGTCCAGGAACTGGATCGGGTGGTTCAGGAAAGCCAGTAACTGGATGGGGTGGTGCACGGAAAAAGTGATAGACATCGTGCTGCGAGCACAACTCTTGGGAGATCGCGCATGAAGGTGCCGCTAACCAAGATATACGAGAACCTCGACTTTGTGACGGACCGTCTGTCAACGCAGACCCGCACATTGACGCTCGGTGTTCTTTCATTAGTTTGGCTCTTTCTTTCGGGAGATAAGGACGCTCCTGCTCTAAAACTCGGAAATTCTAGAGAGCAACTCCTTGCGATTGCCGCGTTGTGCGTTCTTACCTTGTTGATAGATGCTGTTCAGAATTTGGCATACTATCTTTCCTCAGATGCGGTAAGGCGAGCAGCAGAGAGCAACAGCCAGGCCGAGGCTGGATACGACGAAACGAGCCTTCTGCGTCGGCTGCAGCAAGGCTGTTTTTGGGCAAAGCAGATTTTCGCAAGCCTCGCGACTGTATGGCTATTGGTGGTCCTCGTAGTGAGTATCTTGAAATGAGTTTTGTCTAACTCCAGCTGGAGCTGAGGGGCTGGAAGCGTCGCACCAATTACCATCGGCATGCTGGCCCTTCGCTTAACTTAACGTTGAGGCTGTAGCAGAAACCTCCGTCAAAAATCTGGCGTCGTGATGGACAGAAAGCAACTCACCAGAACGCGCCGCATTCAACGAACTCTCACGTGGGAAGATGCGGAGCATCACAGGTCGAGGAATTGTCCGTGAAAGTGAGCAGGCGCTGCTGTGAGGGTGGCAGATAGGAGCCGTTAGTATGAGCAGAAACTCGTATCGTTACACGACCGTGACTATTGGGTGGAATTTTTTAAGGAGCAGTCAGAACATCGTGTAAGCTCGTTCTTAATCATCTTGTCTGGATATCTAAAAAGCAGGAGAAAGGTTTTGGAACATTGGAACAGAGGGCCGTAGCCCACTCTCGCGTTCCCAACTGCTTTTAGCTCTTTTGTCTCTGCCATTAGAAATGCCCGCACATCCAACTGGATCTATTGTGTCATATTAGCCTTCCTGCTAGAATGCGCCCGCTCCCGATCCGCTCAAAACACCTACGGGCTTGTTCGTTAATTCATCCTCCCTCTGGAGGCAGCGCTAGGCCGTTCCAAAGCCAACACGGGTCGATTCGCCATGGCCGATGACTCTTTGACCACCCGTCATACTCAAGAAATGAGAATGTGTGGAAGTCGCAGAGACTAGCGTGAAGGGACGTTTTCATCACCACTTTGAGTGGGAGGTAAACAACCTCAAGAACACTTAAACACATCTCATCATCAAGCTAGTACACCATTTAATCTTTGTGGAGGATTGCATGCGAACGTTCTTCAATAAATATATGCCCATGATTGCCTGTGGTTTGTCGCTTTTAAGCAGCATTGCTCTTACGTCGTGCGCTCAATCAGGAAGTGCCAGTTCTAAATACGGTCCTGCAACCACTGGTAATGTTACTATGAACATTGGGCCGATTGGCCCTTTAGTTGGTATTGGTGACTCTGTCGTTGAGGCGGCTAAGGCTTCGGCGGAGGCCTATCTCAAGGGTCTAAACACTCCCCTGAAGGATCTTATGCCCGAACAAATAAGTACCGCTGCTGAGAAAGCAGTTGAAGCTGCGAATCAGGCCGCAACAAGGGAAGAGACGATTCTCACGCAGAAAAACAAGGAAGACGTTAAGCGGGCTGTCGTCGAAGAGGTCAAGAAGGCAAAGGAACGGCAACTATAATCAAGCTATGTATCGAAACACAAAGGCATCAATTCTATATTTAGTGACCCTGACCTCCGTGCTTAGCTCTTGTGTATGGTCGGGCAATTCGGGGAGTAATACCGGTTCTTCAAGCACTGGCGACGCATATGTCTGTATAAATTCGGTATGCGACCGTCCGCCGGCTCCCGCAGAGAGACAGTCGAGATTCAAAGTTGAACCTGGTGATCCTATTTTGATCTCCCACGACAAGGAGAACCACAGAGTTTTGGCCAAGATTATTTTTCAGATTAAGCCCACCGTTGAGAGCACCAGTGAATTTGCCAGCATCTTTCTGGGCGTGGCGTCGGTCTGGGATGGTTCAATCTATCCGACAGGAAAAGAGGTTCTAACAAACACGCTGTGTATTGATGCGCCGGGGTGTTTCGCGAGGACCCCTTGGGATAAGAGTGAAAATCCGATCCTCGTGCGAGGCGGCTCATCAAGCCAGGGAGTCCTTCACCCGTTTACGTTTTCATTCCCGGATTCCGTGAAGATTCTTAAGCTGAGGTGGGATTTCTATCAGATTGAGCATGACGAAGGAGTCACTTGTCAAAAATTTGCGGGGAAGCCATATTTGAACGATGGAATCCCGTATGTTCATGCAGTGAAAAATGATGGAGCAGAGTATGAGCATCACCCTAGTTGTTATAACGATTCGGAGACAGACTGGGTTATTGCCGCACCTCATATAGCCCCTACTGGAGGTGATCAGAGCACGCGTGCGCCTACCAAGCCATAAATAGTTAAAGTTGGGTTTCTGGCAATTCTAGTCTTGAGGAGAGGAAGTCAATTCTAAAGGAGGGCCCATGACGCGAACGACGATCGGGCTAAGTCTTGTCCTCGTAACGCTAGCTTCCGTTGCTGCAAATGAGGTAACAGCGAGCTTGCCCGCTAAAGGGACCGTAAAACTATGCTCGTTTTGTGGTCTTGATGCAAAAGCTGATGCTTCGAATCCGTCACGTCCCCCTAGCCCTAGCCCTGGCACGGGCACGGGCGGGAGCGGGGGAAAGAATGTTGACGAAAGTGCACTACTCACTCCCGGTCTCTTGCGATTTGAAGCTTCACAAATACTGGTCATTGCGAAAGAGAAGATGATCAAAGGTAATCGCCCAAGACCACCACGCCCCGGGATAGGGATTGGAGGCCCAGGGAAACTAGGGAAGACGGTCTACCCCCACCCCGGGGAAGGGTTTGGAGGCCCAGGGGAACTAGGGAAGACGAAAGCGGGGGCTAAAGAGAATACGAAAGCAATGAAAGATGGTAATGAACCTGATTCACCCGGGACAGGTAATGGAGGCCCAGGAGACCCAAAGTAACTGTTTTTTTGCTTTCCAGATAGTTGGAATGAGTTCTCTGTACAAGTGTATGAACTCTTTCTACTTCAACCCACCAAGTGCTCTTGATTCATTGTGCCACTTAACAGGTGTCTATCGGCATATGTAACGATAATATAGATCGGATGGCTGATGTAGAGAAAACACTTGTCCGACCGCTTTTGGCGGTGAGTTCAATTGATCAACGCAACACTTTATCTTATCTTCTAGAGATGGAGTGTGACGATGAAACATCGAACCCGCATCTACTTGAGTGCTGCACAACGAGCGGATATTTGGGATCGCTGGCAGCGTGGCGAATCCATGAGTTCAATTGGCCGCCTCTTTAAGCGCGAGTCCTCCTCGATTTATCCTATTCTTGCGCCCAGCGGGGGGATTCGTCCTCCCACGAGAAAGCGATCACGATTCGCCCTGAGCCTGGCGGAACGCGAAGAGATTTCCCGGGGAGTCGCCAGCAAGCAATCTATTCGTGGTATTGCTCGTCAGATCACACGATCTCCCTCCACAATCAGTCGTGAACTGACTCGCAATGGGGGATATGATAGTTATCGAGCTTCGTCAGCAGACCAAATCGCCTGGGATCGAGCGCACCGGCCCAAACGATGCAAGCTGGCTCGTCACCGCACCCTCGCGCAAGTCGTCGCGGCCAAGCTCAAACAGCAGTGGTCTCCACAGCAAATTGCCGGGTGGATGAAGAGAACAGACCCTCATCGCGAACACGTACGCGTGTCCCACGAAACCATCTATCGCAGCCTCTATGTTCAGGCCAGAGGTGTCTTGAAGAAGGAGCTGCAGGCCTGTCTCCGAAGCCAACGAGCCATTCGCCGCTCGAAGCATGCGAGTCTGAAGCGCCAAGGATTGGGGAAAATAACGCATGCCGTCTCGATTAAGGATCGGCCAGCTTCCGTGGAAGATCGCGCAGTCCCGGGGCATTGGGAAGGCGATCTCATTGGTGGAACCCACAACAGCTACATTGCCACGTTAGTGGAACGCCAGTCGCGGTATGTCATGTTGGCTAAAATAGAAAAGAAGGATGCGGCCACCGTGGCAGCGGCCCTCGTGAAACATGCCCAGCGACTTCCCACCGAGCTGTATAAATCCTTGACCTGGGATCGAGGCACGGAGATGGCCAATCATCGCCACTTCACCCTCGCGACCGATATTGCCGTATACTTTTGTGACCCAAAGAGTCCCTGGCAGCGGGGTTCCAATGAGAATACGAACCGGCTGCTTAGGCAATACTTTCCAAAAGGCACCGACTTATCCAGATATACGCAAGCCCAGCTCAATACGGTGGCTCGGCAGTTGAACGAACGCCCAAGAAAAACCTTAGAATACGAAACACCAGCAGAGAAATTTCAGGCATCTGTTGCAGCGACCAGTTGAACTCACCGTCGATAGCGGTCCGTCGTATAGGGTATATCTTGCCTTTCCTCACACCACACTCGTGACCCCATCCCCTACCGAACGCCACATTAACTTCTACCGTTCGCATCTGATCCGATCGAGTGCCGACGCGAAGGACCGAATCCCCTCCCCTGTAGCCGTGACCACACCACCAGGATTCCAAAGCCTCAGCCCATCACATCTTCGCTGACAGCAACATTACGCAGAGGCCACTTCCTCCGGGGCCTCAGTTGCCAACGTTTCCGCAATCACCTTCGCGACCTCCGGCTTCACGCGCGCGGTCGGCGTCGGGGTATGTAACCGACTGACCACCTCGTTGGCTAAGGCAATATAATCACGGCTCGCCGAACATTTGCGGTCATATTGCAACACCGTATCGCGCTGTAGTTCCGCCTTTTGCGCGGCGGTCGACATGGAAATCGTCGTCGACAAACAATCGCCCTTAAAGCGATCTTGTACCATCTGAAACACCGCTTGGCAGACGTTCCGGCGCGAGTCATGTTTGGTCAATAACACCCCCAGGATCGCGAGCTCCGGTTGCACGCTGTTCCTTACGGTGGCGATGATATTGAGTAAGTCATCCAATCCGTCGAAGGAAAAACCCGAGCCGCTCTCCATCGGTACAATCACGAAATCACTCGCGGCCAAGGCATTCATCGTAATCAACGACAACGACGGTGGCGTATCGAACAGCACGATATCAAAGTCCGTTTCTTTTCTGACCTTTCCCTTCAACACGCCAATGGGAATCGGATACAACGAGGGTTCGCGCAACCGATTTTCCACCGACGCGAGCCGAATACTGCCGCGCACTAACGACACGTTGGGCAACTTCGTGGCGGTGAGGCAGTCATCGAGTTTGGTATCGGGATTCAGAATGAGTTCCGTCACGCCCGGGTTCGCTTCCGGCTGCATCTGTAACAATTTCGTCGCGTTCGCCTGGGCGTCACAATCCACAAACAACACCTTGTATCCCATTCTCCGCAGCGCATCCGCCAGATTAATGGCCGTCGACGTCTTGCCGCAGCCCCCTTTTTGATTCGCAATGCTGATTCGTATCGCCATACGTCCCCCTTCGTCCTCCACACACACTTGTGAGAAAATACTGACCGATCGCTCCCCTACCGGCTCGATGTCGTCGTCTCCTGGCGCATCAATGCGCGAATGAGTTCCAGATACCGTTGCTCTCGTTTCGCTTCTTGAATCATTGGAATATCCCTCTCCCCTACCGCGTCCGTCTCGCGCGTGATCTCGGCCTGTTGTTCAGGAGACAATCGTAAGAAGTACAGCTCACACCGCTGTCGCTCCACTCGACTGCCTGCTGCTCGCAATTCCTCAGCTTCAACTTTGAGCCGGCGCTCTTCTTCCTCTAACATCCGGACGGCCCGACTCTTCCATCCAGGCGGCGGGTTGATTTCCATTTTCTTTAAGCAACCAAAGAGAAACGCCACCGGATCCGCAATCGGCTTCGGTGAGAGTTTCTTTTGTTCAATCACCGCCGCGACCTTATCGATGAAATCTTGAAGATAGCCCAATGAGGGCATCTGCTTAACGAAGGGAAGTAGCGAGCGGCGATCAAGTTCTTCAAACGGTGCCGTCAGAATCAAGTTATCCACAGGCACTTCTTCTTGTAGTAGTTCTTGATTAGAAAGAAAACTACTACTACTAGGCGCGCGCAGAGAGTCTTGCAGAGAGTGTGTGGTGAAGGTGCGAGCGGCTGTTTTGTGCGCCGGCTGCGCCACTAATAGCGAAGGGAAGGCTTCGCCAAAACTATAAATGGACCCTCCCGAACTATACTGCAACAGGGAGGTTCGCACTAAGAGACCGTTATCGATCAATTGGAGCACCACCCGACGCACCGAATCCTCATGTTTACCGATTGTTTTCGCCAATTCTGGATAGGACACCGGACGTGTCCTGGTCAGCGCCGTGGTATCTCGGTAGCTGTGGAGCGCCCAGGCAACCGTAACCCATGTTCGAGGAGTCTGAAGAAGCCGACGAGGCCGAATCCCCTCCCCCGCAACCACCGACTGATGCGACGCGGGAGGATATGGGTCA
>SWDH01000019.1 GCA_005116945.1 Nitrospira sp.
CAGCCGAAGTCTTCGCTCGGGCTCCAGGTGTTGCACTTCAACCTTGAATTCAAGGGGTGCTGGTAAGGCGTTCATATAATGAGATATTTCAACATCTCTCATTTAAGGTCGAGCTGATGCTGATCTGCGAGGGGAGGATCGTCAGGGCCAAACCACACTACTTGGCAATTGAGGCTGCCGGGATGAGCAAACGGTCTGAAGCTATGGCGTGCGGAATGCCAACCATTGGGGTGAGAGAGACCAGCATTAGGGAATCTGTAATCGATAGAGAACCTATTCAGATTGCTGCAGCGATCTTGCGGATTCAACAGAAAGAGATGCCCATGCGAATGAGTAGGCGAGAGGTAAAGGATGTGCTTGCGCAATGGAGATGTGAATATACAGTTGATCAGTATAAGGAGGAAGTTCAAAAGCCATTCTACACGCGGGAGAATGCTCCTCATGGTACGCTAAATTCACAAGTGCTTCCTAATCACTTGAGGACTGATAACTAAACATGGAACTGGTTAGTATCATCATTCCCTGTTTTCGACAAGCTCAATTCCTTGGGGAAGCCATTGAGAGTGTGTTGGCGCAAAGTTACCCACATTTTGAGATCATCGTGGTGGATGATGGCTCGCCGGATAACACTGCTCAAGTGGTTAGACGATATCCTTCGGTCCGCTATCTGCGCCAAGACAACCGAGGGCTTGGTGCTGCCCGTAATAGTGGGATTCAGGCATCTTCGGGGACGTATCTTGTTTTCTTAGATGCAGATGACCGTCTTCTCCCCAATCATCTTCGCGCAAATCTTAATGCGTTTGAGGAACACCCGGACGCCGGGTTCGTGTGTGGTGACTATCGATGGTTTGGCGCCGAAGACACGTGGCACATGCATGATTGCCGGCCTTCCCCTGATCACTATGCGACCTTGCTCCGCCGAAATTTCATCGGTCCACCGCACGTGGTGATGTTCAAGCGGCAGGCCATTCAGGAACTGGGTGCGTTTCGCCTGGACGTTTCAATGTGTGAAGATCTAGAGATATTTCTCCGTATTGCGAGGACCTACCCGATATACTGTCATCACGAAATCATTGCAGATTACCGTAGGCATAGTGCACAAAATTCTCTGAAATACGATATCATGTTGAGGAACTCACTTAGGGTGCTAAGGATGCAGCGGGATTTTGTAAAACGAAATGCGATTTTCAGCGAGGCCCTCGATAGTGGGATTCTTTTCCGGCAACGTCTCTACGAGAGAGGACTGATAGAACAAATTCTAAGCGAAATCGAAAAATGTAATTGGCAACGTGCCGCTCAAGCGTTTTCTATACTTGTGCGGTCTCACCCGCGAGGGTTAGTCAATGCACTCTGGAATAAACTGCGAAAGAAAACTCCAGAACGCGTTTCGAACTCCGACAGGGCGAAGGACAATTAGGGCGTTTCTTGCAGACTGCCTGCGTCAGCATTCTGGAATTCATGGGCGATCGTTCTCGTTTTCAGGAAACCGATACAGAGTTGATGGTGGCCCTGTGATGGGAAAGGCGCGTTTCCCAACTGAGGTACAGTCAGTGATTTCAATCTAAATTGTGGTGTTATGGGATTTGTCGGGAGTCTGTTAAAGCCACTGCGGTTTGCCAAGGAGTACGTACTCCTTCCCACAGAGGCAAAACGAGAGCTTCAACACGATCGAGCAGGCTTGCCCGATTGTGATCCGGGAATCGATCAAGCGATAGGCGAGGCCATGGCATGGCTCGGTCGGGCACAAGATTCGTCCTCGACCAATGATGGTGGTGTGGCTCGGCACTATAGCCTGATCGACGGGTGGGGGCCCTCATATCCGGAGACGACCGGCTATATCATCCCGACGATGCTGGCCTATTCTCATGCGAAGAACGACGAGGTGTTGAGCCGGCGTGCAAGACGGATGTTGGACTGGCTCCGTGCCATCCAACTTCCAGATGGCGGATTCCAGGCAGGAACGGTCGATGCTACACCGGTGGTCCCGACGACGTTTAATACCGGGCAGATCTTGCTGGGGTTGGCCAGTGGCGTTCAAGAATTCGGCGATCAGTATCGAGAGCCGCTTCGCCGTGCGGCGGAGTGGCTTGTGAAAACACAGGATCCCGACGGCTGCTGGAGGAAGCATCCCTCGCCGTTCGCGGAGCCGGGCGAAAAAGCCTATGAGACACATGTCGCATGGGGGCTGATGGAAGCGGCACGCGTCGAGAACAGCAGGGAATATGGAGAAGCGGCGCTCGCCAACGTGCGATGGGCCTTGCAGCAGCAGCAGGGGAACGGCTGGTTTGCCAAATGCTGTTTGTCAGACCCCACACAACCCTTAACTCATACAATAGGGTATGTACTGCGCGGCATCGTTGAAGCCTATCGGTTTTCCAAGGAACCATCGTTCTTGCAGGCCTCTAGAAAAACTGCCGATGCGTTACTATCTGTTCTGAGGGCAGACGGGTTTCTGCCGGGTCGGCTGGACCCTCAGTGGCATGGGACCGTCTCGTGGGCCTGTCTCACAGGGATAGTGCAGATTGCTCATTGCTGGCTTCTGTTGTTCCAGGATACAGGAGATACGCGGTACCGTGATGCTGCGTTTGTGGCAAACCGGTACGTCAGGCGGTCGATGCGGCATGATGGGCTGCCGAGCGTTCGTGGGGGCATCAAAGGGTCGTTCCCCGTCGATGGCTTGTACGGGACCTATGAGTACCTTAATTGGGCATGTAAATTCTTTATTGATTCCCATATGCTTGAGCAAAAAGTCAGGGGATCGGCCCAATAGGTCTGTTGTGCCGCCAGGGTATTTCTCAGACTCGTGCGACCGCTCGAAACATAGAGCCACACGTTATGCTGCTAGAGAAGATCGAGTATCATTCGAATGTCGATCAAGCAGAATGGGATCGACTGGCTCTAAGCCTTGGCGGATCGTTTTTCCATTGCTACGCCTATGCGATGTTGGAGACGAATCGAGAGCGGGGGACAATACCCATTTTTGTCAAGGCGTTTGTTCCGAACGGTGAGTGTGTTGGGATCGCAGTCTGCATCGTTTCGTCGCCGAGACTCTGGCCGTTTTCCCGATTGTGCAAGACCGCGATTGTCGGTGCATTACCTGCGACCAAAGAAGGGTATTCCGAGCTTGAGCCGGCGATGATGCATGTGCTGGAAAAAAATCTGAGAGCCCAAGGTGTCTTTCAACTAGAAATCTGTTCGTATGAATCGCCGAATAGCGTGAAAGTGCTACCCACGGTTTCCGATACGCGTACTGACCGCGTAGAGTTCTATCTTGATCTATCCCTCCCGATGGACGATATCTGGAAGACCTTTAAATCGACCAGGCGAAACGACATCCGTAAGGCCGAAAAGCTCGGTGTGGAGAGCAGGTGCGAAAACACTGTGGAAGGCGTGCATCAGCTGTACGGGTTTCAGACAGAGTCGTTGCAACGGCGAGGGATACAATTCGATCCGCTCTATGTCCAAGCCCAACGATTGCAGGCATCGATTCTCGCTACGCAGAGAGCTAGGTTGTTCGTCAGTTATCGGGATAGTATTGCGGTGAACGCCGGG
>SWDH01000002.1:0-22848 GCA_005116945.1 Nitrospira sp.
TCGGCCAATCGGCGTCGAGAAGAATTGCTCGATTCGGCGATCTGATGATTGAATCATGGCGGATCAGGTCTCATATACAATCCGACACATCAGTCAATGAGAACTAACGATTATGGCATCCAGAGGTACATGAATTGCGGTGTGCCACCCCGCACCATCGACAAGACATCTAAATTGGCTAACCCGGTGAGGCCCGTACTCGTCCCGAACAGACGCGAGTACATATTATTTTGATACTCCCCTCGCCGTCCATAGGTCACAACCCGTGCCTCTGTGAGGCCCGCTTTCTTCTTGGCCAACTCAACCGCATCCTCGAGATATCCAATGTCGTCAATCAAGCCTGCCGCCTTGGCCTGATCTCCGGAATAAATCCGTCCATCCGCCAGTTTCTTAATTTGTTCGGCCGACAGATTGGGACGCCCCTCCTGCACCACCGCCAAGAACCGTTGATAGAACGAATCGATCACGCTTTGAAAAATCCCTCGCTCCTCCGGTGTCATCACTCGGAACGGTGAGCCCATATCTTTACGGGGGCCGGACGTGATGGCGCTGGCCTCGACGCCCACTTTTTCAAGCAATCCCCTTGCATTGACGGTCAACATAATGACGCCGATACTGCCCGTGACCGTCGAGGGATGGACCAAAATATTGTCCGCGGCCATGGCCAGATAGTAGCCCCCTGACGCTGCCACATCCATCATCGAAGCGATCACGGGGATTTTCTTCTTGATCTTGAACTCCCGCAACTCGTGATACAAAATGTCCGAGGCAGTCACGGTTCCGCCCGGACTATTGATACGAACGACCACGGCTTTGATCTTCTCGTCCTTCGCGGCCTTCGTCAGCTCTTCCTTGAACGTCGCCAGCATATTTGGATGCGGAACGAGACCCTCCTTATCTTGCGAGCTGATGACCCCTGACAGGTCGAGCAACAGCACTTTCCCATCGCCCGTGCCGCTGAGCTGCGTTTCCTTCACTGGCCCCGAAGGCTCGATGAGATTGACTGTCACGCACCCGGCTTGCAGCGCGACGACGGCAAGAAGGCAGATTCGAATAAGCATTGAGGACAGTCTAGGCATGCTGTGTCTCCATTAGCTGAATGAATGCGTTGAATAAATACGCAGAATCATGAGGCCCGGGGGACGCCTCGGGGTGATACTGCACGGAAAAAACCGGGTGATCGACAGCGGCCAATCCTTCAATCGAGCAATCGTTCAAACTGAGATGGGTCACCAGAACTTGACCAAAAGATGTCTCGATGACGGGCAGTCGTTCTGGCATCTCACGGACCGGATGAGCCATGGCGACGGCGAAATTGTGGTTTTGCGAGGTGATTTCGACTCGTCTCGTTCGGAGGTCCATAACCGGATGATTCGCCCCATGATGGCCAAACTTCAACTTATACGTCTTCAGCCCCAGCGCAAGGCCGAGAATTTGATGCCCTAAACAAATACCGAAAATCGGATGACGCCCTATCAATTGCCGCATAGCCTCAACGGCATAGGGCACTCCTTCAGGGTCCCCAGGACCATTCGACAGAAAAACCCCATCGGGCTTGAGGGCTTTAACCTGCGCCGCAGTGGCTGAGGCCGGCACGACGGTCACGTCACAGCCCACATCGACCAGCCGGCGAAGAATATTCAGTTTGACCCCGAAATCATAGGCGACCACATGCCACCGCTTCGTCCCATCGGCCCGAGGCTTGCCGCCGAGCGACGGTGCCCACTCGCCTGTTCCCTCCGTCCACCGATAGGCCTCTTTGCACGTCACGGCTGTCGCCAGATCGCGCCCAACGATGCTCGGCGCAGCCTGTGCTTTCCCGACAGCTCGCCGTGGATCTCCATCGACATGGGTAATGAGACCCTGCTGTGATCCATGTTCGCGCAAGTGCCGGGTCAACGCTCGCGTATCCAACCCCTCGATGCCGACAATTTTTGCCTCATGCAAATAGTCTTGTACCAGCTGTCGGCTGCGCCAGTTACTGGAAAGTCGGCTGGCCTCGTTCACAATAAATCCCTCAGCCCACACCTGCCGTGACTCGGCATCCTCCGGTGTCATCCCATAGTTTCCAATATGGGAAGAGGTCATCGTGATGATTTGTCCCTTATACGAGGGATCGGTGAGGACCTCCTGGTATCCAGTCATGGCCGTGTTGAACACGACTTCTCCCACCGTTTCCCCTTCATATCCGAGGGCACGACCTTCGAACATCGTGCCGTCCGCCAATGCCAGCCAGGCTTTTTTCACGCGACTGCTCCGTCCCGGTGGAGAGACCGTTTTGCCTTGATGCCGATTAAGAGAACCCCCAAGACAAGGTCAACCATATAGATCCAGCGAATCGGCTTCAGTATTCGAAACAAGGCTTCGAAGGCTTCTTTCTTCGCCGCCTCCTCATGCGTCGCGAAGGCCTGCGCTTGAAGCGCTACAGCAGTGGGATGGAGCCACAGAATAATCAGTCCTGCAATCACTGCCATCCCGGCCAATACGATTAGCTCACCCAGACCGATCGCCATCGCCGGGTGTCCGCTCCAACGGCGATACCCCAATGCCACCCCTAACACAGCTAGTGATCCAATCATGAAGCGATGAAAGCCCTCAAACGCCCGCGTCACAAAGAGTCCGCCTAAATCCTGCCCGCCGAACGTGTTAAAGACTGCTGGAATCACCGCTCCAATGAGCACCACGCCGCCGCCGACCCACAGGCCAAGGGCCAGCCATTCAAGCGTGAGGCAGCAGATCATCCCCCAACGGGACGTACGCGACACGGGGCTACTTCTCTGCCTGGCCGGCCTCGAACACGATCCGGCCACCCACGATCGTCGTCCTCACCCTGCCCTTCACCTTCCATCCGGCAAAGGGGGTGTTTCGGCTCTTTGAACGAAACGTGGCGGGATCGACTTCCCATTGTTCCTGTTGATCGACAATCGCCACATCGGCATCGGCTCCAACCGCCAACGTGCCTTTGGCCAATCCAAACGCCTTCGCCGGCGCCGTACTCAACTTATCGACTGCCGACTCCAACGACAAGACCCCTTCATCGACCAGTGCAAAGGTTAACGGCAGCGCCGTCTCCAGCCCGACGATCCCGAACGGCGCTTCGGTAAATCCCAGCTGTTTTTCCTGGGACGCATGTGGAGCATGGTCCGTGGCAATGACGTCGATTGTGCCATCGCGGAGACCGTCCTTGATCGCCTGCACATCCTTCCACGTCCGAAGCGGGGGATTCATTTTGGCATAGGTGTTGTAGCCTCGGACCGTTTCTTCCGTGATCGTAAAATGATGCGGGCAGGCTTCGGCTGTGACGTGAAGTCCGCGGGACTTGGCCTCCCGTACCATCCGGACCGATCCCTCTGTGCTGATATGCGCCAGATGCAGCCGAGCCCCAGTCAGCTCCGCCAAGGCAACATTACGCGCCACCATGACATCTTCCGCCGCCGCCGGCATCCCAGGGAGCCCCAACTCTGTTGAGATGGCTCCTTCGTTCATACAGCCACCCTCGGCGAGATGCAAGTCCTCGCAATGATCGACGACCGGTACATCGAAGGCCAAGGCATACTCCATCGCCCGCCGCATGACCAGACTGTTCATCACCGGCTTTCCATCGTCCGAAATCGCCACACAGCCGGCACGCCGCAAGTCGCCAATCTCAGCCAATTCCTTCCCTTCCGAACCTTTCGTGATTGCGCCGATCGGAAAGACGTTCGCCAGCCCGGCTGCCCGCGCGCGATCGAGCATGAATTCCGTAATCGCCTGGTTGTCATTCACGGGATTCGTATTGGGCATGCAACAGACCGAGGTGAACCCACCGGCCACCGCCGCCGCCGCACCGCTCTGGATCGACTCTTTATATTCGAAACCCGGCTCCCGGAAATGAACATGGAGGTCGACAAATCCCGGGAGCACCAATCGCCCCGTGGCATCAATCTTGGTAGCCCCTGCGGGAACCTTGAGGTGAGGCCCCACCGCAACGATCTGCCCTTTGTCGATCAGCACATCGGCTACACCATTGAACCGTCCTGGGTCGATCACGTGTCCGCCTGCGATATGAATAGCCACGATTCAGTTTGCTCCTGACATGAGATAGAGAATACCCATGCGAACCGCCACGCCGTTCGCCACCTGGTCCAGAATCACCGACGACAAACTATCCGCCACCTCCGGCGCGATCTCGACCCCGCGATTAATCGGACCCGGATGCATGACAATCGCGCCAGGGTCGGCCAACTTGACCCGTTCGGCTGTCAGCCCATAGAGCCGCGCATATTCACGGATGGTCGGGAACAGCGCAATCCCCTGCCGTTCGAGCTGCAATCGCAACATCATGATGACCTGCACACCGCGCAACGCCTCGTCGAGATTGTAGTAGACGCGCGCGCCCAGCTTCTCCACGCCACGAGGCAGCATCGTCGGGGGGCCGACCAGCCGAATCTCCGCGCCCAACTTCGCGAGCGCGTGAATGTTCGAACGCGCCACACGGCTATGCGCCACATCTCCGACGATCGCCACCCTCAGCCCCTCAAACGACAACCCGCGCTCGCGAATCGTATACAAATCCAAGAGGGCTTGGGTCGGATGCTCATGCCATCCGTCTCCGGCATTGATCACAGAAGACTTCACGCCGACTGCGAGGGCCTCGGCTGCGCCGGCCGACGGATGACGCAAGACGATAATATCCGCCTGCATCGCCTCGATATTCCGCGCCGTGTCGAGCAACGTTTCCCCTTTGACGACGCTGCTCGACGATGGTGAAAAATTGATTACATCTGCGCTCAGCCGTTTTGCCGCCAACTCGAACGACGTGCGCGTCCTGGTGCTGGGCTCAAAGAAAAGATTCACCACTGTACGCCCACGGAGCGCCGGAACTTTCTTGATCTCCCGACCGGTCACTTCCTTGAACGAATCAGCGGTTTCCAAAATCAACTGAATGTCATCCACCGACAGAGGGGCGAGGCTTAAGAGGTCTTTGCGTTTGAGGCTCATCGTTCCCTCCACACCTAGCGGATGCTGAAAAGTCCGCCAGCGTCGTTCTCACATCCTGTTAGGCCTTGAAGATCACCACCCGATCATCTTCGCCTTCTTCTTCCAACAGCACATGGATATTTTCCTCTCGCGACGTCGGAATATTTTTTCCGATGTACGTTGCCTTAATCGGCAACTGCCGATGACCCCGGTCGACCAGCACGGCTAATTGAATTTCTTCAGGTCTCCCCAAATCGATCAATCCATCCATCGCCGCGCGAATGGTTCGCCCGGTAAACAGGACGTCATCGACCAGCACAATCACTTTGTCGGACACATCGAATGGGACCGATGTCTTGCGGAGAATCGGCTGCTCCTTCCGCAACGAGAGGTCGTCCCGATAGAGGGTGATATCCAGCTCGCCGATCGGCACCGATGCCGCTTCGATCTCTTGGATCCGCTTCACCAAGCGATGGGCCAGATGCACCCCTCCGGTTCGAATGCCGACCAGCGCCAAATCTTTGATGCCCTTGTTGCGTTCGAGAATTTCATGGGCAATACGGGTGACCGCTCGCGCAATATCTCCCGCATCCATCACCAGCCGCTCAAGTTGTCGGTCACCGCCCGCCATCACCACCTCATTCTCATCGCATCAAATCCGTGCTTCATCTCTCGCGCTTCACACTTCACGTTATACAGGATGCTCAAAAATTCCGTCCAGCAAGGCCGCAGCGAGCGAAGAGGCGAGGCGTACGCTTCGGTACGTTGAGCCTCTGAGCGACGCGAGAACGATGCTGGCGGACTTTATCAACAGCCTGTAGGCATAAAAAAACCCTCCCGTCGCGATCCGACAAGAAGGTGAAGATGTACCGATCGACCCGCGCCCCATTGAAGCCCATGAGCACTCCTTACTCACCTCGCAGGATGAGCATTAAAGGTGCAGGTATAGTACTGAAGCCACGACCACACTGTCAAGACAACATGTGTGAACAGCGCCGCACAGCCAAGAGTGCTCCCGTAGATGTGGCGCCGCACGTGACTACCGCCCCCATTCCGCATGCTGCTCATACGTTCGGAAATCCGGCCCCAATAATATATTCGCCCTGCGGGCCACCAGCCAACACCACCCCACCCACACGGTGCACATCGTTAACTGGAACACAACCGGCACGAATCGGATTTCCTTGGCCACGGTCAAGCTCAAGCACGAATAGGAGTGAGGCGCAGTAAAGAAATCCGGGGGAGCCCTTAAGAGAGTGTGGCCAGGCCAGCACAAGATCTACTCCTCCAGTATTGGTGAATTTTGTACGTCCTGCTCGCAGGTTGAAGTATGTTCTCCATGTGTAAAGACTCGATACGGATACGAAGGCGGCACCGTGAATTCAAGATTGCTCGGCCAGTGCGGGGTCGATGCCTCCTGCAATGGTGAATACTGTTTGCTCCGCGAGGATGGTCCGGTATAGTGGCACCGGTGATGCGTCTCAATTCGGGTGCGAAGGCAGTCTGAATGACTCGACGCCAAGCCGCCCGCCCCTGTAATCATGGCCGTCATCGAGGGCGCGCCGCAACCATGTGGCGTTAGAAGTCGATACCGATCCAGCAACCTGTGGGTTCGGCTGAACACAACTGCAAATCAGGCAGATTGTCGCAGCAATGTATGATTACAAGACGCGACCCCAAATTTTCCACGACCCCAAATTTTCGAGGTGCCTGTAGGTGTTGAGGCAGCTCCACCGCCAAGGTGTCCCGTCCGCTTATCCGGTAGGGGATTTTCGTTCGACTCGCCGGCAGTTTGCCTCGGCTCAAGCCGATTTAGCCTTGCTAACGGCGACTATTTCATCATCGGATCACGATTTCTTCTGCCGTCCGCGTCTTTATCGTCTCATCACTCCCACAATCGCCCGATTTCAGACATACCGCACCGGACACATGTTCTGTTACTCGATCTTCGTCTCCCGTTGCTAGCCTTGTGACCACTAACCCGGCCTCGCCGCAAACACATCGATCCCAGCCCAGACTTCCGCCGGTGTCCGCCCCTGCAGATGATCATGGGGCCGTTCGTGGTTGTACCAAGTGCGAACCGCTGTCAGCCTGCGGTCGAATTCGTGGCCGCCTGTCAGCGCCTCATGTCTTAACTCCCGTTTCACCGTCCCAATGAACCGTTCCACTCGCCCATTTTGCCAGGGGCACCCGGGCTCGATGCGTTGCGGGCGGATGCCCAACAACCACAGGCCCAATCGGAATACGCGCGAGACCAGCACCGCTTCGTTGTCCGTCCGCACGAACGTGGGCCGGCCATAGCGCTTCACCGCCTGAAGCAGTTCCTGCAGCAACGTCCACGATGACTTGTCCGACAGTCGCTGCAATCGGAGGCACGCCCGACTCGCATGATCGAGGATCGCCAGCGCGAGATGCGGCTGCCCCTGTCGATCCGTCTTCACCAGCAAATCGCAGCCCCACACCTGATTGCGCCGCATCGGGCGTGGCACACGATGTTTCAACTTCCGTCGGGCTTCAGAGACCAAGTATTGGTTTCGCCATAGGGTGTCCGCCACATAGGTCTTGCTCACCGTCATCTGTCTCCGGTATTGCCACCGCCGATTGAAGTGATGGGCTACTGTCCGACACCCCGCCTGCGGCATCAGCGCTTTCAAACGAATGATTTCTTGGCGGACCCACTTGGGTTTGGGCGGGGCGAAGATTCTCCGAGGGATCACTCCCGCCGCGCGAGGTGTCCGCGGTCGCCGGTGGGCCCGGTGATGGAGCCATGACAGCAACCATTGCCAGATTCGTCGTCCCATCGCGCACAACTGCCCCAGCCATCGTGTCATGGGTGTCCTTTGTCCTGGTGTTGGGGATCGGCAGGAGCGAACTTAGCGGCGCGTAAGGAGCCGCACAAACTTCGCAGCGGAGATGACGGGCACCCCGCTGTAGTGCGAGGCCTCGAAATCCTGGTCCCCGGTGACGAAGTAGTGCGGTGGGGGTTCCGCCGTCAGCAGATCCAGAAACACGCGATCGCGCGGATCACGGATGGGTGCCGTACTCGAGACGGGGATAACCAGGTCTGCGTGGATTCGTAAGTCGGCCAGAAATGCTGTGGGCGTGATCGTAGTGTGGGTGAAGTAGCGCTGAAGGGCCGGACGGTGGAGTACCTTCTCCAGTTCAGCAAAAGTGGCCTCGCTCATCACAGCCACCACCTGTCCCACTCGGACGGCGTTGAGGATCTGCGCGGGTGGGCTGGTCTCGGACATCAGCCCGGACACGATGATGTTCGTATCAAGGACGACGCGCACGGTGGGTTCGCACGGCCGCGACCTCGGCGGCAATTTGCTCAGGGGTGAGAGGACCCAGCTCCTGAGCGGCGCGGCGTAGCTTCCGAATCATCCGCCCGAGTCGCTGGCGACTGGCCTTGCGTTCCGGCGATTCCAAAATCACCATGTGGGTTCCCCGCCGGACAGACATCGGCGTGCCCCAACCTTTGACCCAGGCCGAGGGAATCACCACGCCCTCTTTGGTGTACTTCACGGCTTTCATCGTCCCGTCCTTTCTTTTCAGCCGGACAGAGTATAGCATAGCGACGTGCGCACCTCCATCTACACTGCGAAGGGCACCCCCTCACCATCACCGATGCGGACAACAAGGTCATGCAGTTCTTCTACAACGCCCAAGGCCTCTTGACCGAAACGCGCGATGCACTCTATCCAGCCAATCCGGCGACCACCTTTACCTACGACACCCTCGGTCGCCTGCTCACCACGACCGATCCGCTCAATCGCACGACGGCCCTCACCTACGACAGCGCGGGGAACGTGGCCACGAGCACGGATGCCCTCAGCCGTGTGACCAGCTTCGAGTATGATGTCAAGAACCGGCTGAAGAAAGTCATTGATCCGCTCGTGGGTGAGACGGTCTATACCTACGACGGCAACGGCAATCTGCTCACCGTGAAAGATGCCAAAAACCAAGTCACCACCTTCGCGTATGACGATCGCAATCGGTTGACCAATACTACCGATCCCCTGGGCAAGGTGGAGCAGTACACCTACGACGGGAACGACAACCTGCTCACTCGGATAGCGCCGAAGGCGGAGACGATCAGCTTCGCCTACGATGCGGTGAATCAATTGCTGAGCAAAACGCTCCCCGACTCACAGGTCACCAATTACACCTATAGCCCGGTGGGCAATCTGCTCACCGTGATAGACCCGGACAGTGCGCTCACCATGACCTATGACCAGGCCAATCGGCTCACCACGGTGAAGACCGACGGCTCGCCGAACCAACCGGCCGTCGCGTTAAGCTATCAGTATGACAAGAATGGACAGCGCATCAGCCTGACAGATGCCAATGCCGTGTCGACGACCACATACCAATACGACATCCTGAATCGGCTGACCACGATGACCAGTCCCGCATCCCTCACGTCGTGCCAAGCGCCACCAAGCGGCCTCATCAGTTGGTGGCAGGGCGAGGGGACCGCCTTCGACAGTCAAGGCTTGAATCATGGAATCCTCCAGAACGGGGCCACATTCGCCCCGGGCAAGGTCGGACAAGGCTTCCAGTTCGATGGATTCGACGACTATGTGGATATGGGCACGGCCTCGAATCTCTTGCTCACGAATACCTCCATGACATTGGCGGCCTGGGTTCGCCCAACGGCGGCGGCCTTAGGGAATGGCATCGACGAAGGGATTGTGAGCCGCTACGCAAGTATCGGCGCCACGTGGATGCTGGGGCGGACTCGGGACGGCATGTGGTGGTTTGCGCTCGATACCAATGGAACATGGGCGCCTGAGCGGAGAGTCACGGCTCCCACCGTGGCACCGTTGAATCAATGGCAATATGTGGTCGGGGTCTATGACCACAGTACCGGTGCCATGCACTTGTATGTCGATGGCGTGGAGGTGGCCACCTCCACTGGCAGTCCGATTGCCGTGTTTGCGACCCCCAACACCCATGTGACGCTCGGGGATTGGTGGACCTATAATGGGGCCGGGGGCGCGCATGCCGTGCCAGGTCAGGTCGATGACGTGCGGATCTACAATCGGGCACTCACCGGAGCGGAAATTCAGGCGAATCTGGCTGGGACAACCTGTGCGGGTCCAACCAGCACCACTATCTTCGCCTACGACGCCCTGAGCCGCCGCACGAGCATGACCTTGCCCAACGGCACGCAGACCACCTACAGCTATGATCCCGCTTCCCAGGTCACCGCTATCCTCCACCAAATTGTGGCGAGCGCGACCCAGATCAACAAAGCGGACTATCTCTACAACCCCGTGGGGAATCGGACCAGTCTGACAGATCGCAGGGGAAGCCAGGCGTTTGGGTATGACAATCTGGATCGGCTCACAAGTGCGAGCCATCCGCTGCTCGCGACGCCGCAGGCGTTCGCCTACGATCCGGTCGGCAATCGCACGACGAGCGGCTCGGTGGTGAACGCCGGGAACCAACTCACGGCGGATGCCACGCACAGTTATCAGTACGACGATAACGGGAACCTGACCCGCAAGACCCTGCTCGCGACGGGGAACTTTACGCAGTACACGTACGAGGCCGAGAATCGGCTGACGAAGGTCGAGGACTTCGTGGCGGGGAATCCGACCGCAGCGGCGACGAGCACCTATCGGTATGACGGGCTGGGCAGAAGAATCGAGAAGGTCGCCAACGGCCAGACGAAACGCTACGTCTACGATGGCGAGGACATCCTGTTGGAGTACGACGGCGCGAATGTGCTGCAAGCTCGCTACACCCACGGGCCGGGGATCGATGAGCCGATTGCCGTCACCAAGAGCAGCAGCACGTTCTTCTATCATCAAGACGGATTGGGGACCGTGACCGACTTGACCGATGCGGCTGGCGTAACAGCCAAGAGCTACAGCTACGATGCCTACGGAAACATTCTCGAATCCCCCGGCACCGTTGAACAGCCCTATACATTCACGGGACGGGAATTCGACAGCGAAAGCGGGCTGTACTACTACCGTGAGCGGTACTACGATCCTTCGATCGGTAGATTTATTCATGCCGATCCTCTTGGGATCTTGGCGGGAGTCAATCTTTACGCATATGTCAATAACAATCCGGCAGCTTTTACTGATCCGCTTGGATTGATAGCCCCGCCATCCCCTCCAGGTGAGGATATTTGTGAAGATATCAGACGGATTAGGAATATGGGTTGGTGGGATCTTGTCGCGAACTTCAGCGAAGGAGGAAAGTGGGATCCCAAGCGACTAGATGACAAATATAAGCCATATGGAAACTATCACTATGGGGTATTGATGGCGGCTAGGGATACATCCGTTGGTCTAACCCTTCGCGGTCCTGGCGCCTATCAGCTCTTGGGTGATCTTTGGAAAGGCAGAGGCTGGCATAACGGAGAAGGATGGCCATGGGGAGATTCCCCTTACGGCGATTATCGTGAAGATCAACTTTGGATTCGTGAAGGGATGACAGATTTTGACGGAGGATACTTTGTTCATCAGTGTCCCAATGAATGTCCGTTGCCTAAGTAAGTCGCTTTGGCAGATGGCCTCACCTGCGCTGCTACTTTTTTGCAGTGTGACTGCCTGTACTGGCGAGTATTCTTTGGATGGGTTAGACCAGAAGTTTTCCGCTCGTCATCAGCAACTTAACGAGTTGAAAACACTTACGGCACAGGTAGCCGCGACAACGAGCATTAAAGGGTACAGTGCAGCTACGACACAGTTCCTTCTGAAGGACGACCAGTTTGCCTCTATACCTGAATCACTGGAGAAGTTCTCCTCATCGAAAAACCAGCTTATGCGAATAACGCAATTGGCGCAGGAACTCGAGTTAACGACATTCTCAGTGACAAGAGACAACTCTATTTACATTACGATGAGTACAGGGGGGGCGTTGGGATCATCTTCCGGGTACATCTATGATGAGAGCCAAAGATTGCTCAAAAGAACTCAGAAACACAAGCAGGTTACAGGGGAACAGCATTGGTATGTGTTCTTGGCATCCTAACTTATTTAGCTCCTCATTTTTCTCTAAGCCCAGTATCAGGCGATAATCCTCACCTACGACAAACCCGCACAGGGCTTACCATACGATCCCGCTAGTCAGGTGACGAACATCCTCCATCAGATTGTGGCGAGTGCGACGCAAATTAACCAGGCCGCCTACGCCTACAACCCGGTGGGGAATCGGACGAGTCTCATGGATCGACGCGGCAGCCAGGCGTTTGGGTATGACCCGTTGGATCGACTCACGAGTGCCAGCCATCCGCTCCTCGCCACGCCGCAAGCCTTCGCCTATGATCCGGTGGGGAATCGCACCACGGGCGGCAGCGTCGTCAACGCCGGGAACCAACTGACCGCCGATGCGACGCACAGCTATCAGTACCACGACAATGGGAATCTCACGCGCAAGACGCTGTTGGCCACCGGCAACTTTACCCAGTACACCTACGATGCGGAGAACCGACTCACGAAGGTGGACGACTTCGTGGCCGGCACGCCGACGCCAGCGTTATACGAGCACGTACCGCTACGATGGGCTGGGACGACGGATTGAAAAGGTGGCGAACGGGCAAACACGTCGCTATGTCTACGACAATGAAGACATTCTGTTGGAGTACGACGGCAGCAACGTGCTCCAGGCGCGCTACACCCACCGAGTTCGCCCGTGGATCGTCACAGTAGATGTGACTGGCTCGGGCAGGCTGAGAGGAGCTTGGTTAGGATGTTGAGTGGATTCGCTTGAGGGCAGTTTGGTACACGGCAAGATCCTCACGCTTTCCGATCGCGACCACTTCCACAATAACTGCTTGTTCGATTATCCGGTAGACGATTCTGACCCCCTTCTTTGCCGCATAAAGCTTGTAATATCCTGTGAGGTCGAGGCCTGCCTTATTGCCCAAGTGCTCACCGATGAGCGGGGCGGTTTCAAGCTTCTTAAGCAGCTTGGCAACCGGTTTTCTCAGGGACCCATCGAGGTGTCGGAAGTCGTCGGCAGCCTCTGCGGTGAGGGTCACCCTATACGGCAAGGCGGTGTTCCTTCAATAACTCGTCGAGGCCGATGGCTTTGCGACGTTTCTTGCCTTTCCGTTCCTGCACGAGACGATAGATCTCAAGATGTTCGAGGAGGGCGAGGGCGTCCGCCATCGTTTCGTAATCCTCGATGGGGAGAAGGATCGCCTCCAAGCGGTTGTTCTTGACGACCGCTACGCGGCGGCGGCGCTTCTCGCTCAGATCGGCCAGCACCTGCCCGAAGGACCGCGCCACTCGGGACGCGCTGAGAATTTCTTCTTTCTTGTACGCGACGGCCATTGTGCACCTCTGATCGACTGTGCGATCGACCTCCAACACCTCGACATCGAATAGCACTTCGGAGTCCATCCGATCGTTAGCCAGAATGATCTTTTCGGCCATCTCGAGCTTTTCCGGCTGGTCTCGAATGACGATCGTGTTCAACTGTTCATTGGCATGCATCCGTTTAGAATCGAGCATGCTCTTCAGCAAGACCACCATGTCTTTCGCTTTGGCATTGGACAAATAGAACGTCCGGATCATCAAGTCTTGATACTGTTCCTGTTTCTGTTTGGTATTAGGGCTGACGATCATCACGCCCGGAGAAACGGTCTGGGCGAACAGGCTATTGCTGGTGAGAATGAGATTGAAGGCCTCTTCGAACGGCGTATCCTGAATGCTGATGGTCACCGGATCATTTCTGACATCCTTGTCGAAAATGAGGTTGATCCCTTGGGCCTTCCCGATCCCTTCCAGGACTTCTTTCAGCCCGGCATTGCGAAACCGGAGTGTCACGGGTTGCTTTCGCCGATCGTCACGGTTCAACGCCTGTTGCTCTTCCGTCAGTTTAGAGATGCCATCGAGAGGCGCTTTGAATGAAGGATCGAGTGCAGCCGCCCTGGCATAGGCCTCCAACGCCTCATCAGTCCGGCCGAGCTGAGCAAGACGATCTGCCTCTCGATTCTGGCTGCGGGCATCGTTCAAGCGAAGGGCTTCAAGCAGTCCCGATTGATGATCGAGGCTGGACGGTTCGATGGTGAGTGCGCGCTTAAACTGTTCCGTTGCAAGATCGGGTTTATGTTCCTTGAGGTATGCCCTGCCGCGCTCCTCATACGCCGCCGCCTCTCGTTCTCGAGCCATGGTGTATTTGTTCTGTAGCGCGGGATTGAACGGATCCTCTTTCAGCGCGTGTTTATAGGCAAGACTGGCTTCCGCCCAATTGCCTGCTGCGAGCTGTCGATCTCCCAGCTTGATGTCAGATGAGCCAAGGTAGGCGCACCCGCAAAAGAGCACCATCGATCCAATCGCAAACCATGCTCTCATTCCCGCATGTCTGACAATGTTACTACCTAAGTTATTCATTGATCACACGTCAGGGTCAACGCAACAGAGAAAAAGTGAACACGACTGAGGCCTAGTGCCACAGGAAATCTATATCAGCCTCTTGAAAGTCCGGCAACGAGAATCAAAAAATCAGCTGACAGGAATCGACCGATGCGTCGTCAGTCAAGCCTGCATGAGGAAGGTCGGACATCACTGATTCTGAAAAATCGATGCGAGCCCGTCATTTTCGACACATGCAGTGCGACGCACGGCCGGCAAAGAGCCGCCTACACGGAGCTGACATGAGGAAATGACGCAGCAGAATTGAACGCCCCAAAGGTTGCCGATTCACCGACGCGGGCCGCTGAACAATCGTGCAGTCGAATCAGGATAAGGAGTGTGGGAGGTGAAGACCTGTTTGGAGGGATCGCCTGTTCGTAGAGGGGGGCATGGAGGAGCCTGCTACTTTCTATAAACGCCAATACTTGAGCGTCTTAGGCAGCTTCGCTTGATCGAGCACACATTTCACATCGATTACCACGCCCTCCCGCTGGCTGCGGAGGGGACCGAGGAGCTCCTGCAACCCCATCTCTGTATAGCGACGATGGGCAACGGCCACGATGATTCCATCAATATCTTTCAGATCACCCCACTCGCTCAAATGTATTCCATATTCTTCAACCGCCTCTTCCGCTCGAGCGATCGGATCATGCACCAGGACTTGAACGCCATATTCTCGCAATTCGTGAATGATGTCCGGCACTCTGCTATTTCGCAAATCCGGCACGTTTTCTTTAAACGTGAGCCCCAAGACGGCCACTTTAAGATCGTTGACCGGCCGAGCCAACTCACTCAACCGCTTCATCGTCTGTTCAGCGACAAATTTTCCCATGCCATTGTTAATGCGCCTGCCGGCAAGAATCACTTGAGGATGATAGCCCACCGATTCAGCTTTGCTCGTCAGGTAATAGGGGTCAACACCGATACAATGCCCGCCGACCAATCCCGGGGAAAACTTGAGAAAATTCCATTTGGTCCCCGCAGCCTCCAGGACCGACTTGGTATCGATTCCGAGGCGATGAAAAATAAGTGATAACTCATTCATTAGTGCAATGTTCAGATCCCGCTGGGTATTTTCAATTACCTTTGCCGCTTCCGCAACCTTGATACTCGAGGCCCGGTGAATCCCCGCCTTGACCACGAGTGCATAGGTGTCGGCGACAATATCCAGCGACTCGGCATCCTGTGCCGACACAACCTTGATGATCGTTTCCAACGTATGCTCTTTATCGCCTGGATTGATGCGCTCAGGAGAATACCCGAGCTTAAAGTCCACTCCACACTTCATCCCCGAGGCCTGTTCGAGAATGGGCAGGCATACTTCTTCAGTGGCTCCCGGGTAGACCGTCGACTCGAAGACCACAATCGATCCAGGAGAAAGATTGGCCCCGATCAGTTCAGATGATTTCCGAAGTGCCGTCAAATCAGGCTGGAGGGCTTCATTAATGGGCGTGGGTACGGCTACAATGATGAAATCTGCGGCCTTAAGATCGCCGGGTTCACATGTGTAGTGAACATCCGTGGCGTTCAAATCCGCAGCAGAGACTTCACCGGTACGGTCAAAACCCTTCTCTAACTCTACGACTTTTGGCTTATTGATATCGAAGCCAATCACTCGTTGCCGCTTCCCGAATGCGACAGCAATTGGCAGGCCCACGTACCCGAGGCCGACTACCGCAATCTTTCGCCCTTTCGCCTGAGACATAAACCCCCTCCGTCCGTTTTGATAAGAATGTCAGAATGTTGCATTTCCGTCAATACAGTGACGCAAGGACGGCATCCGGTACCTGTTCATTGTGACAGCCTGTATCCATCCATCTTGAGAATTCCTCTTTCCAAACGACTAAACGCCGTGTGCGTAGTCGGCAAGCCACTCGGGTGAACGTAGGGGAGAATCAGGACGTCCATCTACCGACGCCGGGTCTATCAGGAAAACATGTCACGACTGGTGAGACCAACCGAAAACAGACCCTCCTCCCTCACCTTCCTCTGCCAGATCGTTTTTATAGAGGGGGGAATCTTCGCCGCCTCGCTTACCATCTAAAAACCTACCACACTCACCACTGTTCTCAGCAAATAGCCTCTCCAGCAGAGCGCGTGATGCACGATTTTCCCAATCCTACTGTGATGAATACTTAGCTTTGAACATTATCTGTTCAAAATGATCCAATGTGACCTTCCGCCCTTGGACTTGTCCCACTTCATACCCACCTCACGGTACTTAGCACCTGACCACTTCAAGTTATTGTTTTGACGAATTGATTCGAGACTACAGCCTTGATCTGCGTATGTTTTGCCCGACGAGGCACTGCTCTTGCCTTCCCCGCTCCCAAGGCCACGAGTTATCCAGGTCCAAACCAGCATTCCCTCTGTGCGGGTGGATTGCCACTCGTACGTTGGTGACAAACGCCCCTCAATGAGCTCGTCCTGTTGTGGGGTGAGTCAATACTACGGAGAAGTCCATGCGCCACACGATACACCAGCATCGCATTACGGCTTCCGCGATCTCACTGGGCTTCATGACAGTCTTCCTATCCCTGGTTCAGCCTGTTCCTTCTGCTTCTGCTCAGCAACTGACAAGGCCGATCAGCCAAGATAACGGCGGAACAGTTACTCAAGGACAGCGCATCGAAAAGGCAACCAGCGGCTATCGATACCCGACAAAGCCCGTCGAAAAAATCGACGCGCAAACCTCGACGCGCAAGCCACACCGACTGATTCGAAAGCCACAGAGTCTTCCTCTCGCATCGGTTGAGCCTTCTCTATCTGACTCCTCATCTGTGAACCCCGTGACATCATCCCCGCTGTCGCCACAGCATGATGCCGCAACTTCTCAACCCGAGGAACCGCTAGTACCTCGTAGAAGTCTCGGAGCAGCCGTACCTCTTGCTCCCATAAGCGTCACACCATCAACTGCCGCCTCCACAGGATTTGTGGCAACTGGCACAGCGCCGACCGGAACCATCCCACTCGCTGCTGCAGGCGCGGGCAACTCGTCTTCCTCAGGAAACGGGGGTACCAGCGGACGGACGATGCGAAGATTATCTGCCGAGATGTCGGGGCTGACACAGCTGGTTTCGCCACCTTCGGCCCCAACACTTTCAGGCGGTCCAGCTATTGGAATGAGTCCAGCCAGTCTGTCCTTTACAGCTCAACTGGGGGGAAACAGCCCTGCGGCCCAGATCCTGACCATCAACAATACCGGCCACGGGACATTGAACTGGACTGCCAGCGACAGCGCGGCGTGGTTGTCTCTGAGCCCAGCCTCCGGCACCGGCACTGGTGTAGTAACCGTCAGTGTGGCGACAACCGCCTTAACTCCTGGCAGCTATAGCGAAACCATTACTCTGAATGCACCAGGAGCAACCCCCGTCACGATCCCCGTCTCCTTCGCCATCAGCGCGGCACCGATGCCTCCAGCCATTGGCGCCAGCCCCACGACGCTAGCGTTTGCGGCCACCCAGGGCGGCAGTAACCCCACCGCGCAAACCCTCAGCCTCAGCAACACCGGCGGCGGCACCCTGACCTGGAGCGCCAGTGAAAGCACGCCGTGGTTGGGGCTCAGTGCGACCTCCGGGACCGGCAACGGCAGCATGGCCGTGACTGTGGCGACCGGCTCCCTGACCGTGGGCACTCATAACGGCACCATCACGCTCACCGGCGGAGCAACCCCCGTCACCATCCCCGTCTCCTTCATTGTCAGCGCGGCACCAGCCATTGGCGCCAGCCCCACAGCGCTCTCCTTTACGGCCCAACAGGGCGGCGGGAACCCTGCGGCCCAGACCGTAACCATCAACAACACCGGGGGCGGCACACTAAGCTGGAGCGTCAGTCATGACGCCACCTGGCTGGGGCACACTCCGGGCACGGGTACTGGAACTGGTGCCGTGAGTATAAGTGTCATAACCGGCTCCCTGACTGTCGGCACCCATAGTGGCCAGGTCACAATCTGGCCTGCCGGGTCGACAGCGACCCCGGTCACCATCCCCGTCACCTTCACCGTCACCCCCGCGCCGGTGCCCCCGGCCATTGGCGCGAGTCCCACGACCATCGCGTTCACGGCGATCCAGGGTGGCAGCAACCCCGCGGCGCAAACCGTCAGTATCAGCAACACGGGAGGCGGCACACTAAGCTGGACCGCAAGCGAGAATACGGGCTGGCTGACCCTCAGCGCCGGCTCCGGCACCGGCAATGGCACGGTGACCTTGCAAGCCACCACCGGCGCCTTAGCTGCGGGTAGCCACCCCGGCACGGTTACCGTCAGTGGGGGCACAGGAGTCACTCCCGTCACGATCCCGGTCTCCTTCATGGTCACTGCAGCGCCGACCATAAGTTTGAGTCCATCGAGTCTCAGCTATGCGGCAACACAGGGAGCCGCGAACCCGGCAAATCAGACTATTTCTTTGACAAACACAGGCGGGACAGTAAACTGGACAGTAAGCGACGATGCCTCATGGCTGACGGTAAGCCCTGCATCAGGAACTGGCAGCAGCACATTGACAGCAAGCGTGAATACGGCAGGACTCACGGCTCAGACCTACACTGGCACGATCACAGTCAGCGCAGCCGGAATCACTTCAAAAACGGTCGCCGTCACGTTAACAGTCAACGCCCCGGCGACCTCATCCGCCACGTTGACATGGAGTCCCAACACGGAAAGTGATTTGGCTGGATACAAAATCTACCGTGCGACAACATCTGGTGGATATGGGGCACCGATCGCAACACTTCAAGGGAGCGCCACAACCTACACGGCCACAGGCCTTCAAATGGGAACGACATATTATTTTATCATCACAGCCTATGACTCAGCCGGAAACGAAAGCCTTCCTTCGAATGAAGTGAGCAAGAGCATTTTCTAGGGGCCTCGGATTCTGAATGTTAGGATTATGATTTTTTGAGAGGGTGGCGGTGATCACGAAGGTGGGGCGGATTCAGCGGCAACTCGATGAATGAGCTCCTGGCATGGCATACTTCTGGCCGAGAACAGGATAAAAATAGACGTGGGTCGTTTGCCATGGTAAATCCAACAAGAATGGGAGCCACCCCGTTAATGATGCGCATGAAAACAGCGATGATCAATCGAACAGTTGCGAACATAGGCCTGATCGCTCTGCTATGGCTTCTGTGCACACTCACAATCCCCGGCCCCTTACAGGCTGCAATTTTTTTCGACTCAGACTTCGAGACCTGTAACGTCGGGACCGAAAACGATTTCCCCTGCCAGGGGTGGGATGATTTGATCCCCCCTGGTCAGCATAATGCGGAGTGGAGCGATGAAGTAAACGCGAATACGCTTGAGATCACCAATGTCGGGTGCTTTAGTGGGTCTAAATGTATCAAAGAAACATTCCGCAACAATGGACTCGCAGGCGACGGAGGGAATAAGCCAACAATATATAAGACCGTCCCCAGAACAGATCACATGTTTTTTCGTGGTGTCATAAAGCGTGATGCGAGTTTCCGGACATGCACGCTCAACAACTCCACAAAAATGTGGCGGTTTCGTGGTGAGGGGATCGGCGGCGGCTACCCCATTCTACTAATGGGTGTCCGAAGTGATAGATATGTTGTCGCAGTAGAAGGCCCGTATGATTTCGCCGGAACATATGTGTTTACAGGAGGTCCGCTCATTAGCACTACATGGCAGAATGTTGAACTTGAATGGAAATGGAACACCCCCGGCGTATCGGATGGCATCATTCGGCTCTGGGTTGATGGGGTATTGTACATTGAACGGTTGAATCTGGCGCTTCGAGGCCCCACACTGACAAGTGTAGGACTAAGCGGGAAGCTTGACACCTCTGACTATTACTTCAACTCGTCCCAGGTCTATGCACAATGCGGGACGGGTGCACTCTACTGGGATCGTCTTGCGGTCGGGGATACCCGCATTGGCCCGGCACAGTCGAGGTTGTCGTCGGCCGACTCCACACCACCAGCCAGACCAACACTAAATCCAATCCCTTGAAGCGGCAGGTTCCCTGTCTATTCCGTACATGGCTCACGTCACAATATGCCTCAAGCGCATTTCACTTACTCTTCATTGCTCCGTATTTGCGGTGACTGTCCTACTTCCCCTCGCTGAAACCCTGCTATTATCTGCCGCATCATATGCCAAGATAGATTGGGCTTGATCTTTCTAAAATCTGTCTGGTTTAGAGGTCAGTAATCCATAAAGCATCTGATGATCAACTTGATTCGCGGTTCCGCACATGAAACTATGAGTGGTTTAAATGGCTGAATTTTCAAGAAATTAATCGATGTATCCCGACCTTTCCATGTGTAATAAAATACGGCATTACTTTTGCTTGTCAGTGCTTACTCTTATGACCATGGGAGCCATGGAGACTGGCCATTGGCAGAAGTTCCTGTTCCTCATGCAGAGCTGTGCCTACCACTAGTTATATGCTTCAGAGTCAATCGGATTGGCATATCTCAAATTATCAGAACAACGCGTGAGGTAGAATCGCCTTAAAACACCGGCTTGTTGTGCTCAATTTGAGTCTTGTGAGACAATCGGCCTAGGTAGAAATAACAGAAATATGAGGGACGATATTATGCGCATGAGAGCAGTGAGATTCAAAATGACAGTTGCGAACATAGGCCTGACGGCTCTGCTATGGCTTCTGTGTACACTCACAATCCCGGGCCCCTCAGAGGCGGAGATTTTTTTTGACTCAAACTTTGAGTCGTGCAATGTGGGAACAGGCAACGATTTCCCCTGCGAGGGGTGGGACGATTTTGGAATTGAGAAAATTGTTGCGCCGGATCACAACAGCATAGAAATTACCAATTCGTTGTCGTTCTCTGGGTCAAAATCTGTGAAGGGGACATTCGTCAACGCAGTCGGCGGTATCAACAATCCTTCTATTTGGCGGAATCATACGTCTACGAAGCATTACTTTTTCCGATTCGCCACTCGTCAGTCACCAGGTTTCAAAATCGCCACAAACGGCCACACGAAGATGGTTCGATTTCTGGATACGACCTTCGGCTACCCGATTCCGGTACTTGTCTATCGTTATGGGACGTATCAGATTGTTATGGAGGCACCCTATGACCAGGCGGACGCATACCTGTTGAATAGTGGCGTTGTCCCCTCTCAGACATCGTGGGATCAGGTCGAAGTTGAGTTGCTGCTTAATACGCCAGGGCAGTCGAACGGGCTCATACGCCTCTGGGTCAATGGGGTATTAAGAGGCGAAACGCTCAATCGTCAATGGATCGGTCCCACGCCAACGAGCAAATGTGGCAACGGTAACAATACTTGCCCTTCAACGTGGAGTGTGAAGGCCACCCAAATATTTATACAAGCCGGATTGGGAACCATACACTATGACCGTTTCGCGGTCGGCAATACCCGCATTGGTCTGACGACAGGCCAGACAAGTAGTGATAGCACGCCACCCGCCATACCATCAGGGGTTCGAGCACCATAATGGGGCAAGACGACAAGTCATAAATAGATTCCCCTGCCTTTACAGGCGGGGTTCTCTCAGAATGCAAGCTGCGCTTGTCCCGCGTCTTCCTTCCCTTGTCGGGCTACGTACCGTCTGATGATCTCCTCGGTAATCCCAACCGTGGACGCAAAGTAGCCGGTTGACCAGGTTGGAGGTGGGCGATAGAGACTGATCCGTCGCGCCTGGGGCCCCAAGCTCCCTTGAAATCAAATCACAACCCTCTTCAGAATCAACTTCATTGGGGATGAAGCAGATAGGTTTGCGCAGTGGCGTCTAGGACGCGAACATCGGTGCGACGCCGAGGTGGCACTGAGTAAGCCCCAGGACAACTATCAGTCAGAGTGTTGACTCTTCGAGACATTCAGTAAATTCGGGTTTTCAATACGAGCTGGTTCGTATGAGTTCAAAACATAAAGGGGGCGATTCTTGGTCTCATCGAACATACGGCCGACGTATTCGCCCATAATTCCGATGCTAAACAATTGTACCCCCCCCAAGAAAAGGACCACCACCATTAATGAAGGATACCCGGCAACAGGGTTTCCATAGGCAACGGTTTTGAACACGATGAATCCAGCATAGAAAAAAGCTCCGATGGCAATAACAAGACCTACGTAGGTTGCGATTTTCAATGGGGCAATCGTAAACGACGTAATCCCCTCGATTGCAAAATTCAAAAGCTTCCAGTAATTCCATTTCGTTTCACCGGCGAAGCGTTCGTCTCTGTTATAAATCACCGCCTTCTGTGAAAACCCGATCCATGCAAACAGCCCCTTCATAAATCGGTGCTGCTCTCTGACCTTCTTGAGCGCATCTAACGCTCTCCTGCTGAGTAAACGAAAATCACCCGTGTCTTCAGGGATGGAGACGCGACTCATCCCTTGTATGATTCGATAGAACAGGTAGGCACTGGACTTTTTTAGCGACGTCTCCCCCGCTCGAGAATTTCGCTTCGCATACACAACGTCGTGCCCCTGTTTCCATTCCTCAAGAAGCCTGGGGATGAGCTCGGGAGGATCTTGCAGATCCGCATCGATAATGACCAC
>SWDH01000002.1:22948-23234 GCA_005116945.1 Nitrospira sp.
CCCCCCAGCACGTAGCCAAGCACTGTCATCAACAGGCAGAGAAGTTCTTCGTTCATGGATCAGGAGGTCGTGAGAGGAGGTGTGCGGGCCGAGTACACTCGGTCTATCTGATTTGTCTGGTTCATCTGGTATATCTCGTGTGTTTGGTCTGTCTGGTTCACCGACCGGAGGAACGAAACGAACAAAACACACCAGATAAACCAAACAGACCAGACAAACCAGAAAAACGAGCTAAAGGCCCTTCGCCACCACTTGCCTCCAGAAACTCCACACATATTGGCCGCCT
>SWDH01000002.1:23243-42020 GCA_005116945.1 Nitrospira sp.
CCAACGAGAGGTACAACGTCACGATACCAGCCAGGTGTAAATTGCCGAGATCGGACAGAAACGTGTCTTCGAGAATCAACAGTACAATCGCCACGACTTGTAGTGCCATCTTGTACTTGCCCGTCGTCTCTGCCGCAATCACCATGCCTTCACCTGCGGCAATGGCACGAATACCCGTGACCGCGACTTCGCGCGCGATGATGAATATGGCGACCATCGCACTCACACGATCGACATTGACCAGGAGAATCAAGGCGGAGAGGACCAATAACTTATCGGCGATGGGATCGAGGAGCTTCCCGAGCGTGGTCACCTGGCCGTTACGGCGAGCCAGGTAGCCATCCAACAAATCGGTCACCGCGGCGACGACAAAGACGATGGCGGCGGTGAGAGATCGGTCCGGAGTCGGCGTGGCAAACAGCACCACGAAGACAGGGATCATGAGAATGCGTGAGACCGTGATGAAATTCGGCAGGTTGAGGGATTCCTGCCCGACCGATCTCCATACCGCCAATACGCGATTCATTGATGACCTATTCCATTATCCGGTTTCTGAAAAACTACTATGACACAAAGAAGCACAATCTCACAGGATGATCAAAATGTTCGTCCAGCAAGGCCGCAGGCGAATCGAAACCGGAGACGTACCCTCGGTGGTACGTTGAGGATTTCGACGAGCCGAGAACGAAGCTGGCGGACATTTTCAACATCCTGTGTTAGACGATGCCATGTTTGAGGAGGTCGTGCAAATGCACAACCCCGACAATTCGCTCAGCCGTATCTGCAACAACAAGAGTGGTAATGGAATACCGCTCCATCATTTCAACGGCCTTCGCTGCCAGCTCATCCGGGCCGATCAGCTTCGGATCATGCGAGGCCAAGGACCCGGCAGTCGTGTTGGAAAAATCTCCCCCTTCTTGGAGAAACCGTCGCAGGTCGCCGTCGGTAATGATTCCCGTCAACGCGCCAACCCGGTCGACGACTGTGGTCATGCCAAGCTTCTTTGCCGACATTTCAAGAATGGCCTCCGACGCCGAAACCGTGTCTCTCACCTGAGGAAGCTCTTTCCCGACATGCATGACATCCCGCACTTTCACCAATAACCGGCGGCCAAGTGTCCCGCCAGGATGGAATTGCGCAAAGTCCTCCTCCTTAAACCCACGCTTCTCGAGCAGCGCGACGGCCAAGGCATCGCCCATTGCGAGTGTCGCAGTCGTGCTCGCCGTCGGCGCGAGTCCCATCGGACAGGCCTCTTCTGCGACGGATACATCCAGCGCAACGGTACTATTTTTGGCCAGCGTCGAACTCATTCGGCCGACGATGGCCATAACGGGGATAGCCATGCGCTCCATGAAGGGCAAGAGCTGCAATATTTCCTGTGTCTCCCCGCTGTTCGAAATCGTAATGAGGACATCGCCGCGCGCCAACATCCCGAGATCGCCGTGGAGTCCTTCAGCAGGATGAAGAAAAAACGATGGCGTCCCGGTACTTGCCATCGTGGCGGCGATCTTCTGCCCGATCAAACCGGACTTACCCATTCCCGACACCACGACTTTCCCCTTGCACTTGTAGAGCAAGTCCACGGCCTCCGTGAATCCGCCATCGAGCCGCTGAACGAGGGCCTGAACGGCACGCGCTTCGATATCTAACACACGCCGGCCTGCATCGAGACTGGTTCGACCATTCGGTGTCCCCGATCGAGCGCCGCTCGGCTTGGTTACTTTCGAAGTTGTGACGCGTCGCATATCCGCATGACCCGTTCTAGCAAAGCTTTGAGCTGATGGAGCGGCACCATATTGGGTCCGTCCGACAAGGCCTCATCGGGATTGGGATGCACTTCCATGAAAAATCCATCGACTCCAACGCCGGCTGCCGCGCAAGCCAATGGCTCGACGAATTCACGCTGGCCGCTGGACTTCGTGCCCCCGCCACCCGGCAACTGCACACTATGGGTGGCGTCGAAGACCACCGGATAACCGAAACTCCGAAGGACCGGAAAGGACCGCATATCGACGACAAGGTTGTTATAGCCAAACGATGATCCTCGCTCAGTCAGGACGATCCGCTTGTTTCCCGACTCCTCCACTTTTTTCACCGCGTTGCCCATTTCTTGCGGCGAGAGGAACTGGCCCTTCTTCACGTTTACGACTTTGCCGGTCTTGGCCGCAGCAATGAGCAAGTCGGTCTGCCGACAGAGGAACGCGGGGATCTGGAGCACGTCCACCACCTTCCCTGCTTCGGTCGCCTGTTCTTCGGTGTGGACATCCGTCAACACAGGAAGGCCCAGTTGATCCTTCACCTTCTTCAGCACCGCCAGGCCTTGTTCCAGCCCCGGCCCTCGATACGAGTGGATGGAGGTCCGGTTCGCTTTATCAAACGACGATTTGAAAATATAGGGCATGCCCAACGCCTGCGCAATTTCAGCAATGCGCGCCGCCGTCTCCAGCACGATCTGTTCACTCTCGATGACACAAGGCCCGGCAATCAAAAACTGCCGATGACCCGCCCCGACTTTAAAGTTTCCTATCTCAACTTCATGCGCCATAGCTTTTTTTCATCCCGTGAGATGCTCAAACCAGTCTTTGAGCAAGGCCGCAGGCGAGTCGAAACCGGAGACGTACCCTCGGAGGGTACGTTGAGGATTTCGACGACCCGAGAACGAAGCTGAAAGCTGGTTTAAGGCCGATTTCCACGATCGTCACATCCATCCCCTGAGAAATGCGCATGATGCACTGCTTGATCTCGTCGGTGACGTGAGGCACCACCTGCACCGTCCCACCAAGGTAGTCGCCACGACGCTCTTTCGTGATGACTGAATGGTAGATCCTGCCGGTCGTGTAGTTGCTTTCCTTGGTGAGCGTCAGGGACGTATATCGTTCATAGTGACCAAGGTCCAAATCGGTTTCCGCACCGTCGTTCGTCACGTAGACTTCCCCATGTTGATAGGGATTCATCGTACCGGGATCGACGTTGATATAGGGATCGAGCTTGAGGAACGTGATCTTCAACCCTCGACTTTCGAGCAGATTGCCGATCGAAGCTGAGGCGAGCCCTTTCCCCAATGAGGACACCACTCCACCTGTGACAAAAATGAATTTGCTCATTGCCGCCCCCATCTTATCGGACCGCATAATTCTGACAGACCTTCCATCGTTACCTGACGTGTAAGGGCTTCAGCCCTTCCAACTCTTTCTTGATGGCTTCGAAATGCTGGAGCTTCTCCGCCACCAACTCGACATCCTCCGGCGTATCAACCCGCAAGGAGGCATGGGTAGTTTCCCAGACTCTGACCGGAATGCCATATTCCAACGCGCGCAACTGCTCAAGCTTCTCCGCATCCTCCAATCGTCCGGTGGGAAGGGAGGCAAACTTCAAGAGGGTGTCGCGCCGATAGATGTAGAGACCGAGGTGAATATAGTGCAACCCTCCGACCGCTCCTCGGCTGGCGTCGTCCCGCACCAATGGGATCGGTGCGCGTGAAAAATAGAGCGCGTTGCCAAGATCGTTCGTAACGACCTTCACTACGGAGGGATTGTGGACGTCCTCCGTCGAATCGATCGTGCGCTTCAATGTGCCCATTCCTGCGCCGCTTTTGATGAATGGCTCAATGAGATCCGTCAGTAAATCCGGCTGCAGCGGGATTTCATCTCCTTGTAGATCGACAAAATAGTCTCCGTCGAACATGCGCGCGACACCGGCGACCCGATCGGTGCCTGTCCTATAATCTCCAGCCACCATCACGGCGCGCCCACCGAATCCTTCCACAGCCTGCTTAATCCGCTGATCGTCAGTGGCGACCAGAACATCCGTCACCACGCGACAGGCCGCCGCTTGTTCATAGACATGTTGGATCATAGGCTTCCGGCCAAGCATGACCAGGGGTTTCCCTGGAAAGCGCGACGAGCCATACCGGGCAGGGATTACCACCATGACGGATGGTGTGGCATTACTCATGACCGAGCGTCTCCGAGAGCTGCTGCGCCGAGAGCGTTGCCGTGCCGACCATACCGACGACAACTCCAGCAGCATGATTGGCCAGCGTCGCGGCATCTCTCATTGAGGCGCCGGTTGACAGCGCAAGGGCCAAGGTCCCGATGACGGTATCGCCCGCGCCAGTGACATCGTAGACTTGGCGGGCGAGTGCGGGAATATGCCAGGAGACGTCTTCTCCCTCGTACAGACTCATCCCTTTTTCACCGCGCGTAATGAGCACGGCATGACATCCTAACCGCTGGCGAATAATCGCACCAGCCTCATTGTTGGCTTGATCGTCATCGCCATGCACCCCGGCGGCTTGTGTGGCTTCAAGGTGATTCGGTGTGATGACCGTCGCTCCCTTATAGTAACTGAAGTGTTCGACTTTTGGATCGACAACCAGAGGAATGCCGCGAAGTCCGGCGAGTCTGGTGAGTTCCGACATCAGCGTCGCGCTCACCACCCCCTTGGCATAGTCCGACACCACAAGGCAGGAAAGCTCCCGTAACCGCGATTCCACATAACGGAGAATCCGCCGTTGCATCGCCGGCTTCAGTTCCGCTCTACGCTCCACGTCGTATCGTACGATCTGCTGGTTATGAGCAATGACGCGGGATTTTCTGGTGGTCGGACGATCCTGGTCGATCACGACCCCGCCACGCCCGGAGCGTGTCCCACCCAGCTCCTTGAGGAGCATCCGGCCGCTTTCATCCGAACCGATGACGCCGCAGAGATCCGCTTTCCCTCCCAGAGCGAGAATATTATTGAAGACGTTCGCCGCGCCGCCAAGCCGCAAGGATTCGGAATCGACGTGGACCACCGGCACCGGGGCTTCCGGCGAGATCCGGCTCACACGGCCCCAAATATAATGGTCGAGAATGAGGTCACCGATCACGAGCACGGAGGCCTGTGAAAACCGAGCGATGTACTGCCGCAGCACTTGCGGGGACGCCGGACTTTCGCTGCTCTGAGATCGAGAGCCTGCCGAAGCCTGCCGCACGGCTTTTCCTATTGGATGGCTTTTCCGAATCGTTCCCATCGTACCCACTCCGTCATTTGACCCTGCCCGCTCCACGACCAGTAAATACGGAACGCCTTCCCTCGGATCTTCTCCTCGCGTACGAATCCCCAAAACCGGCTGTCCAAACTTTGATCGCGATTGTCTCCCATGACAAAATACGAGCCATCCGGAACCGTCACCGGCCCGAAATTGTCGCGTGGATTGATCGCGCCGTCAATGATCCCCGGATCGATCCGCTGGGTGAACGATTTATCGTCGAGCACAACCCCATTCACCACCACAGCTTTGTTGCGAAGTTGGACGGTATCGCCCGGAGTCCCCACCACCCGTTTGATGAAATCCTTTTCCTCGTCTTCGGGAAATCGGAATACGATGATGTCTCCCCGCTGCGGCTTGCCGAATTCGATCAGGGCCTGCGACGCATAGCAATTGATGGGGGGAAAACTCGCTGAAAATTTGCACTGACTTGGCCACTGAATGCCGTAGGTCAGCTTGCTGACGAGGATATGATCCCCGATCAACAGCGTGGGAATCATTGAGCCGGAAGGAATCTTGAAGGCCTGAACGACAAACACTCGAATCGCAAAGGCCAGGAGCATCGCCACAATAATGGCTTCTGCATATTCACGAACGAGCGACTTCCTACCCGCCTGTCCCGCCACCGATGGTGCATCGAACACGGCCGGTCCACCCGCCGTATCCGTCCGCCCCTGTGGGGCCGCGGGCCTCAGGTCGTCTGAAGGGGGGCGCTTCGTGTCCCCGCTCATTCCTCACCGACTTTCAAGATGGCGAGAAAGGCTTCTTGCGGCACCTCCACGTTTCCCACCGATTTCATGCGTTTCTTACCTTCCTTCTGCTTTTCGAGGAGCTTGCGTTTCCGCGTAATATCCCCGCCGTAGCATTTCGCCAGCACGTTCTTCTTCATCGCGCCGATCGTCTCGCGCGCGATGATCTTGCTCCCGATCGCCGCCTGAATGGCGATCTCATACATCTGCCGGGGAATCAACTCTTTCATTTTCTCAGCGAGCTGACGACCGCGCTGAATGGAACGATCTTTATGGGTAATAAACGACAAGGCATCGACCGCTTCGCCATTCAAGAGAATATCGAGCCGCACGAGATCGGACTCGCGATAGCCAAGCAGTTCATAATCGAGCGAGGCATAGCCCTGCGTGCGCGACTTGAGCTTATCGTAAAAATCGAGAATGACTTCGTTCAGCGGCAATTCGTAACTGATCACCACCCTGGTGGGATCGAGAAAGTGCATGCCCTGCTGAATACCGCGACGTTCCTGGCACAGCTGGAGGATGGCCCCCATGTAGCGCTCAGGCGTAATGATCGACGCCAGAATAAACGGCTCTTCAAACGAATCGATACTGCTGGGAGGCGGGAGTTGCGTCGGGTTATTGACCTCCAGCACTTCTCCCTTGGTCGTCAGCACGCGATACACGACGGTCGGCGCGGTGGTCAGCAGCGTCAGGTTATATTCACGTTCGAGCCGCTCCTGAATGATCTCCATGTGCAGCAGACCCAGGAAGCCACATCGAAACCCGAATCCCAAGGCGAGGGACGTTTCTGGTTCATAGACGAACGAAGAGTCGTTCAACCGCAGCTTGACCAACGCATCCCGCAAATCTTCGTATCGGCCCGTGTCGGTGGGATAAAGCCCACAGAACACCAGCGGCTTCACTTCTTTATACCCAGGGAATGGCGCGCTCGTGGGCGAGACCGCATCCGTGAGGGTATCGCCGATTTTGACGTCTGCGACTTCTCTCATGTTCGCGCAAAGGTATCCGACCTCGCCGGTCAACAGCTCGGTCTTTTTGGTCCGTTTCGGAGTAAATTGGCCGACTTCCATCACTTCAAACGTCCGCTCATTCGACATGACTTTAATCTTCATCCCAGGCCGTAGGGAACCATCCACCACTCTTGTCAGCACGATCACCCCTTGATAATTGTCGAACCAGGAATCGAAAATCAGCGACTTGAGCGGCGCAGCGGGATTGCCGGACGGCGGAGGAACCCGCGCAATGACCGCCTCCAAGACCTCCGGCACGCCCTTTCCCTCTTTTGCGCTAATCGGCAGGGCATCGCTGGCATCAAGCTGCAAGATTTCAGAAATCGAGTGCTTCGTCCCATCAACATCCGCACTCGCCAAATCGATCTTATTGATAACCGGAATGATTGTCAGGTTGTTGGCCATCGCCAGGTTCACATTGGCGATCGTCTGGGCCTGGACCCCCTGCGTCGCATCGACGAGCAAGAGCGCACCTTCGCAGGCCGCCAAACTGCGCGACACTTCATAGGTAAAGTCGACGTGACCCGGCGTATCGATCAAATGCAAGGCATAGGTCTTCCCATCCTTGGCCTTATACCGGACTGCCACCGCATGGGCCTTGATCGTGATCCCGCGTTCACGCTCCAAGTCCATCGCGTCGAGAATCTGTTCTTTTGATTCTCGGGCCGTAACTGCGCCAGTAGCTTCCAGAAACCGGTCAGCGAGGGTAGATTTGCCGTGATCGATATGGGCGATAATCGAGAAATTGCGTATCAGGCTTTGCAAATCCTAACTCATTTCCCAATAAAATCGATTCATTATAGTGACCGCCCCCAAGGTTGTCAAAGCAAACGCCCCCTCGTATACTCCGCATCGCATCGATTGCTCGCTGGCTCTCACAATCGACACCTTCACCGCTTTTTTGCGTACCAATATGACCAACATGACCAACCGCAAAAAAAAACGTTCGTCCACACTCGCCGATTGGGACCACCGATACCTCTGGCATCCCTTCACCCAAATGCAGGAATGGGAGCAGGAGAAGCCACTCATTATCGAACGAGGGAAAGGGTCGTACCTGATCGATACGGAAGGGAAGAAGTATCTCGATGGCACCTCCTCCATTTGGGTCAATCTCCATGGCCATCGCCATCCAGCGCTCGACCGTGCAATCAAGAAGCAGCTAGATAAGATCGCGCATTCCTCGCTGTTCGGAATTTCCAATCCACCGGCAATTGAACTCGCGCGAGCCTTGATCAGGATCGTGCCCAAGGGCCTGACGCGGGTGTTCTATTCCGACGATGGATCGACGGCGGTCGAGATTGCACTCAAGATGGCAGTTCAGTATTGGCAGCTACGCCGCCCCAAAGCCGGTCCCAAGAATACCTTTCTGCATTTGAAGCTGGCCTACCACGGCGATACCGTCGGTGCCGTCAGCGTAGGCAACATTGATCTCTTCCATGGGCGATTCAAGTCGCTGCTCTTCCCCACCGCCGAAGCAGATCCGCCCTATTGCTACCGTTGCCCACTCAGTCTGACCTTCCCTTCCTGCCAGATAGCCTGCCTTGATCCGATCGAACAGATCCTCAAAAAGCGTCATCGTGAATTGGCAGGCTTCATCATCGAACCGCTCGTACAAGCCGCAGCAGGCATGCTGACCTCCCCTCCCGGCTATTTGAAGAGAATCCGAGAGCTGTGCACCAAGTACGACGTGCTCCTCATTGCCGATGAAGTCGCCACTGGATTTGGCCGCACCGGCAAGATGTTCGCCTGCCAGCATGAGGCTGTCACACCAGACTTGATGGCCATCAGCAAAGGGTTAACCGGCGGCTACATGCCGCTGGCCGCGACGCTCACCACCCACGACATCTATCAGGCCTTTCTCGGCGCATACGCGGACTTCAAAACATTCTTCCACGGCCACAGCTATACCGGCAACCCGCTCGGTTGTGCAGTCGCACTGGCCAACATTGAGGTATTCCAGAAAGAGAAGACGCTCGCGCGGCTGCAACCAAAAATTAAGGCAATGGCACGGCTCCTTCAGCCACTCCGCGAATTACCCCATGTGGGCGAAATCAGGCAGCAGGGGTTCATTGCGGCCATCGAGTTGATAGAGGATAAGCAGACGAAGAAACCCTATCGGCTCGAAGAACGGATCGGCCACAAAGTGGCGATGGATGCGCGCAGCCGAGGACTCTTGCTCCGCCCCATCGGCAATGTGATGGTCCTCATGCCGCCACTCAGCACGTCGCTTCCGGAACTCAGACGTATGGTTGAAATTCTGAGGGAAGCCATCGAAGCCGTTACCCTTGAATTCAGTCCAACACCCGGTCATGAAGCAAGAGTAGGGAGTGGCCAGGTGGCCCTCGACTGCGCGCATCGAACGAGCACATTCTGATCGTGTGCGTTCTGCGAGCAAGGAGGGCACCTGGCCGCTCCCTCCAAACTGGGGAAAACGAAAAAGGAGGGAGAGCGCACGGCCTGAGAAGACCTCCGTTGAGCCAAGCGCGAATAGACAAGAAGAGTCATGCATAGACCTATTTTCCCGTTTGACGATTGGCCATCAATCGTATACTCTATTGTCACACACAATTGGTGACATATGAAATTCATCACGGTAAGAGAATTACGTGGGCGCTCGGGCCAAGTCTGGAACAAACTCGCCCGCGAACGAGAGGTGATTCTCACCTCGAACGGAAAGCCGATCGCCATATTGTCCGCCGTTTCAGAAGAAACCCTGGAAGAGTCACTCGCGGCCGTGAGGCGCGCGCGAGCTGTGGCCGCTGTGGAGAAATTGCAACGGCAATCGGTCCAGGCCGGTACGGACAAGCTCTCCCCAACAGAAATCTCCGCTGAAATTCGGGCAGTCCGGAAGGCCCGCCATCGGTGAAGGTGGTAGTGGACACGAACGTGCTGGTCGCCGGACTGTTATCTCCGTTTGGTCCCCCCGGGGAGATAGTCCGCATGATTGCCTCAGGTACCTTGCATTTATGCTTCGATGCCAGAATCCTCACGGAATATAGCGAGGTTCTCGCCCGACCAAAGTTTCAATTCAGATCCGAACTGACCCAGGCCTTGCTGGAGCAGATCAAGACGGAAGGACTGAGCGTGGCGGGCGATCCGTTACCGGCCAGACTTCCCGATCCGACCGACGAGCCATTTTTTGAAGCAGCTATAGCCGGCGACGCCGACTGCCTGATTACCGGGAACATCAAACATTTCCCTTCGGCGAAACGTCAAGGAGCGGTCGTGCTCTCGCCGAGCGAATTTCTCGATTATTTCCGGAAACAAACCAGGTCACGTTAACAGTAGTCGGACACAGCCCGCTGGGGCAAGCAGTCGACACACCATTATTGCGATATGGAAGGTGTGTGAGGATACAGCGGGTATGCTTCGTATTCACGCAATCGCGGCCTCAGAGGGATGGGAAGGGTAGCCTGGCCGTCCTCCTGCTCGCGGAACGCGCACGATAAGAATGTGCTCGTTCGACGCGCGCAATCGAGGATCGACCAGGCTACCCTTGAAAACGAAATGGGGAATTAGGAAGATGCGCGCAGTGGAAGATCAATCAGTCCCCATCCCTGGAGAGATAACGAGCAAGCCTGGAGGGAGCATGTATATCATTCGATGCACATGTATGATTACAAGACGCGACCCTAACTGTGCAGACTCGAAGAGCGGATCGGACATCGAGTATCGATGGAGGCGCGCCGTAATGGACTCTTGCTGCGCCCCATCGGCAACGTGATGGTCCTCATGCCGCCACTCAGCACGTCGCTTCCGGAACTCAGACGCATGACCGAAATTCTGAGGGAAGCCATTGAGTCAGTTACCTTACCCCCGACGGCTGGTACTGGGTCGTGAAGCAAGAGGAGGGGATGGAGCCTGTCGATCTTCTGTGCTCGCGCAACGCGCGGCCTCGGAAGGCCCTCGTTGGACGCGCGCATTGGAAGATCAATCAGCCCACCTCCCTGAAGAGATAACGAGCAAGCGTGGAAGGATCTGGAGGGAGCGGCCAGGCGCCCTCTTTGCTCGCAGAACGCGCACGATGAAAAGGATGGGAAGGACACCCACGTTGGTCCTGTGCTCCCGGAACGCGCGCCCTCAGAAGGGCCTCGTTCGACGGCCGCATGTAGACCAACCTGGATGCCCTTCCAAGAGAGGAACAGGAGCTAGCTTAGAAGGACCATTGATACGCGAAGTATCGGGCAGCTTCGGCCACTTCCTTAACTCTCGTCACGCACGTTCCTCATAAGGCAATACTCTGCCTGACCCTAACTTCCCCCCTGGCCCTTACTCAACGGAAGGAACCACTCCGGTCCTCGGTCTGGTCCTGAGCTGGCTCAATCACTTGGGAGACCCAGTACTCGCGTAAGTTCTGGATTAATCGTCCCTCAAATTCCAAAATCGCGACTTCCCGCATCCGTTTACGGACCCCCTGCTTCAAATCGTCAAAACACGCCTCCCACTCAGCAATTGCCGTGCAACCGTCCAAATACAAACTCAATAGCTTACATTCGACCCGGCCCTGTGACTCAACGACCTTTTCCTGCCAGTATTGCCGTATCCCCTTGTGGTGACAAATCGGCTTTTCAAATACACGCTCGTGATAAGTGGCCGATTCGGTGAAGACTGTCAGAATCAGATCGGGGTCTTGCTCCACCCAAGCACGAATGTAGCGTTCGACGACCTTCCTCACCTCCGGCTTCGTTAATGCCATCTATGCGCTCCCCACCACGATCTCCGCCAAGTTCAGGGGACCTGCGTGTTTCTTGTGGGCGGCCAGCAGGCGTTGGATCTCCGCAGGTGCCCGAAGAACCATCTTTGAGAGGTCAGTTTCCTTGAGTGTCTCCGGGTTTATTCGCACCCACTTCCAGGGACCCGAGGCCACGCTGACGTCGCTCGCGAAAGCCGTGTAGTGGCCCTCCAATACATTCTCATCCTGTAAGACAGCCAGGTGAATGGTCCCGAAGTAGCGCGTGTCACTGATGTTCTTCCAGTGACCTAGCAGGTGCCGGTTGGCCAACTCGAAGTCAATCTCATTGCGGAACGGCCTGTCACGGCCCTCTGTGCGGGGTTCTAGGAGCTGGGCTCTGCCCCTCAATCGCCGCTCCGACTCCGGTATCAGTTGAACAACTTCTGAATGACACATTGTGGCACCTCCAGAGGTGAATTGGTAGCTTGAGACCCAGTGGCCTCCCAACCCGCTTACTGAGAAGAGGTGGGGAACGGAACTCAGCAAACTCTCGAGGGGTGCAGATTCTTCTAGTTCATCCTTGACCTTCTGGAAGAAGCCCGGAAGTATATTGTTTGTCAATAACTCGAACACCTTGTCTGTCAGAGGCTTCCCCAAGTCTTTGTTGAGGTCTTGCAGCAGCCTGAGGATACCACCTGCCTCCTTGGTATCACCCTTCACGTGCTGAGTGCTAGCAAACGGGCTCGGTATGTCGTCGTTGGAGATGCCAAACGTAACAGGGACGACCGGTGAGGACTTGTTGCTCGCCAGCGCCACACCCGCTGCGGCTCCAGACTCCCAAAGCACCCACGGCTTGTTCATGGAGTTCGGCGTCAGCAGCACATAAGTCTTGTCGGCTGCACTGATCTTCTCGTTGATCCAGGGCAACCAATTCTCGCCGGGAGGGATCCCGCCGCCCGCCTTTTGATCAGAGGAGAACTCAACGGCAATACCATCTCCAAACAAATCGTTGAGTAGCGTCCGTAATGCATCGGCGATTTTCCCGTCTATACTGGAATGGCTCAAGAAGATATGCAATTCCACGGCTCCTCCGGCTTTTACAGAGAGAGTAGCAAGGACATTCGATGGTGGTCAAATACAAGTTGAACACACAAGGGGTCGCCCATCTCGAAGGCTCCGGTCAAGGGACAAGACGCTCCTCCTCGCAGCGGGAGAACAGAAAAGGGGTCGGGAGTCTTTATATAAGCCATTCGCAACCCATAAAATGGGGTCAAGTCTTGCATTCGTACATTTCTCAGCGAGTGACAGCCCTTCTCCCTGGTTCGTTGCTCGCCTCTCGCGTTCACGCAATCTCCCTGACTGGACATTGCGTGCGTCCGGAATAACATCACGACACAGAGTCCCTTACCTGTAGCAAACCAGCCCTCTTCGTCATATGCACATCGTCTTTTGTCCAAATCATTGAATATTCAACATCGGACCTTCCGCCTTCACCCCCTACTCCCGCCTCATAGGCGATGGGCTAGACCGGCCTCGAAAAGTCCCCTGTTGTTGCGTTAGGATGTGCAATCCCGAGATCGTATTCCTATTTCACTGGGCTCGCGGGAAATGCCCAAGTCCATTGAACTCTGAACCGGAGCATCGAGCATGGAGACCCATTACACCATTCTTGAAATTGAGGATAAGGCGACTCCCGAAGAAATAAAGGATTCGTACCGGGTCTTATTGCAAGTGTGGCATCCTGATCGCTTTCACCATCGACCTACACTTCTGGCAAAGGCAGAGGAGAAGTCCGGGAAGATTAATGTGGCGTTCGAAACACTCAGTGATCCTGTCCTGAAACAACAGTATGACGACTGGCTTCGTCTCTCCGGCGGTCGGAATACAAAAACGGTCGAGTCAGTGACATGCCCTTCCTGTCGCACCACGATTCGCCCTGCTCATGCGCAAGGCGAAAGTTGGGATGCGTACCAACGCCGGCACCAAGCGACAGAGGAGCACAACCCCGCAGCCAGCGCAACAGCGCAAGGCAATCAACCGTTCCCCCGTGCGAAGACAGCCATCCTGGTCATCGGCGCAGTCTTTACCCTACTTATCGTATTCGTACTGACAAAACCATCTAAAATACGCATTTACAACAAGGCTCCTCAGGCGGTTGCACAGGAATCACGTCCGGACACTGAACCATTAGCGAGAAACGAAATGGATTCGGATTCCCATGCCGAAACGGTGCAAGAGGGTACGCCCAGCAGTCCGGCTCAGGCGGATGACCTGACGGCACCTTCGAAGGATACGCCTCCGACGACGCCTCAACAGGAGGGCCTAGATCGCCTTGCACTTGCGCAACGACTGATGGCGAAGGCCCCTGTGCGCATACAGGCTCCCCCAGGAGAGATACTCTCAGACGTAGACCAACAACAACTGATGAGGCTGGCCACGCAGGGTTATGCATCGGCGCAAAACCGACTTGGGCAGATGTATGCTAACGGACGAGGCGTGCCACAGGACTATTCAACCGCGCGGAAATGGTATGCGAAAGCCGCGGCCCAGGGCCACGGGTGGGCGCAGACCCAGCTTGGGCAACTGTCTGCCGACGGGCTGGGTGTGCCCCAGGATTATAAGCAGGCCCACCACTGGTGGGAACAAGCGGCAACCCAGGGTGTTGCGCAGGCGCAGTACAACCTTGCCCAGTTGTACGCCACCGGGCGTGGTGTGCCTCAAAACTATGCGACGGCACGAGCGTGGTACGAGAAAGCCGCCACCCAGGGTAACGCCTGGGCGCAAGCGCAGCTTGGGCAACTCTATGCGAATGGACAGGGTGTGCCGAAAGATTACGCAGCAGCCAGGAAATGGTATGAAAAATCCGCCGCCCAGGGTAACGCGTGGGCGCAAGCGCAGCTCGCGATGTTATAACTCAAGCTGAGAAATCTCTACCGGCGTGACAGCCTAGCCCGCATTATTCATGAACACTTCTGCTGCAATCGCCGATCCGCTGTTACACAAGCCTTCGGCCGGCGAGCTCGCCCCTCAAACCCTCAACATACTGCACGAGTATGCATCGGGCCCTAACGGCTCCGCGCGCCGGTCTCACGACGCGGCTCAGCGATTTCGCAACGAACCGTCATGAATAATGAGGGCTAGGATGAAGTCGCGCCATCACATACCGGCCTGCCAGGTTCATGCACGGTCACAATCTCCCTACGACACGTCTATTCGCTCCCCCTTGCCCACATGGAGGAGATCGGCAGCGGAGGCTTCCTTTAGAAATACTTCGAGCCGGCCATCGCTATTGATCAGTGCACAGGGCTGCTCTGTCAACCCACTACTATAGTTATCGACAAGGTCTTCGATGATCCGGTCGCCGATCCGAATGGACCATTGCCGACGCGTTGTGGTGGAGCGTCCCGCTTCGAGATGCTGGGAGGTGAGGTTAGAAATCAGATTTCCGAACCGATCCACGTAAACGATTTCGCCGACCAGAGCCGTGTGTTCCCAACGTGGTTGAGGAATGGGAACCGTCCCGTAATCTCCGGTGACCGGCCCGTATGACTCAAACGATTCGTGCTTGGCAAGCCTGGCCGCAGCCGGAGCAAAAAGATCCCGCCCATCGAAGGTGCGGCCCGGCGATCCATGCCGAAACTTCTGTTGGTCGATCTCGCGTACTTCAAGCGGCTGTTCGTCATGAAATATGTAGGTGAGCACACCGTTATCCGGGCCCAGAAAAAAGTACCGCGCGCTTTTGACGGCAATCGCCCGCCTGGCGCTGCCAACGCCCGGATCGACAACCACGACATGGATGGTGCCTTCAGGAAACTCACGATAGCAGGACTTGAGAAAGTAGGCGGCTTCGTCGACTCGGTGCGGAGCGATCTGATGCGAGAGATCGACGATGCGGGCGTCCGGGTGAATCGAGAGGATCGCCCCCTTCATGCTCGCCACGAACCAATCACGGTCACCGAAATCGGTCAGGAGAGTGATGAGAGGGTTCACCGCCGGCACGTTACAATTCCTCGAACCTGATCTCCACGACTTCGTACTCGACCATTTTTACAGGCGTCTTCACTTCCACGAAATCGCCGACTCGCTTGCCGATCAGTGCCTTCCCGACCGGGGACTGAATCGAAATTCGGTTTACTTTCATGTCGGCTTCATCCTGCCCCACCAGCGTATACTCACGCTTCGACTGCGACTCCTGTTCAATCACCCGCACGGTGGCCCCAAACACGATGGTGTCGGACACGCGACCGGTCGTATCGATGATGCGGGCCTCGGCTAATTTCGACTGCAATTCCACAATGCGTGACTCAATGAATCCCTGTCGTTCTTTCGCGGCATCATACTCTGCATTCTCGCTCAAATCGCCATGGGCACGCGCTTCGGCAATGGCCTCGATATTTTTGGCACGCTCAACTTTGCGCAGCCGATCGAGCTCGGCTTGGAGCGCCTCGTGCCCTTTTCTCGTTATCGGTGTCGACATACTTCCTCCAAACTACAAGACTGAAGATGAACCATGGCCGCCTGTTCAGCGATCGGCAATCACCGTTCCTGACTTCCTATGCCGTGGTATTCCTGCAGCGATCGAATCGTGAGTTCTTTCTTGAGAATCGCTTCAATCCCCATGATTGCCGCTCGTGCCCCTCGAATCGTCGTATAGTACGCCAGCCCCTTGTTCAGCGCCTCTCGACGAATCGACAATGAATCGGCATGTGACGACGCATTACTCACCGTGTTCACCACTAAGGCCACTCGCCCGTTCTTGATATGGTCCACAATGTGCGGGCGACCCTCCTTTACCTTATGCACAGTTTCCGCATCAACTTCATGACTGCGCAAATATGCGGCAGTACCACTGGTTGCTTGAACGGTGAACCCCAGCTGCTGAAGTCGCCGCACCACATCCAGGCTTGCCGGACGATCGCTCTCCTTGACACTAATAAAGGCCGTGCCTCCTCTCGGCAGCGGCGCTCCGGCCCCTGCCTGGGACTTCGCAAAGGCCCATCCAAAATCCTGGTCGATGCCCATCACTTCCCCGGTGGACTTCATCTCCGGCCCTAAGAGCACATCCACTCCTGGAAACTTATTAAATGGAAAGACCGACTCCTTCACGGACAAGTGGGGGGGAGTCGGGGCCTCGATCAACCCCAGCGCTGGAAGACTCTTACCCACCATGGTCTTCATCGCCAGCTTAGCCAGCGGCACACCGATGGCCTTACTCACGAACGGCACCGTGCGCGAACCGCGTGGATTGACCTCCAGCACGTAGATTGCGTGGTCTTTGATGGCAAATTGGGCATTCATCAGCCCGATCACACCAAGCTCCAGCGCCAACGCCTTCATCTGCCGGCGAATCTCTTCGATGACATCTTGACCGAGCGAATAGGGTGGCAGCGAGCAGGCCGAGTCACCTGAGTGCACGCCGGCTTCTTCGATATGCTCCATGATTCCGGCCACGACGACATTCGTCCCGTCTGAAATGGCGTCGGCATCGACTTCGATCGCGTCCGACAGATACTTATCGATCAGTACGGGATGTTTCGGTGACGCTTTCACCGCTGATTTCATATACTCAAGCAACCCAGATTCATCATAGACGATCTGCATGGATCGCCCGCCCAACACATACGAAGGCCGCACGATGACCGGGTAGCTGATCCGGGCAGCGATCCGAAGAGCCTCGTCCACCGACCGAGCCATCCCACTCTCTGCCTGGCGAAGCCCAAGCTTGTTCAAGAGATCGCGGAATCGCTCGCGATCTTCCGCGCGATCGATCGCGTCAGGGCTCGTCCCCAAAATTCGCACCCCAGCCTTGGACAAGGGCAGCGCAAGTTTAAGCGGCGTCTGCCCACCGAACTGTAAGACCACTCCCAACGGCTGTTCTCGTTCTACGATGTTGAGGACATCCTCCTCGGTCAATGGCTCAAAATACAGCCGATCTGAAGTATCGTAGTCCGTACTCACCGTTTCCGGATTGCAATTCACCATGATCGACTCGATACCTTCTTCCCGCAGTGCCATCACCGCGTGAACACAACAGTAGTCGAACTCGATCCCCTGCCCGATACGATTCGGCCCCCCACCGAGAATGATCACTTTCTTCCGATCTGTCGGGCGAGCTTCACATTCGCTTCCGTACGTCGAATAAAGATACGGGGTATGGGCCTCAAACTCTGCGGCGCAGGTGTCGACCCGTTTATAGGTCACCCCTCTTGCGCCCTGACTGGCCTTCGCCCGCTGCTTCCGGACCGAAGCTGAAGTCGCACCGATGAGCTGCGCAATACGATCGTCTGAAAAACCAAGTTCTTTGGCCTCCCACAAGAGCGACTCCTCAAGCACCGCTGGTTTCTTTCCCGCATGGCCAGCCAACCGGGTTTCACATTGCATGAGCTCTCGAATCTGCTCCAGAAACCAGGGGTCGACTTTTGTCAGCGCAAACAGGTCGTCATTAGAAAGACCCAGGCGCATGCCATCCGCGATATGCCACAGCCGCTCGGCAATCGGAGTCCGCAGATGTTGGCGTACCCGTTCCAACGCCGGTTGTCGATCAAATCCCTCTGGAATGCCGCGATCCAACCCTTCCCGCGACGACAGTCCGTTCATATTCAACTCCAGCGAACGGATCGCCTTCTGCAGGGATTCTTTGAACGTGCGCCCGATCGCCATCACTTCGCCCACTGATTTCATTTGGGTCGTGAGGGTCGGATCGGCCCCTCGGAATTTTTGGAAGGCGAACCGCGGGATCTTGACCACCACATAGTCGATCGTGGGCTCGAAAGACGCTTTCGTCACACCGGTGATGTCGTTCGTGATTTCATCCAACGTGTAACCCACAGCAAGCTTCGCGGCAATCTTCGCAATGGGAAACCCTGTCGCTTTCGATGCCAGCGCAGAACTCCTCGACACGCGCGGATTCATTTCAATGACCACCATGTCGCCGTTCTGAGGATCCAAGCCGAATTGAACATTCGACCCGCCGGTATCGACGCCGATCTCGCGCATGATCCGAACCGCAGCGTCCCGCATACGCTGGTATTCTTTGTCTGAAAGCGTCATGGCCGGCGCGACGGTGATGCTGTCGCCCGTATGCACGCCCATCGGGTCCAGGTTTTCGATCGGACAGACAATGACGACATTGTCTTTGAGGTCCCGCATAACCTCCAATTCGTATTCTTTCCACCCGATCAGGGATTCTTCAATGAGGACTTGGCCGACCGGACTCATGGCCAACGCCCAATCGATCAACTGTTCGAACTCATCTCGGTTGTACGCAATGTTCCCACCGGTCCCGCCCATAGTGAATGACGGCCTGAT
>SWDH01000002.1:42120-89620 GCA_005116945.1 Nitrospira sp.
ATCGGCCACGGCCCTTTCTGCCATTTCTTCGACGACCACTACTTGCACGCTTTCGGCGCCAGTCACGAAAAACTCGGGCAGATCATCATCCGAGACCATCTCGGCCCAATCATCCGTAAAATCCGGCGCAGCCCGTCCGGCCCTTTCGCGAAGGGCGAAGAACTCAACCCCGATCAAATCGCCCATGTGATTCTCAAGGAAAAGAGCAAAGACAACTCCCGCATTCCGCGATGGCTCAACATGCTCCAGCCGGTTATTTCCGGCAGCTATACCGCGGATAACCTCGACTATGTCCTGCGCGACTCCTATATGTGCGGCGTGGCCGTCGGCCCCGTTGATCTCTCCAGACTCATTCACTACACGATCATCACAGACAAGGGATTTACGATACATAAGACGGGCCTCCCCGCCTTGCAGATGTTTCTCAATACCCGTATGTATCTCTATTCCAACGTCTACTATCACCGGACCACGCGCGCGATCGACATCCACCTTCGTGACATCTTCGGCGACACGATGAAGCTCTTATTCCCCCACGACCCTCGCAAGAAAATGGACGAGTACCTGACGCTGACCGACTGGTCATTGCTTGAACAGGTACGTGGATGGAAGACTTCACGCCATGCCACCGAGCGGCGCCTGGGTACAGAATGGCAGCGGATTCTGGCCCGCGACGTCAAGTGGAAGATGGCCTACAGCGCCGTGCTCAAAGAAAAGGGTCAGGAACGTGGCATGGATTTTCCGAGCCACGAGCACTTCCAAGAACAGATCAAAAAAGAATTGCCGGTACGACTCAAGAAAGTGGAATTCCGAGTCGATATGGCGCCACTCGACCCGCGGCCAGATCCGAAAGACCGGCGCGGCAACCCCCTCTATGTGTACGACCCGGGCACCAAAGGTATTTCGACAGAACCGTTAGAAGAATTCCTCGACCTGCTGCCGACCCGCTTGGTCCAATTCCGCGTCTATACCCTCGACCATGCCTATGACGAAGCCCTCTCGCGCGCCACTGCGACCGTACTCAACAAGACCCCGTCGAGCCTCGAATCGAACATTTAGCGGGATGCTGAAAAACCCCACCAGCGTCGTTCTCTGCTCCTCGAAATCCTCAACGAACCCCTGAGGGTCCGCCTCCGGTTTCGATTCGCCTGCGGCCTTGCTGGACGGTCTTTTTGAGCATCCTCCTCAATTTTCTCATGCTGGCCAACATGGCGGGCCATTGAGTTTCCACTCATGGCACAATACGCTTTTCAGCAACTTGCCAGGATTTTACTGACAGACTGCCTATAGACTGAGATACTTTCCCTGTTTCTACACACATGGGAGAGCAACATGACACGACATACACGGTGGTTCGTCATCGCGATAAGTCTCATTGCCGTTGGCTCAGCATGGGCTCAACCGACTGAACAGCATCCTTCCGATAACGCTGCCGGAGTCCTGAACTCACTCCCACCGGACCTCCACCAGAAACTCCAGCAACTCTCTCAACTGATCGATCAGAATATCAAGGCGGACACACTCACCGAGGAGCAAGTGAAGCGGGAGCTTATGTTGGGCCGTCTCGAACAGACCATCCGCTCTCTAGGCCCAGAGGCCAATCAGCTGTTCGAAGAAATCAAAACTGAGATGAAGAACGGCAAAGGTCCAGGCGAAGGTGCGCTGGTCCCCCTGCTCGGGGGAATGGGCGGCATGGAAAAATGAGGTTCCCCGAGGAACCTAAACGATTTACTGGCGAGAGAGATGAAGAAGGCAAGCTAGCCTTTCGGCAGACCGAAGAGTTATAGCGGTTCGCGGCGGCCTGGCCCAATCACTGATGATTGCTCCCTGGTGAAGCTTCATATTCTGATCTCGTCTTGATTTCGCCTGCGCCTCCCGTCTGCAGTCCCTTCGCCACACAGGGCAGACCTCACGGGGTGATACCTGGGCGAGGCTTGCGTCGATCTTGAACATCTGTTTGATGACCTACGGGATGCCTATTCCTCACTTCTGAATCATACTGGCGAATTACTCCTACCAAAGCCGCTGAACAGCCGTTTCAAGATTCGGCAAACAGGGTTCCAGTTCAGGCGTTGAGGCTCGGGTCACCACGAATGCTGCCGGCACATGTTCCCAATGCCGCAAGTCCGGTTGCAAGGCGCCTTCGAGCACTGCCGGCGCGGTGCTCATTAAGGCCATCCCCCCGATTACTGAAAGCTGGCAGAGTGACCCCTTCCCTTTAGCAGCCACGTCGAGCGCACAGCCTCCAACCATCACTCCGGCTCCTGCCGCCAACGGAACCAGGCTGTAGGTCAGGCCAATCGGTAATCGGATCCATGCCTGGACGTTGAGGAGCGGATGGTACCCGTGACTATGGCGAATCGCCACCTTCTCGAACCAACTTTGTGTGGACAGCCGCACGCCGGTATCGGACTGACAGGCCCGAGGAAATTCCTTGCCCGCTGTTACAGAAAAGTATCCATTCTCAGATCCGAAGAATTGCAGGTCCCACGAGAGTTCGGGAAATCGATCCAAGCTATAGACATGCCACGGCTCACTAAGCTCTTGCCCATCGTCGATTCGACTCACTTGTTGTCCCGCAAATAGCCGAACTGCATCTTGCCGCCGTTTCCACATCACATCCAAATCCCTCAACCTAAGCCAGTCGACACGCGCCTCATTCACCGCCCCTACCCGCTCCCACAACACAGCGGACAACAACAGATTCACCGGATCTTCGCCGTAATTGTAGAGCGGCGTAAAAAGCTCATGATCCAATTGCCTGAGTTCGACCTTCGCCTCTTCCAGTTTATGCACGTTCGCATAGCTCGCCGCCAGCAGGAGACTGAGATAGCCGCGTTCATAACTTTCCATCACATAATCAATGAAGGAACCTTCCGGCACAAAGATGTTGCTTGTCTCCTTCACGAGGGAGAACGTCTTATGCCGGAATTCCAACCGGGCCTTTTCACCATGAACGATCACGAGGTCATAACACTGCCCCGCAAACGCATCGGCCAGTCGGTTGAGTGTCCCGATCCTGTCTGAAAAATTGATCTGCCCTTCAATCTCTGAACAGGACAACCCTTTCAGGATCTTCCCGCCCCCTGTCTGGCAGCCGGAAAGGCTCATCAATAGACCCATGGCTAACACGGCTATGCACCGCGCAGGACTCTCAAAAAACTCCGTCTTCTCACCCGTCCAAGCCTGGCGCACCAAGACGAGAATTTTCCCAAGCAAGACCGCAGCCCCTCGACTCACGCTCGTGTCACGTTTCACGCCTTACGCCTCACGATTCCTGGGGGCGAAGCGCAATTACCGCTGGCGGACTCTTTCAGCATCGTTCGTACGATTCCAGACTTATCGACAAACCGCAGCATAGATCTGTGAAATCTCTCCACTCGTCACATTCCGCCAGTCGCCGGGGTTAAGATCGCCCAGCACAATCGGCCCAATTGCCACTCTCACAAGCCGCAACGTGGGATTCCCCACAGCAGCAGTCATGCGCCTGACCTGTCGATTCAGCCCCTCACGGAGTATGATCTCCAGCCAAGCAGTCGGCACGTTTTTACGGAATCGGATGGGCACGGGGCGATCAGGTAACTGCGGATTGTCCGGCAGCAAACGGACTTCAGCAGGCTTAGTCTTCTTGCCGTTCAGCGCCACTCCTGTTCGCAACTGCTCCAAGGCCTCCTGGCTCGGGATGCGCTCGATTTGCGCGAGGTACAGCTTTGGCAACGTATGCTGTGGGTCTGTGATGTGATGGGCTAACTTCCCGTCCGACGTCAGAAGCAGCAGCCCCTCACTATCCATATCGAGACGACCGGCGGCATAGACTTCAGGCACATCGATATAGTCCGCCAATGTTGGCCGCCCGTTCGGATCGGTAAAACACGGCAACACGCCATAGGGCTTATTGAACGCGATGGTGCGGGAAATCTTTTCACGGGAAGATAGGCCGGATGCACTCACAAAGGCTCTTTGAGGCATGAAGCTCCACGGAGAAACCGATCAGAACCCGATGCTGAGCCCACCGCCGCCACGAGATCCGCCACCGATTCCCACGCCGCCAAAGCCTCCGATAGAAAACCCTGGTTGCCGTTGGCTATAGGATTGAACCCGCCAGACATGTAGATGCTTCACGATCAGCGTGGGATATCGATACTCGACGTCATCGAGATGATCAGTCTTCGAACCAGACACTTCCCCAACAATCGTCACCCTGGTCCCCGCAACCATCGTGGCCGGATCGAGAAATTCCTGCTGCATTGCAAGGAACCGCCCCTGTGATTGTTGGCGATCGTGGCTCGGGGCCTCTCCATCATCGAGCGGAAGCTGTAAGAGTTCGATCTGCGTGCCGTCGCGGAGTCGCTTTGCTTTTAGCACCTCACCCCCAAGCACTAGCACGCGCCCCTTATAGGATTCCGGTGAGACCGAGAGGTCTCGAAACGAGACCGTTCGATCCACGAGCGATTCCATCGACTCGGGAACGATACGTTGCGATGCGCAGCCTGAGAGCAAAATGCTGGCAACCAACCAGCAAGAAACAAGATATCGTCTTCGCATGGGCACACTATACCTCATGCACCAATCCTACGGCGAGAGCCGTGACCGCTGCGTGGGTGCTCGCCTACAGCACTTCCCATCTCCCTAGTTCTTGAAACCAACCGACTAGGCCGCATCACAATCTCGTAGGAATCTGTATGGCAAACCCTACAGCGATTGCAGCACCTTGCACCAACCCTTGTGCTATCCCCACATCCAGACGACGGTTGTTTTTCGAACCCCATGAGAAGTAAGCCATTCTTTTCACATGTATTTCTAAGTCATTGGCATTGAGCTTGCTCATCTTTACGATATTCTGCTCGGGACATTCAGAGGAGGAAACTATGCAACGAACCTTGACTGATCGAACCATACCACTCCTGACTCCTGCATTGGCCATACTGTGCGCTGTGGCAGTGGTGGGGTGCGTGAGCACGAGCACCCATACACAAACCCTCACCGAACTTGAAGCCGCAAAGAAAACTTCCGCCCAGCTGCAAATGCAATTGAACCAGGAAGCCACGCAGCGTAAAGCCGCCGAACGGCAGGCTGCTGAGTTGCAGGCCCGCTTGGACGGCCTCGAAAGAGAAAAGGGGCAACTGAACAGCGAACTCGGGACTGTGCGCGGTCACATCACCGACCTCGAACAGAAGTTCGCGAGCGGAAATGCCTCATCGCAGGAAGAAATCGCGAAGTTACGGAATCAGGCTTCCGAGCTGGAAGCGAACGCCGCTCGCATCGCGAAGGAGCGCGAACAACTTCGGCAAGAACAGTCGCAACTTGCAGCAACATTAGAACAAGAACGGCTGGCCAAAGAAGAAGAGATCAAACGGTTGACGCGGACACAAGAAGAACTCTCCAAATCGCTGCAAGACGAAATTTCCAAAGGCAATATCACCATTCAACAAGTGCGCGATCGCCTCACCATCAATATGGTGGACCGCGTCCTGTTCGATTCGGGCCAAGCACAGGTGAAACCTGCCGGCGTGAAAGTTCTGAAACAGGTCAGTGACATTTTGAAAACCGTCACGGACAAACAGATTCGGATCGAAGGCCATACCGACAACAAGCCCATCAGCACGAAACTCCAGGACCGCTTCAAAACGAATTGGGAACTTTCGACGGCGCGAGCCACGACCGTAGTGCGCTACCTGATCGATCAGGGCAGTGTGGATCGCCAACACCTCTCCGCAGTCGGGTACGCGGACACACAACCCCGCGCCTCCAACGACTCCGAAGAAGGGCGATCCTCCAACCGTCGAATCGAAATTGTGCTGTATCCCAAAGACCTCAACAGCATTGCCGGCCAGGCCGGGAGCGCTGCAGCGGTATCGAACTAGCCGTTCATCCTCCGGAGGTGCTCACTCTTGGTGAGCACCTCCCACGTCAATCAGGACTTTCCCCGCTTCCCTACTTCGGTTATGATGCATCGGACTGTTTGATCATCTCGATCACTCCGAAGGAATCGGTCCCACGTCCAACTGAGGTAACTATGTCGAGAGTCCTACTGCTGATCACGCTCCTCATGATCCCCTTCGGGTTATCCGCCTGTGACACCGTCTATATGACCACGATGGATAAAATCGGATACGCCAAACGCGATATCTTGAGCAGCCGCGTCAAATCGGCCCGTGATGCGCAGGAAGATGCCAAAAAAGACATTCAAAGCACTTTGGAGAAATTTGGAAACGTCGTGAGCTACCAAGGCGGAGACCTGGAAGCCACCTATAAGAAACTCAGCGGAGAGCTGGAAAGCAGTGAAGATAGCGCCGAAACGGTGCGGAAGCGCATCAAAGACGTCGAAAGCGTGGCCGATGCGCTCTTCTCGGAATGGGAAACCGAACTCGGCCAATACTCCAGCGCAGACTTGCGACGGAAGAGTGAAGCGAAACTTTCTCAAACCAAATCCCGCTACAAAGAAATGCTCGGCGCCATGAACCGAGCTGAGCAGCGCATCGATCCGGTCCTGAAACCACTGCGAGACCAAGTGCTCTATCTCAAACACAACCTCAATGCGCGTGCGCTGGCCGCCATGAAAGGCGAGCTGGTAAAGGTCGACGCCCAAGTCGATCGACTGGTCCGAGAGATGAACCGCTCCATCGCTGAAGCCGACAAGTTTATTCATTCCATGGAGAAAGAGCCGGCCTAGTCCATCCATTCGACAGACCACGTCTGATCAGGAGGTCCCCATGCGCTGGGAAGGACAACGAGAAAGCGACAATGTCGAAGATCGCCGAGGGATGGGACCAGCCAGGGTCGGCGGCGGCGTGGGAGGATTGGGACTCGGCGGTATCGTGCTGGTGCTGGCCGTCAGTTATTTCACTGGCATCAATCCCTTGACCCTCATCAACATGCTCAGCGGTGTGCAGAGCCTGCCGGAATCATCGATTCCCTCTGAGCCAGCACCGACAGGACCGCTCGACGATAAGCTGGGAAAATTCGCGTCGGTCGTCCTCGCCGATACAGAAACCACCTGGAAGCAACTTCTGGGGCCGCAGTATGAAGACCCTCGACTCGTCCTCTTTACCGGTGGCGTACAATCTGCCTGCGGGACGACATCGTCCGCCGTCGGCCCCTTCTACTGCCCCATGGATCACAAAGTGTATTTGGACCTGTCCTTCTTCAACGAAATGTCGCACCGCCTGGGCGCACCAGGCGACTTCGCGCAGGCCTATGTGATTGCCCATGAGGTGGGCCATCACGTGCAGAATCTCATGGGCATCGCCGAAAAGGTCACGCGCCTCCAGCGACAGGCCTCTGAACGAGACGGAAATGCCTTGTCGGTGCGAATGGAACTGCAGGCCGATTGTTTCGCCGGCGTCTGGGGCCACCATGCCAAGCGTGAACGGAACCTGATCGAGCCAGGCGATTTCGAAGAAGGATTGCGAGCCGCATCAGCCATCGGCGATGATCAACTCCAAAAAATGTCTCGCGGCGCAGTTCGGCCAGAAAGCTGGACCCACGGCTCCTCCGAGCAACGCATGACGTGGCTGAAACGCGGACTTGAATCCGGCGATCCGAAGGTCTGTGATACCTTCGCGAGCAACCGCCTATAGTCAGTCCATGGACCAAGAACTGGACCAGCCGGAGATCTCCCCTGCACAGGGCCTCTACGCAACCTTACTGGCCGAAGCGCCATGGAACGCAAAATCCGTCATCGCCGCTGGGATTGCAACCGCCGGAGGCCTCACCTCATGGGCAGCTCATTGGTCTTCACCAGCTGTAGCAGGCATCAGTGGCAGCTATCTCGCAGGATTTTTCATCGGCTGGGCTTCCCGGCGATTTCTGAGAATAGCCGCGCTGCTCACCGGCGCGCTACTAGCCGGCATCGCCGTATTGGAAGAGACCGGCTGGATCAATCTCGACTGGACGTCCGTGGAAACGCAAATCCACCACGCCATTTCAGCCGCACACCGGGAAGCTGAAGGACTGAAACACCTCCTCTCAGGATATCTCCCGTCAACGGGAGCATGGGCAGTCGGCATGTTCTTCGGATTTCGGAAAAAGTAGCGCGCCACACATTCAGACCGCAAGCACTACGACAGTGATCTAGCCACCTCACAACCGCATCAAGCAACGAGCCTGGAATCGCCAGGTGCATCGAACCTGAACATCTGTCAAGCAAGTCTTCGACTCAAAGCGTCTCGGCGCATGACCACGCGGTCGATACCCTGACGTGTCTCAATATATCCTAGCTTATCTTCTCCCGCACCTACACTTTGTAGGCACAATTGGTTCGAGCTCTAGTAAAGTCTCCACCACATACTAGAGCTTCCCCCAGTTCCATTCGCGCTTCAGACATATCATGATTCCTCGCTATTCCTACCTTGATGTCAATAGCAATAGGAGGGTTTGTTATGGAACATGATGTTTCCTCTTTCATCCGGTTGTGCAACCTGTTTCACCGACAACAGCCTGCCAGTCGTGCGAGAGGGGTGCTGATTGTATGGCTGCTGCCTATGGTAGCGGTGTTCGGCCTTGCATCGATCAGCGGGGGCCAAGAAATACCCCCAGCACCCAGCAATCCCCCAGTCGTAGAAGAAATCGACAACCCAAACGACAACCTGAACAAGGATGTCCCGGGCAAAGATGATCAGGACAAGGATGACCTGGACAAAGATAAAAAAGACAAACAGGAGAAGGCTTCGTACTCCAATCCCACGACCTCCAGTCCCATCGCGCTCTCAGCCGATAATACGCTCCTGTGGGTCGTCAATCCGACCGACAATAGTGTTTCCATCATTCGGACCGACAGCAAGCACGTGTTGACAACAATCAGGGTGGGTAAGGAGCCGCAAAGTGTCGCGCTCGATCCTAGCAATCGATTTGCCTATGTGGCCAACGCAGCCTCCAACGACGTGAGTGTCATCCAGATTGACAATCCCGAGCCAGACCATTTTAGGGCCGCCTTACGGAGACATCTCCTCACCGGTGCCGAGCCATGGAATGTGGTCGCGTCACCTGATGGCCTGCGCATCTTCGTCTCCAACAGCAGTCAAGATACCATTACGGTCATTAGCGCGGAATCACAGCGCATCATCGGCCATATCGATTTGCGGCAGAGTGTGTGCAATGACCCGGATCGCCATCGACACTTTCAGCCTCGCGGGCTAGCTGTCACACAGGACAGTAAGAAGCTGTATGTCACCAGATTCCTGTCGTTCGTCAAACAGGGCGGCATTCAAGCCGAGGATCTTGGGAAGGAAGGGATTGTCTGCCTCCTGAAGATCGATACACACTCCCGTAACATCGGCGACTACACACCGGTCAAAGCGATTGCGTTGGCTCCGCAGCCGACCGGATTTCTTGTCGATACCCCTGGCCCGAATAATACGGCGGGTGACGGGGTGAAGGACGAAACGTTTGCGTTTCCAAACCAGATGCAAAGCATCGTCATCCGGGGCGATCAAGCCTATGTGCCGAATATTGCCGCCTCTCCGACGAGTCCACAAATTTTTAACGTGACGACGCAAGCGTTTGTGAATGTGCTCGGGGATGTGAATGGGGACAACCCCAGCGATGCGAGCACGGAGAAGTTTCTGAATCTTCACCTCGGGGCTCGGAATCCGGAAGCCAACAAACGGAGAATCTTTTTTGCCAATGTCTGGGGGATTGGATTTACGAACTCGATCGGACCAGGGACGGCCTACGTGATCTCAGCAGGCAGCGATCTGCTAGTGAAGGTCAAGGTCGGGGCCGACGGGAAGTTGGAATTCACCGAGGATAACGACACCACCCGGTATATCGACCTCAACGATCCGGACGATCCGCTGACGAGTGGGGACAACGCCGGAAAGAATCCGCTCGGCATCGTGGTGGATAAGACCGGCACGATTGCCTATACGATGAATAATGTGTCGCGGAATGTGTCAGTGGTGGATTTATCCCAAGACAAAGTGGTGCAGACGATCAGAACAACCGATCTCCCGCCTCCGGGGTCCAAAGAGGAAGAGATCTTGGTGGGCGCGGAAATGTTTTTCTCGTCCCGAGGATACTTCAATCCTCCACCAGACGGGTCATCTCGACGAGACCGGCTATCCAGTGAAGGATGGCAGAATTGCGCCAGTTGCCACTTCGAAGGCTTGACTGACGGGGTCATTTGGTCGTTCGGCAACGGTCCGCGCAAGAGTCTTGCGATGAATGGGACCTTTAACCCCCATAATCGCAAGGAACAGAAAATCCTGAATAACTCTCCGGCTCGAGATGAGATTGAAGATTTCGACTTGAACATTCGAAACGTATCGGGGCCCGGTCCGAAGGCTGGGCAGCTTGACCCGGACCACGGGTTGATCATTCCAGAAACCCCTGCCTTGGCCGATATTGCCGATTTTATCGCCAAGGCCAACGCGAACCGAAATCAAGTCACGGTCACGTTACCAGGCAATTCAACAGCTGTACCGGCCTGGAACGCGCTGCGAGAGTGGGTCCGTTTCGCAATTCGAACGCCGAACGCGCCGCTGAACTCGAGGCAATTGGTGGGAGGGGTCTCCCGCGAAAAGATCGAAGCCGGACGGAATCTTTTTACCACACAGCAGTGCCAAACCTGCCATCGCGGCGACCAGTGGACCATCAGCAAGAAAGATTTCGTTTCTCCACCCGCAACGACCGAGATAGCCACAGAGGTAGCGGGTGCGAATCCACCTCCAAATGGGTCACCGGCTCCTCCTGCCGGTGTCACGCCGGTTGGTGCACAATTCCTCTTCCGATTCATCCGGGATATCGGCTCCTTCAATCTGGGGGTGCTCGGCGCCGGCAATCCGATCGGCAACAACATCGGTGCTGTCGAATGGGCCAACTCGGTGGTCAATGCGGCAGGGGTGGCCCAGCCGCAGTTGTTGGCCTTGGGGAAGGATCACAATGTGGATAAAAGAGGCGAGGGGTACAACGTCCCGATGAAATTGGGCATCCACAATTCACCGCCCTATTTACACAACGGCGCCTGCGAGACGTTGCTCTGTGTGGTGAGCGACAAAAACCACCGCACGGCTAACGGCAAGTTGCCCGATGTCATCGGCAACGATCAAAGTTTACAAGAAATGCTGGCCACATTCCTTGAATCCATCGACGACCTGACTTTGCCCTTCCCGCCGTAGGCCGGAATGCAGAACAGGGAGCTGCGGCGGTCGCGAGCCGACCGTCGCAGCTCAAGTATGAGCACAGCTTCCCCTCTCTCAATTTTCGTTGTGATATTCGTGCGTGACGGTGAGGGACTCGACGCTGCCTCACTACAGACATTGAGGCTGGCCCCGCTCGTCAGGCAGGCCGCGCGTCGCGACGTTCGGTATAACGCAACGAATTGAGTGTGTTGAACGTCAACTTGGAAATCCCAACTGAATCCAATTGGATTCTATGCTGAATCAAAATAGATTCAGTTGAGATCGTGCGGGTCATCTTGATCTGCCGTCGTCTTTCCTTTCTACTTCGTGAACCCTGCCAATTTTGAAGATTCTTAGGAAGGATTCCTCAAAGCCAGACAGAAAACAGGCTGGCACGCCTATTGCTGTATGCCTGATCAAGACGCCATCAGGAGAGAGCAATACTTCCCGATCGACTCACCCCGCACGCGTGATCGGGAGCACCGGGAGAACACTGATCTGAATATATGTACTTGCCGCTGAAAACCGTGGCCTTCACAGCAAGATCATCATGAAATTCATTGAAGACAGTGTTTCAACTTCGAGGGTGTCCGCATATTCTTTTCTCGAGACGCGCTCCCAAGAACAACGATACGAGAAATGTAAGGAAAATTAGGCTGAAGCGTAGGACAGTTACTAGGGCCGTAAAATAAATTGCTATTATCAACCTAATGCTCTATGCGTATGCTCAATTGGGGGGGTTTTATATTATCAACAGAAAGGGCAATTAACTCATGATGCATCTTCGTGATCGCCAGAGTGAACATTGACCCCCACGAGGTCTACGGTTTTGTGCAACTGACAGTCTGCCAGGGAGAATCATGACAAGCGGCAAGGTCCTCGTTGTAGAAGATGACGAAGGGATTTGGGAGCTCCTGAAGGCCGCCTTGGAGCCTGAGTTTGAGCTCCTGATCACGTCTGTCCCTGACAAAGCACTGAGTCTTGTCACACACGAGTTACCCGATCTGGTGTTACTCGATTTGGGCCTCCCACCGGCTCCACGCGACCATAAAATTGGCATCCAACTGCTCAGGAATTTGAGAAAAGTGGCCCCTCGCATAAAGGTGGTTGTCTGCACAGGCTTGTCCGGGTATGAGGCGGCGAGCCACGCCATCAGCCTTGGCGCCCACGACGTCATCTATAAACCCTTTTGTGTTGAAGCCCTCCAAGCCGTCGTGCGAAGAGTCTGTTGGATGGCTCACATCGATCAGCAGCAGGGCCGGAAGGTACCTGAGGATGAGCTCCTGGAAGAAATGGTCGGAACCAGTCCCGCCATGCGCAAGGTCTTCGAGATGGTCCGGAGGGTCAGCACAACCGACATGCCGGTGTTGATCACGGGGGAAACGGGAACGGGCAAGGAACTGACGGCCCGAGCAATTCATGACCGGAGCGACCGAAAGACGGGTCCGTTCGTGCCGATCAATTGCGGCGCCATTCCTGAAACATTACTGGAATCTGAACTCTACGGGCATGAACGGGGGGCCTTTACCGGAGCCCTGCAGCAGAAGAAAGGCAAGTTCGAGGCAGCGGCAGGCGGGACATTGTTTCTGGATGAAGTCGGCGATCTCCTTCCCTCGCTCCAGGTCAAATTGCTCCGTTTTCTGCAGGAGGGAACCTTTGAACGGGTCGGCGGTCAGCAGACCCTGCACCTCAACATTCGTGTGATCACCGCGACCAACATCGACCTTCAGGCAGCCATCTGTAAGAATATGTTTCGAGAGGACCTCTATTACCGGCTAGGCATGCTGCATATTCATCTCCCCCCGCTCCGGGAACGTGGCGAAGACACGCTGCTCATGGCGATGGTTTTTCTTAAGAGAGCCGCTGCCTCATCCCATGGAAAGCGAATACGAGGCTATACCCAAGAAGCCGTCGAAGCCATCCAATCCTACCAGTGGCCGGGCAATGTGCGGGAGTTAGGCAATAGGGTCAGGCGAGCCGTGGTCATGGCGGAGGGTCAGGAAATTACGCCCCAGGACCTGGGTCTGACCTGCGAGACCCTCCAATCAGCAAACGGTCTCGACTCCCTGAGGGCCGCGCACCGCCGGATTGAAATGGAGCTGATCATGAAAGCAATGAGTGTGCATCAAGGGAATTTGAGCCGCGCAGCGCAAGAACTAGAAGTGTGCCGCTCGACGCTCTATCGAAAAATTCATGAATTCCACCTTGAAGAATTCGTGCTCTCAGCGAACCCTAACCGGTTTCCGCAGCCATTCCCAACTCGTGAGTCCCTCGATAGGAAGCCCTCAGATAGCTGACGCACCATCCGGGGACGGATTCCGTTCTCCAGCCTATGTCGAACCCGTCCTCAGCGTCAGCTTAAAGAAATTTAGGGTTCGCATCATCAAAATTCACATCAGATCGTTTGAGTGCCCCCAGCACAATCAACATAGTATTTCGGTACCTTCTCTGTTTCTTCGCTGATCTATGTGGAATCATGGAAGGGTAGATCTAGCAGGCTCTGATCAAGAGCCAACCTGGATCTGTCTAGAAATGTGACAAAGCATAATGCGCCAGCGATGCTCATCGAGTGTACAAAAGTCTGGATACCACAGCATATAGTAGGGATTTCACCAACATCTTCTGTATTATCGGCTCACCTACCTTATTTTCCCCAAAATGCGAATGACGCGGCACCCTGGGACCGTATAGACATTAGACAGTCACGCGCGCTTGCTTCGATTCTCTGCCCTCCATCCCTCTTTTCAGCCAGATAATCCTTTATCTATCAATACCTTTTTCAATCAGGCACGCTAATTGAGTACAGCACAACCATGAGGCACGTGGGCGGTGTGGAACGTCGCTGGGAGTGTGGTGGCGGCGGAACTGGCGCGCCGAGCTTTCCGGCAAATACTGAGCTCGACCATGTCCAGTCAATCCGTCCTTTTGGTTTTCTCAGTTCACAGGGGTTCGGATGTTCCACCAGACAGGGTTCTGGGGATCGATATGCCAGCCGGTTCACCAAATGAGAAGAAAAAAGATCGCTCTAAAAACAAGCAGGCAAAAAGTCAGGTCACTCCCGCGGTGCAGCAAGTTCACGTCGTGCTACGCGTTGACCTATGGGATGACCCCCCAAAGGACAATTCACAGAAAGAGGACGAAAACGATAGTGATGCGTACGTGGGCCATGCATGAGGGCAGGATCTCTGATGAAAAACTCATATCTAAACAACAGATGAAAGGAGGTGGAGGAGGAGGAATGAGAATGCGACCGAAAGCCAGACCGAGTCATAGCGAAGTGATTACGCAACAGAAGAGGAGGAAGAACAATGATTAAGAAAAGTATCATCTTCTCGCTCATGGCCGTGGTAGGCGCGCTGCCTGCCGTCGCGATGGCGGATGTCGAAGTGCGAGCGGACGTCAATAAGCGAAAGGACATTCGGATCGTGGAGCGGATCGATATTACCAAACTAGTTCAGATCGATGCACGGGTCAACAGACGGGTGCAGAAGGCTGCCGAATCTCAGACGCTCGTGAACCAAACGAATTTCGACAATGAGGTTTGCACCAATTGCGATGAGAAACGAGACATCATTGATAATTCCGGAAGCGGAAGTTCTGGTGTCCTGAGCATCAATCAATCGGCGGGCAACATGAACAACCAAGGCAACGCCGTCAGTATCGCCGTCGATGTCCCTGATAATGGTGGGCCGAGAATCCCGGGTGACCCTGATGAGGGGTTTGCCGATGCGCAGGCCCATGTGGATCAGAAAAATTTCGGCAACGTCGTCGAGACCGTCAACATCCTGTTCCGGGACGCGCTCATTCGAAACTCCATCAACAACAACAGGGGCGTGGCGCATGTGAATCAAGCGCCGGGGAACATGGCTAACCAATCCAACGCGTTCTCACTGGCAGTGTCGCTGACTGGTTCAGGCGGCGGCGTAGCTTTGGCGGAAGCCGATCTTGGCCAGGTGAATACAAGGAACATTGTCCGTGAATCTGATTCTCAAGGTCGAGACCAGACGGATCCGGGGTTTGTCGGCATCAACAAGCGGGCCGATATCCTGGGATCCATTAATGGCAACACCGGCGTGGTCGGTGTGAATCAAAGCGCGGGGAACATGGCCAACCAAGCCAACGTAGTGTCGTTCGCATCCGCCGGAGTGAGATAGGACAGCACTGGTCGCGAAAAGGAGGAATAACAATGGATATGCACAGACTGATGGGACGAGTCCTGTTGACCCTGCCGATGGTGGCGATGGCCATACCCATGCCGGCGCAGGCGTCGCTTGACCTGTTGGCGAGGATTACAAAGGAAAAGGATATCACGGTGACTCAAAGAGTTCAGATTGACAAGAATATCGACATCAGGGTGAGACTTAACGAAGATTATGCTGGGGCTGCGGAAGCCGATGCTGTAGCGAATCAACTCAACGAGGGTAATACTGTGGCAGGCAATATAGGTAACCAGGTACCTGGCCACGGTCCCTCCTATGGCATCAATCGACATGCGCGGATCGCTGATTCGATTAATACGAACCAGGGTATCGTGGGGGTCAACCAAGACGTCGGCAATATGGTCAATCAGGCGAACGTGGTTGCGGTCGCCCTGACGACTAGCCCAAGCTCGGTCACAAACTCCCAGGCAGAGGCCGACCAGGTGAACAGAAGAAACGATGTGGTGCAGCGTGAGCACCTGGTACGAGGCCCCGATGGAGTACTTCTTGTGCCTCCAGATCGTAGTGCGACCATCGAGGATTCGGTCAACGGCAACTCCGGGGTTATCGGAGTCAATCAGAACTCCGGGAATATGAACAATCAACTGAACCAACTTGCCTTAGCGATAGGACAAGGTTCAAAGGTGGCGCTCTCCGAAGCCGCCTTGGGTCAGGTGAATACAGGCAATAGGGTCTTAGAGGTTGCAACTATTCGGGAAGATCGAATCAGTGGGTCCGTCAATAATAACAGTGGAATCGTGGGCGTCAATCAGTCCAGCGGCAACATGAACAACCAGGCTTCCGTGGTCAGCATGGCGGTTCTGACGAGCCGTGTCGCGATTACGACACCGTAGGCGCGGACTGAGTTCGCTGTATGTCCTTTGCGCGGGGAGCGTGATGCTCCCCGCGCAGGGAGGCACAGTACCCTGAAATGGGAGGCACGGTGAAGATGTCAATAATTCTCCAGGGACTGGTGTGGTGGCTGGTGGGATTGTCGGTGGCCATCGCCCAGGTGCAGGACGGCGAAATAATCGCGCCACAGTCCGACAGCCTTGTTTCCCAAGGTGGGACAGGCGGGTTGGAGGCAGTCCATGCCGTGGTCAATGCGGCGGGAAGCAGTTCCAGCCAGGCTCTTGTGAGCCAGATTCAAATCGGCAATGTAATGGAAGAAGGACTGACAGCCAGTCTGGCTATTGTACGGGATTCCTTTCAGAACAATCGAGGAATCATCGGGGCCAATCAAAATTCTGGGAACCTGAACAATCAGGCCAACGTACATGTGATTGCCCACAACTCAGTCGGCCCGACGATCCAGCTGGAACATGCCGCGATCGAGCAGCGGCTTGAGGAGAACACGATCGTGACCAGCGGCACGGCGCGGGAAGATCGTATTCAGGACAGTTTTGGCGGAACAGTCGGGATTGTGGGCATCAATCAATCGGCCGGCAATCTCAACAATCAAGCGAATGTCATAGTGATCACGCTCGGGATGGGTTCGGAGTTCGTGCCCTTGGAAGATTCGTCGCTGGGTGCGGTGAATTCCGGTAACAAGCTGATCCCGGGTCCACCGGGCCCGAAGTCGGACGTGATCCTCGATTCCTTCGCCGGGTTTCGCGGGTTGGCGCAGGTATCTCAATCAGCGGGTGATCTGAATTCTGTGAGCAACAAGATGAACATCTCCTTTTCAGCGATGACGTTGAAGTAGTGAGGCGCATGATGAAGATGATGAGGATAGGCGTATGGGTGGGAAGCGCGGTGGTGGCGGCCAATGTGGCCTTGCTTTCCTCTGCATGGGCTTCGTTCCCCTTCCCTCTTCCTGGCGGGACGACCATGGTGACGGCCCCGGTGAAGAGTTTCGTGGAATTGCGCTATAGGAATATGGTGCGGCAAGCGTATGACATCAGTTGCGGTGCAGCGGCGCTCGCAACCATCCTCGACTATTTTTATGACGAAACCTTCACGGAGCAGTCGGTGATGGACGACATGACGCCGCTCGGCGACAAGGACAAGATCGAGAAAGAAGGATTCTCACTACTTGAGATGAAGCATTATGCGGAGAAGCTCGGCTATGTCTCAAACGGCTACCGGCTGGACGATGTGCAGCGGCTTGCAGAACTGCAAGTTCCGGTGATCGGCTTGGTGAATGCTCGAGGATACAACCACTTTGTCGTGATTAAGGGAGTCGTTGAGGACAAGGTCTATCTTGCCGATCCAGCCTTTGGGAACAGCACCAGGCCGGTGGACGGGTTCGACCAGGAATGGAACGGGATCATCCTCGTGGTCTTGCACCCCACAAAGGCAGGCAGCAGCACCTTTGCCATGGATGCGCGACCCTCTGCTCAGATGAATCAGCTCATTCAGATTTTGCCACGGCTCGCTCCGCCCTTCAACAACCGAGGACCAGGGGAATTTTAACGTTTAGTCGTCCCATCATCATACGATAATACGAAAGAGGTGGCTTATCATGTGGTCCAAACTCCTCACGGTCGCAGCACTGAGCTGGATGCTTGTTGTCCCCATTGCCAATGCCGACGGGACGGTCAGTGATCTCGCCCCGGTTGATGAGGATGAGTGGGGAATTCCACTGACGGACAACGAACTCGCTGACCTGCGAGGTGGATTCAACGGCCTGGCATTCAATATCGCGTTCTCAGGGTTCGTCGACAAGCTGGGCAACGGCTCCGGCAATCTGACGGTTGGGCAAAATGGGGCCATTGTGCCAGGGGTACCTCCGGACGTCACTGTCAAGGACGGTGAGGTTCGGATCAGTACCGGCATCGGCAACTTCCAGGGCGCCAACGGCATCTTCCAAATCGCACAGGTGCCGGGGAACTTCAACGTCGTCAACAACAACCTGTACGTGCAGATTGCGCTGATCAATCTGATCGACCCGGGGACTCAAGTGCCAAACCTTGCGAGTCTCTTTGGAACACCGCGGTGACCGTTCGGCCCTCTAGTATGGTAGACGGTCTAAGCAGCAGACAGATTGGCCCAGTCGGGACGGCATTTATTAGAAGTGCTGACTGGGTTTTGCCACGTGCCGACCATTCTCAGCCCCTGTGGGAAGATCAAGCTGTATTGAGACTATGCTATCGGCGTGGGGTTCTGTGACCATACCGATGGCCACATGCACTCCGAATACGCTAGGATCAGATCCGAGCTGGACATCCCAGCCCAGGTTTCGTATGGGACGAGCGTGGTTGGGCCTTGCCCTCCTTGTCTGTACGATCTGTTCCACGGTATATGCCCAAGAGCCTCTGCCGCAGCCGCCAGAGGAACTTCCTGTCCCTCAACCTCCGATTACGAATGAACAGCCCCAGCCGGGTCCACGTGAACCTCAGCCGCTCGTCACTCCTGCATCACCGCAAGCTGCTCCCATCGGGGCCGAACCCGAGCGACCCAAGTCCCAAAAACCGATCGACCAACTGCTCCTCCAACGCGGCGCGATCTTGCTGCCCCCCGGATGGCTCCAAGTCGAACCGTCGTTCGATTATTTAAAGTTTTCTACCGATCGTCTGAATATCAACGGTCTCAGTCTCTTCGAAGCAATCGTCATCGGGGAAATCCGCGCGGACAAGGTGACACGAGAGGTCGCCACAGCCGCGATCAATCTGCGCTACGGGCTGATGAATCGGCTCCAGATTGAGGCTCGCATACCCTATGTCTACCGGCACGATCGAGAGCTTCTCGCGGTCGGCACACAGAATGAAGCCGAGCGAAATGTCGACAATCAGGCGCTCGGCGATGTAGAAGGCTCTCTAGTCTGGCAGGCGTACCTTGGGAGCGACTCCTCACCAGCAGTGCTGCTTCGATTGCGGGGTCGGAGCCGGACCGGTAAGGATCCATTTACGATCCCGGTGGAGCAAATCCCTGTGCAAGGCGCCCAGGGCCAGGTACGCTCACAACTGACGGATGTGCCCACCGGCAACGGCTACTGGAGCGTCGCCCCTGGATTTACCATGGTGTGGCGAACCGACCCCGTCGTGCTCTTCGCAGGAGCCAACTACTCCATCAACCTCGAGCGTACGATCGGGGGACTGGGACGGTTGGAACCAGGGGATAATTGGGACATCTTCTTGGGGTTGAACTTCGCGGTGAGCGAGAAACTCGGCATCAACATGACGGCAGTTGACTCGAATTTTGCCACCACGCGAGTCAACGGGGTGAAGCAACCAAACACGGCGTTCAACAGCGGCGTCCTGTCGATAGGGACTTCGATTGTCCTCAGTTCAACGCGTACTCTACTCATCTCCGTCGGAAAAGGATTGACGGAAGAGTCGCCGGATTTTCAGTTCTCGATCAGCTTGCCGTTGACGTTTCATGTGTTTTAACGAGGGACGCCGGTTTAAAACCCGGTGAAACAGCCATGAAGACCGTGACTGCGATCCGCGCGTTGCTGATGATCGCCCTTCTGTGTGTCACCGAATCGGTGCAGGGAGAAGAGTGGAAGCTGGTGAGATTCTCGTACAGCAGCGGCTGGGATGCCTTGCCGGCCATCGTGGCAATCGAGCGAGGATTTTTTGCAAAGGAACAACTGGTTGTCAGCGGGTTGACCGCAACCTCGGCAGATGCCGTCGCAAATTCGCTGGCTAATGGTTCGACGGATGTAGCGGTCCTGCCTCAACGGACGCTCTTGGCCCTGGCAGCGGTCCGGTTGCCGATGAGGATTGTGTCGATGAACCATTGGGGGACCGAGATGGAGTTAGTGGTGCCGCCGGGGCAGGAGAAGGTGAAATCGCTCGCCGATTTAAAAGGCAGGACGATTGCCATCGGCAAAGCCTCGGAAGCCTACCCCGCCCTGATTCGCTTGCTGAACAAAGACAAATTGCGGCCAACGGACGTGATCATCAAGGATCTGCCGGTCGAGACGCTCACCCAGGTTTTTCGACAGAAGGACAGACTGGCCGACGCGGTCTTCGAGTCCAGACACTTTACCTCGGTGCTGCAGAAGACCAGCCAAGCGCGGGTGGTGCTTTCGGCGCACGATGTCACAGAGAAACTCGGCTATATCGGTGCCTCCCCGCTTGTCGTTCGGCAAGAGCTGATCGAGAAGGAGCCAAAAACCGTGCAGCAGTTTGTGAAGGGGTGGGTCAACGCTCTTCACTACATTCAACAGGACCCCGAAGATGCGGCCCGACTGCTCATGATTTTCTTTCACCGTCAAGGCGTCAACGCCGTGTCCGAAGAGATGACCAAGTCATGGGTGGCCATGACTCGCTATGACCGGTTCATCTGGACGACGACCGATATTACGGATGCGGAATACAACGGATGGGGCCTCAAGGAAGGCGGGCTGCTTAGCGCGGCCCCGAAACTCAACGAGCTTGTGGAAAACCGATTCGCTCGAGTGGCCGTGGACAGCATAGAAGTCTCTACCCGAGCAAAGGCCTCAGGGAAGCCGTAGGACTGACAGAAAGAGGACGCTCTCCGGTGCGAATCAGCTGGAGGGGGCACCGATGGAGCCGTCAGAGCTTCCGTTCTCATTCTATGTACAACAACAGAATTCTTCCCTCTCGAGGACCTGCAGTCCTCCGTCTTGTCTTTGTCCTCGTTACCATCGCACTGGTCGGCTGCTCCGGCAGCCCGCAGCAGCGCTCGGGGAATCAACAGGCCTGCCTACCCGCGCATGATCGGCCTTCCTGTTTCTATGTGGAAGCTCTTGAGCAAAAAAATACGAAACTGATCATCTTCGTCCGTGGGGTCTTTGGGAGCGCAGCAACCACCTGGGGGAATCCGCGGAGGGAAGCGTTTTGGCCGGCGATGGTCGCGAAAGACCCGCAGTTTGCGGGCTACGACATTTACTTGATCAATTACCATACCCCTTACCTCGGAGAAGCTCCGGATGTGCATGAGACCGCTGGCAATGAGCTTGAACAGTTATTGAGTCGGAAGATACTCGACAAGTATGACGAGATCTATTTTATCGCACATAGCATGGGTGGCCTTGTGACCAAGAGCCTGCTCACGCAGCTTAATCGAGGACAAGATGTGGCTCTACTGCGTCGGGTCAAAGGGGTGGCGTATTTGTCCACACCGGCACAGGGAGCAGATGGTGCCGGCCTAGCCGCATGGTTAGCGCTCAATCCTCAGCTCGGGAACCTGGAGCGCGCACATCTCGGCACCTACATCGTACGTCTTGAGGATCAATGGATTCAGCTAATGGATAATCGAGACAAGGTCAAGGCCGAGTTTCCCCGAGTGTATTGTGCCTATGAAACGCGGAAGTCGGGCCCCGTATGGGTCGTGCCAAAAGAATTGGCGAGTTCGCGTTGTGATGGGCCGCTCTACCCCATGCCGTTTCATCATTTTGGAATGGCGAAACCCTCGCGGAGCGACGATGACCCGTATCGCTGGACCATGGGAAAAATCCTGGAGGCCGGAGTAAGCGAGGTAACGCGACGCAACGCTGCGGCGCTGTTGTGGTCGGCGGCAGCATCAGTCCATGCAGGAGACCAAGCTGCAGCACGTCGGGCCTACGATGAGTCCAGTGCGCTGTATGTGAAGCTGGGCGACCGGCAGGCACAGGCCAATGTGCTCCGCGGCTTGGGCGACTTGGAATCTTTACTCGGCCGCAATGAGGAAGCGCAGACCGCCTATACGGAGGCCCGCAGCCTCTACAGGGTTGTGGGGGATCGCCTGGGTGAAGCCAATGTACTCAACAGCCTAGGCCACTTGGAATCCAAGCTCGGCCGCATTGACGAGGCACGGACCGCCTACATGGAGGCCCGCAATCTGTATACAGCGATAAGAAGTCGCCTGGGTGAAGCCAATGTGCTCGTTGGCCTGGGGGACTTGGAGTCCCAGCTCGGCCGCACGGACGAGGCGCGGACCGCTTACACGGAGGCTCATAGCCTGTACAAGGCCGTGGGGAGTCGCCTGGGTGAAGCCAATGCGCTCGTCGGTCTAGGCCATTTGGAGTTCCAGCTCGGACGCAAGGACGAGGCGCGGACCGCCTACATGGAGGCCCACAATTTATTCAAGGCCGAGGGAGGTCGACTGGGTGAAGCCCATGTGCTTCGCGGCCTGGGCGACTTGGAGTTCCAGCTCGGCCGCACGGACAAGGCGCGAAACGCTTACACGGAGGCCCATAGCCTATACAAGGCCGTGGGGAGCCGCCTGGGTGAAGCTCATACACTTTTAAGCTCAGGACGGCTGGAGGCACTAATTAATCCGGAACTCGCGAGACAGCATTTCCACCAAGCTGCATCTATTTATGAGCAAATCGGTATGAACAAGTGGCGAGAGATCGCATTGAGTCACACCAAGGACCTCTCTCACTGACTATCTCAGGAAAATCGAATCGGTCAAGCAAAAGCCTTTGCAGGCAACCCACGCATTTTAAACCTACGGGGCAAAGTGATTCCCAAGCCAACACCTAGATTTATCGCGGCTGGTAAGGTCCAAGTTAGATAGGAGCAATTGTGCGCATGTTGTGGCTATCTCCACCTCGAGGAAACCCATTCCTGCGTACCACAGCCAAAGTTGGACTAGGCTAATAGTGCTGGCGAGGCTCGAACTTTTCCTATGCTCCATTAAACGACAGCGCTCTCCGGGGAGACAAATCCGAGCGTGTCTGGGTTAGCAGCGGATGGTACAACAGTCACCCTGGCAGCGCCTGATACCAGCCGTTGGCTTGAGCCAATGATACCGGGCAATCGAATAACTGGCTGAGATTGGCTTCTGTGAGAAGAGATCGCTTCTCTCCATCTTGGAGAATTTTCCCTTGCTTCAAGAGCACCACACGCTCGACTTCCGGAGGGATCTCGTGAATGTGGTGCGTCACCAGTAATAGGGTTTTTCCTTTCCGCATATGCGCCCGCACCAGGTCCAGGTAGTGAAACGTCGCCGTAAGGTCGAGTCCGCTGGTGGGTTCATCCAGCACCAACACGCTCGGGTCATGCACCAGCGCACGGCCCAGCAAGCAGCGCCGTTGCTCGCCGGTCGACATCTCGGAGAATTTTCTGTCGATCAAGAACCCGACACCGAGTTCTTCCATCACGACACGGGCACGAGCAACCTGGGCATCGGTAAAATCTTGATGCCCGTAGATTCCAATGCTCGCATAGTAGCCTGACAACACGACTTTCAATCCCGTCACATGTTCCATGTACTGATGCTGAAGGTCGTGCGACACCATGCCCAACCGTTTACGCACGTCCCAGACGTTCCACCACGCTTCGCCGAACACACCAATGGATGTCTCATCCTTGGGAAGCGAATGCACTTCACCGGACAGCATTTTAAGGATCGTCGACTTGCCTGCGCCATTGGGACCAAGGATCGCCGTGTGAACCCCTGCTGTAAGCATGAAGGACAAGTCGACGAATACGCAGGCGTCACCCCGATACACTGTCGCGTTCTTGATGTCGAGGATTGGATATGAACTAGTCGTAGAGACCGCCTGCGCGACGATCCCGCCGACAGCCTGACCAGCACGTCGAGACTGTTCAAGGCCGGCACGAGCCAGTGCATCCACACGTTCGTTATCCGGGTGGCCGGAGTGTCCCTTGACCCAGCGCCATTCAAGCGTGTGACCTGCAGCCAGGGCATCGAGGCGACGCCACAAATCCTCATTCTTGACCGGCTCCTTCGTGGAAGTTCTCCAGCCTCGTTTCTTCCAGCTATGGATCCATTCGCTAATGCCTTTTTGCACATACTGCGAATCGGTGTAGACATGCGCTTCCACCGGCTCCGTAAGCGACTGCAAGGCCTCGATCACCGCAAGCAGCTCCATGCGGTTGTTCGTCGTCGCCGGCTCCCCACCGCACAGTTCCGTTTCGACAATGCCGCTACGCAACAGAGCGCCCCAGCCACCTGGTCCGGGATTCCCACTGCAAGCACCATCTGTGTAAATCTCGATCATTTATTCAGACTCCTCGTAAGGCATAACAGTGCCTCAATGTTGTCCCTGTTACCCTAGGAATAGGAAATATTTGTTTCACACCGAGATTACGCTTCGGCGGGATCGGGATTTATTTTTGAGGCGGGCTTCTTTTTTTCAGATACAGCGGCCCGCTTCAGCGAGCCAGGAATCTTCGGAGTGGTCGTCGTGACATCAGCATTCTGTGCACGGTGAAGCAAGGCATGGTCCATGAGCACCAGCGCCATCATGGCTTCGGCAATCGGCGTCGCTCTGATGCCGACGCAGGGATCGTGGCGTCCATTGGTTTCGACAGTGACCGGCTTCCCTTGCTTGTCAATCGAGCGACGTGGAACTCGAATGCTCGACGTCGGCTTTATGCCAATCGTAACGATGATGTCTTGCCCGGTTGAGATCCCACCGAGAATGCCTCCGGCATGATTCGTCACAAAGCCATCTGGAGTCAGCTCATCCCCATGCTCTGATCCACGCTGCATCACCGAACTGAAACCCGATCCGATCTCGACGGCCTTCACCGCATTGATGCTCATCATAGCCCCGGCCAGATCCGCATCGAGCTTTGCATAGACCGGCCCACCCCATCCCACCGGCACTGACTCAGCCACTGTTATAATCCTCGCCCCGACCGAATCACCTATTTTACGTAGCTCATCCATGAACGATTCAAGTTTTGGCACAACCTCGGGGTTCGCGGAAAAGAACGGATTCTTACTGACCTCAGCCCAACTCTTAAACGGCGCGTCCACGTGGCCAAGCTGACTGAGATAGCCACGAATCACGACGCCATACTGTTCATGAAGCCATTTCTTCGCGATCGCTGCGGCAGCCACTCGCACCGCTGTTTCACGGGCTGAGGCGCGCCCACCACCGCGATAGTCGCGAATCCCATATTTCTGCCAATAGGTGTAGTCCGCGTGACCGGGCCGAAACGTATCGATCAGATTGCCGTAATCCCTACTGCGAGCGTCTTCGTTTCGAATGAGCAACGCGATAGGTGTGCCGGTGGTCTTGCCTTCGAAGACACCGGAAAGGATTTCGACCGTATCGGATTCCTGCCGTTGCGTGACGTGGCGTGAGGTGCCTGGCTTGCGTCGATCGAGATCCTGCTGGATATCCTCGACGGAAAGAGCCAGACCTGGTGGACAGCCATCTACCACACAACCAATCGCAGGCCCATGGCTCTCCCCGAACGACGTGACGGTAAAAATGTGACCGAACGAATTGCCTGCCATGTGGCGGAGTCTCCCTATCGCAGGATGTTCAAAAAGGCCGTCCAGCGAGGCCGCAGCGAGCAAAGACCGGAAGCGTACCCTCTGGGGTACGTTGAGGATCTAAGCGATGCGAGAACAAAGCTGGCGGACCTTTTCAGCATCCTGCTACTCGACAAGATCCAGCTTGATATGCAGCTCTTTTAGCTGATCGGCGCTGACGGTAGACGGCGCATCGGTCAACGGACATTGTGCCCGTTGCGTTTTGGGGAACGCGATCACGTCACGGATCGACTCAGTATTCCCCAGTAACATAATAAGCCGGTCGAGCCCGAACGCAATGCCACCGTGCGGAGGCGCCCCATAGTCGAGCGCGTCGAGCAAGAACCCGAACTTCGCCTGTGCTTGCTCCTTGTTGATGCCGAGCAGATCGAGAATCCGTAGCTGAATCTCGCTCCGATGGTTGCGGATACTCCCGCCGCCGATCTCGCTTCCATTCAACACCATATCGTAAGCCTTTGCCCGAACTTTGAGCGGTTCAGAGTCCAGGAAGGTCACATCCTCGTCCATCGGTGCGGCAAAGGGATTGTGCATGAAGATGTAGCGTTTTTCTTCTGGCGAATAGTCCAGCAGAGGAAACTCAATAACCCACAGAGGCTTCCAGGCAGTCGTGTCGATCAGCTTCAGTTCTTCACCCAACAAGAGTCTGATGCGGCCCAGTACATCATGAACAATCGCAGCCTTGTCGGCACCGAAGAGAACGAGATCGGCCGGCTTTGCCTCGGGAAGCGCCGATGCGAAGGCTTTGGCATCCAGGAACTTGGCGATCACGGACTCCAGTTGCCCCTCTGGAGTGATTTTCAGCCAAGCCAGCCCTTTCGCACCGAAACTCTTGGCCATTTCACCCAGCGCATCGATCCGGCTTCGCGGCGTGGCCGCTCCGCCCTTCACAATCAGCGCCTTCACGATCCCGCCCTTGGTTGCCGCCTCCTTGAACACCTTGAACTCGCTGGCGGCTGCAAATGCGGTAACGTCATGCAGCGGCATATCGAAGCGTAGATCGGGCTTGTCCGATCCGTAACGGCCCACTGCCTCGGCATAGGTCATGCGCGGGAAAGGAGTAGGCAACGGCACACCACCTGCCTCACGAAATACCGTGACGATCATCTGCTCCATCACGCTCATCACGTGCTCGCGATCTACAAAGGACAGCTCAGCATCGATCTGTGTAAATTCAGGCTGCCGGTCGTTGCGCAAATCCTCATCACGGAAGCAGCGTGCAATCTGATAGTAGCGATCGACGCCACTGACCATAAGCACCTGCTTAAAGAGCTGCGGCGACTGCGGCAACGCGTAGAATTGGCCGGGGTTCACCCGGCTGGGCACCAGATAGTCTCTCGCGCCTTCCGGAGTACTCTTCGTCAAAATCGGCGTTTCCACCTCAAGGAAGTGTTCGGCATTGAGAAATCCACGGACGGCCTGCATGATGTTATGCCGAAGACTCAGGAGATGCTGCATCCTTGGGCGCCGAAGGTCCAGGTAGCGATACTTCAGCCTGATCGACTCCGTCACTTCGGCCTCGTCTTCAATCACAAACGGCGGCGTCTTCGACTCGTTGAGAACCTCCACGGCATCCACAAAGACTTCGATCTCACCCGTGGGCAAATTGGGATTCTTCGACTCCTCAGGACGGGCCATCACTTGGCCCGTCACCGACACGACGCACTCGCTCCGCAAGGTATGGGAAGCTTGGTGCACCGCTACATTGCGCTCGGCGTTGAACACCACTTGCGTGATTCCGGTCCGATCCCGTAGATCAATGAACATGACCGTGCCGTGGTCGCGCCGCTTCTGGACCCAGCCGTTCAAGACAACCGTCTGCCCGACAGCGGCTTTGGTGAGTTCGCCGCAGCGATGAGTTCTGACCTTCATACCACCTTCGCTTTCTTGGACCGAGCCCATCCAGCCCGACTGATTCGCTTCTTTGGTCGTGGAGACTGTTGCTCGCTGTCCTCTGCTGAAGCCAGCTTTTGATCGGCAAGTTCGCGCAACGCGTTCGCTTCGCGGTCGGTCAGGTACCTGAACTCGCCGGGCCCCAGATCGCCCAACAAGAGTGGACCCATCTTTATCCTCGTCAGCTTCAAGACCGGATGACCTACCGCCTCCATCATCCGCTTCACTTGATGCTGACGCCCTTCGCGGATCGTAATCTCCAGCCATGAATTCAGCTTGGCCTTCTTGACCTTCTTCACAATAGCCGGGCTGGTCATGCCATCGTCCAACTGCACGCCTTGTTCCAACTGCCGGATATGGTCATCCGTCACCACCTGCTTGACCTTGATGAGATAGGTCTTCGGCACATGGTAACGGGGATGGAGCAATGTCTGAGCCAAGTCACCGTGATTCGTCAAAAGCATCAACCCTTCGCTGTCGAAATCCAGCCGACCGACAGGAAATACCCGTACCGAAATCCCGCGGAGAAAATCTTTCACCGTCGGTCTGCCTCCCGGATCGTTCAACGTTGACATGACATTCTTCGGCTTATTCAGCAACAGATACACATAGGGCTGGGCAGAGCTCAGATGCTTCCCATCCACCTTGATGTGCACGCGATCCGGATCGACCTTGGTGCCAAGCTCTGTCACCACCTTGCCATTGACGGTCACGCGCCCAGCGGCAATCCATTCCTCGGCCTTTCGCCGCGAAGCCAGCCCTGTCCCGGCAATAACTTTTTGCAATCTAATTTCCATGTTTCTACGGGACCTTGTTGCCTGTTGCTGACCTATTCCAAATCCACCCACTGACGACTCCAACGATCACAACAACGACTGACAGCACCAACCCGGTCGTGCTATCTCCCGAGGAGGAAGAGATGGCAAAGGCAACCGCAAGGGCAATCATAAAACAAAGCCAAAAACGCCAAGCGAAGAGAAGCTCAAAGAATCCACCAACCAGTTCAAGCAATTCCAGCATAGTGAATTGTTTTCATATAGCAACACCTCTTCCTGCTCTCTCTCGCAAAGGGTTGCTAGGGTGTCTCCCACTGCGCGCATCGAACGAGCACAGCCTTATCGTGCGCGTTCTGCGAGCACAGGAGACGCCCTAGCGACCCTTTGCACCTATTCCCATTCAATCGTGGCCGGCGGTTTCGAGCTGATGTCGTAGACCACTCGATTGACGCCCTTCACTTCATTGATGATACGGTTCGACAACTTGCCCAATACGTCATTGGGAATTTTGGCCCAGTCGGCCGTCATGCCATCCACACTCGTGACGGCGCGGAGTGCGATGACATGTTCATACGTCCGTTGATCACCCATGACACCCACGGTCCTGATCGGCAACAGCACAGCAAGCGATTGCCAAATCTCTCGATACAAACCGGCAGCGCGAATCTCCTGATCGAGAATGGACTCAGCTGCGCGAAGGATAGCCAATCGCTCCTTGTTGACCGCTCCCAGCACTCGGATGGCAAGGCCAGGACCCGGGAATGGCTGCCGCCACACAATGTCGTCCGGCAAACCGAGCTCTTTACCCAGTACCCGCACTTCATCTTTGAAGAGTTCGCGCAAGGGTTCGATCAATTTCAGCTTCATCCGAGCTGGCAGACCGCCCACATTATGATGTGTCTTGATTGTCGCTGACGGGCCTTTGAAGCTCACACTCTCGATCACATCGGGGTAGAGCGTGCCCTGAACCAGAAACTTGACCCCGCCCGCCTTCTTCTTCGCCTCGGCATCGAACTGCTCGATAAACTGCTTCCCGATAATCTTCCGTTTACGCTCAGGATCAGTCACGCCTTTGAGCTTGGTAAGGAACGACTCGGACGCATCGATGAGGCGCAAATTCAGGTGAAGCTGGTTCGCAAACGTCTGTTTGACCTGTTCTTTTTCTCCTGCCCGAAGTAACCCATTGTCGACGAAGATACAGGTCAGCTGGTCGCCGATGGCCCGATGGGTGAGAGCCGCTGCCACCGACGAGTCCACTCCACCGCTCAACGCGCAAATCACCCGCTCCTTGCCGACCTGCGCGCGAATCTGCTGCACGGCCGTCTCCACATAGGACTGCATGGTCCAGGTCGGTTTGCAACCGCAGATATCATAGACGAAGTTCTGTAAGATTTGGGTCCCTTCCGGCGTATGCACGACTTCCGGATGGAACTGAAGGCAATAGATTCGGCGCTTGTGATCATCGCGCTTCATCGCCGCAATCGGCGAATTGCCTGTATGCGCGATGGATCGGAAACCAGGCGGCATCCGTTCGATACGGTCTCCGTGCGACATCCAAACAACTGTCGACCCGCCTTCGCCGATGCCCTTGAAGAGATTGCTGCGATCGTCGATGGTGAGGTCGGCTCGACCATACTCCCGATGCTTAGATTTGGCCACCTCCCCGCCCGAGAGATGCGTCACCAGTTGCATGCCGTAACAAATACCGAGAATGGGAATTCCTTGGTCGAAGAGTTCCTTCGGCACGCTCGGCGCCTTCTTCTCGTACACGCTGGAAGGCCCCCCCGACAAAACGATGCCTTGCGGGCGATAGGCCAGAATGGTCGCCAATGGGGCAGTACAAGGGAGAATTTGTGAGTAGACGTGGGCTTCGCGAATGCGGCGTGCAATCAATTGGGTGTATTGCGACCCGAAGTCGAGGACCAGAATTCTATTGTGCCAGAGCTCCATGCAGTTAGCTTTCAGCTGTCAGCATTCAGCCATCATCAACCGATCAGATAGGATAACCGCACAGGTGCTTGTGACAAGAGCTGAACCGAGGTAGGGATGATTCGTGCCTTGCTGAAAGCTGACGGCTGATAGCCTTCGCTCACTCCCAATCCATCCGGTAGTTCGGCGCTTCTTTCGTGATGATGACATCGTGCACGTGGCTCTCACGGAGGCCTGCGACCGTTTGCCGGATGAACGTGGCCTTCTGCTGTAAGTCCGAGATCGTCCTGCATCCGCAATAGCCCATGCCGGATTTCACGCCACCGATCAATTGATAAATCACGGCGGAAAGTTTCCCTTTATAGGGCACGCGCCCTTCGATGCCTTCAGGAACCAACTTCTGCACCGGGCGCCCACCCTGCCCGTACCGATCTCCACCACCGCGTTCCATCGCGCCGATTGAGCCCATGCCACGGTACACTTTATACGTCCTGGCTTGGTACAGTTCGGTTTCCCCTGGCGATTCTTCAGTGCCGGCCAAGAGTCCGCCGAGCATGACGGAGGAAGCGCCGGCTGCCAACGCCTTGGTGATGTCACCTGAATACTTGATCCCGCCGTCTGCAATAATGGGGACTCCGCTACCTGCGAGAGTTTTTGCGCAATCAGCTATCGCGGTCAGCTGCGGCAGCCCGGCACCGGATACAATGCGGGTCGTACAAATAGAGCCAGGCCCCACACCCACCTTCACGGCATCGACACCGGCCTTGAGGAGATCCTTCGCCGCCTCGGAGGTGCCGATATTCCCGGCTATCAGTTCAATATCCGGGTAACGTTTCTTGATCATCTTGACCGTATCCAGCACTGCTTGAGAATGCCCGTGGGCCGTATCGACCACAACAAGATCCACCCCGGCCTTCTTGAGCCGCGCCACCCGTTCTTCGGTCTCCGGCCCCACACCGACTGCCGCGCCCACGCAGAGCCGGCCATGTCCATCCTTGCAGGCGTTGGGATACATGATGCGTTTTTCGATATCCTTGATGGTAATCAAGCCTTTGAGCTCGCCCTGCTTGTTGACGACTGGCAGTTTTTCGATTCGATGCTCGTGCAACACCTCACGCGCCTTTTCCAAACTCGTTCCTTCAGGAGCCGTGATCAGCTTGTCCCGCTTCATAATCTGCGAGACCTTCAAGTCCATCCTGGTTTCAAAGCGCAGATCGCGATTCGTGAGAATACCGACTAACTTCTTGTCTTTCGTCACGGGAATACCGGAGATTCTGTATTTCGCCATCAACGCATGGGCATCGCGAATCGTTTGATCGGGTGCAATCGTGATCGGGTCGAGAATCATGCCACTTTCGGATTTCTTCACCCGGTCCACTTCTGTCGCTTGATCGACCGGCGACAACACGCGGTGAATAATCCCAAGACCGCCTTCGCGGGCGATGGCGATGGCCAACCGAGACTCGGTGACGGTATCCATAGCCGAACTGATGATGGGGATGTTGATCTTCATGTGACGAGTCAATCTCGTACGCATGTCGACATCACTCGGCACGATCTGAGACTTGGCCGGAACCAATACCACGTCGTCGTACGTCAATCCTAAGCGCGGTTCTTTATCGAGCATATTGTCCCCCCACCAACTCCTCGTCGCTCCTTACGCCCGTGATGTGCCTTGCGGATTCTCAATCTCTGCCACCGCTTCGGCGTCCTCCTGAAGCCGCTCGCTCCCCTCGTCCGCCGGCATGAATTGCTCAACCCGAGTATTCCCGCTATCGACGACGAACACACTGCCCCTCACATCGACTGCGATACCGTAGGGAAAGTTGAATTGCCCTTTGCCGTTCCCGAACCCACCCCACTGGGTAATGAAATTACCTTCTTTATCGAACTTTTCAACACGGTGATTGCCGGTATCTGTGACGAAGACATCGCCAGCCCCATCGACTGTAATGCCCCAAGGCGATCGCAGCTGACCGGCCTCTTGCGCGAGTGGGCTGCTGGCGTGGCCAGGCTCAGCACTGCCGCCCCACTTGGCCAGCAACTGGGGGAGCACGTTGGTGCTGGTATCGAATTTCTGAATCCGGTGATTACCCATGTCGACGATGTACACAAACCCGTCCGTCTGATCTACCGCTACGCCGCGCGGGAAATAAAATTGGCCGTCTCCATTCCCGAAGCTGCCCCAGGACATGATGAACTCGCCGTTCATGTCGAACTTCTGCACACGGAAATTGGCGCTATCGACCACGTACACATACCCGCGCACCCGATCAACCGCAATGCCCCAGGGTGAGTTGAACTGCCCTTCGCCGTTCCCACGAGACCCGAACTTCATCAGATAGCCGCCCAGCTTCCCGTCGAATTTCTGCACGCGGTGATTGTTCGTATCGACGACCCAGACATCGCCTTTGGCATCGCAGGCAATCCCGGTCGGGTTATGGAAGTTCGAATTGGCTGAGCCGAAGTTCCCCCACAAGATGATGAAGTTGCCGGTATTGTCAAATTTCTGCACTCGATTGTTGCCGTTGTCGACAACAAACAGCGAGCCTTGCTGGTCGACGCAGAGCCCGTAGATCGGAGCCATGAACTCGCCGCCATGCAGCAACGATGCGCCCCGGCCTGTCCTGCCCCATTCGGCCACGCAGAGATATCCCGACGTATTGACCAGAATGGTGGCGCTCGCGGGCGTCGAGACGTTCCCTCCCACATCCTTAAACCACACGTAGATCGATTTCTGCCCGTCTCCCAGCGACAAAATAAACGGGATCGTCGCGCCAAACTTGGTGGCTGGCGTCACCTCCACCCATCCCGGCGTTCCCGCCACGGGAGTCATCGGCGCCTCGGAAACAAAGTAGGCCGCCACTCCGGTATCGACATCGTTGGCTGAAACCGTGACGATCACTTCCGGCGTGTTCGTCATGAAGGCGCCATGATTGATGACGGCATACGGATTTTGCGGCGCCGTGATATCGATGAGCACCGGCGTCGCCGTCACCTCATTCGACAAGTCGCTTTCGATGCCGGTCTCGAATACCGCGGTCACAGCATAGTGATAGGGGGTGTCGTTCGAGAGACCGGTGTGCGTATAGGGGTTCGTCACACCTTCGATTTTCGTCGCTGTCTGGGTTGTGAGCTTCGCGACGGTATTGAAATAGAGGTTATAGGACTGGGCCCCGGGGACCTCCACCCAACTCAGGAAGGCTTCCGTATCCCCGGCCTTGATCGCAACGCTGCGCGGCGGCGGAGTCTCACTCGGCGCCTGACTGGTTGACGCCTCATCCTTCCCTCGATTGAGTTCTTCTTCCGTCGGCACATACTTGAGCACGCGGCCATTGCCGCTGTCGACCACATACACCGCACCTTCTTTGTCAACCGCGATCCCGTAGGGATAATTCAACTGCGCTTCTGTTCGTCCACGGTTTCCCCAGGCACAGAGAAATGTCCCATTGCCATCGAACTTTTGAATGCGGTGGTTGCCGGTATCCACGACATAGACATTGCCGAGCGCATCGCAGGCGAGTCCCCATGGAGACTTGAACTGTCCTGGGCCAGCCCCCTCTCGGCCCCACTTGGCCAAGAAGCTCCCACGAGCATCGAACTTCTGAATGCGATTGTTGCTTTCATCGGCGACGAAGATGTTGCCGACAAAATCGACGGCCACACCGCGAGGGAAAAAGAAGGCACCGTCGAAACTCCCATCACGGCCCCACTTGAGGAGAGGCTGCCCATCAGATGTGAATTTCTGAATGCGCGCATTGCTCGTGTCGGACACATACAGATTTCCTTCAGCATCTGTTGCCAGTCCCCAGGGCACATCGAACTTGCCCAGATCGGCTCCTCGCCAGGCAAATCCAAACTTGCCCCAGGCCTGCATGGGGTTGCCGTTGAGATCGAATTTCTGAATGCGATTATTGCCGCTGTCTGCGATATACAGCACGTTGTTCGGCCCGACGGCCAATCCACGCGGATAGTAGAAGCTCCCTTCCTGCGAAGACGGATCGCCGCCCCATCGCGCGATAAACTTTCCGGACTTGTCGAGCTTTTGAATCGAATGGTTATCGGTATCGGCGATGTAGATATTACAGTCCTTGTCCAGCGTGATCCCCGTGGGCGAACTGAACTCTCCGTCGTCCACCCCTTCCCGGCCTATACACATGGCCAACAAATAGGGTGAGGGAATCGCCATGACCTCTTGAGACTCGAGACTCTCCCCCTTTTGCGTGACCACGGTCACGACATAGTGATAGCAGGTCCCGTTGGCCAGATCGTCGTGAACAAACGGACTCTGGATACCTTCCAAGCAGGTACCTTTCTCTTTTTTCACTCCAATGACGGATTTGAAATCCTCGTCGCCGGCAATCGGCCGCGTGAGATCGGAGAACTTGATCATCACGCCCTTGGTGGTTTGAAAATAGAGATTGTAGTACATCGCATCGGGAACGGGATCCCACGTGATGGTGACTCGGCCGTTCCCCGATTTTGCAGCCACGTTGGCCGGAGGCGAGGGAAGTTCTTCTTCAGCGGCAATCGAATCGCCGGCGCCCCATTCCTCGCCCAGGGCTCCATCGATGGTCAGATGCGCTCGATGACAACGAAACATCTCGTCGAGCAGCCAGGCTTTAATCATGTGGTGCTTTCTGTGTTACAGCAGCTCATTTAGAAGAAATGAGGGGTCTTTCAAGGACTTAGAATTGGATTGCAGAGTCTAACAAAGCGGCAGAAAGAGAGTCAACGGGGGACGGGGATGGAGCCTGATGATCTTCTGTGCTCGCAGAACGCGCACGATCGGAATGTGCTCGTTCGATGCGCGCAGTGGAAGATCATTCAGCCCCCATTCCCTTGAAGAGAAAATGAGCGAGTTTGAAAGGATCAGCTAGAAAGATGGGGGTCGCTCGATGCGCACAGGAGAAGATCAACCAACCCCATCCCCTAAAGAGAACAGGCCCGCCAATATCGGGTTTGGTCGGAGGGAGAGCGGTTCTAGACTTATTTCAGTGATGGTTCCAGCCTCCTTTATTTCTCCCCATTCATATTGCCTACTCCGGAAAATCCTGTCTTGCTGAGCCGTGCCATAATAAAAGCGGCAAGCCCCAGAGCTAACATTGGAACGCTATATCTAATAAAAGTCCAAATCGAATCATCAAGGTTACCTTTGAGCCCCAATGCCGTCATCGCAGCAACGTAGCAAATTAATGCTCCACAGCACAGCCATGTCCCACCGATAACAGGTCGAAAGAAGGAGGTAATCGAAGCAGGCAATGTTGAGAATGGGCCTGTTAGTAAAGCAATCCAAAATGAAAGAGGCTCATCATTCCGAGCCACAAACCCGGCTCTTACTCCAAGCTTCAGATGCCATAGGCCTATGCCAATGCCAGCTAGGAGCAGGGCTAGTCGAAGCATGGTTCTCATGTTCATCAGTTCACCTCGAAAACCAGACAGATTCGTTGCCTGACTTTGCACCACTCTACCGCTTTGGAGGTTAAAGTCGAGGCAAAGTTGATTCTCCTTCGTCCCATACCCTGTAGTTGGTGCGGGAGAATGCCTGGCCGTCGCAACCAAAGCGGCTGCGAAGCCAGATCAGGCAAAGCACCGAGAACCCTCCATCGCCTTGGTGAAAAAAGAAAGCGGTGTCGGCACGCCAGCAAAAACCTCTAGCCGACGGGGCAGTGGATTTCGCAGGACACCTAGCAGTAAGGTGCTGTCCCATTTCTCTCTCGCATAGTTCAAGAGTTTGAGGACCACGCACCGCTGGCATGAGTGAGGCGGTAAGCTTCAGCCAGGGTCAATGGCAGAGAGCCTTCTTAGGCTCACTGCGCATGGATTTACTTGCCTCGCATGATGAACAAGGCTATCCTCAGGACTAGCGGCAGCACGCAGGAGGGCAACATGAGCTATTTGCAACAAACCATCAAAGCTGTGATTCGACCTGGTGACGAGGTCGGCTATGTGGCCGAGTGTCTAGAAATTGCGGTTGTTACGCAAGGACGGACACTGGATGAAACAGTAAAGCATCTTCAAGAGGCCACCGCGTTGCATCTGGAGGGCGAGCACCTTGCCGCCTTTGGTTTGCGCGAAAAGCCGACATTGGTACTAACCATGGAATTGGACCCTGTCCATGCCCAAGCTTCGTAGGTTGGCTAGACGCGATGTGGTCACCATCCTCCAAGGGTCGAATTAAGGGGTCTGACCCCTTTTCTTTTTCCTTGAATGGATCCCGCTTGTCCAATCAAGCGGGGCCGCCTTGAGCAGGGAAACACGGTCATTGCTGTCATGTCACCGATGCGCCACCCTCTGAACAGAAAACACCGGCTGTTTTTTACTGACTCGCCTTGCCGTATTGACTGGATTGTCCTCCGGTTCGGACCACTGCGTGATGATGACTTCGACGCGTCGGTTTTTACTCCGCCCCTGTTCGGTATCATTAGTCGCGATCGGTTTGGTGGCCGCGTAGCCGACGGCTTTGACCCTGTCGGCCTGCAGTCCACTGCTGATCAGTACTCGACTGGCCTGTTGAGCTCGTGCCCAGGACAGTTTGCTGTTATCCTGGAAGAGCTTCCGAAGACTGTTCCGGAGCGGCTTGCTGTCGGCATGGCCGGCGACTTCCACCGTTTGGTAACGGAACTTCTGCAGCACAGTCCCGATCCGCTGAAGCAACGAGCTGCCGCGTTGAGTCACGACGGTCTGACCTGGTGTGAATAATTCAGCGGTTGCTAATTCGAGGCTCACTTTGTTGCCCACCTGTCGTAACACGACCGCTCCTCCAGTGAGGTCGGCTCGGAGTGCGTGCGTCAGATCATCGCTCAGTCTGGCGAGATCACTACCTGCGGCTTTCGGCGCGTCTAACTGCACGGGGCTCGACTGCTCGTTGCTCGCCGTGGGTTGGCCTGATTCGATTGAAGCTGGGCGAGGCGGTTTCGTGTCAGCAGCGGCAAACGCTTCAGATAGAGGAACGTCCTGTTCCTTCGCTTCACTTTGCTGGAGGTTCACGAGCAACTGCTTGGCTTGTTCCAACTGGGCGTTCCGAATCGTGAGCTGAGATTCGAGATCTGTCACCTTACGATTGACCGTATCGAGAGTCTCCTTGGCTTGCATGAGCTCTTGGTCTTGCGCAAGGAAGTGTTGCTTGGCCTGTTTTAATTCTTCCGTACGCGAAGCGAGGTCACTTTTAAGTTTGTCCGTATCCTCGCCGTTCGTTCGCATGGCCATGATCTCTTTGTCTTTGACGTCGACCTGCCGATCGAGTTCCGCGATTCGTCGTTTCGCATGTTCGAGGTTACTGGTGGCAAGTTGTCGATCAAGATCCACGATTTTCTGTCGGGCTTGATCGAGATGGCTTCTCGTGATGACCAGCTCCTCTGATAATTGGCCGTGTCCTTGTCCTCGGCCACGCAGCGCCTTGAGTTCCTGCTGTAGTTGGGCAAGCTGCGTCTCTAATTCGCCTGCACGGTTCTTTTCAATGGTCAAGAGATCGGTCGCCGCTTCCGCCTTCCCGCGTAGAATCTCAATTTCCTTCTCTTTGGCCAAACGCTGTTGTTGCAGCTGACCCGGTGGCTTTTTCTCCCCGCGAGCTTTCGAGACTTGGGCCGGGCCGGCATCCTTGTTGGAAGCGGGGTGGTCATCGCGGACTGTGTACGGATGCGGCCCGATCTGGTCATCCGGCTTGACGTGTCGTCCACTTGTCGGGGTAGGCGATGCAGCGACCGTGGTAGCAAGATACTCCAGGTCGCTGCCGGATCCGATCTCGACGGCCTCAGAACTCGACAAGGTTCCGGCAATGGTAACGGTGGATACAAATGCGAAGGTGACCAACTTCATGATCATGTCGCACCTCTTGAAATAAGGTAAAGTGACCGGAGAATCGGATTCAGGAGTCGATATTCCAGTTTCGAGGAAAAGAATTGCACTAGCACTGCTTTCTCATTCGTTTTCAAGGGTAGCCTGGTTGATCCTCGATTGTGCGCGTCGAACAGGCAACATTTATCTAGATCCTTCCAAGCTCACTTGTTTTTCTCTCTTGGAAAGCACCCATGTTGGTCTACGTGGGACTGTCGAACGAGACTGCATATAATCCGTCCAAGCCTTCTTGTCCTCTCATGGGGATGGTGGCTGATTGATCTTCCACTGCACGCGACTTTCTCACCCGCCCACCCAATGGCACGCCGAGACGTACCATTAGCCCATGCGAGGGCCTCGCTTCTCCTTCTCCGCACTGTCACACCTTCTCACCCAAGGGAGTCGCCGGACTGTCCTTCACTGCGCGCATCGGACGAGCACCGTTTCACCGTGCGCGTTCTGCGAGCAAGAAGGATGGTCTGGTGGCTCCCTTCACCTCCTTCGGAGGCCGCGCGTTGCGCGAGCAGGAGAACGGCCAGGCTACCTCGCCCCCCCCTTTTCAGCTGCCCGTTAAGACTGTTCGGCCGGTTCGTGCATCATCTCCCCATCACTTTCTGCGTCGAAGGCCATCCTGGTCTCGCCTTCTGCTTGATCGCTCATCACGGGGAATTCTTCTGAAGCAGGCCTCTCGGAAACCTCGGCCACCTCCGGTGACTCGTCTTCGATCGGCAGGAGGGATTGCTCGGACTCGCCGAGTTCTTTGAACTCACGCAACGGCGGGAGTTGGCTCAAATCTTGTAACCCGAAGTGTTCGAGGAAGAACTTGGTTGTTCCATACATGATAGGCCGGCCAGGCACGTCTTTTCGCCCGACGATTCGCACCAACTTACGCTCACACAACGTGCGTAGGACACCGGACGTTTCAACGCCACGAATCTCTTCGATCTCGGCCCGCACGAGCGGCTGCTTGTAGGCGATGATGGCGAGGGATTCGAGTGCGGAGCGGGAAAGCTTTTGTACCGCCTTGGCTTTCTCCATCCGTTTTAGCCAAAGCCCATACTCCTGTTTCGTCACTAGCCGATACCCGCCTGCGACCTGCACCAGCTGGATACCTCGCCCAAGCTGCTCTAAATCGTGCCTGAGAATCTCCAGAGCCTGAACCACTTCTGCTTTTGAGACCGTCCCTACGATGGACATCAGCCGCGCAACCGGTACCGGTTCGGGTGAGACGAACAAGATCGCTTCGAGAATGGCTTTGAGTTCTCGCGCATCGATGGCCGCGGCTTGACTATCCATCGCCTCGACGACGACATTTTTTGCCGCATCGTCCAGCATCCCGTTCCCTTCACTCACTGACTCAGTCTCTGCGAGTACGAGATCGTCTGTGTCTTGCTCCACGGCTAAACTCATGCTCCCCTCCATTCGGCATCGTCTAATTCTGCCGGGTCCGGTACGAGTGAAAAGGCGCGCGATACGAGAATCGGCCCAAAGTGTTCCATCTGAAACACCCGAGCCGTTCGAAGCCGCATCAGTTCCAGCAACGCCAAAAATGTGACAATGATGACAAGCCGATGAGACGCTGACTCGAAGAGTTCGACAAAGTTCACCGACTCCTGTTTTTCCAATATTTCCAAAATTGCGTTCATCCGTTCCCGAACCGTCACGTTGTCAGGGAGAACCTCCATGAACTTCTTGCCAGGATTGCGATCGAGAATTCCCTGCAACACATCCACCAGTTCAAACAGGCTGACATTGTCCATCAGCGTCTCATCCGACTCCAATTCGACCGCCGGGCTCTGTGTTCGACTGTAAATCTCCCGCCATAACCGTTCATGTTCGTCCAACTGCCGAGCCGCCTCTTTGAATTGCTTGTACTCGAGTAACCGCCGCACCAATTCCTCCCGAGGATCTGGCCCGTCTTCTTCATCGGCGACCGTCTCATCGGCGGGAAGCAGCATTTTGGATTTAATCTGCAGCAGGGTGGCTGCCATGACGAGAAACTCTCCCGCAACAGTCAGGTTCAGTTCTTCCATCGCCTCGATATAGGTGAGGTATTGCTGGGCGATCAGATGGATGGGAATGTCATAAATATTGATCTCGCTCTTCTTGATGAGATGGAGCAGGAGATCGAGGGGCCCTTCAAAGTTCTCGATACGAACTTGGTAGGGCAATTCAGTTTGTTCGTCGGCGTCAAGGTGGTTATCCACAGGCCAGCTTATACCAGACTTAGGGAGGCGGAGCAAGGGTTCATCTATTAGTAGTGGTGCCGGGGAAGAGGAGACCTAGCAGACGACAGAAAGATTAGGTCTATCAAAAACCACCGCTGAACCTTACATAATGATGGTGCCGATATTAAAATAGTTCAGGATGCTCAAAAAGGCCGGACTTCTCACCCGCCCAACCCTGGCGCGCCGAGACGCGCCCATTCCCAAGCAGGCCGCAGCAAACCATCACTTTATTTAAGGGGTGACCTGGTCGGTCCTCTATTGCGCGCGTCGAACGAGCATTATCCATTGATCCTTCCAAGCTCGCTCGCGTTCTCTTCAGGGATGGTGGCTGATTGATCTTCCACTGCGCGCGTCCAACGAGGGCCTTCTGAGGCCGCGCGTTGCGCGAGCACAGAAGATCATCTAGGCTCCATCACCTCCTTTGTTCCGTGAGCAGGAGGACGGCCAGGCTACCCCACCCATTTTTCAGCATCCTGTCATGCCTTACCGCGGCGAATTCTATACACGATCAGCAAAGCGCCGAACGCCAGAAGTATGGCAATCGCGGCATATTGCATGAACTCCTTGTTGCCTTTTGGGGGCGCCGGTGCGGGCGCTGATCTGTTGGCGCTGGTAAACTGCGAGCCCTGTTCAAAGGACGCACTGGAGAAGTCGTCTCGTCCCTTAAACTGGGCATTGGAAAAATCTGCCGTTGATCGAAATGTGGCTTGGCGAAAATCCGCATCTCCGCCGAACTGTGTAAAGGTAAAAAATGCCTGACCGTTGAACGAGGCCTCAGAGAAATTCGCCAGGCCTTGGAACCGGCTCCCGGAAAACCCGGTGCCCAATTTGAAAGAGGTACGCGACAGATTCACGTCCTTCTCGAAGGCCACCTCCAAAAACTCCGCCATCCCGTTGAATCCCGACTGCTGGAACGTGACCGGCCCCTGAAAGACAGATCGATGGAATCTTGTGTGTGGACCGAACGACGTTTTTTCAGCCACCACGTCGCGCAGAAACCGTCCCTGCACAAAATAGCTCTCTTGCAGAAACACCGCCCTTGACAGCGTCACCGGCTGAAGGAAGACCGACCGAGACAGATCCACCAACTGCTCGAACCTGGTCCCGCTGAACGTGACAGGCCCCTTGACCACCAACAGCCCCTGTACCGATCTGTGCTTGATGGTTCCGCGCGCGACCGAATCCACGATCATCATGGAGCCGGGAACCACACGTATTTCACGACCCTGAAGCTCCTTCATCCCGTCCAGCTCCGTTGGCAGCTGGCTCACAGGCAACGTGTCCAGCATCAGATCGCCGCGTACAATCACCCCTGAAAGGTCGATCCCCTTCCCTTCCTTAAACGCCTGCAGCAACTGCGCCGCATCCACCACTTGCGCCTCCCGTTCTTGTTCCGTGCAGCCGACGCTGAGATGACGCGTAAACACCGTTCGTGACTCTGACGTAGGCGCGGACACCTGACAGTTCGAGGCCTCAGTGCCAAACGGGAACCAGAAAATGGTCAGCCCGCCCACGACAATCCAGGCCCATATTCGATTCATCATGTAGCCCTTATACGGAATGCCCTGGCTCAACGCAAGGCAAAGACCGCTCTCTTGCTTTACTGCACGCCGGCATTTGCTACACTTTCACAAGCGAACGGCGCACCGACACACACCATCTTCAGTCCGTTCTTTTAAGAGGACCTCGATGACACGCCATTTTGCTATGCTCTCTCTACTCATCGCCATCCTTGTTTGTGGAGTCCCCGTCTCGACTTCGGCGGATACGGTCATCGAACTCCCGGTCCTGGCGGCCTTTCGCCAGAATAATCTGGGCGTATTCGAAATCCTGATGATGTGGTGGGACAAGAAACCGGAGCCGGACCCCGTTCAACTGCAATGGCTTCTCGCCGATGTGCGATTAGGTGAGGCGCACTTAGGCGCCATGGCTCGGGCCTTCGCCTATGCGGTTGAACGCACACCCTCGGTCCAGCATAGCGGGACCGTCTCAGTGCAAGGGGTGGCCTATCAACCCACAGGCAGTGACGGCCCGAGCGCCGGCGCGGCCATGGCTGTGGGGTTCATTGCCCTGTTCAAGGGCGACCACCTTCAGCAGGGCATTGCCCTGACCGGAACCATTGAACCAGGAGGGCAAATCGGTCCGGTAGGCAGCATCCCGGATAAGATTCGTGCTGCTGCACGGGAAGGCTATCGTACCGTGCTGGTCCCAAGTGGGCAGATACATGACCCGCGATGGAATTTAATCGAATTAGGATTTCAGCTCAATGTGACGGTGAAGGAAGTTGAGACGGTCGATGAGGCATATCAGCTCATGACGGGCCAACGAATCTAGGGCAGAAAGCTGAAAAAGTCCGCCAGCGTCGTTCTCGCATCGTTCAGAGGCTCAACGTACCGAAACGTACGCCTCGCCTCTTCACTCGCTGCGGCCTTGCTGAACGGTCTTTTTGAGCATTCTGCTATATTGTCTCTCCCGCAGCTCCTTGCATGATCGCGTCATATTCCGCTTGCGTCAACCGGTGCATGCCTAGCCTCAGCCGTCGAGCGAGTTCGGCTTGATCGGGTATCTGCAATACGTTGAGCAACAACAATTGACTCGCAGTAGGAGGGCAGACGAACCGGCGCACTCCATCGATTCGCACATAGCCAAATCGGGCCTCAGTCCGCAGCTCGTCGCGGAGGAACGCGTCCAGTGCAGAGAACTCCAACACCGGCGGCACAAGCTGAACCTCCGCACAGAGCCCGGCCTTCAGGACATAAACAAGGCCACGTGACTCTGTATCGAGGTAGGCGCCCAAGTTCTTCCGAATCAGCTCTGTACAGAGCCCCCAGAGACCGTGCCCGAGTTGAAGCTCAGCACTTTCCTCCGAGGTTCGTTCGCGCAAAGCCCCGGCTACAAACAGAAAATGGTCCATGAGACATTTGTTGGGGAACATTCACGGGAGGGCGACACAGATGAGGGCCACAGGCCATGCTACAGGAACAGCCAGAGGGTCATCCACCCGGACGACTCGCACCGAGCCGTCCAGAATGGCATCTCAGACGCGTATCAAGATGTATGGTAATCGTCAGTGTCGTCTAGCAAGACTTCGCGTTTATCGGTGAAATCAGCATCTTCATCATCCCCGTCCAACGTAAGCTCTTCTTCCACATCTTCATCGGCTTCGACAGCGAGATCCACGTCATCATCATCGACCAGGTCGTCATCAAGATCCGGGTCTTTCGGTATCGATGGTCCTCCCGCCTTCGAGAACAAGGACTTCTGCTGTTTCTCATCCGCTAACGGCTTCACAGGTTTCTTGTCGAAAGCTGGAGCCGCCGGTTTGGACGAAACCGCTGATCCCTTCAATGCCGCAGGCTTCTTCTGAGCTGCCTTGGGCGCTGCTGCAACAGGCTTCTTGGCAGTTTTCTTGGCCGTAGTCTTTGCAGCCGATTTCTTAGCGGCCTTCTTGACAGTTTTCTTGGCTGCCTTCTTCACGGCTGGCTTGGGTTTGGCTTTCGCCTTCGCAGGTGTCTTCTTCGCCGGCTTCTTCTTCATCTTCGCCATCGATATTCTCCTCTCTCATCCGTTGGATGTCTGCTGCCGTCTCCATCTAGCATAACGTATAGGATCTTGCAACTCACACCGCTATAATCTTTAGCCCAGAGCACAACGTCTTCTCTTTCCAGCCCAATAGCCCCCCGCACAGCCCACCGTGGTATCCACACCACGGTGAGAAGAAACCGGAGAGACTGGTGTTCGGTATGAGCTCGCCCGCTACAGCGACTTCCTCGGTAGATTTCCGACGGATGGGAGAATCCTACAAACAAAACCACGGCGTCAAGGGGGGAGAGCGAAGAATCTTATGGTACAATGCGACCCAAACAGGTACGACCATGAACACACAGATGCTCATCGCGATATGGTTGCTGGGATTGTTCGCCGCCTGGCCAAGCACTGCCACGCCGCCACACACCGCCATCATCATCGATAGCGGCTCGCCCTATTTTGTCCCGAAGTCGGCCACAGTCTCCAGTGGAGCCTCGATCAGTTGGGACAACCCCACAGCCACCGACCATACGATCACCCACGTCGGTTGCCTGCAAGAAGGAAACGCCTGCGCCTTCGATTCTGGAATCGTCCGGCCAAGTGGCAACTTTACACTTTCGGGGCTGGTGCCCGGCCAATACCCTTATCTCTGCCGAATCCATCCCATCATGTACGGCATCGTGACCGTCACAGATTCGTTTAACCCCTCCCAGCTTTAATCCTTGCCCTACGAGTAACGTTTCAGACCCATTCAGGCCTTGCGAGAATCCCGGCTTGCCGTGTAGGCTGCGTTGCTTGGAACGGGTACTCCGGTTATGAAACCAACTGTCGCCGCCCACGCACCACTCAGCCTTACCGGAGAGACGCTCAGCCTCCTAGCGTGGCGAATCCCCGATCTCGTCGCCTATCAACACAACCACGACGAATGGTGGTTCGCCCCCCTCGACGATAATCTGCCGATCGTGCGACTGAATCGAACCGGCCTGGACATGTTACAGGCAATGAACGGCCACACGACGGTAGGTGCGCTGGTAGAAAAATACGGAACGAAGGTCTGCGGGCCAGATGGCCAGCCAGGGCAATGGCATCTGGAACATTGGGCCCTCCCTACTTACTCTTTCTGTTACTTCGGCACAGAGCCCCCAGGCGGCCACCATCACAAGGCCAAGTGGGATCTGCTGCTCCAACAGGTTCGGGAAGGCTGGTCAGGGAACGAAGGGTTTGAGGGTGAATCACATCTTGAAGACTTTCATCACCACGAACTGACCGACAACGGCGAAGACGACGGCCACTTCGACCTGATTGAAACCACCGTCTCGCATCTTTTCCGTGAACCGAACGACGCCCTCAACGGTTTGACCTATGGCCGGCTGCTCATGCGGCAATTGCGAAAGCTGGGCTGGTTCACACCCAAGCCCCGCGTCATCGTGGAAGTGGGCGGCGGACTTGGCTATCTCGCCCGCGAGTTAGGCAAGGAACTTTTGCCCTTTGAGAAGCAGACCATCCGGTACATCTCTCTCGACATCACACAGCCCTTCCTCACGCTGCAAGTCACCCGTGCCAAGGCGGGAGGTTGGGGCGGCATCGGCACCCGCGCCAACGGCGAATGGCTCCCCTTCAAAGACCACTCCGTCGACCTTGTCATCGACAACGAAAACATGGCCGACATGACGCCGGTGAAGTTGACCAGGGAAGAACTCCTCACGGGAACAGGGACGACGCCGCAACACCAGGAAGCGTTGGATTGGATCAGGCGCGTGCGGCTGCCGATAGGCCAGAATGTGCCTGAAGACGTGATCTTCAACCTCGGCCCCTTTCGATTCGTGGCAGAACTATGGCGTGTGTTGAAGCCAGGAGGCAGAGCGTTTCTTACAGAATTTGGGATCGAAGAAGGCTGGCCGGCACCGGTCAAGCTGCCAGGCCACACAGAATACGAAGTCCAGTACAGCCACCTGCGCCAAGCCGTGCGCTGGCTGGGCTTTCAAGAACGCTATCTCTCACTGCCTCAGTTCCTCGCCATCAAACCGGACACCAAAGTGCTCTGCACCGGCTCGGGCTATACCATCCAACGATTCTGCCAGGCCATGAACACACCCTTCATCGTGCGAGCCTACACGGAGAAGGAATTGCAGCAGACCCTGGGTGACATGCTCCCCAAACTCCACGGCTGCCACTATCACGACGTGGTTGATCCAGCCTGGTTCGGCCTTCTCGACTTCAAAGTCTTGTTGCTCGAAAAACCCGGCGGAGCCCCGAAAGCCAGCTTCTCGGAGAACAAAGGCTATCGGTGGTATTCGCAGAAGTAAGGCCTGAGGACGTGGAAACGTAAGCGGCCACGCACACTAGCAAACTCTCCCTGCACCGCGAATAGTTCCCGGACAATCCACCTGTCGTAGGCATTTACACTCTTATGCATATACATGTCCCCCACTCATAACGAATTCACCTATGGTGAATCCTTTTAGATTCAGCTCAGTATGCATATAGATTCACCTGGTCGTTATCTTCTCACCTCCCGGTAAAGACACCCAATAATTCAATAGTTTATAGCTTCAGCATCAGGCACTCGTTTTGCTTAGCTTCCCTCATATGAAATATGGAGGACGTTCTTCACAAGAAGGAAGTGGCCGCCAGTGAGCCGTCTTGAGTCTGACCTTCACTGTGCGCATTTACAAGAATCGGTACTCCGAGCGGCCTATAGAAAGGAGGATACGTCATGAAACACCTGGCAAGCATCATTGGATTATTAGGGATCGTTTTCTTGTCAGCCTGTGTGCCTCACAACACGTGCAGCAGTAAAGATATGATCGAAATGAGACAAGGTGGATTTAGCTCCGACGAAATCAACACCCACTGCATGAGTTACAAGATATCCGACGAAGTTGTCAAAACAGCGGCGCAAGCTGTTCAAAGTGAACTTAATAAGAAGGGTCAGAATGGGAATCAGTCCGCAGCCTCTGCTTCCCAGAATTCGTATCAATAGCACTATAGCAGTGCCGGTGCCGCCACCTGCGCGACTCAATATGGACAGTGCCCGCTGATGCAGCCTGGGACTAATGGAGCTCCATGCGCATGCTACACGATGTATGGGCAAATCCCCGGCGTGATGAGATGATCGGACCATGGAACTGCGGCACGCTCGTAGGTGTTCGGTCATCCTCCCGTGCTGCTGCTCCTCGGCAAACGACACGATGAAGTCGCTACCGACCTGCTCGTCACGGGGCCATCAAGACAACGCGTTGTCTAGGCCGAAATCGATCGCGAGGCGCGGAAGGGAAAACCTTTACCCTCGGATCACGCACCGCTGGTCATCGATATCGATAGCTCAGGCCATCCGTTCGACGCCAGCTGGGCTTCGGCCGATTCGCGAATTGCGTTGCGCGAGTGCGAGCAGCGATGAGCCACAGGTCTGGCAGGACTCTAATGCATCGGATGGTTCTTTGGAAGGCTTGGGGCAGGACCCTGGCAGCCGACAAAAGCGCCAATTTGATCCAAAGAGGTGATTCAATAATTACCCCTAAACCAAACAGCAAAAAACAGTTGGGGTCGCGCCTTGTAATCATACATTGATGCGACAACCGGACTGATTCGCGCTTACGCTCAGCTGAAAAAGCAGGCGACGGATCGGCAACGATTTCTCCCATCAGATCGCTGAGCTGATCGCTCGATGACCGTCCCGGACACTCATGCCATTTCAGCTCCATTGCGCACTGCGAAATGGTTCTGAGCACCTTGGTCTTCGCAATTACTATTGCCCCTATTTACATATTTCTGTAGGCGAATCCTCTCTGTTGGATAAACCGGTCTACCAAACCTAACAAGGCAAAATTTAGCGATTCGAC
>SWDH01000020.1:0-15669 GCA_005116945.1 Nitrospira sp.
CCCACCCAAATCCCCTCGTCGCTGCCGGTGTTGCACTTGTAATTAGAATTCACCCCGACGTGATCATGGGAAACATTCCCGACCCCTTATGATCATCCCCAGTTTGCACGCTCGATCAGAGTGAATCATTTTCATTCCTTCTTGTACCTCAAAAGGAAGCACAACAAAAGCCTTAAACTCTCTCCTTGTTATGTGATTCGGGGTGCAGTCCCACCATCGTCGGTGAAGAAGGCGAGGTTTTGAAAGAACGGGACGTCGTTGAACGTAACCACTTCTGAGCGAGGACCTCAAACAAAAAACTCGGTTCCGCAAGACCTGTCAGGACTTCTTGACAGGCTACCGAAACCCTATGTTAAGGTCAGGCGTTTTCGGCAGTGAATTATAACCCTGGAGGGAGATAAAGTTGATCAGCAAATTCTACCGTGGTGTCCTCATTCTGGCTGCGCTTGGAGCGTTCGTTGGTGTGCCCATGGTGAACGCCCACCCGTCCCCCTTGGGTAATGTCATGGAGGCCATCGACCACGCCAAGCAAGCGGCGGCCCATGGCAAAGAGGGGCATGCTGAGGAGCTTGTGAAACATGCAGAAACGTCGCTGCAGTTTGCGAAGATGGGAGGGAGAGGCTTGCATTTGAGCGAAGGGATTGATCATCTCAACGAAGCCATCGAACATGGCAAAGCTGGTCACGCCGACGTGGGCACCGAACACGTCGAAGCCGCCCTACAGCATTTGTTGGCTGAGATCGAATGACGGACATTCTCACGAGCATATGCAGGGGGCGGTAGAATTCCATCGGGGGAAACACAGGTACAGGACTTTACTCCCCTCTTGCAACACGCTCCTCTCCCCCCACACTCGTTTGACTTCCAACGATAAGAAGGCGCAGCATAGATCCCATTATTCATAAAACACAGGGGTGTATTGTGACTCTTTGCTAGTTTCGCCCAATCCAGCCATTCAGAATCGTTCAAGTAGAGAGTTTCGCCCTCTTGGCATCCTTCGCCATGAGGGCGTTGTTGTGTGTGCAACCGTACCAACCATCGGCATGACTTCCTGTGTCTTCACCTCATCGAGAAGGAGATTGCGATGAAACGACTAGCAGCTTTTTTGACCGTACTGATCCTGGGATCGCCTGCGCTTGCCCTGGCGGAAGAGCATGGGGGGTATCGAGGAATCGGAACGCTCTACTTTACCTTCATGGGCGCAATCCTGATCTATGGTGTCTACGATAGCTTCGGCAAGAAGGCAATGTATGTTATGGCGCCGATTATTGTGATCGGGCTGTATCTGATGTTACCCGAACACTAGCGGCTGCCGCGTGGTGTGATGGAAGAGGGGTGGCCTGACTAGTCCAGCCAGTCCTTTTCTTTAAGTTTTCGTGGAAGATATTTCTTGGTGAGGTACTGGAAGTCTTTGTTGGCGAGAGCGTCCAGTTCGTACTTGAGTCCGCTCGCAAGCATCCGCTTGATTTCAACCTGCCAGGCCGGTTTTTGGAACCACTGATAGTTGAGGAGTTCCTTCGCGCGGGCGATGTCTTTCTCGTTCAATTTGATGCCGACATTGCGCGGAAGCTCGTACCGCTCTGGATCTGCGCTGGACAGGCCGATGAACTTGGCTTTGGGGATCGCCATCCGTTGGCTCTCGAAGGCCAGATTAATTGAGCCTTGCTTGACGACCGAATAGATGTAGTACCCCCAGGGGTCGTTATCGACCAGAACATAGACCGGAAGTTTATATTCCTCGTGTAGTCGCCTGGCCAAACGGCGCACCCCGCGGGGCGGTTGCCCGTTTCCCGTCAACAGCACACAATTATAACGACGCCAGAATTTATCTTCCGAGAGACGGTTCCACTGTGTGCCTTTCTCAACCAACAACACGAAGTCTGCCGTGCAGCGGCGGATCTCCACATACTCCGGCTCGACAATCGATGGAACCGAGTAGCCACCTTTACCCAGCTTGGCGCAATCCACGCGATCGCCGTCGTCACCGAGTACGAGCGGGCCGACAACGCTTCCTCCATTTTCTGCGCGGACATGTAATTCCTCACGGAGCGCCACGAGCGACACTTCCAGATCTTCGATGATCGGGTCCGATTCGTCCTGAGTATCGAACGTATTTTCGTGCGAGTCCTGAATGGTGTGTTTCGTCCGGTAATAGATCTCTCTGAGCGAGGTCGTCAGTTCGGCGCGCTGCAGCTCGGAGAGGGCATCCGCGACTAACATCGTCTGCATGAACTTCTTGGCCATGCCGACATTGAAAAATGAACGGGCCTGTTTCTTCCCCCCCATTTCGAGCAAACCCTTGCGCGGATTAAAGGTTACGTTCGAAAGAGCACGGAGCGGAATCTCCATGGTTGGATCTTTTTCTCGCTGCGCGGATGCGATCACCATATCGGCCAGTCCGACTAATTTTTTCTCAACCGCCCTGTTCTTTATGATTTTTGTTTTTGCCATGTGCTGTCCTATTTTCTCTTCTCTGTCCGGTGAGTCTTGCGACCTGTTCCGCCCGGTCCTTCACGGTGCTGTGAGGAGGAACCCTTCTTCGGAACCGATGGGACAGCTGTGGCCTTGCCAGACGATCGCTTGTCAGACCCTGTCTTTACCTTCTGTCGCCGTTCAGATTGAGGAACAGCCGGCTGCTCCTCGATTGCCATGTCATCGGAAACAGGAGCCGCCAATGAAGACTCTCCTTCGATACCTTCCGCTGTGACAATAATGGAATGCGGCAGGCCCTCCGGTCCGGCGCCAGTCTTGCCGAGTGTTTCATCCGTCTTCATACCGCCTGTCCGTGACGATGCAATCTTCTGCAATTGGGCTTTCAATTTTTCGACAGGCAGCTTCCCTCCCTTTAACCTGTTACAGGCCTCGGCGACTTCCTCGATATAGAGTTCAAAAATATTTCGCCGCCGGAATTCGCTGGCTGCTCGCTCTCGACGTCGCAGGAAGAGCCCAAGTCGCCGCCCGCACTCACGAAGCGCGAGGGTAATGTCTTTATGGATCTCGTCGTACTCCGCGATCGCCTCTTTCGATTCACTGGTAAAGGGCACCCAGACGGACGCAATGTGTACGAAGATAGCCATCGGACCCGCGGGAAGAGCCCCGCGCGATTGGCTGATTCCATAGTTGCGCCAGGTTGTCGCCAGTACCGCCTTGAAAATGGCGCAGGCAGACTGCTGATAGAGCAGCGGCACCCGGTTGGCATAGCGAATCACGCGCGCGAGTTCTGAATCTCCTTCTTCCTGCTCCCCTTCTGCCAAGGGCATCGTCGGCTTCTCAGGCTTGGTTTCGCTATCCGGGGCCTTCCCGAAAGCCAGTCCTGCTTCGATAATGAAGGGATTGCCGCGATAGACGGAGGGGGGCCGGCTCACCGCCGTATAGAACTCTCCTTTGATCTGTTTATACAGACCTGAGAGGATGGCCTTTTCGCCGATCGGCGAAAGGCAATTGGTCGGTGGCGCCATGATCTTTGTCGCTTGAATCGTGCGATAGAGCGTTTCGGCTGTCGCACCGCGAATGTCGCGAGGCTTCGCGCTGGGCGACACCTTCGCTGTCTTACACATCTCATCCGCGAGCGGAAGCGTCACCCGGCAGAAATCGCTCGCCAGAAATCCCGAAAGGGTCTGGCTCTTGGCCTCATGGAGCATCTTGAGGAACATCCCGAATTCGATGCCGTAGGGATGGGGTTTGATTTCCTTCGGCGATGGCGGCAATTCATGATAGGCGCGTGGATATTCCTTCGTCTCCCCATCCGGCGATCGATAGATGAGTCTCACATGCGCGTTGGCAATAGACGTCTGCTCAAGATACTCGTCCACCGACGCCCGGCCCTTCTGGTAACGGCCTTCGACTTCAATCACCACCTGTGTGCCACGCGGCTGGTCCCACTCGATCTGTTTGTTCTCATGGACCAAGGGTTCATTCTTCTTCGTGTCAATCTGTACTTCGAAGTAATGCGCTGAGGCTTTGGGACCGATGCGCGAGATGATCTTGACTGGTTTGCCGGTCGTCAGTTGGCCATACATCCCTGCCGCCGAAATGCCGATCCCCTGCTGACCGCGACTCATGCGCAAGCGATGGAACTTGGAGCCGTATAACAGTTTTGCAAAGATTTTTGGAATCTGCTGGCGGACGATTCCAGGGCCATTATCCATGACCGTCACTCGGAAGCGTGTGGCCTGACTCGCAGAAGGCTTTGCTGCCGATCCAATAGCCACAACTTCCAGCTGAACCGTCACCTCAGGAAGAATCCCAGCTTCCTCACAGGCATCCAGGGCATTATCGACCGCCTCTTTGACACACGTCAGCAACGCTTTGCGCGGGTTGTCGAAACCGAGTAAATGCCGATTCTTGGTGAAGAATTCGGAAACGGAAATCTCGCGCTGCCGCGCGCCCATTTCTACCGCCGTCACTGGCGAACCTGCACGGGAATCAGATTTTTTTGATGTACCTGCTTGAGGCGATGCCTTCGGTGGAGAGACAGACTTCGGTGCAGATGCCGTTGACTTGTGGGTGGCCATTCGTCTCCTTAAAAAGTTACGTCACGAAACCGAGCGGCATTGACAGAGATTACGTGAACCGGCACACCCTCCGTTACATCGGTCATGACGTGATCGCACGGCGGAAAACGCACTAACCAGTATGGGCGAGAAGTTAACTTGTGCTCACAGGCTGCTCAAAAAGGCTGTCCTGGTCGAGCATGGCTCGTCGGGTTAATCTGGTTTGTTGTGTGTATCTGGTTGCTTTGGTCATCTGGTAAGTTTCGTTCAACCAAACAAACGAGACAAACCAAATTAACCCAATAACGGTTTGCTCACGCTAGCGGACTTTTTCAGCAGCCTGTTAGGGTGGGAGGAGCGCGCACCTACCGAGGACAGCATAGGTACGACGGAGATCTTGGCGAGACTTTAGGCTTCCCGGTCAAGCCGGGCTTGCACACCATCCCGACGCTCGATCCCCTTATGAACCATATTCCCTCGGGGCGTTAAGCTCCCCCCACAGAGATACGATATTCTTCCGATGCGAGCGAGTCAAGGATTGACTCACTATGCATAGCCGTAGCCTTCTCCCTCTTCAGAGTCATCGCTGAGCTGTTCGAGACGATGCCTGGTTCGGCGCCTCGTCGGCAGCCTCGCAACATTTTTCGATGGTCGTGTTTCGCGCGGTTGAGAATCACTTGGCGTTCGCTCGCTCGGCCAACACCGGCATTTCCGGATTCATCGATCCATTCGGGCGCATCCTCGAAGCCACGCCGACATTTACGGAGCACGCCGTCAAAGCGACGATTCAGGTCTGGCGCCCGCATACATTTTACAGCCGGTACGGCGATGTGTTTGCCTACGGCTGTGCTATACTCTGCGCGCTGTTGTTCCTGTTCGGCCTGTTCCGAACCAAGGAATCTGAACCTGATGCCATACCGGTATAACCCGAAAGGATCGCTCCATGTTGGATGAGGTGAAAAATCGCGTGCAGACGGTCAAGCAATTGATATCGGAACTACGGGGGCATCTTTGACTTTGCTCGCATGACGGCAGAGTTGGCCCATCTGGAAGAGCAGACATCGCAACCGGACTTTTGGAACAACGCGCAGCAGGCCGCCAAGATCGGCAGGAAAAAGTCTGCGATTGAGCATGACCTCCAGCAATGGCGAGATATCGATGAGACGATGAATGATCTGGACGCGCTGCTCGAACTGGCAGAAGAAAGCGACGATGCCGAGATCGTGAAGGAATTGACGTTCGAGCTAGATCGATTCGAACCAAAACTCGCCGCGCTTCGACTCGAACTGCTGCTCTCAGGCGAACTAGATCCCAACAATGCGATCGTGGCGATCCATCCTGGCGCCGGCGGGACGGAATCTCAGGATTGGGCGCAGATGCTGCTGCGTATGTATGTGCGGTGGGCCGAGGGAAAGAAGTTCAAGGTTGAAACCCTCGATCTACTTCCGGGAGAAGAAGCGGGGATAAAAAGCGTCACACTCTCGGTGACAGGAGCCTACGCCTATGGCTATCTCAAAGCCGAGGCAGGCGTCCATCGATTGGTTCGCATTTCCCCCTTTGATGCGAACAAACGGCGGCATACCTCCTTTGCCTCGGTCTTCGTCTATCCGGAGGTGAATGAAGATATCGACCTTGTGATCGAAGACAAAGACCTGAGGATCGATACATTTCGTGCAGGCGGCGCCGGCGGCCAGAATGTGAATAAAGTTGAGACCGCCATCCGCATGACGCACCTGCCGACCGGGATTGTGGTGCAATGTCAAAATGAACGGTCTCAACTCCAGAATCGCAATGGCGCGATGAAGGTCTTGAAGGCACGCCTCTATGAACTCGAGGTGAAGAAGAAAGAGGCGGAGTTCAATGCAATCGTCGGAGAGAAGAAAGATAACGCCTGGGGTAGCCAAATTCGATCGTATGTGTTCCAGCCCTATCAAATGGTCAAAGACCTCCGGACCGGCTACGAAGTGGGACAGGTCGCCGCCGTCATGGATGGCGATCTGGACGGGTTCATCGAGGCGTATCTGAAAAGGAACATGGCAAAAGGCGCCATGCAAGAAGTGGTGGACGATCCGCCCGTCTAACTCCTTGCGCGTCGCCTCATGCTAAAACAGTTATGGACGAACTGAACGAACAGCAACAACAACGCATCAAGAAGCTTGATGCCCTACGTGAAGCAGGCGTGGCGCCCTACGGTACGCGATTCGAGGTAAAGGATCGCGCGGGCCAACTGATTAAACTCCATGCGGAGAAACCTAAAGAGGTGTTGGAAGAGGAAAAGATCTCCTGTACCTTTGCCGGACGCATCGTCGCCCTACGACGATTCGGCAAAGCAGGTTTTGCCGTATTGCAAGACGGATCTGACCGGCTGCAGGTCTATCTCAAGAAGGATCACCTCACAGAGCAGGGATATCGTATTGCCGAACTACTCGACTTGGGCGACTGGATCGGTGTGACCGGCACACTCTTTCGCACAAAGACCAATGAATTCACCGTCGAAGTTGCACAGCTCACCTTCTTAAGCAAAGCCCTCAGACCGCTTCCGGAAAAATGGCATGGGTTGACGGACGTGGAAACCCGTTACCGGCAGCGTTATGTCGACTTGATCGCGAATCCAGAGGTGCATGGCATATTCGCCACCCGTAGTAGGATCATCGCCGGTATTCGCGCTTTTTTGATCGAGCGAGGCTTCCTTGAGGTCGAAACGCCGATGATGCATCCGATCCCAGGAGGGGCTGCGGCAAAACCCTTCGTCACCCACCATAATGCCCTCGGCGTCGATCTCTATCTACGCATTGCGCCGGAACTCTATTTGAAGCGCCTGATCGTGGGCGGCTTTCCTCGCGTGTTTGAAATTAATCGCAACTTTAGAAACGAAGGCATCTCGACGATTCACAATCCGGAATTCACGATGCTGGAGTTCTACGTGGCCTATGCTGACTATCAGGATCTGATTATCCTCACAGAGGAACTTGTGTCCTCCTTGGCACAACAGATTTTCGGAAAAACCGTCATCACCTATCAAGGGAAAGACATCACGCTCACCGCTCCATGGCGCCGCTGGTCGTATCACCAAGCAATTCTGGAGGTGAACAACCTCGATGCCTCCGTCCTCCAGGATAAGGAGAAGGCGATTGCGGCAGCCAAGCAACTTGCCATTGCAGTTGATCCACAATGGCCACTCTTCAATATCGTGAACGAAATCTTTGAGGAAACCGTCGAACCGAAGCTGATTCAGCCGACCTTTATCACCGACTACCCCATCGATATTTCTCCCCTCGCACGGCGCAAGGATTCGAACCCGGAGCTGACCGATCGTTTCGAGCTCTATATTGCCGGCCGGGAAATCGCGAATGCCTTTTCAGAGTTGAACGATCCATTGGATCAGCGGGGACGATTCGAAGGACAGGCCGCGCAGCGGGCGGCGGGGAACGAAGAGGCGCATCTGGTCGATGAAGACTTCCTGCGCGCCTTAGAATACGGTATGCCGCCCACTGCGGGCGAAGGCATCGGCATCGACCGGCTGATCATGCTCTTTACCGACCAAGCGTCGATCCGCGACGTGGTCCTCTTCCCTCAACTCAGGCCCGAGAAATAACGGTGGCCCTTCCCTTCGAAATCTTTGTCGGGTTGCGATATCTGCGCGCCAAGCGCCGGAATCGGACGATCTCATTGAACACCGTGGTCTCCATTGCCGGAATCACACTCGGCGTGGCGGCACTGATAGGGACGGTCGGCATCATGACCGGGTTTAAAGAAGACATTCAGGCGAAGATTCTTGGAACGACAGCCCACATCATCGTGCAGGATCGGATGAAAGACAGCATGAGCGACTACGATCCCGTCGCCAAGCAAGTCGCAACCGTTCCCGGTGTCGTCGCGGCAACCCCGTTTGTGCTGAAGCAAGTCTTGCTCACGACCCAATCAGGCGTGCAAGGCATTGTCATCCGCGGTATCGACCCGCAACGCGAAGCGACGGTGACGGAGTTGGCCAAAAACCTCTCGACCGGAGAATTAGCCGACCTCAGTAGGCCCGTCAAAGTGAAACAACCACCGGCCGATAATCCTAATGGCCCGCCAGTCGAGACAGAGAAACCAGGCATCATTCTGGGCAAAGAATTGGCGATGCGGCTCGGCGTCTTTGTCGGTGATACGGTCAACGTGGTGTCCCCTCCAGCCGGCCCGATCAGCGCAATCGGTATGGTGCCGAAAATCCGTACCTTCGCGCTGGTTGCGCTGTTTCAATCCGGCATGTACGAATACGACTCGTCGCTGGCGTACATCGATCTCGCAGAGGCGCAAAAGTTTTTCAATTTGGGGCACACGGTGACGGGCATTGAAATTAAAGTCACGGATGTCTTCCATGCAGACGAGACGGCCCGTTCCGTGGAACAATCGCTCGGCTTCGCCTATGGTGCACGCGATTGGATGCAGATGAATCGCAATCTATTCTCGGCGCTCAAGCTTGAAAAAACGATGATGTTTTTGCTGTTGGTGTTGATCACCATCGTGGCATCCTTTAACATCGTCAGCACCCTCACCATGATCGTGACAGAAAAGCAAAAAGAGATCGCGATCCTCAAGGCAATGGGCGCCACCAGGAAAAGCATCCGGCGCATTTTCATGCTGAACGGATTGATCATCGGCCTGTCCGGAACCGCGATCGGCATCCCGCTCGGCTACGCATTTCTGTGGCTGATTCAGACATTCTGGACCTTCGATGCATCGGTCTATTACATCTCGCGGATTCCCGTCCACGTCCAAGCCATGGATGTGCTCCTTGTGGCCGGCTCCGCCATTCTGATCAGCTTCGCCGCGACGGTCTACCCTTCCCTCCAAGCCGCCAAACTCGAACCGGTGGCTGCGCTGCGCTACGAATGATCATGCCGACCCCTTCAGGACATCTCATTCAGCGAGGAGCGCCGGCATGATCACCGTGACTGACCTGACCAAATCGTTTCCGATGGGCGGGCAAACCCTCACGGTGCTGAAGGGCGTCAATCTTCAGATTCGCCGCGGGGAACTCATTGCAATTATTGGAGCATCGGGGGCCGGAAAGAGCACGCTGCTCCACATTATCGGAACGCTCGATCGGCCAACCACAGGGACAGTACACTTCGACGGCAAGGATATGTTTCACATGTCGGAAGCTGAACAGGCAGACTTCCGGAACCGGCGCATCGGATTTGTATTCCAGTTTCATCATCTCCTGCCGGAGTTCACAGCGCTCGAAAATGCCTGTATGCCGGCGCTGATTCAGCGACGAAATCAAGCCGACATTGAACCGGAAGCCATCACGTTATTGCAGGAAGTCGGGCTGGGAGCTCGGTTACATCACAAGCCGGGTGAATTATCCGGTGGCGAGCAGCAGCGCGTGGCGGTTGCACGAGCCCTCTTGCAGAAACCCGACCTCGTGTTGGCTGATGAACCGACAGGAAACCTGGATACGCACACTGGCGAGGCGCTCTTTGCGATGATGCGCGAACTGAACAAGGCCCGCGGAACGACCTTCGTGATCGTGACCCACAACGACAAACTGTCTGCTCAGGCCGACCGGATCGTGCATATGCAAGACGGCCAAATTGTGTCGTGATCTCTGTCGCAGCTCACCCTGTTTGTTGTCGTTTACATATAGATGGTAACCCCGTCAAACCCTTGACGAGAGCCATTTCATCCAATAGACTCAGCAAAGTCTCTCGGCTCGCAAGGAGTTACTCCAAATGTTCGGTTTTCGGTTTCTTCGCGCCGCTGCGATCTTCGTAGGACTGATGATTCCTGTCCAAGCGCTGGCCCTGGAGTTCGTCACCGTGGGTCCTCGTGCCATCGGTATGGGTGGGGCCGGTGTGGCCATCACGACAGATTCGTTAGCCACTTATTGGAATCCAGCCGGACTCGCAATGACGCAGACCGTTGACGTGAGAATTCAAGGTGGCGGACAGGTGATCGATCGTCTGGGCATCGCCGATGCCATCCACGACCTCGAAAATTTCGACAAAGGCGATATTTCTCCTGCGAATCAGGCCAAGGCCCAAAGCATCGCCGATCGAATCAATCGCCCAGGCGCCACGGTATCGATCAATGGGTCGGCTGGTCTCTATCTCAAAGGGCATCTGGGCGAGCATGCTCTCGGCTTTAATGTTTCTGACGTGGCAACGGGTGGCGGGTTTGTGAGTACCCCGGCAACGGCGACTCTGGCTGGCTCACAAGTGAATTTGACCGGTGAGATGGCCCTGAGAGGGTTAGAGGCTAGGCAAGTAGCGTTCTCCTATGCCTACGCCTTTTCCGACAAAACATTTTCCATCGGAGTGACGGGAAAATTCATTCAAGGCGCCGCGTACAGAGGAAGCACCCTCCTCACCGGAGGAACCGACGTATCCATTACGGACAACTTCGGAAAGGCCACGCTCTCGACTGCCTTCGGTATTGATATTGGAGCCATCTATCGTCCGTCCTCATGGCTACGCTTTGGCCTGGTGGCAAAAGATCTCAATCAACCAACATTCGATGTCCCAGGTGGCGAAGAACTAAAACTCGGCCCCCAGGTTCGAGGCGGGGTCGCGATCAACCCCTATTCTTCGCTGACACTGACGGCAGATGTCGATGCGACATCGAATAAGACATTTATTCCAGGCGTCAAGAGCCAGATCTTGAGTCTAGGAGTCGAGCAAACGATCTTTTCTGAATTCATGTCGTTCCGTCTCGGCGCCTTCAAGAATATGAAAGATGCCGGGACACCATTTACCCCTACAGCAGGGTTGGGATTTCGACTCTATGCGTTCCGTCTCGATGTGGGCGGGGGATATGACTTCCGTGAAGAGGGCGCGCTAGTTTCAGGCTCTGCTTCTTTGACTTTCTAATGGTATACTAGACCCATGATGACCTTTCATGACATACGACGCGCCGCCTTCTTCTTCCTTATTCTTCTCCTTGTCGCCGGCTGTGGTGGCTTACAAGAGGTTTGGGAAGGGCCAGGCGCCAAAATGTTCCGGCCTCAAGCCATTGCGGTGCTTCCCCCCATGGCGAGCCAATACGACAACGCGCGCGAGGATATTCAAGAAGTCTTGTCCGGCTCCCTGAATAAAGGCGGCCATATCGAACGCGTGATGTCACCTGAAAATGTGACGGATGTCTTCCAGGCCTCGAAGGAGGCGTTTGATGCGCTGGTCTTCTACTTCTCACGACTGGAGATGACCGGTCAGTCCGACAAGGACTCCGCTGTGAAGCTGGGAAAAGCGCTCAATGTGGACTCGTTCTTAGTGGTACGGGTCAACTCCTGGGAGTATATGCGCAAAGAAGGCGACAACGTTGGTCGTGTGGGCTTGAGCCTCCGTCTGGTCGATGCCACCACCGGCATCACCGTCTGGAAAGCGCGACATGAAAAATCAAGCAGCTACATGTTTTATCGGCCCAACTTAAAAGATGTCGCGAAAGAGTTGGCAGCCGAGATGATTCAAGCCATGCCCCCCCAAACCAAACGCTAGTTCCCTCCCTCACCTGAGTTTTCGCCGGTGCAGTTGAAGAGACCAACTTGCGTCAGTTCCAGCGTCGCGGCGTCCGGTTTTCAATGAGAAGAAAGTGTGATCAAGTGCCTAGCCTGATTTTGGCTGAGCCATTCGCATAGCCGTTTTCAATGAGCGGACGAACTCAGCAACATGCTTCACCATTTCTGGTTTCTCTCGGTATGCGGCAATCTGCTTGACGATCGCACTGCCGACGATTACCCCATCGGCAATGGCCGCAACCTTGGCCGCGTCCTCCGGCGTCGCAACCCCGAAGCCAACCGCCACGGGAAGCTTCGTCACTTTCCTGATTTTTCCGACGTTCTTCTCCACATCGGCCAGGTTCAGCAATTTTGCGCCGGTGATGCCGGTCAGTGACACATAATAGACAAAGCCCTGTGACTGGCGCGCCACAAAGGTCCGTCGCGCGGAAGTGCTTGTAGGAGCAAGAAGAAAAATCAGTGGAAGCCCGGCTGCGGCAGCCGGCCCTTTGAGCGGGCCTGCTTCATCCGGCGGCATATCAGGTAAAATCAGCCCGTCAACACCGGCCTGGGCCGCTTCCTGGAAGAACCGTTCCGGACCGAACGCGTGAATCGTATTGTAGTAGGCCATCAAAACCAGTGGGATCTGGGTCTTGGCCCTGAGGCGTGCGATCATAGACAGGATCGCTCGCAGCGATGCCCCGCTGCGCAAGGCTCGTTCTGCCGCCTGTTGGATCACGGGCCCATCGGCGATGGGGTCTGAAAATGGGACACCCAATTCAATAATATCGGCTCCAGCCTTCTCTAACTCGACGACAAGTTGTTCGGTGTCTTGCAATGAGGGGTCGCCTGCCATCACATAGGTGATGAGGGCCTTCTCACCGTGCTGCCGAAGCTGTGCAAAGGTCCGGTCGAGCTTCGAGGTCACAGCGTGATTCCTCGCATGTTGGCGATCTGCTGAACATCTTTATCTCCTCGGCCGGATAGATTCACAACTAGAATCTGGCTCTTCTTCATCCTGGGCGCGACCTTCATCGTGTGAGCAATCGCATGGGCGCTTTCGAGTGCCGGCATGATTCCTTCTTCTCTGGCCAGGATATCGAACGCCGCCATGGCTTCGTCGTCGGTTACTGAGGTGTATTCAGCTCGGCCTTGATCCCGCAAATAACTGTGTTCGGGGCCGATCGCCGCATAATCCAACCCGGCTGAAACCGAATGCGTCAAATTCACTTGCCCGTCCTCGCCCTGGAGCAGATAGGTCATGGTGCCTTGCAAGACGCCTGGCTTCCCCCCGGCAAAACGTGCGGCATGTTTTCCGCTCGCGACGCCCATGCCGCCGGCTTCAACACCAATCATTTTGACTTTTTTGTCTTTGATGAATGCATGGAAGAGCCCTATGGCATTGCTGCCACCACCGACGCAGGCAATGAGGCAATCAGGCAACCGGCCTTCTGCCGCCAGAATCTGTCTCCGAGCTTCACGTCCAATGATGGATTGGAAGTCCCGGATCATCATCGGATAGGGATGGGCTCCGAGTACAGAACCGAGAATGTAATGGGTCGTGCGGATGTTCGTTGTCCAATCCCGCATGGCTTCGCTGATGGCATCCTTGAGTGTGCGACTTCCCGCGTCGACCCCAGTCACGGTCGAGCCGAGCAACCTCATCCGGAAGACGTTCAGCGCCTGACGCTGCATATCTTCCGTCCCCATATATACTTCACATTGAAGCCCGAACATCGCCGCAACAGTGGCCGTCGCCACCCCATGTTGCCCCGCTCCGGTTTCCGCGATGATGCGCGGCTTCTTCATCCGCTTGGCCAGAAGCCCCTGCCCAATCGCATTATTGATTTTATGGGCACCGGTATGACAGAGATCCTCACGCTTCAAATAGACCTTCGCTCCGCCCAACCGCTTGGTGAGTCGTTGCGCAAAGTAGAGCGACGTGGGCCGCCCGACGTAGTGCTTCAAGTAATAGGCAAGCTCCGATTGGAAGCTTCGGTCTTTTTTCACACGAGCATATTCCTGCTCCAATTCAAGTAGAGCCGGCATAAGGGTTTCTGGGACATAGCGTCCACCATACGCGCCGAAGCGACCTTGCTTGTTGGGAACAGAGCTCATCATTATCCTTCTCCCTGCTTAGACCTGATGCAGTATAAACAGGCTCATGATGGAGAGACAACCTTAGCCGCATTATTCATGAAGCTTCTGCTGTAAGCGCGGATACGCGGCTGCGACGGGCAGTCTCGCCATTCAGCCCTTCGACATACTGCACGAGTATGCCTCAGGACTTCACGTCTCCGAGTACCCGTCTCGCGTCGCGTCTGCACGCTTTCGCAACGAACCTTCATGAATATTGCAGCCTCGCCGCGCGAATGAAGGCACGGACTTTCTCATGATCCTTCTTGCCGGGCGCTTGCTCGACCCCACTGCTCACATCCACACCATAGGGTTGGACCACTTGGATTGCCTTCGCGACATTCTCCGGGGTAAGTCCCCCGGCCAGCAGCACACTCGCAGCCTTGGCCACCTCTGCCGCAAGTTGCCAATCGATCACCTGTCCAGTCCCTCCGTAGGCCTGATCGGAAAAGGCGTCCAGGATGAACCCGCGAACGCCAGCCCGTCCACGAAACTCTGCTAAGGCGAGAAACGTGCTCCGATCCTTCACGCGCAACGCTTTGAGAACCGTGCGGCCTAACTCTTTGCAATAGATCGCCGATTCATTTCCGTGCAACTGTGCAATGGCAAGTCCGCAGTCGTCCATCAGGTGACGAACGACCTGTTGTTCCTCGTCTACAAACACACCCACCGGGGTCACCAGCGGAGGCAGGCTCATCACGATCTGACGAGCCAGCGTAGGCTCGATGTATCGTGGGCTCTTCCGATAGAAAACGAATCCTAACGCATCGGCCCCCGCCTCAACTGCCACAGCAGCATCCTCAGCGTTGGTGATCCCACATATTTTAACTTTGAGCATAACGGCCATTTTACGCGTGCGATGGGACCGGCACTCCCCGCAACTCACGAATCTTCGCGGGCATGTCTTCCGCACGAATGAGCGATTCTCCAACGAGCATGGCATGGATGCCGGCATCAACCAACTGCACCACATCGGAACGCTGGCGAATGCCGCTTTCGCTGACAATCAGTTTGCCGGCTGGAATCCGTCTTGCTAAACGCAGCGTCACCCCCAGATCGGTCGTGAAGGTCTTCAAGTCTCGGTTGTTGATGCCGATCAGTCTCGCATCAGGGAGCCGTTCCAATACCCTATCGAGTTCGCGCTCATGATGAGTTTCTACGAGCACATCCAAGCCGAGCCCCCTGGCGAACGCGTAGAAATCAATCAATTGCTGCCGTTCAAGCGCGGCAACGATCAAGAGGACCGCATCGGCCCCATAGGCTCGCGCTTCGTAAAACTGGATTTCATCAACCATAAACTCCTTGTTCAACGCAGGCAGAGGCACCGATTGCTTGATCTCACGAAGGTAGTCAAGGCTACCCTGAAAAAAATCTTTGTCGGTTAAGACAGACAGAGCCGAGGCGCCATGGGCATGGTACGTCTTGGCAATCTCAAGATAGTCGAACCGATCGGTAAACTCAGGGCGGAGGAGGCCGAGACTGGGTGAGGCTTTTTTCACTTCGGCAATCAGCGAAGGGGTGCTGTCCGTTCTCGTGGCTTCGAGGGCTATCGCAAATCCAAGT
>SWDH01000020.1:15769-31690 GCA_005116945.1 Nitrospira sp.
GGCTTGGAGCCCAAGGGAGGATTCGAGGTGGGAGACGGCGTCTTCTGCTTGGGCCTCTCTTGAAAACTGACCAATCTGTACTCGATACCGCTTTCCGTTGGGCAGATCGACAACCTGGATTCTTCCCCCGGGATAGAACTGTTTCACACGTTCTAAGAGGTTTGCAGCATTCTGCTGATCAGAAAATGACCCCACTTGCACGCGCAAGACCCCCATATCAGCAGCCCGTCCTTGATACCCAACGACACGTAATTCTATCTCATCGGTTCCAGCTCCAATCATTCCCAGCGCGTGAGCCCCGGCGAGCGAAAGATCGAGCACCCGCCCCCTCGCGAATGGACCACGATCGTTAACACGAACCGTGACCTGCCGGCCAGTACTCATTGATCGAACCACGGCAATCGAACCAAGGGGTAAGGTCCGATGAGCCGCCGTCAACTGGTGCATATCATACCGTTCACCATTCGCTGTCTTATTTCCATGGAATCCGGGGCCATACCATGATGCAACCCCGCGCTCGACAAACCCGATAGGATAGCCTGGGAAATAGACAGGTTTAGGTGTGCCACTGCAAGCAGCCAGGGTACCGATCATGAGGATGGCAAGAAGAAGAACCGGCCAGCGGGACCAACAGGATTGAGGTCCGCGTGACATGTCTAGAACTCGTCGAGCGATTGATCCCGCAAAATTGTGAGCGCTTTTGCTGTGTGCGAGACAGTCAGCACGACAATCGCGCGTTTCCCCTCTCGAGATGGGGTGCAGTAGCCGCAATTAATATTGATTCGTGCCTTCGTCAACAGATCCGCCACTTCTTTCAACGCACCCGGTTTATTTTCGAGGCTCAACAGCAAGGCAGTTTCCTCTGTATGCTTGACCTTTGCTGCTTTCAGCGCCGCACGAGCCCCTTCTAGATCCGCAACCAGCAGTCTCAACTTCCCTGTTCCGGCAACTTCTGGAGCAGAAAAGGCCTTGATGTTGACCTTCGCCTCACCAAGGACCTGAGCCACTTTCGCCAAAACACCGGGTTTGCTTTTTCCGCTAATGACTAATTGTGTCGTTGTAGGCATGGACTTCTACTCCCTAAGCCTCATTCAAATTGTTGGGAAAACGTTGTCACGGCAAACCATGCCCGTACAATGAAACGGCTTCGCCTCTTGCTGCGAGTCCGAATGGTTACCCTGATCGGAGATTACGAAAATCCCTTCCCCCCCACCAAGCGTACATCTTGTGTTCCCTTCTTACGAACAGCCGCTCGTCTCGCCGCAGGTTTCACACTTAAGGCAGGTCCCGTTCCGCACCATGGTGAACTGCTTACATTGAGAACAAGGATCTCCCTCGTAGCCCTTTTGGCGCGCCATTTGAACAGCCGTTAACGTAAACGTTTCACGCTTCAATTCGACGGTGTGCGAGACGTTCCCATTTCCGTTGCCATGGCCATTCCCCTTATGACGCGGTATCGCACCTCGTCGTGCAGGAAATATCTCTGTACTGATCGATGTCGACGCCAACGTTTCAGGAGTGGCTTCCTCCTCTACGCACTCAGGATCTTGCTCATCCTTCTTGACAGAGTCCATTCGAAGATCCTCTTCCTTGACCTGCGCCAAGTCATACCGGTCGAGATAGGTGACCGCAAGCTCTCGGAATATATAATCGATGATCGATGTGGACATCTTGATGCGGTCGTTCAGTTTAACCGGCCCGTTCGGTTCAAAGCGGGTAAACACAAAGGCTTCGACAAACTCCTCAAGCGGGACGCCATGTTGGAGGCCAAGTGAAATCGCAATGGCAAAACAGTTCATGAGGCTGCGAAATGCCGCACCTTCTTTGTGCATATCGAGGAAAATTTCTCCACACGTCCCGTCCTCATACTCACCTGTACGTAAATACAGTTTGTGACCACCCACGACGGCTTTCTGGGTGTATCCATTACGTCTGGCTGGGAGCGGTCGGCGCTTCGCTAAGTATCGCACCAACACTCGCTCTGTAACTTTTTCTGCAATCGACATGATTTCAGACGAGGCCTCGATGGTCTTACCGCTATCCGTCGAGGCTGATAACGGCTGGCTCAACTTCGAGCCGTCTCGATACAGAGCCACGGCCTTCACCATACTCTTCCAGGCAAAGAGATAGGATGATTTGACGTCTTCAAGGGTCGCATCGGCCGGCATGTTAATCGTTTTACTGATGGCACCGCTGATAAATGGTTGCGCCGCCGCCATCATGCGGATGTGTGCATTGACGGCGATATACCGCTGGCCAATCCGGCCACAACGATTTGCACAATCGAAGATCGGAAGGTCCTCGGCCTTAAGATGTGGGGCCCCCTCTACCGTCATGGTCCCACAGCAATAATCATTGGCAGCCGCGACTTCTTCTTGTGTGAATCCCAACGCCTTCAGCATGTTAAAGTTAGACTCATTCAATTGCGCATCGGTCAATCCCAACTTTTCACGGCAAAAACTCTCCCCCAACGCATATTTATTGAACGTAAATTGAATCTCGAAGGCCTGTGCCAAGCCGCCTTCCATTCGCGCAAGCGCCGCGTCATCAAACCCCTTCCGCCGCAGGGTTTCATGGTTAATGAATGGTGCCGTCTGCAAGGTGTGCCGTCCAACACAATAGTTCACGATATCCTGAATCTGAGATTCGTCATACCCCAAGGTGGTGAGTGCAGTGGGTATGCTTTGATTGATGATCTTGAAATAGCCTCCACCGGCCAGCTTTTTAAATTTGACCAGCGCAAAATCCGGTTCGATGCCCGTTGTATCGCAATCCATCACAAGCCCGATCGTACCCGTTGGAGCAATCACCGTGACCTGTGCATTGCGATATCCGTAGGCCGTCCCCAACTCAAGCGCACGGTCCCACGCACGGCGTGCCGCCACGAATAACTCGGGAGGACAGTGCTCCGGCTGGATTCCTATCGGCGTCATCGTCAAACCTTCATATTCTTCCGGAGCGGCATTGTACGAGGCTCGCCGGTGATTACGAATGACACGCAACATTGCGATGCGGTTTTTGTCATAGCCAGGGAAAGGAGATAGCTCTGCGGCCATTTCAGCCGATGTGCCATAGGCCTCGCCGGTCATAATGGAGGTCAGTGCGCCACAGATGGCCAGCGCTTTGGGGGAATCATACGGAATGCCTTGACGCATCAGTACCGTGCCTAAGTTGGCATAGCCAAGCCCCAGCGTTCGGAACTCAAAGCTCTTCTCCGCAATGGCACGACTGGGAAACGACGCCATCAGTACGCTGATTTCCAGTACGACCGTCCAAAGGCGTACAGCATGACGGAAATTCTCCAACTCGAATTGGCCGTCGGTCGAAAAGAACCGGACAAGGTTGAGCGACGCCAAATTACAGGCCGTATCATCGAGGAACATGTACTCGGAGCAAGGATTGGAGGCATTAATACGACCGTCCTCCGGACAGGTATGCCATTCGTTGATGGTGGTGTCGTATTGCGTGCCAGGATCCGCACAAATCCAAGCGGCCCACGCGATCTGATCCCAGAGATCTCGCGCCTTGATGGTCTTGGAGACTTTCCCGTCGATCCGTCGCTTAAGTTGCCAATCGCCGTCCGCCTCCAGCACCGCAAAGAAGTCATTGGGAATGCGCACGCTGTTGTTTGAATTCTGACCGGACACCGTTTGATAGGCCTTGCCGTCCCAATTCGTATCGTATTCGTGAAACACAAAATGCGTGAACCCTTGCTGCGCATAGGAGAACATCCGCTGGATGTAGGCCTCTGGAACCGCATCTCGCCTGGCGGCTCCCATAGCCTCCCTGAGAATCGGATTCTGCTTGGCATCGACCTCGATTTTCATCTGACCAGCCTCGTCAACAACATGGCAGGCTTTGAGAACCGCGTTGAGGCGCTGTGCGCAGACTTTTGAACCAGTCACCATGGCGGCGACTTTCTGTTCTTCCACCACTTTCCAATTGATAAACTCCTCGATGTCTGGATGATCCAAATCGAGACAGACCATTTTGGCGGCTCGTCTGGTCGTCCCACCGGACTTAATGGCGCCAGCCGCCCGATCGCCGATGCGAAGGAACGACATCAACCCAGACGAACGTCCACCACCGGACAACGGCTCGGCATCGCCGCGAAGCCTGGAAAAGTTGGTGCCGGTCCCCGACCCGTACTTAAATAGACGCGCCTCCCGCACCCACAGATCCATGATGCCGCCTTCGCTGACCAGGTCGTCGTCAACGGATTGGATAAAGCAGGCGTGCGGTTGCGGGTGCTCGAACGCATTGGTGGCTTTGACGACTTCACGGGTCTTAGGATCGACGTAAAAATGCCCTTGGGCAGGCCCTGAAAGCCCGTACGCATAATGAAGCCCTGTGTTAAACCACTGGGGAGAATTGGGCGCGGCCATCTGATGCGCAAGCATGTAACAGAGCTCATCATGGAACGCATCGGAATCTTCCGGCGTTTTGAAATAGCCGAAGTCCTTCCCCCAAGAAGTCCAACAACCGGCCAGCCGCTCAAACACCTGTCGGGAATCACGCTCTCCTCCCAACTGCGGCTTACCGTCCGGCCCGACGATCGGATTCCCCTGCTCATCTCGCTGCGGCACTCCAGCCTTCCGGAAATATTTCTGGGCGAGAATATCGATAGCGAGCTGAGACCAAGGCTCGGGAATGTCGATATTTTCCAATTTAAACACGGTCGATCCGTCGGGATTACGAATTTCCGACGAACGCTTCACGAACGGTAGGTCTTCATAAGGACTATGTCCGCGATGTGTAAATCGGCGTTCTATTCTCACGGTTTCCCCCAGTCTGCGTATAGGATGGAACTGCTTTCGATCCCAAATTGAAATAGCCTGTCTGTATCTTTACTTTCAGTCGATATCCTAAGTGTTTTAGACCCCCTACTTTTGGTGGGTATTTTTTAAATTTGAGAACGGAATATCTATATATAGCGATCACTGAAAATTGTCAACACTAAATATAGTGGTACTTCTGGGGAAACAGAGGAGTTTCTGTGGATAACAACAAGTGGTGAGAAAACACAGACTTTGGAGAATTACGACCGACTTATTCACAGAAATACGACCCCAAATAGGCCGATATTTATCACTCATGGACCGTACATAAGACTAAAATACACGGCGGCCGAGAACTAAAATGGCTTCATCCACTCCTTCAACGGGAATGAACTGGGTACCGATACCGATCACCACCACTCGAGTGCCCAGCACAGTCGTTTCAAACCGGCTGAGAATACCCCAATTCTGGCGTGTGGTGTGAGGCCGTACCATGCTATCGAGCAACTCCTGACTATGCCTGCGAAAGATATTTCTAACCACTGTTCCTTCCCGTTGGGGTGTGGATTGATCCATTCGATCTATGGCCTTGGTGAGCTCGGCTTGTACGAAACCCAGATAATGATCCGTAGTGGGATTCGTCAGTGCAAGCGCGACACTGACAGCTAATACTGCCACAGTGAGGCTTAAACGTAGAAGGCTCATACAGGACCTTACGTATGCTGAACTGATGGCGCCATGGATTCACTGGAAACGGAAACGCGCAGCTCCCCTTTGACAAACAACAGCCGGATGACTAGCCTACGTCCGTGAGATGTGCGGCAGCCACCATGCTGCTCCCGTTGCTTGTACCTGGAGGATTACCATGTTTGTCTGGAGCAAACGCCTTGTCGGGGCCTTATTAGGGCTTTTTGTGGTCATGTTCGGGATCTATCTCTTTAAGACCGCACTGGACAACACCAGCGACCTCACAACCTATACAACCGGCTGGATGACCCTCAACTATATCGGCTTGATTGTGTGGGTATTTGTTTGGATGATCGATCAAGCCCGCATGCGTGGGAAGAATTTCTGGCTGTGGCTTGTCCCCTTCATCCTGGCCCCCCTTCCAACATTAATGCTGTTTGTCTTGTTCCTCCAGCGACGCATACAGCCGTCAAAGGTCGGCTGAGCCGGCTACGCCTAGCGCGTCGCGACCCACCTCTCGATGCAACTGCGTTCGAAGCACCCATACCAACCAGATCCCTGGTAACGCGACCAGAAACGACCAGAAAAAAAACTGCGCCCAGCCGACCAATTCGACCAACTCGGCCGACGGACGGCCTGAGAAGACTCGCCCGAGCGCTTCCAGGGAAGAGAGTAATGCGAACTGCGTTGCCGTATAACGATGGTCACATAAGGACATAATGAGTGCGACAAATGCGACGGTACCCATACCGCCTGTCACATTCTCGACAAGAATCGATGTCGTCAGCGCCATGTAGCTCTTGCCCATCCAGGCCAGCCACATAAACCCCAAGTTCGAAACCGCTTGGAACAGACCAAAAAGCAGGAGTGATCGAACCATGCCGAGCTTGGCCATGGCGACACCTCCGGCCAATGCGCCGATGAGTGTGGCTCCGATCCCGAGGCCCTTCACATACCCAACTTCACCGACGGAGAAACCCATCCCTCCAATAAGAAATGCCGTTTGAAGCGACGCCGCAACCGCATCTCCAACTTTATAAAGAACAATCAGGGCCAGGAGCCCGATCACCCCTGGACGGGTAAAAAACTCTTTCAGCGGTCCTCCAATCGCTTCGGCCAGACTTGCAGGCGGTGCACCCGGCTCCGATGGTTCTGGACAGACAAGGATGGTGACAACCCCTGCTGCCATCAACGCAGCGAGCAGCAAATAGGTGTTTTGCCAGCCAATAGATTCGGCCAAGAGGAGAGCACCGGCACTCGCAATCAACAGCGCACATCGATAGCCGTTCACCCACACCGCTGCGCCAAATCCTCGTTCAGGCTGTAAGAGCACATCGGTCCGATAGGCATCGAATACGATGTCGAGTGAGGCCGAGAGAAAGGCCACCACAAGGGCGCAGACCCCGAGTATTTCCGGGCGCTGGCCTGGCCCGGTCACAGCCATGGCCGCCAATCCGAGCGCGACGCTCATCTGCGTCGCCAGCATCCATCCGCGCCGCCGCCCCAACCAGGGGGGAACCAGCCGATCCATCAATGGGGCCCACAGAAACTTCAATGTGTACGGAAGGCCGACGAGCGTAAAGATGCCGATGGTCTTGAGATCGAGTCCTGCCACTGTCAGCCAGGCCTGTAACGTCCCTGAGGTGAGGGCTAATGGCAACCCCGAGGCAAACCCCAGGGGCAACATGACGGCGATCCTCCGGTTCGCAAGGACCTGAATGATCGAGCTTGTCTTCATCGAGGTGATTGAGTACCCATCAGGGGGCAGCATATCATCGGAATGGAGAGGCAGCGCAGACATTCTCGAAATCTGATTGATCGAGACGGGAAGGAGGGACAAATCTCAGCAGGGTTGTCCATTGAAGGTGCAGGGCTTATAGCGCGAAAGATCAAACTCCACGTTTTCTTGGTACACCCGTTCGTTGCCGTTCACGCCATCCTGCTCCGGATCGTTATACATGGTGTGGTTCCACCAGTAAAACAAGGGATGGTCTTCCGTTCGATAGACAGGATTGCCATAGCTACTGCGCGAATAGTCCTCGACTACACGGCCCGTCACGTAATCGACTTGGCCATTTCCTTTGAGTGAGTACAGCATGAGGAACAACCGCGCCTCGTGATCGTAGAGCTCATCGATTCTCGTCGCGGAGTCAGGCTCAAGAGGAAGCACCTCCTTCGTCCACCCACCGGGCACAGGGAGGAGAAGAAGCAAAACCAAGAAGATGGAAGCCCCCAACTGCGACGGTGTCACAAAAATTTCTCATGTATGGGGTGGTAGGCAGGCGAACTGTACCACGGCCTTCCCAGGCCTTCAAGCAAGGGAAACTCGCCACGCCCTATTGGCTTCACGTACGCATATTCTGATGCCTGGTCTTTTCCCAGCTACTCGAGTTTCATCTTTATGAACCTCTGGTAGGCCAGGTCTGTTGCAAGCACATGACACAGAATACAAACGACCTTATAATCCTCGGACCAGGTTTTAACAAGGAGACAACAGCCCAACTCGCTCAGTTCCGGCCCATCCTGACACGTAGTCGGAAACCAGCTGGAAGCTGCCGCAACAAGCGTGAGTCGCACAAAGCACAGCATGAACCTAATTATCACTGGAGAACGGACATGAATCGGGAGACTACCTCACACCTCAAAGCACCTGAATTGCGTGTCGCCCATTGGATCGACGGCAACGGCCAATCCTGTGCGCCGCTCACATTGGCCGATCTTGGCGTCGGGTACAAAGTGCTCTACTGCTTCCAACATTGGTGCGCCGGGTGCCACGCCACTGGGTTCCCTACACTGAAAAAGATGATCGCGGCCCTCTCGACGAAGGCGGTTGGCTTTGCGGTCGTGCAAACCGTCTTCGAGGGTGAGGAGGCCAACACCCCTGAGCGATTACGGGAAACCCAACTGCGCTATGATCTGCACGTGCCCTTTGGGCATGATGCAGCCATCGAAGGATACCCAACAATTATGCGCGATTATCGTACCGGCGGGACGCCGTGGTTCATCGTCATCGACCCAACAGGCGAGGTCATATTCGGCGGGTTCCGTCTCGATGCGGAAGCCTTCATTGCCTCCCTCGAGCATGCACGCGCCCTCTAGCCCGCATGATTCATGACGGTCCGCTATCAGGGAAATAGCGACCGGCCGCATCCGACCCAAAGCGGAAGTACACGACCGACGGCTATCGGGTGGTCCCATATTCCCATTGAGATAGAACAATACCTCTGGGATCGGTGCCGATCCATTAGCTTGCTGTTTCTGCTGAGCGCAAGCGCACATCTGTGGGACGGTCTCCCCAATGTATGCTTACAAGATGCGACCCCATTGCTATTTCGAGGCACTATTGGATCGCGGACTGGGTGGGCCCGGGCACGGGTTGAACTCACATTGCGTAGAAGCATGCTGCAGCGTTGGCAGGAATCACCAGGGAGCCGGCATGTGGTGGTGTCATTCCTACTCCCGCTCTGCTGTCCGACGGGAGGTGTTGAGAGCCTGGAGCCGGGTCACGGCGCCGTTCTGGTCTCCTGGAAGTCCTGCCATGCTGTCCCCTGGACCTTCGTGAAACAGGTGGGACAGTAGGTGTGCGTGAGCGCGAGATCGGACGGATTCACGCCATGGGTCTTCTGATATGCCCGCTGCGTGACCCAGAGCGTACGACCAAGGGAAAATCTTGTATCGTCTCGAATGAGTCTGCAGACGCAACAGACAGGGAGCATCGTCGGGACGATGAACGGCTCTCTCATCAGCGTATGAATGAGAGGGGAAGTACTTGAATGCTTAGGCGGGACTATTGTGATGGGGCGGGTGGTGACGGGGGGCGATGCACTATACAAGGATAAGGTCGCTGTATCCACGCGGAAGCGCCTACGACTTGTAAGGCACACCACAGACATAACAAGCCTCCGAGCACCGTGCCAGCCACAACCACTGCAATGCTCGCCACAACCCAAAACATGAATAAGGCGTATAATATGGGTTCCTCCAAACTTCGCTAGTGGACCCGTTTCAACCTATTGACGTTGATCCACCCATTGCTTGGCTTTGCGAAGAGCAATTTCATTCGCTTTTTTCTCCGTGCTGCTGATCTCATGCGATTCACCCTGTAGCGTTTTCATTGGCTCTCGGCTACCCGTGGAGAGCCATGCTAAAGCCTTGGGTGTCCATTGGTCGTCTCCAAGATATTGGGAACATGCCTTGATCTTATGATTTTTATACGTCACCCACTCAGCCAATGTCGGCCCTCCTTTTTATCTGCCCTCTATTGTCAAGTGCATGGGTCGTGGCCTTGGCATTTCGTTCAGCGGTCGGGGAGCGAGTCTCCTGCTTGAGCCCAGCGTTTGCCAGGCTTAATGCTTGCTGGCGGATGTCTTCAATTGAGGTCTTCAGTTTGCCATCAAGAGGATTCTGAAGTCCCAGAACTTCCCATCGAACTTTGGCTGTGCGAGAACCGCGCGCTCGATTTTTAGTACTTCCCCACCCACCGGAAAACATCATGTTCGCTCCTTTAAATAATGAATTCTCATCACGGTGTCTTTATAAACTCGCCGGGCACACAGAGTTTGAGGGTTACGAGCCCCAGGCGGGGAACACCACTGTGACAAGGATGATCATGTGTATCGTTCCTGCTGTGTGGCCATCAGCTCCTGACGCCAGATTATTGCGTCAAGCCGCCGTTCAGGTGAACGTATGGTATGGCGGAGACTGGAGAATCGGTCACGCTCGGAAGGATGAGAAAGCGCAAGAGATGGGACAGTCAGCGAGCTTTACCTCGTTCTATGACTCTGGGCGCAATGTGTATGGGAGTCAAGCGATATGATGACTACGGCCCGCTGATTAAGAGTGGCAGAAGGCCAATAATTCGAACCGCTCGATGTTGCGAAGGTTTCCCAATTTATCGCTGAAAATCATGAGTTTGCTGGGTTTCTACTGATTCCAAGGGGCGTCTTACGCCGACCTGCATAAGAACCCGTGATAAATGATCTAGCTGTCGCAATTCATTGGACAAGCGTCCAGCACGGCGTATCATTCACTAATAGTAGTGGCGTGTTATACGGGCAGAACATGGCAGATCCGGCTCTTATCCGGATCGGCCTGAACACAGTTAGGTGCCATGGAGGTTCAGTTTTGATTGAAACGCGCGAGCTAAACGATTGCGACCTTGAAGTTGCGGCCCAGCTATTCGACCGCTATCGCCAGTTTTATGGAAGGGCACCCGATCTGGAAGCGGCTAGACTGTTCATCCAGGAACGGCTAACGAACGGAGATTCATTCCTTATCGGCGCGTTCGATTCAGGGAATTGTGTCGGGTTTACTCAGCTCTATCCCAGTTTCTCGTCCGTCGGACTAAAACGGAAACTTATTCTGAATGATATGTTCGTGGCGGATGACTGCCGAGGACGCGGAGCCGCGCGAACGCTATTAAAGGCGGCAGAATCATTGGGAAAGAAGATCGGTGCCGCAACGTTGGTGTTGGCAACGCAGAATGAGAATAGTGCTGCCCGAGCACTGTACGAGTCGTCGGGGTGGGTGGCCGAAGCCAACTCTGTCTACTACAACAGGGTTTTGTAAAGTGGCACCTAACATCCTGTTGAACCTGACGCTTGACCGCTTTATGGCGCTGCGATCTCGGCACTGAACATCCGCATTTGGCCGAGAACGGCCATTGCGGACGATGAATCTTGCCCTTCCTAAAACCAAACTCTCGACCCAATCCGACACCGAATGTCAGATCGAGTTTGTCCTCCTTCGCCAAGGCTTCGGAGGACATCCGCTGCCTACGGAAGCGGATGAAGAACTCGCATAGAGATCCTTGCTCCTATCGCGATGATCTCCCTATAATGCCCCGACTATATGAAACGTGCTTCTCTCCATACACTCGGCTGCCGACTGAACCAGGCAGAAACTGCGGTGCTCGCAGCTCGCCTGCAACGCGATGGCTACCACGTCGTTGAGTTCGGTGAGCCGACCGACTTATTCGTCGTGAATACGTGCACTGTCACAGAAGAGGCCGAACGGACCTGCCGATACGTCATCCGCAAGACCTTGAAACATTCCCCCGATGCTTTTGTGGCAGTAACCGGCTGTTACGCCCAGACAGGCGTTCAAGAGTTGCGCACGATTCCCGGAATCGATCTAATCGTTGGCAATCAATTCAAATGGGACTTACCGTCGTTTCTTCCAGCCCCCGATGATCTAAAAAAACAGCCAGATCCAGAAGTACTCCATACTCGTACCATCGACCGAGAGGATTTTACCCTGCCGCAGTATGGTGAGCCTGACTCAACCAGAGCACTGCTCAAAATTCAGGATGGCTGTAATGTGATGTGCAGCTTCTGTCTCATCCCCTTCGCGCGCGGACATGAGCGGAGTCGCCTCCTGGATGATGTGATTCAAGAAGCCAGGATACTTGCAGCAGGAGGCTACAAGGAAATTGTGCTGACCGGCGTCAACGTCGGGCAATACCAACAGGGCGATCTCGATCTGGTCGGGTTGATCGCACAATTGGAGAATGTCGAAGGACTCGAGCGCATCAGGATTTCCTCTATCGAGCCGACAACGATCACGGATGCCCTCCTTGATCGGATGGCGTCCTCGTCAAAGCTCTGCCCCTATCTCCATGTTCCACTCCAGAGCGGAGCCGACCGCATCTTGTCGGCCATGAATCGTCCGTACGACGTGGAAGAGTATGTCCGCCTGATCCAGCGGGCCGTGGCGGCAATTCCCCATCTGGGGCTGGGGACCGATCTGATGGTGGGGTTCCCCGGCGAAACCGATGACGCATTCGAGCATACCCTGCGCATCGCGCGTGAACTCCCCTTCTCGTATTTCCATGTCTTTACCTATTCGCCACGGCCCGGCACAGCGGCGATGAAGCTACCAGACCAAGTACCGATCGCAGTCGCTCGGCATCGTGCAAAACTACTTTCCGAACTGTCCCGACTGAAGCGCATGGCTTTTGCGGAGCGGCATATCGGCTCGACCGTGCCCGTTCTTTTTGAGTCGGGAGTACAGGATGGTTTTCGGTTAGGGGTCACAGGAAACTTCTTGAAAGTAGGCGTATCATCGACCATCGACCTCACGAACGACCTGAGGAAAGTTCGGGTTATCGGAGCATCGGATCGTTGGGCGGTGGGTCAGCTAACAGAGAACCGTCAGTCTATGCGAGGAGTGCCGGTTCTATGACGACCAGATCCACGCCGACTCAGGTGCATCTTGAAACCTTTGGCTGTCAGATGAACGAGTACGACTCGGAACTCGTTCGCTCGCTGATGAAACAGGATGGCTTTGTCTTTACCGACGAGCGCGAGCGCGCAGATGTGATTCTGATGAACACCTGCGCGATTCGCGAGAATGCCCACAATAAGGTCTATAAGCACTTATCTGAACTCAAAAAACTGAAACGACAGCGCCCGTTGGTCGTCGGCGTCCTCGGCTGTATGGCGCAAAACCTGAAAGAGGAACTGACGGATATCCAACCGCTGGTCGATGTCCTTGCAGGCCCCGATGCCTATCGCCAGCTACCGATGCTGATCCGCAATGCGATGCACTCGCAAGAAGAGGGCCTGGATCAGAAGGGACTCGCGGTCGACCTTTCGGAATATGAAACCTATCACGATGTGGCGCCTGACCGAACCGACGGGGTGAACGCGTGGATCGCCGTGATGCGAGGCTGTGACAATTTCTGTAGCTTCTGTGTGGTCCCCTACACTCGAGGACGTGAACGCTCTCGCGACCCAGAGGGGGTCGTTCAGGAAGCCCATCGGATCGCGGAGCAAGGGTTCAAGCAAATTACACTCCTGGGGCAGAACGTCAATTCCTACTGGTTCGGCGAGTGGGATTTTGCGCGATTGATCACGGCCGTAGCGGATGTACCAGGCATCCAACGTGTGCGGTTTACCTCCCCTCATCCCAAAGACTTTCCGCTCCCGTTGCTCGAAGCCGTGGTGGCACATCCCAATATCTGCAAGCAGATTCATTTACCGCTTCAATCCGGCAGCGACCGCATCCTCGGCTTGATGAATCGCACCTACACCAACAAAGAGTATCGTGCCTTGGTCGAGCGTATCCGCGCCATGCGATCTGACATCGTGCTCAGCACCGATATTATTGGCGGGTTCTGTGGGGAGAGCGACGAGGACTTTGCCGAGACCTACCGTCTTGTTGAGGAAATACGGTTTCACTCAGCGTTTATCTTTAAATACTCTGAACGAAAGCACACCATCGCGGCACGCAAGTTTCCGGACGATGTGTCGGAAGGCGTGAAGACTGAACGAGTTACACGGCTCTTCGACCTCCAGCGCAACATCTCTTACGAGCGCAACCGGGAATTTTTGAAGACAACCGTTCCCGTCCTGGTCGAAGGGGACGCCAAACGATCCTCTGCGCAAGGGATGGGGAAATCGGACGGCAATATCACCGTCATCTGGGACAAACGTACGATCTCCTCTCGACCGGGCGACATGGTTTCCCTTGCCATCTACGATGCCTCTTCCACAACCTTGTATGCGGAAAGTCCGCCGCTGACATGACTCGTGGGAACCCATCCGACTTCTCCAGGGACATTTCTGTAGAAGACGCTCCAAAACGAACACCCGTGCACAAGTTCTGTTCGTGAACTCCCCTTCCTCCTCACGGCTCTCAGGAAATATTGTCAGGACACCATGCGTATAATCATCCATTGCTGACCTGGTGGTTTCCACGCAATGTTCAACAAAATAACCCAGCGGATCCTGCGATTAATCACAACATTATCATGCACATAGCCTCAACCGCTTCCTGCTCAATGCCATCCATACTTAGCAGGTAATCGTTCCTCTCCTCTTCTAGATTTTTCTCTTGTACATCGCAGAGTTGCTCCATCTCTCCAAGGCATAGTCCTTGCTATCCAAATGGATCGCGACTACGTACCTAACACCTTCACTCTTGGAGATAGTCATGATCGAGAAGCATGAGTCCCGCGTACAAGAAAAAGCTGCTCCCTCTATAAGTCTAGAAACCCTCATTGCGTTGGGAATCTTCGGATGGATCGCACTGAGCATGGCACTCATGGGCCTGGGAATCTGGTAATCCCCTGGCATACCGACAAGGGCCTCGCCACGGATCATCGCCTATACACCTGACCTGAAAGAAGGAGTGCCTAGATGAACAGCTGCTTCCCGCGTGTGAATACGAATCGTCCTATGATCCAGAGCCTCGCTGGGATCGCCGCCGCATGCGCCCTTGTTATCAGCGGTTGCGCGAGTGGAACAGAGAAAACCCTCGCTCAGAATACGAAAGGCACCGTCTACATGGAAGAAGTGGAAAACTGGTCGTTTGACGCCAACCATCCCGCTGTCATCGATCAACAGACCATCACAAAGATCGTGAAAGGATTATATCGCAAAGACGACATGGGTAAATCTTCGGGAATGCCTGTTGGTGGCAGCAAGCCGATGAGAATTTTCAACGATGAGGATGCAGAATATCTTTCTCCCCTGCTCGCGCAAGGCTTATCCAAAGCAAAACCCGAACAGCTTGTTGGGTTTAACATATCCTCATCGGCAGGGTCAGGCTCTGAACCCATCACGGGCAGTATTTATGTGCAGAAGGGATCGATCTACGTGACCATTGAAGAAGGTGCCGCACAGACGGTGTTTATACCTGAGTCGGTGGCGCGCACCGAACCCGCTTCGGCCTACATCGCCGGCGATGCGCCCGGCGCCATGACGATGATCATCGACTATCATGCGCTCGCCACGACACCGATGCCCGAGTCCATGCCGATCGCAAAAGCTTCCCCAAGCGCTACAATCGCCTCGATGGCGGCGTCTACCCCGGCAAACGCTCAGGCGGCCTCTGCGAGTGCGGGGCAGGAAGTCGCGCAAGACGAGTTCTTGGCCCAGAAACTCAGTGACTTGAAGGTGGCAAAAGAGGCGCTTGCCAAGAAGAACTCCGAGATCGCGATGCTTCGCAAGGAATCGCAATGGATGAAGCGCGAACTCCGGGACCGCAATGAGGAAATTAAAGCGCTCAGGTTGACCAAGGTCTCTGGCAAACCGGCGCCAAAGAAATCGGCGCAGGCGACGCGGGTTCGCTAGCCTTCATCAATCTACCGTCAGCAACTCAGGCTGGAGCAAGACCACTTCACTGGACAGAGGCTGTCGAAAATTCATCCGGCAATAACAGGCATAGGTCACATAGGTATCTTGTAGGCAGTACCGAGCCAATTCTTGCCCCTGTCCCCTCCCCCACATCTCAGCCACCTGAGAGCCACTGCCCGATTTCGTTTCGACATTCAGCGCTCGCGCCAGCACGTCGAGTTTCACCCACCCACGCGTATCCCAATTGCTCCAGATTGCCATGGTGTCATACACCGGCTCTGTACGAAACTTGGCGAGGTTGATCTCCAGGCTCGGCTTGACTTGGTGAATGATCGATCGTTTCTTCATGAACGGGAGGTCGAAGCCTAGACCGTTAT
>SWDH01000021.1:0-59027 GCA_005116945.1 Nitrospira sp.
ATCACAAAGGGCGTGATCAAGGGATTGCACCCATGAGGCCTGAAGAAGGCACAATGCTGAGTCGAGCCCAAGCGATGGCTGCCTTGTTGGAATTACTCACCGACCAGCCTGTGATTATTTGCAATGGCTTTCCGTCCCGCGAGGCGCAACACATTGCCGACCGGCCCACTCATTTCTATATGATCGGATCCATGGGGTCAGCCGCAGCGATTGCCCTGGGTGTGGCCTTATCGAAGCCGAACAAGCACGTAATCGTTTTCGATGGCGATGGGAACGTCCTCATGGGCATGGGGACGCTTGCGACAGTGGGAGCCCTAAAGCCAAAGAACTTCATCCATGTGGTGTTCGACAACGAAGTCTACGGCACGACCGGCAATCAGCCGACGATTTCCAATGTCGTTCCGCTTGAAAAAGTCGCGAAGGCTGCAGGGTATGTGCACGTCGAACGGGTGCGGGAACGTGAAGACCTCATCTACGAGTTCAAAGACATGCTAACGAAAGATGGGCCGAGCATGTTGCTGGTGAAAGTCAACGAGATGGTAGAAGATGCCGGGCGCGTGATACTCGATCCGCCGGATATTACGAAGCGGTTCATGCAGGCAATCAAATGATTCGTGAGGGCTAAGGAGCGAGGGGAAGAACGACAAGATGATCTTATTGAATCCAGGGCCGGTGAATGTGTCGGAGCGGGTGCGTCAGGCGCTAGTACGTCCAGATGTCTGCCATCGTGAGTCGGAGTTTACCGAACTGTTGCACGGGATTCAGGCGAAACTGCTGAAACTCTTTGTGCCGGGAGCGGAAGCGGATTATGCCGCGGTGGTCTTGACAGGATCGGGAACTGCGGCGGTAGAGTCCGCCGTCATGTCGGCCCTCCCACACGGCAAACGGATGCTGGTGCTCAATAATGGCGTGTACGGCGAACGCATTTCTCAGATGGTCGGGCTCTATCGACTCGGCGTGTCCGAACTCAAGTACGATTGGACGACAAGGCCGGACCCTGAACGGTTGCGGCTCGCGCTGCGGCAACATCCGGAAGCGCATGCGGTCGCCATGGTCCATCATGAAACGACCACCGGACTCATCAATCCGATCAAGGAGATCGCGGATGTCGTCGATAGCCAGAACCGGGTGTTCATTCTCGACGCAGTCAGTGCTTTGGCCGGGGAACCGCTGGATATCGCCGGATCCCACATTTATATGGTGGCGGGCACAGCTGGAAAATGCATTCAGGGATTCCCAGGTGTGTCCTTCGTGCTCGTCCGCAAGGGATTTCTGGAGCGGATGCGTGGCTACCCTAGACGATCGATCTATCTTCACATCACTCAATACGTGGATGATCAGGGCCGCGGCACCATTCCATTCACCCCGGCTGTCCAGGTCTATTATGCGTTCGACGAAGCCTTGAATGAACTGATGGAAGAAGGGGTCGCCAAACGGATTCTACGGTACAAAAAAATCGCAACCTTAATCCGAGACCGTATGGCGAAATTCGGCGTGAAACCGCTCCTGACTCCTGACAAACTCTCCAATACGATCACTGCCTATTACCTTCCTGACGGTGTGACCTATCCATCATTGCACGATCGGCTGAAGGAACAGGGCTATGTGATCTATGCAGGTCAGGGCCAACTCCAGAGCAAAATTTTTCGTGTCGCAAACATGGGCGCCCTCACCGAGGCACAGTTGGACGGATTCCTCGATGCGTTCGAACGGATCTGCGGCACAGCATGAAAGCCATCATCCTTGCAGCCGGGGTCGGAAAACGGCTATGGCAAGTCACGCAACATCGCCCGAAATGCCTCATCGAGATCGGCGGGAAAACCCTCATACACCGCTACCTCACGTCGCTTCGAAGCGTCGGCATTCACTGCGTGGATATGATCGTGGGCTATAAACAGGAGATGATTCGCACGGCTGTGGCAGCAAACGATTGTGGGATACGCGTGAATTTCCTTGTGAATGAACAATTCCATCGCGGCAGTATTTCCTCACTCTGGATCGCCCGCACGGCATTGGATGACGATGCGATCATTATGGATGCAGATGTACTTTTTCATCAAGAAATCTTGCGCCGTTTGGTACAATCTCCCTATGAGAACGCCCTGCTCATGGACGACACCGTCAAACAGACCGGGGAAGAATGCATGGTCGTAGTCGAAGGAGGGCGGGTCATTGCGCTGACAAAAACGATGCCGTCACACTACGACTACGCCGGGGAAGGCGTGGGGTTCCTCAAGGCCCGACATGCCGATGCACCACACGTGGTGGCGTCGCTCAAGACCCATGTCGATCGCGAAGACTGGCACATGGAATACGAGGATGCGCTCGTGGGATTTTTTCGCGACGTCAAAGTGGGGCACGAGAAGATCGGCGGACTTCCTTGGACAGAAATCGATTTCATTGAAGATGTGACGAAAGCGGAACGGGATATTTTGCCAAAACTATAGCGATGTCGTCTGCACATTGCTGACCGATGTTTCAAGAGATGAGAGACGGAATAGATCATGAGCGAGAGTACCGTTGAGAAACAGACAGGCCTCCAAGGGTTGAGCACGGCAATTCTCTTGCCGTCAGTGAGCCTGTTCGGCGAGCCGGCCGGACTGTATACCGACGAGGTAGGCCCACTCACCAGTGTAGTAGGGATCGGCCTGTTTCAGCGAACAGTATTGACGCTGCAGCGCGCCGGCATTCGACAGCTCATGGTGTTGGTGGGGCCGGAAGAGGACCAGCTCAAACAGGCATTGGGCAAAGGGTCACGGGTAACGATCCCCGTGCGCTGGTTGCCAATCCGAGAGTTTCCACTGGATGATCCACGCACGTGGGACACGCTGGCCGCTGAAATCCGTGGATTCTGCATCCTGTCCGGTGTGCAAGGCGTATTTGCGAGTCCTTTGATCGAGAGCCTTCGGCATGAGGTACAGGAAGGGCAGGCGATCGTCGTGGCACGAGCCGATAACGCTCGGAGTCGACCATCGAGCCGTTCGAGCTTGCGCATGAAGATCCAGGCGGGGCGATTCCTCTCGATTACCTCAAAAGGGGATGATGCCGCATTGGTGGCAACAGACTTGGTGGTGCTCCCTGCCAGCTTCATGAGCTCGGCTGGTCACGTCGAGGTTGAAACCGGCACAGTGCCGATCCGTCGATGGCTTGAACGGGCTGCAGTGGATGGGCATGTACGGGTATTGTCTACGGAGACAAACCCATCCCACTGGTATCAGGACGTACGCGATGCCGCGGATATCAAGGTCGCTGAAAGAAAGCTTTTTAATTCACTCAAGGGCGAATTCGAAGGCTTTGTCGACCGGTTCTTCAACCGGAAGGTCTCCCACTGGTTCACGCGCATCTTTCTCGCCGCAGGCTTCTCGCCGAACATCATTACGATTCTGGCAACCCTGGTTGGGCTGGTCGCAGCCGCCAGTTTTGGCGTCGGGACCTATAGCGCCGGCATCATAGCCGCGCTGTTGTTCCAACTGGCGGCGATCATCGATTGCTGCGATGGTGAAGTCGCGAGGCTGACGTTCACCGAATCGCCGTTCGGGGCCTGGCTCGATATCACAATGGACAACGTGGTGCACATGGCGATCTTTGCCGGCATTGCCGTGGGCTCCTACCTGCGCATGGCTGGAAGCGACGGCGCCTGGATTCCTCTCGCATTGGGTTCGGCTGCGGTCCTTGGAAATGGGCTCTCATTTTGGCTCGTCACCCGCGCGCAAAAGATCAAGTCATCGAATGGATGGAAGACCCCGACACAAGCCGCCTGGTCTGACTTCATGCTCAAGAATGTCGCGAGCCGAGACTTTTCCGTCGTCGTGTTGATATTCGCCGTCATCGGCAAACTCGACTGGTTTCTCGGTATGGCCGCAATTGGATCCGTCGTGTTCTCAATCCTGATGCTCTGGGTTATCAGACCGTCTGCCAGGATCCGTGTTTAAACTCCTTTTCCTCTTTGTCGGCCTCCTGACCCTCGTACTCATCGTCTGGTATATCGGCCCTGGACAGATTTTCGATGCGGCGGCGCAACTTGGGCCGATCGCACTCCTCGTGATGCTGATTCCCTCCATCATCATGTATGTCGTCGAAGCCTACGGGTGGAAAGTCACATTGGGGCCGTCGGCGAAAAGTATTCCATTCTGGCGTGTGCTTGCGATTCGAACTGCCGGTGAAGTGGTAAATATGACCACGCCGACCGCCTACGTCGGAGGTGAGCCGCTTAAAGCCTATCTCCTCAAAAAACAGAACGTGCCGATAGTAGAAGGGCTCGCCTCAGTGATCATTGCAAAAACGACGATGACGATTGCCGAGGTGTTGTTTATTTTGCTCGGCATTGCGTTGGCCGTGTGGCTGCTAGGCGGGAGCGATTCATCTGGTCAGACCGTCGCTGCCGCACTCGTCAGTGTGGGATTGCTGGCCTTCGGGACTGCGGCCTTCGTGTTCATGCAGCGTCGAGGACTCTTTACGTGGCTTTTGGAATTTCTGAGGAAAATCAAGGTGAACATTGCCTACCTCGAAGCGCGTGAAGAACAATTACGGTCGCTGGATCGAACGATCTTGGAATTCTACCGGCACAACCGTCCAGCCTTTTATTCCTCTACCACACTGTTTTTTCTTGGATGGATGGCGGAGGCCTTGGAAGTCTACGTCATCATCTATTTTCTCGGCGGTCCGGCCATGGCGCTCTCCGCCATCTCCATCGGTGCCCTCTCCGTCTTTATTAAAGGCGGCACCTTCTTCATCCCCGGCAGCCTCGGTGCCCAAGACGGCGGGAACATGCTCGTGCTGAGTATCTTTGGTTATTCCGACGTCACCGGCATCACCTTCGCGTTGCTCCGTCGGTTTCGCGAGTTGGTCTGGATCGGAGTCGGGCTACTGTGCTTAGCCCTCGCCGGCGGGAGTGCAGCAGTTATTCGAGAAGGTCGCGCCGACGACTTAAGAAATAGCTCCTGACGTCAGTCGTATTAGTGAGCCTCCGTTCCAGTTGCCTCGGCAATCATCCGCAACGAGCTGCGAAGTCACCCACACGAACGACTCCTCCCTCCAAGGTCACGAGCAGGAGACGGATCGGTGTCGCGAAGATTGATGCAGCTAACGCCAAAATGAATTGGCGAGGACGGCTATGGCTCTCTCAACAAGTGTCCACGAAACCGAGAGGACGTCGCCCTTTCCCTACCCCTTCACGCCTCACATTCCATGGTTTGACACTCCCCAAGGCTGTTTGCTACGCTCCGCGCCGACTAGCGCCTATCGTCGGCAAAACCGAGCCCCCATGAACATCAAAGACTACCTCGAACAGAAGCGAGTTGACGTGGATCGGTTCCTCGATTCCGTTATGCCCAACGCGGTCACGCCGCCTACCACTCTCCATGAAAGTATGCGATACAGTCTTATGGCGGGAGGGAAGCGAGTCCGCCCGATCCTGGCCATTGCCGCGGCAGAAGCCGTAGGTCCGTCGGCGCCGGGATTGATGCCAATCGCCTGCTCGTTGGAACTGATCCACACCTACTCTTTAATTCACGACGACCTGCCCGCGATGGACAACGATGACTTCCGGCGCGGTAAGCCCACAAATCACAAGGTCTACGGCGATGCAATGGCGATCCTGGCCGGCGACGCCCTGCTGACGATGGCGTTCGATCTCTGCAGCCATCCGGATCTGATGAAGGGCTGCGACCCGACACGCCAAGTCCGTTTGATTCAAGAACTGGCCTACGGATCGGGGAACATGGGAATGGTGGGTGGTCAGGTATTTGATATCCAGGCTGAAAACAAGGACATCAATCTTCCGACGCTTCAGAACATCCATAAACATAAGACCGGCATGTTGATTCGCGCAGCAGTACGGATGGGTGCTCTAGCCTCCGGCGCAGGCGATCGCCAACTGGACGACCTCACAAGCTATGCGGAGGATGTCGGACTGGCCTTTCAGATTGCGGACGACGTACTCAACGTGACGGGGACACGCGAAGAGTTAGGCAAGAATCCCAACACCGATGCAGAACGAGGGAAGAAAACCTACCCGACGTTCTACGGGGCCGACGGAGCCAGGAAACTCGCAGATGACTGTGTGGCCCGCGCCATCGCGCGCCTCTCCTCGTTCGGTCCAGCCGCAGACCCCCTTCGTGAGATTGCGCGCTATATCACCTCACGCAAAAATTAGCGCTGAGTGCTGAGCCATGAGTGCTGAGACAAAAACGAGACGATACTCCCGGATACGCTGCTCAGACTGCACCCATGCCTTAACCCTCCTCGCTCAGCACTTCCCATGAAGGCTCTCGTCACCGGGGCAACCGGATTCGTTGGCGGCGCAGTCGTACGCGCATTGGTCAATACCGGTGTTGACGTTCGCGTCCTGGCCCGCGCCGGAGCCGACCTCCAAAATATTCAACATCTGACCGTCGAGCGAGTCGAAGGCGATCTGCGCAATCCGGTCTCGTTGCGCGCCTCACTGACCGGATGCCGACAGCTCTACCATGTGGCGGCACACTATGCGCTCTGGGCCAAAGATCCCTCGATCTTTTACGACATCAACGTCACCGGCACGAAAAATCTGCTGGGGGCCGCCCGCGACGTCGGCGTCGAACGGATTGTCTACTGCAGCACCATCGGCGCCATCGGCCTTCCGCCCGAGGGAGGACCCGGCACGGAGGAAACGCCCGTTTCGCTCGAGCAGATGGCTGGCCACTACAAACGGTCGAAGTACCTGGCCGAGCAAGAGGTCATGAAGCTCGCGAAGGCTGGGCTGCCGGTCGTCATTGTGAATCCAAGTGCTCCCGTCGGTGCAGGGGATGTGAAACCCACCCCGACGGGGCAGGTCATCGTGGACTTCATGAAAGGCCGTATGCCCGCCTATATCGAAACCGGGATGAATATCGTAGATGTCGACGACGTGGCCGCCGGTCATCTGCTCGCGATGGAGAAGGGACGGATCGGCGAGCGTTACATTCTAGGCAACAAAAACTTGATGCTGCGCGAGGTGTTTGAGATGTTGAGTCGATTGACCGGTGTAAAGGCGCCCACGATCAAGCTGCCCAGGCTTGCCATCCTCCCGTTAGCTTACGCCAATCTATGGATCGCAAATCTCACAGGCCAGTCCCCCCGTATTCCGCTGGAAGGGGTAAAGATGGCAAAATACAAGATGCACTACGATTGCAGCAAAGCTATCCGCGAACTCGGCATCCCGCGCACGCCGCCTGAGGTGGCGCTGGAGAAGGCTGTGCGCTGGTTCCGAGACCATAGATACGTGTGAGAATTCAACCGTGAACCCTACAACTTCGGCCTCAGCACCCAACCCTCAGCACTGATGGAGATCATCGAGCTCTTCTTCAAAACCATCCTGTTCCGCCCCTACGTCTTCGCCTTTCTTGCCGCATTTTTGTTCGCCGCAATCCAATTGATCGGCTGGCCGAGAACCTGGCGATTCTGGATGATTAGCTGGGGCACGGCCTTTGTCTGCGAATTTTCTTCGACACGCACCGGTATCCCATTCGGGTGGTATCACTATAACGGCTCGACCGAGGGCCAGGAACTCTACTTCTTCGACGTCCCATTCATGGACTCAATCTCATTCAGCTTCCTGCTCTACGCCGCCTACTGCGTGGCGCTCTGCCTCCTTCTTCCAGCCAGGCCATCCTCAGCTTCTACCCGCTCACTGCTCACACCGCTCCATCTTGATGTGAACGCGCGAACGAGTTGGTCCGTGCTCTTCGTCACAGCCTTCTTATTTGCCTTTATCGACATGGTGATCGACCCGGTGGCACTCCGCGGCGACCGCTGGTTCCTGGGAAAGATTTACTATTACCCCGACCCAGGCGTTCACTTCGGCGTCCCCTTCGCGAATTATGTCGGGTGGGCCGTCGTCGGACTCATCTCCCTCGCGATCTATTTTCCACTTGAGCGCCGACTCCCTGCTCTCTCGCTTCCTCCATCGGTCACACCGCGCCTCCTCCTAGGAATTGGCCTGTATTATGGTGTGCTCGCCTTTAATCTCAGCGTGACATTCTGGATCGGAGAATCGTTCATGGGCATGAGCGGGCTGCTGATGCACCTCCCTGTCATCGCATGGCTGTTGTATCGTCTTGCAGGACCGCGCGTGGCCACTTCATCGGGATAGCCCGGTGGCAATCCGACAAGAGAATTTGTATAGTGAATAGCCGTCGCTGTGCAGAGGACGCGAGCGGCCAGTCGGCTATCTGCCACGACGAAAAATGGACGGATTCGACCCCATGAAGACGTGCAATCCCAAGCCAAAGAGTGACCTGAAAGAAGTGGTCATCATCACTCCGGCACCATCGGTACAATGAGAGAGGGAAAAAGATTCACCATGTGGTTACGCCTGTTTGTCACACTCACGTGTCTTTTCATATCAACACCATACTTCGCCCATAGCGCAGAGCAACATGTGCTCGGAACAATCATGGCCATTGATGCAGCCCATGTCGAAATCAGAACGACAATGGGCCAATTGGTGAATCTGCGGGTCGACAAAAAAACTCGATACAAGGACGCGAGCAATCCGAAGAAGGCCACGATGCCCGAGGTGGGCAATCGTGTCGTCATCATGGCCGAAAAGATCGAAAAAAAAGGCGGCGACGTATTACTCGCCACCGATATCCATTTTTCTTCAGCCAAGCGTGCACAAGCCCCCAAGCCACCAATTCCAACGCAATAAGATAACCCATGCCGCCACTTCACATGACATCTGAACCCAATCACTCGTTTTTCAGTGGTGGAGTGCGCGCAGCAGTGATTCGCGTGGCAATCACGGCCACCGCGGTATTTCTCGCGGTCCTGATCGTACCAGGCCTCGAAGTGGCCTCGCTCCCCGCCGGGCTCGCCGCAGGCCTCGTGCTCACCATTCTCAACCTCTTGGTCCGGCCCATTCTCTTTGTGCTCACCCTTCCCTTGATCGTCCTCTCGATGGGGCTCTTTCTCATTGTCGTCAACGCGATTCTTCTTGGGCTCACAGCCTATCTGGTCAGTGGATTCTCGGTCACTGGATTCTGGCCCGCCGTCGGCGGCGCGATCGTGATCAGTTTCGTCACCATGATCCTCAACTGGTGGACCTCCGACACCCGGCCAACGGAACATCGTTCGTTCCCTCAACGTCCGCCGAAGATTATCAATCCCGGCGAGTAACGCGCCTTTGCATTGAATTGCCCCTCGTGCATTGCTACAATGCACTCCTTTAACTGGGCTATACGACGAATGACACAGACATCTCCGCCACAGAGCAAACCTCTTCCCGAGACGCATCTCCAACGCACCTTGACATCCGTGATCAACGAGCTTCCGGTTGACTCAGCGCTCGCCGGCATATTCCACCGCGACCAAGGCCCGCTGGTCAGCCATGCCGTACGAGGCTTTACTCCTCGTGATATTCAAGCCATCCTCAGAACATTATCGGCATCGACCATCGCGGCCCCCCCTACTATAAACGACCAGGAGAGCAGCCGCACCATTCGTCTTCGCTTGATTACGCCGGGCACCAAGTCGTTGCTTGGAATCCCCCTCCACTATCGAAACAAAACGTATGGCTTCCTCGTCATTGGGCGAAAAGAGAGCGCCACGTTCGCGAAAAAAGAAAAGAGCTTGATGGAGCAGGCCAGCGACGATGTGACCAAAGCGCTGGAACGAGAAGGCCTCTTCGATATGAACGTCGTGCTCAGCCGCCCGTTTGTCGCACACGAGCCCGTCCCTCCACCGCCTTCTCCGACAGAGATGTTTGCGGCCCCGGCTTCGCAACTCACACCGGAATTCCAAGACAAAATCATTGCCGTCTTGGTGGATGCGAACCAATACGTCGCCTATGATCGCATCTGGGCCTGCCGCTATGATCCGCTTGCTGGCAATGTCGAAGTCCTGGGACTGGCCGGGGATCTGAAAGGCGAGCAGAAGGATGGGAAGAAAGATCTCAAGCCAGGGCATCGCCTCGCACTCGATAGCTCAGCCTCCGGATGGGCAGTTCGCCATCGTAAGCCACGGGTGGATCATGATCTCGCCTCTACGCAAGGGCGGTTCCTCGACCACAAATATCTGTTCAAAGACCGGCTACTTTCGTCGCTCGTGATTCCCTTCTTCGTCCGGGGACAAGTGGGTGGAACCATCACCCTGGCCTCAAAAGAAGCCGGACGCTACCAACAGACGGATGCCCGCACGCTTGAACCGACGATTATCAAAATCGCAGACATTCTCCAAGCGCCGACACCGGCGCCAACGAGCCAAGCCCCCGCTGCAGGACCAGCCGGCACACCTGGGACAGCCATTGTCCCTGATCCTTCTGAGCCCAGCATCAGAAAACAAGAGCGGCAGGCCGCGATCGGCGAATTCAGCATGTTCCTGGCCACAGAAGTGCGTGAGCCGCTCGCCTCGATCCGCGCTCAATTGGAAGAAGTCACAGGGGAAGGCATCCTCGACTTCGACCCGCAGACACGCGTCGAGAACGCAATGCGTGACATGATCAGAATCGAAGCCATTCTCAACGAGATTTTTGACTTCGCCAAACCACTTGAACTGACTCGCCGGCTCCTTCGCATTCCAGAAGTGATTGAGAGCGCGCTCACGGTCATCGCAACCGACCTCGAAGTCACCAGAATTCAAGTCACCAAGGACTATGCGACGATGATCGCACCGGTCCGCGGCGACGAAGCGAAGCTCCAGCAAGTCTTTCTCAGTATTTTCAAGAACGCAGGTGAAGCGATGAACCCCGGTGGGCATCTCCACATTCAAGTCACCCAACATCGCGCGGGGCGCGGCGTGGAAGATCAGATCCTCATCAAGAACGACGGGGCTCCCATCCCGGCAGACATCGTCGATAAGGTCTTTGAGCCGTTTTTCACTACGAAACGGACTGGCGTCGGTCTGGGCCTCGCCTCGGTGAAGAAAATCATTGAAGAACATGGTGGTTCGATAGCCATTGGCAGTGCGCCTGGCGAAGGCACCACCGTCACCATCCGCCTCCCCGGTCTCAGCCACGGTCCGTCCTATCGTGGCCGCGGCCGCCGCAGGCCTCCTGCACGCCGCCCAGCCTAACATCACAGGATAATGAAAAAGTCCGCCAGCAGAGGGAGGGCTAGCCTATCGTCCTCCTGCTCGCGGAGCGCGCACGATAGGAATGTGCTCGTTCGACGCGCGCAATCGAGGATCGACCAGGCTGCCCTTGAAAATGTAACGGAGAATTGAAAGAACACGCGCAGTGGGGGACTCATCCGAGCCATCCTAGGAAACGGATACGAGCAAGCTTGGAAGGATCATCTTTGCTCACTCGCTGCGGCCTTGCTGGACGAACTTTTTGAGCATCCTGAGGGAATGCCGCCTGTTGGTCTACTCGTGCGGCCTCTCGCCCCAGTTAGACGATTCTTCTGATAGCGGCCACACTATCGAACTCCTCTTCAGGGAAATGTGTCCTGAGTGATTCAATCGTTTCGTACCCCCATGACACCGCTCCAAAATCTACTTTTTCCTTACGCGCAGCCTCCAGATCGGCAACTTGATCGCCGATATAGATGACTTCGCGACAGGGAATCCCGGTCTTTTTGAGTACCTTCTGTATTCTGGCTGGTTTGCCAAAAATTGACACGCCACACTCAAACTGGCTAATCAGTTTCGTGTTGGCAGGCCCCAGAATCCGACTGACATTCTCATGGGAGTTCGACGAAACAATAGCAAGAGTCACGTCGCGACTCACCAAATACAGCAGCAGATCGTCCACATCTTCAAACAGCGCGATGCTCGCCGCATGTTGCCTCATGAGAGAAGTAAAGCTCTTGACGACAAAAGGGAGTTTCCAATCAGGCATCCCTACCTGTTTCATGATCTGCCTGGCGTTGTAGTGCCGGAAAGTAGGTGCTAAATCCGGATCAATTGTTTTGAAACCATGCTGTTCGGCGAGTTGGTTGAATACTTGAACAAAGAAGGGAAATGAGTCCGCGAGTGTTCCATCGAAGTCAAAAATTGCCAGCCGATATTTCATACACCCAGTTGTCTATCATAATGGTCGCAAGGCCGTCACCCTCGTATGGATAAGCCAATTCATTCGGAATCAGGGAAATGAGACCATCAGCTGGTCGCACCCTGCGCCAAGACGATCTCACACAACAAGATGTGACCCTATTTTTTGGTGAATTATTCAGACCTTCCCTAGAGGAAAATTTCATTGCCACACTTGACGTAATCGAACCAGCTATCGGCAGCGCTTTGCGAAACGTTGCGGTAGATACGGAAATCGCCTCCGTAGGCCGCGATGTGCAGCGTCAACCCGTCCTCAAACAGATAGAGCGACGGCGCGGAAGTAAATGTACCGCTCGGGATCTGCCGCCAGTGCCCGAGCCACTCCGCTCCTGTGAAATCTCCGCGATTGGTCCAAAGGCAGCTGTCGGTACCGCGCGCCGCGACATGAACAAGAGACCCGGTCGAACTGCAAGCTGCAGCCGGACCAGAGGTGAAAATCCCCTTCCCGATCGGCTGCCAATGATTGTTCCAGGTCGCTCCGGAATGGACTGACCAGTTGCGCCAAATCCGCATATCCTTACCGCGGCCGAATACGTGCAGAATCTTGCCGTCGGACGAACAGGCAGCAGCTGGTGCTGAGGTAAATGTGCCAGCGCCGATGGGTTCCCAGGGCGAGAACGTCTCCCCTGCATTAATCGAACGGGTGTAGTACATCTTCGAGTCCATCCCGACCGCGAAAACATGGACGATGTTACCCCCGACTGCCACGGCGGGTCCTGTGAGAAACATCCCGTTTGGAATTGCGTTCCATCCCACCCAGGTTTGACCATTGTCGGTCGATTTCGCGCGCCAGATGAAGTTGTCCGTTCCACGCCCCATTAGATGAATTGTGGTGCCGCTGAGGATCGCGCCCGCTGCGAGGCCCGAGGTGATCCGGGCCGCACCATAGCTTTGCGGATTCTCCCAATCGCCGCCCTGGTTGAGCGAACGAAGCCGATATACTGCTCCAGTACTCTTCCGCCCGAAAAGAAACAGCTTGTTACCGGTGGCGACAATCGCAGGCATTGGATGTGCGCATGGATAAAATGTGGTGTCACTGCCAACCAACGCACCCCAGTTCGCGTGCAAAGTTCGCATCGCACTCTGGAGATCTTTAACTGCCGGTGCCCCAAAGCGATTGTCGACGTTCGACATCGCGGCCGAGCCCCAGCCACCAGTGCGGGAAATGTAACACTCGGCATATGACTTCCCGTTATCGCCGTTATGCCAGACATCCGCCACCAATGGCATCGTTGGGTTCGTGCTGGCCCAGCCGCCAGCCGTCGTTTTGCTCGCAGTGGTTGGCATGCGTCCATGAACCTCCTGGCGGGTGTTCTTGGTCATCACCTGGGGGTCCGGCCTGACGTTCTCGCGGATGAACTTGCCCATGTCGGCGGCCGACATGCAGACCGATCCGGCCGGTGCATGCGAGTTCGCGTTGTAGAATGGGTTGTGCGTCTCCTCGTCGGGCACCAGCTTGTAATCCTCTTTCCCGGTCAGGTCCGCCTTCCAGTCATGCTGCCAAGGTCCGTCCAGAGGGCCGGGAGAGGTCACCCCGGTTCCGGAATTCGCCATACCAAGCGGTATGAACAAGTGCTGCTTGAGCAGCTTCTCGTAAACGATGCCCGTGGCCCTCTCGGCCATGGCCGCGCAAATGATCGAGCCGCCGCCGTACTTAAAACCTTCGCCCGGGTTAAACAATGGCTCTTCCGCCATGTAGAGAGAAACGAACAACCAGCGCTGCACCATCATGCTGACATCGCTCAGAGCTTCGGTAAGGTCATCTGGCTCGGTCTTGGGGTTGTAAGGCAGGCCAGAGGTGTGCGCCATCAGCTGCTCAATAGTGACATGCCGATTGACTATCGCGTTGGGGTCCGTGGCCTGGTTGAGTTCCGTGAAAAGGGCATTGACCGGCTGCGTCCAAAGAAGATCCGGATTCCCGATCTTGTTCTGAATAAGAATTCCCAACAAGGTTCCGGTCACTGGTTTCGAAATCGAGCCTAGACAAAACCGGTCCGTCGGTTTGATATTGTTTTGTTCGCCGGAAGCGCCACGCTTGCGGACGCCACGCTGTACGGCGACGATTTGCTTCCCTTCTTCCCGTACCAGTACGGCAGCCAAGGCCATCGAGTTGCACTGGGAAAGTGCAGTATCAATCTTTTCGATCAGAAGCTTGGTGGCGCGACTCACCTCGAAGTCCGTACCTCTATCTCCCATTTTTATCTCCTTAATTTAAGTTGATCGAGTAACTATTCAATAACTCCGGGCAAACAAACTGTGACTCGTTTATAACCTATCAGTGTTCCTGGGAAACGATCCTCAGCCAGCGCCCTGATCTTGGTCTACGCGTCGAGGAATACTGAAGAAGCACGATAGAATTTCCCGCATAGCTCATCCTGATGCGAATGCAGTTCGTCATCGGCATCGCCAATCCTGTTACAGCCTCGCATGCGCAGCCCGTGAGTTCGACAGGCATCGTCTTCGGATACGCGCTCCCTTCTGCGATGCCATATTCGTCGAACAGCAAACGAGATGCCAGCAGGTGATCGGACTATCGACGACATCGGATGGAATACGTATTTCCAGCAATTTCAACGCCGTACGTCTGGCGGTGTCACCATACACGCAAGAGATGCATCTCTTAATCACAGCGGTGTGTATTGAAATAGATTCATGAGGTGAATCCAAATTGATTCATGGCCTGATCGAGACGGTCCTTCCTCACGCGTATCGAGCGACCATCGTCGATCTATGAAGTTGATCCTTCAACACTCGCTCGAGTTTCTTCTGTGATGGGGGCTGATTGACCTTCCACTGCGCGCGTCCAACGGTATGTAGATCCCTCCAAGCTTGCTCGTTTTTTCACAGGAGGGTGGCCTGTTTGGGCTCCTACTGCGCGCGTCGAACGAGCACATTCCTATCGTGCGCGTTCCGCGAGCAAAGGAGGACAACAGGCCACCCTCCCATTCTTCCTTTGACAGACCCACCCCCTCCCGTCTATGATTCTCACCACTTCACTCAACCTTGAACTTGAACACCTATGATCTCCAGCCACTATCAATCATTCAAAGGAGTAGGCGTATGAAGCTCGTAATCGGCACTGTTGCGACCGTCTCCGGTGTCCTCTTTGCGTTGTCCATGGCCTCGGCGAATCCGTCGCTTCTCCCCAAGCATGAAGGCTACCCGATGAAGAACAGCGGAAGCCCAGTGACGGGACAGCCGACCGCTAACGACCCTGGCCAGACCAATGCAAGTGGTGAGAAAGCAGGACTCAAGGCCGCTGCGTTCGACGATATCCATGCGCAGCAGAATCTCAAGAAAACGGACAATGACAGGATTACCACAGGCCAGGGAGCGAATCAGCTCCCGACCGTGCAGGGCCCACAGATCAAGATCGCCCCCCCGGTGACGTCGGCGACGAAGATTACCGATGATCGGAAGATCGAGTAATCGAGCCTTCAGCGGTTTCTCATATAGGGAGGTACCGGGCCTATTCGGTGCCTCCCTATTTTTTTGTGCGCCGCATCTTCATAGGTGCCGTGACCGTACGTAGTCTGAATCGCCAGAGTTTCTCGGCCCACGTACCCGCGTAATCAACACCGATTCTTGGATACGCGCCTACCGTTCCTCTTCCCACCGCTTCCCCTCGATCCTCAAACCAGAGGGATTCGCCGATTGTAAGATCTACACGGTTGAGACGGCGATCGATCTGCAGCGCACGACAGAGCCGCCCTGGCCCATCGATCAATGTCCCATCGAGTTCAATCGCCCTGATCAAGACGGCCGAGGGAAATTCTTCCCGCTCCGTCACCACGTTCAGACAATGGTACATGCCGTAGATAAGGTAGACGTACGCGACCCCTGCCGGACCAAACATCACCTCCGTCCGCTGCGTCCTCCCTTTCGACGCATGGCAAGCCTTATCCTCCGGCCCAACATAGGCCTCCACTTCAACAATCTTCCCTGCGAGGATACGACCATCGATTACTCGAACGAGATATTTGCCAATGAGCGATCTCGCAACCGCGACTGTTGGGCGATTGAAATAGACACGTGGAAGAATTCCAGACTTTTTCTTCATATGGGCTAATTATAGGCTGCTCAAAATGGTCATCCTGCGAGGCCGGAGGCGACGCCAACACCGCAGGTGTACCCTCTGGGGTACATTGAGGATGTTGGCGAGCCGAGAACAAAGCTGGTGACCATTTTCAGCAGCCGTTAGAAGTACCAGGCGACGCCGCCCAAAAACGTCCGCGGATTCCCTGGCACAAAGTGAATGTCGGTGACGGAAGCCGGCTCGTTGCGGAGCCGAGAGGCAAAAGCAAAGGTAGCCTGTTCCCATTTCGTATTGAACAAGTTCTGCACGAAGAGGAAGGCTTCCATCCGACCATGAGACAGCGTGATCGGCAACTGGTACCGTTCAGTCAGGTCGACATCGATCCACGAGGGAGCTTTGATGCTTCGATCTTCATTGAGTGGGCGGACCCCCAGATAGGTCGCTTGCAATTGCGACGTGAGTCCTTCCGGCCATTTCAAGAGCAAGGTCCCATAGGCCGTCACTTCAGGCGCTAACGGAATCGCATCGCCATTGCGAAACTCCGCCTTGGTATAGGTCACGCTGCCGTTGAACGACAGTGGCCCCCACACTTGGCCGCGCGCTGATACCTCAACACCTCGCCGTCGGCTGGCCCCGCGAATCTGGGTAGTCCCTTCGTCGCCAACGAACACGAGTTCCTGCTTGAGATCTAACGCCCATGCCGTTGCAATCAACTCGATACCCTCCGGCCCCCACGGCTTTGACCGTATCCCTACTTCATAGTTCTTGGCTCGCGCAAGCGATGAGGCCCCCTGCAGAACGACCGATCGTGCATCGTTGCTGTGATAGCCCTCGCCATAGTTGGCAAAGATTTCGGTATTGGCCCAGGGACCCAGGATGAAGTTGATCTTCGGAAGGACGATGCCGGAACTTGTCCGACCGGCTGGTTGGTCAGCACAGGTCGCACAACGGTTACGCACATCGAACGTGAATGTCTCTGCGCGTAATCCGCCCACAACCCTCATCCATGACGTAGGTTGCACCTCCGCCTTCACGAATGGGGCATAGGACGCCTCAAGAATATCGCTGTCTGCCGTAGTCCTGATCGGTACTCTCGTCCTGTGAGTCCCGAGCCTTGCGTGGATGTTGTCGACTCTGGTTTGAAACCCTACTGTTCCGATGCTCGGCAGACCCAGTACGTGACCCTGCTGCTTGTATCCGAGATCGCCTCCATACATCACGCGGCGATCAGATTGCTGAATTCCGTCGCCGTTGACAGGGTCGTTCAGGAAGAACGTGAAATTTGTGAACAGATCGAGCCGATAATATTGTCCGTATGCGTTCGCAAAAAACTGACCACCCGATGTCGTGTCATAATGGTAGTTCATATTGGCGGTGCTGCGGAGGGTCTTGCCCCCTTCCGAAGGATCGATCGTCCCAAAGCGGCCGATCGTGCCATCCGTCACCGCGCGTAACGGGATTTCGCCTGATCCATTCCACTGAGATTTGTGAAAGGTTGCCGTGAGACTGAGTTCATCGCGACCGGACAGATTAGTCGTCATCTTCCCCATAAGATTGGTTCGAAGATAGCGATTGTCGTTTTGAAACGGACCGTTCGTATAATAGCCCTCTGCGGCGAACAGGGTACGCACCTTCTCCTTGGTTGGAGAGAACATGAGCAGATGTCGCTGTGTATCGAACTGCCCTCCAGACGCCTGAACGACTCCCTCTTGCACCACTTGCCGCGTCCTGAAATTCACCGCGCCTGCTGTCGCAAAATCGCCGTATTCGGGAAGGTAGGCCCCTTTGTAGACGTCGACTCCCTCAATGGTTTCAGGAATCATAAAGTTTAGATCGGTGTAGCCTTGACCGTGGGCGTGGGTACGCAGATTGATCGGCATCCCGTCGGTAAAGAACGCGACATCCGTGCCGTGATCCGCATCGAACCCGCGCAGAAAGTATTGATCGGCCTTGCCCGCGCCACCCGAGTGCTCGACGGCGATGAACCCGGGAATCAGACGGAGCACCTGAGAGGGACGTCCCTGCGGCTGGAGAAGAATTTCTTTGTCCGGGATGAATTGTTGCGAGGACGCGGCGATTGGCCGTTCGCCGGTTACTGAAACTTCTGGCAGATCGAGTTCCGGAAGATCAGGATCATGCGCGTGAGCAACTTCTCCCATCAAGAGGCACATCATCACGAACAACACTGCGGCCCAATAGGATGCACATTTTGCCATCATGGTATGGATAAGGGTGTGGCCTGTTCTACCGAAGCGATTTTCCCGTTGTCGTCATCGTCAGCTTGCCGTGCTTCACACCCTTGACCGACACCAGCGCATCCGCCACTTTTTTGATCTCTGCCCCCTTGCCTTTCACGACGAGCACTTCGAGACAGTGATCGTGGTCGAGATGGACATGCATGCCGGAAAGGATCTGCCCCTGATAATCATGTTGAATGTCGGTCAATTTTCCAGCCAGATCACGCACATGGTGGTCATACACAAAGGTGATCGTGCCCACAGTCTCCTTGTTCTCATCCCACTCCTGCCCAACTAGATTATCTCGAATCAGATCGCGAAGGGCTTCCGATCGATTGGTGTAATGACGTCGCCTGATATGGCGATCGAACTCTTCGAGCAATCGTTGATCTAACGACACGCCGAACCGGACAAGTTGATTCATGGAATCCTCCTTGTGATAGCACGATTTTTGTATTCATAGCACTCTGAGGGCATGTGATCAACAGAGCGCCATGATTCCTAGCATCATACGAAGCCACGAGCGAACTGGATTCATCCTTTAGGTGAGTGACGGGCGGTCGCAGGCCAAAAAGATCGTCGGTGGGAATGGAGATGGTTGAGAAATGCGTGGCGCAGGTACTTGAGCAGCTCCTATGGCAGCATTTCGTTCTGGGGAGAGGAAATGACCAGCAGCAAACAGCCTTCGTCGGATGACGTATCGTGGTGTTCGGTCTCAGCTTCAGCGCGATGATAGTCGCCGACCTTTAGTTCACGGCCACCGCAGAAGCAGCCCCCTTCGAGCACATACAGTTCCTCGGCTTCCGCATGGCGATGCGGGGCATAGAAGCTGCCCGGCGTCATACGAACGAGCGCGGTGGCACGGCGGGAGGCCTGATCGAAAAAGAGAGCTTTGGCCGACACACCCGGTGCCAGCTCGTGCCACGTACCCTCCGATGCTTTAACAAACGTCAGACCTTTGAGCGGATCGACCCGGACATCGGTATGCCCTTCGACCCGCGTCATCAGACGTTCCCTCAGTGAAGCCCGAGGCACAACCGGGACGGCGTTCAGCGCAAGGGTATTCGCCACTGCTTCGAACTGCGCGCGGTCATGAGCAGCTTCTACAGCAATCTGATCCACGATTCGCTCTCGGAGCGGCGGCCTTGGCGTCACGGGAGCCACTGCCGAGGCCAAGGCTTCCACCACCGCCCGATAGGCTGTCGCCGCTTGACGCAAGGGCAGCGATTCTCCCTGAAGACGAACAGCAAAGGCTCGACGATCGCCGGTTTCCAAGACCCCGAGCGCGTAGAGTGCAGCCTGCTCCTCTAATTCCTGCGGGAGTGGTGACTCGGTCATAACATCAATCCTTCTTGATAGGGCGCGAGCGTCTCTCGCAATTTGATCATCCCTAATCGCATCCTCGTCTTGACCGTCCCCAACGGTACATTCAGTTTGTCTGAGATCTCGCTTTGGCTCAATCCATAAAAATAGGCAAGCGCGATTACTTTCCGCTGCTCTTCTGTGAGCAATGCCAAGGCTTGCTCTACATACCGCCGGCGTTCCTGCCCCTCTAGATCCTGGTCTGGCGTCTCACCTTCACTCACAAACAACTCGACCCCATCCAATGATTCGATTCGACCTCGCTCGGCCGAACCAGCACGGTAGCGATCGATGGCTCTCGTGCGGGCCAGTGTCATGAGCCAGCCTCCCGGTGAACCTCGCGTTTCATCATAGGTATGGGCCTGCCGCCATACCTGAGTATAGACGTCCAACGTCACTTCTTCCGCTGCTTCACGATTGTCGAGAATCTTCAGGACCAAGCCGTAGACTTGGGGACTGGTTCGATCGTAGAGCGTGGCGAGCGAGGCTTGATCGCCCAGGGCTGTCTGAGCAATCAGCAATCCCCATTCCTGCTCGTGAGCCGACCGCGTCGTGTCCAGAGGTATCACCAACATAGAGTCTCCCCCGTTACTTGTACGAGAGGATAGGGGAGATTGGATTTCTCGTTTTGATATTTATTTTTCCACCATTGGGCGACCGAACTATAGCACCGGGTGAAACGACGCGGCAAGAAGCATTCTATAGGGGATAGATCCAAACACAAACACCCTTCGTAGTAGGAGGCAGGTCGAAACAGTGTGTCATTCACATTCACCATTCATTCACCAGGAGGCAGGGTCATGAAGATCAGAATCGCATCGTATCTCATCATCGGTGGATTGGCGCTCAGCGTCACGGGCTGCAACACCATGGAATCGACCCCCGGTTCCACGATGTCCAAATCGACGGCCATGGCAGAGAAGCCGCTCTACGATCGTTTGGGCGGCAAGCCGGCAATCACCGCCGTCGTGGATGACTTCGTCGGGCGCGTCGCCGCAGACAATCGTATCAACGGCAAGTTTGCCAACACCGACATTCCGCGATTGAAGATGCTGCTGGTGGAACAGATTTGTCAGGCCTCCGGCGGTCCTTGCACCTATAGCGGCCGCAGCATGAAGACCACCCACGCCGGCATGGGCGTCAGCAGCAGCGACTTCGATGCGCTGGTCGGCGATCTTGTCGCCACGCTCAACAAGTTCAAGGTCCCGGAGCGCGAGAAAAGCGAATTGCTCGGCGCGCTGGGCCCGATGAAAAGCGACATCGTAGAGAAGCCAATGGCCTCCATCCACTGACAAATAGTCACAACAATTGGCGACAGCAATGCACATCGTTCCCTAGGAGGCATCTATGAAATTTCTAGCACGATCGGCGCTGGGACTCGCACTCGCTGTAGGCATACTACCCGGTTGTAGCGGGAGCGGGGGCGACGCCCCATCTATCGTATCCAATGGACCACCGACAGCAGCGGTAGAGGATGACCAGCGAATCGCACAATCTGACGCACTGACCGCAGCTGAGGTTGGCTTGGTGAATCAGGCCAATTCGGAACCTGCGCCGACACCATTACCAGATCCGTAACCAAATGCCGCGTCCGAATGCGGCCTTGCTCAGAAGGAGACGATCATGTTCAGACAGATTCGACTACTCACCCTGGCGACGCTGACGCTGTGCATCAGTACGCCGGTCTTCGCTGCCAGCCATCGCGAAGCCCCATTGATCGCGAACGACCCGGCAGCAGACATCACCGACTTTTATCTATTCAGGAGCTGGCAGGATTCGGATAAGGCCATTGTGATCATGAATGTGATTCCAAGCCAGGAACCGGGATCCGGCCCAAACTATTTCAATTTCGCCGACGACGTGCTCTACGAGATCCATGTCGACAACAACAAAAACAACATTGCGGGGAACATCGTCTATCAAATTCGCTTCAAGACCGAGATCAGACAACCGGGTGATGTATTTCCCTTGGCCTATGTCGCATTGCCACCGATCACAGCACTCTCTGGCTCGGGGTCCGAGGGATTACTGGTCCGACAGAGCTATACAGTAACTGAGGTACGATTCGGTCAACAGCCAAGGGACTTAGGCACCGGTCCGATGTTCGCGGTGCCGTCGAACGTCGGAAATCGGACTACGCCGAACTATGAGCAGCTGGCGGCCAAAGGGATCTTCCCCTTGAAGAACGGCGGGCGGGTATTTGCCGGTCAACGAGATGAGACATTCTACATTGACCTCGGGGGAACCTTCGACACGCTGAACCTGCATATATCGCCGATCCTTTCCAACTCCGACGACGCGAACGACGCCGTGATCGTCGGCGCTCCACAAGCGGGCACCGCAGACACCTTCAGCGGCTTCAACGTCAACACGATTGCGTTGGAGATCCCGATCAGCGACCTGATGGGTCCGAACGGCAATAAGGTGATCGGCGCCTATGCCTCGACCAGCCGCCCCAGGGTCACGGTCATCAAGAAAAATGGCGATCGGGACAATTCATCCCGGTTTGTCCAAGTGGCTCGAATGGGCAATCCGTTGGTGAACGAATTGGTCATTCCGACGAACATGAAAGACAAATGGAACGCGACGGATGCCGAAGACGAAGCCCAGTTCGTCTCGTCCTACTGCAACTCGGCACTGGCGACTGCGCTGAACGCGGTGTTCGCCACTGGCTTCCCGACCACGAACAGAGAAGACCTTGTCAACGCGCTACTCCGGTACAGCCCGGGCCCACCGGTCTGCGGTGGGGGCAAGGGAAACGAAACCCTCTCTGACCTCCTGCGAGTAGATTTGAACGTACCTCCAACGGCAGCGGACAGTCAGAGACGACTGGGGCCTCTCGCTCATGACCAGAGTGGGAACGCGACTCCCGACAAAGCAGGCTGGCCGAACGGGCGACGACCGAACGATGATGTCACCGATGTTGCCTTGCGGGTCGTGGCTGGCATTTTGACTAATCCAGCTACCCCCAATTTGGGCGATGGAGTGAACTTCAATATCGGTTCGGTGGGTGGAAGCAAGACCGCCAACGGCATTGCCACGGCCTTCCCTTTCCTCCCAACGCCTTTCGACGGACGAGACCGCCGCCATATCGATCCAGGGGAATCGATCAATTAGCAGGAGCCACCGGGGGTGTCGCGCATGAGCGCGGCACCCTGCAGTTGAGCCATTCGCACAACAACCGAGAGAACAGACATGCAGGCAAGAATCGTTGAACGACACCGGATGGAAGGGTGGGGATTCTCGCTCATCCTTCATGGAATTCTTTTGAGCGCGATCGCCGTAGCCTTTCGCCAGCTTCCCGCCCCAACTTACTCGGAGCCGTTTCAATGGAATGTGATATTCACGGAATTGTCGCAACAGCCCACTCCCAAGGAGCCAGATACCAACGCAGCTTTCTCAGACGAGACCCTTCGAACGGCTGAAATCGAAGCCCTCGGTTCCATTTCTTCGCCAACGGACGTACACAGCTCTCCCAGGCAACCCAAGAAACACAGGGCTCACCTCGCAAAAGAATCTAGCAACATGAGGTCTCAGTTGGCTGCACCACCGACACCCTCCACCACACAGACGGCACCGGCCACAGAAGAAACCCTGCCGGGCGAACAGCCCAGCACACACATAACCGCATCACCCGTCAGCAATGAGCCCTCTGCACAACCCGAGGCTCCAGTCGAGCAAGAAATACCGGCTCCCCCGACATCAGCAACCGATACAGCGATGGCTCCAACGCAGTCTATGGATGCTGCTTCCTCCTCGCCTACTCCAGCTGTAGTCTCCGATCAACCCTCTGCGCCACAAACAGATTACAGCTGGCTGCAACGCGCTGTGTCTCGTCGGTTGGAAGAACTGAAGCGATCGTCGCGGCCATCCCTGGACAATTCCAGCCGGCTCAAAGTCCTGGTGAAAGCCGTCGTGTCCAGTACGGGAGAGTTGATGGAGGCCAAAGTGGTGACGAGTTCTGGATTGGATCGGATCGATCAGGAGGCCATGAGACTTGTGCAACGTGCATTCCCCATGCTGCTCGACCACACCTTGGACCGTCAAGAAATCGTCATGCGCATACCCATAGTCTATTCACGCGACTAACAGAAGGCCATGAATAGGATACGAACACTCTACCGGATGATTGCGATAGGATGGCTCGCCCTGAGCATCCCTTCTCTGACATTCGGTGAACCTTTTTTCCCTCAACGGGAAGACCAAGTCCTCGAACGCCTTACTGTCAAAGCCACCGATCCAGTTGCGCGGGAGATCAGAACCTTGCGCGCGAGCCTGTTGCGTGAACCACAGAACATGGATGTGGCAGTGGCTCTCGCGACCAAGCTCATCGAGCAGTCGCGATCAGAAGGAGATCCGCGGTTTCTCGGCCAAGCGCAAGCAGTATTGGGTCCCTGGTTGAATCACGCGACTCCTCCGTCCTCCACGCTCTTGCTGCGGGCCATGATCCGTCAACATGCCCATGAGTTCGATCTCGCCCTCGCCGATCTCAATGCGGTCTTGAGCCTGCAACCCGCAAATGCCCAAGCCTGGCTCACGAGAGCATCGATCTATCAGGTCCAAGGACGATACGACGAGGCGCGGCGGGCATGTCAGCCACTGCTTCGCTTGGCAGGGCGACATGTCGCGCTCACCTGTTCGGGCGACATTGCCGGCCTGAGTGGCCAGGCAACCGCAAGCCGCGAGATGCTGACCGCAAGCCTGGAGCGGCCAGGGATCTCGACGCGTGAGCGACTGTGGATTCTGACCATTCTGGCTGAGATGGCCGCGCGCACAGGAGACTCGAAATCCGCAGAGAAACATTTCCTCGATGCGCGAAGCCTCGGCGTAAAGGATCACTACCTCATAGGCGCCTATGCCGACTTTCTTCTCGATCAAGGCCGCTCACAGGAGGTTGTCACACTCTTGCAACATGAGACCAGAGCTGACGGATTGCTCTTGCGCCTGACGCTGGCTGAGCAGGCGCTTCATCTTCCCGCATCTGCAGCCCATACGGCCGAACTCTCAGCCCGCTTTGCTGCAAGTAAAGAACGAGGCACCCGCGTGCATGTACGAGAGGAGGCGCGCTTCGCCCTTGCGCTGCTGCACGATTCGCAGGCGGCACTCTCCCTCGCACAAACAAATTGGGCGATCCAAAAAGAGCCCTGGGACGCGCGGCTTCTACTTGAAAGTGCACTGGCAGTCGGCAGCTTGAACGCAGCCAAACCGGCCATCGATTGGCTTCGCACCAATCATGTCGAAGACATACGTCTCCAACAACTGGTCGCTCAGTTTCCGGAGGAACAATCCTGATGCGCCTCATCCTCGCACTTTCGATGCTTCTTCTGAGCACTCCCGCCTGGGCGCACAAGCCCAGCGACAGCTTGCTCTCGCTCACCGTTCAGGATGATCGCATTGAAAGCCGCTGGGATATAGCCTTGCGAGATTTGGACGACGCGATTGGATTGGATGCCAACGGAGACGGCGCGATCACATGGAAAGAAGTCCAGTCTGCACAGGACGAGATTACTACGTACGCACTCTCACGCCTCACCATCACATCAAACGAGACACGCTGCCCCTCGCAAGGGCCTCGCCAGCTGATCGACAACCACACCGACGGGGCCTACGCCGTCCTTCTGTTCACGATGACCTGTCCGACCACCATCGACAGGATCCAGGCCGACTATCGACTGCTCTTCGATCTAGACGCACAACACAAAGGACTCCTCCGTCTGACTCATGAGGGAGACACGACGACCGCCATCTTCAGCCAAGAATCGCCGACCCAACAGTTCACAATCAGCCAAACCTCAACGTGGAATCAGGTTCAACAATACGTCCACGAAGGCATCTGGCACATCTGGCAGGGCTATGACCATGTGTTGTTCTTACTCGCATTACTGTTGCCTGCCGTCTTGCGAAGAGTGGCTGACCGGTGGGAACCAACACCTAACTTCTTGTCGGCGTTCTGGGAGGTCCTTGCCGTCGTCACGGCTTTTACGATAGCTCACTCAATCACTCTCGGCCTTGCTACTCTGGGGCTGATTGCGCTTCCATCTCGGTTAGTCGAATCTGCGATTGCCGCATCAGTTGTCTTTGCAGGTATCTCCAATCTCTATCCGACCCTTGCCCAACGACGTCGAGTGATCGCCTTTTTCTTTGGCCTGATCCATGGCTTCGGCTTTGCGAGTGTACTCAGCGATCTCGGTCTGCCAAGAGGGTCTCTAGCGCTAAGCTTGGTGAGTTTCAATCTGGGGGTTGAGGTAGGACAGCTCGCGATCGTCGCCATGTTCTTGCCGTTCGCCTACAACCTGAGAAAATCCTGGACCTATCAGCGCCTAGTGCTGGTCAGCGGTTCACTCGGCATCGCCGTTCTCGCATCCGTCTGGCTTATCGAACGAACACTTGATCTCAAACTGATCCCCCTCTAGCAGGATGCTCGAAAGCCCGCCAGCGGCATTCTTGCCATACTTAGCGTGATCAGAAATACGAGCCTGGAGCAAAGAGCCAGCTGCCGGCTGAAGCAGACAAGCGGTTTAGGTAAGCGTTGTCACGACCCTTCTCCAGCCCACTCAGGCTCGTTCAGGCCAAGTCTCGCCATCAATGATGGGAAAAGCGAACGTTGGCCTGAGTAGGCTGGAATGAGATGGGCTTGAGCACAAAAAGAGCACAATTGGCTCCCCGAACCATTTGCGGACCTTGTGGTTCTGGTGCCCACACAAACACTTACAATACGCTCACACCCACATCTAAGCCAAACTTGTGGAGGATTCCCAAAGCCACCCCCACCAGAGCAGATGATTTGAGGTACGGCGATCTCAGAGCATTTGCCCATTTCAGCGCTCCCTTGGGGTCGCCTTGCTGGGTCTGAATGTCGGCAATCCTCTGAAGTGCATCCGAACTATCAAACTCTCGGAGGATCCTCTCAACCGTTTTGAGCGCAGCGGGCACATCACCGATCTGCGCGTAAGACTGAGCGATCTGACCCAAGACAAAACCGTGACTTCCCCCCAACTCCAAGGCCTGTTCAAGCAACTTCTGAGCGGTCACGCTGTCACCAATTTTGGCATACGCCTCTCCGACCTGTGCAAGGGCTTGGGCTTTTACAGGCGCAAACTTCTGGGCCTCAGCTGCTTCGGTGGCCTTCTTAAGGTTGCCAGCCTCTATAAATTGTTCGACCACTCCTATATGAACCCACTGGAATTGTGATGGTGAATCCGAGACATCTTTTACAAAAAGATCAGCGGCTTGCTCTACACGTTGAGCGGCCTCAGCAGATTCTCCAGCCTTCCGTTGAGCCTTTGCGATGGCAAGCAGGGCGAGCGTTTTAGCGAGCCAATTATGTTGTATCGTCTCGGTGAGCTGAATGGCTTGTTGCACATGACCTTGGGTTGCTTGCGCTTCTGCAATGGCACCTATGGCCTTCTCATGTATCGTGTCGTGCTCGATGTCAGAAGCTGTCTTCAAGGCTCCCTCTATCCTTCCTTCCTTGACCTGCTGAGTGGCAACATACTCCAACACGAGACTTCTGAAGTCATGATCGTGTTCAACAGTGAACGTATGGGCAAGTGCGAGGGCACTCTGATCGTCTCCCACCCGTACTAGAAGGGGTGCCAACTGAAACGCAGTCATCCATCTTCGAGATTCATTCCGCACTGTAGATAGATAGCGACTGGCCTCTCTGGATGTCGTTGCGGCGGCCTGCAGATTTCCTGCTTTGAGTTGGTATGCACCGATATAGAACAAGATGCTGGCTTTTTCACGTTCTGTGGGGAGCGTATTGGCAACCTGGATCGCTTGCGCAAAGGTACGAGCCGCGTCAGCATGATTCTTTGACTTATCCTGAAGCTCCGCGATCTTTCCAAAAGTAGCGGCTTGGTCGAACAAGTCCCTGAGAGACGCGGCGAGCACTTGAGCGTTCTGGAAAGTCTTCGCAGCCTCTCGCGTGCGCCCCAGTTGAGCTTGGGCTGACGCGATATCGGAGAGGGCGAGAACTTTGTATTTGGGATCTCGAATCTTCGTCGCTGTCTTGAAGGCCCCCGGCACATCCTCTGCGCTGGCCTGACTCACAACGATCCATCTCAGGACGCTGTTTCGGCCAACAGGTTCATCTTTTATTTTTACGGCAATCTCAGCCGCATGCCGGAGAGTTGTCCTGGCTAGTGCATATTCTTCCTGCTTGTTCTCTAGTGAGACCACTTGCGCATCGGCATAGCTCAGCGCATAGAAGCAAGATGCGGTTATTAAGAAAATGCCTGTGATGACTTTGAGAAGACTCATCCTCGTTCTACCTTTGGTGCGCGCTAGACTGTTCCTAGAACTTGCCGAGCCTACCAGAGGACAAAAAATGACCGTGACCTCCACGCAGGACTCTAACCTGCGTTTTTTAGCGTTACCCTAATAACCAAGGAATGGCAAGGCATTTGCCTGACAAGACAGGCTGTCTGGGGACGCCCAAAAAACGTTGAGAGGAACTAGCCGCTATCACTTGGATTTAGTTGAGGATCATTGGCAGCTGTCGGAGGGGTCAAAAACAACTGATTCTGACGACTTGAGCAGCTTGGGCTTGGACCCTGTCACTCTAGTTCCCGAATACGTTGCTTCACCTGATTGATATTGTGTTGATTAGTGGTTGAGTCAGGGAGAAGACGTAAGACCTCCTTATATTCCTCCATCGCTTCGGCTTTCCCCCCCCAGATTGAAGCGCGTTAGCCAAGTTATAGTGAGCTTCCGCAGAATTCGGATCGAGGCGGAGGGCCTCGCGGTATTCGGCAATGGCTCCTCGCAGATCACCCTTGGCGCGAAGCGCAGCTCCCAGGTTATGGTGGGCCGGTGCATAGTTTGGATAGAGGCGGATGGCGGTGCGGTATTCGGCGATGGTTTCGTCCAAATTGCCCTTGGCCTGAAGTGCATAAGCCAGATTATGGTGAGCCCGCCAGTAGTTCGGATCAAGACGCAGAGCCGTGCGATACTCAGCGATGGCCCCATCGAGATCGCCCTTGGCGTGAAGCGCCAGCCCCAGGTTATTGGGAATCTCCTTACCATTCGGATTAAGGCGGAGGGCGGTGCGGAGTTCGGCAATGGCCCCGTCCAAATCGCCCTTGTCGCGAAGCGCGAACCCCAGGTTATTGTGGACCGGTGCATTGTTTGGATCGAGGTGGAGGGCCGTGCGGTATTCGGCGATGGCCCCGTCTAAATCGCCCTTGTCTTGAAGCGTGTTCCCTAGTCGATTGTGAGCCGATACATTGTTCGGGTTGAGACGCAGGGCGGTGCGATACTCCGCAATGGCACCATCAAGATCGCCATTTTCCCGAAGTTCATTGCCACGCTCAGTATAGCCCCTCGAGTCCTGGCCATCAGTCATGGTACCGACGGGGCTTCGTGCACATCCACCCGCGTGCGATATGAAGCTTGTGAAGAGCATCACAACCAATAGACTACGCATGGTGTTCGCCTATTGGACTTCCCTAGTCATGATTTGTAATCAGCCAATTGGGAATTCTCGCAGGTTACGAGATCCACCCACACAATGGATTTGGATCCACACTCCATGAGCTATTTGTCTTGTGCAAAGCTATGAAATGGCCGCCAAACGAAACAGCAATGTAGACTATGGCAAGTTGACCATCGTCGCTTATTCCTGGGGCAGACACTTCTACTTGTGTGAAGCGTGCTTGTGTCCTGCTCTCCAACTTCTCCATATCTTCTTGTAAGAACTGCAGCTTGTCTTTGCCTAGTGGTGGATTTCGTGTGCCCCCAATCTCTTCCATCGTATCAGCAAGTTCGTACTTGAGCGGCATCTCGAATTTTGACTCTATTATGAAGGTCGAAAAACTTCTGCGGCGCAGATCATTCACAGCAGACTGCCATTGTGTGGTTGTTCCTGCTTCGATAAGGCAGGGGATTAGTAGTTTGGAAGGTTTTGCCGTGAATCGGACAATTGAAACCCTGACAGCGTTATCCATCGCGGCGAAGTTCTTTATGGCCCCGCTCAAAATGTTGTAATCAACTTGTTCTAAGGGCAGGGTAGGCGTTGACTGCGCTTCAAAACAAGGTATCGGGGAGACAAGCACAAGAGCAATGAACAGGATGGAGAAGAATGGCATCCCTCTAGCATGTAAATACTGTGTGCCAATCATTTGTTTTTGAGCCCCTGGATGGATACGCGTATTTCTCGCTAAAATCGAGATGAAGCCTAGGGGATCCCTTTCAGAGTTCTTGACCACCATGCTTTTTATGCGCAGGCGCTAAGCTGTGGCAAAGCTATCGTGCCTGATCGGGTTTGACCAAGCTATTCCCTGCCTTGAACTCCGCTGTACATGATTGAGAACGAAACGATGAGATGCAGGCAGGCCCTATAGCTCTGGGGCTCTAGGGTTTTCAAATCTCGCCCGCGCTCTCTTCCTGTGAGGGAACGCGGGATGTCTCATACTGCCCACATCGGACGCTCTTCAGCCTTCATCTCAATGCTCCCTCCAAGCTCGCTTGTTTTTCTCTCCCGGAAGGGCACCCATGTTGGTCTATGTGCGGCCGTCGAACGAGGCCCTTCCGAGGGCGCGCGTTCCGGGAGCACAGGACCAATGTGGGTGTCATTCCATCCTCTTCATCGTGCGCGCTCCGGGAGCAAGGGATCAGCACGGGTGCCATTCCATTATTCGCCCTTTACAGGGATGTACATGACATTCCCCTGCCGATTGACCAATAGAAGTGCCAGATCGGCGGGCTTAATCGGGTCGGCCAGTCGCTGGAACACCTCGAAGTTGGGAATAGGTTGGCGATTGAGCTCCAACACCACATCGCCTGGCTGGAGACCGGAGGATTCGGCCAGACTTCCTTCTTCAATATCGGTCACCACTACTCCGCTGGTGACGGCTAAATCCATCTGCCGAGCCAACGGCATCGTCACATCGTCGAACACGACGCCGGCGAGGGGATGAGCCGTAGCAGATGCAGCCGATGCGGCTTGGTTCTTCTTGGTTCGTTCACGCGGCGCCTCCTGCACAACCAATTCAGTTTGATAGGGCTTGGTTTCCCGCATGAGGTCCAGCCGATGCTTACTCCCGATCGCAGAGGCAGCCACAAGATTTCGAAGATGCCCACTATCCATTACATCGCGCCCGTCAAATCGCACGACCACATCGCCGCGCTTGAGTCCGGCTTTCTCGGCGGACCCTTTCGCCTGCACATCGGTCACGATCGCCCCTTTCACGTCCGGGAGACGAAAGATCTTGCCGAGCAGGGGCGAGACATCTTGTGTCGATGCACCGAGAAACCCACGAACCACATGACCGGTCTTGAGTAAGCTCTGCATCGCAGCCCGGGCCATATTACTCGGAATGGCGAAGCCTACGCCGACGCTTCCGCCCGTAGGGCTCGCAATGGCCGTATTAATCCCCACCAATTCTCCATTGAGAGTCACCAATGCCCCGCCGGAGTTGCCGGGATTGATGGGGGCATCGGTTTGAATAAAATCTTCAAAATCGGCAACCCCGACGTCGGCGCGACCAACGGCACTGACGATGCCGAACGTCACACTGCGGCTCAAACCAAGAGGATTCCCGATCGCCAACACAAATTCGCCGACGGCAAGCGTGCTCGAATCTCCCCACGTAACCGTCGGCAAATTCGTCGCCTGAATTTTCACCACCGCCACATCGGTTTTCGGATCGGTGGCCACCACTCGGCCTTTGTATTGCCTTCGATCGGCGAGAATCACTTCCACATCGACCGCATCGGCAATCACATGGTTGTTCGTCATGATGTAGCCGTCTGACGACACAATGACGCCGGAGCCCTGACCATATTGGCGGCGCGACGGCGCATCTTTGAATAGTCCGAATGGCAACGCTTCGTCGCTGAACGCTTGATCTCGAACCATCACCGTGGACGCAATACTCACGACAGCGGGGATCACTTTGGTCGCAGTCCCCTTAATTTGCGCCTGGAGTTCGCCTCCGCCAGCCACAGGAGCCACGCGACTCTCAGCGAACGCTGTTCCAGCCACGAGTGAACTTCCTACAGTCAGTCCTATGACGATTGGCAATAGCAGCATGGATCGAAACACGCCACGGTCCTTTCTAACAGGCTGCATAAAGTTCACTGGCATAACAAGACCGTTGTTCGATTTGTTTTGTTTGTTTGGTTGAACGAAAGTAACCAGATGAACCCCACCCGTAGCCTAGCATGCGTCGGTCGAACGCGCACTTACAATTCCACATGACGGAGTCGAAGCGCGTTCGTGATAACCGACACAGAACTGAACGTCATGGCGGCACTGGCGATCATGGGGCTCAAGAGTATCCCCAAGACCGGATAGAGTACGCCGGCGGCAATCGGCACCCCAATCACGTTGTAGAGAAAGGCAAACAAGAGATTCTGGCGAATATTCTGCATGGTGGCCAGGCTCAATCTCCGCGCACGGAGCAGCCCGCGCAGATCCCCCTTCACTAACGTCATCCCCGCGCTCTCAATGGCTGTGTCCGCTCCCGTCCCCATGGCAATCCCGACATCGGCTAAGGCCAGAGCCGGCGCATCATTAATTCCGTCGCCAGCCATGGCCACGACTCGGCCTTGTGACTTGAGCTGTGCAATGATCTGTCCTTTTTTCTCAGGCAAGACTTCAGCCATCACTTCATCAATGCCGAGTTGTCGAGCCACCACTTCCGCCGTATCGCGATGATCTCCCGTGACCATGACGATGCGAATCCCCTCTTCCCTGAGTGCCTGCACCGCACTCGCCGTTGAGGCTTTAATGGGGTCCGCTACACCGAGAATACCCACCGGCTGCTCATCAATCGCGACAAACAGTATCGTCTGCCCTTCACCACGAAGCGAGGCCGCGTCGTCGTCCAGCGGTTTCAAATTCTGGCCGGATACGCCAACATCGTTTCGCAAAAATGCAGCCGTCCCGATGGCGACGCGATGGCCGTCGACTATCCCGGTCACCCCCTTCCCCGTCACCGAACGAAACTGCGCCGCAGGCACACACGCGATCCTACGTTCTGCTGCGCCCGCCACCACCGCTGCGGCCAGCGGATGTTCACTGCTCCGCTCAAGACTCGCAGCGAGACGCAACAGCTCGACATCCGACCAGGGCGGCACAAATCGTATCGACAGCAGTTTCGGTTTCCCCTCCGTGAGGGTCCCCGTCTTATCGAGCACAAGGGTATTCACCTTGCCGAATACCTCCAACGCTTCGGCCTTTTTTACCAGGACGCCGGCGGTTGCTCCGCGACCAGTTCCAACCATGATGGACATCGGCGTCGCCAATCCCAATGCGCAGGGACAGGCGATAATCAGCACCGCGACGGCATTGACCAGCGCATAGGCCAACTTCGGCTCCGGTCCCCACATCGCCCAAGCCGCCGCCGTGATGATGGCTGCAACCACGACCAACGGAACAAAGTACCCCGCAACGGCATCAGCGAGACGCTGGATCGGCGCTCGGCTCCGTTGCGCCTCACTGACCATCTGTACGATCCTGGCAAGCATCGTATCTCGTCCAACTCGTTCAGCGACCATCACGATTCCACCTGTACCGTTGATCGTTCCCCCGGTCACCCGCGCTCCAGCTACTTTTTCAACCGGGATCGACTCCCCTGTAATCATCGATTCATCGACAGAAGTCGTCCCCTCTTGGACCATTCCATCGACCGGCACACGTTCACCCGGCCTAACGCGCAACCGATGGCCGACTTGAACGTGCTCCAGCGGCACATCGTCCTCACGCCCCTCCGACGTAATCAGCCTGGCAGTCTTTGGCGCAAGCCGGAGCAAGGCGCGAATCGCAGAGCTGGTCTGACTGCGAGCTTTCAACTCAAGCACCTGGCCGAGCAGAACGAGCACCGTAATCACAGCCGCGGCCTCGAAATACACCGCGATCGAGCCGTCATGCAGTCGGAATGAACTGGGTAGCAACGTCGGCGCCACGGTGACCACCGCGCTGTAGCCATAGGCCGCTCCTGTCCCCATGGCAATGAGTGTGAACATGTTGGGCGCGCGGTTTACCACCGAGGCCCACCCCCGCTGAAAAAACGGCCAGCCACCCCAGAGCACCACCGGCGTCACCAGAACCCACTGCACCCAGTTCCTCGCTGAACCGGTGAATGCTCCTGGAAGCGACACACCAGGAATCATATCGACCATGGCCAGAAGCATGACCAGAAGGGATGGCCCAAGACACACCCAAAACCGCCGGCTCATATCTTCGAGCTCGGGATTCCGTTCATCTTCAAGCGAGACAACTTTGGGCTCCAGCGCCATCCCGCAAATCCGGCAGGCCCCCGGCTGCGTTTCAAGCACTTCCGGATCCATCGGACAGACGTATTCGACCACCCCGCCGGAAGGAACCGGTATGACTCGGGGAGCACGCTGTTCGGGAGGAGTCAGATAGTAGATCGGATCGTCCCGAAACTTGGTGAGGCAACTCGTGGCACAAAAATAATAGGTCTTCCCCTGGTACTCGTAGGAACCGGCTGCCGTAGCCGGCTGCACCGTCATGCCACAGACAGGATCAATCGCCGCAGCGCCCGTCGAAGCCGGAGCTGGCTGCATCATCGGAAGGGGTTTTCTTGTAGTTGGTTTGGCAGGGCTTACCAACTGAGGTTGCAACGCTCGCTCCGGATCGGCCTTAAACCGTTCAAGACAAGACAACCCGCAGAAATAGTAACTCAGGCCTCGATGATCGTGACTGCCGGCCGCCGTAGCCGGATCGACCGTCATTCCGCAGATTGGATCGATCGCCATCACAACTCCGTGAATGGTGATGGGTGATGAGTGATCTGTGGAGAAACCTCGGTGATCACTCCTTGCTCCCTACACATTACCGATCACTCATCACTGATCAATTCTTCTTATCGTTCTCCAGAATGCTCCGAATGATCGTGATGACATTGTCGGGAGTCATGTTCATACCGTCGACTTTAATATTTCCGTCCAACAAGATCGAGGGGGTGGACGACACTTTGATCCGCTCTCCCCACCGCTTGCCGTCCTCAACGGCCTTGGCCGGCTTTCCGCTGGCCATCCCGTCCTCAAACGCTTTCGGATCGAGGCCGACTTCCCGAATCAGCACGTCCCGAATCGAGCGGTCCAACACACCATCAATTTTGTCTTTGTGGATCGTGCGGAACAAGACCGTCTTCATTTCATTGCCCTTCCCCATCATCTTGGCCTGCTCATACATATCAAATGGCGTCGGAAGCTTTCCGCGAATAACGGGGAACCCGACCATCGTCACCTCCAACTTGCTACCGAACTCTTTCATAAGCAACGGCAATCCTGTCTCGTCAAACTGGTGACAATGCGGGCAGTAAAAGTCAGCGAACTCCATCACCTTCACCTTACCGGGTGTATGCGTGGAGACTTCACCCGTCACCACTTCGAACTTGCCCTGGATATCGAGAGGCACCGCGTGGGCCGGTGAGCCCCACAAGGCGACCATAGTCCATATGATCACCGCGAAAATTGCTGAACCCCGTTCCCTAAACTGTCTGCTCCTCATAATCGACTCCTTTCTTAGATCGACGCTGATCGCTCATTATAGCGAATGTACCGAGAACTTACTCTCTTGTGTTAGACTGTGGCTATGCGAAGAACCTGTGCGATATTGCCCCTTCTCCTGCGGCAAACGAGGGCCAGCCTCCCGGCACGTGCGGTGCTCTCTCTCATAGCGTTGCTCGTTATGCTCGCGGGTTGTGCCTCGACGCAAGAGGCGGATGAAAGGCAGGGACTCAACTTTCTCCAAGTCAAGGCAGCGCCGGACTCCTTCCAAGGCCAACCGGCGATCTTCGGCGGCAAAGTCTTGACGGCTCGACGACAGAAAGACGGGACGAAGATCGAAATCCTCCAGTTGCCGCTCGATCGATCCATGCGGCCCGGGTACGACTTGACCCAATCACAGGGCCGCTTTATCGCGATCTACCGGGAATTCCTCGACCCTGCGACCATCCCGCCGGGAACCAGAGTCACCGTGACCGGCCAGGTCTCTGGCTCTGTGACGCAGCCATTGGATGAAACGGAATATACCTACCCCGTTCTTACGATCAATCGTGTGCAAGTGTGGAGCGCAGCAGAAAATGTGGCCCCCCGCATCCGCCCCTATCCCTATATGGGGCCTAGTCCCTATTGGGGGCCCTACTGGGGGCCTTGGCCCTACTACTGGTAAACAGGCTGCTGAAAAAGCCCGCCAGCATCGTTCAGACCCTCAACGTACCACGGAGAGTACGCCTCAGGCCTTCACTCGCTGCAGCCTTGCTGGACGGTCTTTTTGAGCAGCCTGCAGTATGGAACTATGCACCTCGCAGACCGACCACCGAAGTTCTCCTGACCCCGATTAGTCCTGCAACAGCAGACCTCAAACAATTTCGCCTCGGATTATTCTGGACTTCCGAGGCATTCTCGCGATCTTTACAGCGGTCAGCTATTTCACCAATACGTTCCTTCTCTTCATCCTACTTCTCTCATCATCATTGACCTCCAGACCCGACGATCCGCTCGACCCGATCGTCGCGCCCGCCGAGACTGAGATATTGGTGATAGTGTGCCAGGGCTTTCGGCAAGTCTTTCCGATGCAACTCATAGAAGACACCCAAGTTGTAATGCGCTTCGGCATAATTCGGCTTGAGCCCCACCGCACGCTCATACGACTGCTCCGCCTCATCAAGCCTGTTGAGACCAGTATAGGTCACACCCAAGTTCATATGTGCTTCGGCATATTGGGGGCGGTACCGCAAGACTTCAAGAAATTCCCGCTCAGCCTCCACGGGCCGGCCCTGACCCCGATGAATGAACGCAAGGTTATAATGCGCATCCACAAACGCGGGCTTCACCGCGATGGCCTTTCTGTATGAATCGGCAGCTTCCGCGAGCACATTGTCCTTCTCCGCCATTCGCCCGGCAAGGTACCATCCATCCGCATACTTGGGATCGAGCTTCAGCAATCGCCCCACCGTCTCTCGTGCACCGCGACTGTCGCCCTGCGCCTCGTCGAGCAATGCAAGACTATAGAGCGCATCACGGTGGTTCGGATGGGCGCCCAGCAAGGCCTGATATGTTTTGATGGCCGAGGCGGCATCGCGACGTTGCTCATACAGCTTGGCTAAGTCGAAATACGAATCAGCATGACGTGGATCGGTCTCAATCGCCCGTTTGAGAGCCTGCTCCGCCTCGGCCAATTTCCCCTGAATCCGATAGACCTTGGCGAGGTCCTTCAATGCGTCGGGATAGGCCGGCTTCAGTTTGAGCGCCTGGGTAAAGGCATCGACAGCCTGAGCCGGCTTCTTCTCTTTGAAATAGATCATGCCAAGAAGATGGTGGGTTTCAGCTGAGGAGGGATTCAATTCGATGGCTTTCCTAGCCGCCTCAGATGCCGCAGCAAGGTCACCTTTTCTCAGCAACGCAGCGCCTCGCTCGTAATGCTGCTGCACAACATCCGATTGTTCAGCCGCCGCGGGGACCGTGGCGAGAGGAGAAATTACGGCCAGGCAGATGACGAACAGCACGATAGCGCTATGCCGGAGGAGTCTCTTCATTCTCAGCCGACGCCTTTCTGCACCAATAACAGTCCAGCAAACTATAGACGGCAGCAACTATGAAATCAATGAAGCGCACCTAGCCCGTGATCGGTGCGCGCTCGGTGCGCGCAAAGACACTCGCAGGATGAGCAGCCTGTTCGGCGAGAAGGGAGGGAACGATCACCAGCATGCGAGAAATGTAATGCACGATTACAAGACGCGACCCCTAATTTTCAATTTTCATACTCAGGTCATTTCATCGCGGGCTGCGTTCAATGCCTGCATGAGGATTTCCCTTTCCTCCTCCGGAAGTTCGATTTCAGTCACGCGCATTATTCCCATCTCAAGCAACCGGGTTCGGTAACCGAGGGCCCGAATGAAGCGACTTCCTTTGGGTACCACAAGATGACAATTGATATTCTCCAAGTCCGTTGCGAATTCTTGGGTCGCTGCCTTGAGGAGAGCCGCTTTCGTCGGGGGAAACATCACGATTGAAAACCGCGCGAAAGCGTCAGCAAACTTCTTGCTGGCACCAATATGGAAATCTCTACCGTTATGCCCCAAGTAGCCAGACACGGTAGCCTCCAAGAAGCACAATGTTTTATGCTGCGGCTGCAGACCGATGCCGTCGAATTCCATCCCGAAGAGTTCTCGACGGAGCGCCGCCGTTTGAACGACCTGATGGCCCTTCTCGGACTTCCTGAATCCTTCGAGCAATGCTGGTTCGATGACGTTCTTAAGGTCGTTGGTGTTTGCCATTCTTCAATCAACCGTGCGGCCATAACTGTAATTAGACGGATCCTCGTAAGATGCGGATCTCTGGTTTTCTGCCGTACAACACAACTGTAATTTCTTGCTGAAGGCCTGTTATCCCCTCTACCTTCAATCGCTTACCCTCTGTCATACGATTTATTGCGGCATCTTATGCCGATCAGCATAAGACCACCGACGGTTCTGCGCAAGCGTAGCGGATCAGCAACTAAAACAGAACGCTCATGAAAAATGTGGGCTAGAACAATAGAAGAGCCCTCCCGCAGGGTGCTCAAAATGGCATCCCAGCAAGGCCGCAGGGAGTTCGGCGACTGAAGCGTACCCTTGCGGTACGTTGCAGGGAGACGAACGACTGAGAACGAAGCTGGGGGCCATTTTCAGCATCCTGCTAAGGACGACGGTTGGAACCCGTGATCGCCTGCTTAAACACCGTGCGTAGACCAAAGTAGGCAACGGAATCTTTGAGGTTGGAATAGAGGCGCTTGAGGGTTCCCATGTCCGGGTTGGTGACGTATTCCATCGTGAGGGCAATCCGTTCTTCGCCCTCGCCAAGTGGAGTGACCGAATGCCAGAGTTTATCTCCGTTGAAGATCACGAGATCGCCTGGTTGGGTGATCAACTCAAGATGCTTAGGCTGTTTCACTGGATCGTCTTTGAACAACTCGCAGACCAGCTTGCATTGGGTAGACTTATCGACGAGACCCATCAAAATGGTATAGCGAGCCCCTTTGTAGTAGGACGTGTCGTAGTGAAATCCGATATGGTCCCCCGGCTCCGTATAATAGTAGAGCGCGCAGGAATGGGGGTCGTTCTCCGGGCAGAGGCTGAGCTTGGCTCGCACCAGTCGGCTCAAGAATTCGATGAAGGCCTCAGATCGATACAGATCGAGAAAGCGCGGAGCCTTCTCCATTACCGTGTAGTAGCTCACACTCCCGCCCTTTTTGTGGCCGGGAATATAGTTGCGATTCAGCTCGCCCTTCACCCCTTGCGCCTGAGGAACGAGATGCTCCTCTACCACCGACCGAGGGAGAAACTGCGGAATAAAGAGGAACTCGTTCTGGTCCCAATAGTCACGCGAGACTCGATCGAGATCCAATCGCTTGACTGCTTCATCGACCGTGTCAACGAAGGAACCGATCAGTGACTGATTCATAAGCTCACCTTTTCCTCACCCGCCCACCAGGCTGCTGAAAAAATCCGTCAGCATCGTTCTCGCATCGTTCAGACCCTCAACGTACCCTAGAGGGTACGCCTCCGGATCTTCACTCGCTGCGGCCTTGCTGAACGGACTTTTTGAGCAGCCTGGCCAGGATCTAATCTCAAACCGGTATTCGTCACATTCACTGTGGGGCACTGAGCACCGGAGCCTTCACCACTTCCACATCGGCCGGCAATTTCAAATCGAAGACTGCCTCGCCAAGACCGATGTTGGATTGGAGCGATGAAAATTCAAAACTCGCGACATTCCCACTGGCTTCGTAGAGCGAGATTGTCCGAATAAAATAGGTCTTGGGAAACACTTCGATCACGATCCGCTGCAACGATTTCCCTGCCTCACCTTCACGCGACTTCGGCAAGAGGGTGAGTAACGGGATTCCTCCCACGCCGCGGTTCTTCCCCGACGTCGGCTCAATGTCGAACGATTCATCCAGCTTGGCGGCCCCCAGCAACAACTCCAACGGAGCCTTCGAAGCAGCCATTTGCGTGAGCTTCCCGACCAGCACTTGCTTGTGCTCCGGCACATACACTTTCACATCATCACGATTGACGTAGATGTCTTCGATCGACGGGTCGAGATAATTCCATCGTAACCGGCCTGGCTTTTTGATATAGACTTTCCCCGATGACGCAATAGGCCGCTCGAACCCCTCAATCGTGGTCTTCTGCGCAAAGTCTGCCTGAATATCTTTCGTTTTCTCATACCGCGCCTGGAGTTGCTTCACCACCTCACGCACTTCCTTGACCGCATTCTCATCGCTCTCTTCAGCGGCAAGAGTCGGTAATGGGAATAGACTCCCCACACACAGGAGCACGCCTCCCACAACACATGTCCAATTGAATTTCTTCATCATAATATCAATCGCAAGGGGAGTGGCCAAGGCTGCGCTCTGCTGCGTGCATCAAGCGACCGTCATCTATCTAAATGGTCCTTCCAAGCTCGCTCATCTCTCTTAGGGGATGGGGCCTGATTGATCTTCCACTGCGCGCGTCCAACGAGGGCTTTCTTAAGCCGCGCGTTGCGCGAGCACAGAAGATCATCAGGCTCCATCCCCTTCCCCTATTCCCACCGGCCCTCGCCGCCCCACAACCTCTCTCCGTCCGTCCCGACCAGCCGCGCCCACAATGCCATCCGCCTCCATTTGCTCGATCATCCGGGCCGCCCGAGGATAGCCCACCCGCAGCCGGCGCTGAATCAGCGACGCGGACGCTGAACCGCTAGATAATACCAACTCTTTGGCTTGCTCGTATACTTCTCCTAGTCCATCTTCCTCTTTCGCCGTTTCTTGTTTCAGCGCGGTCTGCAGTTCCTGATTGTAGCTGGGTTTGGCTTGGTCTTTCACGAACTCGACCACGCGGCGGACATCGTCATCCGACACAAACGACCCGTGCAGCCGCATGACACGCCCGGTTCCCGAAGCCATATAGAGCATGTCCCCACGACCGAGGAGCGCCTCCGCGCCATTGGCATCTAAGATCGTGCGTGAGTCGGTCTTCGAGGAGACTTGAAAAGCAATCCGGGCCGGGAAGTTGGCCTTGATCAAACCGGTCAGCACATCGACTGACGGACGCTGCGTTGCCAGCACCAGATGAATGCCCGATGCGCGAGCCATCTGCGCCAATCGTGCGATCTTGTCTTCCACTTCCTTTGGCGCCACCATCATCAAATCCGCCAATTCATCGATCATCACGACAATGTAGGGCAACGGCTCCGGCGGAGTCGCCGGCGGCGTGAACGATCCCGGGCTGCCGTCCGGAACGACGGTTTCTCCAGCAGAGAGTCGGTCTTCTTCAGACAAAAATTGGATAGGCAATTCCGGCTGGTCCACCTTAACCGCAGATTCCGCCTCCAGCACACCTTGCTTCCCTGCAACTTTCCGATTATAGGTGTCGATGTTGCGCACTCCTGCTTCAGCCAGCAATTTATAGCGCCGCTCCATTTCAGCCACCACCCAACCAAGCCCTCGCGCCGCCGACTTGGGATCGGTGATGACCGGCCGCAACAGGTGGGGAATGCCATCGTACGTTTGAAATTCGAGCATCTTGGGGTCGATCAGGAGCAGCTTCACTTCATCGGGGCGCGCCGAAAACAGCAGACTCAAAAGCATCGTATTGAGACTGACGCTTTTCCCGGCTCCTGTGGCGCCGGCAACCAGCAAATGCGGCATCGTTTTCAAATCGGCAACCGTGGGGGCCCCGAATATGTCCTTCCCCAACGCCAAACTGAGCTTCGATCTGGCGCGCGAAAAGGCTTCGCTTGTCATCACTTCCTTCATCGATACCGTCTCGCGATAGAGGTTCGGGACCTCGATCCCGACCACTGATTTCCCAGGAATCGGCGCAACAATCCGGAGGCTGATCGCCTTCAACGCCAATGCCAGATCATCGGCAAGATTCACAATGCGCGCGACCTTGGTCCCCGGCGCCGGCTCGAATTCGTACATCGTCACGACCGGGCCAGGACGAACTTCCGTTACCTTCCCAGCAATGCCAAAACTGAGTAGGGCGCGTGTCAGCACATCGGATTGCGCCTTGATTTCCTCTTCCGTGACACGCCCGAGCGGGCCTGACGGATCGCTCAAGAGCACAGCCGGATCCGGCAAGATATAGTCCCCCGCCTTCGCGTGGGTAGTGACAACCTGCTTGTCTAACTCAGACTCAATCGGCTCAGCCGGTTCGGGGGTCGGTTGCCGTGACGGCTGAATGACCGGCCAATTCAATTCCGGCTCTGCAATCGCCCCAGGAAGCGTCTCTTCAATCACCGCGCGAATGGCCGACGACGATTTCTGTCTCGTTTTCCGTGGAGGCTCGGGAACGGCTTCTTCTTCCTCCGTTTGATCTGGAATCAACGTTCGCGCCCGATTGAACATCCAATTACCCCACCCGGGAATCCGCCGGGCGATCTCAGCCAGAGAGATCGGCGCCGTGAAAAGCAGGGAAACCAGTAACCCCGCCACGATCAAAATATGGGCGCCGGTACTTGCAAAATAGGTTCGTAAACTTTCAGCCAGCACTTGTCCGAAGACGCCCCCAGCCATCCCTCGATTAATAAGGCCGCTGGCGACAGTCGGCACCGCCATGACTTCGAGATGGAACAGGCCGCTGAGAAACAACAATACCGCCAGCGAGGCGCCGGCGTTCCGCAGACGAATCGACAGATCGCTCTGTGTAAAACACCGAGCACCTAAGAAACCGAGGAGAATGGGGAATACGTAGGCGGCCCCGCCGATCGACCAGAAGAGGGCAGACGCGAAGTAGGCGCCGACCGAACCAATGAGGTTTTTAGATGGAATGGCCGCAGTAGCCCCGGCCTTGAGTTCCCCTGGAACAAAGGACAGCATGCTGAGCAGCGTCAAGAGCGCCAACGCGATCAGGATGACCCCGATCACTTCTCGCTTGATATGTGAGGAGGGGGGAACGGCGCCGCGGGCCTCGCCCCGCTTGGCCGAAGTGGTGACAGCCATGATCGCGATGCTAGCACAGGGATTCGGTCATTTCAAACGAAGACGCCGTTGGAACCACGCCACAGAATACACTTACAGCTCATCAATCGAGTGCAAGAGCGAGCTGGAGAAACTCCTCAACCGACAACGTTTCTGCTCTGCGTGTTGGAGCAATATCCAATCGCTTCAACGTCTCGATCACAGGATGAAGTTCATACCCTTCATCGCGAAGAGAATTCACCAGCGTTTTTCTCCGATGCGCGAAGGCTGCCTTGACGAGCGCACGCAATGTGACTTCCTCCTTTGCGCTGAGCCTTGTGCGGTCTTTCATGCCCAACCGCACCACCGCCGAAGCCACGTCCGGTCTGGGGCGGAAACATTGGGCGGAAACACGAAACGCTTTCGTGATGTCTGCTGCATACTGTGCCATGACAGAGAGCACGCCGTAGTCGGACCCGCCAGGCTGTGCCACCAATCGATCAGCCACTTCGTCCTGCAACATCAGCACCATCCGGGGAAACCGGCCCCGCTGATCGAGTAATCGAAACAGCAACGGCGTTGAAATGTAGTAGGGTAAATTTGCGACGACGACCGTCCCCATCGGCAGGTTCTCGACCGGATACGCCAATGCATCATCACACACCAATTCCACATTCGGAAGCTCCGCCTGCTTCGTGTTGAGATAGGCATGAAGCCGTGGGTCCACTTCGATCGCCGTCACGTGGCCGGCGGCGCGACTCAGCGCCTCCGTCAAGATGCCTCGACCTGGACCGATTTCCAATACATGGCCGTTGGAGCTCAGTTCCGCCAGGGCGACGATTTTGCGCACGATATTGGGGTCAATCAGAAAATTTTGGCCGAGCCGTTTGTTTGGCGGAGGGAGACTTGGAATTGACACAGTCAATTCCCGGTTGAAGGGCGAGGAGCGGTTTGCCTCAGTTGTGTGGCCAGATCGGTCAGCGGAGTTTTGAAATAGTCGATGAGGTCGGTAAACTCCTCTACCAGATCGTTGCTAAACGAGGGTCCTGGTTGCAGCGCGGCAAACTTCTGGCCTTCTTTCTGACCCAGAGACGCAGTGATGAGCGCACTCGTTCTCGCTTTCCATTTGGCCACTCGTTCGGAGCCGGAAACTGTGTTGAGCGTCTCCATCGTGTCATGGAATATCTGATCCAATTCCTTCAACTGCGTCTGAAGCATGTCACGCGTGGCTTCCGATTGGTTAGTCATCAATGGCTCCCGTTTTTCTGGTGTATTTGGTTTGTCTGGTTTGTTTGGTTAACTGAAATCCGAACGAGACACACCAAACAAACCGTTTACCGCCGCCCCGCGGCTAACTTAGCGGCCAGCGTGATCGCCTCGATGAGACTGCCAGGATCTGCAATGCCCTTCCCCACAATATCGAACGCGGTCCCATGATCGACCGAGGTGCGAATGATCGGCAACCCCACCGTCAAGTTCACACAGGTACCGAAGGCGACAAGCTTTAAAGGAATGAGCCCCTGGTCGTGGTACAGGGCCACTACCCCATCATAATCTCCCTTCGCTGCCTTGCCGAACAGCGTATCAGCCGGCAAGGGATCGCTGGCACGAATACCCTGAGCCTGCGCTGCACGAGCCGCCGGAAGAATGACGCGCGACTCTTCGTCTCCGAATAGTCCATGTTCCCCGGCATGAGGGTTCAACGCGGCAACGCCAACCCTCGGTTTTTTGATGCCGAACAAATCTTGTAATGCCAGATGAGCCAACCTGATCGCTTTTTCGATCTTGCCCTGAGTGAGGAGTGCCGGTAAATCCTTGATCGCGACGTGGGTCGTCACAAACATAATCCGTAGCGGGCCACCGACGATCATCATACCGGATTCCGGTGTCGCAGTCAGGTCTGCGAGCAATTCCGTATGGCCGGGGAAATGACAGCCTGCCAGGTTGATCGCTTCCTTGTTGATCGGCGCAGTCACCATGCCATCAATACAACCCAGCTGCGCAAGCTCCACAGCTTTCTTGATGAACAGCACGGATGCCGCTCCAGTAAGAGGCCTCGCCACTCCACGCGGAAACCGCCCAAGGGGACGATCGAGCGGATCCAGCACAGCAAGCTGATTGGACCGCGGAGGCACCGTTTCGTGACCCTCCACTCGGATCACGTCCATCTTGAGTGTGAGACGCTTCACCGTCTGCTGCATGACTGGGAACGAGCCGATGACAATCGGACGACACAGTCGCCGCAACGATTGGCTTGCCAAAGCCTTTGCAATCACCTCCGGGCCGATTCCGGCCGGATCTCCCATCGTGATGCCAAGCAGCGGTTTGTCTTTCGATCTCGTCATGTTTTTCCTCACATTCATACCCTTCACCAATCACTCTTCGCTTAGGATGCTCAAAAACACCAGACTTCCCACCCGCCCAGCCCCAGCGCGCCAAGACGCGCTGTTCCGCGGGCAAGACCGCAGCGAGCTATCACTTTATAGGGGTGGGTAGGATGATCCCAACTGCGCGCGTCCAACGAGGGCCTTCCCATTCCTTACACCTCTCTTGGAGGGAGTGGCCCAGGCTGCCCTTTACTGCGCGCATCGAATGAGCACTTTCTGAATGTGCGCGTTCTGCGAGCAAGAAGGGCACCTGGCCGCTCCCTCTCATCCTTCTGAGGCCGCGCGTTGCGCGAGCAAGGGGATCGTCCCAGGCTACCCCATCCCCCTTTCAGCATCCGGTTAGAAGGCATAGAGGTACACCACATAGCCTATATAAAGGATGGCGCTCCCGCTCAGCAACCAGGGCCGCCAGAGAGCACCCCACGCCGCCTGTGCCAACAAGAACGTGGCAGCGGTCACCGCGAGCACCATCGTAATCAATGCTGTTGGCGCGAGGGTCCAGTCCGTCCCCAGAAGCCCGATCGAAACCGGAATAGTGCCTTGGAAGACGATCGCGCCGGTGACATTCCCGACTGCCAAGCGATCTTTCTTCCGGTAAAGCCAGAGAAAACTGTTTGACATCTCGGGCAACTCGGTCGCCAAGGGTGCAACAAGGAGGGCCAGAATCAACGGAGAAATCGACAAGGCGTTTGCAATCGTCTCTGCGGCGAGCACGAAGAGATGCGCGCCGAGCGCGAGCCCGGCCAGGCCGATGATGGCTTGAAGACCGATGACTCCAAACGACGGAACTGCCGCCTTTCTGGCAAAAAGCAGTGGCTCAAGTCCCCCTTCACCCCCCTCCTCATCAGTCTCACTGAACTTCAATTTGACGTAATAGAGGTAGAGACCCATCAACCCGACGGCGGCACTGGCATGCACCAGTCGAGATGGAATAAACACACAGGCCAGCGCGACGATGTAGGCCGCCACAAAGAAGGAGAGATCACCCCGCACAGCACGATAGTTCAAGTGGAAAGAGGCGGTTCGCTTCCCCAATCCTGCATATACCATCAGCAAGATAGCTAAGATGGGGATCACGAGGGTGGTCAGCATGAAGGGCGCGCCGAGGATCGCGCCCAACCCCACCTCTGCTTCGGCACGGCTGCCTCCGAAGAAAATGGCAATGACGGGAATCGACGTTTCGGGAAGTGTGGTACCGATGGCCGCCAACACACCGCCGACCGCACCTTCGGACAGATTAAATCGTTTACCCACCCACTCAATGGCGTTTGTGAAGAGTGTGCAGGCGCCGAGCGTCACCCCGACGGATACAAAAAACAGAAGGGTATAGAGTAGGACCGTCATTCCCGGCCCGTCGGCCGAACGACCCGTTTCGTGGCATAGGCATGGGCCGCGTCTTCGAGCACTTCCTTGACAGGACGGCCCGTTCGTTCGGCAATCCGCTTGCAATCGAGATATTCCGGAGCCGCTTTAGCCGTTGTCTTGCTCACATCGGCTATCTTCATCCGAACGACTCCCCCTCGCACCTTCACCGGAACAAACCGCCGCGGGAGGATCTGTCGCACCACTTCACGAATCCTGACTCCCAGTGCCGTCGTTTCCTGAAACAGGACATCAAGAATCTTGTCCATCTGTGCCGTGGCTGCAAGACAGGTCAGCACGATGCCGGGTCGCCCACGTTTCATGATAACCGGCGTCAGCGTCACATCGAGCGCCCCACATGCGAAGAGCTGCTCCATCACATATTCGTACGTTTGCGGGTTCACATCGTCGAGGTTCGTTTCAAGCTCCAGCACGGTATCTCGCTCGCGCACTCCTCGGGACGGCGGGTTGGAGAGAAACACCCGCAGCGCATTCGGCCAGCCGTCGGGATCGGCATCGCCTGCTCCATAGCCGATAGCGGTCGGCGTCATCACCGGCAAGGGACCGAACTCAGACGTCAGCGTGCGCAAAAGTGCCATGCCGGTCGGCGTGGTGAGCTCGCGAGGAGGACCGGCGCTGTAGATCGGAATCCCTTTTGCCAGAATGGCCACTGCCGGACCTGGCGCCGGTAATATTCCGTGAGCGGAGTGCAGCGTCCCCGCTCCAACATTCACGGGGGAAGACGTCACACGCGTCACGCCCAATAGATCGCAACAGATCAGCCCGCCGACGATATCGACAAACGAATCCAGGACCCCGACTTCATGGAAATGGACATGGTCCTTGGCCACGCGATGAGCATGCCCTTCTGCTTCGGCCAATCGATCGAACACCGATCGGCTCTGCTCCTTGATCTTGTCGGAAAGCCGACTCGCGGAGAGGATGGCGTGGATTCGGTGGAGCGAGAGCGGCTTGCGCAATCCCGAGGTGATCACCACGTCTACTTTTGTGGCATGGATCGCTCCTCGATGCACCCGCCGCTTCCGCAGCGTGAACCCTGAAAGCCGGAGCCGCTTCAGCCCGCCCACCAAGTCAGAGAACGGAACTCCCACATCGACAAGCGCACCAAGAGTCATGTCGCCGCTAATACCCGAATAACAATCGAAATGGAGATGCGCGCCCATATGCGTCCTTTCCCCTACTCAATTTTGACCGCCCGTATCTTACCCAAGCGGCCTGCGAACGGCAATCGGCTCAGAAGGTCTGAAGGCTCATGATCGTTCGTCGTGATCGCACAGAGCACGAGTGTTTTTCGTAAAGCAGATCCTGTTGAATCATTGACGATTGATCAATGTCATCAGTGAATCAGGCACGTTCATGTCTCGTTGGGTCGAATACATTGACAGCCCATCAACGCTATGTTATCCCGAATGGACTCACCCTACGTCTTGATCTTTCGCACCAATAATCTCGTGACGCGTGAATCCCCTATGACAATCTACTGGTCCTTGAGCGCACCCCCTTCGAAGCTATTCAGGTCGTCAATCGGTCGCATGGCCTGGATGCTGTTCTGCATTGCGCTGGCCCTCTGGACCCCACCTGACGCATCGGCAAAATCAAAACCTCAGCGAGCCCCGCGACCCGAGCCAGAACTCAAAATTCTCAACCTGGATGTCTCGCCCAACCCCTACACCGTTTCATCCGGCTCGCTACAGTTTTCAGCCGTCGTCAAACTGCCCAGGGAGATGGACGGCGCCACGCTGCTGGAAGTGTCCTCGTTTATCACGTCGCCATCGAAAAACTCACTCCGGTTTCTAACTACCCGCACCGCACTGCAGCCGCACCAGGCTTCGGCCTCCGGTGCCACTCCTCCGCAAGTTTCTGTCCTCCTGACATGGGACGGGTTGGACCAGAAAAAAAACCAGGCGGGAACTGGGCCCTATCAGTTCGAAGTGCGTGCAAAATTGCTGGCAAACGGAGAGAAGGGTCCCAGAACGCAGATAGTCTCCTGGCCGAAACGGGGAATGATCGACGTGAAGTAACGGACAGCCCTCAGCCCTCAGCCCTCAGCTTCACATTCATTTTATTCTTCGGCTTGACTGAGTGCGGAAGGCTGACGGCTGGTTGCTCTCCTAATACGTTAATCCGATGCGCAAGACAGCCGGCCCCGAATCCATTGTCGATATTCATCACCCCAACCCCTGCCGCGCAGGAATTCAACATCGTCAATAACGCAGCGAGTCCTCCGAAACTTGCGCCATAGCCTCGGCTCGTCGGCACGGCCACGACTGGGCAAGGAACGAGCCCACCGACTACGCTCGGCAAGGCTCCATCCATCCCTGCCACGACCACAATCACCCGAGCACGCATCAATCGATCCTGCCGATCCAATAATCGATGAATGCCGGCGACGCCCACGTCGTATAGTGTCTCGACGCGACTCCCCATCACCTCAGCCGTCACTCGCGCTTCCTCCGCAACAGGAATATCCGACGTGCCGGCTGTAATCACCAAGACATGTCCCTGCAATTTCTGTTTGGGGTCGCGGATCGCGACAATGCGCGCCTCGTCATGATAGACCGCTCGGCGATCGACCCGTTTAATGACCGTCGCAACCTGGCGAGTCGCACGCGTCGCCAGCAACGGGCGATGATGTTTCAGCAACGCCCTCGCAATCGCCCGAATCTGCGTTGCTGTTTTCCCCTCGCAGAAGATCACCTCGGGAAATCCCTGCCGTAACGATCGGTGATGATCGACCGAGGCAAATTCAAGATCTTCATAGGGCAACGAGCGAAACTGCCCGATCGCCTTTCCCACAGACAGAGTGCCTTCACGCACCTCGGTCAGCAGTCGTTCAAGTGCCTCAGGACTCATGGCTGCCCTTTCTCCGGCTTGGCGTCGCGCTCCATCAGATCGGTCACTGCCTTGCGGCACGATTTCTCCTCAAACAACACCGCATTGACCTCTTGCACGATCGGCATGTCGACGCGATGGCGTCGTGCAAGTCCTAATGCCGCCTTTGCCGTCCGCACACCTTCGGCCACGGCCTGCATGCTGCCGAGGATCGTCTCGAGCCGCTCACCCTTCCCCAATCGAACCCCGACTGTGTGATTTCGACTCAACGCTCCCGTGCAGGTCAACATCAAGTCGCCAACTCCGGATAGTCCGTAGAATGTTCGCGGATCCGCGCCCATCGCGACACCCAATCGCACCATCTCAGCGAGCCCTCTCGTGATCAACGCCGCTCGCGCATTATGACCAAGCCCCAATCCATCCACCACGCCGGCTGCAAGCGCCATCACATTCTTGAGTGCTCCGCCGAGTTGGACGCCCAAGACATCGCTGTCGGCATATACCCGAAAGGACGGCGTCATCAACGCCGCTTGGAATGTCTTGACCAATTCCACATCCTTTCCGGCTAAACAGACCACCGCGGGTTTCCCCGCGCAGACTTCTGCGGCGAAGCTCGGGCCAGACAACACCATAAGACCCTGGTGCATGGCCGGAGGAAGGACGTCGGTCATGACGTGAGTCATCAAATTCAACGTATCTTCCTCAACCCCTTTTGTCGCGCTGACGAATGGGATTGGAGTGGAGAGCGATCGGACCAGCTCACGCAACACAGGACGCGCAACGTGTGACGGGACCACAAAGAGCAGTCCCTCGCTCTGTTGGGTGATATCGACCAACGACCCGGTGGCCACGAGTGAGGCAGGGAGTGAGACGTCAGGCAAGAAGACCGGATTCTCATGCTTCCCGTTGATGGCATCCACTACCTCTCGTTCATAGGCCCAGAGCAGAGTGCTGAGACCTTTCTCCGCGAGATGTTTCGCCAAAGCTGTGCCCCACGCACCAGCTCCGATGACTCCTATGCGGTTAATAGTCTTCATGTGGTGGATACGCGCCTGGCCCTAACAAGGCATGTCAGTTATGCGTGAAAGGTGAAACGATTCGGAAGAAGATCATCCGGCTATCCTACACGTCACGTTTCACTTTTTACGTCTTGCGTTTCACGGTACTTGAGAGCGAGCGGATTATAGGAAGCAGTTCTTTCACCTGTCAATGAAGGAGAGACAATCCTCGACATGTATCACACCAACCAGGCGCCATCGCCCTGCCGACACAGAGCCGGAAGTGTGGGGACATTGGCTATATTCGCAGCATGCCAGATTTCACAATTCCCTTGCCCTGACGCACCGGACGATTAGGATGAAGTACAGCCTCGTATAGAGTTACACGCAAGGGAGACCGCTATGAATACCTTCCAATCGACAAGGCGTTTCGCGCTCAAGAGTCTACTGGCTCTGCTGACTCCGATTGTGCTCTTCGCACCTCAGGCCTATGCAGAAACCTACGTGGCTGGGCAGGTCGGGATGACCTTCCCGCAAGCCCTCAGTAGTGGTGAGGCGACACAGCATGGAATCGGCGACCTTAACCTCTCCGACCAACCGTTGAAAAACTCGCTCATGCTGGGGGCTAAACTTGGACACTACTTTACGAAGGCACCCTGGGTGGGAATCGAAACAGGGCTATCCTTTGCGAATCCTCACGTGAAAGAAGGCTCGCTTATACTTTCAGGCCCCGGAGGTTCTGCAACGTTTAATGGGTTATCCGGGCTCAGCCATCGAATGGTCATTTGGGATGTGGCCACATTAATGTTTCGCTATCCGGGCCATCGCCTTCAACCCTATGTCGGAGTCGGCCCAGCGTTGTTCTTTGCCAGTCTGAAAGGCCCCGACGCTCCTCCAGGACAGTCGGCCACCGCTATTGGACTGAATGCCGAATTGGGCGCCCGCTATTACATCACCCGTAGTTGGGCTCTGCTAGGTGAGATGCAGTATCACCGCGCACGGTTAGGCTATACCTCGAATGATGACAACGACGCGGCAGACCCGTTTGGATTTCGTGCGACCTACAGTGCGCTCACATTCAGCCTCGGCGTCAGCTACAGTTTCTGATCCTTCGCCTCCCTGTCCCATCTAGCAAACCGACACGGTTACGTGTAGCCTAGGAGCCTGTTCGACATTGCCTTCGTGACGAGGCGAAGGAGGTGTGGCCAGATGCGAGGCCACAGGCCTGAAAAAACCGAAGGCGTATTCGCTGGAATACGTTGAGGATTTTTTCGGGCCGAGCACGACACAGATGATCGCAGATCGTTCGCCGCAGTAGAACGGTCAATGTCGAACAGGCTCCTGTGCTCGGAACCGCCTATGAAAATTTGCCCAGCCTGTCGACGCGAACTCCCAGAGATTAGCCGTTACTGTTCGCAATGCGGACAACGGCTTCACGCAGACCACGTTGACGTCTCCCCGCCACCGAAGCCATTACCACCAAGTGCGACGGCCAAACCAGGGCAGCTCAACATCGAAATCCTGTACTGCATGGTCGCCACGCTCTCCCTCGCAATTCTCTTTCCACCCTGGGAAACCCCGCCGTCACAAACTCCCGAATTCCTCGGCCTGCATTTCATCTTGAACCCGCCGACACCCGAAGCCATCGTGAGCCGACTGCTGCTGACGATTGAACTCGTCACCATCGCCATCGCCGGGCTATATAGCTCTTTTCTTTTCAGGCAAAAACCCTGAATCGACACATCGCCAGTATCATTCTTCACATTCCTATTAGGGCAATTTCCGTTGCAGTCAAGGAATTGGAACAGTCGGAAGGCTGCTCAAAATGGCCGCCCAACAAGGCCGCAAGCGAGAAGAAACCGGAGGCGTAGCCTCCCGGCTACGTTGAGGATTTTTTCGAGTCGAGAACGAAGTTGGAGGCCGTTTTCAGCAGCCGAGTGGCTAGTCGAGAGCCAGCGTCAGACACTTCGCCGAGCCGCCCGACTTCATGAATTCATCGAGCGGGACTGGATGGGGAAGATAGCCGCACGAGGCCAACAGAGATTCTGTTTCCGGACAGCCTGCGGGAAGCACAACGTGTTTCCCGACGCAGACGGCATTGCAGGCAAACCTGAGTGCCTCCGCTTCCGATACCACAAGACGTCTGGAAGGGGTGATCCGTTCGGCAAGAGCCGCTTGCCCGTAGTGGTCGAAAGCGGGAGGAAAATACAGGAGTTCACCTCCGCTCAAAGGGCACAAGCAGGTATCGAGGTGATAGAACCGGTTGTCGACCAGTTCAAGTGGGATGATTTCTCGATGGAACCAGTCGCTGAGCGTGGGGAAGACACGGATATCCGATCGCTGCCGATAGCCACCGAACCAGGTGTCGGGAAACCCTAAGAGATCCCCGGCTCCCTCGAAGAAACTACCAGGATCCAGTGTGACAACTTCGTACCCCTGCCCACGAAACCATTCTTCAAAATACGTCTCTTCCTTCCGCCGTTCCGCATAGCGAAATCGACTTGGCACAGCCTTACGTCCGACGACAATGCCGGCATTCGCCGTAAATACCAGGTCGGGCAGTCCCGGCACCGGCTTCATCCGTTCCAGGACCGCGCCCACATCCTGTTCGAGCACCTGCATGAGATGATGCCATTGGCGGATAGCCTGTTCTGAATCAACGGCATTCGAACGGCGCATCCAAGGATTAATTTCATATTCGATCTTGAAGTAGTCCGGCGGACAGACCAACAGGCGACTCATGGCTGCCATCCCAACTCTCGCGCCAGTTCGTTCAGAAACGATGCCGCATCCATGACCAGTCCAACAGCCTGAAAACTGCCTCGATCAGCGAGCTTCGTCGGGACGGACGGATTGACATCGACGCAGACGGAGGGGATCGTGGCCGGCAATAAATTTCCTGTTGCGACCGCGTGCAGCGTCGACGCGACGAGCAAGGCCATTCCAATACCAGGAATTGCCGCGCGCATGGCTGCCTGAGCTTCCAGCGAATCTGTGATCACGCCAGGCAGCGGGCCGTCATCGCGAATTGTGCCGGCCATGACAACCTGCACACTACGCCTGACACAGGCCGCCATGATTCCGGTCTTGATGATCCCTGACTTGACCCCGGCCTCAATGCTGCCGATGGCCCTGATTCGATTGATGGTTCGCAGATGGTGTTCATGCCCATGCGGCACTACACGGCCTGCCGCATGCCCATAGCCAAGGGACGTACCATAGAGATCGACTTCCATATCATGCGCCGGCAACGCATTCCCGCAGAACAAAACATGAATAAACTCTTCGTCGATGAGCCATGCCAGCGCCTCGCGTCCTCCTGCATGCACAATCGCCGGGCCTCCTGCCAGCAGCACCTTGCTGCCCACTTTCCCTTCCCGGAATCCTGTTCGCAACTGCACGAGGCGCTTGGCGATGTCGCCGATGACGCGACCATGAGGCCGCTCAGACGAGACCTGTGATTCCATAAAACTGAACACATCGCGATCTCGTGGCCGCTGGAGTGGGATAACTCGCACACCCTCACGACCGATCACAACCTGCTCTCCCCGTTTCACCTCTCCCATCGGAACAGTTCGCGCAGTCAAACGAACCAGATCCACGCAAATGCCCAGATCCATCTCGATCCCCTCCACCTCTACCCACTGATCACGTATTCGCACCTGGGTCGGTAAATGGGTCGTCGCGTAAAATTCGCTGGGAAAGATCCCGTCCGCCGGTGCCGCCGCCAGCCCACAATCCCGTTCATTCTCGACCGACGCGCCGTGAGGTTGAATGGCATGGAGGATCTCGCTGAGCAGTTTCGCAGACGAGGCTCGCACGACGATTCTGGCCCGTGACGGCTCCTCGCGGGTCTTGCCGATCTGCACATCTTGAAGATCGAAGGTTCCGCCCATCATCAAAATCCGGTCCAGAACCTTCGCCAGGATCAACGAATCGATGATGTGGCCTTGCAGGATGACGGTTTCTTGATCTTGCATCATGCCTCAGACTCCCACTCCTATATGGAGCGGTTCTGCACAGATTCTACCACCAGATCAGCACGCGCAGGCAGATCTATACGGTTCATCACAAACTCACAGAGCTCTGAATCACGTCCGCGACCTGTAGCAATCCCTGCGGGCGACTCAAAATGCTCCGCTAGCAAGGCCGCAGGCGAGTGAAAACCGGAGGCGTACCCTCTGGGGTACGTTGAGGATTTTCACGAGCAGAGAACGAAGCTAGCGGGCATTTTCAGCCGCCCGCAAGTCGGTCTTCATGAGTTCGCGGAGGATACTCGTCGCATACGCGCCGGGAGGGAGTGAAAAGGAAAGGGTGAGCACCGTGCCATCCAAAGCCCATTCTAAATCTCTGAGGGGAATTCGGAGTGAGCGCCGCTCGCCTCGAAACCCGCAGGACTTCGCAGCTTCAGTGAGACTCTCCGGCGTGGCTCCGCTCTCCACGACCACGGCCCGTTCCATCTCGCCTGGTTCGCCGACCGCCCATGAGGCGCGCGACCCAAACAGAATACCGGTGGGACTGATCTCAAACCGATCGGCCCGCGGCTGTTCCTTCTCGGCATCCTCGACCAGAAAACAGGCGCCGTTCTCCATTTTCATCGCCCAGTCGCCAACCAGGATACGATCGAGTCGGTCCAGTCGTCTGGCTAACATGTCATTAAAGAAATGCGACTGATAGGCATTGAGGTACCACATGCGCTTGGATCGGCTCAGCCTGTTTCGACGTGCCGGATCCACCAAGAGTTCAGCTCCAGTCTGGTAGTTCTGTCCGCTTCGCCCTTGCCGTTGTGGGCCGAAATAATTCGGTACGCCTCGTCGCACCAGTATGTCAGTGACCAGAGGCACCGTCTCGCTGGCATGCGGGGCGACATCCCTGATCACCAACCGAAAGCGATTGCCTGCATGATGCCCAGGACGCAAGCGATTGCGATGCCGCCCCAGCACGTCCACTGACAAGAGTTGCTCGTCTAACTTCAATCGATCCAGCCTGTCAGGCGTGACGCCGAGAAGCGAGACCATCTGCGTGGTCACAGCCCTGGCGTCTTTGAGGCCCGCGACACCGATCGCTTGCGCTTTCACCCCCAAGACTGAAGAGAGGCGCAGGACGAGATCTGGAGTCGACAGCAGGCGCTTTCTGATTGTGATGTAGAGATGCTCGCCCTCTCCACAAGGAAGATACAGCGGATGTTCCTCGACCTGGAAATCTTCCGGAAAAGCCCGCATCTGTCCGCCAATGCCAGGCAGAATGGCTGTCAAAAACGGCAAGTCCATGGTGGAATGAGCCCCTTCTTCATGCTCGCAAGATCACGATCACCGTTCGGTGAAACTTGATGGAGCGAGACGATTCGCATGATATACTTTTTTCATGTCTGCTCACCCACCAACGGTCCAATGGCCTAAGGCACGCCTCCTCGCGGCAAGCCTGTCCTTTACCATGCTCATCTGCACGCTGTTTCCAGGGGACTCGCTGGGAAGCGATAACGCAATCTTTCAAGAATTCACCCGGCACATCAATCGGCAAATCCACAAAGACAAGCAGGCCTTCGCGCAAGCGAACACCTGCGTCTCATGGTTTTATCAATCAGGAAAGACGCCTCCCCCGACCGTTCAGGGAATCGGCTGGAGCCCCACCGCGTCGTCCCAGCTCGAAGAGGATTGCCTTCGCCACTATCCGAGGGGAATGAACGATGCGCGAGCCGATCTTGCCAAGACCCAGGCGTTGCTCTCAGTGAGTCTGACCTTCTATCAATTTGCCCTGGTTGCCGATCGAAATGACGATGCGATCTATAGTCCCGTCGAACTTCAAGACATGCTCCGCTCCCTCACCCTCTCGTACCGGGACGAGGAACCCACCCCGAAGCAGGTTACCGCACTCATGGAGCGGTTCGATAGCTGGTATCGCAGCCGCAATATGGATGCCCTGATGCAAGGCATGAGCGATCTGTACGAACGAGGCTATCGCGTCACTCCCTCCGATCGTGTCGAGCTGGATCGGGTGATGGGATGACCAGACGCACAACGTCCTGGCTCGACCGAACCCGTTCGTTCATCGGATATTGCCTGGGCGAACCCGTCTATCGAATCTTCAGTCTCGTTCCCTGCTTAGAGGTCGGACTCTCCACACACGAGATTTCACGACTCACCTATGCCTATAGCCCTTTGGCCGGCCGGCGGGCTGTTCATCTGAGCGACCTCCATCTCGACCGCTATCAACCACGACATGATTCCATCGTCGCCACAGTCGGAGACTTCCACCCCGACTGGATCTTTGTCACCGGCGACCTACTCAATGTGCCGGAGGGGCTGCCGCATGTCTTTCGATTTCTCTCAGGCTTACGTCAAATTGCGCCAGTCTTCGTCACGTTGGGTAACCACGATCACTACAGCGGTGTGCCGATCGATCAGTATTGCGAACTTGCCGATCGCCACAAAATCACTCTCTTAATCAATCAAGCCACGTTCATTTCGACGAACGATGGCGAGATCGCTATTGTCGGCGTCGACGATCCCTCACTGCATCGAGCCGACTTGCACTGCCTGCCGCCGCGCGCACACAACCGCTACACCCTCTTGCTCGCGCATGCGCCGAATATCCTCGATCAACTGGAGAACCACCACGCTGTCGACCTGATCCTCTGTGGCCATAGTCACGGTGGCCAGTGGCGGATACCAGGCGTGCCGACATTCTGGCTCCCGCCCGGCTGTAACGGCCGAGTCGACGGTCATCACGGAGAACCTGGTCGCCGGCTCTATATCAATCGTGGACTGGGATGGTCGTTTCTTCCCTTGCGGTGGAATTGCGCGCCGGAAATCGCCTGCATCGAATGGACAGACGACGCGGCGTAATCCAACTCTGGATTATTTGATCCGCTCCAGCGCCTCCTTCGATCGGCTCCTGACGGTCTGATCCCAATCATGTTCCATGGCAGTCGTCAGTTTCTCCTTCGCCTCGCTGGCGCGCAACCGGCCCAATCCCAACGCCGCACTGGAACGTACATAGGCGTGGTCGTCTTCCATCGCTTTCAGCAGCAAGGGAACGACAGTCGCATCGTTCAAGACGCCAAGGTGACTGGCCGCCATCCCTCGAATCCGGTGCTGTTTGTCACCCAACGCCCGCTCCAACGTCGTCGCGAAAAGGTCTCGTAACGCGGGCGTCACGGACTCCAAGCCTGTGGCGCGGTATTCATTCGCTTCAATCAGGGCAAAGGCGATCTCCAACTTCTTTTCTTGTGCCGTAGCCTGATTGAACGCGGCGATTAACTTCGTACGTTCGCGCCGTTGCCCCCTGCGGCGGGTGAATGCCCGAACCAACAAAAACAACCCCGCCGCGATCACCAACCCCACGAACACGACGGGAATAGCTTGATCGATCACATAGTCCTGAGTCTCAAACGACAGACGCTTCCACACCCACACGCCGGTAATAATGAGGCCGACAAGGATTCCAATGGCGACCAGATTGGTCTGGCCCGATTCAGAACGAGTGCTCATGGGAAAAGCATCATATCAGGGCAGAGGGAGGAGCAGCCAGGTGGGGGATGGGCAGCCTGGTCGTCCTCCTGCTCACGGAACGCGCACGATAAAAAGGATGGGAGGACACCCACGTTGGTCCTGTGCTCCCGGAACGCGCGCCCTCCGAATGGCCTCGTTCGACGGCCGCACCTAGACCAACATGGGTGCCCTCTCTAGAGAGGAAAATCAAGCGAGCTTGGAGGGGCAATTAGATGGATGCCGGTCGCTGGATGCGCGCAATCAAGGACAGCCTTGGCCACTCCTTAAAAAGGAAGTGCGCGTCTTTCCCTTTTCCAGCGAAATACCCGATTGCAACGTGCAAGGTCAAGCAACGACCTCGCAATTCTTGTCAGAACTGTCGCGCAGGGACGATCGCCTCCAACAATGCGGTCCGTTCCTCTTGCAGCTTCTTCGATGGCGGCACCTTCGCCACAAATCGTTCCGCCGCTACAGTCAAGGCCTGCAGCGTCTCGGCCATGTCCCCCTGCCTTGAAGCAGGCGACAACGAGGCTTCACGTAACAGCGCGCGCCTCCTCCTGGGTCCCACATACATCTGCGGAGCGATCGGGTTATCTTTTTCCAACTCGGGTCGTCGAAATACCGCCATGGCTCCTCCAACGCATCAGACAAAGAGAAATGAAGCTCCCGCAGCAGCCTACTCCGCCGAAGCAGTCGCTTCGGCTGCGAAGGCCGGAAGCTACGGGGTATTCGGCGAAAGAGAATAATCTGCATACTGTACTCGATTCGCGTCGGCAATTGCATCGAGGCTTGAGCATAGAGGGGAAAAGGCTGCGAAGCGGTGCGGCAGAATGTCGCTTGAATTCAAGGTTGAAGTGCAACACCTGGAGCCCGAGCGAAGACTTCGGCTGGAGTCCGATAGGCGAGGCATTTGCGGGGTCTATTATTCAATTCCTCCACAACAGACGCAAGCTGGCGCACCGTGATCATGGAGAAGTCCGTCTGTTTAGGGAAATAATCGCGCAACAGCCCGTTGGTGTTTTCATTGGTCCCTCGCTCCCACGCCGCATAGGGGGAGGCAAAGTAGACCTGGAGCCCCAAGGTCCGTTGGAGGCTGCGAAATGCCGTCCATTCGCTACTTCAATGCGTCGGGATAGGCCGGCTTCAGCTTGAGCGCCTGGTTGAAGGCCTCGACAGACTGAACCGGTTTCCTCTCTTTGAAATAGATCATACCGAGCAGATGGTGCGCTTCAGCTGAGGAGGGATTGAGTTCGATCGCTTTCCTGGCAGCCTCGGATGCCGCAGCCAGATCACCTTTCTTCAGCAGCGCAGCGCCTCGCTCATAGTGACGCTGCGCGGCGTCCGGCTGTTCCGCCGCCACTGCGACCGGAACAAGAGGAGAAGCCACAGCTAG
>SWDH01000021.1:59037-59275 GCA_005116945.1 Nitrospira sp.
ATTCATGGTCAGCCCGTTAGGTTCATTTCGTTTATTTGGTTTGTCTCGTTTGTTTGGTTGAACGAATCTGACCAGATAAACCAAATAAACAAAACAAACCAGATCAACCAGTTAGACCCGCAGCAGTCAGCAAACTATAGACGGCAGCAACTATGAAATCAACGAAACACATTTCTGCGGGAGGTCGGCTCACACAGGAACGGCTGTTGGGTGATCAGCTGATGAGACGAGATAGGAA
>SWDH01000022.1 GCA_005116945.1 Nitrospira sp.
CGGCAAGCCCTCTCCCTCCGACTCGAGCGTTTTGGACATCACCACCCATCGGTTGCGATCTGTCTGAACAATCTGGCCAACCTCTACCATGCCCAAGAACTGCCCGAACTCGCAGATCACTACTACCGTGAGGCGCTGGCAGTCAGCGAGTCTGCGGCAGGACCGGAGGCCGCGCTGACCGGGATGATTCTCGAGAATTGGGGCTGGCTTTCACACGAACGAGGGCTGGTGGATGAGGCGAAGCTCCGGTACCAACGGGCGCTGGTGATCCAGCAGCAAACGCTCGGGCCCCATCATCCAAGGGTGGCCATGCTCTGTGAACGCTATGCCGGCCTCTTGCATGGCCTCGGGCAATCGGTGGAAGCGAACCTCTTCGCCGCACGAGCGGCAGCAATTCGCGTTCACCAGACCCAGTCATCCCGCTCGCCTGAACAGAACCAGCCGAATGTGACGAGTCTGGAGGCACAGAAAGGAGTGAGGCGATAAACGGGAGGGCAATCCTGTCCGGCTCCGTTTGTGTATCGTGTTCCGAGAGAGTAGCGTGTACGAGATAATCGACGTGTTCGCATGGATCCATTCACAACCAAGGAGGAATGACAGATGAAACACACATGGACGATGGTCATGGCAGTAGCGGTGTTCGGCGTGGGGCTGAGCCTGCATCCGGCAATTTCGCAGGCAGGGCAGGAAGAGGGTCATACCCAGGAGGTGATCAAGCACGCCAAGGAAGGAGTTGCGCATACGAAAGAAGCCATCAAGCATATCGAAGAGTCCGTCAAAGCGACTGGCGATGCGCATGCCAAAGAAGCGCTGCAGCATGCAAAGGAAGCGATTACCCATGCGGACGAATCGATCGCCCACGCTGAGATGGACGCGAAGGAGCACAAAGGGAAGAAGAGCAAGTAAATCGCAGAGCCTGAGCCTGGTGCTGCCGGTGTCTTCTGTCGCCGGTAGCACTCGCCAGAATTGTTCATGAGAGCTTGTGACAACACCGCCGAGACGCCTCCCGAGACAGGCGAGACTCCATCTTCTGCATTGAGAGTGTGTGTGACGGTCGACATTGCAAAGAACCTTGGGAGAGAAATCATGGGCGCCGAACGTATACGAAAATCTTCCACGGGACTCGTGGTGCTGATGTGGGTGGTAGGGTGTGGCGGGGTGTTTACCGGAATCCCAGACCTGGACAGTCCCGATGGGCGGGTGTTCGCGCAGCGTTGTGGGGCCTGCCACGGCAAGCCCTTTGGAGACCATGGGGTGACCCATGGGGTGCCGGACCCGCGGTTCCGGACGATGGCGGAATGGCAGAAGGAATTGTCCAAAATGGAAGGTCTTATGCGCGAAAAAGGGCTCCCGCCTCTGACAGAGCCGGAACGCGAGGCCATCATCCGCTACCTCACCCGCCATGCGAAATCGTAGGGCTCAACCTCTGCCCGCAATATTCATAAACACGTCTGCTGCAATCGCTGATCTACTGTGTGAAGCGTCATTCGTGAAGCGTATTTCGCTCCGGATTCAGAGGCTTCCCTCACAAGTGACGTTCCAGGCATCTTCCGCATCTCGTTTTGCGCTTCACGCTTCACGTGATCCGCTTCACGAGGAATGCGACTTTGCGACGAACCGTCATGAATAAGGCCGGTCAATTGGCGGTGGTCTTCGAGATCGTGCGCCCGGTCAGGTAAAAGACATAGGCCGGCACCAGGGGCAGGACGCAGGGCGAGAGGAAGGAGAGCAGCCCTGCCAGGATGGCGATGAAAAAGGTGGGCGTCGTTCCGCCCAGGGAACCAGCCTCCAGATAGAGGTTATTCTCCTGCGCCCATTGAGCGATGACTGCCAACTGTTTCGTCAGAAGGGCGAGGCCGATGAGTATAAGCAACGCGCCGTTGATCAACTGAATCGTCCGTATATGGCGCTTGAGCAAGCGCAACAGGCTACTGGCGCGATCTAGCGCCAGGGCAAAGAGTATGAAGGGAATTCCCAAGCCCAGCGAATAGCCTGAAAGCAGAAATGCGCTCTGGCTGATGGTCGCGCTGCTATAGCCCAGCGCCAGAATCGCGCCCAGCGTCGGGCCAATGCAGGGCGTCCAACCAGCTGAGAAGAACATGCCCATGAGGAAGGATGGCACGTAGCCGCCTGCGCTGCGCCGGCCCCAATCCACACGGGTGTCGGCGTAGAAATAGCGCAGAAAGAAGTCAATCCCGCCCTTCATCCAGCCGACCGGCTGCAGCCACCACTGTGGATTCCTTTCCACGGCGGAATCTTCCAGGCGGCCCAACTGTCTCGATAGAGCCCCGAACAGACCCATCGTGGCCAGGCCGAACAGGATGACGACGACACCTCCAATCCGGGCCAGCGATTCCCGGAGGTCAAATACCAGTTGGCCGATGCCGCTCACCACCGTGCCCAGCGCGACGAAGATAATCGAAAAGCCGAGCACGAAGAGAAGCGCGTGGATCACCGGCCTAGGTCGGGTTGCTTGTTCCACTTGCGCCGGTGCGACCGCCGTGGCTGCGCTCTGGGAGATCGTCTCTTTCATTCTATTGCCCTCTGCCGCCGTACTATATCCGATCTCACGACAATTGACGGAGGCTTCACCTCATCCCACCGTGGAATTTGTAGCACACGGAGCCTCCGTGAGCAGGCGTCGGTATACAGATATTCGGCGGACGCGTATAGACATACCATCGTGGAGAAGTTGATGACACGTCCTGGTCTATCACGCAGTACCGCGCTCGTCGCAGGGTTCGTGGCCCTGGTCTATGTGTCGCTGGCGGCGATGGCCGCGAGCTGCGCGTTACGTCACGTCGATCCCTCCAGCCACCATGCGCATCATAGTTCGCGCGAGGCAACTCCCCACAACGCGCTCTGCGCCTGGTCCTGTCAGGCCACGTCCGATGCCGGACTGGTGACAGAGCCGCTGGCGTTATCAACGAGCCCGGTTGTCCGGCTCGCGACCTTGCCTCCCAATCAGGAAGCCCCTTCGTCCTTTTCTTCCCTGCTCCACTCTCGCGCGCCTCCGTTGGTGCCCTTCGTCTGGATAGGATAAGGGACCCCGGGCGGCCGTTTCATTCTGAGTCCTCTCGCGCTGCCTTATCCGATCCGAACTTTCGCACACACAATTGATGGGTGTTGAGCTATCGATGTCCGGGTCGGGCTGCCTCCTCGCTCGGACTGATCCGGGGCGTAGGTATTCCTCCTTTGCCCTCCGCCCCGGTCCTTTTACTCAGGTGCTATGAAAGGAGTGTCACGATGCGACAAGTTGTTTCTCACATTGGCAAGGTGGGTGTCACGGTCGAGGCTGCAGCGGCGAGGGCGTAAAAATTAGGGGGGCTTGTTCAATCGATCATGCGATTCATATGAATGGAGGCCGACGATGAGAAAACAGTGGGCACTGGCGCTATGCGCCATCATGGTATGGGGTTGTGCGGAAATGGGTCCGGCGCCCACTTCTTCCGCACCGGCGAAGCCGAGGGATGGTGAACTACCCCTGCCGGCCGGGTATCAGAACGGACCGAAGTTCTTGTCGGACGTTCAACGACCGGACGCGAAGCAGGTACGCGAGTTGTTCGTCAACCCGGTCGGCGCCAAGACGAATGCGGGACAGCCGTTTCCCAACGGCACGGTGATGGTCATGGAACTCTATAAAGCCAAAACGGCCGGTGAGACACTGGAAACCGACGCGGATGGCAAGCTTGTGAAGGGCGACCTCGCGAAGGTCCTCGTCATGGGGAAAGGCGAGGGGTGGGGACAAGATGCGCCGGACAATCTGAAGACCGGCAATTGGGTGTTTGCGGCGTATGGGCCGGACGGGAAAGCCTTGGCAGAAGATTTCACCAAGTGCCGCGCCTGTCATGCGCCGCTTGCACAGAAAGACTTCGTGCATCGGTACGAGGAATATTTTGAGAAACGGACGACGCGCTGAGCGCCGTGTGGTCGTGTGGAATTGGGACAGGTGTTCGGCTGACCTCCTAACACATGTTCCGGTAGGGGGGAGCGCAGGGTTGGTCGCTCCCCCGCCACGCCGACGGCAGGATAGCTGAATTGTGGAGCCGTTGTTACTCCGCATCCAATCAGTAGACGGGTTGATCGAGGGGGCTCGGGTCGATTATCCAAAGGCCCAGGATGGTTCGCGGAGTAAAAGGACTCATGCGCAGGCTACGGGCCAGAAATAGAAAAAAGTATGAGGCAGCCGGTAGTGGGTCTGGCAGTTGCGCACTCTTCTCCAGGCCTGCCCGAGGAGTCGGAGGTGGCCTCCCTCCGATTCCTCGGCCCTTCGGGGAGTGCTGAGGGTTACGACATTGGACATCATGCCCATGATCCATGACGTGGTGATGAACGCGGTATAGGCGGGAAACTCGCGTGACGAGGTGCTCCCACAACTTACAACCGTGAATAAGGAGCGATGATGCGATGCACCCGCTGTGCCGGCCTGAGCGTACCCGAGATCATCTACGAGGGAGGAAGCAGGATCCCAGCCCTGCGATGCGTTCACTGCGGGGACGTGAGCGACCATGTCATCGTCTCCAACCGTCAACGCCGCTCGTACCCAAAACCAAGGCGAGTCCGAACGCCCACCTACGGAAGCGATCGGCGGAAGAAGACCGACCACACAGTCGCTTTGAGGTCAGTCTTTGTCATCAAACAATTCGCCGGCAGGGGTGATTGTGGCCATCGCCAAGGACAGCAGGATGCCTGAACCGATGATCGTGACAGACGGGTTCCGATCGACGATTCGGCTGCCTGTGGGATGTGTCGATGGCCGCTGATCTCAGAGCGCACATGGTGTGCTCTTCGTTCGATGAGACTGCGGGCGGGACTTCACAGGTTGGACTGC
>SWDH01000023.1 GCA_005116945.1 Nitrospira sp.
GCCCCAATTCGCATACAAGAGATAACTGGCAGCCAGGAACAGTACCTGCCGCCCCTTGACTGACGGCAGACGCCACCCCGCCACCATGAGAAGCAGCACAACGACAATAGAGCCAATAGTTTGAGCCATCACAACCCTTCAACTCCGGTCATACGCCACGAGGATCTGGACACAGCTACCTCTCGTACTCGATGCCTGAAATCAATAGAACGTTGTCCCTTATTTTTGACCGGAGGATTGCGCCTGGATTACGGCCAACATTTTCTCAGCGATCACTTGGTTCCCGACCGGCGTGGCATGGCCACCGTCGATCCACATGAGTGAATCGTAAGGATCGAAGACATGAACCATTGAGTAGAGGTGTTGATATTTCGAAGATTCTCTTTCGACAATGTCATACACGGAGGTAGAAAGCTTGTGATGCGCCGTTTGGCTTTCCTCTTTACGTTTCATGTCTTGCTCTTCGGATGTGAGCGGTTTGTTACCCAGTGTGATCGTGGGCGGCACAAAAAAGAAGTATTGAAAACCGTACTCCTGGGCCAGCGCACTCACAATCTTGTAGCCTCCAAAATAATCCCGCGCGATCAAATCGCTTAACGTTGCGGTGTCAATCCCCATGCTCTCATACGTGACCAGCGTGCCGGCAGTAGGTTCATCCTCCTGCTGTGGCTTGGCGATCGTCAGTTTGCCCATCAGCTGATCGATCAATGAGTATGAATACGTCCCTCGTAGCCGATCGACAATGGTCACTGCCGGCGCCTCCTTGCGCCCCTCGAATCTGGCTGCAATTTGACTGAGATTCTCAATAACGCCGGGGCGACCGGATTGGTATGCAGAATAGATGTCATCGGCAAGGGCATAAAACACAACCACATCCGGCACATTGCCGGAACGTAGTTGCGTCAGAAGCATAATCACGTTTTGCATCGACACATGCGCCGATTCGGCATAATTCGTCACACATACCGGCCCTGGTCGTAGTTTTTCAAGGCCCTTCTGTAAGTGAGCGGGGATCGTACCCCAATTCGGCGACCCTGTCCCCCACATTTCGGATGCGCCAAAGGTAAACACTTTAAATGATTTGGCGCTACAGTCTGCGCCGGGTGTCAATCTGACGCCATTCTGATCGACTTCTATGGTTTGGCCTTTGAACGGTGCTCTCCTCCAACCAACGTGCGGGTAAAATTGTTGTTTACGGGCCAGCCGAAACTCATGCCAATTCCGTTTCGCCCAATCTTGAGTGGCATAGTACGAGACGGTCTCCCTCGCTTTCCCCTCCCCTACTAGCTCTAGCTGTTCCGTCGGTTTTGACGTCGCACTCAGCGTCTTTACCTTGGAGATACTCATCGCGAACAACTCAAAGCATGCGAATACAATAATGGCGTTCAGCGTAAGAATAGCGACCGCCCTGTATACGACTTTACTCAGCATGAACCCCTTGATCTATCATGGGATCGTAACGGAGCGTGGCCGATCAGCCCGGCAACTTCAGACGTCCCTGCTGCCGGCGGGCGTTGACGACTTTTCCACAGTGGAATCACGTACCCGCGCCTGCATTGATAGCCTGACCAGTTCTCCCGTCTCTTAGTGTCCAATACCATCACGCTCAAGCTGCTCGACGACTGCACGCGCGAAGGCATCGTATCCGATTTCTACCGGATGGATGTCACCATCTTCCGGATAGGGATTCACACCGGAAGCGATCAACTGCTCCAGCAAGGGCAATGCATCGATCGTCGCGATATGTTCGCGAGCAAAAAAAGCACTCGCGTTGGCACGAGCGCGGCCTTCGGCATTCCATAGATCGACCATATACGATTGGTGCCCCAGGGACGATTCTGCCTGCGCACGAAATGCGGTCTCTAATGTCGGAATCATCATCACGTAAAAGGAACACTGCGGTTGTCTACAGCGCTGAGCCATGACTTGATACGCCAGAAGGGCGATGCGTTCTCCTTCCACGATGCGTGGGTCCGTGTCGTCGAGGGCCAACATTCGATACGCTGGGCTGAAGAGAGTCGTCAGTGTGTGATCTCGGTATCTAAGACACAGTTTCGGCCAAACATCTTCAGCATGTGGATGAGCCTGTGCTGCGGGAAAGAAGCGCTTCCTTAGAATTTTTATCAGGGCCGAGCGGTCTGTCAGAAATGCCATGACGCGCGGCAATGTCCCGTCATCGCTGAGCGGGGCGAGCGGAGGAGATGCGAGAATGTCAGGCACGACCTGGAGACGACGGTCTGGAACCTCAACAGGATTCTTGCAATTGAGATACTTTCGGCGCAAGAAATCCGGATCTATAGACTCAGCTTGCATGATGGCCTGCTGAGACTTCGTGTTCGTCAAGGCGAACGATGAATCGAACACCGTGTCCAAAATTGAGCGCTTGAATTTTCCTATCCTGTACACAAACCGGTACGAGTCGCGGATGTCATCCCCGTAATCGTAAGCCGCGATGATAACTTTGGGCTCAAACGTCAGTGCTTCATCGAGCAGAAGAGCGAAATGCGCTGGTCCATATCCATGGATGCCCATCTGGTAGACCGTGCGGTGTAGACGCGTCCCGACCAATTGCGGCCAGGCAGAGCCGTACACGTGAGAATCCCCGATCACAACAATATCTGCACGATCCAGTGGGGAAAAATTATTGCGCCATCCTCTCGAATCATGCCCAGGGAGGTTGGGGTTCGGGCGATAGCCTAGGCGCTCATCGGGGACAACCTGAGGGACTGTCGCAATCTGAGGCACTGCAGATGGATTGACGAACCGAGATCGAAGCTGCAGCGCACCTTCAAGCGACAGAAATCCGATCAGAATACCAATACATGCTAGCCCTAACTTGCCGATGGTAGATCGAAGGCGAGGCACTACTTCACGTTCCCTAAAATACCTACATAGCCTGCATCAAGCTTTACAGTATTGTCTCGTGTGGCATATGCATGCACGAAACTGGCCATCACATGACAGAGAGTTCTTGGAAATCGATCTTGCTCCGATCTCATTACGCGGCGCTGTGCGATCGAAAGGCTTGAGAGTGCGGGGTGCTCGACAAGGCGCCCTTACACCCGCACCCCTTAATACCGTTCCCCCCCCCCTGGACCTGAATATCAGATAACCCTGCCTCCTCAAACCACGACTGAATCTCATCCAGATTATGTGAGTGCTCATACTGAGGCGCCAGCACATTGAACGTATCCAAAACCGCCCATTCCCTCAGTTGATCCTCCGTGAGACCCTGGTGGTTCTTCGAACCCTTATAATTAAAGCAGGGCACGATTCCTCTGATATACTCGGCAAACCGCCAGAAGAACCGTATTTCGTCGAGCCTATTGTCAATGGGTATCCAGCGCGGCACATACCATTTGACGATGTGAAACAGCATATCCTGAGGCATTCGCTTCGTGATCGGCCGCCACACCTGCCGACTCGCCCAGCGGGTCGGCCATTGTTCCTTCCGATAGGTATCGATCGCGAGCTTGCCGTCCAGCCGAAGGAATTTCATCAAACCCAGGAAGGCCGGTTTTGGATCTGGAACATATTGCAGAACACCGAAGCATAGAATTTTATCAAAAAAGTCGGCCTTAAACGGTTGCGCATAGATATCAGCCTGAAAGATGTTGAGCTTGGGATGAGGGCCATTGTTCGCCCGGCTGGCGTCTACTGCGCTGCTGTAGTCGAACGACCAGACCTCCGCCCCGGCATCGAGCATCACTTGTGTGAAGCGCCCTGCGCCACAGCCCACCTCAAGGATTCGCTGCCCACGCAATTCTTCGGGCGACCACCCG
>SWDH01000024.1:0-291 GCA_005116945.1 Nitrospira sp.
CCACCTCAGCGGGGCGCTCAGCCATCGGCGTCAGGTTAGGGATCTGGCCGCGTCGATCCGTCCCTCGAGCCCGAGGCCGGCGCGCCTTGTGCGCCTGACGGAATGCGGCCAACAGTTCGCTCCGCAGGGTGCCGCAGGGCAGCACAGACAGATCCGCATCGATGGTCTCGGCCGACAGCTGTGTGCCCACGTCGCCAGGATACGCGCGTTGAAGCCGTCCGGCAATCTCTTCGGACGAACATCTCTCAGCCAGATGCATCCGCACCTACTGCCACAGCCAGGGATCCAGAA
>SWDH01000024.1:301-629 GCA_005116945.1 Nitrospira sp.
GCTGCCGTGGCTGACGGGCCCGAACCGATTACCAGGGTGTGCGCCATACAGGCCCGATAGAGCCCCTGCATCGCGTTGCGGGTGTGCTCGCGGCTCACGGTACTGGGCGCTCGCAACACCGTCGCCATCGCCCGCCACGAATGGCCGCGGGCCAGCCCCAGACTCACGCTTTCACGTGCTTCGGCACTCATGTGTCAATAGGATCTCGTTCGCATAGCAACACCCTAGCCCATCCGGGCCTGAAGTGTTGCACTTGGAGTTAGACCTCAAGGAGTTATTTACTGATTAAAGCCCCTGGTGGCACAGACTTATATATGGATCCAGTCTC
>SWDH01000025.1:0-5902 GCA_005116945.1 Nitrospira sp.
ATCGGCTGGTTCATGGTCAGGCCGATGTTCCTCATTCGCGCCCGCGTACTGGCGCAAGAGGGTGGAGACGAGCTCCTGAACGATCCAGTTGACCGCTATTTTGCCTTTGCCATGTTGGGAGTAGTGTTTGCTTTGATTGCAATTGGGTTCTTCTATACAGACAGTCAGTATCCATATACCATTCCACTCCAGGCTGGTGAACCAAAAATCAAGGCCACTCATTTGAAGTCGGACTTGACGGTTAAGGTGCTTGCCGCGGACTATGACGTTCCTGGGCGGGCTCTTCGTATGACCTTGCAGGTCACCAATAGCGGAGAGCAGCCACTCAGGATTGGAGAGTTTACGACAGCAGGCATTCGGTTCCTGAACAAGGTCGGTGTAGCTAACAACAGCGACCCGACCTATCCAGCTGAGATCATGGCCACAGATGGCTTGCATATCGAAGATGAGTCCCCGATCATGCCAGGCGAAACCAAGGAAGTTAAGCTTGATTCAAGGGATTCGCTCTGGGAAATACAGAGATTGATGGACTTGGTCCACGATCCTGACCAGCGTTTCGGAGGGCTTGTAATGTCTTGGGACGAAACAGGTAACCGGCATATCAATAGCATTGCCGGGAACATCATCCCAGTCTTTACAAGGGCCACCGCTGGATAAAGTAGGGGTTCGTCACGTTTGAGAGTGACACTGATCCGCCATTCTGTCGAAAGATGGAATGGCGGATCGGTTTTTTGAGGGCACAGGCTAAATGAGACGGACTTTCAGGTCATATTCTCGGTCAACTCGATATTTTCAAACAAACGTTCACTGCTTCGTTTGCTTGCCTTAATTCCCTCTGCTTCGCGCGAAACTATTCTGGCTCTGAGCCTTTTCCTCCCCCATCCGCTCCCACTGCCTCGTAGGTATATGATTGCCAGCCTACTGAGAAGCACTTCCCTGTCGCAATAATTCTGTGGGAAGAGGGGTTCATCAGCCGAAGTCTAGCTGCACTGGTTCTCCCTGGTCTTTCTCCCTACCGCACTGGTCACGACTGCAGCACAGCGATCTCTCCCCGTTTTCTGCCAGCTGGTTCCGTCGATCGGGGTGTGACGATCCGCATCGAACTCACAGGCACTAGCCTTGATCCTCCTCAGCTCGCGCTAGTCGCGCCAGCACTTCCTACACTGTTTCTTTGTTGCCTATCGTCGCATAGCCAATGTCCTGTCGTACGCTCTCCCCAATCTGAAACGGTTTCATAGGAGTGCTTTTGGCTCGTTGTCGTGGCCTCGTCTGGTCCTCCTCTGGGTCAAGAAAACCATGTCGAGGATCGCTTCCTCAAGCTCCCGCTGGCCTACTTTTCTGGTTTTTTCTCACAGGCTCATTTGGGATTAACAGAGGGCTTGACTCTTAACCGGATACTACGATATTGAATAAAAAACTTTGCTCTGTTATGCTTTTCTTTGCACACAGATGAAGTGTCAGTGAGACCCCTCACATAGAAAAAACCAGTTGTACATTTGCCCGGAGAAGTTCGCCCAACCTTTTCAGAGAGGAGTTGAACCATGATGAAAAGACAATCACCTCAACTGATGGCCATCGCAGGGGCCATGGTCCTTGCAATGGCCGGATTGATGGGATTGCCCTCCGAGGCATCTGCGAAGACCCATGATGTCAAGATGACCGCCATGGAAGTGGAAATCGTGACGGAAGGAACGGGAGAGAAATATAGGGCCTGGACGTTCAACGGCCAAATGCCGGGGCCAGCCGTGCGGGTCACGGAAGGTGACACGGTCAACTTCACGCTGGAGAATCCCAAGACCAATGTGTATCAGCACTCCATGGACTTCCATGCAGCGGAAATCGATTTCCTGAAGAACTACCGGGCCATCAAGCCGGGAGAAACCATTTCCTACACCTTTGTGGCGAAGAAGCCCGGAGTGTTTTTCTATCATTGCGGCGCAGCGCCTATGATTCAGCACATCGCGCGCGGCATGTTCGGCGCGATTATCGTCGATCCCAAGAATCCGAAGGTCTGGCCGAAAGCAGACCGGGAGTTTTTGTTGGTCCAATCAGAGCTCTGGAAGAACCCAGACGATGTCGAGGCCATGTTCGCCAGAAAGTTCGACTATACGATCTTCAACGGAGGAATCTGGAAGTATCATCCCTTCTTCATCGGCGCGGAAGCGCTGGAAGCGAAACCGAATGAGCGAGTCCGGATCTATTTTGTGAACGCGGGCCCCAACGAGTTTTCCTCGCTCCACCCGATCGGCGAGATTTGGGACAACGTCTACGAAAGCGGGAACCCTTCCAATAAACTTACAGGGGTGCAAACCTACGTTGTGGGACCCGGAAGCGCCGCCACATTCGACTTGGTCTCCGAATCACCCGGGGTCTATCCGATAGTGACGCATTCGCTTACTTCAGCCCTTCGTGGAGCCATTGCCGCGCTGACGATTACACCGGTAGCCAAGAATGCTCCGCTGATGCCACTGACGCCCTGGAACCCCTAAACGACCAGAAATATGATAGCGATGTGCACTCGAAGGAAACCCTCATTTACCTCTCAAAAAAGGAGCGCCTTTCATGAAACAACTTTCTCGCGCCATCAAGACTATGCTGACCGTCGCCTTACTGTTGATCTCAGCGCCGGTGTGGGCAGCCGATGCTCCGTTGCCCTCACTCTATGAACGGCTCGGCGGAACAGGCCCTATCACGGCCGTCGTCGGCAAGTTCGTCAGCATCGTGGGCGCAGACAAACGCATCAACGGGTATTTTGCCAACGCCGATCTGCCGAAACTGAAAAAACAACTGGTCGACCAGGTCTGCCAAGCCAGCGGAGGCCCCTGCACCTATGAGGGGAAAGACATGAAAACAACGCATGCCGGCATGAAAATCACGACGGCTGCCTTCAATGCCCTGGTTGAAGACCTCGTCAAGGCATTGGATACGTTCAACGTGCCAGCCAGGGAAAAGGGCGAACTCCTTTCCGTGCTTGGTCCTATGAAGTCCGACATCGTCGAAGTGCCGTAACGGGCGATGGGCAGGCGGTGAGATCCTCGCCGCCTGCCCATGAGCGTGTTCAAGAGAGGAACAGTGCAACCCAGCCGAACCGGAGCTTCGCATGATTTGACAACTTGCGCCAGCGTCTGCCACGATATCTTAAGAAAGATCGATAGACCTACCCAGGGGCTTCGGATCGCCTCCCCGCAGACAGGTATTCCGATGACACGAACAGCTCATCGCAGATACGCAAACCTGACGCAGACGCCCTTCGAGAAAGGCGTACCCGCAACCTGCCCACAGCCTCATGTAGTCGGCAAGGCCACGCCCAGGCACAACCGTCTGATGCTTGCGATGGCGCTCATCGTGGGTCTTGCCGTATTTCAGCTGGCCGACACCAGCCACGCTGCCATGGAGAGAGTTCCCCTCGCGCTGACAGGACCTGGCTGCGACACCCATGAGAACGAGCTAAGCAGGGCGTTGCTCACCTTGCAGGGTGTGAACGCCGCGCATTTTCATCGCATAGCCGATCACGTTTTGGTGGATATCACCGTGGGCATCATCGTACCGGAAGAACTGGTTCGCCATCTCAATACGGCGGCCACGTCATGGCAATGCCGCGCTGAAATTATGCAGTCCTGCATCACGACAGACCCGGCCCCCCATACTCAAATACACGCACCGTGAGTGGGCGATTGAAATCCCACCAGTTTCGCACGCGATGTGGGATCATCGCCGGAATGATGTTTCTTCACGAACAGCCACTGCCATAGCCCGCATTATTCACGAAGGCTTCTACTGCAACCGCCGACACGCCGCTGCGACAGGCCTGGCGGCGGGCGGGCTCGCCGCTCAGTCGGTCGACATACTCTTCAAGTATGCTTCCCTCCCGTCGTAGGCTCGGCCCTGAAGCCTGCCTCGCCCACTCCTCCAAGGAGGCCAGCTCCCTTGGAGCATCCCCACGAAGGGGGCACACCCCCTTCGCTGCCCCCAATCCTAGCAAAGCCCCGCTTCACGGCTCCGCGCGCCCGTCCTTCGACTTGGCTCAGGACGGTGAGCCTGTCGAACCGTCTCGCGTGGCATCTCGGCGGTTTCGTCACGAACCCTCGTGAATAATGCGGGCTAACGAGCTTCGGGCAGTTCCTGAAGCAGACGTTGGCGAACCGATCCTGACAGAATGTTCAAAAAGAAATACCGTCCTCCCCGATGAGGAAGGACGGTACAGGAGGGGTTACTTTGTGATGTGTTTCGCAGTTTCCACAATCGATCGGGCTCCGATGCCAAAGTGATCGATGAGTTCGTCCGGTTTGCCGCTATGCGGGATCGTACGAACGGCAAGTTTATGCACCTTGATACCTTCAGATCCAACTGCGCTGAGCACCGCATCTCCGAGGCCACCGTGCGCATAATGATCTTCAACGGTGAGGATGCGCCCCTGCGTGGCCCTGGCACAGTCCAGCAACGTGGTACGGTCAATGGGAACAACACTATAGAGGTCGATGACTCGCACAGAGATACCGGCTGTTTTCAATATGTCGTACGCCTTCAGTGCTTCGAACAGCGTGACCCCGGCAGCGACGATCGTAAGGACATCCGATGCGTGTTGACGGAGAACCTTCGATCCGCCGATCTGGAATGTCTCATCAGGCCCGTACAGAACCACACACTTTGGGCGACCGGCCCGAATGTAGACCATCCCTTTGTGCGTAGCAGCCATTTCAACAAGCCGATACGTACACGTTGCATCGGACGGATATAATACCGTCACTCCCGGTTGTGCAGCCATCATCGCAATATCTTCCAAGCCCATTTGCGAGGGACCATCTTCTCCGATGCTTACACCGACGTGTGTACCGACAAGTTTGACGTTCGAGCCGCTGATGGCCGCCATACGGATGAAATCGTAGGCCCTGGCAAGGAAACAGGCAAATGTCGCCACGAACGGAACTTTTCCGCAAGCCGCGAGGCCTGCTGCGGCGCCGACCATATTTTGCTCTGCGATAAAATTTTCGAAGAATCGATTGGGAAACTTCTTGCCGAACTTATCGGTGTAGGTCGAGTTCTTGACGTCCGCATCGAGTCCCACAACCAGTGGATTCGCTGCGCCAAGGGCTTCCAGGGCAACCCCGAACGCTTCACGCGTTGCGGCAGCCTCACCGACTTTGTAAGGCGACGGTGGGAGGGGCTTGATAGCTGAGGGTGCCTGAGCCGGCGTCGATGGTTTCTTCAATGAAATTGCGGTACTGCTTGGTTTCAACTGCTTACTCAACTCATCGATCGCCTTCTGAGTTTCCTCTCCTTTCGCCACCGGTTTCCCGTGCCAGCTAGGATGGTTCTCCATGAAGGAGATGCCTTTGCCCTTAAACGTTTTTGCAAGCAACACCGTCGGTTTGCCTTTGGTATTTGCAGCGGTATCGAACGCTGCCAATATCGCTGATATATCGTGCCCGTCGACCACCAGCGCTTGCCAGCCAAAACCGGCCCAGCGGGAGCGGTACCCCTCCATGTCATGTTGCAGCATGGTGGGATCGCTTTGACCGAGTCGATTGACATCCACAATGGCACAGAGATTATCCAGTCCGTGATGGCGCGCGACTTCGGCCGCTTCCCATACCGATCCTTCAACGGACTCCCCATCGCCCATCAAGACATACGTTCGGTGATCCAGCTTGTCGACGAATTTTGCATTCAGAGCAATGCCGATACCAACCGGCAGTCCTTGCCCAAGTGAGCCTGTGGCCATGTCCACAAAAGACAAGCGAGGAGTCGGGTGGCCTTCAAGATCGGACGTCAGCGTTCGGAGCTTGAGCAGTTCGCTCTTGGGAAAGAGACCGGCTTCGGCCCAAGCAGCATAGAGCAACGGGGCGGCATGGCCTTTTGACAACACAAACCGGTCGCTATTGTAAGCTTTTGGATTGTTGGG
>SWDH01000025.1:5912-26643 GCA_005116945.1 Nitrospira sp.
GCAACTGGATGGATGCCCGCTCCCCGCTTCGCTCGTTGCACGAACACTCTCGATTCGAAGCTGCGTGGCTTTGTTCTGCAAGGCAGCAAGCAATTCTGGTGAGGTAGTTGCGCTAGCCATCGGAACTCCTTTCGGGATTTGATGCCAAAGATGTTGCCTGACTCTTCTCGTCTTCTCTATCGGCAGTAATCTGGCGGATCTTGAGGCTAACAAAACACAATGAGGGAGTCAATCACACTAAACAAGTGTGTCAAGCCACAGTAGAAATGTCCGGTTTATGTGAGGCCCGCCGCCGCGTGTTTTGTTCCTTCCGGCAGCAGGCGCTTGCGCCACGGATGATCTGGTCTCGGCGTGACCGGGCACCGTAGTCGATGAACCGTCTTGGCCGCCGCCTTCATGGGCCGAGACGTGATCGCGTAAAAGGCGAGCGGCCGACCCTGGTGCGTGATCCGCAGGGTCCCATCAACGTGCTCTGCCCCCAGCACGTGGGGCGTCTGGATCGTCTCGCGGATCTGATAGAGGCCTCTCTGATGTACGATGGTGAAATCTTTGCGCAGGCATCGGAGCGTCTTCAGGCACAGAATCCGGTCCAGCTCCCGGCTCGCAGGACGGGGGCGATGCAGATCGACGACCTGGGCTGGCTGCACGGCGACGCGCCGATTGTAGATCGGCAGATAGCCCTTCAGGAACTGATTCGCTGCGTCCAGCGTGGAGACGTCCGCGAGCCGCATCTCCTTGATCACCCGATCTTGAAAGGTGTGAAAGAGCCGCTCCACCCGGCCCTTCGCCTGGGGGGAGTGGGCCGGAATCAGCTCGACCTCCAGCTCGCTCAGCGCCCGCCCAAATTGACTCGTGGGCGTGCCCCCGGCCAACTGCTCGTCCACCATGGGTGGGGCCGGCGATTGGTAGGTGAAGGCTTGTCTGCGTAGACGGCCAGCGGAACCCCATACGGCTTCACGTAGCGCGTGAAGCTATCCTGAGCAGGGATCGTCCCTTCATACGCATAGAACCGGGCATACACCCGACTGGCCGCGGCATCGATGTCGGCCATCAGCACGCAACGAGGCCCCTGGCCCTCGTGTCATATTTCACACCTCACGTTTCACGGCTGCTTGGAGCGCACCAGGAACGAAGCCATCGGACGTTTTCAGCAATCATGTATACAATCACGCGAGTCGGGCAAAGAAAAGAGGGGCTTCTCGGCCCTGTCAGGCAGTTGTGTGTTAGACAGTATCGTTTTCGTCTCTCGGTGTATCCATTTTGATTCTTTCGGTGTATCCATTTTGATTCTTTCTGGTCTCGCACCTCAGTGATCTTTCTCTGAGAAAACATCGCCATATCCGTAAGTTCCGGTTGATATTTTCTTGGCACAACGTTTGCTCAACACTCTCATAAGCATGTTGAAATGAAGAGTATTTTCGCTCCACTGACGATGCGAATGACGATGTGGTGAGGAGAACGTCGTATGGCGAGTTTTAACAAAGACCTGTTCATCAGCTACGCGCACATCGACAACCAACCGCTCACGCCCGGGCAGCAAGGCTGGATCAGCCGGTTTCACGCTTCGCTCGAGGCGCTCCTGAGCATGAGACTTGGGCATACCATTAAAATTTGGCGAGACGATAAACTGCACGGCAACGATGTCTTTGCCGATGAAATTGTCAATCAATTCGCGCAGACCGCCGTGCTCGTGTCTGTCCTGACGCCGCGTTATCTTAATTCAGACTGGTGCACGAGGGAAGCCCGTGAGTTCTGTGAGCGCGCGGCCCTGAGTGGAGGGGTGGCTGTAGACAATAGAACCAGAATCTTCAAGGTCTTGAAATCGCCAGTGGACACGCAGGAATCGTTGCCAGCCCCGCTCAAAAGCACCCTGGGATATGATTTTTTCACCATGGAGGACGGCGCGCCACTTGAATTGGATCCTGCCTTCGGAGAGAAATTTGCGCAGGATTATAACCGGAAGGTCGGGAAATTAGCGTGGGATATCGCACAACTGCTCAAGCAATTGACGACTGCTGTTGTAGCCAGCAGCAACGGTGACGGCGCACAGGCTATGGCCAAAGCAACCGCTGCCAAATCGACCATCTATCTGGCCGAATGTAGTTATGACCAGAAAGAGACTAGGGAAATCCTGGAAGGCGATTTGCGACGCCATGGCTATACGGTCTTGCCGGATGAGCAGTTGTCGCAGGATGAGGCAGGTTATATAGCAACCGTGGAGCGCCTCTTGGCGCGCTGTGCACTTTCCATTCACCTGGTAGGCGTGGGCTACGGCGCCGTACCCGATGGTCCAAGCCAAAAGTCGGTGGTAGTACTGCAAAACGAGCTCGCCGCGCAAAAGAGCAAGAGCGGTGCGTTGTCGCGCGTGATCTGGCTGCCCGAAGGCACCCATTCTGAGCAGAGGCCGCAACAGGTGTTTATCGAGGCGCTGCACCAGAATGCCGAGACCCAATTCGGGGCGGACCTGATCACAGGGGACCTCGAGACGCTGAAAACTTCGATCTACTCCACGTTAAAGAAACTGGAACAGCCTGAACCTCAGCCGCCTGAGAGGCAGCTCACCACCGAGGACGGGGACAAGTTGATCTACCTGATCTGTACCGAAAAGGATCGCAAAGCCACGGTTCCCATCCGCAGGTATGTTCGAGAACAGGGCTATGACGTCGCCCTGCCGGCCTTCGAGGGAGACGCCACTGCCGTGCGCGACGCGCACCGGCAGCTCATGACCACCTGCGACGCCGTCATCCTTTTTTATGGAGCTGGGGACGAGGCGTGGAAGCGCACCCTCGATAGCGAGCTAAAAAAAATGCCGGCCTACCGGGGCGGAAAATCCTTGCTGGCTAGTGTGACATACTTGGCCACGCCCATGACGCCTGATAAAGAAGACCTCATCGATATAGGAGAGCCTCACCTGATTAACGGATTAGAGGGCTTTTCGGAATCGGAGTTGGCAGCCTTTATGCCGACCATGCTGCCCAGTGGAGCAACCGTATGAGTACAGCAGTCGCCATGGCCGTTCAAACCAATCCTTTTCCTGGCCTGAGGCCATTTCGCGAAGATGAAGAATGCGTATTCTTTGGTCGAGAACGTCAAGTCGATGCCATGGTCGATAAGCTGGCAGCCACCAGGTTTTTAGCCGTGGTCGGCACCTCGGGCAGCGGAAAATCCTCGCTGGTCAATTGTGGGCTGCGCCTTGCCTTGCATCGGGGCTTGATGGCCCCTGCCGGCACGGCCTGGCGGATGGCCCAATTCCGGCCTGGCAATGACCCTTTACGTGCGATGGCAGGCGCGCTGGCCCAGGACCGCGTCTTGTTCAAGAACTATCAGGCTGGAGGCATGACGTTAGCCGAGATCGTGGACACGAGCTTGCGCATGAGCAAGCTCGGGCTGATCGATATCTACGAGCAAGCGCAGTTGGGTGATGGTGTCAATCTGCTCGTGGTGGTGGACCAGTTCGAAGAGCTGTTTCGCTTCCAGCAACCTCGAACCAGCCAACAAGCAAACGTCTCTGGTGTAAGTGAAGCCGCCACTGCTTTTGTAAATCTGTTGCTCGAGGTAAAAAAACAGACGACTTATCCGATCTATGTCGTCCTGACGATGCGCTCGGATTTTCTCGGCGACTGCACCCAGTTTCCCGGCCTGGCTGAGGCCATCAATGCGGGGCAGTATCTGGTGCCGCGCTTGAATCGTGATGAACGACGTGAAGCCATCAGAGGCCCCATCGGAGTGGGTGGTGCAGAGATCTCACCGGTATTACTGACACGGCTGGTCAATGACGTCGGCGACAACCCCGACCAATTGTCGATCCTGCAGCACGCCTTAAATCGCACCTGGGCACATTGGGAGAATGAGGGTGATCGCAAAGGTCCACTTGATTTGGCGCACTACGAAGCCATCGGGAGTATGGCGTATGCGCTAGACCAGCATGCCGAAAAGGCCTATGCCCAGCTGGAAACCCCGCGAATGCAGGATCTCTGCGAGAAGATTTTCAAAGCGCTGACCGACAAGGCGACAGACCCCCGAGGTATAAGGCGCCCAACCACCCTGGGCATCCTATGCGCGCTGACCGATGCGACGGCAGCAGAAGCCACAGCAGTGATCGACATATTCCGAGAGCCGAGCCGATCGTTCTTGATGCCGCCGGCCTGGGAAGCGCTTGAGGCAGAAACAGTCATCGACATTTCGCATGAAAGCCTGATGCGGGTATGGCAGCGGCTCAGTACGTGGGCGGATGAGGAAGCCCAGTCAGCCCAAACCTACCGGCGCTTGGCGGAGACCTCGGTGCTACACAGTGAAGGTCGTGCTGGCCTCTGGCAAGATCCGGACTTGCAAGTAGCGCTTGATTGGCGAGCGAAAAAACAACCCAACCAAACCTGGGCCCATCGCTATCACGCCGGCTTTGTCCAAGCGATGAGCTTTCTCGATGCCAGCGTGGCGCGTCATGATGAAGAGTTGCGTAAACAGGAAGTCCAGCGACAAGAACAAGAAGTTCAACGGCAGCGCGCCCTGGAACAGGCGCAAGCATTGGCCAAGAAGGAGCAACAACGGGCTGAGGAGCAGGCCAGCGCCAGCAAACGTTTTCGCTGGCTCACGATCGTGTTGGCGATATTATTGGTTGGTGCGCTAGGGGCAGTCGGATACGCTATCCAGGAAACCCTCAGAGCCGAACGACAAACCAAACTCGCCACTCAGCACAGTTTGGAGGCAACAGCTCTCAGTCGTATCGGTGAGCTTGATCTGTCTTTGTTACTGAGTATGGAAGCCTTCAAGAGCGATGACAGACCTGATGGAGGAGCTGTGTTACGCAAGGTCTTGCAACAGAGCCCCCGCCTCATGACTATCCTACACGGTCATAGCGACTCCATACAGACCGTGGCCTGGAGCCCCAATGGAAAAACTCTCGCCTCCGGCAGTAAGGATAACAGTATCCGTCTGTGGGATGTGGTCACCTATCGATCGCTTGGGCCGCAACTTAAAGGCCATAGCGACACCGTGGAGACCGTGGCCTGGAGCCCCAATGGCAAGACTCTCGCCTCCGGCAGTGCGGACAACAGTATTCGTGTATGGGATGTGACCACCGGTCAGCAGATTGGATCACTACTCACTGGCCATACCGGTACCGTACAGAGCGTGGACTGGAGTCCTGATGGCAAGACCCTAGCCTCCGGCAGTGCGGACAACAGTATTCGTCTATGGGATGTGACCACCGGTCAGCAGATTGGATCACCACTCACTGGCCATACCGGTACCGTACAGAGCGTGGACTGGAGTCCTGATGGCAAGACTCTAGCCTCCGGCAGTGGGGACAACAGCATCCGTCTGTGGGATGTGGCAACTCGCCAACCGCTCGGGTCACCCCTCACCAGTCATATTGACACAGTACAAAGCGTGGCCTGGAGCCCCAATGGCAAGACTCTGGCGTCCGGTAGTAAAGACAAGACGATCCGCTTGTGGAATGTGACCACCCGCAAACCATTCGGACCAAGTTTTACCGGTCATACCGGTACTGTATGGAGCGTGAGCTGGAGCCCGGATGGCAAGACCCTGGTCTCCAGTAGTAAAGACAAGACCATCCGTCTGTGGGATGTAGCTACCCGCCAGCCGCTGGGACCACGCTTCACTAGCCATACCCGTCCCGTATTCAGCGTGGCCTGGAGTCCCAATGGCAAAACCCTGGCCTCTGGCAGTGGGGACAATTCCATCCGTCTGTGGGATGTGGCCACCCGTCAGCAGATCGGGACACCTCTCACTGGTCATATCGATACCGTATGGAGCGTGGCCTGGAGTCCCGATGGCAAAACCTTAGCTTCCAGTAGTGAGGACAATAGCATCCGCCTGTGGGATGGGACCACCCGTAGACCGCTCGGACCACGTCTCACCGGCCATAAAGGGCCTGTGTGGAGTGTGGCCTGGAGTCCTGATGGAAAGACCCTGGCCTCTGGTGGCGAGGACAACCGCATCCGCCTGTGGGATGTGGCGACCCGCAAACCGCTCGGGACACCTCTTGTTGGTCATACCGATACCGTGTGGAGCGTGGCCTGGAGTCCTGATGGCAAAACCCTGACCTCCGGCAGTGGTGGGGACAACACCATCCGCTTGTGGGATGTGACTACTCGCCAACCGCTGGGATTACCCTTCACTGGCCATACCGACTCTGTATATAGCGTGGTGTGGAGTCCCGATGGCAAGACTCTGGCGTCCGGTAGTAAAGACAAGACGATCCGCTTGTGGGATGTGGCCACCCGTCGGCCACTCGGATCACCTCTCGTCGTTCATGCCGGCATTGACAACATTGCTTTGAGTCCCGATGGCAAGACCCTGGCTTCTAGGAGTGATGACAACACCGTCGGTCTGTGGGATGTCGCTAGCGGCAAGCCACTCGGAGATCCCCTCAGAGGCCACAAAAACTCTGTCATCTCTGTGGCCTGGAGTCCCGATGGAAACATCTTAGCCTCTGGCGGTGACGACAACACCATCATCCTGTGGGATATCGCTACCCACCAACCGCTGGGATTACCCTTCACTGGCCATACCGATTCCGTACAGAGCCTGGCTTGGAGTCCCGATGGCAAGACCCTGGCCTCCGGCAGTGACGACAATAGCATTCGTCTTTGGAATGTGACCACCCGTCAGTCATTCCAACCATCCTCAGACCCCGTGATTGTAAGTGGATGCCGTATTGCCAACCGTAATCTCACCCATGCGGAGTGGACACAATATATGGGAGACAACCCCTATCAAGCGACGTGTCCGGAATTGCCGGCGCCTAAAGACTAACGTACAGGCGGAAGTTCCACGCTCTACCTGTCATGTACCCAGAAGACAGGCAACGTGATCTACCCGATGACTCTCACGGGCGGTGATGTTTTCTAGTATACGACTGAGCAGAGTTCAGCGCCGGTGCGTAAGCCTGGACATTTCCATAGCAACCACAGGCACGCGCGCACAACGTGTGAAAACGGAACAGCGGATACGGTTCCCCGTTTTTTCGTCCACCAGCCCACGCGATTCAAGGCTTGATCTGAACAACAATTGCGCCGACTCCCCTCTCTCCTTAATCTGAAAATACCCAGCGCGCGATTCTGATCGAGCCCTTCTGCTTACGATGGAGCACCCTCTTGCCACTGCAGTCATGCGCATGGTCATACAGAAGAGAATTGTGTGAAATTCATCTGTAAGTACAACGGGATAGCTTGACATGCCGGAGGTCTTCACGCAGACTCTCGTCCATGCATGAGCTAACAGAACAGGCCCTTTTGGCCAGACTCGCTGAGCGTGCCGGCATTGCAACTGACTATTACGATATCGCAGGAACGCTTCACCTCACCTCCGATGACACCAAGCGCGCTATTTTGACTGCCATGGGCTTTGCGATCGATACGACTGCCTCGCTGATACAGACACTACAAGAATGGGATGACGCCCCGTGGCAACGCCCGTGCGATCCAGTGCGGATTCTTCGCGATGAGGAGGCGGGAGGCCCTCTGTCCTGTTATCTGTTGCTCGAAGACGGAAAAGAAGGGTCCCTCATAGTGGAATGGAAAATTCGTGACGAAGCAAACGCTGTGGTGCAAGAAGGCCGAGCAGGACCTGGGCTCACCGCTGCCGAGGTTCGTTTTATCAAAGAACAACGACATGTGCGGGTGGAAATCCCGGCCCCGCACGGGCTCCCACTTGGGTACTATATTGTGACGATACGGGCCGGGAGCCTGGTTGGTGGCATCGAAGGATCGATGCGGCTCATCGTCGCACCCCGCCAATGCTACATCCCGCCTCCACTCGAAGCACACCAACGGCTATGGGGATTGGCCTTGCAACTCTATTCGTTGCCCTCCGATCGCAATTGGGGATGCGGCGACTTCACCGATCTCAGGCGGATTGTCGAGTGGGCCGGGAAAGAGCTCGGCGCCGGAGTGATCGGACTCAATCCATTACACGCACTGCGGAACACCGCGCCTTATCACATTAGCCCCTATGCGCCTTACAGTCGGCTCTATCTCAATGAACTCTACATTGATCTCGATCAACTTCCCGAATGGCATGAGTCGAAGGAGGCGCAACAGCAGTTCCTGGATCCCGAATTTCAGGCTGCGCTCCAGGCGCTACGACAGACACGCCAAGTAGACTATAACGCCATAGCAACGGCCAAACGCACCATGCTCGATCTGGCCTACAGCACATTCATCGCAGAAGCCTATAGCGGAGAGGAACCACACCTCCAGCCTAATACGGAGCGCGCGAGGCGCTTGGAACGGTTTATCCAATCTGAGGGCACACCCCTCGAACTGTATGCCACTTTCCAGACCTTGGAGGAAGAACGCCGACTGATTCAATCTACATCAACCACATGGCACGATTGGCCCAAACAATTTCTGATACCCGGCCAACCGGTCCATGAATATGCCAAACGGCACCGGAAACGCATTCGCTTCTTTCAATACATTCAGTGGGTGGCACGCGAACAGCTGAACGAAATCCAGCGGACGGCTGAGCAGCTGGCGATGCCAATTGGTCTGTATCATGATATGGCACTGGGCGCCGATCGGAATGGGGCCGAAGCCTGGATCTATCAATCTGTGCTGGCGTTAGGAGCCGACTGTGGCGCCCCGCCGGATTCGTTTGCGCCCGAGGGGCAGAATTGGGGCCTCCCTCCGATCAACCCTCACGCGCTACGCTCCAATGGCTACGAGCTTTTGATCCAGCTGCTGCGGAACAACTTCCGATCCGGAGGGGCGATTCGTCTGGACCATGTGATGGCATTCTTTCGTCTCTTCTGGATTCCGCGTGGGAGACCCGCATCCGAAGGTACGTATGTGCACTACCCGTTTGAAGACTTGTTGGCCATCGTGGCATTGGAGAGCGTACGATCACGCACCCTCGTCATCGGAGAAGACCTTGGCACGGTCCCCGATTGGGTGAGAGAACAATCGCATCGTTCAGGCCCTCAACGTACCCCAGCGGGTACGCTTCGGACCTTCACTCGCTGCGGCGTTGCTGGACGGCCTTTTTGAGCATCCTTCGGCGATGTTCCTTTCTTATTTCTGAGGAGCACCCCCTCGAAGGTCTACTGCGTTGAAATAATTTACCCACATTCTGGTAGAGATTAGACCATGGCTCATCGCCAGCTTACATATCTCCCGCTCCCATGTTGAAACAAAATCGCATTGTGCTGGCGATCGCAGGGGCGGTATTCCTGGCGATCGTCGTGCTTGAAATGGTCGCCCCAGCCAACGTGGTCGGCGCCTACGGTTTTGTATTGCCGATTCTCTTGGTTGCAACCGTGCGCAGTCGCAGCCTGATGTTCGTAACAGTGGTCGCCTGTATCGTGGCGACCTACATGGGGCTCATGCAACCGACCAAGCCGGGGCGGTTGCAATCGGCAGTGATTAATCGCAGCGTGGTCGCCGGAGTACTCCTCGTCGTGGCCTATATCGGCATGATATGGGAAGAACGCAAAACCCGAGAAGCGGCGGCACGCGCCGCGCTGGCCCGGGAGACCGAAAATCTCCTGAAGGCCAATACGCAACTGGTGGATGCAAAAGACCAGCTGAATCGCTCGGAACGCTTAGCGGCAGTGGGGCAACTGGTGGCGTCCGTGGCGCATGAGGTTGGAACGCCACTGCACTCGATTGCCTGGCACGTGCAAGCGTTAGCGGAAGAACCAGGCGTCACGCCAGAAATGAAGAAGCGGGTCACCGTGATTGATGAGCAACTGACACGGGTGGTTCGGATCATTCAGGATTTACTGTCCTCGACCAGACAGCGCCAACCTGAACCGACATGGTTGCCCGCGGACAAGGTCATCAGCCCGGCGGTTGTGCTGATGGAGCCTGCCTTCCATGCGAAAGAAATTACCACGACAGTCGAAATTCCCGGGGACCTCCCGCTTGTGTGGGCCGATGCGGAGAAAATACATCAAGTGATGGTGAACGTGTTCGCCAATGCCTTATCCGCCACCCCAGCGCACGGAGCGGTGACTGTATTGGTGAGAGCCCGTACCGCCTCGTCCGAGGAGCTTGACCGCGGCCGCCAGGTTACCGACTCACTATCACCTCTGGTACTAACCATCGAGGTACGGGATACAGGATGCGGCATGCCGGAGTCCGACGTGCAGAAAGCGTTTGAACCATTTTTTACGACTAAGGCGGTTGGCAAAGGCACCGGGTTAGGACTATTCTTGAGCCGCGAGACAGTCTTAGCCCATGGAGGGAGTCTTGTACTCGAGAGCGAAACTGGGCGGGGCACAACCGTGACCATCACCTTACCTGGATTGAAGACCGAGTCCACGGACATGACGGAGAAAACCTGATGCAACCAGCGAGTATTCTCGTGGCTGACGACGATGCCGTCGCGCGCGATCTCTTGGCAGATGCCTTAAAGAAAGAAGGCTATGCCGTTGAAGCCTTCGCCAGCGGCGAAGAAGTGATTGCTCGAGGGCGTCAGGGTCGAGTGGACCTGGTGCTGACAGATATTCGCATGGGAGCGGTTGATGGGCTTACCGTCTTGCGTGAGTTTAAACGTATGAGCCCTGACACGGCAGTCGTGATGCTGACCTCGTTCGGTTCCCTTGAGGGTGCCATTGAGGCCATCAAGCAAGGCGCCTATGACTATCTTGCCAAGCCGTTCAAGAGAGACGATATCAAGTTGGTCGTCAAACGGAGTCTCGACCACTGCCGACTCATCAAAGAAAATGCCCGGTTTCGTGAAGAGTTGAAACACAAAGATGAATGGTCTCCGCTGGTGGGGAGCAGTCCCGCCATGCTGGAAGTGTATAAGCTGGTCGCGCGAGTGACCGAGAGTAAAAGCACGGTGCTCCTGCAAGGAGAAAGCGGGACGGGCAAAGAACTGATTGCGCGGGCCATCCACGCGAATGGGCCTCGTCGGGACAAACCGTTTATCCCGGTGAATTGTGGGGCATTGCCGGATACTCTGCTGGAGTCGGAAATGTTTGGATATGAGAAGGGAGCCTTTACCGGCGCGGCAGGGAACAAAATTGGCCTTTTTGAATCAGCCAGCGGAGGCACGCTGTTTCTCGACGAAATCGGTGAAATGGGCCAGGCGCTCCAAGTAAAGTTACTGCGTGTGATGCAAGACCACGAAGTACGTCGCGTCGGCAGCACGACATCGACAAAAGTCGATGTCCGAATCATTGCCGCGACCAATCGAGATCTCGAACAGCTCGTCAAAGAAGGAAAGTTTCGAGACGACTTATTTTATCGGCTCAATGTCGTGCGGATCACGCTGCCGTCGTTGGTGGAGCGGAGGGAAGATATCCCGATGTTAGCGCATCACTTCTTGCAGAAATGTGCGGCCGGGGAGACGCATGCTGTGCGCGGAGTGCTGCCTGAAACAATGGAGCTATTAATGCAGTACCGATGGCCCGGCAATGTGCGCGAACTGGAAAATGCCATCGAACGAGCGGTCTCGTTGAGTCACGGTCCCCTCCTCACGCCGGAGGATCTGCCTGCCTCGTTGCATCGAACGGAACCGCCGAGGAAAGAGACCGGCAGAGCCACCGACCACAACGATGAGGGATCGTTATCGCTTGAGGAAGTCGAGAAGCGTCATCTTGTCCGTGTGCTGAAGGAAACGAGGGGAAATAAAGTCAAAGCCTCAAAGATTCTTGGTATTGATCGGCGCACCCTCTATCGGATGGCCGACCGGTTTGGGTTGGACCTTGGTGAGGATGCCGACAACGGAGAGCCCGAATAGGAGATGAATTGTCTCCCGTTAGGAAACGGCTTCTCCTGCATGGGTCACGAGCGTCACGTCGATCACGTCCAGCTCATGAAGGAGAGGAGGCCAGCATGCGTGGGCAGGCGTTTGACAAGCCAGATTCAAAAATATTGGGGGTCATTTAGCCGTATCGGCCTTCAATCGATAGACAAGATGCGTGTCGGTTTGTTGGACACCGTCAATCTCATGAATCCGGCTCAGCACCAACTGGGTTAGGGCATCCTGGTCTGAAACTTCTACCACCACAATAATATCGGGCTTGCCCCAACAAGGATCGATCGTCTTAATCTGCTTGATACCAGACAATGCCCGAACCACATCGCCCGTGCGACCTGGCTGCACATTGATAAGGACGTAGGCCCGATCCGACATGATTCTTCCGCCATCGACTGGAGCGTGAATCGTACATGGGGCTTCAGGAATCGTGGGGTCTTTGCCAACGTAACGAATGCTCGGCGCCTCTGTCAATGCAAGAGCGCCTGCAGACGAGCTAGGACGCGTGACAACGGCGGATTTGGGCCTTTTCATGTATCACCTCATTTCGGGGCAACTAGTACGTCGACAGTAAATGAATCATTCACGCTCGTGAGACTCGTTTCGAAGCCTTGAGGGTTCCCGATACGGCCATCAGGATCGTACATAAAACACAAGAGCGTGGTACAACGGCCGTGGAACCGATACCGTGCTGCGTCAACCCGAAGTTGATCCGTAAGATCTTTGGCCGTAAGGCCAGGCCTGGTTTTCTTGACGATCACCGCAAGACGGCTCTCATCCAGCAACAATGTCGTGCGCAGGGCCCCACTCGAATAGCTCGGCGTCCATTCATCCGTGTCGATGTCATTAAATTGAACCCGTAGCAGCGCATGCAGAAGATCTTGCGCATCAACCTCGTCTTCCACCTGTAGCGTCACCCGATGTTCCCCACGAAGTCGCAACTGCCTGACAACAGCATGGAATCGGCCACAGACAAGCTTCACGAGTGCGACAGGGTCCGGTGCGGCCTGAGCAAGCTGACGTCGAAGCTCCAGAGGCGAGAACGTGCTGGCTGGTACTACGGGAGCCTGCTTCGGACTCTGAAGAACAGCCGGGGCTTCCTGCATTGTAGGCTGTGGGCTGGCAATGGGATGTTGGTGCACGCTGGGCTCCAGTTCAGGTTGTGGAGATTGGGCCGATTGGCCGACTAAGAACCCATCGGCTTGTGCAGTCTGTCTCGCTTGTGATGGCGATGGCTCTGGGCCGACTGGAACCACTTGCTCCAAAGACGAAGAGGCATGCGGCATCACCATCACAACCGGTGCTGGTGAAACTGGTAATGATTCGGGTACAGCCATCGGTGCGATCATTGCCTCAGGCTTATGCACAGGAACTGGAGAAACCGAGAGAGCCGAAGGTGGGCTCTGGACAATGGCGGCTGGGACCAGGCCGAGTTGTGGCGGTGGAAGCTTGGGCTCCGGAGCAACTGGAACCACTGGTTGCGCAGGGAAAGGGGTCTGCGACATCACAACCGGGGCTGGTGAAATCGATGACGGTTCAGGCGCAGAGGTCGATGGGCTCAGTGGCTCAGGTGTATGCAAAGAGACCGAAGGAACCAAAGAAACCGGAGGTGGATTCGGTGCGGCAGCAACTTGGGCCACGTCGAGGTTCGACGTCATGGTCACCGGCAAGGGCGACATCGTTCCCGTTTGCGTCAGGGACATCTGCACGGTCGAGATCGATGCTGGCACGACGGTCATCTGTGGGCGCGCGGGGGCAGACAGGGCTGAAACCGGCGTCGCTGGAGGGATTTGCTGGAGTGGCGGTTCTCCTCGCAGCTCACGTTTTTTTCGCTCAAGCGTGGCAATAAGGGTTTTGATGAGGGCGATGCTCTGCTGCGTACCCTCAGGGGTATCCATGAGAAGTCTGTGCTGGCGATGCTCTTGGAACTCAGGGGACTTCTCGCCAAACGTACGGCGAATGCACTCGCGGAATTGCAATTCTGCTCTTGCCCTGGCCGCGTCGAGATAGGGGAAGCCTTCTCGGCCCAGATCTTCCACCTTTGCGAGAAATTCCTGGAGGTTTCCGACGCCGCGGGTGAGATCTTCAACTGTGGCGGTTTTGGACCGCACGCGAGACGGTTCTGATGTTTTTGCTCGTGCCATAGAATCTGGAGGAAGTCTAGCCCAGCCTCCACAACGTGGCAAGAAAACATGGGAAAGTTGACGAGAATCTTCGAGCCCGCCCTTGAAACAGGACGGCATATCTCCCACTCACACGGCGACTCACTCATGGCCAACCTGATGAGGCTACGACGCCTACGATGACATCGAGATGATTCTCGATCCCATCTTCTGGCCTGGCTCTCGTACAGTTGAGGCAACGGCAGCTAGCCCCTGCCCAAGTCGATTACGCTCCATCACGGGGTCAAGGACGTGTCCGCAGTTGAGGCAGCGCCAACCGGCCAGCCACATATCTTCCGCGCTCTCCATGAGATCTAAGAAGTGATCTTTTGCCATATAACCCTGACAACGTGTACAGGTCATAATGCCCTCCTTGTGTACCAATCTGGTCACAAGAATACCGGATCATTCCGAATTGGTTAGACCCAAAAGAGGTACCTCGAACGAAGGAGGATATCCCATAGCCCATATTGTTCGTGACGGCTCGCTGTCCCCCACCCTACTCTCGCGACTCTACGGCGAAGTAGGAGAGGGGAAGCGAGACCGCGCCACTCGAAGCTTGATCGGGCAAAAATAATTTTTCCGGGGCTGTTAGGTCGGTGAGCCCTGGTAGACCAATAGAAGGTCGTGAAGTCGCGCCAGCACTGATGGCTCCATCGGGCCAAACTTGACTCCGAACTCTTGATTGCGTGTCCATCGCACATGGGCGCAGGGAATCTGAATGGGTGGGGTAGATTCACCGACCGACAGTCTGATCTCAAGGCGCATACCGGCATGAACCGAGCCTGTACCGAGGATTTTCATTCCATCGACGGAAAGATCCGTCATCGTTCCCTTCTCCGAAAATTTTGGCCCAAGGTACTCCACGACACACGGGTTGGCGAGGCGACTTCTTGGCTTCGTAATACTCCGCTTCGACACGGTCTCTCCCTTCTCAAGATGGTTCGCATGCTTAGCAGGATGCTGAAAAAACCCACCAGCATCGTTCTCGCGTCGCTCAGAGGCTCAACGTACCGAAGCGTACGCCTTCCCTCTTCGCTCGCTGCGGCCTTGCTGGACGGCCTTTTTGAGCATCCTGATCTATTGTGACATCAGCACCATCTGCGACACTCACTGGTATCCTTCAGTGAATGGAGTTTTTCAGCAGCGTGCTTCGACTGAGTATACGCAACCACGCGTAGCGGGCAAGCGAATTTGAACTCCGTATCGATGAGAGAAGATGTGCCCAGTGCGCACAGGGAGGGGGCCGACTGCACGAGCGATGGTTATTTGGTGCCCCCGATACGAATTGAACGTACGACAAACGGTTTAGGAAACCGCTGCTCTATCCAACTGAGCTACGGGGGCGTGGCTTGAATTTAGCCTACTCACGGCTGGATTGGAAGGGGAGATTAACCCGCATGATTCACGATCAGATGGATGGTGACTCGCCCACTCTTCTTCACGTCAATAAAGTGCACGCTGATCACCTGATCCGCTCCAGGTTTATTGGCCATGAATTTGTCTGTCTTGGTGTACAACTCCGTGTCAGAGTCCTGATCGAGCTCCGTTGCCGTCCACCCTTCAGGCAAGCTGTTGCGCAACCGTTTCACGATGTCCTTCACCGCTTCCTCGGCCTCCGACCTGTCTGAAAATTTGAACGTACAACTCCACCTGGCTCCTTCGCCATCATCCTTATCTCTCACCAGACATTGCTTGGCGCCGGCAAACGTAATATTGGGCCGCCATGTTGTCCCGCTATGATCGACCGCTTTATGTCCAGTGCGTAACGTTTTAAAGTCTCCGGATGCGGCGGCGAGTACGGATTGAATCACCTCACGGTCGTCTCTCCCTGTAATGTTACCCTCAGCTTGGAGGTTGTCGGACGGACAACCCTTCCCACTACACGTGATCCGGTACATCGTGTGCTTCCACTTGATCTTCGAGCGAAATCGTTCGAAACTGACCTCATATTGACCGTCATTGTCTTCTGACATGTCCATGTTTGGTTGGTAGGGATTCCCTATCCAGAGATAGCGGTCGTCTTCGAAGGGAAACGGATCATTCACAATCAGCTTAAGAGTGCCGGAGCGATCGTCATAACCAACGATAAGAGCCGTATGTTGAGAAATTCCATCAATCTTGAACCCGGATGGGGACACTCCCGCGATAATCGGGCGGCCCTCATTGATCTCTTGCTTCACTTCCTCCTCGGAAAGACTGCCGGCCTTCGATTGGGCTGCCAGCGAGACATCTCCAGCCACACCACCCCGCGTAGCCAGTAATGAGTACTGTTGAAGCATATTCATCATGCTGGACTCATCGCCGGCCGGGAGATCGCATGCCACGCAATTCGGTATCCCGGTGCAAAGATTTCTTGTCTGCGCAATCCCGCACTGATAGTCGGTCCGATGAACAGCGGGTACATCATAATATTTGAAGACCATCTCTCCCACAGCTGCCCAGCACCAACTCGGACGTTCCTGAAACACCGGAGGAATATGGAGCCTCACCTCTCCCGCAATAGTCGGGACGATGGGTGCCATCAGAGAAAGACAGAGTCCGACTCCGAATGCTGTCATTCTGCGTTTCACTGGTTTCCACTCCCTCGTTCTTGATCCGTCTTACCCACGTCTCAGTTCCCGTCTCAACACACTGATTGCACCCACTACTTTTACCTGCGTCGCCCCCTTCGGCACCCTCTCCTATCTTATTATATTCGATAGAGATGCGGCTCCGATAGCCATGGACTCTCGTGTGGAGCATAGGGACCTCAGAAGCATGCCTTCGCCTGCACGATTCAGAGCGTGCTCCAGCAATCGCCGATCCGCTACGACGATACGCCATTGGTTAGCCGGCTCACAGTGGCGTGCGACGAATCGTCGTCATGCATGGTGTCGATGAAGAATGATTCCCCTGAGATGGGAGCCCGGGGTTCACCTGACGTGGACGGTGAGGCTAGTCATACCACCGAACGTCTTGTTTGGCGGGCGACTTGACGGCGGCGGAGTCGATACAGGAAAGAGGAGCCGAAGCGAGCACCTCATGCACCAGCTGCATCATGATCTCAACAGAAAATGGCTTCTGGAGAAAGGGCACCTGATCGGTAATGGTTTGATACGCCTTCCGTTCATGATACGACAAGCTCGACATGAGGATCACGCGCAATGTCTTCCTTATTGCCAAGGCGCGCTGGATGACGTCGTGGCCATGAACCCTCGGATATGGGTTTTGGGTAGAGGTGAGTTGAAGACCTGGTGGAGGTAGCATGAGATCGGTCAGCAGCAGATCGATGGGCTCCTGGTGGGTCGTCAATACCTGTAATGCCTCAGAGCTACCTTCCGCCTCAAGGACTGTAAACCCTTCCGCACGAAGCGTTGTGACACAGATCAACCTCATCGATGGATCATCGTCGACGACTAAGATCGTTTTCGTATGGGATGGGGATTTCGGTGTCTCTATGCCCATACGGACCTCCTGAATGGGACGGGTACTGAACCCTCTGAACTGAGGTGCGTCCATCTATAGACGATGCTCTGAGTCTGTATCGGTCTGTGCGTCAGAAACTTAACCGAGGAACCGGCAGACTATGGAAAAACGAGTGGCAGGATAAAGCTGGGTGAAGTTCTGGTTCTCCGACAGATCCCAACGAATAGAGTGGCGAGCGGCCAGAAAATTAACAATCACGAGAATGCCGACGAACAGAAGGATCATCAACAGACTGTTGGCCCCCGCCCGGGTAGACCGGCGAGCGGAGAAGGCTTTCAGCCCACTGAAATGGGCGATAACAGAGATGAGGAAACAGAGGAGGGCCGCCCCTTCCAACAGGCCAGTCAGCCAAAGTTTCTCCGGAACGAGACTATAGGCAACCGCTCCGGCCGCAGCCAGAGCCAGCCCGATCACGCCAAGGGGAAGCGTCTTGAGGGTCATTTCCACCGTGCCGAGTCCACGACTCGGTGCGCTAAAAAGAGCATCAAGGCAAGACTGCTAAAAAAATACACGAGGTCTTTTGTATCGACCAGCCCGCGCACTAAATGGTCGTAGTGCTCCATGAACGAGAGATACGTGACGGCTTGTCCAATGGCTGTATCCCCGAGCAGTGAGCCCAAGCCAGAGAGGAGCCACAACACCAGTAAGAGGCCAATGCTCACAAACGCCGCAACGATCTGGTTTTCTGTCAGTGCCGATGCCAGCACGCCGACGGAGAGAAAGAGGGCGCCCAGCAAGACGAGTCCCAGGTAACCAGTCAGCACGGGATACCAATCGAAATCACAGAAGAGGGCGAGCACGAGCGGTACCAGCCCGGTCAGCCCGAGTAACCCCAGGAACAGAAGAAAGACGCTCATGAACTTCCCTGCGACGATCTCGTTGATGCCGACCGGAGAGGTCAGCAAAAATTCGAAGGTGCGCAGTTTGCGCTCTTCAGCGAAGAGGCGCATCGTCAGAATCGGCAGAACGATCAGGAGAATAAATCGTGTGCTGGCAAACAGATTACGGAAAACCAAGTCGTTGAGATTGATCTGGGCGCTTCCTTGCACCTGCATCAGCTGAATCGCCTGGGCTCCGGCAAAGACCACATAGAGATAGGCGAGCAGTCCCACGATCAGCAGAAATACGGCTCCCACGGCATACACCACAGGCGACACGAAATACGAACGCAGCTCTTTTGCAATGATAGCCTGGACTGGTGTCATGCTGGTTGGCCTGTCGACTCCACTAAAGTATGCACCGGATCCTGTACGAGGCCTTCCTCATGTCGAGTCAGTTGAAGAAAGACGTCTTCTAGAGTCATGGAAATCGATTTCAGTTCTAGCAGACCCCACCCACTCGTGACTGCCAAGCGAGCGATCTCTTCCCGCACATCCCGACCAAGCTCGGATTCCAAAATAAACGTCCCGGAGTCGCCGCCCGCGAATACGTTCTGGACCCCCTGCACTCCCTTCAATCGACTCTCGGTGTCCACGGTGGGAGATTTGAGCGTCAGCGAGATTTTTTCGGACTGGCGCAGACGCGCGGAGAGTTGTTCAGGCGTATCTTCGGCCACGATACGCCCACCGCTGATGATGACGACACGCTGACACACGGCCGTCGCTTCAGGAAGGATATGGGTGCTCAGGATGACGGAATGGGATCCAGCGAGGTTCTTAATCAATTCTCTAATCTCAATAATCTGTTTCGGATCCAGCCCCACGGTCGGTTCATCCAGGATTAACACCTGTGGATCGTGCAACAGCGCTTGAGCCAGGCCGACGCGCTGGCGATATCCGCGAGACAGATTTCCGATGAGTCGATGTTGCACCGTGCCAAGTCCAAGCCGTTCTATTTCACGCTGCATGGAGGACGTAAGAATGTTGCCAGTCAAACCGCGGAGGCGGCCGACGAACCGAAGATACTCTGTCACCGTCAATTCCTGATACACCGGCGGAGTTTCCGGCAAGTAGCCGATCCGGCGTTTGACCTCCATCGGCTGATCGGCACAATCAAACCCCGCCACCCGTGCAATGCCTTCAGTGGCCGGCATAAAGCAAGTCAAAATACGCATGGTGGTTGTCTTACCAGCCCCATTCGGGCCCAGGAACGCCAAGACCTCGCCCTTGGCAACCGAGAAACTAATGCGATCGAGGGCGGTATGTTGTCCATACCGCTTCGTGATCTGTTGGACTTCAATCATATGTGGTGAGTGGATCGCTTGCGTTGGGGAGTGCTGCCGTCGGGTTGATCGTTGTTCCCTCACAGGCAACAGGCGGGCATCTTACTCAGTCGGATTAGGTCAGTCAATATCGATCGACTTTCAGCCGTCTCTCGCTTTACACGTTTTCTCCATCCTGCTAGAGTCCACACGCGCGTAGACAGGCCTGTCAGAAGAGATCTATTGATGAACACGATGGGTCGAACGAACGGAGCACTGTTCACCATCGCTGCATTGATGATGGTGCTGGTGCTCTACGTGCCGTCAGGCAGTGCAGCAGCCAGTGGACGAACCTATCGAGTTCATGGCCAAGTGATTGCGGTAAACATCACCCAAAAGTCCGCCAGCGGCGTTCTCGCTTCGCTCAGAGGCTCAACGCTGAGGAGCACCCCTCGGATATTCGGAACACTGAAGGGGCTTTTCCGTTCGCCAAGATCTATTGGAAGGGCGAACGGCCACACAAAGTGCGGATGGTACCTCTTCGCCTCTTCGCTCGCTGCGGCCTTGCTGGACGGCCTTTCTGAACAGCCTGTAGGCCATTCGACTACCGTCAGTGATCTCAGACATGGTGACGTTTCCGGTGTCGTCAGCTAGTTTGTCAACACACTGTTAGACAGCCGGAAGGTGAGAGAGACGGAGTTGCTGAAGCTGTTGAGGGACTAGCGGAAGTAGGTGGAGGCGCCGAGCGGGGTCGAACCGCTGCATCGCAGTTTTGCAGCATGAGCAACATGAGTAGGCGATGGAGAGTTCGAATTCGAATGCAACCCCGCATTTCTTGTTGCAGGTGGTGCAGAAAGTAGCAGCCATAAGTAGAAATATTCGTACCGGCAGAATATACGTATATCACGCGTTCAAGTTTCACGGCATGGTGCCGCAACACTTTTACCCATAGCGAGGGATGTCACATGAAGAACATGCTTGTCACTCTGCCGGCCCTGCGCAAGAAGCGGAAGGCGGCGCTGCTGAGTGCCGTCGCCGGCGCGCTCGTGCTACTCTCGTCCTCGTGGGCCTTGGCTCTCGAATTGCCGACCATGACGGTGACCATCGGCGGCGAAGCGATTGCCGTCACGCCAAATTGGAATTACGACGCGGTGAAGGATCAGTACACGCTGGCCGGACCCGTGACGGCGACGGCCGGCAACGGCAGCACCTTTACCATCGACAACGCCTA
>SWDH01000026.1:0-45162 GCA_005116945.1 Nitrospira sp.
GGTTTCTAAAAACTCGGCGAACGCTTTGGTTTTCCCCAGGGCGGTTATGAGACTCACGCTCCCGCCGAGTTGGTACTCGTTCATGCTAATCCTCCAAATGCAAGAGAGTCGCGAGAGGATAACGAGGCAAGAGTGGGAAATGCAAGTGAGGGAATCTTCTAGCCCGCATTACTCGTGAGGCGTATTTCGTGCTGCGTCGTTCGTTTCCGGATTCGGACGTTTCACGCTTCACGAGAGACGAACGACGCTTCACTTGGCCTGGCGATCGAGAATGGCACGGAGTTTGGCGAGAGAAATGGCCTCGATGCGATGGCTGTCCCGTCCCACCATCGTTGTCGCCATAGTCAAGGCATTGAGGATGGCTTCTTCCGTGGCTTCGACCGTCGCTGTGATCAACGGGTTCAAATGCGTATCAGCGAGGTGTAGTTGTTGAAACGTCGGCTCTTTCGGGTAATGCGGGATCGTGTTTGCGGTGGAGAAGGCCAACATAAAGTCGCCGCTCCCATGCCGCGCAGTGGAACCTGTGCGCGCCAGTCCCAGCGCGGCACGTTTCGCCAACCGCGTAAGCTGCCGACTGTCGAGCGGAGCATCGGTGGCGATGATAACGATTATCGAGCCTTCGCTTTGCCCAGGTGAAAGGGCCTGCGCGACGGGAGGTACAGCCTCATACAGCCGGCCAACCGGCACACCGCCCACGACGAGCTCAGGCCGTCGCCCATGGTTGGCATTGACGAGCACGCCGATCGTATAGCCGCCCTCAGTCTCCGGTAACCGTCGTGATGAAGTACCGATACCGCCCTTGAAGCCGTAGGACACCATCCCTGTACCTGCACCGACAGTCCCTTCCTGCACGACCCCGGAGGAAGCGCTGTCGAGTGCTTTGACCACATCCGTTTCCGAGACATGGCGCCCTTGAATGTCGTTAAGTCGCCCGTCGTCACATTTGAAAGATCTCCCGATCGTTGCCTCTAACAATCCGATCCGGCGCACCGATCGAGGAGACCACTTCTGCCATGGTCGTTTTGCCTTTCTTGATAGCCGAGACGGCGTCTTCTTGAATAGGCTCGCCGACCGTTCCTCTGGTCACCGCGCAGCCTTGAAGCAGGGCCAAGGTCAAAACAATGACAATGCCGGCCAGCGACTTGAAGAAGGACATGATGACTCCTTTTGCTAAGCTTCGGTTGGACAATCCATTAAACCATTGTGGCGTGCCAGAACAAAATCGGTTTCAAATACGGCATAGGAGGATGGAGTGAGCCCCACTTGACGGTACACGGCTTGCGCGACGCTGTTGTTTTCTTCGACGTACAGACGGATCCCACAGACATTCGGGTTTGTCTTAGCCGTAGCCATCACGGTCTGATGCATTTGGCGAAAGACGCCCTGTCTACGCCAGGCAGGGGCGACATACACACTCTGAATCCACCAAAATGCGCCGTTACGCCAATCGCTCCATTCAAACGTAATCATGAGCTGCCCTACCAGCTGACGATCGTCGGCCTGCTCCAGTTCGGCGACCATGAAAAATCCACGATCGGGAGAATTCAGGAGCGCCATTGTCCCGTCATGCAGGCGGTCGCGGTCGAGGTGGCGGCCTTCCGTTTCAAGAGCCATGGCCGCGCTGAATGACGCGATCTTCGCGGTATCGTGTGGCTTGGCGAGTCGGACGTTCAATTGGTCGAGGATTGACATGGAGCTCAACTCGTTGTTTTCGGGGCTTGTAGCCATCCAGATTCCGGCTTGTACAAACCGGCGGTACACTCCATCTTAATAGCCTCTTCCGGTGCCAGATTGATTGGACGCAACTGTGTCTGAGGGACAAAGGCCAGCAACCCGCTGAACGGATGGAGAGCCGTGGGCACAAAGACCATGAGCAAATTTGTTGTCGGTGAAACTTGTAGCGCAGACGGTGCGGCTCCCATCACAAACCCGATCGCCCAGAGACCGTCTCGAGGGAACGGAAAGGCCACCACCTTGCTGTGACCGAAGCGAGCACGGAAATTCAGAAGATCGGCCATGCCTTTGAGGGTGATGTAGAGACTGCGGACTAATGGAACGCGCTCAATCCACTGCTCGGCCTGAGTGATGATGCGCTGCCCAACGACATGGGTCGCGATGGCGCCGATAACCACGACAAGGAACAGAAACACGATGAGGCTTAGTCCGGGCCACTGTCGATCTCCCATGTTCAAAGGGAGATCGTGGATGAGTTCATTGAGTGCGTGAAATAGTGCGGAAAGGATGAAGAAGGTGGCCCAGGCCGGCACGAGGACCAATAAACCAGCCAGGGAGTATTTCCAGAACGTGTTCGACATCGCCGTATGTTTCCTTCGACTGGGTCAAGCGAGTCTTACAGTGAAAACCGAAATCCCCAGATGAATAGGGTCTGTCTTCAGGGTTGATCTCATCGATCTCGATCATCTATTCTACCCCCGTCGTATCGATCAGGTCCACACGGAGAGGGATTATGGCGGAACGTACTGAATCTGGGCGTCCGGTCACTATCGACAAGGATCTTCTTGCTATTCTTTGCTGCCCTGATACGAAACAGGATGTAAGTTTGGCCGATCAGGCGCTCATTGCCAAGTTGAACGAAGCGGTGAGCCGTGGGGAATTGAAAAATAGGGCGATGAAGCCGGTCACGGAAACCCTCGACGGAGGATTGATAAGAGCCGACCGAAAGATACTGTATCCAATCCGAGAAGACATTCCTGTCATGCTCATCGAAGAAGGCATTCCCCTGGAAGGGATCATCTAGTCAGACTGGTCAACAATCTCCTTCTGGGTCTATTCCTAAGCCTGCACACTTCCGATCAGAATCTTCCTGCTGCCCCATGCATAATGAGCAAAAGTCTCGGTAGCATCTCCTCATTATTTAGAAACGACAGCAGGCCAGCCGTCTATCGGTTGGCATTTTTTGAGCCGGTCGATGTCCCGCAGTGCTGGCAGAGATATTCGTATAGATCTCCGGTCGGGAGCACAAGTAGCAGTCGCTCTCGCGTGGGGGTCGCCACTCGGCAGGAAGGGCAATAGAGCAGCGACGCATTTAACGATCTGAATTGGTCTGGTTGTTTAGAGGAAGGTGGTCTTAACGGTCGAACGGTGTTGGGGGAAGGATTGGTCAGCCAAGTTGGGCCAGGAGGCTTTCGTGAAAAACCTGACATACAATAATTCTATAAAATGAGACGGTAGTGATCAATGCTCAGAGTCTAACTGCGTGCTTCCAGCATGTGCTATGAAAGCCGACATGGTGCAGTTGGTACGAGAGACTCGATTGAGGACAGGAATGCTAGGCCGTTGGCGTCTTTGCTGACTCAATGTCCGTTGCTGTGATCAGGCTTGATAAATAATCAGCGACAAAATTGAGAGCTTCCTCTCGGCCGTCTGCACGACGCCCCTTTTCTCGACGCTGGACTGACAATTCGTGATCAAGATCTGACTTGACCTCGGTCAGAACTCGTTGGAGGGAAGAAGGAGTCAAGTTTGAATCCATATCTTCAAGCTCTTGGCAGCGGTCAAGGACCCAATTCAACCCTTCGATTCGCCCAGCGTAGTGCTCCTGCTCCGCGGTGTCGATCCGTGACATGGTGGTGGCAAATGTCTGTGCCTCATAGATGAGATTATAGAAGCTGGTCACTGCTCGCTGTAAGGTTGGAATCATGTCTCTCCTTTGCGAAAATTATCAATCGTCTAATTATACACGAGAATGCCAAGGCAACAAGGAAAAAAATGTTGAGCTAGGTAAATAGGAGAGAATGAAACTCGTTCATGAATCCGTAATAGAGCGGGGCGAAATCTTTGAGGCACTCCGGACTGGTTTCTTTGAGGCGTTTGAAAAAGAGGATTTGCACACGCGGGTTGATCTGTTCCAGGAGCTGGCCCAATTGAGCCATGGTATAGCTCCCAGTTGGGACGCTGAGGACATAGTGCACGAGACGCTCGACGAATTGCTGAGCCATATACTCGCTGGCAAGATAACCATCTGGGAGCTTTCCAGAAGCCAGAAATTCTTCAAAAGGTATCGCTTGCGCAGCAAATGGGATGGACGGTTGCTGACTAGAGGTCACGCTGATGATACCTCAGCTTGTGATGGAGGAATATCTATATCAAGTAGTAACTCTACTGAACCTTCTGGAATGCGTCAAGTGCGCAGAAGAATCAGGCACGGTCTGAGCCGAAAGACCGGTGGAGACGAAAATACGCAATATTCTTTATCAAATAGAAGGGGCGGAGTCCCTATGGAACTCCGCCCCTGTGACACGCTGGTCTCGATGACACTTTAGAGCCAGGTCACCCGCTCAGCCGGTCGAATGTAGATGGGCTCTTCCACCTGCACCCGCGCCACTTCTTTGCCCGACTTGTTGAAGCCCAGCACGGTATCGTTGTACATCTCGAACCGTTTCCCGTGGATCTGGGTCTCGAACACTTTGGGGCCCGGAATCACATCGTACCGGAAGACGATTTGCTGGCTGGCGCGCCAGAGTTGCAGGACTGCCAACAGCTCCCGGCTGGGGACGAGATACTTCTCGATGGCATTATCGACCCCCGGGCCGAACATCTGCCGCGCGTATCCGCGCGGGCTATGCCGTGGTGGGATGTAGTAGCCATTGGGCTCGGTGCCCCACTGCGGGTAGAGCGGCAGCGCGACCTGCTCCACGCGAATCGCGTAGTAGAGCGGGTGCCAGCGATCCTCGGCCCACAGGCCGTCTTCGCCGATGCGGACCAGGCTCTGCATCCGGATCTTTCCGACGCAGGCGGCCATGCAGCGTGTCTCCATTGGCTCACCGCCCGTCAGCGGGTCCTTGCCTTCAATGCGTGGATAGCAGGCGATGCACTTCTCCGACACGCGGGTGGTGCCTCGATACATCGGCTTTTTATAGGGGCACTGCTCGACGCACTTCTTGTAGCCTCTGCATCGGTTCTGGTCGATCAAAACAATCCCGTCTTCCGGTCTCTTGTAGATCGCCTTCCGCGGGCAGGCGGCCAAACAGCCGGGATAGGTGCAATGATTACAGATGCGCTGGAGGTAAAAGAAGAAGGTCTCATGCTCCGGCAGGCTGCTGCCTGTCATCTTCCATGGTTCGTCCCGTGAGAATCCGGTCTTGTCAATGCCCTCCACCAGTGCGCGCATCGAGGTAGCTGTATCCTCATAGATATTCACAAACCGCCACTCTTGGTCCGTCGGAATGTACCCGATGGCCGCTTGGCCGACCTTGGCGCCAGCATCGAAAATGGTCATCCCTTCGAACACCCCATAGGGCGCATGGTGTTTCCGGCCCACTCGGACGTTCCACACCTGTCCACCAGGATTCACTTGTTCGATAAGTTGGGTGATCTTCACGTCGTAGAACTGGGGATACCCGCCGTATGGCTTGGTTTCCACGTTGTTCCACCACATGTATTCCTGACCCTTGGAGAAGAGCCAGGTCGACTTGTCCGCCATCGAACAGGTCTGACAGGCCAGACACCGGTTGATGTTAAACACAAAGGCAAACTGCCACTTCGGATGCCGTTCCTCATAGGGATACAGCATCTTCCGTCCCAGGTGCCAGTTATACACTTCAGGCATGGTGAATCCTCCTCGTTCCTCGGTAGTCGTTACTCGTCAAGTATCTCATTCGATTCCCATCGTCAGACTTTGATCTTGATGTGTTCACCTTTGAGCCACTTGATCATGAACTCATTCTCTTGGCCCGGAGTGAACCCGGTCCTGACCGGCTCCCAGGGCCCTCGGGCTCCGATGCCGCCGTCTTCGGCCTTGGTGATCCGGATCAGACATTCCTTCGGCACCGTGTTGATCGCATGGTGATCGACCTGGTAGCCCCACTTAAACTTCCACGCGATAGCATGCTTGCCCGGTAACGAGTCGGTTTGGTGCATCGGCATCAACCAGTTTCTGGTAAAGGACTGTTGAGCCCCATACCGGAAGTTAGATTGGTAGCCGGTATCCACCGCGATGGCACGTCCGTCCGGCCTGGTCTCATGGCCTTTTACCGATTTGGGCGTCGCCACATACGGGGCATGTTTCGCCATCGTGACGTGATAGGGGTAGGCCGGATTGTACTTCGCACGGATCATCAGGCGCGCAACCTTATAGTACGGATCTGATGGTTTCCACCCTCGATAGGGGCGATCCACCGGGTTGCCGTCTACATAGACGTAATCGCCGTCGTTGATGCCACGGTCTTTTGCTGCTTGTGGGTTGATGTGCAACTGGTGCTCGCCCACGCCAGGCGTTCGTTTGTCCATCCGATAGGGATCGCCGAAGTTCGACTCATAAATCTGCACCCAGTCGTTCACGGACCATTGGCTGTGCACCCGATGGCGGGTCTTGGGCGTGACACAATAGAATTGGTAGCCCTTCTCCCACAGGGGGTTCGCATGCCGCTTGATTTCCTGCCACGGCAGCTTGATGTTTCGCACCGTTTTATCGTCATGGTGCTGGGCTGTGATCGGAATCCCGTAGTCGTCAGGACGGACATAGGGATTGCTGGTCATGATCGCGTTCGGCAGATACGGCGTCGCCTCCGTCCCTTCGCGGTGCGAGATGAAGTTTTCGCCGTATTCGATCGCCTCCGGCTCCGTGCGATAATTCTCGTACCGACCGGTCCTGGTCCACATCGGCTTTGATTCGTTGGTCTCTTCCCAGAAGGGCGTGCGTGGATAAGTCCGTACCATGACCATCCAGCCCTTTTCCGACTTCAGCATGACGTCCGCGCTGTAGCCATAGAAGGTGCTGGAGGCATCGAGCATCCGCTGGGCATAGACATCGACGCGGTTCTCATAGACAAACTTGAAGTAATCGCGCATCCGCTTATCGCCAGTCATGTCCGACAACTTGGCGGCCACCCCGGCAAACGTGTCGAGGTCATTGCGAGTATCGTACAAAGGCCTGATTCCACCCTTCCAGATCTGCACCCAGGGATTAGATACCGTGATGGTCATTTCCGGATAGGTGAACTCCATCCATGTATTTGCGGCAAAGGCGATATCGTTATGGTTGATGTCCGACGTCATCTCGATATCCTGAGTGATCAGGGTCTCGATGTTCGGATCGACGTTACGCACCATGTCGTAGTGGTGTTTGGCGTTGTTGAGCACGTTCACGTTGACGACCCAGCGGAACTTGCTCGGGGTCGGCATGTGGGTCTTGCCCGTAAACACCTTGCGGCCATACTTCGGCGTGCTCACGATCAAGGCGGTATCGCCATGGTTCCAGTAGCCGACTTCTTCGCCGTAGTAATAGGAGTTTGTCTTGATTTCTTTGCCGTGGGCGTTCGGATCGAGCGTGATATTGAAGGGATCTTCACCCGTGTGCACGGCGAGACCCGCGCCGGACCAGGGCGTTGACGTCCAACATCCAGCCTTGTAATTTCCGGCCCAGGTATGTTGCCCGGTGCCGAACTTTCCGACGTTGCCGGTGACAATAAGCACCATGGCGGCACCGCGGGAGTTGATCGTCATGTGGAAGTAGTGGTTCGTCCCCTCGCCGTTATGAATCGCGGCAGGCTTGATTGAGCCCGAATCCCGCGCCCACCGGACCAGGAGGTCTTTTGGGGTCCGGCAAATCTGATGGACGGTGTCCAGGTCATAGTCTTGGAAATGCACCAAGTACATTTGCCAGACTGGCATGGCGTCGACTTCTCGTCCATTGAGCAGTTTTACGCGGTAGGTGCCAGTGAGGGCGGCGTCGATGCCGCTATTTTGATAATGCCACCCGACTTGCTCCCGGTGAAGGGGAACCGCCTGCTTCTTGTTGAGATCCCACACCATCATCCCGCCAAGCCGCTCGACCTGCGCGGGCTTCAGGGACTGCACCCGGCCTGAGTAGCTCTTAGAGAAGTCCGGGAACTTATATTCCGCCACCACGTCACGCGGGTCCAGGAACTGTAAGGTATCGGTGCGGACGAGCACGGGAGAATCGGTATAGCCCTTCAGGAAGTCGGTGTCGTGCATGTTCTCATCGACGATGATTTTCATGGCACCCAAGAAAATCGCACCGTCCGACGCGGGCCTGAGCGGCATCCAATAGTCGGCGCGATAGGCGGTGGGGTTATACTCCGGCGTGATGACGACGATCCGGGCGCCCCGCTCAATACATTCGAGCTTCCAATGGGCTTCCGGCATCTTGTTCTCGACGAAATTCTTGCCCCAGCTGGTGTTCAGCTTAGAGAAGCGCATGTCGGAGAGGTCGATGTCGGACCCCTGCGCCCCGCACCACCAGGGATGCGACGGGTTCTGGTCCCCGTGCCAGGTGTAGTTCGACCAATAGCGACCACCCTGCGCCTGTTCCGGACTGACCTTCCGGATCCAGGTATCCAACAACGCGTTGATACCACCATTCATCCGAGTGTTGCCCATTTTGCCGATGATGCCGAGGACCGGCATACCAGCGCGATGCTTGAACGTACGGGTGCCCGCGCCCTTCATCATCTCGATCATTTCAGGCGCATAGCCCTGCTCACGAAGACGGCGAGCTCCAGCTTCTCCACTGTACCGTGTGGCAATGATGATCATGGCCTTCGCCGCATAGGTGAAGGCGGTATCCCAGGACACACGGAGCATGTCGTCTAGGAAGCGGCTGTCAAATTTATACTTGCGCTTCGTCTCCGACGTGAGCTCCGGGGAGCCGGCGTCCATCCACTCCTTCCAACCCTTCCGCATCAAGGGGCCCTTCAACCGATAGGGGCCATAGACGCGGCGGTGAAAGGTAAAGCCTTTCAAGCACATGCGTGGGTTGTGGGCAAAGGTTCCTCGATTGCCATAAAGGTCTTCATACGTCTGGTGATCATAGTTTTGCTCAACCCGCATCACCACGCCGTTTCGGACAAAGGCCCGGACGCGGCAGGCATGCGTGTCATTCGGAGAGCAGACCCAGGTGAAGGACGAATCGTAGCGATATTGGTCGTGGTATACACGTTCCCAGGACCGATCCGGATAGTCCCCCAACGGGTTACCGACTTCGATCACCGGCTGGAGTGCCGTCAACGCCAGGACGTTGTCCGCCACGGCCACCGCCGCGACTGTCCCGGCAGTAACTTTTAAGAACTGCCTACGTGACAAAAACATTGGTAGTACCTCCCAACAGTTGAGGGCTTCACCCAAGCCCACGAGACCCTACACGTTGATACAAATTCGTGATGGTTAAACGAGGCCGATGCAGTTAACGAGGCGTATGTGGAAGGGATTGCAGTCGTCCCACCTGTTCGGCCGCACGAGAGAGCTCGCTTGCTGTAAGCGGGGTTCGGCTATATCGTCCTTGATGGTAGAGGGCGATGACATCAGCCACCATGGGGCTGGCAGCTTTCCATTCCCGTTCGACCAGTCTGGCAAATTCATTGGCGGTGGCGGATGGAGATTTGCGCACGCCGTGTTTTTCCACTGTACGAACCATGTGAGTATAGAGATGGGCGATCGCAAGCTGTGGATGCGATGTCGGAAGATGGGTGGTCGCCCAGAGTCCGATTCTATCCCGAAGTATAAGGAGAAGCAGGGCTAAGCCGACCACGACTACGCCTGTTATGAGTTCTAGCATGCCAGGCCGAAACGTGTGGGCCACATGCACCAAGCCGCTGAAGCTCTTTTCTATGGGGGCACTGATCAATGAACCCCAGTGGCTCGCTTGTTCACGCAGAGCATCACGACTTTCACGCACTCCATGAACGACTGCCAGTTGATCCTTCGCACTATAACGCACGAACAGACGGTCCCACTGTAATCGAACGGATTCCCCGAATCGGGTGAGCGGCGCCCAGCGGGAAGTGGAAACTGCTGCGCTGACGGTGGGGGTGGGATCCATGATGATCCAGCCTGAGGAAGGAAAATAGACCTCGACCCAGGCATGGGCATCTCGCTGGCGCACCGTGAAGTAGCCTCCAAATTCATTCCATTCTGTGGCCAAAAACCCTGTCACCAGTCGAGCAGGAATGCCGATGGTTCGCAGCATCACGACCATCGCGGTGGCATAATGTTCGCAATATCCTGTTTTTCTCGTGAAAAGAAATTCCTCGAGCGGATGACGGAGCGTGACCGTATCGTTTTCAAGGCTGTAGTGGTAATTTTCCAAGAGATGTTGATGGATGGCCAACACTCGCCCGAAAGGAGTCGTGGCTTCTTGAGTGACGCGATGCGCGAGGTCCTTCACCAGCTGTGATTCCTCAGGAACCTGAAGATAGTGGGAACGGATAAAGTCTGGGTAGACGAGGGTCGATGCGGTCCGTTCGTCCTGGGCCAGGCGTGTCACGTGCGAGGTCACGGAGTATCGGATACGGGAAGAAGGAGGAGAGGGCAAGTACAGTCCACCCATGGTATCGGTCAGGACCGTCAGAAACTCGCCGCTCACCCGCTCAGCGAATGGTGCGGCAAACAGGACAGCGGTATCGAGTGTTTCGAGCAGGATATCTTGACGGATCGGTATCGACAGGTTGCCGGGAGGGAGGCCGGTTGAGCGAACGAGGAATACTCTTCCTTCATCGACGGAATTCAGCGAGCGACGTCGGGTTTCGCTGTGGTTCCATGATCGCCCATTGTACTGATCGTACGCGAGTCCTCTCAGGTAGAGTCGATCTTTTTGAACGGCGGGTTGGTCAGGCAATTCCACTCGCATGACGATCTGCGGATCTTGTTTGACTGACCCGATTGTGCCCAAGTCGACACGATCAGAAAACCCGGTCGTCCGCACGGTTTCCCCGCTTGTTTTCTGAAACATCCCTGCGCCGATGCGAGGAATGAGAAAGAAAATAGTCAGCGTCATCGCAATGGTCATGAGGGCCGTTCCGTTGGTCAACCAAAAGAACCGGCGAGTGAGGCCACTTGGAAATGTTGCGTGACCGGCTGCCGTGCTTGAGGATGTGATGCCGGGAGAGAGATCGTCCGGTTCGTGGGTCAAGTGATACAGCAAGAGCATCCAGACTGCCGCAAGCAGGTACAGCAGAAATATGGGGATAAACCACGCGTCGGTCGTCAGTGCGGCGGACGCCAAGATGGCCATCAGGCTAATCGCGTAGAGATGCCGATAGTCACGCCGTTGTTGAAGAGTGAGTAACTTGATATCCAGCAACACGACGAGAAAGTGGATACCGGCCGGGAGCAAGTCTTGTGACACCACGGTGAGATCGATCAGTAATATGAGGAAGGCGCAGATCAGCAGGATATTCCACAAGGTTGCCGAGACGGTGACCCGGGCCATTGCCCGACGAATGATTCCATTCCCTTCAGCGCGAAGCAGCGAGATGATGAGGATGATCACGGTGGGGAATGCGAGCCAGAGCGGGACGCTCTGCACCAGTACGAGCCCACTGAACGCCGTGGTGGCAAGGAGAACAGCGCTGATGGTAAAGGCCCGATCAAAAAGCATGTGTCAATTCTTCAAGCTGCGCGGCATGGAGTATCCGATCAGCTTGTACCGGGCTCGCAGAAGCCTCCTGATCCGACCATGGCAAAACCGCCACCGTATAGCCTTGCTCGTCGTTATGCATGCGCGGGAGGCTCTCGCCCTGTTGGGCACCACCAGTGTCAGGTAACCGCCGTTCGCATAACGCCAACACGCGCAGCATCGCCAAGAGATGACCGGATCCCGACCCGAGTCCCGAGTCTACCGTTCCGACAACCAGTCGCACAGGGTAGGCTCGCTCGGTCAGTTGTGACAGCAGTGACGCTACGAATGTCACGCTCCGCTCGAAGAGGGCATCGCATTCTTCAGGGGCCACGATTGACAAGATGACGGTGATCCGCCTTTGATCCTCCGCTTCTGTTTCCCGAACGATCAGCTGAGACGTGCGGGCAGTGGTCATCCAATGAATCGCTCTGGAGTCATCGCCCGGTCGATAGAGGCGGAGGTTGTAGAGTTGAGTTCCATCTCCTCGTTGTGGGATGGATTCTCCTTGCCCCTCACTGACTAATTCATCCACAAATCGCAAAGTGAGCGGTTTGATGGGTGGGCTGACGAGCAGATGCGTTTCCTGAGGGTAACGCCCTTTCTTGAGGAACAGGCCGAATGGGAACAGCGTGTGAGCTCGAGTGGCTTCAATCCGGATCCGGCCTCGTTTCGTCGCAAGGAGTGGATAGGACAAGAGCATCGAGCCCTGTGCCGGCAGGAAAGGGATCATGAGACCTCGATCGACATCGTTGCCTTCGACGACATCGAAAAAACGTAAAGAAAAGCTGGGTAGGTGACGGTTGCGATTCGTCACTGAAAGTGTGAGGGAGGTCGGCTCGTTGGCGATGATGAGGTCGGGGACATGGCGGTGAAATTCCAGGCGCTTCAGGCAGTGCTCTGAGAGCAGCCCAGAGATCACGATCAGGCTGAGCATCATCGCAAAGAGCAAGTAAAACAAATTGTTACCGGTATTGATGGCGGCGAGTCCGATCCCGAAGGTGAAGAGAAGGAACTTTGTTCCTTCAGATGTGAGACGGATTGACCGTTTCTGTGAGAGGCCTCGAATGAACGAGAGAGGTGAGGCGGCACGGAGGTTGAGGAATAGGTGCTTCACGCGCCTCATGTAGCCGGTTGGCCGGGACATCCACCGCTGACTGACTAGACCGGGACGGGGACGGTCTCGACAATATCGAGCACCATACGTTCCGCCTGTTCGAAACTCTGTGTCCGCATGCCATGGGTTCGGTTCAGCATGACGCGGTGAGACAGCACAATCGGCGCCAGTTCTTTGATGTCATCGGGGAGGCAGTAGTCGCGCCCTCGGACGACGGCCAGGGCCTTGGCCGCTTTGCTCAACCCTAGCGCGCCGCGCGTACTGACCCCCAAGGATAAGAGTTCACTCTGACGGGTGGCTTGTACAATCGCCAGGAGATAATCAGTCAGACTCTCTTCCATGTGGACCTGATCCACACGGGCTTGCAGAGCCAATACTTCCTGGGCCGACAGAACCGGATCCAGCATTTCAGCTGGGTGCAACGAATACGCACGGTTGAGCACCTTTCTCTCTTCCGTGAGCGTGGGATATCCAATGCAGAGGCGCATTAGAAACCGATCGAGCTGGGATTCGGGAAGGGGGAATGTCCCATGGTATTCCGCGGGGTTCTGGGTGGCGATCACCATAAAGGGTTGCTCAAGCGGGTGTGTCTGATTATCAACTGAAATCTGTGCTTCACCCATCGCTTCCAGGAGACTACTCTGGGTCTTCGGTGTGGTGCGATTGATCTCGTCGGCCAGCACGACATTCGCGAAAATCGGTCCCGGTATAAATTCGAATCCTTGTTTTTGCCGATTAAACATGGAGACTCCGACGATGTCGGACGGCAAGAGATCGCTGGTGAATTGAATGCGTTTGAACGAACAGCTCAATGATCGAGCCAAGCTGTGCGCCAGCGTGGTCTTTCCGACGCCAGGCACGTCTTCAAGGAGAAGATGGCCCCGTGCCAGCAGGCAGACGACTGCCATTTCGATGACATGAGTCTTTCCCTTGATGACCAGCGCAATATTGTCCTGGATCGACCGGATGGTGTGAGATGAGTTCATGTTGGGATTAGTGGTCCTGATGGTTCACGAATGCAGGGTATTTTGACACGCTCGAAGTCTAACAAAGGGTCGGTAGATGGTCAATTTTCACCTGAGTTCTTGCAGTGACCACTCTGGAAAGAGCGAGGTGTAAGGCTTTGCGCCGGCTGGGCTATTCTCGTTCGAGCCTATTCAGGGACGAGGATCAGCATCCACGGAGGGTGTTCTTCGGCCATATCAGGAAACCGTCGGGCAGTTCTGCTGGCGGGAACTCCTGGGAAGATGGCTCCACGGCGGATCTGGATGGAGCGAAAACGGTAGGAGGGATTCTGCTTCGGGAGAAGGGGAAGGACACGTGGAATCTCTTGGCGTAATGGACCGCAATCCGACAAGTTCAGCCCGTCCCCGATTGCAAGGCGCGAAAGCTGTTCGAAGATTGGGCCGAATACCACGGGGAGGTTTTCTGGAGTGAATGGCTGATTAGCAGGTCGATAACGGACATCGTCGAGTAGTTGCGCAAGAATTTCCCAGAAGACCTGGGTATCGACGGCTCCCAGAACGCAGAGGAGGCCACGGCGTGCCATCAGGTCGAGCAGAGCGAGCGGGCCTCGAACGTCGAATTTCCAAGAGGGAAAGAGGAGCGCACGGCCTTCATGTTGGACCTCCAGTGCCGGTTCGCCAGAATAGCGGGTCTGTTTGAACGTGCCTTTGGTCTGATGGAGGTCTTGCGCGACGATGGATTCAGACAATCGAGTCGGTTCATAGGCAAACGTGGGTGTCGCGGGGGCCCAGCAGGTCGCGATCGTGTAGCGGGGTGCAAGCTTTCTCGCCTGATCGAGGCTATCCAGGTCGAACATGTCCTGGTTCCCATAGAATTGAAACGAGAGTCCTGCTCGAGATCGCAGGCCGTTGAGAGTTTCTCGCTCTGGATGGAGGGGGCCACCGAGTTTTGATCCTGGTTGAAGCCGGTCGAGCGCATGAAGAATCAATTCGCGCTGCCCGTGCTGCAGAGGGGTGACGTAGAGCTCAACCAGCTCTGTAGCGAAGGAGAGGTCGCCAGCTCCTAGATCAAGCAGGGAGGCGACGTCTGCGTCGAGCAAGAGGTCAAAGGGATTGGTGTGCGACTGGGCGAACGCCTCGATCTCTTGACTCTGCTGGGATGTCACAGGCCACTGGGGCGTCGGGCTTTCAAGGATGCCGAACCATACACAGAGGGCCCGTATGGCTTTGGTTGGAGGGAGCCCTGTCAGTTCTTTGAGCCGAGGGCCTGGTAGACTTTGAATACTGGTGGCTTCTGAGCCTCCCAACGCCAAGGTGACGGCATCTTGGACAATGATGGGAAGATCGACGCGGTGGGCTTCTTCAATCAGCCGCTTCAATGTCGCCGCGAGCTGCTTTGCTTCAACTAATTGGCGAGAAGCTTCCCACTCTTTATCGCGCTCCTGCAAGAGTTGAGTGACCTGTGAGCGAAAGTCTGCAAGGACCTGTGCGGGAGAATCCAATTCCATGAATCGTGTGGTGCGGGGCGGGAAAGCCCATCCGTCATTGTCGGTTGATTACAATGCGGCAGCATAACGACCTCGCCCACCAGCGTCAAGGTTCCGTCTTGCCCATCTCGATAGACCTGTGTTAGGACACACTATGCTCAAGACACCAGTATTGTTTGCTATACGAGCAATCCTCGGCACAGGTCAGGTGCTGCTGATCATCGGAGTATTGTGCTTCACCGCCGCCTGCATGAGTGGAGGAGGGGCTAAATCTTCTGCCTCTTCACAGAACGGGCAGAATGCATTGTTCAAAGAATGGCAGATCATTGATACGAAGACGGGTCAACCGGTTTCCCTTGATCAATGGGCAGGGTCGTTGCTCCAGCAGGACATTATTTACCTAGGAGAGGAACATCACAATCGATTTCATATCGACGCAGCGCTGATGGTGTTGCGGTGGCTGAAGGCGGGGGGGCGCACACCGGCCTTAGCCATGGAGATGTTCGGTTGGGATGGTCAAGCGGCACTGGATCGGTATGTGTCAGGGTCAGACATGAACCGGCAGGAATTCCTAGAGGCAGTCCGGTGGCGAGAGAACTGGGGCGGCCAGTTAGAAGATTATGAACCGCTGGTTCAGTTGGCGAAAGAGTACCATTGGACTGTGGATGCGATGAATCCTCCAAAGTCGTTGGTAAGGATCGTGGCCAAGAATGGTTTGGCCCAAGCAGGGTCTGATCCCATGATGGCGCAATGGGACATGAAGGATGAGGCCATTGTTGATGATCCGATCTATCGAGCCCGTATTCTTCAGCAGCTCCAGGCTTGTCATGGCAAGGGGGATGATAGCCTCTACCAAACCATGCTCGACGCGTCCATGTTTCGTGACGAAGGGATGGCGAAGACCTTAGTCCGTCGCTTCAACCAGATTCGTTCGTTGAGCGATACGATGGCCGGTCCGCTGGTGAGCTATACAGGGGCCGGACACATCCAATACAACCTTCCGGTTCCCAAGCGAGTGACTCGCCGCCTCACGGATCAGGTCCGCCAGATCAGCGTCTATATGACGTCGTTCGACGTGGGGCGCATCGAGGAGTTACAAGGTATGATTGACGAAAAAGTTGCGGACTATCTGTGGTTGACACCGGTCAGTGCGAAGGGGCTGCCTCGCCGATGTTGACAAAGCCGTGAGGTATACAGGAGGCCTCACCGGTGTGCGTGTTGCCTCACCTTATGTAGCGCTGGCGGTGGTTCACCTCACGAACACACACAATTCTATCGCTAGCAGAGCCTGTATCTTCTCCATACCTAACCGGACCCCACGCAATTGAGAATAGGCTCTGCGTGGTGTCGGTGAAAGAAACGTCGCGGTGATGCAGCGCCCGGTGAAAACGGATGAATTCTTGACAGTTTCCCAGGCCTGTTTCAGACTACGACGGAAGAGAAGCGGGGTCGAGAGCAATTGGGAACATCACATATGCGAAACAAAATTCCCTGTTCCGCTGAGCGGTTAAGCCTCCTGGATCCTCCGATGATCAATACCCCGGTGGCGTCCCTGTGCCCCTTCCCCTCCCGGACATTCGGCTTCTGCTATATCCCTCGCCCGGCGCCGTCCAACTCCGGCTTGTTGCCTGGGAGAATTTTATTCAGTGTGGCCCGGTACTCGCCCATGCGCCCTTGGTCAATCCGTCCAACTTCTATTTCCTGATCTCGCTGCATCCGTTCAAGATGATCGAGCACTGAGAGAAGTGGATGAACGGAGCCGAGCAATCGGCCAACCTCGAAGGCTTCCAGCGATTCCACAAATAACTCGTTCAGGCCTTTATAGGAGGTTCCTGCACTCTGGCCCCTGAACCGAGAGACGATGTCCTCATATTCCTCTATCGCCTCAACCTTGGGCTTCACGCCGGTCGGTATTGCCGACAAGTGAACAATGGGCGGCAATTTTGCCGCATAGATTTTCAGCTGAGCGACTAGTCCACCAATCGCATCTAGCACATCGGCCGTTTGCATGCACTCATCCTTCGAGCGGCATTGATGACGCCACGTGAGCGAGACCTGTCACGATGTTCTGACGCCGTGAGGAGGCGTGAGGCCATCAAGAGCCTGAACGGCCTGCTCCATATCGGATGGACAGGGCTTTATATACTCTTGAAACTCACCGGTAGAGGGGTGATGAAATCCTAGCGTCCTCGCATGCAACATCACACGGGGAATCTCGACCCCCTCTACGGTACAGACTTTCTTCCCGCCATAGGTCTGATCTCCCAGAATAGGATGGCCCAAGGAAGCGAGATGCACGCGAAGTTGGTGGGTGCGGCCTGTGCGCGGGTACAACAATACATGGGCCGCGAGTTTGCCAAACCGATGATCCACCTTGTATTCCGTCACAGATTCCTTGGGGCGGGCTGTGTGGGCAGAGAACTTTTTTCGTTCCTTCTTGTCACGCCCGATCGCCAGCTCGATCAACCCATGTCCCTTTTTCGGGACGCCGGAAATGAGAGCCTCGTACACTCGCGTGATCGTGTGCTGTTTAAATTGAGCAGAGAGTGCACGATGGGCCTCGTCCGTCTTCGCGATCACCATCACGCCGGATGTGTCTTTGTCCAGGCGATGAACCAACCCGGGCCGTTCTTTCCCGCCGATCGTCGATGCTGTGCCGCCGGACGTCTGAAAATGATGGAGAAGGGCATTGACCAGTGTGCCGGCCCAATGACCGGGCGCAGGATGGACCACGAGGCCGGCCGGCTTGTTTAACAGCAACAACACCTCATCCTCATGCAGAATTTCGAGTGGAATCGACTCGCCTTTGAGTTCCAGTGGCTCCGCTTTGGGAATGTCAAAGGTGATCCTATCGCCAGGCTTGATCTTGAGACTGGGCTTGACGGTCTGACCGTTGATCCGCACACGCCCTTGCCCAATTAACCGCTGCAAGGCCGATCGCGATAACTTGGGCTCACGATTGACGAGAAAGATATCCAATCGTTTTGGCAACTCGCCGGCCGTCACGACAAACTCGGTCACCATAGAACCAATTGCCCCCACCAACGCATGCACGCCACGCTACTGCAGCGCGTGACCCAATTGCAATCAGGAGGCCAACAGAGCCATACGCACCGGCCGATTCGATTTCCTCTCCAGTCTGGCGGGACTAGTCTGACGCCAACCACGCTGGCCCAACATTGCTCAAGGGGGTAAGACCCTGGCAGGATGCTGAAAAAGTCTGCCAGCGGCGTTCTCGCGTCGCTCAGAGTCTCAACGTACCAAAGCGTACGCCTCACCTCTTCGCTCGCTGCGGCCTTGCTGGACAGCCTTTTTGGGCATCCTGCCGGTAATCCGGCACGATCAACCTACCTATTACCAGTGGACCTTGCCGCACAAAAACTGATTTTTTCAGCAACCTGCTAGAACTGGTGAATCTCGAATAGACTCTTGGCAGGCGAGACGGCAGAGAAATGATGGGATGATAATGGGAGAGTGCGCTCTAAAGATGGAGAAACTATGTGCAGGTCCCCGTCACTCAAGAGATGGGGGAACAAGGGTCGCCCGACTGACTCCCTCAGCCGAATGCGTTGCCCCGTTTCTGGCGAGCCTTGCACGGGGGGATACCTTCATGGTCTGGCCAACCATTCGAGGTCGCCCTGCACGGAGCGGGTTCTTACGTTGAGGGAAAGGGCCTTGCCGTGAAGATTCCATCTCTGCCAGAGAAGTCCGCAGAGACTGCGCAATCAGCCATGAGAGCTTCAAACTAGGGCTCCAATACACAGCATTACGCACACGATCGACCAAGTCAGCAGGAAGGTTGACTGTGAGCCGAACCATTCGAGGCTGTGGCGGCTCTGTCTCGGGCAGCCTGGAGGACGGAGCCGGTGCCCTCCGACGCTCAGGCTTGATGGAATGACTCGGAGCTGGCTGCTCAATCGACGACATGGCGTATTCCTTCAGATGGCTCTGCGATAAATCGCTCAAGCTATGGCCTGAATGCATCGCTTCGCCTGATGCGGCCGAATGAGGGGACCGCGCCACTGGCAAGAGCATGGCGCGGCCCCGATGGCGGAAGCGTGTGGCGGCGGGAGGGCTCCGAACGGGCATAGTCCAGAGGTAGTCCCACCTGCGTGAGAGGTATGCACCTCTTGAGTGGGGACCCGCCGGCGGTTTCGCTTCGCCAAAAATCTTTCAGACGGTATGTATCGCTCACTCACGCTGATGTCAGGCGTGATACGAGAACTACCTAGCAACCCCTGTACCAGATTTTCTCGCTGTCAAAACTTCCCGTCACTAGACTGTAAGTCGTTGAGTCCATGTGGTGAGTTCGGTGTGCGAGAAAGCGAAGCCTTCGGACAGTCGGTATCTGATTCCGTACACTGCGTATCCTAGAAGATACAGGCCCAGGACAAGCCGATACACGAAAGGGCCAGAAAGTGAGAAATAGCGCGTGACCTATTGGTGGAGATGTTTCATTGCGGCGGCGCAGAGGAGAATAAAAATGCCGATCCAAAGGGCAGCTTGCTGGAAAGGGATCACTTCGTAGGATTCTTCTTTGCCTTCTTCTGCCTCGTCGGACTTGAAGAGCACCGAGTATAGAAAGAGCGTAAGAAGACAGAGGACGAGAAACAGCTTCACAAAAAAGACGGTCAGATACTTCGCATGATGCTGGATCCCGCTGCCGGTCTGCCCGGTGATGAGCTGATTCACATAGTGGAAATTAATGCCACCGGTAAATAGCAAGATGACGAGGAGAATGCCTGCGAATTTCTTGTAATGCTGATAGAACGCATCGGTGATCGGCTTAATCTGCTCCTTGGCCACGGCGTGCTTCAGTCCAGGAGTTACTGCCATGATGAGAAACGCAACTCCGCCGATCCAGATGACTGCGGCCGTCAAGTGCACCCAATGGTTGAGGATCGGGATCAGCGTATTGAAGTCTGTGACGAGGCTGAGCAGCGCGTCCATAGGTTGATGAGGGAACGAGAGACCAGCGGCTTGAAGGTCTGTAGAGGGAACCGACCCTGCCCCCTCAGCCCTTATCTTTTACGTCAAAATTGAAGACCGGGGCATCGTTGCCGAATCGTTTCTTGCGGAGTTCTTCCATCAGCTCGATTGTGATAAGAGGGATGTCATTCTCACGGGCATGCTTTTCAACGCCTTTTTTCACCATGGCGCGCAAGAAGTAGGGAATCCGGTTGAGTCGAGTTTCTGAATCTTCATCCCACGCCACAGAACTTTCTTCCGGCATATTAAATGCCACTTTGATTTTCTCTCCACCCTTCGGCGTGTAGAGACACCATTGATCTTCGTCCAGCCAGTCTCCGTGATCGACGTAGGGCCGCGCGCGGCAGCCGCCACAGATGTCGGTATATTCACAATCGCCACATTTACCCTTCAGGTGCGGGTAGCGAAAAGAATTAAACACATCGGACTGTTCCCACAGATCGACGAAGCTGGTTTCGCGGATATTCCCGGCTGAAAGCGGCATATAAGGGCAAGGGGTCAGTTCACCGTTAGGGGTCACGCGCGCGTAGTTCGTACCGGCAAGACAGCCACCCCCCATATAGCCCGTCGCTTTGGTGATCGGCGAGTTCGGATCTTTCTCGTAGGCAAGCCGTTTGAAATGCGGCGCGCATCGAGCCCTGACGAGCATGCCCTTGTAATGATCCTGACAATTAACCAGGTAGCCAAGCACCTCTTCGTATTGGGCCGGGGTGATGTCGGTGAGTTCTTCGCCGCGACCGGTGCAGACCATGAAAAATACATTCAGCACTTTAGCGCCAAGCTGGTGTGCCCACTCGATCACCGAGGGCAGCTCCTGGTAATTCATGGGCTGTGCGCTGAAGTGCACTTGGAAAGCCAACCCGTTCCGCTTGCAGGCCTCGATGCCGGCGAGCGCGGCTTCCCATGCGCCAGGCACGCCACGAAAACGATTGTGTTTTTGAGGCTCGAGCGAATCGATGCTGATGCCCATGCCCATCACGCCGATCTCGACTAGTTCCTTCGCCATCCGATCATCGATCAACATGCCGTTGGTTCCAAATACCACCATGAAACCAAGCTTCACGGCATGCCGGGCGATATCGAGGATGTCGGGACGGACAAGCGGTTCGCCGCCCGTGATCACGAGGAGGCAGCCCTTATTGACCTCGGCAATCTGATCGATGAGCGTATAGCATTCTTCTGTCGAGAGTTCATCATCCCCGCCCGCGGATTTCGTCGTCGCGTCGAGATAGCAATGATCGCATTTGAGATTGCAACGCTTCGTGAGGTTCAGCGCGATGAGGTAGGGCTTGAAGTCATCGACCGTCCGGCCATCGTGCGGGGCAGCAGCCGGGGATGGCGGGCTAAAGAACTGTGAGACCTGTTGCTGAATATTGCCAAATGCGCCCGCTGGAGACGGTGCATTAAAAATTGGAAGCGATTTACCCATAAGTACGAGTCCTGGGTGCTAAGAGTTGAATGCTGAGTCAGAATGACTTTGCCGCGGGTATTCGCTCAGTACCCAGCACTCAGAACTATGCACTTCTTTTGCCGGTCAGGTCGGCAATCATGTCCTTCAGGTTGCCGGTCTTCATGGCTTCCGCCATGTAGTCCTTAGCCTGCTCGATGCCCTCATGAGCCACTTCAGCCGTGATGACCGTGATGCCGAGCTTATCGGCATGTTTTTCAATGAGGGCACGCGTACAGTCACGCATAAACCCTTCAGGAGCCCGCTCTAGCCGTGACTGCGCTTCGGGTAGCCAGCTGTAGGGAGCGGCGGGGGAAGGTTCCGCCGCGTGGCCATTTCCTTGACCGTTCTCATCCGTGGAGGTCGCGCCATTGGTGCCGCTCGTTGCCGCAGCCACGGTAGCCTGGGCTGCATTGGAGGCACCGGTTCCCTTGTTCGCAAAGATGGGGGTATAGTCTTCTGAGGCCGCTTCTTGAATCATGGGTGCGGCATATTCCAGCGTGATCGTGGTCATGCCGAGCTTACGAGCAGTCTTCTCAATTTTGGCCTTAGCGCGCCGACGTTGGAAGCCGGCCGGGACCGCACGGATTCCCTCTTTGGCATCTTTCGTCCATTGCATCGGAACGTCATCGTAGGCCAGGTCGGTTTCGAGAACCCCTTCCACATGCGCCGCTGCTTCAAAAAGCTGCTTGTCGACCAGTTTGAAGCGATCGCCTCCTGCGGCGCAGACAGGGCACTTCACGGGTGTCTCGCCCTTTCCGATGTAGCCGCAACCGTCGCAGACGAAGTAATTCTGGTTCATCCGGTCCAAATACGCTTGGGTGCTGGCACTCACTTTCGGCTTGTCTCCCACAACCTCGGTCATCATGCCGCTCAGCGTCGAGCCCATGAGATCCTTCATCACGGATTCGTCAGCCTGCATTTTTTCTCGGTCGATGCCTGCGGCATCCAGACTGCCACCCAGCGCATGCATGGCATCCATCGCCCCCTTAGGCAGGAGGTCTCCCACAGCTGAATCGACGACCGTGTTACTGATGATGGTATGGCCCTTTTCGATGGCGTAACGGTGAATCGCGGTCTTGGCGACCCCTCTGGCAAATACGGGGATCTTTTCCATCCGGCGGAGGGCTTCTTCAGTCCAGGCGATCGTGTATTCCGCCAGCGTGTCGATCGGCGGTACATACTTCCGGTTCGACACCAGGATATTGCAGGGCGCGGACCGCAACAGATTTTCCGTGTTGCTGCCGATGTCCATATCCTCGTCACTGTGCACGCCGATCCGTCCAACGATCAGCAATGCCGGGATATCCTTACGCACATATTGAATGATCTTCTCGAAGGCCTTGCCGTCCAACAGGGTGGTCTTGACGTCGGTTTGTTCGGCCTGAGCGATTTCTCGACAGATGTCGAGGTGCGACTGGTAGATCTTTGCGAGACCACTGTCGATGATTTCCTCGTGCAGCTTCTCCTGCTCCTTGAAGCGGAACACCTTGCCGGCTTCTTCATTGAGGACGCCCGAGATACTGTGAAAGGCGGCATAGTGGAAATAGGGGTCGAAGGCCGAAATAGCTTCGACCGGCATGTTGAAGGCCTTGCCCAGCGCGAGGCCGGTCATGAGCCCACCGAAGGAATAGGGGCTGCCGTCCACCGCCACCACGATTCTCCCACCGGTCATGGGTTGGATTTGCTTGATAATCAGCATGTCAGAATTCCGCACACGACGCAGCACGCGCTCGGTATTGCTGCCGATGACGCTATCCTTGACGGCGCCGACACCCAAGGCCCCCATGATCACCAGATCATAGGCATTGGTATTGATATCTTCGGCCAGCACTTTCCAATTCCGGCCTTCGAGCGAGCGGCGCTCGATCGGAAGATTGTTTTCCGCGCATTTCTTATCGACGTAGTCGAGGTAGGAATCGGTGATAATCTGAAGACCGCGGGTGATCAGCGAATCGTGGATTTGTCGCTGCCGGTCGAGCTCTTTTTCATCGTGGTACTCTTCAGGCAAGCCCGCTTCCATCTGCTTGAAGCGCTTATCATGCATTTTAGCTGCATACACGTGGCTCCCCACGATCTTCGAGCCGAAGGTTTTGGCGAATTGCACTCCGATGTCGACGGCCGTATTGGAATGGTCGGAGTTATCGACCGGTACGTAGATCGTCTTATACATTAAGGTGTCTCCTCAGGATGCCCTCCAGGCCAGGGCGAACGAGAGTAATTATCAAAAATTCCAAACGGTTGACGTGCGTTCCACGCCTCAAAGGATGTGTATGCTAGCACCGGTCTGAATTCGAAAGCAAGGTATCGATGCAGGGAAGCGGAACGACGTTATGAGGCTGGGGTCACCACGGATGTTTCGTCCGAATTCTTTGCGGAGCGAATCGATTGTCGGGAGCGGAGGATCTCTTCTAGAGACAAGAGCGCATCCCGGCCAGAGTTCCCCTCAATCCCTTTAATCAAATTCTTATCGGCGTAAGAGCCTGACTCTTTTGGAGACTGAGAGAGGGATCCTGTCCACTTCCGTGGATCCCGGCTTCCTTCTTTCCGCTCCCAGGCGCGGAGGCAGGCCTTGGCGATAAACGAGTTAAGTGGCGCCGGGTTGTACAGGAGCTTTCTGATACTCGTCGGGGTCAGCATCAGCGGGTTATAGCCAGCCGAAAGGTAACCTTCCTCTAACAGCCGTTCTTCCAGATCGGTGTTTGGCTGAATGCCCAGAAAGAACATCAGGGGAAACACTCGCTCTTCACCCAGGATCGAGGCAACCTTTTTATAGGACTCCACGCTCTGAAGCAAAGACTCCTCGGTTTCTTTCGGGCTGTTCAGCGAGTAGTTGAGAATGACCTTCCCCTTGAATCCCGCCTCCGCCAGATAACGGCAGCCATCGTAAAGCCGCTCAAGCTTAAATCCCATGTGGAGATCGTTTAGCACCATCTGAGAGCCAGACGTAATGGCCACTTCCAGATCGCCGACGCCAGACCTGACCATGAGCTTGGCCAGTTCCGGAGTAATCAGTGAAGTCCTGATATAACCGGACCATTCGATCTCCAGCTTCTCGGCGAGAATCCGCTCAAGGATCTCGGTGCATTGGGGATAGGCCTCTTTCCCGGTAATGAACTGGGCGTCCGTAAACCAAAACCGCCTGGCGCCCCATTGATGATAGTGCTGAGAAATATCCTTCACGACCATGGAGGGTGGCCGATAGCGCACCCGTTTCCCCTCAATGTAGGGGTAGAGACAGAACGCGCAGTCGTATGGGCAGCCTCGCTTCGACTGGACCCCGATGGATTCGTCCAAATATTCCCGATGCTGCGGGAAAATCGTGGTCAGGTAAGGCAAGTCGACCGTCAGCGCATCGAGCAGAGCTGGTGAACCCTGCTGACCCTTTCTCACCGTCTTTCCTTCCCTGAGAATATAGCGCTCGTTCTCCAGTGACTGGCCTTCAATCACCTTGAGGATGGCATCTTCACCTTCCCCGAGAATCCCAATGACTCCTTCAGGAAGTTTCTGAATGAGCTGGTCGGCAAAAGCGGTAAAGGCTCCGCCACCGATCATGATCTGCGTCTTCGGAAACTCCTTCGCGATCAACCAGGGATAGGAAAGCGCCGCCCGGATATGACTGTAGTAGCGGTAGAGCTGCTTCACCCCTGCAAACGAGGCGGCGACTCGCTTGATCGGGTTGCTGGCAAAGTAAAAATTGAACGCATGTTCCAGCGAGGAATCTCCCTCGTGCGGGGAAAAGATCTGAATGTCGCGCCAGGAGAAACAGACGAGGTCCGGTTTGAACTCCGTAGCGGCATCGCGAACTGCACTGAGCCGCTGGCCGTCAGGAAAAAGGGACAGATCGAGAATGCGCTGCCGTACATCCGGCTTGCGCCGATGAATAAAATCGGCAAGATAAGTCACCCCAATCGGGTAGACCTTCTTGCAAGGGAGAAAAATGTAAAGAATCGATTCCATAAGCGTTCTGAGTTAGTAACTATGGGCTATGAGTTTCAACAACTTAGCACTCAGGACTCAGCACTTCATTTCGTTGCCACATGAATCGCCACGATCCCACCGCTCAGGTTGCGATAGGTGACCTGACGATAGCCGACGTCGAGGAGCATCTGCTTCAATCGTTCCTGGTCCGGGAAGTTCCGAATGGAGGCCGGAAGATACTCGTACACGCCGGTCGTGTCATGCGCCACTTTCGTACCGACCCAGGGAAGAAGCTTAAACGAATACCAATCGTAGAGAGCCCGCAACCAGCCAAAAACGGGCCGGGAGAACTCCAGGCACACAAACCGGCCGCCTGGCTGCAAAATGCGGTGAATGTCCGTGAGCGCTTGCCTGAGATCGCCGACGTTCCTCATGCAAAACCCAGTGGTCACGGCATTGAATGTCCTATCGGGAAATCCCAGGTGCTCAGCGTTGGCTTCGAGACAGGTAATCTTCTTCCCCAGGCCCCGTCCAATCACTTTCTTCAACCCCTCAGCAAGCATGGCATGGTTCAGATCGGAGGCAATCACGCGGCCATTGTCCCCCATACGCGGTTCAACCAGGAGCGCCAGATCAGCTGTACCGGACCCCACGTCGAGTGCCCGGCCTCCAGTCGTGACGGGAACATAGGAGGCGGTAATCTTCTTCCACCGGTAATGCAGCCCAAAGCTTAACAGCGTGTTGTTCAGGTCGTAGACACTCGCGATCGACGTAAACATCCGCTGAACGGCTTGTTCACGGGCCGACCCTGTCCACGTCGATACGGCGATCGGAGCCGCTGGGGCGTCGGCCCCCTCCTGAACAGGCGGTGTATCCACTTGTACCATCATAGCGTGGTAGCACCCGGCTTCCGGGTTTGTCAAGATAGCGAAGTCCTCATGCTATAATCCCGCCCCTGATGCAGAACTCGATCGTCATTAAAGGGGCGCGGGAGCACAACCTCAAGAATATCGACGTCACCATCCCGCGCGACCAGCTCGTTGTGATCACGGGGCTGAGCGGGTCGGGCAAGTCATCGCTGGCCTTCGACACGATCTATGCCGAGGGGCAACGGCGATATGTCGAGTCGCTCTCGGCCTATGCCCGACAGTTCCTCGAACAAATGGGCAAGCCCGACGTCGATTCGATCGAAGGCCTCTCGCCCGCTATTTCCATCGAACAAAAGAGCACCAGCCACAATCCCCGTTCCACCGTCGGCACCGTGACGGAAATTTACGACTACCTCCGCCTCCTCTTTGCCCGGGTCGGACGCCCCTCCTGCTTCCAGTGCGGCGATGAAATCACCGCTCAGACCGTCCAACAGATGGTCGATGCCATCGGCTTGCTGCCGGAAGGAAGTAAGTTTCAGCTCTTGGCTCCGATCGTCCGTGGCAGGAAGGGTGAGTATCGCAAAGAACTCCTCGATATGCGACGGGCCGGCTACGTCCGAGCCAGGGTCGATGGTCAGCTGGTTGACTTGGGCGAGGACATCGCGCTCGATAAACAGAAGAAACACACGATCGAGATTGTCGTCGATCGATTGGTGATGAAACCAAACGAGGCGTTGACGCGTCGGTTGGCCGATTCAGTGGAGACCTCGCTGAAACTCGCCGGTGGGCTGGTCGGGGTGCTGACAGACAACGGGAAGGTGTCGCTCTATAGCGAACAGCTCGCCTGCATCCGCTGCGGCGTCAGTTATCCGGAAATCACGCCGCGCATCTTTTCGTTTAATAGTCCGCACGGCGCCTGTCCTGCTTGTGACGGCATCGGTTACGCCATGGCACCCGGCTCTTCTGACGATGAAGATTTCACGTTACTGGAACCCTGCGAGGTCTGCGGGGGCGCGCGGTTGCGGCCTGAAAGCCTGTCCGTCAAGTTGGCCAAACAGTCGATCGCGGAGGTGACGCATCTCTCCGTGCGAGCCGCCGCCGACTTCTTCGCATCGTTGAAATTCACCGAGCGCGAATTGACGATTGCCCATCGCATTTTGAAAGAAATTCGCGAACGGCTGGGGTTCCTCGTCAACGTCGGGCTGGACTACCTGACCTTGGATCGCGCAGCCGCCACCTTGTCCGGTGGAGAAGGCCAACGCATCAGGCTCGCCACGCAAATAGGCTCCGGCCTTGTCGGCGTCCTCTACATCCTCGATGAACCGTCGATCGGCCTCCATCAACGGGATAATCGCCGCTTGCTCCAAACCCTGCTACGCCTGCGCGACCTGGGCAACACGGTAGTGGTGGTGGAGCACGATGCAGAAACCATGATGGCGGCGGATCATCTGTTGGATATGGGGCCGGGAGCCGGGACGCACGGCGGCCAGGTTATCGCCCAAGGCACACCGACCGACGTCATGGGAAATCTCGACTCGCTGACGGGCCAGTATCTCCGTGGCACGCAGATGGTCAGTCTGCCTCGCCGCGAGCGCAAGGCCAAAGGGTTGTTGTCCATCGTAGGAGCCAAAAAACACAATCTCAAGGGGATGACCGCCAAGATTCCACTCGGCCTGCTCACCTGTGTGACCGGCGTGTCCGGGTCCGGCAAGAGCACGTTGGTGCTTGAGGTGCTGTTCCATTCCCTCTCCCAATTGCTCTATCAGAAAAAACCGAAGATCGATGGCTGCAAAGAACTTCTCGGTGTCGAGGCGTTGGATAAAGTGATCGACATCGACCAGGCCCCGATCGGACGGACTCCGCGCTCGAATCCTGCAACCTATACAGGCCTGTTTGGCTTCATCCGGGACCTCTACTCCAATCTCCCCGAGTCCCGCGTGCGGGGGTACAAGCCAGGCCGATATAGCTTCAACGTGAAAGGTGGACGCTGCGAGGCCTGTCAGGGCGATGGGTTGATCAAGATCGAGATGCATTTCCTGCCGGATGTCTACGTGACCTGCGAGGTCTGCAAGGGCCAACGGTACAACCGCGAGACGATGGAGATTCACCACAAAGGAAAGAGCATCGCCGACGTGTTGAATATGACGGTGGACGACGCCGTGGAGTTCTTCGAACATATTCCGTTCATCAAACGGAAACTCGACACGTTACACGATGTCGGGTTGCATTATGTGAAGCTTGGCCAGTCCGCCACCACGCTATCAGGGGGCGAGGCGCAACGAGTCAAGCTCTCGCGCGAGCTGTCGAAACGTCCGACCGGACGCACGATGTACATTCTGGATGAACCGACGACCGGGCTTCATTTCGCCGACGTGCAGCGGTTGCTGGATGTGCTGGATCGATTGGTCGAGGCGGGAAATACCGTCGTGGTCATCGAACACAATCTTGATGTTATCAAGAATGCCGATTGGATCATCGATCTCGGCCCGGAGGGTGGCGATCGAGGCGGTGAAATCGTGGCTGAAGGGCCACCGAAAGACATCGCCAAGTCGAAGCGGTCCTATACGGGACAAGTGCTGAAGGAAGCGGGGGTGTAGGCGGGATAACCGAGTATCCTTTGTGCTCACGCAACGCGCGGCCTAAGAAGGGCGGGGAGGGAGCGGTCAGGTGCCCTTCTTGCTCGCAGAACGCGCACGATGAGACGGTGCTCGTTCGATGCGCGCAGTAAATGGCAGCCTTGGCCACTCCCTAAATAGAAATATGGTGAGTCGGAAGGCCCTCGCTCGGGCTAATGGCACGTATCGCCGTGCCAGTGGGTGGGCGGGTGAGGATGTTGCGCGCAGTGAAGGATAGCTCGGCCATCCCGCTGAGAGGCAGAAATGCTACGGCAACTCCTTCTATTGGAAATCCCTATTTAGGTCTGTCCGCTGGCGATGTAGACATCCTTGCAGGGTCCGATCGGCATTGACGGAAGGACTTTGAGGAGGCACCGTGGATCCTGAGTTAGTCACGCGCATTGCGAACAATCCAAACTATCAGGCACTGAAAGCGAAGCGAACCCGCTTCGGCTGGCGGCTGACCCTGGCGATGATGATCGCCTACTACGGCTTCATTCTGCTGGTGGCGTTCAACAAGAGCTTTCTGTCTCAGAAACTTGGCGCCGGCGTGATGACCCTGGGCATTCCGATCGGCTTTGGCCTCATTGTGTTTACGGTCGTGCTCACCGCGTACTACGTGAATCGCGCGAACCGCGAGTTCGATGCGTTGTCCGACGTCATTGCCAAAGAAGTGCTGACATGACCGGCTGGCATCGCACCTATCCCAATGCGGTGAGTTCCGGGCTGACCGTGGCTGCGCTGTGTGCTGTTGCTGGATCGGTGTATGCCGCCGGCCCGGATGTGGGCCAGACGCAGAAGCAGGCGATCAACTGGACGGCAATCTGCATGTTCGGTGTGTTTGTATTGCTCACGCTGTTCATCACGAAATGGGCGGCGGCCCGAACCAAGTCGGCGGCTACTTTTTATACAGCGGGCGGGGGCATTACGGGTTTCCAGAACGGTCTGGCGATTGCCGGTGACTTCATGTCTGCGGCATCGTTCCTGGGTATTTCGGCAGCGGTGATGGCCAGTGGCTACGACGGCCTCATCTACTCGATCGGCTTTTTGGTCGGCTGGCCGGTACTCACGTTCCTGATGGCCGAGCGCCTGCGCAACCTCGGCAAGTTCACCTTCGCCGATGTCGCCGCCTTCCGGTTCAAGCAGGCGCCGATCCGCATCTTCGCGGCCTCTGGCACGCTGGTGGTGGTGGCGTTCTACCTGATCGCGCAGATGGTTGGCGCCGGCCAGTTGATCACGCTCCTGTTCGGTCTCGAATACTGGATGGCGGTGGTCATCGTCGGCGGGCTGATGATGGTCTACGTGTTGTTCGGCGGCATGACGGCAACCACCTGGGTGCAGATCATCAAGGCCTGCATGCTGCTGGGCGGCGCAACCTTCATGGCGTTCATGGTGCTGCTGAATTTCGGCTTCAGCCTGGAGGCGATGTTTGCCAAAGCGGTCGAGATCAAAGCCGGCCTGGCCACAGCCGCGGGCAAGACGTCGGCGGAAGCAGCGGCTGCCGGTCAGTCGATCATGGGGCCGGGCAACTTCGTCAAGGACCCGGTCTCGGCGATCTCGTTCGGGATGGCGCTGATGTTCGGCACGGCCGGCCTGCCACACATCCTGATGCGTTTTTTCACGGTACCGAGCGCCAAGGAAGCGCGCAAGTCGGTGATGTGGGCGACCGGATGGATCGGCTATTTCTACCTGCTGACCTTCATCATCGGTTTCGGCGCCATCACCTTCGTGCTGACTAACCCGGAATTCCTCGATGCCAACGGTATGCTCAAGGGCGGCAGCAATATGGCGGCGGTACATCTGGCCAACGCGGTAGGTGGCAATGTATTTCTCGGTTTCATCTCGGCCGTAGCATTCGCCACCATCCTGGCGGTCGTCGCCGGTCTCACGCTGTCGGGTGCGTCAGCGGTGTCACACGACCTGTACGCAACGGTCGTCAAAGGTGGCAAGGCTGACGGCGCTTCCGAGTTGCGGGTGTCGCGCTTGACCACCGTGGCGCTCGGAATCCTGGCCGTGTTGCTGGGTATCCTGTTCGAGAAACAGAACGTGGCGTTCATGGTGTCCCTGGCGTTCGCGATCGCGGCATCGGCCAACTTCCCGGTGTTGTTCATATCAGTCTTGTGGAAAGACTGCACGACCCGCGGCGCTGTCATTGGCGGTTTTCTCGGGCTGATTTCATCGGTGCTGCTCACGGTCGTATCACCCTCGGTATGGGAAGCGACCTTGGGCCATCCGAAAGGCAGCGCGTTGTTCCCGTACACCTCGCCGGCGCTGTTCTCGATGACGATCGGAGTCGTGGGCATCTGGTTGTTTTCGATCCTTGACCGAAGCAGCCAGGCCGCAAAGGACCGCGGCGGTTTTCTGGCACAACAAGTACGCTCTGAGACCGGTATCGGCGCGACGACCGCATCCAGACACTGAACCGGGCATGGCGACAGGCAAAAGGCCTCGCCACTGCGGATTGCGATTCTGTCAGCTGGAGAATCGGCTGCGTTGAGTATTGTACCCAGGTGCCGGCCAACCGGATTGCCCTTTTTGAATTTTCGACAGCAACAGCTGAAGACGATACTAGGAGTGATTACGCTGGTTGTCTTCTGCGTCTTCTCGGTGTGGTATTTGAAGGAGCCTCTGAAAGGGAACTGCCTGGCGGGGGTTACCTGATGGCCGGCGGTGTATTCGTGATTTTTAACGCGTGGTGATGGTCACTGATAGAAGTCTAGCAATCGGTGAGCTCGATTGTAGAGATAGAGTACATCCACAGTCAGACGAGCGCCGAAGGATGGGCCGTAGTCCTTCTGGTTGATGAGGTCGTTCCAGGTCTCAAAGGTTACGGCTGAGACGCGGAGTGCCGCCGTCACAAACCGTTCTTCCAGCGAATCGCCGCGATGGTCTACGAACAAACCTGAATCCACGGTTAGGCCGACCTCTAACTCCACAGGGATATCGCCGTCCTTTCGCCGGTAGTTGCCAATTCCGACGGAAACCTGGCCGAGATAGGAATGGTTGGAGACTTGGTGAAACGCAGCTCCACTGAATGGACGTCCGGCACGGGCCAACGCGGAGAAACGTATGTAGTCAGACACGACCGGTACGAACTCTAACAGAGATAATCGTCTGAAGCCCATTTGGACATAGGGTTCATAGTAAAGGGATCCTGCCGCTCCGCCTACCCCATAGAAATAGACATCGTCGCTCCCCAAGAATCCCGTCCATTTGGTCAACGTGCCACTGGCCATGAAGTCGATGGCATCGCGTGTGGCGCCGACCGGCACAGGGGTCAGGCCGCGGAACTTGTGCACGACATCGTTCTGGAGATATCGGCTAAACCTATCCCCTGTGGGACCTGCTCCGACCGTGAGATTGGTATTCCAGCCCTTGAAATGCTCCAGACGTTCCGTCCAGCTCAGCGACCAAAGGTTAAAACCGGACGTCTGCCGAATGTCGTTATAGCGATTCCCCGTTCCATCGAACTCGGTGAAGCGATCGGTGGTAAATCCTAGCGCAACGGTACGGTCGTGGTCGGGAAATACGAGGGCTCCCCAGTGGGTGCTTTGCGCCGTGGTTTCCGCCCAACCGGACGAAATCCATCCGATCAAGACCGAACTGGATAGTATAAGCGATACGGTGATTCGTGTCAGGCAATGCATTCCCGCATCCTGCACTGAATTAGATTGGAAGACAACGTTTTTTGAGGCGTGCCGACGCGACTCAAAGGAGTGTGGCGCCGTGGAAGCCTTTGAAAAACTCGGGGTGTTCTACCTCGGACGCCCATACAACCTATCCAAGAAACAAAAGAAACCGAGCCGACAGCTCTATGACTCAAACAGCCTGGTCACCCATGCGGTTTGTGGAGCATGACCGGAAAAGGAAGACTGATGTTTGCACGGACTCCTCGAAGCGGCGGCGATCAACAGGATTCCCTGCCAGGCTCAACATGCTCTTCTGGTTATTCAATTCTTCACACGATGTTCCAGCAAGGACAGAAATCAGGAGTCTCATCGAAACTCTTCCAGACCGAGGCACACTCTGTTGTGTGAAGACACCGTATATCCGTTCGAGGAATTTTTTATGATGGTCTATTATCGTATGTGTCCCTCATCAAAACAGATTACGGACGCCAGAATGCCTCCCAGTCCTCTTGCCTAATTTGCAGCGCCCGAAGGACATCGACCGGAAGACCAGTCGTGACCTGAGCCTGGGCTTCATACCCCACGATTTGTTTGTGCAAAATAAACGCCATGGCTTTTAAATGCTGGAGGCTCAGCCGGACTGTGGCCACTCGTTCAATGGGCGGGGGAACACCTGGTGCGACCGGATTGGCTCCCGAAACCTGAAAATTCAGCGTGCACCCGAGCGGCCCAAGGTTGAGTTGAAATTGGTCGGCATAGACATCAGGGGTTTCAGCCATACGTCCTCCTGGAAATTTGGGTTGTGCGAGCGACGCGATATTAGCGTTCATCCTAGGAATTGGTCAATGGAGCTTCCCCGATACCAGCATCGGCCGCTCGCATCGATCGACTGACAGAGCCCATGCCCTTTTCTGCTTGAAGCGACAATGGCTAGCCCGTAAAATGCCGCCTACTTCTTGTCGATCTTGCGGAGGGACCGACCAGGCGGAGCTGTGAACAATCCGACGTCTCGTATTTCAGCAGGCCAAACTGGTGAACGGTAACCGGGGCGCCTGCCCCATCACACCAAGGACAAAGCGGTCTATGCCATCTAAAAAAGAAACACGCGGGCAGGCAAAGGACGGATCCAAGCTGGCAGAATCCGCTCAAACGGCCGGCACTGCCGGGGATTTTGAGAAGCTCGGGGTGTTCTATCTCGGTCGCCCATACGATCTGATCGCGAAGCAGACAAAGCCCGGCTGGTTGCTCTACGACTCCAAAGATTTGCTCACGCACGCTGTCTGCGTCGGAATGACCGGGAGCGGGAAGACCGGCCTTTGTATTGGACTCCTCGAAGAAGCAGCCATCGACGGTATCCCTGCGCTCATCATCGACCCCAAGGGCGATCTCGCCAATCTGATGCTGAACTTTCCGCAACTGCGCGGGGAAGATTTCGCACCGTGGATCAATGAGGACGATGCCCGCAAGAAGGGCCTCACGCCGGCAGACTACGCGACCCAGCAAGCCGACATGTGGAAGAACGGCTTGGGGGATTGGGGCCAGAACAGCGAGCGGATTCAGAAACTCCGCGATGCGGCCGATGTCGTCGTCTATACGCCGGGCAGTAACGCGGGCATTCCCGTATCCATCCTCAAGTCCTTTGCGGCGCCACCGCAGGAGATTCTCGACGATCCCGAAATGCTGCGCGAGCGAATCAGCACGACGGTGACAAGTCTGTTGGGTTTCATTGGCGTCGAGGCTGACCCGATCAAGAGTCGCGAACACATTCTCCTCTCGACGATTCTCGGCCACACGTGGAAAGCAGGACAGGATCTGAATCTGGCCACATTAATCCAGCAGATCCAGACGCCCCCGATTGCCAAGATCGGTGTGTTGGATTTGGACTCGTTCTATCCCTCGAAGGAACGCTTTGCCCTCGCCATGCAGCTCAATAACTTATTAGCCTCGCCGGGTTTTTCTGCCTGGTTGGAAGGTGAGGCGCTCGACGTTGGGCAGATGCTCCATTCGCCTGGTGGGAAGCCGAGGCTTGCCATTTTCTCGATCGCGCATCTGAATGATGCGGAGCGCATGTTCTTTGTCACCTTGCTGCTCAGTCAAACGCTTGGCTGGGTGCGGGCGCAGTCCGGCACAACCAGTCTCCGCGCCATCCTCTACATGGACGAAATATTCGGTTATTTCCCGCCCGTTGCCAATCCACCGTCGAAGCAGCCCTTGCTCACATTGCTGAAGCAAGCCCGTGCGTTTGGTCTCGGCGTGGTGTTGGCCACACAGAACCCCGTCGATCTGGACTACAAAGGCTTAGCGAATACCGGCACCTGGTTCATTGGACGGCTGCAAACCGAACGAGACAAGGCGCGTGTGTTGGAGGGGCTGGAAGGCGCCGCTGCAAGCAGCGGAAAGAAGTTCGACAAGCAGAGGATGGAGCAGACTCTGGCCGGCCTGGGCAATCGAGTCTTTCTCTTGAACAATGTGCATGAAGATGCGCCGGAAGTCTTTCAAACCAGATGGACGCTTTCATACCTTCGAGGACCACTCACGCGGACGCAGATTAAAACGCTCATGGAGCCCGTGAAACGTGAAACGTTACACGTGAAGCGTCAAGCGTCGGAAGGCTCAGCACTCAGCACTCAGCATTCAGTTCTTAACGCTCGTCCCATGCTCCCCCCCGACGTGCCTCAGCATTTTATCCCCGTCCGAGGAAGCCAACCAAGCGGCAGCGCGTTGATCTACCAGCCGATGTTGCTTGGAACAGCACAGGTGCGGGTATCAGATAGCAAGACCGGTGTCGATGTGGCGCAGGATGTGACGGTGCTTACGCCGATCTCGGACGGTGCCGTGGCGGTAAACTGGGACCAGGCCGTGGAAGCGGGCGTGGCTCTCGCTGATCTGGAGTCAGCCCCCTCAGACAGCGCGCAGTTCGGCGCAGTGCCCAGTGTGGCAAGCAAAGCGAAAATCTATGAGACGTGGAGTAAGGATTTTTCTGGTTGGTTGTTCCGAAATCAGAAAGTCGATCTCTTCAAGAGCCCCAGCACGAAAGAAGTCTCCAAGCCGGGCGAATCCGAGCGAGACTTCCGTGTGCGACTGCAACAGTCCGGCCGTGAAGCCAGGGACACACAATCGGACAGCCTGCGTCAAAAATACACGCCGAAGATTGCCGCGCTGCAAGATCGGATCAGACGCGCAGGACAAATGGTCGAACGGCAGCAAGCGGAATCTCGATCGAGTCAAATGCAAGCGGCGATTTCTGTGGGCGCCTCGATTCTCGGGGCGTTTCTCGGAAGAAAAACCGTCAGCGCATCGAATATCGGCCGAGCGACCACGGCGATTCGTGGAGCGGGACGTGCAATCAAAGAATCGAAGGATGTGGGGCAAGCCGAGGAAAATGTCTCAGCACTACAACAGCAACTGACCGACCTCGAATCTCAGTTTAAGATGGAGACCGATGCCCTTGCGGCCTCGACCGATCCCCTCAACGAGAAGCTCGATACCGTCTCTCTCAAACCTACCAAATCCAACATTTCAGTGAAACTCGTCGCCCTCGCCTGGACACCTCATTGGCGAGACGGAAAGGGCGTACTGACGCCGGCCTGGCAATAGATCGTCGTCCGCGATCCCGCTTTGCCCCTGTATCAGTGCTTCCGTTCTTTTTGCATGATTTTATCGGTCCAGGCAAGGAGGATGGCCGATCCGATGAAGGTCAAGTGGATAAAGATCTTCCACTTCACCTGCTCAAGATCTTCGTGGGCGATGTTGACGAACGATTTCAAGAGATGAATGCTGGAGATGCCGATCAGAGACGCAGCAAGTTTTATCTTGATAGTGCCGGGGTCGATGTGGGTCAGCCAATCCGGTCGATCGGGATGCCCCTCTAAATCCAACTTGCTCACGAAGGTCGCATAACCACCGATGATGACCATGGTGAGCAAGTTCGCCACCATTGTGACATCGATGAGCCCCAGGACGCCCAGCATGAACACAGTCTCTTGGTGCTCATTGATGTGCCGGACCATTTCCCACAGTTCGATGAGAAATTTGTAGGCGTATAGCAGCTCGGCCACGATGAGGCCGCCATAGAGCGGCGCTTGAATCCACCGGCTGGCGAACACGATAGATTCGAATACGTGCTCGACAGGGTTGATAGGAGCTTGTGGGCGCTTCACTATAGTGGGTTCTGAAGAATCGGGATGACTCACAGGGGGCTATCCTAGTGGGCGAGGAAGGGAGCTGTCAATTCCAACGACGGAGCTGAGGTCATGAGAGAAGCCACGGCAACCGTGGAGCAACGTTGATCAATCAGCCAGCGTAGCAATGGATGGCGCAGCCGATTCGATCTGGCCGGGCGGGGCGCACAGAAGGTGAAGCGCTTGGATGATCTTTTGACCCTCCGAGGCCTTCTCGAGATAGAAATTGGCTCCCGCGAGAGAGCAAGCCGCCTGGTCCTCGCGCGAAGGGTCATCCGTGACGATAATGATGATCGGCGGGATCATCAATCGTTTAATGTGTCGAAGCACCTCGATGCCTCGGCCATCTTGAAGGGACGTGTTCATAATGGCAATGTCCGGTTTGCGATTCAGAATCATGGCGGTAGTTTCTTCTGAACCGGACGATTCTCCCACGACATGCAAGCCGGTTATTTTCTCAAGTCGCTTCTTCAGTCTTTCTCGAAAGTAGGCATCTGTATCAGCGAGGATAATAGTCATATCGTCGTGTTACCAAGGTTAATAATCGTCTCTCGAATCATGGGTCATCTCTAGAGTCAATCGAAGAGAAAGACCAACAGCCGAATGCGCAGGGGCTGTGGGAATATCATGATATGCGCTGACCAAACGGCATATGCGAACGGTTCAGACCCTCGCCGCTATTCCCTCCATCCCACAGACTCTGTATGTACCAGTGAGCCATTGATGTGATTACTCAACCAAGCGATGGTCGATGGCATAGCGGATCAGCTCGGCGGTAGTCGTAAGATGGAGTTTGTCCAGGAGCCGGGCCCGATAGGTACTCACCGTCTTAATACTCAGCGTCAGCGACTCCGCAATGTGGCGAACAGACTGACCCTGCGCTAACAAGACAAACACTTCGAATTCTCGCTCAGACAAGGTGTGATGGCCGGGACGCGTAGGATGCTTGGTCAGGCTGCTCGCCATGTACTCGCCCAAGGAGGGGGTGACATACATGCGACCCGCCAACACCTGCGTCACTGCTTTGGCCAGCTCCTCTGGGACAGTCTGCTTAGTGAGATAGGCCATCGCCCCGGCGCGAAAGGCCCGCACGGCGTATTGCTCCTCGGTGTGCAGACTCAAGACCATCAGCGGGAGGCCTGGGACCAGGCTGTGTAACTCACAGAGCAGCTCCAACCCACTCTGGTCCGGCAGACTGATATCCACAATGACCAGATCCCACGTTTCCCGTTGTACCGCCGCAATCGCCTTCTGCCCGGTATCCGCTTCCCCAAGCTCGACGTGCGGGAGGGCCTTCTCCAGAATCTGTTTCACACCCAGTCGCACCACCTCATGATCATCGATGATGAGCACTTTCACGAGCTGAGCCCCAATCATGAGGCAATCCCCTCCAGCACCGGCACCGAGGCGCATGCCGTGGCGCCCCCTCCTGGCGTGCTCACGATCGAAAAATGGCCCCCGAGGAGTGAGGCGCGTTCCTGTATGCCACATAGCCCAAAGGAGCGAGCCGTGGTCACCCTCTCAACAGGGATCCCCTTCCCGTTGTCAATCACCTCTAAGGTCACATTTCCGCCATCCTGGTACAGCCGCATCGACACCTGTGATGCCGCGGCATGACGCATCACATTCGTCAGCAACTCCTGCCCGATTCGAAACAACGTGGTCGACACTTCGGAGGACAAGGTGGTGGATGACAATTCCGGTGACACGTCGATCGTGCACCGCGCCCCCGTGCGATGTTGTACCATCGTGACCAGGCTCTCCAACGCCGGGACCAGTCCGAGATCGTCCAGTATCGCAGGGCGCAAGGCCGCAGCTTTGGCGCGAACAGACCCCAAGAGTGCATCGACCGATCCCGACATGACCTGAACTCTTCCCAGCAGATCTCCAACGTCGGATGGAGCAGATGATTGTGTGAGTGTTGTGCCGCACCACGCCAGATCGAATTTCAATCCGGTCAATGCCTGCCCGAACTCATCGTGTAATTCCCGTGCAATTCTACGCCGTTCCTCTTCTACGGCTTTCTGTGCCTGGCGAGCCGCGCTACGTGCTCTGGCATTGGCCAACTGGAAGGCCTCTTCCACCTGAGTCTCTGGGCCAACGGCAGTGCCGATAGCCATGAGGCCGATCAGATCCCCTTGAGGCCCCAGCACCCGCGATATATTCCAAGAAAGCATCGTCTGTGAGCCTGCGCGTCCCACGAGAGGGATCTCGATTCCTCTCACATCGTTCCCTTCGGCGACTCGTGCAAGTTCGGCCAGGAACGACTCACGCGCCTTCATCGGAAGACACAATGCCACATAGCGGCGACCCAAAGCTTGGTCGGCTGTCCAGCCGGAGACCGTTTCGGCCGCGCGATTCCATTCCAGAATGATGGATTCTGGCGAGAGCAGTAGGACGGCGTTGCTGGAGGCCTCCAGTAGTGCACGATAGCAATGGTCAATCAGCCCCCCTGGGTCCTGGGTCGGCTTTGGGATATGTGCGGTCTTGAATCTCGCGTTTTTTCTCACGCCTCGACTAAGCGTGCGAGCCGATAAGGCCGTGACAAGACGAATGGGTGAGTGTTTCATACGATTGCAAGTATCGGTTCAAGATACACGTCGGCAGTAAGGCATGTGCCTCGCCCCACCGTGGATTGGACATTCAAGCGGCCACCGATTTTTCTGATCCGCTCCTCCATACGCGAGAACCCAGGGCCCTTATCTCCTCCGATCTCGACATCGAAGCCTGATCCGTTGTCTCGAATGCTCAGCTGTACTCGCGTGCCGACGTGCCGCAAGGCGATCACGACTCGTGTCGCGTGGGCGTGGCAGACACAATTGCTCAAGGCCTCTCTGGCGATCGCAATAAGTTCATGTGCCTCTTCGTTAGTCAGAATCTCCTCTGCTTTCGGGTCGATCTCCACACGAATCCGTACCTCACTCACATCTTCAATGGCCTGGGCGAGGGCCTGTAACTCGGAAACCAGTCGAAATGGATCCGCAGGGTCCGATTCCACACTCGCAATCATGCGCTGGATGTCTTCGATAACCGTATTGAGTTGGTCTTCCGCCTGATTGTGAGTGCGCGGCCCAGCCTGTGGCGCCCCCTGGTGCAATCCAGAGGTCTGCTCAAGGGTTAGCTTGATCGAGTAGAGGGCTTGCAGCACAGAATCGTGCAACTCCCGTCCGATGCGACTGCGATCATAAAGGAGGGCGCTCAATCGTTGCTCCGATGCCTGAAGACCGGAGACGAGACTACTTCCAACCTCTTCTCTCAAGAGGCACGTAACAGACGCTTCTCCGTCGGTCGGCATTCCATGCGCGCTCATTGCACGCTGGTGTTGCTGACCGGAAGAGGACCTGAACCCTTCGAGAAGCTGTAATCCCCGCCGATCTTTCTTCACTTGAAGCGGCCTTTCCATAGTGTGACGTGAACCTTTACAGGGCCTTCCCCTCACAGGCTTCTCAATGTTGAAGCGTACTGCTTATACCCGACTGCCACACATCGGTCACCTGGCGGATCCGCCAGGTGACCGATGTGTTCAAATTTGTAACCCTGCGAACCAGTTCGCATTTCCCATTGTATTTCAATTTGTTGGAGGTGATCCCCATGACCACGGAAATTAGACAGGAATCCAGACAGATTGCATTCTATGAGGGAGAGTTGTTGGTGAAGGCGCTCGAAAGCGAGGAGGAATTCCGACAGGCTTACCATCTTCGACATCGAGTCTTCGCCGAAAAGCTCAGATGGGTGCCGGAGAGACATGACCAACTTGAGTCTGATATCTACGACGCATGGAGTACCTCGATCGGCCTTTTCTCTAACCAACAACTGCTCGGAATGGTACGGATGACGCCCGCCCCGTTCCCATTTATGCTAGAAAGCGAATTCAGCGGGTGCCTGGTCGGGTCACATCGCGTTCGCAAGAACCTCGATACCGCTGAAATTACCCGCTTGGCCGTGGATCCTGCCATTGCCGACCGAGGACTCTCCGCAAGGCTCATGCGGACTATTTTCAAGGGCATGTATCAATGGACGCTCGCCAATAATATTCGGTATACGTACCTGGTGGTGGAAAACAGACTGCTACGCGTGGTGCAGCGGATCGGCTGGCCCTGTCATGCAATCGGGGATCCCGTCGCACTTCCTCCAGCGGAGGTGCTCTCGGTTGGAGCGCTGCTCGACCTCGATGAGTTTCGCTCAGACGCAGCAGCTAAGCGGCCTGAGATGTTGGAGTGGCTGAATACCAAGGAACCAGCCACGATGGAGATTGAGGCACGGGGGTGACGGATGCCATCGCTTTTGAATTGGCGGAACTGGTTCCCAGTAACAACATAGCGAAAAACCGCTTGCGCATTCTTCGTGAGAGGTCGTGACGAAACCGCCGAAGCGTATGGCGCGACGGGCGCGCGAAACCCCGCGGGAAAGAGCCATACTTAAACAGTATGCTGACCGACTACGCAACGAGCTCGCCCACCAACAGGCTTGTCGTAGCAGCGTACGGCCTGTCTGCCTGCGAACCGCACAGGTAAACGTCGCAGTAGAAGTCTTTGTGATGATGAGAGCGAAAGGAGGAGAGTTTAGCTCGCGGTGGGAAGACCATGCAGGACGGGAAGTCCGTGTTCCATGGCTGCCGCAACTGCCTGTGAGCGGGACGTCACATCGAGTTTGGAGAAGATGCTCGCAAGATGGAAGCGCACCGTTCGCTCTGTGACTCCAAGAATTTGGCCGACCTCCCAGTTCGTCTTGCCGTTCTTGATCCAATTCAGGATGGTCACTTCGCGTGGAGATAGTTCTTTCACGCACTGTTCCGTCGCCGGAGCATTCCTCCGGGCTGTTCTCAGAAGGGCAAGATGGAGATGGTGGCCGAGATATTCCACAAGTTGAGTGTATCGCTCAGCATCCACCTCTTTTTCTCCTGCGAAGGAGAAAAACGTGGCGAGGCCGCATGCCGGGTCGACTGCACTGGTAGTTATTCCATCTGCCAGGCCAAACCCCCTGGCGGTTTCGATAAATTCCAACTCATTGTCGGAGGTCGCTTGTTGGTAGGTCCGTTTCCAGACCTGGGTGCCGGAAGATCGTGAGGCGGCCTGAAACACAGGGTCAACGCTAGCATACCCATTCTTCCAGTAGAGGTAGAGCCATTCATCTGGATAGCTGACATTCACGACATTCGTGAACCCCTCAAATTGTCCACCAAGACCGAGGCGCGCCAGCCCACCGAGTAGGCGATTGAACGGGAACAACTCCTGAAACCGAACCATCGCGTCTCTCACATCATCAGAGGTTTCCGCTTGAGCGGCATAGTGAAAGACTTCAAGCGCGTGCTGGCACTCCTGCTTTGAGAAATTATCGAATAACTGACTTGGCAGGGGGTACTTGAAACTTAGTGCCATGAGAATTTCACACTCAATAAGACTACGTGAGTAGGGCCTAGTATACACAAAGATCTCGCAAGAATGAACATCTTTTTTTGCGTCCGGGCAGGGCAAATGGCCCTATTAAAATCTCTTGTTTCTCAGTACCATGCACTGCGTGTTTTCCGCCCTTCAAAGAGAATGGGAGAACCATGAACTGGGTCTTGTGTTCAGTAATCCTAATGATGATTTTTTCTTTCCCATCAACTACTTCGGCGCAAGCTATCCGACTTCAACCGCAAGGAGCCGCCGCGGCCGGTCAGGGAAATGCATTTGTTGCTCAGGCGGACGACGCATCGGCAATCCATTTCAATCCAGCCGGTCTGACTCAGGTCGCTGGCGTCCAGAGTATGGTCGGGTCGACTCTCATGGGAGGATCGATCAAATACAAAAGCCCAGCAGGTTTTGACGTAAGAGGTGATCTTGGCGGGAGTATCACCTCTCCACCTCCAAGCCATTTCTATATGAGCGCCAATCTTGGAGCGCTTGGCGCATCGATGCTTTCCCCCGTCACACTGGGGATCGGTCTGACTTCGCCGTTTGGCTCGAGCACTCGCTATCCAGTCGATGGCCCTTTCAATACCGCCGTCACCACTGCAGCGCTTCCCCTCATCGATATCAAGCCGACCGTCGCCTATAAACTCAACGATCAGTTGGCGATCGGAGTGAGCGCCGACATCTATACCTTCGCAAGTTTTCTTGGACAGGGACATATCGAACAGAAACAAGTGGGCGTCGGAGCCTTGAGTGGAGCGTCCGTCGAACTGAACGGCTCAGGAACAGGGGCTGGCGCAACCGTCAGCCTGCTCTATACCCCGTTGAGAAACGGCGATGGCAAGCCGATCACCTCTATCGGACTGGTCTACCGCACCCAAGCTGTGGTGCCGTTGAGTGGATCGTTGTTGGTCAATGGGGCGAAGGTTGCCGACGCCTCCACCAATCTCGTACTACCACAGATCTACACCGGCGGCATTGCGATCTGGCCGGTTCGCACAAGCGAGCGGGAATGGAAGTTGGAGCTCGACGTGGAATATGTCGGGTGGAAATCGAATCGCAACCTCGACGTCCAGCTCTCATCCGGTGGAGTCATCCCGCAACCACAACAATGGAAGACGGTGACGGTCGTGGCGATCGGCACTGAATACAAATGGCTCGACCCCACATGGTTGCCTCATTGGGATGTGGCGGTTCGATCTGGATACACGCGAATAGAGAATCCTGTTCCCGATACGACACTCAACCCGGGGATCATCTCGTTATCTTCCAATACACTGTCCATTGGAGCCGGATTGTTGTGTAAGGGTCAGGGCCGGTTTCTGGGGTTGGTTCCTTGCGGGGGAGCATCCGCGCTCTGGCCGAAGGGGATTGGACTCGATGTAGCATTCCAAGAATGGTTTTATGAATCGCGGACGGTTGCGGGAAATTTAAACCCCACCGTCGATGGGACCTATCATGCCTTTGTCCATCTGGGAACCGTTAGTGCAAAGTTTCTGTTCTAACACCAATTTGATCCTGCGAGCTCGCTCACACACAGAACAATCGAGTGTCTGAGTGTCGCGGCTTCATGAGAATTGCCTTCTGCCCACCCTGTTGTCCATAGAAAAAACCAAGGCTAGGCCGGCACGAGCGGCGCTGATTGACTGTAGCGGTCCGAAACTAGCACAGCCCGGCCTGCTCGACGATCTTCTTCCCGATCACCCCCGCGACGATTTCAAGCGTGGTGGCGAGCCTCTCATTCAACCAGACGATGGTCGAGGGCATAGCGGATCAGTTCGGCAGTGGTCGTGAGTTCAAGTTTCTCCAGGAGCCGGGCTCGATAGGTGCTGACGGTCTTGATGCTGAGCGCCAGGGACTCGGCGATGTGCCGGACGGACTGGCCCTGGGCTAATAATTCAAGGACTTCGAGTTCTCGCTCAGACAATGTGTGATGGCCGGGGCGAACTGCATGCTTAGCCAGACTGCTCGCCATGCACTCGCCCAGGGAGGGGGTGACATACATGCGACCCGCCAGAACGTGCGTCACCGCTCTGGCCAACTCTTCCGCGGCAACCTGCTTGGTGAGATAGGCCATGGCCCCGGCGCGAAAGGCCCGCACGGCATATTGCTCCTCGGCATGCAGACTCAAGACCATCAGGGGGAGATCGGGGGCGAGGCGGTGTAACTCGCAGAGCAACCCCAACCCGCTCTGATCCGGCAGACTGAGATCCACAATGGCCAGATCCCACGCTTCCCGTTGCACCGCCGCAATCCCCTTTTGCCCGGTATCCGCTTCCCCGAGCTCGACGTGCGGGAGGGCCCTTCCCAGGATCTGTTTCACACCCAGGCGCACCACCTCGTGATCATCGATGATGAGAATTTTCACTGCCTGTGTTCCGATCATGAGCCCCCCTCTCCACATACGGCACAGAGGCGCAGGCTGTGAGTGCCAGTGTTGCAGTCATGTCCTTTCTCTTCTCTTGAGCCGGTTCATTCCGCTATTTCCATTGAGCAAGGCTCGTACGGAGTGATCGAGCTAAGGCAGCTCCAATTGGTTGATTGTGGATCGCGTCCCAATCACTGGTTCGCAAGAGCCTATCGTGCGGTGCGAGTGCGTTGACGTGGGAAAGCGCCAAGACGATATTCTTCCCCCCAAAGCCAAAACTGTTGATCAGTGCCCGGCGGATTCGTGCCGGTCTTCCTGTTAAGGCAACATAGTCCAAATCGCATAGGGGGTCGGGCATCGTCAGATGGAGGGTCGGAGGAATGAACTGATGTTCCAGTGCGAGCGCGGTACCGATCACCTGAAATGCGCCGCTGGCTGCAAAGGCGTGACCGAGTGCCCCTTTCAATGAGCTGACAGGAATGCGATAGGCTTGGTTTCCGAACGCATGTTTGATTGCAGACGTTTCAGCGGCATCTAGATCGATGGTGCCCAAACCGCACGCGTTAATGTAATCGACTTCTTCAGGGAACCAGTGTGCGGAGGCGAGCGTTTGCCCAATGGCGCGCCCTTGTTGTGCTCCAGACTCGAGCGGCTTGGCCATCGAATAGGCGTCACAAGTAAATCCCCATCCTTCGAGTTCCGCATACATGGGGGCACCTCGTCGTCTGGCATGTTCAAATTCTTCAAGCACCACACAGCCGGCGCCTTCGCCGAGAACCATCCCACATCGTGTTCGATCAAATGGGC
>SWDH01000026.1:45262-68096 GCA_005116945.1 Nitrospira sp.
GACAGACACGCCTTTATTCCAAAATCACTTTTCAGACTCATGATCTTTGGTGGGAGGACCAGATTTGGGCTATCCTCGCTCGTAATGGTCCCGATTCGTGTCATTTGCAAGAGTCGAATCGCAGGGTCTACTGGAAGTCCGTGTGTCGCATAGAGGTGACTATATTCATCTGAAAAGTTCGAGTGCCCCACCTGTACACCGGATTTTTCAAGGTTGAAGCCTGCACTCGCCGAAAACTCATGCGGGATGAGTTGACCTACCGCTGAGGCCAGACTTGGCAATTCAGTCTTATTATTAATTGATCGCATCTGGTGCATGATCTCGCCCAAATGCTGAAACTCTTTTCTGGATGGATAACGAAAGCTTTCAAGTCCACGCAAGATCACCGCCCAGCCTCCCGGGTATTGACCGGCCAAGCGCGGTGCACGATCTTGTTGAGGAGATATGATTGTTTCTTTAATGGGTAGGCAAGGGCCAGATTTCCTAACGGCGTCATTCTGAGTTCCTATATTCGACTATGAATCCCTGCGGTATAGCGTACGTGAACGAAGTTCCTGATTCGGATTTACAACGGATGACGTTGTAGGCATATTTCCGGCTCTCTCAAAGGAAGTCACGATGGGATTGTAGTACCAACAGTTGAATATTATATATGGAGCCGAACGGCTCTATCTATATGGTTTTTTGGCCCTAGTTCATTCTTCCGTGATCTTGGAACTCCATGACAACGGTGGGAGAATCATAACAGTCCTCAAATGTTCAAATCTTTACGTTCAGGCAGGACACCTGCTCGCCATGGCAGATGACCTATGCCCACGACCATGCTCGGAATAGGTCTACCCAATACCCGAATATGTTGCGGAGTCTGTATTCGCAGGATGATCGCGTTCAACTACGAGACGACGTCTGGTTCGAGAGCGCTTTTCGCATCTGCGCAACCGTCTTGGCATCGAGCCCGGCTGCTGTCAATTCGTCGTCTGTCGCGAAAGCGATATTCGCCACGCTGCCATATTGCTTGAGCAGTCGAGTGCGTGTGATTTTGCCGATGCCCTCGACCTGATCGAGTGAAGAGGCCATCAGAGCTTGGCCGCGCAGTTTTCGATGAAAGGTGATGGCAAATCGATGCGCCTCGTCGCGAATGCGTTGCACGAGATGTGTGGCCGGGGAGTTCGCGCGAAGCACAATGGGATTTTTCCGACCGGGAAGAAAAATCCGCTCGTCCTTCTCACCGCGTGCTTTGGCCAGACCAATAATGGCCAGGCCCTGATGGCCAACTTGTTTCAGCCCTTCCATGGCCGCTGCGAGCTGACCTAACCCTCCATCGATGAGGATGAGATCCGGACGCGCGAGATCCTCGCTGTCTCTGTACCGTCGCATAACGACTTCCTGCATGCTGGCAAAATCGTTGGCGCCGGTCACGGTTTGAATCTTGAAGCGGCGATAATCGGCTTTCTTCATCTGACCATCTTCCCATACGACCATGGAGGCGACAGACTGATTGCCCATGGTGTTCGAAATGTCGAATCCTTCGATACGGCGAGGCGCGATCTCCAGCCGTACGAGCCGCTTCAGTTCTTCAATGGCCTGCCGTCCAATTTCTTCGTCTCGCAAATGATTGGCCACAGCAGCCGCGGCGTTTTCTTCCGCCAGAAGAAGCAATTGATGCTTCACACCTCGCTCAGGGGCCACGACACGGACAGTGTTTCCTCGTTTCCCCGAGAGCCATTCTTCAATGACCGTCGCGTCGTCAAGATCGGTGGGGATGAGCAGTTCTTTGGGTGGCTGACCATCCTTATTGTAGAACTGTTCAATGGCGGATCGAACCAGTTCTTCGTCTCCGGCGTCGGCTGAATGAGGCCAAAAGAAATCTTTGCGCCCGATGAGCAGGCCGCCGCGCACGAAGAGAATCTGGAGATCGACGGCTGAACCTTGCCGTGCCAGCCCGATCACGTCTTGGTCTGTCGTCGTCGTTTGGGTAATACGCTGCTTTTCGAGTGTGCGTTCGATGTTAAAAAGCCGATCGCGCAAGCGCGCTGCCTCCTCGAAATCCTCCCGCTCCGCTGCCGCCTCCATCTGGACACGCAAGTCGTCCAGCAATTCACGGTCGCGCCCTTCCAGAAACTGGCGGACCTGCGCGACGATGTGATGATAGTCTTCTTTCGATTGATTGCCGGTGCAGGGGGCCATGCAACGTTTAATTTCGAATTCGATACAGGCCCGTTCGGCCTTGCCGTCTATGAGGATCGTACAAGTGGCCAACGGAAACGCTTTCTTGATGACCTTCAATGTCTCCCGCAAGGCTCCTGCTGGTGTGTACGGTCCATAATACAGTGCACCGTCTTGTTGCACGCGGCGAACGATCGAAAGGCGAGGAAAGTCTTCCTTGATCGGCAGTCGGAGGTAAGGGTATTGCTTATCGTCCCGTAAGACCACATTGAAACGAGGCCGATGCCGTTTGATCAGATTGCTTTCGAGGATAAGCGCTTCGAGCTCTGAGCGGGTCACAATCGTTTCAAGGTCTGAAATGTGACTGACGAGGACGGCTGTCTTCGGAGAGTGATCGGCCCCTTTTTGAAAGTAGGACCGGACGCGGCTCGATAGGGCTGCGGCTTTGCCGATGTAGAGCAATTCGCCCTGGTCATCCCTGAACAGATAGACCCCTGGCTGGTCTGGCAGGTGATCAAGTTTGGATTGAAGGTCTGGAGAGATAGCCATCAGCGATCAGCCTTCAGCAAGGGGAGAGTGCTGGTAAGCCACCATTCTAAGGCCCGAGTCATTCTGGGGCAACTCAGTCGGAGGATTGAAGCAGCAAGCTGATCGCTGACGGCTGATGGCTCGCTCAGCGCAGGCTGCGCACGAAGGAGGGGCTGAGGCTTCCCCGAGCGACTTCCGCCACCGGCCCCTTCATGGTGAGGCTGAAATCTTGGGCGACCTGTATGTTGAGCTGCCCTCCCGGCATCTTCACCGTCACAGGGCTCTTGACCAGCCCGAGCCGGACAGCCGCACTCGCAGCGGCACAGGAGGAGGAGCCGGACGCCTGAGTTTCGCCTGCCCCGCGCTCCCAGATGAGGATAAAGAGTTCCCTCGTGCCGGTCGGCACAACGAGTTGCACGTTCGTTCGCTTCGGGAACAAGACATGGTTCTCTAAGGCCGGCCCCAATTTTAGGAGATCCTCGCGAGACCAACATTGCCCGGAAGGTTTGAACACGACACAGTGAGGATTGCCGACGCTGACCCCCGTAAAGGTCAGCGATCGGCCCGCTGCCTCGATGGGTTGTTCGATCAGTTCACTGGCCGTACACGTACAGGGGAGCGCCGCCGGCTGGAACGTGGCTCGGCCCATTTCAACGGTGACAGCACTCGCATCCCCATGCCGGTCTACATGCAGCGCAATTGTGACCAACCCGCCTTTGGTCTCGACCGTGAAGTGCTTTTTTTTCGTCTTGCCGGTGGCGTGAAGATACCTGGCAAAGATACGCAGGCCGTTGCCGGATTTTTCCGCTTCGCTGCCGTCGGGATTGAAGATGCGCAGGCCGAAGTCCGCTCTCTTTGACGGAACCAGCGTAAGGATCCCGTCGCTGCCCAGGCCCCAGTTGCGATCGCAGATGGTTTTGACCCTGGAGGGAGTCAGCGAAAACGACAGTTCCTTGGGATCCATCACAATGTAATCGTTGCCCAGCCCATGTCCGCGGAAAAATCCATTCTTCATGCATCACCTCTTGAGTCAAGGGAACAGCAGGGAGAGATACCTAGCATGAATGCTGTCGGGAGGGAAAGAGGAACGTGATGTGGCTCTCAGATGATCTTAATGCCTGGCGGGCGCTCGATCAGTTCAACTTCGTACCCGTCCGGGGCATCGATGAAAATGAAGCGGCTGCCGGAAGATGACTGAGTCGGACCATCGGTCACCTTGACACCCTTCGCACTGAGCGACGCAATGGCGTCGTCGAGGTTTTCCACCTGAAAGGCGAGATGGATAAGGTCCTCCTGCACCTTCACCGGTCCGCTCGGCGGAAAACTGGTCAACTCGATCAGTTCCTCGCTGTTCGGCACTTTAAGGAACGCGAGATGAGACCCACGCGGCGAGACCTTCCGATCCAGCACCTCCAGCCCAAGGACATCCGTGTAGAACTGGATGGTCTGTTCCATGTCGCTGACCCGCATGCGAGTGTGGAGGAGTTTGGTGACTTTCATGGTGCTGATTATAAGCAGTCAGCTCTCAGCAATCAGCCGTCAGCCTCCGGAGGTTAAGGCCTGATAGCTGAAAGCTGATGGCTGATTGTTATGCTGTTTTCTCCCTTGCCGGCCCGCGAGTCTTGCGCAGCAAAATTTCTGCACTGCCCGGTATCAGAAAATCCGGCATGGGGCCGATCTCCTGGTAGCCCTGTTTCTTGTAAAATTTCAGCCCCTGGTCGTTGAAGTCCGATACACAAGCGAACAGGTTCTTTCCCCTCGCAAACACGGCTTCTTCGACATGAGTGAGCAACAGTCCCCCTAGCCCATTGCCTCTCGCCCAATCTGCCACTCCAAGTAACTCCAAATAATCGCCAAGTAAGAACTTCTGACGAACGACCGCAATACCAGCTACTCTACCATCCTGTTCCACAACAAAGCTGTCACGCCCCTGGGGAAGCGGTGTGAAATAGCTGTCCCAATCTTTGGCTTGATAGCCCAGATGTTTCCAGGGATCAGCGTCTACCAGCAATTCCACGACGGCAGCTCGATCATTTGCCGTCATGAGCCGCACGATCGGGTGATTCATGGGGCTGCCTGGCCACAGGACAACAGCTCACTCACAGTCATGGGGGTGAGGTTGCGCTCCGGCAAGAGATGTTGATGGAGATCTTGCACCACCTCATGCGTATGTCGGCCCTTCCCGTTCGCATGCATGACGATGATACTTCCCTTCCGGACAAATCGCTTCAGCCGACCCTCGATTTGGATCGCCGTAAGCGTGGGGTCGGGATCGCCGGACACGACATTCCACAGAACGAACTGGAGGCCGCGGGCGCGGGCCACATTGACCGTATCGTCGTTGAACTCTCCGTAGGGAGGACGAAACAGGGTCGCATCATGCTGGTACTTGGTGTTGAGCAAGCGAACCGGTCCGAGCATTTCCTGTTCCTGCTCTTCCGCCGAATGGAACGGCATATGCTGGTGGACGTCCCCATGGGTGCCGACTTCAAAGAATGGGATCTGGAGGAGGGCCTTTACTTGCCGATCATGCTTCGTCATCCATTTCCCGGACATGAAGAAGGTGGCCGGAATTTTCTGCTCAACTAAATAGTCGATCAGGGTCTGATCGTAGCCTGTGCCATTCCTCACCGGGCAAAGATCGAATGTGAGCGCCACACCGGGACAGGAAGGCGGGCCCGACGTAATCACCTGGGCCTGCGTAAATGAAGGTATCGCCGGGACAAGCAGCATCATGAGGGCAAGACACAATATCCGTGGTAAGTAACCAGATCGCATGGTGGCTAGTATACCCGATCCATGGGGCTTCGCAAAAACGTTCATGACATGCATGAATCTCGGTGCCCTTATGTGTTTTAGGCGAGGGAGCGATAATCAGCAGCCTGCCGTTGACCCTGAATTCGCACACTGTTACCGTGAATACATGGTATTGCCCAATTGGAAAATCGGCCGTGTGCTTGGCATCCCGATTCACCTGCATGCCTCCTGGTTTGCGGTATTTTTCTTTGTAACCTGGTCCCTCGCGACAGACTATTTACCCGATACGCTGCCTGGGCTATCGGCTCCGCGCTATTGGGGAATGGGTGGCATTGCCGCCCTCTTATTGTTCCTCTCCGTCCTTCTGCATGAACTGGGACATTCGTATGTGGCGCTGCGCTATCAGATCCCTATCAGACAGATTACCTTGTTCATTTTCGGAGGGATGGCGCACATGGGGAAAGAGCCCCCTAGTCCGCGGGCCGAGTTTTTGATCGCGATAGCAGGACCGCTCGTCAGCTTGATCCTGGGAGCCGGTTGTCTCGGCGGAGCCATGGTCCTGGAATCATTCTTTTCACAGCCAGGGATGAAGGGGCTCATCGTTCTTGGAAGTCTGCTGGGTATGGTGAATATGCAGCTTGGACTGTTTAATCTGATCCCGGGGTTTCCGCTAGACGGAGGGCGCGTCTTACGGGCTGGACTGTGGGCTCGAAACAAGGATTTTCATCGAGCCACCAGTCAGGCAGCATTCGCAGGAATAGGATTCGGTGTCGCGCTTGGGTTGATCGGTGTGATCCTGATCGTGGGCGCCTGGTCCGGGTTCCTGAGTCAGTCGATCACGACGAACGGGGTCTGGCTCATGTGTATCGGCGCATTCCTCTTTGCAGCCGCCTTGAATCACAAGCGGCAGGCGGCTCCACGGATATTGTTGGCATCGGTGACCGTTCGCCAGGTCATGGTCCACCGCTCTGTGACCTTGTTGCCGGATACGAGCGTGCAGGACGCGGTCGATCAATACTTTGTCGCGCAGGGCTATGGCGAATTCCCTGTGTGCGAAGAGGGACAGGTGCTCGGAATCGTCACCGTGCGAGACATACAAGCGCTTCCCACAGCCCTGTGGCCATGGCGACGCATTCGGGAAATTATGCGCCCGGCGTCGCCGGCACTCTGTATCCCGCCAAACTGGTCCATCATGCAGGCGATGGATCGCATGGCCCAGGCCGGCCTCGATTGTCTCGTGGTGATGGAGAACGGAGAAATCGTAGGGCTTGCCACCAGGTCGGCTATCGCACAGTACGTACAGTTGCACAAGGCGTGAGGCGTGCAAGGTTAGAGGTAACGCGTCAAGAGATCGAAAGGGTTTTCACCACCACTCCTCACACCTGACGCTTCACCTTTAATATTTCTCGTTTATTCATTCGCCCTGGAGACAGATATGTTCTGCGCGATAGAAATACGAACCAGTTGCACCACCAGCAGAAATCCATAGACGACGCAGAAGAACTTGAAGGTCGCACGGTAGAAATCCGATAAGAGGACGGGAAGACAGAGGGCAAAGAGTAAGCTTGCGATCAGCGTCATGAAGGTCAGCCGTTTACAAAATTCATGGGAGGCTTCCCGCCCGATCTGTTTCAACGCGCGGGCATACCGATCGGCTCGTTGAAGTTTGGCTTGCAGGGCGGCCTCACCTGTCCCCCAATAGTGCAAATAGCCATAGCCACCCAGAATCAACAGCCAAGGTAACGCCCACAAAGGCCAATAGGTGAGACCTCCGTACATGTCACTGCTGAGCAAGGCCGCGAAGGATGGGGCGTAAAGCAACCCCAGCACCAGCGGAAGAACGCGCTCATCAGTCGGACGCTCGCCTTCCGGTCCTCCATGAATCAGCTCACGCTCAAAGAGCGGATATCCATACTTGAGCACCACCAGCGCGATGGCTGCACTCATGGTTTTGTCCGGAACATAGCGGATCCAGTTCTGAAACCAGTTCACGATCCACCAGCTCAGACTGTCCCCCCATGTGAAACCAAAGAGGGAGTCGAGATAGAGATGCGCCGTCTGTTCCCATTTAAGTACACGCTGGCTCACTGATTCGGCCACGTCAGGGTTCAAGGCAAAGATCGTTTGCTCATGCAATGCCGCTTGAATGAACGTTCCCGGCAAGCTCATGACGAGCGCGCCACCGACCCCGAAGATATAGAGGAACCAACCATGCGACAGAGCGGAACTACGCCCTGTACGGAGATAGGTCTGAAAGCCGAGTTGCCGAGCCATCCAGCCCCAATAGAAGGCGCCGGCGATGTTGACCAGCGACCAGGGGAAAATGACCACATCCCCGCCGGTTTCTGGGTACAATAACCAGTTCACAACGGAGTTCGAGAGGAGCGCGACAATGGCTCCCCACCAGGGACCCAAGAGGAACGCCACCAGTGCCGTTCCTGTCATATCGAGAAACAGAATGCTCTCCAAATGGCGACTCAACGTCAGCCCAATATAGTTGAGCAATAGGCCCGCTGCGACGATGACACAGGTTTCGTGCAAGAGGAGATAGGAAACCCCACGGAGGGGCTTTGACGAAAAGAAACCGCTCGTGGATGGCGAGTCAGCAGTCGGACGCTCGGATAGGGACGGCGATTTTCGGTCTTTCTTCGACGTCAACGACGTGAAACGAGCTTTGACTTCAAGCAGCTTCTCCAGAAGAGTCAATACCGTGGCGATGAAGCCAATAACGGTGCCGCCGAGCATGAGCATGTCTTTGCTGAAGTCGTCGAGCATTGGAGGGTTCCCTTCTAGTATCGGGTGCTATTGTAGCCACGAAGGGAGCTCCCCACCAGAAAAAGTCCAGAAGCCGACAGGCTGATTTGGTCTATCTGGCTGTTCTGGTTTGCTTGGTTTATCTCAGTGGTCTTCTTCAACCGAATAGACGAGACAGACCAGATCAACCAGAAAAACCGGTTTCTTATGTTGATGGACTCTTCGGTAAGACATGGTCCGACTGGACCGTTTGTGTCACCGCGGAGGACAGTACCTGCGCCTGTTGTTGAAGACGGTGGGCCACCTCAGCGCCGATCAGCAAGAGAGCCGCAGAGTAGTAGCACCATAAAAGCGTCAGAATAATTTCCAAAAGGGAACCATAGAGGTCGCCGTATACGGTCGCGTAGGTGCCATAAAGCACGAACAAGAGTTTGGCAGCGACCCAGAGAAGACTAAACGTCAGGGCTCCGATCATCGCCTCACGCCATTGCGGCCTCCGCCGTGGGACGAGCCGATATAAGCCCGTGACCGTCAAAAATGCCAGCGAAAATGGAAGCGTATAGGTGAGAAACAGATCGTGGGCTGCAAGAGCTAGGAGATCGAGCCCCCAGAGTCGTGGTGCGTATGCCGTTAAGAAATCGACCGCTTGGGTTGCGATGTAGGAAAGAATCAGTACCAATCCGGTCAGGCCGAGCGAGGCCACCGCGATGGCGGTTGAGATGAGAGGATGGCGGCGCCACGTACTTTCAAAGACGACGTTCAACGCATAGTCTAGTTCATAGAACACCAGCGCCCCGAACCAAACAAAGGTCAGAAGCACGGCCCATCGGACGGTTTCTAAGGCGCTCACCCGATGCAATTCCGTTACGACATGGTCTCCCATCGATGGGAGGAAGCCCTTGAGAAAGCTGAGAAGGACCTGCTCTCCAATTACGTCATGGCTCACCACAAAGCTCAGGCCGTAGAGCAAGAGGAAGACGAGCGGGAAAAGGGACAGCAAGGAGAAAAACGCGAGGGAGGCCGCCAGACTGGCGCACCCATGACGCAGAAACGATCGGACAAGATCTCGGAGGAAACGAAAAATCTGCATACAGAGTAAAAGGTAAAGGGCTCGTCACCAACGTAACACGAGTCACCCTCTTGTGCATCTCTTTAGCCCTCCTCCTCCACGAAGACTTCTATTGCAATGGCCAATGTTCAGACGAAGTATAGGGCGCCGCAGGATGCTCAAAAAGTCTGTCCAGCAAGGCCGCAGCGAGTGAAGACCGGAAGCGTACCCTCTGGGGTACGTTGAGGATCTGAACGATGCGAGAACGATGCTGGCGGACTTTTTCAGCATCCTGCCAGAGAATTATTTGAGAGTCAGGACAGATTGGAGCGCAAAGCTGACGAGGGGATTGGGATAGAGGCCGAATAGAATCACGCCCGCGACCGCGCAAGCCAACACAAAGGAGAGGGTCGGTGAGGCGACAAGGTGCGGCGGCGCAACGGAAGAAGGGCTCGGATCGCGCATATACATCACCATCACCACCCTCATGTAGTAGTAGGCCGATACGACAGCAAAGACCAGGGCAAGAGCGGCCAGCCAGGCCAAATCTGCTTCGACTGCCGCCATAAACACGTAAAATTTTCCGATAAAACCGGCAGTCGGCGGAATACCCGCCAGTGAAGTCATGAAAATCAGCATGAGAAAGGCCGCGAGTGGCTGGCGCTTCGCGAGCCCTGTGAAGTCCTCGATCTCTTCCCCCTCGACGCCACCTTTCCTCAACATGCCGATGACGGCGAAAGCGCCGAGCGTCATGAACGAATAGATGGCCAGATAAATCATGATACTCGCAAGGCCGGGCGTTCCCCCGGACAAGCCAATGCCTCGACCTGCTGCCACAAAGCCGATCAACGCGTACCCGGCGTGCGCGATGCTGGAATAGGCCAGCATCCGTTTGATATTTGTCTGCACAATGGCGACCACATTGCCGAGCACCAGGGTCACGACGGATATAAGGAGAAACAGAAGCGACCAATCGGCCTTGAGCCCACCAAGCCCTTCGACGAAGACCCGCATAAACGCCGCGAAGCTGGCAGCTTTTGCCGCGACCGCCATGAAGGCTGTGACAGAAGTCGGGGCACCCTGATAGACATCGGGCGTCCACATGTGGAACGGCACCGCCGCGATCTTAAAGCCGAAGCCGACTGCCACCAGGATCGTGGCAATCAACACCAGGGGATCATCCGCTCCGCGGCTCCCGATGGCGCTTGCAATCGATGCCAGCTTGGTGCTGCCGGCCAGACCGTAGAGCAATGAGATACCATACAGCAGGATGCCTGAAGAGAAGGCCCCCAACACGAAGTATTTCGCTGCGGCCTCCAGCGAACGAGGCTTCGACCTATTGAGACCGGTCATGACATAGAGTGAAAGGGACATGAGCTCGGTGCCAAGATAAATCGTCAGTAAATCGACGCCGGAAACCATCACCATCATGCCGGAGAGGGCGAGGAGAATGAACCCATAGTATTCACCGAGGTGTATGCGTTCCGCCTTCAAATAAGGCAGCGACGTCAAAATGGTCAGACCGGCCACACTACAGAGAAGGATTTTCCAGAATCTGGCATAGGCATCGACCACGACCAATTCACTAAACGCGGACACTCGGGCATTCACTGAATTGATCTGGCCGATGGTGATTCCAAGACAGATCACGAGAGCGCCGACACTCAGCCAGGCCAGGAGATCTCGTCGGGAAGCGGGCGTGATAGGGTCTAAGGCAATAACAAGACAGGCCGTGACGACGATGATGAGTTCGGGAAGCAGAGCCAAAAGGTCAGCGCCGTACGCACTCATCGCGATGAGCCTTGAGCCGTCAGCGGCTCTCTGCTGCCCACCAGCAGGGACTCTGTGGTCTCTTCAGCAGAGGGAGAGGCAGTGGGCGCAACTTTCGCGCGGGACATGGAGGCAATGGTGTTCGTCACACTCTGATGCATTCGACTGACGAGAGGATTGGGGTAGAGCCCGATCCAAAATACCAACACAACCAGTGGGACCAGGGTGGCGAGTTCCCGCTGATTCAGGTCGCTGAGTTTCGGGAGATGGTGCGGAGACGGAACCCCGAAGACCACACGCTGGATCATCCAGAGAAGATAGGTGGCAGCGAGAATAATGCCCAGCGAGGCCAGAGCAGTCGCCACTTTGCTCCAGAGGAACGTGCCCACAAGCACGAGAAATTCTCCGACAAAACTATTGGTGCCCGGGAGACCGAGCGAGGACAGAGCGAAAATCACCAACAGCGTGGCGTACTGCGGCATCGGCGTGGCCAACCCGACATTGTCGGCGATCAACCGGCTATGGGTACGCTCATAGATGATCCCGACACAGAGGAAGAGCCCGCCGGTCGTAATCCCATGGTTGACCATTTGGAGAACAGCTCCCTCGATGCCCTGCTGGTTCAACACAAACAGGCCAAGAGTCACGAAGCCCATGTGGCTCACGCTCGAATAGGCGATCAATTTCTTGAGATCGACTTGGGCCAACGCCATATAGGCGCCGTAAATAATTGCGATGATGGAGAGGGCGACCATCAGAGGCGTGAAGGAGAGGCTGGCATCCGGCAACATCGGCAAACTGAATCGAAGGAATCCATAGGTGCCCATTTTGAGAAGGATGCTGGCGAGAATGACGCTGCCCGCAGTCGGAGCTTCAACGTGGGCATCCGGAAGCCAGGTGTGAAAGGGAAACATGGGGACCTTCACCGCAAAGGCGGCGAAAAAAGCCAAGAAGAGCCACATTTGCAGCGACGCCGGATAGGTGCCTTGACTCAAGGCCAGGATGTCGAACGTGTGTCCTCCATAAAAATACAACACGAGGATGGCCACCAAGAGGAGTACGCTCCCTGCCAGGGTATACAGGAAAAACTTAATGGCGGCATACAGCCGGTTGGGCCCTCCCCAGACACCGATCAGTAGATACATCGGAATCAACATGGCTTCCCAAAATACATAGAACAGGACAAAATCCAATGCGACAAAGAGCACGAGAATGAGTGAGAGCCAGGGGAAGGAACTGGTCATCGGTCAATAGTCAATTGGCAATGGGCATTGGCAAGAGAACAGTTGTTCACGATTCCCCTGGACCAGTAACCGTCGACCATTGACGCTCCTTATAAGAATAAGAACATCGTCACAAGGACCACCACCCCTAGCGCCATGCCAAGGGCATAATGTTGCGCCTGTCCGCTTTGCATGAGCCTCAAGAGCCAGCCTCCCCAGGCAATCGCGCGAGCCACGCCGTTCACCGCACCGTCGACCACGTTCACATCCACGCGCTTCCAGAGCTCGGTTGCAGCATAAAACGTGGGGCGAACAATCACGCGATCGTACGCCTCGTCCACATACCACTTATTCAGGGAGGCTCGGTACAACGACTGCCATTGTCGAGCGAATCGATCCGGCAGCGTGGGATGGAGCACATAGACATAGTAGGCGCCAGCGATTCCGATTAATCCCATGGCCGTCGCCACTGCCATGATACTGATGCCGACTCCTCCCTCGTGCGCTGCACCGCCTGGGTGTGTGTCGAACATCGGCCCAAGAAACTCCGGAATGCCCAGATAGCCTGTCGCAATGCTGAGCATGGCCAGGATGATCAGCGGAAGGGTCATGGTCTTCGGAGATTCATGGATGTGACCTGCATGATGAGGGTCGACATGCGAGGGGCCCCAAAACGTGACGAAGACCAGCCGGAAGCTGTAGAACGCCGTCATTAACGCCGTCACGAGACCAAGTATGGTAAGGAATTGACCGAGAGGTCCAGCCGACCAAGCCGAGATCAGCAAATCGTCTTTACTGAAGAACCCTGACGTCAGAGGAAATCCTGCAAGCGCGAGCGAGCCTATGACGAAGGTCCAGTAGGTGACCGGCAATTTGTCTTTCAGTCCTCCCATGCGTTGCATATCCTGCTCGTGATGCAGCGCGATGATGACAGACCCGCAACCGAGGAACAGGAGGGCTTTGAATGCGCCGTGGGTCAAGAGATGGTACATGCCGGACGCATAGGCACCGAGACCGCAGGCCATGATCATGTACCCAAGCTGGCTCACGGTCGAGTAGGCCACGACTCGCTTGATATCGGTCTGGGTCAAGGCGATCGTCGCCCCCACGACCATGGTCGCTCCCCCGGTGATTGCCACCACGGTCATGGCGGTGGGAGACAGATTATAGAGTGGGGCCAACCGCGCGACCATGAACACGCCCGCCGTCACCATCGTCGCCGCATGAATAAGTGCCGAGATGGGGGTGGGCCCTTCCATGGCATCCGGCAGCCAGACGTGGAGCGGCACTTGGGCCGATTTGCCGATCGCACCCGTGAACAAGAGTAGACAAATGAGTGTGAGGACGGAAACGTCCCAGGTCCCCCCGAATGGCCCGAGGACATTCATCACGTCACCGGCAGACTCGTGCGCGCGAGGGAACATTTCCTGATAGTCGAGCGAGCCGAAGCTGTACCAGACTAACAGGAGGCCTAGCATGAAGCCGAAGTCGCCGACGCGGTTGACGATGAACGCCTTTGTGGCCGCAGCGCAGGCAGTGGGACGATCGTACCAGTGACCGATGAGTAGATAGGAACAGAGTCCAACGGCTTCCCAGAAGACAAAGAGTTGCAACAGATTGTCCGCCATCACTAACATCAGCATCGAGAAGGTAAAGAGGGCGATGTAGCTGAAGAAACGGGCATAACCGGGATCTCCGCGCATGTATCCGATGGTATAGATATGGACGAGAGAGCTGACGGTCGTGACAAGGAGCAGCATGACAGCCGTGAGCCGGTCGATGGAGAAGCCGATGTGAATATCGAGCATGCCCGACGTCAGCCAGGTGTAGAGTGGGAAGCTCGTCTGGTGGCCGTTGGCCACGTCGAAAAAGACCAAGAGCGAGAGGAGCCACGATACGAGGACAGCCGGAACCGCGACAAGATGGGCACTGTTCTTGATCCAATGGCCAAAGAGCCCGAGTATCAGGAACGAAACTAACGGAAGCAATGGAATGAATTCGTAGTTCATCGACATAGTATTGAGTGCTGAGTGCTGAGTGCTGAGTGAAACGCCCGCACTACAATCCACGCATTGGGCATTGAACACTCATCATTAAACATTGAGTGAAAACCTACCATTTCAGCAACTGAAATTCGTCAATGTTGATCGCTGATTTTGCGCGGTATAAGGCAATGATGATGGCCAATCCCACCGCGACCTCTGCCGCGGCAACCGTGAGGGCAAAGAAGACAAAGACTTGCCCTGCGACGTCATGGAAATACTGTGAAAATGCGACGAAATTAATATTCGTCGCATTCAACATGAGTTCGACAGATAACAAGATGATGATGATGTTCCGACGAAGCAGGACTCCGACGAATCCGATCAGGAACACGATGCCACTGAGAATCAGGTAATAGCTTATGGGAACCATGCAATACTCACCTGTGCGTTTTACTGTCCCATTCCTGCCATCGCTGAACAGTGAACATTTAACATTCACCGATGTCTTTTTTGGCAAGCATGATCGCCCCGATCATCGCCACGAGCAAGATTAAGGACGCCACTTCAAACGGAAACAAATAGGTGGAATAGAGCACGTCTCCTATCGCTCCAGCATTGGTCGTCGCCCCGACTGTCGTCTCTGTGCCGGTCGCCACGACAGGGGAGGTCCAACCCTTCATGACTGTGAGAATGATCGCCTCAATGACCAGGGTCGCCCCCACAATACCCGCCATGGGCCATTGCCGATGGTAGCGGTCGTCCTGCCGCAGATTCAGCAACATCACGACAAAGAGATAGAGGACCAAGATGGCGCCGGCATAGACGATGATTTGAACGGCGGCGAGGAACTCCGCGTGAAGCGTGACGTAGAGCCCCGCCACGTGAAAAAACATGATCAGCAAGGCTAGCGCACTGTAAATAGGATTGCGCAGCGCGACGACCAGTACCGATGCCGCGGCAATCACGAGTGCAAAATAGAAAAAGACTACCTGCTCCATTTCACCTCTTCCTCTATGCCTTAGGAGCCTGCCCGCTCCACAGCCCGTGGCGCGTCCCACGACGTGGCTCGAAACGGCGAGCCCTTCGAACCGTACACATGGGCAATTCAGCCGGGTTTTTGCGGCAGGTGCTTGAACGCAACGTTGAAGAACGCCACATTCGGATGTTGGAGCTCCAACTGCTTTTCTCGAACCGGAAACGATCGATCGCCGATGGCGAGCAATTGCTCCTTGTTGAGATGCAGTTGCCGCTTGTCGTACACAGACCACTCGAATTCCCGTGTCATGCCGAGGGCATCGACCGGACAGGCATCGACACACAACCCGCAAAACAGACAGCGGGTCATGTCCATATAATATTCTTTCGAATAGCGCTTCGTCGGCTCGCCCGGCACCTCAGCACTGACCACGCGAATGACCCGCGAGGGACAGGCCGCTTCGCACAAATCACAGCCGACACATTTTTCCGTCCCGTCGTCGTACCGCAACAAGGCCAGCATTCCGCGATAGTTATCCGGCAACGTCCGCTTTTCATGCGGATACTGTTCGGTGACCGGTCGGTAGTGCAACATATGCGACATCGTCGCTTTCATCCCGACGAGGATTTCGTAGAATGTGATGGTCTTGAGCCACGTGTTGAACGTCATATTTGCCAAGCCCTCAGCGATCAACTTTCAGCCGTCAGTTTCATCGAGATTCACATCCAAGCTGACAGCTAAGAGCTACGTTGCTTCACCGCGGAAAAAAATACAGGGTAAACGACGTGACAATGATGTTGGCCAGCGCAATCGGCAACATGACCTTCCATCCGAACCGCATCAATTGATCGTAGCGCAGTCGGGGCAACGTCGCGCGTATCCAGATAAACATGAAAAGGAAGAAATAGACTTTCGCCGCAAACCAGACGATATGTTCTATCCAGGCCAGCTGTTCGAGGCCGACATACTCGAAGATCGTGCCGGGATAGGGGGCATTCCAGCCGCCCAAGAACAATGCAGAGGCGACACAGGACACAAGCATCATGTTGGCATATTCCGCGCTGACGAAAAAGGCGAACCGCATGCCGCTATACTCCGTAAAGAATCCGGCGACGAGTTCGCTCTCCGCCTCAGGCAGATCGAACGGGATGCGATTGGTCTCGGCCACGGCGGAAATGACGAAGACGACAAAGGCAAAGATTTGAGTATGGATCGGGAAGAATCCGTCGGGGCGTCCTCCCCAGATAAACCAATGCCAGAAGCCCCCTGACTGGGCTTCGGTGATTTCTACAAGGCTCATGGTTCCTGCCAACATCAACACCCCGACAAGGGCCAAGCCGACGTTCAACTCGTAGCTGATGACCTGGGCGGCGGCACGCAAGCCTCCCAACAATGAGTATTTGCTGTTGGAGGCCCATCCTCCCAGAATTATGCCGTACGCGCCGATCGAGGCAATCGCCAGGATATACAAGATCCCGATATTGATATCGGCAACGACGAAGGGCTTGATCGTCATCCCGTAAATGTCCAAGGTCAAGTTCGGGCCGAAGGGGATGACGGCGAATCCAATCATGGACACAACCATGGTCAGCATCGGCGCCAAAGCAAACATCGCTTTGTTTGCACCAGCCGGTACGATGTCCTCTTTGAAGAATAATTTGATGCCGTCGGCGACCGGTTGAAGGAGCCCATAGGGTCCCACTTCCATAGGGCCCATACGATCCTGCATCCAGCCAAGCACCTTCCGCTCGAAATAGGTCAAGGTTGCGACCGTGATCATCACAATACTCATCTCTGCCAGTATCTGGGCGAACGAAACCGCCAGTCTCAAGCTTAATTCCGTCACGACAACACTCCCGGATAACAAGTGAAACACACCATAGATTCTCGCCCGCTCACGTTGTTTTCTTCACCGACACAGACACCGTCCGAAACGATGGAACTTTTGTGTCGGGATCGACGACGCAGTCAAAGAGCCGTAAGGCCTCCTGCGCGAAATGATCGGGGAACCATGCCAAGCCCTCGGGGACACGATCAAAAACTTTCGCTGTGGTTGCGAATTCACCCCGGCTATTCGAAAGACGGACTCGATCCCCCGTCGTGAGACCAAAGCGTGCCGCGTCCACGGGATTCATGTGCACGCATCCGCTCGATTCAATCTGTAATAATCCCTTCGAATAGGTCGAAAGCTTCCCTGAATGGAACAAGCTCTGGATCAGCCCAAGCTCGACGGATCCTTCCTGACGCACGGTTCGTGCCGGCAGAGTATACCGACTCGCAATGTCCCGGCGATATCCCTCGTTCATGTATCGGTCGACAACCATGGGATTCACTGCGGGAGGGATCGGCGAGGGACCGAGCGATCCGTAGCCAGGAATCACTGCCCGAATCTCTTTCAGAATCTCCTTGGCATCGCCGTATTCCAGCGGCGCGCTGAGGAAGACTGAGAATGCCGACAGAATCTCCCAATCTGGGCGGCTGTCCCCCACCGGATCGATCGCAGGCCGAACGGCCTGGACATGGCCCTCGGTATTGGTAAAGGTTCCGGCTTTTTCCATGGCAGAAGCAGCCGGCAGCACCACATGAGCAAGCGCAGCCGTTTCAGTAAGAAATAGTTCCTGGCATACAAGGAGATCGAGTTTGCTCAGCGCCTCTTTGACTCCAGTCTGAGGCGGAAGGCTCCCGACAGGATTTTCTCCGATGACGAAGAGGGCCTTGAGGGTCCCGGCTTGCGCACGATCGATCATTTCGATGAGTGTGGCCCCTGCCGCCGACGGAAGATCTTCTTTCCATGCACGGGTGATCTGCGCCCGCGCATCTGGATCGGTACAGTCCTGCGCACCTGGCAGCAATGCAGCAACCGCGCCCATTTCAATCGCCCCTTGATCGTTATTCTCTTCCGCCAAGGGAGCGAAACCGCAACCCTGCGCGGCCAACTTCCCGGTCAAGAGAAGCAGGTCCAGGAGATTGACACAGATGCCGTAACCGCCTTGACTGCGGAGCAATATCTGACCGGCAAGCACGACAACGCGGCGCCCTGCGGCCAATGAGGCAGCCATCTGCGCAAACGATTCGTGCGGCACCCCTGTGCTCACAGCCAGATCGTCCCAGGTTAGCTGCTGAACCGCGTGCGAAACCGCTGAGACATAGTCCGGTGCCCGCTGCTGGATTGCATTGTCGACGTGCTTGCCCTCAACCACTGCCTTCAGCAAACCCAGAACGGCTGCGCCGAACTGCGACGGTGCGATACAGAGATGCTGTTGGGATAAGTTAGAAATGTTGCTGATCGTGCCGATCGCGGGCTGGATCGCCTCAATCGTCAACAGTGTTGCACTGTGCTTCTTGACGGCTTCTTTGACTTTCAGTCCGGTGATCGGATTCGCTTCAGTGATATTGGTGCCGACCAAGAGCAGGACGTCTGCGTGCACGATGTCCTCGAACGTGACGGTCCAACGGTGTGTGCCCTGCACCAATCGCATCGCCTGCACTCCGTTGATATGGCCGTACCGTGCACTGCTATCGAGGTTATTCGTCCCGATTGTGAGGCGCATAAATTTTTGGAACAGATACAGTTCTTCGTTGGTACAGCGGCCTGAAATGAGCCCGCCGAAGGCTTGCGGGCCATGCGCGAGTTTGAGCCGATTGATTTGTTCAGCGACAAACTCCAACACATCTTCCCACGTGGCTTCGACCAGCGCGCCGTTCCGCCTGATCAACGGATGGGTGACTCGACTGGGATGGCTTGCCACGCGAAACCCAAAAAATCCGCGCGCGCACAGATCCCCGCTATTCCGGCCTGCGCCCTGAGCGCTGTTTACTTCGATCAACTCCTGGTCCTTGGTTTGAACCGTGATTTGGCAGCCGTCACCGCAGAAAGTGCACACCGTATCGGCTCGTTTGAGCATCCACGGACGGTACTCATACATCGAGAGCCGGCTAGTGATGGCGCCGACCGGGCAAATCTGCACACAACCACCGCAGAATTCACAGTCCAGGGGATGGGAACCGAAGGACTTGATCTCCGTCATAGTGCCCCGTCCGATCGGAGCGAGCGCCTTGACGTCCATGACCTCATCGCAATAGCGAACACAGCGCAAACATTGCACGCAACGGTTCATCTGAGTTTCGATCAAGGGGCTGAAATATTCCTTCTGGAAAATGCGCTTGGTCTCCGCAAACCGGCTGGTTGCAGTGTATTCATGGGAGAAGTCCTGAAGATCGCACTTCCCGCCCTGATCGCAGACCGGGCAATCCAACGGATGATTGGCCAGGATGAATTCGAGCACCGATTTGTGGGCGTTGTGCACGACCGTCGTGGCGGTCCGAACCGCCATGCCTTCGGTCGCCACTGTGCTGCAAGAGGTCTGAAGCTTCGGCATCCGTTCGACTTCGACCAGGCACATACGACAATTCGCGTCCGGCTTGAGCTTCGGATGGTAGCAGAAGTGCGGGACCATCACGCCAACACGTCGAGCGGCTTCGATCACCAGGGTGCCTTTCGGCACCGAGACGGACATACCGTCGATCGTTAAGCGGACGGTTTCTGTCGTAGCATTAACCATGGTTCTGTTGACTCAATGTCTTCCTGCCGGCTCCAGCTTGATCAGGTTCGCCGCCTCCGCTTGCTGAATCAGCGCGACATATTCAGGCCGCCAATGTTTGAGCGTGCTCATAATCGGCGCCACTGACGCATCGCCGAACGCACAGACCGTTCGGCCCTCGATGTTCTTGCATAGATCGACCAAGGTTTCAAGGTCTTCCATCCGTCCCCGCTTTGCGACGATTCGACGCATGGTTTGCACCAACCAGGAGCTTCCCTCGCGGCAGGGGCTGCACTTGCCGCAGGACTCATGATAGAAAAACTCCATGAGCCGAAGCGCGGCCCACACCATGTCCGTACCCTCTTCCATCACGGTGACCCCGCCGGAGCCAAGCATAGAACCGGCTGCGGCAACAGACTCAAAGTCGAGCTTGACATCGAGGTGGCTTGGCGTGAGGAATGGCGCTGACGCCCCACCGGGAATGAAGGCCTTGAGCGGTTTGTCGGAGCGCATGCCTCCGGCGTGTTCATAAATCAATTCACGGAAGGTGATCCCCATCGGCACTTCGTAATTTCCCGGTCCCTTCACATGACCGCTGACGCAAAACACTCTGGTGCCTGTACTTTTCGGTGGAGAGCCGATCGAGGCGAACCATTCAGGGCCACGGCCAACAATGTGCGGGAGGTTCGCCAACGTCTCGATATTGTTCACCACGGTCGGCTTGTTGTAGAGACCGTGTGTCGCAGGAAAGGGGGGCTTGACGCGCGGCAAACCCCGCTTGCCTTCAAGCGATTCCAGTAATGCCGTTTCCTCTCCGCAAATATAGGCCCCTGCGCCTCGGTGGACCCATACATTGGCCGTGATGTTTGCGCCCAAGATATTCGCACCGATATATCCGGCGGTCCGTGCTTCGGCAATCGCCTGCTCTAAGATCCTGGCCCCAAGCACGAATTCGCCCCGTATGTAAATGTAGGCGGTTTCTGCCCCGATCGCGTAGCACGCGAGCACGATCCCTTCCAAGATCTGATGGGGATCCCGCTCAATGAGCTGGCGGTCTTTGAACGTGCCAGGCTCGCTCTCATCTGCATTGCAACAGAGATAGCGCGGACCCTGATAACCCTTGGGCAGGAATCCCCATTTCACACCGGTCGGGAAGCCTGCGCCGCCCCGTCCCCTAAGCCCAGATTTCATGACCATGGCAGTCACTTCGACTGGTGGCACCTTCCCCACAACCTTTCGGAGCGCCTGATAGCCGCCTGCGCGCTCGTAATCTTGGAGCGAGCCGGTATAGCCAGGCTGCATCATATTCTTGAGCAATATCAGTTCGTGCTTGGGCATAGGCCTCGAATTAAAAATGCGAAATTAGAAATGCAAAATGGTCGGCCAAATTTCTCATTTTTCATTGCGCTGTCGGCGCCTCAGGCCACATAAACGGGCCGGTCTTAAGCTGACAGGTCCCGTCCTGCTTGAGGTCGGCCAGAATTTTGTCGAATCGTTCCTCTGTAAGCCGTTCGTAATAATCCTCGTTGACCTGCATCATCGGGGCAGTGCCGCAGGCGGCCAGGCATTCGACCGCACTGAGGGTAAAAAGGCCGTCGGACGTGGTTTCGCCTGGTCCGATTCCGAGTTTCGATTTGACCCATCCGATGACCGTATCCGACCCAGCCAACCCGCACATCAGGGACTTGCAGACTTGGAGATGAAATTTCCCCACGCGCTTGAGATTGAGCATCGTATAGAACGTAGCCGTCTCATAGACTTGGGGCGGAGTCAGACGCAACAGCCCCGCAATCTCCTTCATCGCCGCCTCGGAAATGAAGCCCTCATCCCGCTGCGCCAGGTACAGTAAGGGAATCAGCGCCGAGCGCTTCACCGGATAGCGCGAGATGATCTCGTCAATTTCTTCTTGATACTTTTCTTTCAGCATCTGGTTTCCCTGTCTGCCCACCCACGGTGAGGGAATGGAGGGTGCCCTTACTGCGCGCGTCCAACGAGGGCCTTCCGAGGCCGCGCGTTGCGCGAGCACGAGGGCATCCTCCTTCCCTCACCTATCGCACTCTCCCATCACCACATCGTAGGTCCCGAAGATCGTGACGACGTCGGAAATCAGGTAGCCTCTCGCCATGTGATCAAAAGCACCCATATGGACGAACGACGGTGCGCGAATCTTCAGCCGATAGGGACGCGGGCTGCCGTCGCTGACGATAAAGAATCCCAACTCGCCCTTCGGGGCTTCGGTTGCACAATAGGTTTCGGCCTTCGGCGGCTTGATGCCTTGGGTGTAAATAATGAAATGGTGGATCAAGCTTTCCATGTCCCGCATGACCAATTCCTTGGGCGGCGGGATATATTGCGGTGCCTCGGCCATGATCGGCCCAGCAGGAAGCTGATCGAAACATTGTGCGATAATCCTGGCGCTCTGACGCATTTCTTCCATACGGATCCAATAGCGATCGTACGTGTCGCCGTTCCTACCGATCGGCACGTCCCAATCGACTTTGTCGTATGCGCCGTAGGGCTCTACCTTGCGGACATCGTAGGCCACGCCCGACCCACGCAAGACCGGCCCGGTGCAACCGAAGCTGATCGCGTCCTCGGCTGAGAGGAGGGCGATGTTCTTGGTACGTCCGAGCCAGATGCGGTTCGACGCGATGAGCGAATCGTATTCCATAACCTTCTCGGGAAAGGTCTCGAGGAACGCCTTCATCCGTTGGACCAGATCGGGGGTAAAATCGCTATCGACACCGCCGATGCGATAGTAGTTCAGGGTCAGCCGGGCCCCGCAGAGCTTTTCGAACATGTCCAACAATGTTTCACGCTCCCGGAATGTCCAAAAAAACACGGTCATCGCGCCGATATCGAGCGCCTGCGTGCCGAGCCAAAAGAGGTGCCCGATGATGCGTTGCATCTCAGCCACGATGGTCCGGATATATTCAGCCCGGATCGGCACCTCGATCTCGAGGAGTTTTTCCACGGCACGCACGTAGGCATAGTTGTTGGACATGGCACAGACATAGTCGAGCCGGTCCGTGTGTGGGATGATCTGCATGTAGGTCAATCCCTCTGACAATTTTTCGACACCGCGA
>SWDH01000026.1:68196-101018 GCA_005116945.1 Nitrospira sp.
ATCTCCCGATCATCTCTTCAGCGCCAAGCCCCATCAGAAAACTCATTTGGTTCGTAAACCCTGTCACGTGAAGTCCTTGCGTCTCCCCAACAGAAGCCAGACTCGAAAAATCTACGTGGGCGGTCATATCCTGTTCGCCGACGCGAATAAATGGATCGTCGTTCGCCTGCTGTCTGAAATAGCAAAGGAACGTGCCGTCCTTGCGTTCAGACCCATAGAGATCCTGGGCTGTATGGCCATAGTCGACGGTCAAGACAAATCCACGACCCATCCGCCGCCCCACCTGCTCCATCCAGTCCACTGCGAGGAGATTGACTTCGGTGCTGTAGCCTTCCGGCCATACAGTATTCAGACGCTGGAGATAGTGAGCAAGCGCGGCCGTGGACAACGGCTTGAGGCATTCCACAAAGCGGCCATCTCGATAGTCAACATAGAGCTCTTCGGTCCGTCCGTCCTTGACTCGAACCCGATGCACCGGAAAGGCATCGATCAACTCATTGCTGAAGAGTAAACCGGTCACGCACTGTGGGGCCAGTCGATCGAGATCGTCCATCCACGTGACAAGGCCAGCCTTGCCGAGCCATGGAGCCAAGTTCTGGCGCTGGAGGTTCCGCATCACCGGGCTCCGCTCGATCAGGACATAGCGGACGCGCGATGCAAAGTCATCTTGACCTGCATGGATCGCCGCAAGGCAATCTCGGGCTAATAAGCCTTTACCGGCACCCATTTCAACGATCGTGAAAGAAGCGGGACAACCCAATACGTCATCCATTTGTCTGGCTTGCCCGGCAATCGCGCGGCCAAGAATGGGATGGACGTCGGAGCTGGTGTAAAAATCGCCGGACCAGCCGATACGCTCATGCTCAACGCTGTCCGATTGGCGCATGTAATAGCCGCATAGAGGATGATAGAGCGCCAGCTCCATGAAGCGGACAAAGGGGATGGGTCCGTTTCTGGTAATTTCTGACGAAATGGCAGCAACGAGTTCAGGATACCCGCTTGTCACAACCCACTCCTCTTAATTTCCTTCTCTGAATACCCCCCCACAGCTTCCGGCAAAGCACTCCATCCCATCGACAACACAAGAGAAGTGACGCCAATGGCTGAGGAGACACCCCACCCCTCCCTCTCGAAGGGTCAACACGAGACTAAAAGTGGCGTAGATTAGCCTCGGAATCGTTGCTAAGTCAAGGCGGAGAGTATTGGAAATTCAGGCAAATATCCCAATTCAAGAAACCCACTATTCGCCTGAAATATTTCTGCTTATTAGATGAGACGCAGGGAGACGGTACCGTACTCTTGCCGCTGGGGGGTATATAAGATGATGGAACCGTGTATACGTATTGTGCGATGTATCTCTGTGGACAGCACAGTGGCAGAGGTTCAATCATCGGATGACTCAGCATACGATGCAAAGGGATGAGGCCATGCAAATGCACTTCAAAGTCCGGCCCCGCCGGTGGGGCAATGCTCGCGCTGGCCTGAGCCAGACGCACGGTCTACGAAGGAGGGTCGCATGGCTTCGCGCTCTTGGGTTCGCGGCGGTGCTCTTCACAGTCTCGATCGAATGGAGCGCGTCGTTCTGCTGGGCGGAATCCGAGACACGATTACCGGACGCGCGAGACATTCTCAAGCGCGGGACCATTGAGGTGGGTGGGGCTGTAGGATTCTGGCAAGTGTTGAACTTTCCGTTTCACCAAGAACCTTCGACGAATCGTAGCGCGGTATTCATCCGGCCGAGGATCGGAATGGTAGTAACGGATGAAATACAGGCGGGTCTACTGACCGGAAATCTCGAGGTGCTTGCGGAACCGTTCTTCGCCCTATTTACACAACCGTTTTCGGCGGAGGCGGCAGGAGGCGCCTTGGTCTTCAAGTATAACTTCCTGTCGTTCGGGCGGTGGATACCCTTCTGGGATGCCGGGGTCGGAATGCTCTGGACCAATCTCGCTCCCCGCATTCCAGAGCAAAGCACACCCCTCAACCTACTCATCGAGACCGGGCCAGGAGTCCAATACTTCATGACGGAACAGACGGCTCTGACTTTCGGGGTTCGATACAGCCATATTTCGAATGCGGAGACAGGTCAACGAAACACTGGCCTCAACGCCGTACTTCCTTATGTGGGGCTGTCTTGGTTCCTGCCGAGGTAACGCAAGCGACGAACCGTCATGCATCATGCGGGCTAGGCGCTCGCCATGGCGTCTGCCAGCAAGGGTTTACCCCTTTACACCTCACTCAGGATCGCTTCGCCATTCTCTCGACCTGCGCGGCAATTCGGGCACCGTTCTGTCGAACCACTGCGGCTCGCCCTTGGCGAGTGATGCCGATGTCCGAAGTTCCGTCCCGCAACGCGTAGGACGGAACAAGTTTCGACGCCAAGCAGCTGTGAGATCTAGAACGGTCGAATTGACGCGTGAGAGAGAGACGGGCGCAGCGATCCTTCTCTACACCCAATTTTCCAGCCGCAGACCCGGTACGCGCTGAAACTCTCGCAGGTTGTTCGTGACAAGACGAACCCCCAGGCTCAGAGCATGGGCGGCAATGAGCAGGTCCATCGAGCCGATGGGGGAGCCCTTCTGTTCGAGGAGAGCGCGTAGTCGGCCGTAAGATAGGGCTGCGTCTTGGTCGAATGCGGCGAGATCGAGCGGAGCGAGAAACTGCTCCAGTGCGAGGCGGTTCTTGGTCGTATGCCGGCTCTTGTTCACGCCGTAGGCCAGTTCGGCGACCGTGATGCTGGAGACGCCGATGTCTCCGACCGGGTGGGAAAGAAACCGGTCGATGACGGTGGGCGGACGCTGCTTGATGAGGTAGATGCAGATATTGGTATCCAGCATCACCTTCATGCGAAGGTCCGTTTCCGTTTCTGTTGGGGAGGCTGCGCTCGTCCTTCCTTCATGAAGTCGTCGGTGAACATCGAAAGGCTGTCCGTGAGCGGCTGCCACGTCTCCTTCTTGGGGCGAATGATGAGCGTATTGCCCCGGCGTTGAATCTCGACTTCATCGCCCTCCAACTGAAATTCGCGGGGGATTCGCACGGCTTGGCTGTTTCCGCTCATGAACAGTTTGGTCTTTTTTCGTGACGCCATGATGCTGTCCTTGTGTGGTGCCGATGTATATACACCATGATATACATCGGTGGTGCGCCTGTCAATGGACGAGAAGGAGGGAATGAAGTCGGGATCGCGACGCCCCATTCGCTCTCGCCAGCAAATAGTGGAGTACGGGGAGATGAGTCCTGCCAGATCCGGGCGATTCCTTGCGCCATTCTCAATCCAGCGGTAACGTCAGGCTACCAAAGGAGAGATGATGCTGAAGCGCATTCTGATTTTGCTGGTCCTTGCTCTAACCCAAACCGGATGTGACATTAACTATGGGGAGAACTTGCACCCCCTGGATCTCTGGAACCTGGAAGAGGTCCGTCCCCGGCTGGAGCGAGAGAAACGAGAGTTTCTGAAGATCGAGGACCTCCAAGTCGGAGGTGGAGCCATTGCCGCCTGGGGACGTCGACTGAAGGCCGAGATCGAAGTTCGGTATGCCGATGATGGAGCCACCATTTATAAAGGTCCCCTTGTCACCTATGTTGGCTTCAAGGGTCTGATTCCCGACGATCTCCGTGATCGCTTTATGCTGGAATGGACTGGTCAAGCCGGGATTCAATTGGGGCTCAACGGCATGGCCATCGGAGGCAAACGACGTATCACCATCGATAAAGAATTGGTCTGCGTTGGTCCCGATACCGGCTGCTATCTGCTTCGACCCGAGCGGCAGTTCGTCAACGAAATTGGCGTTAGCAAAAAGGCCTTGGTTGTCGAGGCCACTCTGACTGAATCCTGTGCTCCCGTCCGTTTTCGCTGGCGTGCCGGGAGTAGTTTCACCTTGGTTGATGTAAGTGCCGGCTGTCGCACCAAGAGTGAACCCAAAGCCGGCGGAGCCGACTGGCGTATTTACTAGCGAGTCCTTCCCACCCTCTAACAGGCTCGCTGCGCCTTTTCTCGCGCCCTACGCGGCAATTCTGGCACCGTTCTGTCGCACCAATGCGTCTCGCCCTTGGCGAGTGATGCCGATGTCCGAAGTTCCGTCCCGCAACGCGTAGGACGGAACAAGTTTCGGCATTAAGCGGTGGTGCGACTAGAACGGCCGAATTGACGCGGGGGAGGGAGAGAGGCGCAGCGAGCCTGTCCTACGCCCCATGGCACTTCTTATATTTTTTCCCGCTGCCGCAGGGGCAGGGGTCGTTGCGGCCGACCTTGTCGTCGCTGTGTTGAACAGTCTGAGGCGCGATCGGTTCTTCTCCGCGATTGAGGATGAGCGGGGGGAGAGGGCGTGAGATGACGGGAGGGGGAGGGGGCACTGCTGCAGCTGTGGGTTGCTCTTCGTGCCGAACCGCCTGTACGTGAAAGAGCCGATCAAGCGTGTCGGACTTCACCCGTTCCATCATGCCGGCAAAGAGATCGAAGCCTTCGCGCTTGTACTCAATGAGCGGATCCTTTTGACCATAGCCGCGTAACCCGATCCCGTCGCGCAGGTGATCCATCCCGAGCAGATGGTCTTTCCAGTGGTGGTCGATAACCTGGAGCATGAAGGTCTTCTCCAGAAAGCGCATGAGTTCCGGGCTCAAGTCCTGCTCTCTCCGGTCGTAGGCCTCGCGCACCTGCGTACGCAGATCTTCGAGCAAAGCGTCGCGCCCAATGGTGCGAAGCGCCTCGCCGCCGTCGCCCTTGCCTTGAGCGATGTCGAAACCGAACTGGCCATGCATAAGCTCAGCGAGCCCTTTCATATCCCACTCTTCGGAATATTGTTCGGCCGGGCAATAGATGTTCAGCGCGGACTCCACCAGACCGTCGATCATGCCGCGAAGATCGTCTTTCAGGTTCGATCCACCCAAAACGGCGCGCCGGTGTTGATAAATCACCTGGCGCTGCTTGTTCATGACGTCGTCATATTCCAACAGTTGTTTCCGGATTTCGAAATGATGGGCTTCGACCTTCTTCTGGGCGTTGGCGATGGCCCGCGTGACCATGCCATGCTCGATCGGGACACCTTCTTCCATGCCAAGTTTGAGCATTAATTGAGAGACTCGCTCGGACGCGAAGATACGCATTAGGTCGTCTTCCAACGACAAATAGAAGCGTGACGAACCAGGGTCGCCTTGGCGACCGGCGCGGCCCCGGAGTTGATTGTCGATCCGGCGGCTTTCGTGGCGCTCAGTTCCAAGAATGTGGAGGCCGCCTGCTGCGATGACCTCTTGCTTATCCTTCTCGCAGTCGGCTCGAATCTGTTCGAAGATCTCCAGCTTGCGCGCATCAGATAGATCTTCTTCCCGATACAGAATTTGCTTGAACATGAAATCCGGACTGCCGCCCAGGAGAATGTCGGTGCCACGGCCCGCCATATTCGTGGCGATCGTCACAGCGCCCTTGCGTCCCGCTTGGGCGATGATCTCGGCTTCGCGCTCATGCTGTTTCGCGTTGAGGACGTTGTGCTTGACGCCGGTCCGGCTCAAGGTGGCGGCAAGCCGTTCTGATTTTTCGATGGAAATCGTGCCGACTAAGACGGGCTGGCCGCGCTCGTGGCATTCCTTGATATCTTCGACGATCGCGTTAAACTTTTCCTTCTCGGTTCGGTAGACGACATCGGCGTAATCCAGCCGGATCATCTTGCGATTGGTCGGCACCACGTTGACGTCAAGATTGTAGATCTTGGCGAACTCCGCTGCTTCCGTATCCGCCGTACCGGTCATACCGCTGAGCTTTTTGTACATCCGGAAATAGTTCTGGAAGGTCACCGAGGCCAGCGTTTGATTCTCGTTCGCGATCTTCACGCCTTCTTTTGCTTCGACGGCCTGGTGCAGTCCATCGCTCCAGCGGCGCCCCGGCATGAGCCGTCCGGTAAATTCATCCACGATGATGACTTCGCCCTCTTTCACAACATAATCCACATCCCGCTTGTAGAGGCTATAGGCTTGGAGCCCCTTGACGACATGATGGACGAGATCCATATGGTTCGGATCGTAGAGATTGTCCACGCCGAGCAATTTCTCGACCCGGACGTTGCCGTCTTCGGTCAACGACGCGGTCTTCGTTTTCTCCTCGACCGTGTAGTCCTGCTCCGGCTTCAGCTGTGGAATGATCGCGTTGATGCGGTAATAGAGATCAGTCGTCTCGTCCGTCGGACCGGAGATAATCAACGGCGTACGAGCCTCGTCGATCAGGATACTGTCGACTTCATCCACGATGGCGTAATTCAATTCGCGCTGCACGCACTGGGCCAAGTCGGTGGCGACCAGGTTGTCCCGGAGATAATCGAACCCATACTCGTTATTGGTGCCATATGTAATATCGGCGCGATAGGCTTCCGGCCTCGTACAGGGGCGGAGAGACTGGAGCCGCTTGTCAGAGGCCTCATAGGCCGGATCGAAGAAAAATGACGCGTCATGCTGAATAATGCCCACCGAGAGCCCCAGCGCGTGGTACAGCACGCCCATCCATTGCGCATCGCGTTTGGCGAGATAGTCGTTCACCGTGATGAGATGCACGCCTTTGCCTTCAAGGGCATTCAGATACACCGGCAGCGTGGCCATCAGGGTTTTCCCTTCGCCGGTCTTCATTTCAGCGATGCGGCCTTTATGGAGAATCATGCCGCCGATCAACTGCACATCGAAATGGCGCATGCTCAGCTTACGGCGAGACATCTCACGGCAGACCGCAAAAGCCTCGGCGAGTATATTGTCCAGGGTCTCCCCGGCTTCGACGCGCTTCTTGAATTCCTGAGTCTTGTCCGCCAGGGCCTGGTCGGAGAGTGGAGTCAGACCGGACTCTAGGCCATTAACCTGCTCCACAATCGGGCGGATTGCCTTGATTTCACGATCATTTTTGCTACCGAATATTTGATTGAGTATTTGAGTGACCATGATGCTGTCGTTCGGTACGAACGCCGATGTCTCCTGAAATATTTGCTGCAGTATACAATACCTTTTCCTTGAATCCTATAACAAGCAGCAGCTCAGACCTTCGATAATTTCATACTTAATCTCTCCTTACACCGTCAACCTTCTTCAGGCTTCCGCCCTGAGCAACCAGCTTGACAGGCCTAGTGAGTCTCCATTAGGATTCGCGGCAGATCATACTGGTCGTCTTCTGATGAACCACACCGTCACCAAATTTCTGTCGATCCTCCTAGTACTCTGTGTCCTTTCCGTCGGCGGATTGGCACAGGCGCAGTCGGTCGAGCACGCCGGGCACCATGCCCAGCATCATGCTGCCACACATGGCACGTTGCTCTGCTCTTGGATGTGTGCTGCCGGGACGGTTCTCGATACGGCGGTCGTCACGTTTCAGACTGAACTCAGTCCGATTGCGCTTATCGCACCCTCCCATTTCGCGCAGCCCTCAATCGAGGCTTGCCTAACTTCTCCCAGCCGCGCCCCTCCATCTTTCTCTTTATAATCTTCGGTGTTCATCGGCTCGCAGCAGGGCCGTATCCATCTCTCATACGATCCACTGAATGGGTTGTAGGGTAGGCGGGCAGGAACGATTCTTCTGGAGAGAAAGGACCAGCATCATTATGGCAGGGAAACGGTTCATCATCGGGTTCATCCTGAGTCTTGCTCTCGTGGTTTTCTTATGGCCCGGTGCCCAGACCGCGCAGGCATCGTGCGGGGCGGTCAGTTGTTTTGTCGTGATCGGGTCTCAGCAACAAGTGCCTCAGGAAGGCATGTTGACGATCAACGGCATGTATAACTACACTCCCATGCGCTTGCTTAGTGGAACGACCGGTATTATCCCGGCAGCAGATCAGGCAAACCAGCGGTTGATCTTGGACCATCATAAAGAGGTCAGGACGATCACCCAAACCTATACGCTCGACATGAACTATGGGGTGACCGATCGATTTGCCGTTCAGGTGACCGTGCCGTATTTGAGGCGAAAGCACGGTCACATCGATGAAATCGGTGAGTCGACGGAGGAATTCGGTGAGCGAGCGGATTTTTTCGACAACGGGATCGGCGACATGCGAGTCACGGCAAAGTATAATGTCTTGCCCACGCTGAGAAACTTGGTGGTTTTGGGTTTCGGTATGGATCTCCCGACCGGCGACACGCGAGCCAGAGACAGCGGTAACCGTGTGCTAGAATCATCCGGACAACTGGGGCGTGGCCACGTCGGCTTGATCGGCTCGGTCTATCAGACCTATGAACTGATCCCGCATCGGTTGAATCAATTTGCCTATGGCAGCTATCGCCATACCTTCCGCAATCGGGACGGTTATCAATTCGGCGATGAGTTTCTCTTCAACTTCGGCGTCAATCTTGTCACCCTGCCTTGGCTGGTCGTGACCAATCAATTCAATTACCGCTACCTCGTGCATGACAATGTGCGGGCCAATCTACTACAGTCGGGGGCGCCGTTTTCCGGCGAGGAGCCTCTCGAGATCGACCCATTCGTCACCACGCGCCGAGTCTCCAGCACCGGCTCGACCTATTTTGCCTATACGCCTGGATTCCAGATCAGCCTCGGCGAACTCGTGAGTTCTTCGTGGACGGATGCGACATCCGTCTATTTTTATACCCAGATTCCCATTGCGCGAGACGCGAATAACAATCTTTCGCAGGGGACGAGTTTTATTTTTGGCATTACCAAGTCGTTTCAGCTGATCAAGCCGGCAGCCTGAACCTATTGAAGCCGGTTGAGCGGAAGGAAGGGCATATGAAGAAGACGGCCAAAATCGCAGTGATGGGGCTGATGCTGGCAGCCTGCGCGTATAGCCCAGTGCTGGCGCCGTCGGTCTGGAGCATGGGTTCGCGAGTCCCGACGGTCGGGGTGCAAGCAGAGGACTTTCGGCTCACCGATCTGGCAGGCAAGGAACAGAGCCTAAGCCAGTATCGCGGCAAGATCGTGCTCCTGAACTTCTGGGCCACCTGGTGCAAGCCCTGCACGACCGAAATGCCGGCGATGCAAGCCAGCTTTGATAAGCTGCGCGATAAGGGCTTCGTGGTATTGGCCATCAATGAATTGGAAGATGAGGCCAGAGTGCGTGAGCATATCAAGCAATATGGCCATACATTCCCGGTCCTGATGGACCCCGACAACAAAGTGGCCAATCAATTCGGCGTGGTCGGATTACCTGTGAGCGTGTTCATCGATCAGGAGGGCCGCGTACAGGAATACATTAAAGGCGGGCTGCTCACCGAACAGAAGATCGATGAAATCGTTGTACGGATTCAGAAGCAGGAACCGGTAAAAGCAGCGGCGCTGCGATAACAGCCTATGACTCATAAGATTCGACAATGTGTTGTTGGAGGGTTCGCGCTCTGGCTTGTGGCGCTCAGCGGGATCGTGTACCCGCAGCTCTCCGCCCACATCGGACAACATCAGCATCACAACGCGGCGACACACGCCACTGCGCTCTGTTCATGGCTCTGCATCGCCGCCGACGCGGTCGAAGGCCCTTCGATCCAACTCGCTCCCGTTGAACAAGTCGCCCTCATAGAACTGGAAGTCTTCGAATCGCAGATCAGTCCGGTCCTCAATCTTCAGCCCCCTTCGCGGGCGCCTCCTCTCACGTAGCACCCCTTCTTTTCTCATTTTCAGAGTGTATTGGTGACAATGGCCGCGACTCCTTCGGCCTTTGGCTCGACGGCTGTTGAAATAGCCGTTGACATGGTCTTCTCCAGGTCGATTGACGAAGAATGGCCGAGCGTAACGTTCAGCGAACATTCACATTCGTAGGAATCAGGTAATGGTCAGTCCAAATACACAGTATCGCTTGCAAGGATGGATGGTGTCCGCGACCGTTCATGGACTGGCGCTGACCGTAGCCCTCGGGCTTATGACGCAGGTCAAACCGGTCGTGCCGAAAGAAGTGTTCACGTGGGACGTCGCATTGGTCGAACCTCAACGGCCTCACAAAACGGGTCAGGCTGAAATCGAGCCAACCCGGGAACCTGTGAAGCCGACTCCGACCCCGGCTGTTCCTAGCCCTCGTCAGCCCAAAAAGCTCACGCAGAACGTGCAACCTCGCGAGGTCACCCAGATTGTCCAACGCGAAAACCCGCCAATTGAAGAGACCGTGGCGGTGCAAACGAGAACGGAACCAGTCACGCCGGTCATAGAGCAGCAGCCTCCGGAAGTTCAGCAGATCGAACAGTCCGTGGACGAGCCAGTTGTCCCTGTCGTGCAACAAGAAATTGCGACCCAGCCCGAGATAACAGAGACGCCCATTCAACCAGTCGAAGCTCGCGTCGTTGAGACGGCTCCTGTGACACACGATCCCGACCCTCCGGCTCCCCAAGCGCCGGCTCAATCTGTCGCGCAGGAGTCCGCGCCGCAGACGCCGACGGCAACTCATTCGACTCCTGCTGTCAAAGCCGATCATGGCTGGCTGGCTGAATCGCTGAGGCGGAGACTGGCTGAGATCAAACGCTATCCTAGTTCTGCGCGCCTCAACGGCTGGGAAGGGAAGGTGGTGCTACGCGCCGTCATTCGAGCCGATGGCCATTTGTCAGAGGTGAAGGTGCATCGAAGCTCCGGCCACGAGACGCTCGACAATGCGGCCATTGAAGCCATCAGGCTGGCCTGTCCGCTGCATATGCATCGAGCGCTCGGCACGTCCGAAGTCGCAGTCTATGTGCCGATGGTCTATAGCCTGGGGAGTTAGTTGCAGGAAGGAGATGTGCTGTGTCCTTGAAGTTGGACCAAGGATTGAAGATGGTGCGAGCCGCGATGGTGTTCGGCCTGCTAGGCATGGTGGCTCTACCGGTCGGTGCAGAAGAGAAACAGAACGTGATGAGCGAAAAAGGTCGGACTGAACGGATTCAAGAACTTCAGCGGAAACGGGCACACATCGAGAGTGAATTGCGCCAGCTCCGCTCCCAGCCTGAAGGGACAGCGCGATCCACGGTTCCGCGTTCTGAATTTTCGGACCAACCGACAAGAAGCATGAAAGAATCTCTGGAGTCTGTGCCAGGGGTAAGCACGCGGCAAGGTGCAAGCGGGCGCGACGCACAAATATCCATTCGTGGATCGAAATGAGGCCTACCATGATCAAACGGACAATCAGCACTCAAAGACTGGCCTGGATGGTCGGAGTTGCGTTCAGTGTCGTCTCGTTCGTACCGATGGCATTGGCCGAGTCTGATCAATCGTTGCGGTTTGGCCTGAAACTGACGACCGATCATCGGGTCAGGGCAGTAGTCGGCCCCTCCGTCCAGATCGACAACGAGGGCCGTATTTCGCTTGCCTGGGTAGAAGAGGACAAAGACTTACGAACGGTGCTCTATGCGAGAACTGAAAAGCCGGAAGGACCGATCGGCACTCCGGTCAAGGTGAACCAGCCGACCGAGGCGCCTTACATGCGACAAGAAGCGCCTGCTCTGGCACTCGCTGGCAACGACATATTCCTGACATGGGCCTTGACCCATCCGAAACTGACGCCCGACAAACCGTTCTCGAACGAATTGCGACTCAGCCGATCCACGGACGGGGGCAAAACATTTCTGCCATCAATTCTGGTCAACGACGATGAGCAGGTCATCGGCCACAGTTTCGACTCGATCCACGTCGCTCCCGATGGCGTGGTGCATGTGACCTGGATCGATGCGCGTGAAGGCAAGAAAGAATCCGGCACGTTTGCGGCACGCTCAATCGATCGTGGACGCACCGTCTCAAAGAACCTCAAAGTGGATGAGGACACCTGTGTCTGTTGCCGAACCTCTCTCACAAGCGAGCTGGACGGAACTCTGTATGCGGCCTGGCGCAAGGTTCTCCCCGGCGAGATCCGCGAAACGGTCGTGGCCCGTTCCACAGACGGTGGAAAAACGTTTTCTGCGCCAGTGATTGTCGGCCACGACAAGTGGGTATTCCCTGGCTGCCCACATCGGCCCGCCTCAATCGGCACAGATCGGCTCGGACGGCTCTATGTGGCCTGGTACACCGAAGGCGTCGATGAAACCCCGGCGGTGTTTCTCGCCTATTCGGATGACCGGGGAAAGACATTCTCGCCTAAACAGAAACTGAACGTGTCCAAAGGAACCTTCCCGGATCATCCACAAATGGCGGTCGATCCTGAAGGTCGGCTCGTTCTTGCCTGGGAAGAGCAATCTCCTGTCCGGCGTGAAATCGTGATGAGCGTATCTCTTGACCGTGGACAGACGTTCAGCGCGCCGCAGAAATTGAATGAGAAGAAGGGCCAGACACCGTCCCTTTCAATCAATTCGAAGGGGCTGGCCGCCCTAGCGTGGATGGAGCATGCGATGCCGGCTCATCGGATGGTGGTGCAAACGCTTCAGCTACCGACGGCAAAGGTTCTCGCGAGGCAAGAGCCGTAGCATGCCAGCGTCAATGAAACACACCGTGATCGCAATGGCGCTCTCTCTTGTGAGCATCGTTGCGGCTGGTCCTACACTGGCCGGCGATCCCTTTGTCTCGCTCAAGATGAGCCGGTTGCCCGAGGGGAGCATGGCAGCGCCCTTTGAGCTCACGACGCTGGACGGCAAGCTCCTGAAATCGAGCGAGTTGGCAGGGAAGGTTGTGCTTGTCAACTTTTGGGCTACCTGGTGTGGACCCTGCAAAGAAGAAATGCCGTCGCTTGCGCGATTGCAAGAGCAACTGGACCCTGCACACTTTACCATGTTGACCGTGACGACGGACCTCCAGCGCCAGGGCATCACCCACTTTCTCTCTCAGTTGGGAGTCAGCCTGCCGGTGCTTTTCGATGAAGACCAAGAAGTCTCACGGTCCTTCATGGTGCGCGGTCTTCCGACCACGATCGTGATCGCTCAGGATGGTGCGCTCGTCGGACGAGCGGTTGGGCCTCGCGCCTGGGATAGTCCTGAGGCAATAGCGGTGATGCGGCACGTCATGGAGAGAGGGAAATGAGGAAGGCTTTTGTTCCGCTCGCCCTGACTCTTGCGGCACTCTACCTGACCCTCTCGGTCAGTGCCGTGACCTGTCTCTTTGCACACGAGAGCGAGTCACGCGCATCCCATCATCATACAGGCGGAACGGCGAAGTCCTCTCTATGCACTTGGGCCTGCGACGCCAATCCGACCGTTGACTTTTCTATAATCACGGCGGAGACGCAACAGCATCCCTTTGTGGCGATGCTGCCGTTGGCCGAATCTTCCACCTCACATTTTCTTTTCCAGCAATCAGCTCGGTCCCGCGCACCTCCTTATTCGTATATCGCATCCACGTAACGTTCATCGGATTTCTCCCTGCACTGACAGAGCTGTAGCGTGCTCGGCTTGCCTCTGCACGGAGGCGGCTATCCGTTTCATTCATCACATCAAAGGAGTATGGGCTATGGTGTCGTTCAAGAGAGTGAGGCATATCATTGTGGCTGTCGCAGTGCTCGGAGGCGCTGTGACTCTGGATCACATCGCACTGGCACAAGAACCAGCCGCGGCAGAGGCCGTGCAGCAAGGATCGAGAGAGCAACAACTTCGTGAACAGCTCAAAGGCATCTTGCAAGAGCTGGAGGAACTCAAGCAGGGTCGTGAGAACACCCTGCCTCCGGCCGAACAGCCCAAGACGGTCACTGAAAAGGTGTCGCCGGAACAATCGCAGGTGACCGGGGCAATGCCGGAATATGAGCTGAGCGATACGAGCATCGTGAGCACGCGCTTTCAGAAGCGGCCGGAAGGCCTGTCACTATCCGCGACGGATCCGTCGGAAACGGATTCCCAGCCGACCAGAACGGTGAAGGAGTCGTTGGAATCGCTCCCCGGCGTGGTCTTGCGTCAGGCAAACGGGCCGCGCGATTTCAGCATCATGATTCGTGGCCAAGGCGCCAAGACGACCTTCGCGATTCGGGACATCAAGGTCTACGAGGACGGATTCGTTCAAACGCAATCCGATGGGTTATCCAGGCTCGATATACATGACCCCTGGTTTATGAGAAGCACCGAAGTGATTCGCGGCGCCTCGTCGTCTCTCTACGACAACTATGCCCTGGGCGGTATGGTGCATTTCAGGACCAGGCGCGGCAGCGATATCAATGGAGCCGAGGTATTTGGAAGCGGCGGGTCGTTCGGGTACCATAAGGAAGCCCTCGCCGTCGGCAAGCAATATGAAAATCTCGACGTCTCCCTCTTCGCCAGCAACGTGGGGGAAGACGGATTTATCCGCCACAGCAATTATAGTACGCAAACAATCAACCTGAATCTTCGATTCAGGATCGACGACAAGCAGAATTTCTACTTTAAGGCCATCACCAATTGGCTGGACACCCTCGTACCCACCCGTTTGACCCAGGCGCAGTTCACGTTCGATCATCGGCAAGCCGGCAACGCCCCGCAACTCGGGCAACGTCGGCTCGACCGGCGCACGATTGTCGGAGGCATCTACGAGCGGCAAATCAATGCCAATACGGTCCTCACGCTGGAAGCGGACTACGATGTGAAAGACATCAACCAGACGTTCAACCAGATCGGCGACAGCATCAATCCCAATTTCAAGCACTACGCCGACCTGCGGCACGATGGGCACTTGTTCGATATGCCACTGCGGAGTTATGTCGGCTTCTTTCTGAATAATATGGAGCAGGAATCGCAGAGCTTCCAGAACCTGGCTGACGGCAGAGGCACCAGAGGTAGACTCCTCCAGAATTCGCGTGGAACGATCAGGAACATCGGCGGCCGATTCCGCGAGGAATTAGAAATTGTACCGAACGTGATCCTTGCGGGCGGATTGGGCTTTGAGCAATCCATGTTGAGTGTCCAAGCGATTAACTATGGACCCGCAGGGGTCGATCCTCCATCTCCTACAAGCGCAAGCCGCACGTTCACCAACTGGGCCCCGGAAATGGCATTAACGTGGAAACCCACGGAGGCCTATCGGCATTGGGTTCGAGCCTCCACAGGGTATGGGATTCCTGGTTTCGGCAATGTCCTGAGAGATCCCGTCACAGGACTGCCGGGTACGAACTTCAACCTGAAGCCGCAGAAGAATGCCAATTTTGAAATCGGAACGGAGTCCAAGCTGACCGAGACCCTGACGGTTCAACTCGTCGGGTTCTGGACGTTCTTTAAAGATGAATTGATTGCGCGAGCAGTGTCGGGAACGAACGTGGCCACGGTAAACGCCGACTCCTCTCAATATCGAGGGATTGAGGCCTTCTACGATTGGCGTCCGATGACAGGCCTGCGACTCTCCGGGGCCTATACCCACATTGAAGCTAAATACACGAATTTTTCAGACCAGATCAATACCGCGGCCGGATTTTTGGTTCGGGACGGGAAGAACGTGCCAAACGTCCCGACCGACGTCTTTAACTCAAAAATCGCCTACGATCATTGGCCGACCGGTTGGGGCGCCTGGGTTGAAGGCAGTTATTACAACAGCTACTTCCTGAACAACAGCAACACGTTCAGTATCCCCTCTTATGTGGTCGCCAATGTGAATATTCACAAGAATTTTGAGTTGAACAACTCCTGGTTCCGGTTCGCCAAATTCTTTTTCGAGGTGGATAACATCGCGGATAAGAAATACGCCGCGTCTGGCCAGGTGATCGTCGGTGAAACACCCGGTCAAGCTGCACTCCAACAGGCCTTCTTTGCGGGCTATGGGCGGGCTTTCTATGGAGGCGTGACGCTGGGACTGTTCTAGCTGGTTGGAACAGGCAAGGTCTTTTCGGCCAGATAGGGGGGGCGCCCATGCAGCCCCCTCCTCTACCGGAATGTTTTCACAACATGATGAGTGTGACAACGACGGAAAGCGAGGTGCAAGATGAACAAGCAATTGCTTCGAGTCAATGAAGCGGCGGCAGTCTTGAATGTCAGCCGCTGGACGGTCTATCGGTGGGTGGAGGAAGGGCGGTTAAGTGCCACGAAAATCGGCAGGCAGAGCTTGCGCGTGATCGGCAACTCGGTCGATAAACTGATCGCTGAGAATCGGACCGATCACTGACGCCAGCTAGCACAGGCAACGGGTAAAGTGCGGCGAAACACGATATCTCGCCCGCATGAGTCATGAGTAGTGCGGGCCAGGGGCAGCAGTTGTAGAAAGGACCCTGTGTTTCGATGGAAGGACTCAAGGAACTTGTCGAGTATGGCGTCATCGGACTTTTGCTGGGATTGAGTGTCTGGGCCATAGGGGTGGCGGTGGAGCGCTGGCTCTTCTACCGGCAGGTAGACCTACGTCAGTTTCCCACGCTGGATCTCTGCGAGGTCACGTTGACGAAGAAGCTGGTCGTCATCGGGACGGTTGCGGCCAATGCGCCATATATCGGACTACTCGGGACGGTCCTCGGCATCATGCTGACGTTTCACACGATGGGTACATCTGGCACGTTGGTGGTGAGTTCAATCATGATCGGCCTGAGCCTCGCGCTCAAGGCCACCGCAGCAGGCCTGCTGGTCGCCATTCCTTGCGTCGTCATGAACAACGTACTCCGGCGTCGTGTCAGCGAACTCCTGGCGCAATACAAGACGCAACATGGATCGTGAACTGAATCAAATCAACGTCATCCCGCTGGTGGATGTCATGTTGGTGCTCCTGGTCATCGTATTGACCAGCGCCACCTTCATTAGCGCAGGGCAGATTCCAGTCAATCTGGCGAAGGCCGCGGCAGCGAACGAGCGGCAAGACACTCCTCGCATCATTACCGTCACAGCAGAGGGTGAATTGTTCGTGAACGATCGTCCTGTCACCGACGAGCAACTCGATGCCACGCTCAACAGCCATCCTCGCGAGTCGCTGGTCCTGGTCCGTGCCGACAGAGTCACGCGGTTGGAACGGTTCGTCACCGTCGTCGATCGTGTCCGCGGACTCGGCTTTCACCAGGTCAGTTTGGAGGTCACTCGTGCCTGAGTTGAAAAATCCCTAGCTGCCGGCTCCTGACAGAATCCAGGATTGAAGCCAGCGATCGCCCCTTCCAACGTATGTCCTTCCGGCGGTGTAGGCGCTATGTGTTGACACGCCCCTCCAGTCCGGCATAATGTAGGCTCATCACTACATTGAGGAGGAACTCCTATGCAGATGGGACTGCGCGAGGCGAATCAGAAATTTTCCCAGTTGGTGAAGGCCGTCAAGGAAGGCAAGGAAGTGCTGTTGACGGAACGTGGCAAGCCTCTGGCTGTCGTGAAGCTGATCGGAGCCTCCGATGACGCGAGCTCCGTCATTCGGAGGCTGGAGTCTGCCGGGTTGTTGCGCGCGGCATCGAACAGCCGTGCACTTCCAGCGTGGAGCCCTCGATCAGTGCGCGGCGTGCCGTTGTCCCACACGGTTGTCATGGACAGAGAAGAACAGTGACGCCGCGTCATCGGGCCTACTTCGATACCAGCGTGTTGGTGAAACGGTATATCAAAGAGAAGGGCTCAGGCCCCACGCGTCGGCTGCTTCAACGGTTTCGGTTTCTCTCTTCAGCGATCGCGCCGGTTGAAGCCCTGTCGGCGCTCAGCCGGCGACGGGCATGCGGTGAACTTACGCCGCGGGATTTTCTTGCCATCCGTTCGAGGCTGGACAAGGATCGGGCCTATTGGGAATTAGTGGAAGTGAGCGAGCCTGTCCTCCGGCACGCCGAAGCGCTGGTCCAGAAGACGGATGTAAGAACGCTCGACGCCCTGCACATTGCGTCAGCAATCATGTTTCAAACAGCCTCAGGACTGACGATTCCCTTCATCACCAGCGATGCCAAACAGCGCGACGCGGCCCAAGCCATGGCCTTGACCGTCATCTGGGTGGAATAAAGAAGCGCTTTCGGTCGGGCGACGCCGATCGTTCCTTGAACCAGAGTCTGGAGGCACTGGTCCGCGCCCAATGGGACGCGCGGTGGTGCCGCGCCTCTCGATGACAATCGAAGACGCGTTTCTTAGCCTCCATTCCGACGGACTTGCCATCACCATTCCCACTGACCTCAGCGATCAAGACCGCCTTGCCCACCGTCAAACTTGTAGCATTTGTGAGCATCCGTAATCAGACGTCGGTAGACAAGCCGGGGAGCATGGGCTAGAAACGTAGGTCCGTACTCCTGCGTCTTATGGATCGAGTCACGGATATGAATTGGAAGAAACTGATCTCGATCCTTCTGCTGCTGTCGATGTACTGGTGGTGCGATCTGCCTCCTTTCTGAAGCCCTGTCGAGCTCGCCGAGTACTCTGTCCTATCGCCTGAAGGATCGCGCTGCGAGTCCGCCCCCTTTCTTGCCCATTACCCTCAGAGCTTTTCCGGTCATCCTCTTCGAGATGATCCCCGCGTCGCGCGTGAACCGGATACGACTGATTGATGACATTGATCTCCGCGTCTTCATGGAGGTATGATGGCCACCATGAACTTCTTGGCTCGCATCACGATCAATCCTGCCCAGTGTGGAGGGCGCCCTTGCATCCGTGGCATGCGAATGAGAGTCAAGGATCTGTTGGACCTCCTCGCGGCTGGAGTCGCCCCTGAAGAAATTCTGCGAGACTACCCGTATCTTGAGAAAGAAGATATTCAAGCCGTACTCGAATTTGCTGCCGCCCAGGCCGATCACGTCATGCTCCGTGCCGGATGAACTTTCTCATTGACGCGCAACTTCCTCCAGCACTCGCTCGCCTGATCATTTCCTTCGGTCACCATGCTGTTCACGTTGAAGAAGCCACGCTGCTTCTCGCCGCTGATGAAACCATCTAGGACTATGCCCTACAGCATCAGCACATTATCATCACGAAAGACGAAGACTTTAAGAACATGCTGTTACTGGCCACCACAAGCAAAACGCCCGTGGTGTGGGTGAGAATCGGAAATTGCTCGAATGCCGCGCTGACCGGTGGTTCCTACCACTCTTTCCTCAAGTACTCGAATACCTCCAGGCAGGAGAGTACCTTATCGAACTGTACTAATGGGCGATCGTGAGTAGAAGCCAACAGCGCTCCTTTCACTCCATTCCATCATCATTCCTTCACCACCTCCGTCATGCCACACCAGCGCAGGATGCCCTTCTTGCGATTTCTGCTGGTGCTGTTGATCCCTGCTGGACACAGACGCTGCTCGCGGAATGACGCAACAATCGAATGTTTCAGCAGGCTGCGAGAATCCGGCTTCAGCCTACAGACCTGTGTCGTGTCGAAAACTGTAGCATCCGTGAGCAGACGTCGGTAGACAAACCGGAGAGCATGGGCTAGAAGCGTGTGGTTCACGCTCCTGTGTCTTATGGATCGAATCACGGATATGAAATGGAAAACACTAATTGTAGTTGTCCTGCTGCTACAAGTATGCGTGTACAACGGGTTGACTCCTCTCTGGACCGGGGTCGAACTGGCCAAACACTATGTCCTGTCGCCTGAGGGGTCGCACTGCAACGAAGTCTGCGTGCATCCCTCTTCCTTGATCGACCCGCCTCTCGAATCAGCTTCACTCGATAGTTCGTATAATGAACCTGTCCCCCCTGAGCGCCTCATCGTCCTGCTGCCTCATCCACACGCCGCGCGTGACCGACCTCCATCGCTATTGTGTTCGACCAGCCATAGTCTCCGTGCGCCTCCCACGCTGATTCTCGCGTAACGCAGTCCTACGCCCATTGCCAGTCGTTGAGTTTTTCTTTCGAGGCCCTTCCTCGGAGAGAGACGATGGCCCGTGGGAATCAAGGAGGAACATCATGAAATTGCGCTCACCCCTGCGCACTCGCCAGCAGCCAGGACTCACACTCGCTGTCAGCCGAATCCCTTCAGCGCTCCTCGGCTCCGTCATCCTTATCATCGCCTTAGCGGCCTGTATCGGGCCAGTCAAGCCGGTGCCGACCCAGCAGAGTCAGGAGGCGCCGCCACCACCGACAGAGACTGCCGAAGCGCCGAAGCCCATTGAGCTGGCTCCGTCCGAGGCACCGCCAGCCGTACCAAACGCGCCAGCCCTGCCGCTTCCGCCGCTCAGCTTAGGCCAGTCCACCGCACCTCAAGAGAAGGAAGAAATGCCGATGGTCGAGGCCAAGCCGGTGCTCGTCGCCGCGTCGCGCGAATCCTACATGGCGCCCAACGCCACCAGCGGCACGAAAACCACCACCCCGATTATGGACACCCCGCTGAATGTGCAGGTGATTTCACAACAAGTCTTGAAGGATCAGCAGGTGATCCGCCTCGAAGAGGCTTTGACGAATGTTAGCGGTGTCACAACGAATAGATTGGATGGCCAGGGAGGCGCTCAAAGCATTTTTTTGCGCGGCTTCGAAACCAACACCTACTTTCGGAACGGCATTCGATTCGATGACAATGTCTTTGGCGATCCGCAGCAGTTCGCCAATGTGGAGCAAATCGAAGTGCTGAAGGGCCCGGCCGCGATTCTGTACGGACGGGTCGAGCCAGGCGGCATGGTCAATATCAGGGCCAAGCAGCCCCTGGCGACGCCGTATTATTCGCTGAATCAGCAGTTCGGCTCCTACAACCTGTACCGCACCAGCATCGACGCGACCGGGCCGTTGACGAACGACGAGACCCTGCTGTACCGGGTGAATATGTCTTATCAGAGCAACGGCTCGTTCCGCGACCTGGTCACGGGCCACGATGTGTTCTTTGCGCCGATAGTCAAATGGAACATCAGCCCCCGTACCCAGGCGACCCTGGAATTCGAGTACCAGCGGCAATTGTCCAGTCAAGACGCGCAAGGCTTGCCGCTCGTCAACAATCAATTCATCAGTATCCCGCCTCGCCGAAACTTGGGAGAGGCCAATCGACTGAGAACCGAAAAAATGTTCGTGGGCGGAAACTGGTCGCATCAGTTCAACGACGGCTGGTCCATCACGCAGCAGGTAGCGTTCAAAAGACAACATGTGAACTACGGGACCTTCGTATTCCCTTCCGATATTTTCGGCAATCAGGTAGATCGGTTTGCGATCGGTGGGGGCCGTGTAACCGATACGGTAACCACCAATGTGAATCTGACCGGACACGTCAACACATGGGGGCTCGCGCATACCCTGCTGTTCGGTGGTGACTATTATCACGTGAACGAATTAAATCAACTGGCGCTCGTTACTGATCCTTCACTCATCGGGGTCGATCTCAATAATCCCATTCATGGAGGACCCATTCCTTTGACAGGCCCGGATCTTCAGTTTCCTACCCAAAGCAATACGTACGGCCTGTATCTGCAAGACCAGATCACATTGCCCTACAACGTGCACATCCTGGGCGGGCTGCGCTACGATTATGTGCGCGCCACAAGTGGAGCGGGGTCCCCCAGTCCGATCATCCAAAACACGCCAGAAGCGAACGATGCAGTCACACCGCGGTTCGGCCTGTTGTGGCGACCACAACCGTGGTTGAGCCTGTACAGTAATTATGTAGAGAACTTCGGCGCGAATGCTGGCGGACTGGCTTTTGCAGGCTTTGACCCCTCAGGCGCCCCCTTACCTGGCACACCCTTAAAGCCAACCAGCGCACAGCAATGGGAAGTGGGCGCCAAGACTGAGTTCTTCGATGGCCGCCTGCGTGCCACTCTGGCCTATTACAACTTGACCAAACAAAATGTGGCCACCACCAGTCCGAATCCAGCCGTCGCCCTACTGGGCTTTTCTGTTGCGACCGGCGAAGTGCGCAGCAAGGGGCCGGAACTGGATATCCAGGGCGAACTCCTACCGGGCTGGAATGTGATTGCCACCTATGCCAACCAGGATGTCCGTATCACCAAGAGTAACAATGGTGACGTCGGTAACCGCCTGCAGTTCGTGCCGCGTAATGTCGGGAGCGTCTGGACCACCTACGAAGTTCAGCAAGGGCCGCTCAATGGCTTCAAGGTCGGCGGTGGCGTACGAGTACAGGATGATACGGTGAATGCGGCGAATACCCTTAAATCCCCAGGCTATGCCCTGGTAGGGCTCATGACCGGGTACAGCTACTACGTCGGCACGTCCAAGGTCACGGCGCAACTCAATGTCCACAACCTGCTGGACAAAAACTATTTTACCAATGCCGATACGGTCGGCGGAACGTTTGCGGTGGGCAGCTTCGCCACCCCGCGGACATTTATCGGGTCGATTCGAATTGAGTATTAGCCAGAGCCACATGGAGCGAGAATGCCCGCCATGGCTCGCGGCTTCTGGGTGCTCCTGCATCTCGATGCCGGGCTGTTCAAGTCGTTCTTTCTCATTGTGGCCGGACTGACGGGCAGCATGCTCGCGGTCGATGGCGAGATTAATCGCTGGCTCAATCCGTTCGACCTGCGCAAGCGATCCCTGGCCGTACGGCCAAGCAGGCGGGTAATGCGATCACCTTGGACGTTCTTTGGCTTGACCCAGATGGAGGCTGAATGAGGCGCATCGGACGATGAGAGGGACGTGCCGATTACAGCAGTTCGACACCGGGCAGCGCGGTCATGCGCTGGTCGAAGGTGAGGACGCGGCTGCACCCAGCATGGCGGGCTTTGGCCACGATCAGGCAATCGGGGAAATCCACCGCTCCGGACTCGAAGCTTGCCAGCGCCGCACGCACGGCATCCGGAGATTCGAAGGCGATGCTGCTGTTGTCGAGCAGGGCGCGCACGGTGCGCGCGATGTCTGGACGCGCAAGCCGGTAGGCTCGCGCCAGCGTCCAACAGAGCTCAGCCAGGACCACGTCGGCGATGAACAGGCCGCCCTGCTCGCCGACCTCCGCGTCGAACGCCGCCTTGGTTCCCGATAAGCAGCGCGTGGCCATCGTCGGCCCATCAGGAAGTGGAAAGTCCACCTTGTTGGGTCTCATCGCGGGGCTTGATCGGCCAACCTCCGGCTCCATCACGTTAGACGGCGTGGAAATCTCGACGATGCGTGAAAGTGCCTTGGCGCGGTATCGTCGCGATCACATCGGCTACATTTTCCAATCTTTTCATCTCATTCCCACTCTCACGGCGCTGGAAAATGTTTTGGTGCCGTTGGAGTTGGCCGGGATGAGCACGGCGCAGGATCGCGCCACGGAACTGTTGAATACCGTGGGCCTTGGAGAGCGGCTCCATCATTATCCCGTCCAACTCTCGGGAGGCGAACAACAGCGAGTGGCGGTGGCCAGAGCCTTTGCCTGTCACCCGCCGATTCTACTGGCCGATGAGCCGACCGGTAACTTGGATTCGGCCACAGGCCAACACGTCATGCAGTTGCTCCAGTCGCTCCATCGCGACTATGGAACCACCTTGGTCTTGGTCACACATGATCACACCATCGCCTCGTCGATGGAGCGCGTGATTTCATTGCGTGACGGTCGCATCGAATCCGACCGCCTCACCGATCCAGACCCCCGAGTTGCAGAGCCACCCCTGTGAATCGTTTTATCTTCAAGATGGCCTGGCGGGAAACCAGGGGAGCCTGGCGGCACTTTCTCTATTTCTTCGCCTGTATCGCGATCGGCGTGGGCGCCTTGGTCGGAGTCTCGCTCTTTGGCGCGCATATGGAACGCGCCGTCACGAAAGAGGCGCGAGGGCTGTTAGGCGGCGATCTCGAAATTCGCCTGACTCGCCCCCTGAGTCTGGCTGGTCAAGCGGTGCTGAGCTCGCTGGGAGCGCGCGACATAGTCTTCACCCATGTGAGTGAACTCGTTGCGATGGCCTCGCGTTCAACTCCTGGGTCATTTATGACCCAAGGGACCCAGATCATCGAACTGAAAGCGGTCGAATCGGCGTATCCCCTGTACGGCACGATTCGGCTCGACTCGACACAGGCGCTTGACGCTCTGCTTCACCCGGATGAGCGCCGCTGCGGCGGGCGTTCTTGTTTTGGCGCGGTGGTACAGGAGTCGCTGTTGATTCGGATGGGTCTCTCGATCGGAGAGCGATTGAAGATCGGTCAGGCGATGTTTCTGATCACGGGCGTCGTGCGGACCGAGCCTGATCGAATGGCCAACGCCTTCACCTTGGGCCCACGGGTGATGATTGCGCAGGAGGGGTTATTAGCTGCTGAGCTGGTCAAACCTGGAAGCCGTGTGCGAGAACGATATCTTGTAAAAACACCTCCCACGATGCCGCTGGAGCCGCTCCTTTCCGAGTTACGCGACCGATTGGAGGCTGATTCTGCACGAGTCACGAGCTATCGCACAGCCCAGTCCCAATTGAAGCAATTTCTCGAACAACTCTCTCGCTATCTCGGGCTGATCGGGCTCACCGCGCTCTTCATCGGCGGACTGGGGGTCGGAACCTCGATTCATGCGTTTTTGCGGGACAAATTGCGGACGATCGCGACCTTAAAGGCGGTCGGCGCAGATTCGGTCACGGTCGTCTCAACTTACGTGGTCCAAGCGATCTTCCTTGGATCCATCGGAAGCCTGGCCGGTATCCTGTTGGGAATCGCACTCGAACGAGGGCTCCCTCCGCTCGCAGCGGCCCTCTTCGCTTCAGACATCCTCGATCAACTCGGCGTGTCTTCGGAATTATCGCAGTCCTCGATCTGGCCCTTGCTGAAAGGAGCCTTGCTGGGACTCTTGTCGACGTTGCTGTTTACGCTCTGGCCATTGTTGAAGATTCGAGATATCCACCCCGGTGCGATTTTCCGTCGCGATGCTGAACAGGCGACCGTCGGGTTGGAGACTGCTGCGTTACGGTGGTGGGCACGATGGGGACTCACCGATGGATGGAATGTCGGCACGGCCGGAGTGATCATTTTCGGGCTCTGCGCACTGTCGGTGTGGCAAGCCGGTTCCTGGTCGATCGGCCTCCTGTTTATCGGGGCGACATCTCTCGCCATCACGGTCCTCTTCGTCTGTGCGCAGGCGTTCGTGCGAGGGCTGGCCTTGATGCCGTTGCCTCGTGTCTTGAGCCTACGCTATGCCTTGGGGAATGTCGTGCGACCGGGGAGCCAGGCGACAGGGATCATGGTCGCGATCGGCATCGGCGTGATGGTGATTGTCACGGTGTCGCTGGTGGAACAAGCGTTGCTCAGCCAAATACAGGATAATCGCCCGGCGGATGCCCCGACGTTTTTCTTCATCGATATTCAACCCGATCAAGCACAGGGATTCGTGTCGCTCATTGACCGACAAGCCGAGGGAGCACATCCCGAGCTCACGCCGCTAGTGCGTTCGCGTCTCCATGCGATCAATGGGAAGGTCATCAAGTTTGATGAAGCCGGAGAGAAAGATGAGAAGCGCACGGAGGGAAACGAGGGGCGAGGAAAACAGTGGTATTTCACCCGTGAGTATGTGCTGACCTTTCTCGATCGGCTCCCGAAAGACAATACGATCACGAAAGGGGAATGGTGGAAGCCCGGGCAAGTTTTTTCGACACCCCAAGTATCAGTGGAAGAGGACGCGGCCATGCATTTAGGTCTCACGATTGGTTCACACGTGGAGTTCGACATACAAGGGGCCACGATATCGGCGGAGGTGAGCAGTATCCGAAAGGTCGAGTGGGGAAATTTTTCGACGAACTTTTACATGATTTTGTCCCCGGGCTCGATTGCCGCTGCGCCGTTTACCTATGTGGGGACGGTGCGGGTCTCAGCAGCGAAAGAGGTGCCGTTGCAGCAGGCGGTCGTTGCCTCATTTCCAAACATCAGCGCTATCCATATCGGTGACGTACTCGATGGGTTTGCGCGTGTGCTCGACCGTCTCTCACTGGCGATCCGGGCCGTTGCGCTCTTTTGTGTGATGGCCGGCGGGTTGGTCATGGCAGCAGCACTCGCGGCGACACGCTACCGGCGTCTGTATGAATCGGTCATTCTGAAGGCGCTCGGCGCGACCCGCAGCTTGATTGCGCGGGCCTTTGCCATGGAGTATGTCCTGCTGGGCGCCGTCGCGGGGCTCATCGGATTATCCCTTGGAAGCATCTTGGCATGGGCCTTGGTTCGGTATGTGTTCGACCTCCCCTGGAGCATACATCCACAAGTACTCGGCATCGGCCTCTTCCTCACGATATTGCTCACACTGATCGTAGGGTTTGCCAGCACCTACCGGATTCTTGGCCAGAGGCCGCTGGCCGTGCTCCGGCACGAGTAAAAGAGGCCAGAATAAATTGTCTCAATATTTCCCATAAGCAACCCTTGCAATAAGGTCCATCCCCGTTTACATAAGGAACATCAACTCCACACCGCCGCCAGCGCCGGAGGGCAGATGTTGCCACAATCACCAAAACGGCTTGCGACACCAACCGTTTTGCAATTCCGCTGCTTTCGATATTCCGACGACTGACGTTGAAGCCCTCGAAAGGCATGCGGCAAGCCTCATCTACCTCGATGAATGTGGGAAACGGCACATTGACGTGAAACGATGGATACTCATAGCCCCGGTGCTGGTGTGCCTCTGTCTTGCAGGCTGCTTTGAAAGGATCGTTGCGCCCAAGGACGTATTCGGCAGCATCAAGCAGGGAGAAACCTACAGTCCGGCTTCGAACATGATTGATAACTGGTATGCGGTCGAAGCGATCGATGCCCGGACCTTTGCCATCAACGAGCCGAAATCTTCCCAGTACAACACGTCCTATCTGATCGCCGGGGATGAGCGGGCCATCATGTTCGATGCGGGCAGCGGCGAACGGCCGGCCGGCTCCCAATCTATGCGCGAGGTCGCGGAACGTTACACAGACAAGCCGATTACGCTTATCCTGTCGCACTTTCACTACGACCATATTTATGACGCCGCAAAATTTGACGGCGTCACCCTCATCGACCGTCCGGAAATCCGCGCCAATATCAGAGGCGATGCTTACACCATCAGCGCGTTGGAATCGGTTGACAAGGAGATGCCTCCGCTCAAGGTGGCCGGTCTCATCGCCGATGGCGATGTCATCGAGCTTGGGGGCCGCAAACTCGACGTGCTCAACTTACCCGGGCATACCACGGAGTCGGTAGTCCTGATCGACCGGCTCGGCAATCAGGTCTTCACCGGTGATTTCGTCTACCAGCATCTGGGCGGCATCATCGCCTTTGCGCCAGCATCCAATCTTACGGCTTACAAGGCAAACAGCGCCAGGCTGTTGCGACTCACCAACGCCGAGACGCAGTTTTTCGGCGCGCACGGAGTTCCGCACTTCGGTCGCGACTGGTTGACGCTGCTGGACAGGGAACTCGGCAAGATCGTCACAGGCGAAGCGAATTACCGATATGTGGCACACTATCTGGCCCCTGGCATCCCGTGGCGTGTACAGCAGAATGGCGACATGTACATCTACACCACGCCCCTGGTCGATCCGCCACTATTCTGGTCCAAATGGATGCTGCTGGTACTGGCGGGTGTGAGCACGCTGTCGCTGTATCTGTTCTATCGGGTTGTCCGCCTGCCCTTCATTCCTCCCGGGAGCAAACACGACGTGACACATCCGGGGCGTGAGCCGTACGGGCCGTGAATGATGGCATCGAAGCCCGGGAGTTGAAGCCAATCAGCTTGCTTGCTGAGAACACTGACTGAGGGTCGAATCGACGGTCAGATGGCGGGATCGGGAAGACGCAAGGCTAGAATTCGGCTGAGGCGCCGTTCCTCTGAGCGGAGGAGACTCGAAAACCGAAGCCCGATCCCTTCGGCGCAACGGGAACGCACAATGGCGCCGTCAATCATGATGGGATCATCGTATTCAGCTGGATGGAACTCCAGCATCACCTGACATCCCATCGGAATGCGCTGGGTGGTGCGCACGCGGCACCCCCGGAGCGACAAATTTGACAGCATCCCTTCGACCACGATGCGCTGGCTGGGATCATAAATCGGGCGAACCGCAGCGGGATATTGAACGGGGACTCGGTCATAGTTGCGGCGAGGATTGGTTTTGATTCTACCGAGGAAGGTGGTAAAGCGGTGCGCACAGAGCTGACAGCGAAAGGGATAGATGGTCAAGGTGCCGAGAAGCCGATCAGCCATCCTATTGCGTGGAGCGAGTTTTGTCTTCAGCGTCCCACATTTCGGGCAAGGGCAGGTGCGCATAGTCGGTTATCACCCTTCTTCTGAATCGTTCTGGAACCCCATCCTACAAATTCACCAAATCGAACGGCAACCCCCCTTTCGAGAGTCTTCCTGGCGCACATCAATTGGGAACGAACTTGAACAGGCCGCCTCCTTGGGTCATGACGTAGAGTTCGCCCGCAGCATCTTCACCGAAGCTCGTGACAGAACTGCCCGACGGACTGAGTAAAGGCCATTCTTTCTGCTCTGTGGCTTGACCATTCTGATAGCGAAAACTCCTCACAAACCCGGCGCAAAAATCTGCATAAAAATAGGTACCGCTCAATACTGGTACGGCAGCTCCTCTATACACATAGCCGCCCGTCACCGAACAGGCTCCGCCGAGGTGGGGATAATCGAGCGCCGGCAACGTCAGGCTTCCTGAATTGCAGTTGCTTGACGGATTGAAACAGAGGAACCCCTCCATCAATCGCCAGCCATAATTGAGCGCCCGTCCTGCATTGGGGGCAAGGGAAACATTGATTTCTTCACGCGCGCCCTCTCCGACGTCTCCGATGTACAGATCGCCCGTCACCCTGTCGAACGAAAACCGCCAGGGGTTTCTGAGACCGAGGCTCCACACCTGCTGCGCATCCCCCCCGAACACAAAGAATGGATTAGTGTTATTGCATGGCCCCCCCGTGTCCGGATGTATTCGAAGAATCTTGCCGAGTCGCGTCCCAATCGTTTGTCCGTTGTTATTGGGATCGCCTTCTCCGCCGCCATCGCCGACACCCGCGTACAAACAACCATCAGCCCCAAAGGCCAGCATCCCGCCATTGTGATTAGAGAAGTTAGGATGCGCCACGGTGAGAAGCGGCGTACCAGCAGAATCTGCGAGATTCGGATCCGTGAGATTCCTGAGATAGCGGGCGATCACAATGTTGCCGGCGAGGTTTGTGTAAAACACATAGAACCGTCGATTGGCAGCGTATTGGGGGTCAAACGCCATCCCGAGCAACCCTCGTTCCCCGCCTTTTGACAGGAGGCCGCTGATATTCAGGAATGGTGTCGCGAGCAACGAACTAGTTGTCACATTGAAAATTCGAATCAGTCCGCCCTGCTCAACAATGAAGAGACGGCCGGTGTCATTGGGCGGTGCGGTCATGAAGACCGGTGAACTGAGACTCGTACTGATCGTTTGAAGCCGCAGATCGTTCGATTGTAGTAGTGGTGGCAGGGAGTCTTGGTTCGATTCGTTGTCGGAGCAGCCGCTCACGTATCCAGTACTAACAAGTACCAAACACACCATCAATAGGCGCCGAATCTGTATCATCAGCTACCTCACGTGATGCCAGGATGTGCGCCTTCAGCCTACTATAGACTGCCGAATAGCTTCAAATCGCTCCTCTGCGTGGATACGCATACCTGGCCCCTTCACCATTGCTCACGAACTTCTCCCTCTCCAAATAACGGTCTATCGATACCTATCCAGGTATACATGTAACGCGCGGATATCCCGCTCTTTGACCGTGACAGAAATTCGCAACTGTTCCAAATACTGATCGAGCGTTTTGCCGCCAAGGTCGATCTTGCGCGTCATGAAAAAGTCCCGCACGTCTCGTTCGAGTTCAGGCGTGGCAAGACTGACGATCCCGCCGCACATGCGTCGCAGCCCTTGTTTGGGGAATATGCGGTCCATCTTCTCCCAATTCGTTTTCAGAAATGTCCACGCGAGTTCTCTCCCATCCACATTGCCTAACATGGCGCTGACGAGAAACGGCGCGTCTTGCGAGCGGATTTCCCCACTGATGGTTCGCGCAAGCGTGCGTTCGACCAATGCCTTGGGCTGAAAGGCCGCGAGCGAAAAGAGATAGCGCCGTTCTTCTTGCGGTGTCACCGCAGTGCGGAATCGTTCGTCAAATTCTTCATACCTGGCGGCGTCACCCGTATGCGCGAGAATCGAGACGAGCGCGGGGACAATATTGGGGTCAACGGCTTTCGCGTCGTTGCGGTACGCCCGGTACAGCTCGGCTGCGCGTTGTTGAACGGCTGGATCGTTGCCGAGTTTCCCTTGTGCGCCGATCAATTCACCCCGCAGCTGTTTCGTCAATTCGCTCTCACCACGTTGAGGAACCCACCCCAAGTCCGCAACTGCCGGACCAATTCGACTACGCACAAAGGCTTCGAGCGCCGGTCGGTCCGCCACGGTGATAATCCGGTTCAGAAAGGAGAACGATTCGAGTAACAAGGCCCAGACATTCTTGTCCCGCTCCTCGGTGAAACGAGCCGTCAGGTCAAGATAGTCTGCGAGGGGCATGAGGCCTGCGACGGTGGTCGCCCAGGCGTCGTTGGGCTTCGTTCAAGTAGTTGAATCGTTGTTGCGTGATGGTCAGTTCTGAAGCCGCGCTCACGTTGGCGGTCACGAGCGGGAATCCGGGCTGGAAAATCCAGCCGTCCATGAGTTCAGGCACCGGCTGTTTCGCAACCTTCCCCAGTGAAACCCAAAGATCGCTCGTGTCTGCGTTCCCATAGGCATGCGCATGCAAGTAGTCGCGGACCCCGTCTCGGAACAGGGTCGAGCCGATGTGCTGTTCCAGCATTCGGAGTACCGATGCGCCCTTTTGATAGGTCAGCACGTCGAACATCGCGTCGGCATCCTTAGGAGCCTGCACCGGATATTCGATCGGTCTGGTGCTATGCAGTCCGTCGACTACAAACGCGGCCGCTCGCTCGACGCCGAAGCTGTCCCATCGTTTCCACTCGGGTTTCCAGGCATCGACGGCCAGCATTTCCATGAACGTGGCAAAGGCTTCGTTCAGCCAGAGCCCGTTCCACCAAGTCATGGTCACTAAATCACCGAACCACATATGCGCATTTTCATGCGCAACCACATCGGCCACGCGTGCGAGGTCACTGTGCGTCGCACCCTGCCGATCGACCAACAGAGCTGTTTCACGATAGGTAATGGCACCAAGGTTTTCCATGGCACCGGAGGCAAAGTCAGGAATCGCGAGCAGGTCCAGCTTGTCCCCGGGATACGGGATTCCATAGTAGCTCTCAAAAAATGAGAGTGACGCCGCCGCAATGTCTTGACCAAATTTGGTTAGATGCTTCTTCCCGGGAACGGCCCATAGGCGAAGTGGCGTCTGGCCGATCATCACGGGTTCGGTCGGCTCGATTCGGCCCACGATGAATGCGACCAGGTAGGTCGACATCTTGATCGTATCGGCGAAACGGACGACCTTCTTCCCCGCAGCCAGCGTTTCAGTTACGACCGAGCTGTTGGACACTGCGGTGAGCATAGGATCGATGACCAATGTCGTGGCAAAGACGGCTTTAAAATCCGGTTCATCCCAGCAAGGGAACGCCCGACGAGCATCGGTGGCTTCGAACTGTGTCGCGGCCAGGCTATGAGTCGTCCCGCGCTCGTCTTTGTACGTGCTCCGGTAGAAACCTCGGAGCTTGTCGTTAAGCGTCCCTCGGAATGTCAGCGCGAGCTTCCAGGTGCCGGGCATGAGAGGCCTGGAGAATGTGAAGGTGCAGCGTTCGAGCGATGCATCTAGTGCAATCATGGCCTGCACTATTGAGCCAGAATCTCCCTCGATCTGAGCCGAGACGATGTCAAGTTCGATCGCGTTGAGAACGATAGCGGTCGTTGATTGATGAATCGTGAGAGTGATTGTCTCTTGTCCAGAAAATGTTGCGCCCGGCAGGTCCGGCTCCAATCGCAAGTCATAGCGGATTGGGACCACATGTCTCGGAAGCCGATAGGGACCGAGTGTGCCTGGGAAAGAGTCCTGGTTCATGTCCTCACCTTTCGATTGATCGGTCGTGGTGTGTGTTGAGGGGGTCCTGAGGCACGAGCTGAAGAGAGGCGCCAGTGGAAGGGCTAAGAAGAGTCGGGCATGCGTCGTGAGAGCCTGCAGGGTTTCCCGTCTGCTAATCATGTCTTCGTTGCAGGGTACGACTCGACTCCATTCGCGGTACCCACGATGAGCAAGTCTGTTCGTCCGACAAAGAGGCCGGTCTCCACCACTCCAGGAATGAGGCTCAATGCCATCTCGAGTTCTCGCGGATGGTCGATCCGTGGGAGATGAACATCCAATATCACATGACCTGCTTCCGTAGTGAATGGTACTCCGTTCCGTTCCCTGAGGACCACAGCGCTCTTTGTAAGAAAGTGGATTTCTCGGGCTGTACTGCCCCAACCGAACGGGATCACCTCGATGGGAAGCGGGAACGATCCCCCGAGCACTGGGACTCGCTTCGCGTGGTCGACCACAACGATGAACTGCTTGGCCGACGCCGCAACAATCTTTTCTTTCAAGAGGGCACCACCGCCACCCTTAATGAGATTGAAGTGAGGGTCGACCTGGTCTGCCCCATCGATCGCGACATCGATGACCCAGGTATGGTCGGTATCGATGAGCGCGATTCCTTGTTGCCGGGCGAGCGCAGCCGTTTCGTTCGACGTGGGCACTCCACGAAGTCTCATGCCCGCGCGGACTTTTTCCCCCAGTGCGAGGACCATGTGTTTTGCCGTTGAGCCGGTTCCAAGACCCACGACCATCCCGTCACGCACGAGTTCGACCGCTTTGAGCGCAGCGGCTTTCTTCAAGCTGTCAAGATCCTGGCTGCTCATCACGATGCGGGGGTAGAGGAGAGGGAAGCGGCGACGGATGCGGCGCCCAGCAAGGGGGTCTTCTGATTCATCACCACTTTCACCGGGATCGAACTCATCACGCGCTTGTAGCGGCCCTTGTTCGTGAATGACTTCATAAATGTGCCGTCTTTCAGTTTTGCCAACAGCTTCGGTGCAATGCCGCCGCCCACATACACACCATTGAGTGTCATGCCCTTGAGGGCAAGATTCCCTGCTTCCGCTCCATAAATAGAGGCGAACAGGTCCAGCGCTTGCTTGGCAATATCTGCCTGCCCCTTGAGCCCGGCTTCTGCGATCGCCGCAGCAGGGTCACCGGCTTTAATTTGCTCGGCGAGCCACGTCGGTTCATTCTTCTTACTGTCTCGGACATAGTCATAGATCGCGTGCAGACCAGGACCTGACAAGACACGCTCATAAC
>SWDH01000026.1:101118-140822 GCA_005116945.1 Nitrospira sp.
AGGAGTTTTGTCAGGGCCTGAATCGTCGCGATGGGATTCTTCCCCAGAGGCAAGACGATCCCCTGCAGTTCATGCGCGTGAAGTGCCTGGATATCGCCGATGGCTTGGGCCTGCGCCAGGGTGCGAAAGGTGAACGATTTCCCCGGGATATTGAGATCGGGAGTCATCTGATCGACGAGCTGTAAGAATAACCCGCTCTTTGGACCCCCTTTATGGAGTTGTCCAGTCGAATGGAGATAGCGCGGGCCATAACCAGCCGTCGTGGTGACATGGTGATGCGAGACGAGCGCTTTTCGCAACATGCGAATACTGTGTTCCATCTTGGAAGACGGTGTCGTATAGGCCAATATCGCAACGTAAGAACCTGGCCGGCACTGACGCGTGAGTTGTGATGCAGCCTTTGCCGCCGTCGCAATAGCCTGTTTCGGTAATCGACCGGTGGACTGGAGAGTCCCCAGTACGCGGGCAGTATTATCTTTGCTTTCTTGGACGTTCGGTTGATCGAACGGATGAATCGCCAAGAGATGCCCTGCCAAAGCTGTGGCAACTTCCCACCGGAAAAATTCTCCGGCGAGATCGTAGCGGTCTCGGAGCGTGAGCGTTAAGATTGGGTGTCCCTGACGTGCGAGCCCGGCAACCTGTCGGTCGAGCTGTGTATTCTGGTCTCCCTTTAGTCTTAAATACACAAAGAGCCGGTCCGTACCGTACGCAGTCGGTGTGACAATTGGTTCATGTGCCACAGGGATAAGACCGGTGCCTTCCTTCCCCGTGCTTTCCGCAAGGAGCTGTTCCGCCCACAGACCAAACGAGGCGATCTGCGGTGATGCAATCAGGGTGATCTTGTTGCGTCCTGCTTGCGCCAGTGAGCCCATTACTGCGCTCAGGTCGGCTCCGGGGTTCTGTTCGAGAGGGGACTGGATTCGACAGGCCTGGGCCATCGATTTGGCGCGTGTGAGCAATCGCGAGACATCGATCCCCATCAAGGCGGCGGGAACCAATCCAAAATAGGACAGCACTGAGTACCGCCCTCCGATCTCCGGCGGGTTGGTGAAGGTGCGCCAGAACTGATGCGCTACTGCCAGTTTTTCCAACCCGGTGCCGGGATCGGTAATCGCGACAAACTGTGCGCCGCCTTGGTGGCCAGGAGTCTGGTGCACGAGCTCCCAAAAGTGGGCGAAGAGGGACATCACTTCGATGGTTCCACCGGATTTGCTGGCGAGGATGAACAGGCTTCGCGCCGGGTCGATTTCCCGAGTGACCTGCTGGACCCAACCTGGGACAGTGGAATCAAGGACCCACAGGCGAGGGTACCCGCTTGACGAGCCAAACGTTGTGCGAAAGACTTCTGGACCCAAACTGCTGCCGCCCATCCCGAGCAGGACCACGTCCCGGATCCCGCGCTTTTTGGCCGAAGCGGCGAAGGTCCGCAACTCCTCCGTCCGATCTGTCATGTACTCGATGATGGTCAGCCAGCCGAGACGGTTGGCAATGTCGGTGGGATCCTGCTTCCAGAGCCGATGGTCTTGAGCCCAGAGCCGCTCGACCGCATGGGCCGCGTCAAGGCGTGCATGCCCTGCAGCAACTAGGGATTGAAGTTCCGGGGAAAATGATCGATCGATCTCACGTGTCATACGTATACCTTTTTCGTATTGTAGTTATCGGATGAGAGAAACACAAACTGAAGTCTGACCTATGACCTGTTCGTTCGGCGAAGACCAAAGGCCTGCCTTTTACGATGTGCTCCGGGGGAGAAGTCCGGGTCGAGCGAGCAGGTAACGATATGTGTGCTTATGGTCATCTAATGCCAACTGCTGATTCATTTCCATCGGCGTGCGACCTCAACCCGCGCCCCAATAGAGCCGAGCGTGCAAACAGACTCTGTGCAGCCCGGTCGGAGGCATTGAGAGATTGATCATACTGGCCCTGCTCATAGAGCACACGAGCCTGATTCATGAGTCGTTCGATTTCGTCTGGCCTCTGTCCGGACAGAGTACGACCATCAATGGCACTCACTTGCAAACTTACAGTCTGGAATCGATTCTCGACCTGAGCGATCCCAGCTTCTGTCGAGTGACGGAGAGACTCACGTTCCTTCGTCAGGCGGGCAACAATACGAGACCCTTCTGCTTGCAGCTGGCGGAGGGCGACGTCCAATTCATTGGGTTCCCAAGGCCATCGGATAAGGTCTTCGTCGGCCTGGGCGCGGGCTCTCAGGGCCATCCACTGGTGAGAGAATTGGGTATAGTCGGTGGGCAAGAACTCACCCGCTCGCAATCCCACTAATTCTTGATCGATATGGTTAACAGCTTCAACCACATCTTGAGGCACGGCCTCGATGCAGCCGGAGATGGAGCCGACGAGTGCCATGGCTCCCCATCCACACATGATTCGCGTGAGTCGTGAACAATAACGAGTCATACCGCAAGTGTACCTTACCTCTTCTTATACGAAGAGCATTATCCTTTTTTTACCCTGGCAAGCCCTGTCTCTGTTTCGAGGGAGGCGGCCAGACGTTTTCCACATTGAGCGTTCGCCTTCGTGAGTCCGGTCGATAAGTCAGTCATGTCGATCGCCGGCTGTGCGTAAGCGACATATGACTCCACCCGCACCACTCATAGGTGCTCGTGGAACATCACATCAAAAATCCTGGGCAAGCTTACATATCTGGAGCGATAGGGAAAACATCCCCTCTGCCCTCTTTGGCGAGACATGACGGCTCTTCCATGAAGAACCTTGAGCGCATGGGTTTATTCGCAAGGGGAATGCCACGGCCAGCAGTGCGTGGCTTGGGAGAATGAGGCGTCTTTACGGCAGCATAGAAAGAGGAGTGTGCGATTAGCTTATACAGCCCTGGGGCAATCTAGCCCATCAGAAGCAAAAGCGCCTCAATACAAACGAGTTATCAATGGGTTAAGTCTTATGTCGGCCTGATTATTCACGGACCGAAGTAGAACGACACAGCCTGCTTGATACCCCATGATCCACACACATGGCACCACAACAACATTATGAAGAGTGCTGTACCAGACACACGGAACTATGGCTTGCCTGTTTTACCTGCCGTACTCATAGTCGTTGACGGACTGTTCGTCATCCTGCTGGAACGAGTGTGAGATAGATGGTCCAAGACACCACGACCGACCTTGGACGAATCGTACCCAGTTTGACAGGGTACCAGCCCGCCCCTATAATGCCCGGATAATTTAATGAGTCTTTTCAGGCTAGGAGTGATCGTATGTCGTTTACATCGCAGCAGCCATCGAATCTCAAGAAAAAACGTGAACATGGGTTCCGTAAGCGGATGAGCACGAAGAATGGCCGGAAGGTCTTGGCTCGTCGTCGCGCCAAAGGGCGAGCCCGCTTAACGGTGTAGGTTGAGCGACACTGACTAGGGGCTGCACGAAGAATCTTTGCCCTCCGTTATGTGACCCAGACAGGGTAGTTCCCTTCACAGGACGATGGTGTGTGATGCATGGTCGAGTCTGGAAGTCCAGGCTCGAAAGAAAGTCCTGTGCAAGCTGCCCCTCTCCCAGGATGATGGTGATGTCGCAGGGTGGAGGCGCCAGAGATCTGTTTCTGAAACGTAGTCGTGACATCGAGTATGTGAAGCAACATGGCCATCGTATCTCGACAAATCTATTTAATCTTATGATTTGTCGGACTGATGTGGATGGTAGCCGCGTCGGCATTGTGGTGGGAAAGCGATTCGGGGGAGCCGTCAGTCGAAATCGTGGCAAGCGTCTGTTTCGTGAGCTCACGCGTCAACTACGTGGGCAATTGATTTCCGGACACTCGCTCGTCGTCTTCCCCAAGCGGACTTCGATTGCACAGCCGTTTGCTGTCTTGAAAGAAGTATGGGTGGCGACGCTTCAGCGTCAGCGGCTGCTTCGTGTGCAGAATGATTAGTGTGTGCGATATGACCAAGTTCTATGGGCCGGATTACCTGATTGAATCTTACCCGTCCTTAGATCAACCGACTCTTCTAAGGTAGGCGCAACCGTGTCAGCTGTTTGCCGACACGTAAGTGATCCATTTCTCTTCCTGAAGAAATGGACGTGGTGACGCAGCAGTGACGTCATTGTTCGCATCGTGTAGCGGTTTATTATGGATAAACGCGTTATCGTTTTTCTGGTTCTCTCATTAGCCGTCATTCTTGGATTTGACCTTTTCATGAGGCAGATGGGATGGCTTCCTGAGCCGCCCCCTGCTCAGGACGGCTCTGCCCAAGCTCCTGGCTCTTCAGAGCGAGACCCGGCTCCTGCCATTCCGGCAGGCAAAGACAGTAGCTCGACCAGCCCGAATATCGCAAACCAATCAAGTTCAAAGTCTGGCGCACCGGCGTCGGGTATCCCTTTGCCTTCATCGGAACAGACCGTGACGATTGAGACGGATCTGGTTCGAGCCGAACTATCAAACCGTGGTGGGGTGATTCGAAGTTGGGAGCTCAAGCGATACCATACGGGCCCTCCCGACAAAAAACCGGTACAGCTCGTCTACCAAGGGGGAAAATTCAAAGGCCCGCTCTCGATGACGGTCGCGAATGCCGACCTCGATAAGACGATTCGAGAAGGTCTCTATACGATTGAGAAAGATTTCACGAAGCTCGATGCCAGTCATCCTGACGGGCATGTCACGATGCAGTTCCACGACTCAGCCACCCATCTTGACATTAAGAAACAGCTGACATTCCACCATAATAGTTATGTGGTGGATGTTTCATTTGCCATTGAGGGAATGACCGAGTCCTACGATATCGGGTTAGGGACGAATTTTGGCATCGTGGAATGGGGCGATGGGTTCATCGGTCTGATCGGATCAGCCTCCCAGGTCGATAACAAAATCGAAAAGGAGACGCCGGAGAAGGAGCTTGAACGGAAGGGATCCGTTCAGTGGGTCGCCTTGCAGGATAAGTATTTTCTATCGGTATTAATGCCGAAAGAGGGTGCGGCCGCGCTCGCCAAAACGGAAGAACCAAAAATTGTGTCGGCTGGAGTGCGAATGGCTGCGCCAGGATCAGCCTCTTCGGTTGCGCTTCAGCTCTATGCGGGCCCGAAGGAATACGACATCCTCCGCTCCTTGGGTGTGGGCCTGGAAGATATGATCGATTTCGGATGGTTCATCTACGGTAGCTGGACCATTGTAAAATCGGTTGCCAAACCGATCTTTTATGTGCTGCGATTCATCCATGACTATGTTGGGAATTATGGGATTACCATCATCTTATTGACATGCATGATCAAGATCTTATTTGTGCCGTTGCAGTACAAGAGCTACAAGTCGATGAAAATGATGCGTGTGATCCAACCCAAGATCAAAGAAGTCCAGGAGAAATACAAGGGTGACCGCGATCGTCTGAACAAGGAGCTCATGAAGCTGTATCGGGATCAAAAAGTGAATCCGCTAGGCGGATTTCTCCCGATGTTCTTGCAGATGCCGGTCTTCATCTCCCTATTTAATGTTCTGTATATGACGATCGATTTACGCCAAGCCCCGTTCATGCTCTGGGTAACCGATTTATCACTGCAGGACCCTTTCTATGTGCTGCCGGTGCTCATGGGGGTCACGATGTTTATTCAACAGAAGATCACCCCCAATACGATGGATCCGACACAGGCCAAGATCATGTTGATCCTCCCCATTGGCATGACATTTCTGTTCATCAATTTTCCTGCGGGCTTGGTGCTGTATTGGCTGACAAATAATACCCTAACCATTACCCAGCAATTGGTCACTGATCGCTTTCTGCTCACCGACAAGGCCCTCGCCGCGGCAGGGACAGAGCAGAGCAGCAGCACGAGCGCATAGGCGTTTGTCTGGTGCGTCCACCTCAACTAGGCCTATGGCACGCCGTCTCCCTCGTTCGCCCGGTCTGTCTCACACCGCAATCGTAGGAGACCGCGTACTACAACCACGGGCCGGGGGCCATAGGGATTCTTGTCGTCGTCTGGAGTAACGGAAAATCCCCATGCATGGCGGACTCGAAGATACGATCTGTGCCGTTGCCACCGCAGCAGGCGAGGGAGGCATAGGCATCGTACGTCTGAGTGGCCCGAAGGCGCTTGCTATCGCGTCTCAAGTTGTTCGCTTACGGTCTGGCCGCTCCCTTGTATCGATATCTTCACATACATTGCATCTTGCCGATCTTGTGATTCCTGCATCGAATACGGGGATCGAGAACAGATCAATCCTTGATCGTCCGCCAACATCGGATCTCTTCGATGAAGCCCTTGTGGTCTATATGAAGGCGCCACGATCATTCACGGCGGAAGATGTGGTGGAAATCCAGTCTCATGGCGGGATGCTGGTGCTCGGGATCGTCTGCAAGGTCTGTGTTGAATCTGGTGCACGGATGGCAGAGCCGGGCGAATTTACGAAGCGTGCCTTCCTCAACGGACGATTAGATCTCTCTCGGGCTGAAGCGGTGCTCGATACCATCAAGGCCACGTCGCATGCAGGACTGACTGTCGCTCAACGCCAGCTACGAGGCGATCTCGCTCGCGAGGTGGAACAGGCTCGAATGTCTTTGCTGACCGTATTAGCTCATGTGGAAGCCGCAATCGACTTTGTGGACGAAGATATTTCCTTCCTGCAACGTGACGAGTTGATACGAATTATGCGGGAAGCCGCTGCAGTCGTTCACAAACTGGAATCCACAGCTCAGGACGGTCGAATCTTAAGGGAAGGTGCCCATGTTGTGATTCTTGGCCGTCCGAATGTCGGCAAATCCAGTCTGTTGAATCGTCTTCTCAGAGAAGATCGAGCAATTGTGACGGCGATTCCTGGAACGACGAGGGATGTTATCGAGGAATCTATCGATCTAGGCGGGGTGACGATTCGATTAGTCGATACGGCAGGAGTGCGAGATACGGATGACATGGTCGAGCGTGAAGGAATCAAGCGAACCCGTCTTGCACAAGATGAGGCCGATCTCTTACTCGTGGTCGTAGATGGAAGTGTGCCCCTCACGGGTGATGACCTAAATCTATTGAATACAGTCAAAGGTCGAAAGCATGTGGTGGTCCTGAACAAGACAGATTTGCCTGATGAGGTTGATCTGGATGCCGCGCTTGTGGGTCATTCTTCATGCCGTATATCTGCAAAAACAGGTTTGGGGATCGAGAAGCTGAAGTCGGTCCTTCGCGGTCACCTGATCTCGAAAGGTTTTGACACATCGGAGAGTGTTACAGTCACAAATGTGCGACACCGTGACGCGTTACGCCGGGCCCATGACTCCTTGGGGCAAGCACTTGAATCCGTAGAGTGCGGGATGGCAGGAGAGCTGGTCTCGATCGATGTACGCGCCGCAGCCGATGCCCTCGGTGAAATTACCGGCGCCATCACGACTGACGAGATCCTTGGCCGGATTTTTTCAGAGTTTTGCATCGGTAAGTAGAGGCAGGTGGACATGGGAAACGTCGTGGATGTCATCGTGGTGGGCGGAGGTCATGCCGGCTGTGAGGCCGCCTTGGCTGCGGCGCGCATGGGAGCGCGAACCTTGCTGCTCACGATGGATCGCGACCGGATCGCACAAATGTCCTGTAATCCGGCGATCGGAGGCATAGCCAAGGGGCATCTCGTCAAAGAAATTGATGCGCTGGGCGGGGAGATGGCGCGGAACACGGATCAAGCCGGCATCCAATTCCGCTTTATCAATACGAGCAAAGGTCCGGCGGTGCGAGCCCTGCGCGTCCAATGCGACAAGAAACTGTACCGAGATGCCATGCGACGGACATTGAGCCAGCAAGCGGGACTGACGATCGGCGAGGGAACGGTTGATCGCCTGCTGACGCATAACAGCGCGGTGACAGGGGTGCTCACGGACCGCGGCGATCGCATCCAGGCGAAAGCTGTGATCTTAACATCGGGTACATTCCTTAAGGGTCTTATCCATATCGGCCTCAATCACTTTCCGGCAGGACGAGCCGGGGAGGCATCCGCCGAGCACCTATCCGATTGTATGCGCGACCTGGGGTTCGAGGTGGGTCGACTCAAAACGGGCACGCCTCCTCGTTTGGATGGCGCCACCATCGACTTTTCTGTCATGGCGCTACAGCCTGGGGACGATCCGCCTCCGCCGTTTTCGTATCGAACCAGCCGGATTGAAAACAGACAACTCCCTTGTCATTTGACCCATACCAATCACGCGACACATGCATTAATCCAACAGAACCTAGATCGATCACCACTCTATAGCGGCATCATTGAGTCGGTGGGACCGCGGTATTGTCCGTCGATTGAAGATAAGGTTGTGCGTTTTGCGGATAAAGAGCGCCATCAGATCTTTATCGAACCAGAAGGGTTGGACAGTCGAGAGTTTTATCCCAACGGGATCTCCACCAGTTTGCCGGTTGATGTGCAAGCCGCGATGCTGAAATCGATTCCAGGGCTAGAGCAGGCCGTCATGCTCAAGCCTGGATATGCGATTGAGTACGACTATTTTCCGCCAAGGCAATTACACGAGACTCTAGAAACAAAGCTGCTCAATGGTCTCTACCATGCCGGGCAGATCAATGGGACATCCGGATATGAGGAGGCAGCTGCACAGGGCCTCATGGCTGGGATCAATGCTGTGCTGCGAATTCGAGGAGAGTCTCCCTTGGTCCTTGACCGTTCACAGGCCTATATCGGTGTGTTGATCGACGATCTCATCACCAAAGACGCCCGTGAGCCCTATCGCATGTTTACCTCACGGGCAGAGTACCGGCTCCTATTGCGTCATGGAAATGCCGATCTACGACTCACCGATACTGGACGGAAGATTGGATTGATTGGCGACGAAGTCTATGCAAAATTTCAATTGAAACAGAAAGCAATTGAGTCTGATCTCGTACGACTCGAAGGGCTTCGACCAAAACTCACTGAATCGGTTCGCAAACGCTTGGCAAAAATTCAGATAGATGAAATCTCTGGACCCTGCACCGCGGCCCATCTTTTACGTCGCCAAGGGGCGAACTATGCAACATTATTAGCAGCACTTGAAGTTGATGCGTTGCAAGACGCTGAAACTACTGATGAAATAGAGTTGCAGATTAAGTATTCAGGCTATATTAAGCGGCAGCTTCAACAGATAGGCCGTTTCAAAAAACTCGAAATGAAACCCATACCTACCACATTCAACTACGATGCGACCCTTGGTTTTTCGCGAGAGGTTTGTGAAAAACTCAAGAAAGTTCGCCCTGCGTCTATTGGCCAGGCATCGAGAATATCAGGAGTCACGCCAGCGGCAATTTCACTTCTCCTTGTAGCGCTAGAAAAGCATAGAGGAGAGTCCATGCAAAATAGCCTTCATTCAACCCCGTCCTAGACACATACATTCAATTATTTCTACGATCCATTCCAGAATGTCTTGACCTCACCTTCTGATTCACGTAATTGTTCCACGTGGAACATGAACATGAATTGTGTGAATTCATGATTAGCTCTGCGCGGGAACTTGGGCTGACAATCAGCGAAAGTCACGCTGAGCAATTTGTTCGTTACCTTACTCATCTCATTACGTGGAATAAGACAATAAATCTCACGGCAATCATCGACTCTAAAGAAATAATTACCAAACATTTCATTGATTCACTCACTGTACTTCTCTCGACGAACTTTCGGCAAGATAGCATAGTGCTTGACGTGGGATCTGGGGGAGGCTTTCCTGGCATTCCTCTTAAAATCGTAAGATCTGATATCCAGCTCACTTTAGTAGAGCCGGTTCAAAAGAAGTGCTCATTTCTCAATTCAGTGATCGGCCTATTACAGCTTCGCGGTGTATCTACATTTGCTGGAACCATAGAACAATATGCCAAGCAGGCTCTTACCCAATCCGTCGATGCGGTTGTCGTACGAGCATTGAAGTTTGATGATATACAAAAACACATCCCTGCATTGCTGACCGAAAAAGGAAAAGTTGTTTTATATCGAACATCGGTCATCGAAAATAAAGAAATAGGGGAAGAATTCCATCGATCGAATGAAACGACCCTTCTTCTCCCTCATGGATCTGGCAAGAGAGTCATTACAATTCTTGAGAAGAAACATTTATATATATAATCAACGCTATCCGCATATGTTCCACGTGGAACATTACTGAGAATTATGGAAAGGAATGCCGGTAACACGGCACTCAACATGGCTAAGATTGTAGCGATTGCAAATCAGAAGGGTGGTGTAGGCAAGACGACAACCGCCGTGAATCTCGCTGCTGACGTTGCCGTTCTGGGAAATCGCGTCTTACTTGTCGATATGGATCCTCAGGGAAATGCGACGAGCGGACTAGGGATTGACCCCAGGTCTTTACAAATCACTCTGTATAACTGCCTGATTAATCATGTAAAGCTTCATGATGCCGTGAAAGCCACTGAAGTGAATGGTTTATCACTTCTGCCGGCAAATGCTGATTTGTCAGGGGCAGAGGTAGAGTTAGTCAATGTTGAGGATCGGGAAAAAATCCTTCAGCGTTTCTTGCGAGACGTGAGCCAGTTATTCGACATTATCTTTCTCGATTGCCCCCCTACATTGGGGATTTTGACGGTCAATGCACTTGTTGCCGCACAAAGCATTTTGGTTCCAGTTCAATGTGAGTACTATGCCATGGAAGGGCTCAGTCGTTTGATTGGAAGCATCGATCGAATTCGTCAATCATTTAACCCTGACCTCAAGTTGGAAGGGATCGTCTTGACAATGTTTGATGCGCGGAATACGTTGGCGCGTCAAGTTGTTGAACAAGTTCGGGAGCATTTCAAAGACGTCGTTTACAAGACGGTGATCCCTCGCAATGTGGCTCTGGCAGAGGCTCCAAGCTATGGACGCCCAGCCATGCTCTATAATGTCGCATCGGCAGGGTCTCAAGCCTATTTGTCTTTAGCCAAGGAGTTCATGAGTCATGGAGAAGAAAGCGCTCGGTAGAGGACTCGACGCACTACTGCCTGCCACCAAACCCATTGCGACGTCTGAGTTGTCGGATTTCCTCCATCTGCGTGTCGACGCGATCGTGCCCAATCGGTATCAGCCGAGACAAACGTTTTCTCCTCAGGGACTGGCAGAGCTTACCGCTTCCATGAAAGAGAGCGGATTGCTGCAACCGATTTTAGTGCGCCGCAAGGGTGACGGAATCTATGAACTGATATCAGGCGAACGACGCTGGCGTGCGGCGAAAGACGCAGGGTTGGAAACCATTCAGGCTGTCGTTCGGAATTGCGGAGATGAAGAATCAGTCGTCTTGGCACTGGTAGAAAATCTTCAACGAACAGATCTCAATCCCATGGAAATGGCGAGGACCTACCACCGCATGATGAACGAATTTGGACTCACTCAGGACATAATTGCACGACGAGTAGGCTGTGAGCGATCATCAATCGCCAATGTCGTGCGACTCATACAGCTTCCCCTGGAGGTCCAACAGCTGATTGAATCGAACCAGCTGTCCATGGGGCATGCCAAAGTGATTCTCGGTCTTCCGAGCCAGGTTGAGCAGATGAAAGTTGCTCAGCTTGTGGTACTACAAACCTTATCGGTAAGAGAAACAGAAAAACTGATAGAATCTTCATTAGTTACAAAGAAGCGAGGAACAAAGGAATTACGACGAACACCTTGGTCCGATGTTGAAGAGCGCTTGCAAAAACGATTGGGCACCAAAGTCATGATTCAAAAAGGTCGACGTGGAGGAAAAATCATCATTCATTATTTCTCTCCACCTGAACTCGACGGGATACTCGAGACTCTTTTAAATTAATCCCCACTGTATTTTTTCGTCAAATCCTTCCTGTCAGAATAGAGGCATACTTGTTGCTTCTACGTATACGTGACCCTATTCATTCTGACCGACTATTTCCCCATACATAAATACATAACAGCTGTACATCTGTGCTGAAACAGTGGGGCTATCAACTCGAGGAGGCGAGTGCATGTGGGGGCAAGAGAAAAAAGCGGGAACGAGCTCAAGCGAGCAGGAAGGTAAAGAGGTTGTTATGGTTGCTTCCAATTCACCAAATACCGAAGGGGCCGGGGATATCAGTGCCTTTGTAGGGAAAGGCGTCGAATTCAAGGGCACAATTTCTTACAGCGGCACGGTGAGGATTGACGGATATCTCGATGGAGAAATTCACGCTCATCGTTGGGGAACACGCGATGATCCAGGGCATCGTGTCCGTTGGGGTGCTTATGAATAGCGGAAAAATTCATGGCACGATCACAGCGGCTGAAAAGATTCAGATCCTGAAGCCCGGCGTTCTCATCGGCGATATTCGAACCCCAGTCATCGCGATCGAAGAAGGCTCTCGCTTCCATGGCATGTGTGATATGGGCGCTCACCTTTGGAGTGGCGAACGCGCCCTCTCGGTCGACATGGCTCCCGGCCTTGTCGCAACTGCCAGTTAGCTGTGGATAACAGCCCCGGAACCCGCATTATTCACGAGCCTTCGTGAATAATGCGGACTAGCCCTTTTCCTCTCTCCCCAGTACAATAGCCACCCTATGGCTCGACCTACTGTTCTTCTTGGCATGAGTGGTGGAGTGGACAGCTCTGTTGCCGCCGCGCTTCTGGTTCGCCAGGGCTACGACGTTCAGGGAGTCACGCTTCAGGTGTGGGAACACGAAGACGAAACAGTCGCGGTCTCTAAGCGGTGGGAAGAGCGTGGGTGTTGCAAGGTCGGCATTGCTCGATATGTGGCTCAGACATTGAAAATCCCGCATGAAGTGATCGACACCAGAGAAACCTTTCGCGCCGGCGTGATTGACGACTTCGTGACCGGCTATCTCGAAGGCACCACACCCAATCCTTGTGTCCGGTGCAATGAGCGCGTCAAACTACGGGGTCTCGTGGAGCTCGCGGAGGAACGCGGGATCGATTTTGTGGCCACGGGCCACTATGTCCAAATCGACCGATCCGAAGAAACACCGACTCTTCAGCGAGCAGCTGATCCTAAGAAAGATCAGAGTTATTTCCTCTACCGTCTTCGTCAATCATGGCTTCCTCGGCTGCTCTTTCCAGTAGGGGGCATGCATAAGACGGACGTGTGGGTAGAAGCAGAGACCTTGGGCCTTCCCGCAGATGAATTGAAGGAAAGCCAGGAAATCTGCTTTGTGAGCCATGGCGATTACCGAACCTTTATCGAGAAAGAAGCGCCAGCCGCCAAGAAACCTGGGGCATTCGTTGATGATGCAGGGCGCTACTTAGGAGACCACGAAGGCATCGCGTTCTACACGCCGGGCCAACGGCGTGGACTCGGTATTGCGACCGGCCGTAGGCTCTACGTTCAGCACGTGCAACCTGTCACTAATACGGTTGTCCTTGGAACAGAAGAGTCCCTCCGTCGAAACCAGTGCGATGTCGCGGATCTGAATCTCTTCGACTCCTCACTCCTCAATGGAACGGCAGAGGTCGAGGTCAAAGTCCGGTATGCCACGCCTGCCACACCTGCCACCGTCCAATCTCGTTCAGACGGTACCCTTCGCATTTTCTTCCATAAACCCCAGCGCGCATTGAGTCCAGGACAATCGGCAGTCTTCTATCGACAGGATCGCGTGCTCGGCGGCGGCATCATCCAGTCATTCTAGTTTCGTCACCTGCCACACCCTCATATTGACAGCTCTCATCCCTCAATGCTAACTTGACGCGCCGCTTTTCGTGCGAGCCACGAAGGTTTTTCTTTGTGTCAAAAATATTAGCGAACGGACCGTTTTCGTGATTAAGACAGCAGTAGCGCGACGTTATGCGCAGGCGCTTTTTGAGTTACTCGATGAATCCAGCGTCGAACGAACCCGTATCGCCTTAATGGGGTTGGGCCAGGCGATCAAGGATTCTGACGAGTTGCGCCATGTCGTGGCCTCGCCAGCTTTTGGCGCAGAAGACAAAATTGCCGTCCTCGTAGAACTCGGTTCGCGTTTAGGCTGTCCGCCCGTTGGGAAAGCTTTTCTCGAACAGTTGGTCAAGAAAAATCGTGTCGGCTTTCTTCCGGAAATCGCCGAGGCCCTTACTAAACTTGCCGATGAAGCTAAGGGCACCCAGCCAGTGACCGTGTTCTCCGCAACAGCGATACCCCCTGACGAACAAGAGCAGATCAGCAATCGCTTACGCACAATCCTCAAACGCCAAGTCGACGTCACCTTTCACACGGATGTCCGCTATCTTGCCGGCATGCAGATCCGTCTCGGCAGCACCGTCGTCGATAGCACCGTGCTGGGGCGGTTACACGCGATGCAGAGTGTGTTGACGAAGGAGTAACTATGCAGATTAAGGCAGAAGAAATCAGCTCGATTATCAAAGAAAAGATTAAAGGCTTCGACAAACAAGTCGATGTCAAAGAAACCGGCTCAGTGATCCAGGTCGGAGACGGGATTGCGAAGGTCTATGGCCTCGACGGCGCCATGGCCGGAGAAATGCTCGAGTTCCCCGGCGGCCTCTATGGGATCGCCCTGAACCTTGAAGAAGACAATGTCGGCGCCGTGCTCATGGGCGATGACGTGGGAGTGAAGGAAGGCGATCCAGTCAAACGCACGGGACGCATTGCAGAGGTCCCGGTTGGAGAAGCCCTCATCGGTCGCGTGGTCAACGCGATCGGGCAACCGATCGACGGCAAGGGTCCGATCACGTCGAAGCTTTCTTCCCGCATCGAGGTGGTCGCCCCAGGAGTGAATACGCGGCAGTCTGTGCGCGAACCCTTGCAAACTGGCATTAAGGCCATCGATGCCATGATCCCCATCGGTCGAGGGCAGCGTGAATTGATCATCGGTGACCGGCAGACCGGCAAAACCGCCATTGCCGTCGATACTATTATCAATCAAAAAGGCCTCAACGTCTTTTGTATCTATGTGGCTATCGGCCAGAAACGTTCAACCGTCGCCCGCGTTGTTAAGACACTCGAGGAAAATCACGCGATGGAGTACAGCATCGTGGTGGCAGCCACCGCCAGCGATGCAGCGCCTATGCAGTACCTCGCGCCCTTCTCCGGTGCCGCCATCGGGGAATACTTCCGGGATAACGGCAAACACGCCTTGATCGTCTATGACGATCTTTCCAAGCATGCCGTTGCCTACCGCCAATTGTCTCTGCTGCTCAGACGTCCGCCAGGCCGCGAAGCATACCCCGGCGACGTGTTCTATCTACACTCCCGATTGTTGGAACGTGCGGCCAAGCTGAGCGACAAGCTCGGCGGTGGAAGCTTGACCGCATTGCCCATCATTGAAACGCAAGCCGGCGACGTGTCGGCCTACATTCCGACCAACGTCATTTCAATCACCGATGGACAGATCTACCTCGGCAGCGATTTGTTCTATTCCGGTATTCGCCCAGCCATTAACGTTGGTCTGTCGGTCTCCCGTGTCGGAGGTTCGGCTCAGATCAAGACCATGAAACAGGTCGCCGGCACCCTACGCCTCGACCTCGCACAATACCGCGAAATGGCGGCATTTTCTCAGTTCGGCAGCGAGCTCGACAAAGCCACGCAGATGCAGCTTGCGCGCGGCGTACGCATGGTGGAACTCCTCAAACAGGGGCAATACAAACCCATGCCGGTCGCCGATCAAGTGCTGTCGATTTACGCCGGCGTCAACGGGTACTTGGACGATGTTCCCGTCGACAAAGTGCAACAGTTTGAAGCCGACCTCCTGCACTACGTGCAACAGCATCATCCGGAGCTGAAAAAAGAAATCGCGAGCATTGGAAAGATCGATGACAAGGTCGGCGGCAGACTGAAAGAAATCATTGGGGCCTTTAAACAGAAAATGGGGTACGGCGCCAAGCCGTAACGATTGACCTAAAGACTACCGATGCCAAGCTTGCAAAGTCTGCGTCGCAAGATTGCGGCGTTTAAGAATACACAGAAGATTACCAAGGCCATGAAGATGGTGGCCGCGGCGAAGCTGAAACGATCACAGGACCGTATTTTGGCCGCACGTCCCTACGCTCTCAAGATGCGAGGTGTCGTGAGCAATTTGAGCCAACGTGTGAATCGATCCTCCCATCCCCTGTTGCAGAAGCGCGAAGGGAAGAAGGTCGAAGTGCTTGTCGTCACAAGCGATCGAGGTCTGTGCGGCGGGTTCAACGGCAATATTGCGCGGAAGAGCACCGAGTTTGTGCGGCAATGTGAAGCCCAGGGACTTCAAGTCAATTTGAGCATCGTGGGGCGCAAAGGCCGCGACTATTTTCGCCGTCGTGCCTGGCCGATCAGGCAAGAGTGGACCGGCATCTTCGACAAACTCACGTTCGAGCATGCCATCGATATCGGCGGTGATCTGACCGACAATTTTATCAAGGGGACGTTCGACGAACTCCACATCGTCTATAACGAGTTTAAGTCGGCTATTCAGCAACGCGTGATCGTGGAGAAGCTCTTCCCCGTTGATGCCACAGCCGAGTTCGGGACAGCGCAGGCGGAAGGCACGACCGGCGGCAGTTACCTCTACGAGCCTGAAGAAGCCGAACTCTTAAACGTATTCATTCCGAAACATTTCCAAACACAGACGTTCCGCATCTTGCTGGAGTCAGCCGCAGCTGAACATGGAGCCAGGATGGCCGCGATGGACGGCGCAACCAGGAACGCGGGGCAACTCATCAAGAAAGTAACCTTGCATTACAACAAGACCCGCCAGACCGCCATTACCAAAGAACTGATGGACATCGTCGGCGGCGCAGAGGCACTCAAGTAGATTGGACGTTCTGAGAGCTGAGTTCTGAGTGAGAATGCCGCCAGAATCTACAACTCAGAACTCATGACTCAGGTTTCAGAACTTGCGAGAGAAGGAGCGTTATGAGCATAGGAAGAGTGATTCAAGTCATCGGACCGGTGGTGGACGCGGAGTTTCCTCCCGGACAACTGCCAAATATATACAACGCGCTCAAAGTGATTCAGGAAGAGAATAAAGCTGCTGGCACACCGGCAGTCCGCATCACCCTTGAAGTTGCGCTGCATCTCGGTGAAAACCGCGTGCGCGGCATCGCCATGTCCACGACCGACGGTCTCACGCGCGGGATGGATGTGCATGATACGGGGGCACCGATTTCCGTGCCGGTCGGCCGTGAGACATTGGGGCGACTGATCAACGTGTTGGGCGAACCAGTCGACGAGATGGGACCCATCAGCACGACAAAGACCTATCCCATTCACCGGCCCGCACCCAAGCTCGAAGATCAGGACACCAAGACTGAAGTACTCGAAACCGGGATTAAAGTCGTCGATCTTCTCGAGCCGTACAGCAAGGGTGGCAAAGTCGGCCTCTTCGGCGGCGCCGGAGTCGGCAAAACCGTCATCATCATGGAACTCATCAACAACATCGCCTTGCACCACGGTGGTTTCTCGGTGTTTGCGGGCGTCGGTGAACGGACTCGAGAGGGCAACGACCTCTGGCACGAAATGCAGGAGTCGAAGGTCATCGATCCCAAGGACTTCACCAAGTCGAAAGTCGCGTTGGTCTATGGCCAAATGAACGAGCCGCCTGGAGCCCGCCTGCGAGTCGCATTGACTGGACTGGCCGTCGCCGAATATTTCCGCGATGAAGAGAACCAGGACGTGCTGCTCTTCGTGGACAATATCTTCCGATTTACCCAGGCCGGTTCAGAAGTGTCCGCCTTGCTTGGCCGTATGCCCTCCGCGGTCGGCTATCAACCCACACTCTCGACCGAGATGGGACAACTACAAGAGCGTATCACCTCCACCAAGCGTGGATCGATCACCTCGGTGCAAGCTATCTACGTGCCGGCAGACGATTTGACCGACCCGGCTCCGGCCACGGCCTTCGCCCACTTGGACGCCACCACCGTCTTGTCGCGGCAACTGGCCGAGCTGGGTATCTATCCAGCCGTCGACCCGCTCGACTCCACGTCGCGTATTCTTGACCCGCAGGTCATCGGCGAAGATCATTACAAGGTGGCTCGCGGTGTACAGTCTGTCTTGCAGCGGTATAAAGATCTCCAAGATATTATCGCCATTCTCGGTATGGACGAATTGTCGGAAGACGACAAGATGGCCGTGGCCCGGGCGCGGAAGATTCAGCGCTTCTTGTCACAACCGTTCCACGTTGCCGAAGCCTTCACTGGTTCGCCAGGTAAATATGTGAAACTGAAAGACACAGTACGAAGCTTCAAGGAAATTCTCGCCGGCAAATACGACCACCTCCCTGAACAGGCGTTCTACATGGTCGGCCCGATTGAGGAAGTGATTGCGAAAGCGGAAAAGATGGGAGTGAAAGTCTAAACAGGCAGACGCTCTTGTGCTCGCAGACCGCGCACGATGGAACAGTGCACGGCCGATGCGCGCACGTCAGAGCATCCCGCCTGCTTAGACCTTTTGACGTGCACGTAGGAGAGATATGGCAGGAAAGTTTTTGTTAGAGGTGGTGACGCCTGAGAAGTTGCTCTTGAGCCAGCAGGTTGATGAGGTCATCGCCCCAGGCTCGGAGGGCGAGTTCGGCGTGTTGCCGGGACATTGTCATTTCCTGTCTACATTACGCATCGGTGAGCTGCGCTATCGCGTCGGAGATCTCACTAACCATATGGCAGTCCTCTGGGGCTTTGCGGAAGTTACTCCAACCAAAGTGACGATCATGGCCGAAATCGCCGAGAAGGCTGAAGACATCGATATCGGCCGCGCTCAAGCTACTGTTGAGAAGGCTGAGCAGCGCCTCAAGGCTGGCGGCTTGCCGTCCGAAGTCAAAGAAGCTGAAATCAGTCTCGAAAAAGCCCGCCTCCGCAAGAAGATCGCAGAGCGTGCCCGTAAGACCGGCCACTCCTAATTTTCGCACCTTCCCTGCGCAACCAGAACGTCGAACCACATCGGTGCGGCACCGTGCGGATCACAGGGCTCATCTATAGGCTGGCCAAGACGGAGTATGGCTCATTCCGGTGAACGGTAGGATCTTTTCGTCACCCTCTTTGCATGCGACGGGTCGATATGGCGGTGCTGGATGAAAACGAACGTCCGGTCGAGGTACATTTAACGAGGAACTGATATTTTTTCGTCAAAGGTTATGCTGGCATACTATATTGAGAACGGAACTTGTGGTTTTTTGACTGTGGAGGGACCCCCCTCTCCCGACCCTAGACGAGGAGGTGCCTGATGGATCTATTTGATAAGTCTAGAAATGAAATGCAGGCCGAGGTCAAGAATTCGTACAAGTGGGTCGTGTTAACCGCCCTCGTCGGGCTCGTGTTGATGACGTTGTATCTCATGGTCACGTGAGCCCGTGGAATGTTAATCAGCCTGCAGTCCGGTTTACCTCGGTAGACCAGTCGCTTTGCCCTTCGCTCCAGCATAGGAGTTATTTTTCATTTCGCATAGTTCCAGGAAAACGAGCCTGGAAGTTCTATAACGTCTCCCCACCAGAAAACAGCAACAAGAGATACGGAAAAACGATTCCTAATACCATTTTCCTCTCCTCTATTCCCGACCCTGCTCTGAGCGCTGCCAAAGGGCCTGTCCTACCGGCCTTGAGCTCTGTCGAGGGAGCTTCGCCGAAGGATATCACCCCGCCTATTCAGAGAAGTTATACGTTCTGGATTCTGAGTTGCCTGGTCCAGTACTGACATGCAGGAAAAGGGCTGAGTGGGTCTTTCTAATCTGTGGGTAGAAGACTAGATGCGCGCGACGAGGGGCTGGGGCTATGGGGTCTATTCGGTCTGTCTTGTTGGTCTGACCGGCACACACACCAGACAAACTAAAGAAACGACCTCTCTCGTCTTCATAGTGTCAGCATGATTTCGCAACAAACCGTACTGAATCTTGCAGGCTCTTAGAAGAGGACCGATTCCCAGAGTGACGAAAACCAATTCTTGAAAAAGGTCAGCCAATCCTCTTCGACGGGTTCCGGCGGCTGAACGCCGACCGGCGGCTTCGGAACAACCACTGGCTGATTGACAGGTGAGGACGCTGTCACCATAGTCGGCTGTGGGTTCGACGCTTGTGCAACCTGAGTTTGTGCTTGAGGAACGGAGGCGGCTTTGGCTGGTTCGTTGGGCACTGAAACGGGTAGAGGGACTGTTGATGCTTGGAGCTCTTCTCTCGAGCGCAGTTGTGACGTATAGTTGTCGACGGCCGACTGCAGAGTGACCTGCTCTTTGCTTGCACGCTTCAGTCCGTAGCGTAGGCTCTTCTGCTGAGCAGTCAGCTGCTGGATTGAGCGATTGAGAGTACTCACCCGTGTGTGCGAGAGGGCACGCTCAGCATCTATCTTTTTTTTCGCTTGCTGAAGCGCCGAGAAGACGACATCCCTTTTTTTTGCGAGGTCGCTTTGGCGTTCTTGGAGGATATTAAACTGCTGGGTGAGCCCCTGCGCTTCTGTTCGGATGCTGTAGAGTTCAGCTTTTGTCGCTCCCAGATCAGCGGTGGTACTATCGTAGGTGCCCCGCGTGACACAGGCGCCGGTGGTGAGTGTGACCAGACACAAGATTCCAACTGCTGCCGTCGGAATATTTTTGCCTTGCCTCATGATGTTGTCATCAGTGTAATCACTTAGCATGCTGCTCCTCTTATGACTCCGTTATTTGCTGAATTGCCAGACACAGCACAAAGCGGAAATATCAAACTTCATGCTAACCAGTATTATTTTTTATGGGAATGTGCAAGTAAAACGCCGATTCCTGCACAAGAGCGCAGGTCATCATGACACCGCATGAGGAGGACACGTTTCGACTTGATGAGGTTAGGGAGAGTGGGGGGCCACCGTTTGCGCATCCTCCTCAGAACAGTAGTGGCTCTGTCAGGATCTCAACGCGCCGAGAGTCCCTGCCTCGTCCCTTAGAGTAATATCGATGACCAGACTGCCCATGACACCAGAAGCTTTGAAAAAAATCTTGAAGTTCTCTGGTGCACATTGTTGCAACTCACTCTGGATTGAGTTGGCCTGCAAGCTGTGGCGAGAGGTAAAACCAGCATGAGAACGTGGGCATATATGCCGTCGACACACGTCCTCCTACTTGAACATAGTGGGGGCGTGGTCACTGTGGACTGTGCATCACAGTTCATCGCACGATGGAGGCGTTGGACTATTCGTCGCGCAGGTTGACGTCCTGATCAATGGTCAAAAATTCGAGGCGGTCATCGGCGGTGGCAAGGGCCACAGCGCGGAGCAGTTCAAGCCCTGTCGCTGTAAGGCCACACGGGATATTACCTTGATGGCAATTCAGTGTCCCAGCTCACCGTTGTGACCCTTGCAGGTGGTTTGGGTGATGATTCACTGAACCTATAGCTTTTTGAAGAAAGAATCGTACACGCCATACGCCAGAATCAGCCCGATCAACGTGTAATAGATGGCGGAGACCCCGCTATAGTCAGGGGGGCCTTCCTTCGGCTCATTGGCGAGCACATAGGACACGCTGGCTAGCAAAACCGTGCTCGTCGCTGTGATAATCCCTGTACAAATCCGTTTCATGACTAAATCCTCCCTCCATCGGATCACATGTGTAAAACAAGGGGAGCATTTTACTGAAGTTCAGTGACTAGACGCAAGAGCTCTCAGGATGCCCAATACAGGCCGTAATGCCGTTGGTGGGTGCCCATGCCTACAGGCAGCCAGAAAGAACAGCCTTTTCTGGGTATGATACTCAGCCTCAATGGCATGCAGAATGGTCAACACTGTCGTGTAGTGCTACCACAGCCGATCAAGGCGTTGCGGGAGACTATCGCCTATGAACCCTGCCAAGAAGAGTGGGGGGGGTGAGAAACTGATGGTGGGCTCGATGGCGCGTTTTATTTGTTAACCGGTGACGCAACCGCAGTGAGATACCGTCGTAGAATGGCTTGTTCGATTCGTGAACGACCACGATCAGGTGCCGGAAATCGTAGCACCAACTGGATATGCCCCCCTTCGATAACTTGGATGGTAACGCGAGGCTCAGGCGATGGAGCTTCGAGCAAATTGGTCTGTTCTAACAACTTCATCTGTCGACTGGCTTCACCCATAAACGAGGCACATTCTGCCTTTGCGGCATCAAGCAGGTGCCGTTCGGCATTTCGCCAATCTTCAGTCTCCTTGAGGGGGATCGCAAGAATATAGAGCCCATATTCCTGGTCAGGATTCTCTTTGATCAAGGGATTCATAAACAGCAAGCTATTCGGAAACACGGTCGTGCGGCCGGTATAGAGATGCGATGCTTGGCCCGGTCCGATCTCAAGGAGTTTGGTCGCAAAGATGTCGTGGTCCAAAACGACACCGCGATGACCGGCGATCTGAATGCGATCGCCCACCGAGTAGACCTTCCCCCCCACCCGTAGCGCGGCCCCACTCCAACAGAGAATGAGCTCCTTCGTCGCGAGCACAAGCGCGGCGGCGACCGCTACGAGGGAGACGGCAAAGGCTTGAAGTTCGTGCGCCCAGATAACGAGCAACCCCACCAGCAACACGAACACCATGCTATTGCGGACAGAGACCACCCATCGACGCTTCGCTTCCATCGAGAGGGTTGGATTTTTCGAGATCGCCCGGACGATCACCATCCGCACGATGAAGAGGAAAAACAGCAGCAAGAGCGAGGAGAGGCCGTCGAGTAGAGCGGAACTGTCGATGTGCGGTAACCAGGCTGACATGGATTACCGCATCAGACCATTAAACTGCGACTCTTGCAAAATATTTCTCGATCCTGTTTTGGGCGAGCGCGCCTCACCCTCAGGATGTTGAGAGTAGCCTCCGTAGGAAGTTCTTGTCGGAGCGTCCGATTATGTGAGATGCGGGAACAGTCTCACGTTAATTGGCGTTGAGCGTATCATGGGTTCCCGGCACACATTCTTCGCGTTTCCACTGTTTCAGGATCTTCTCTTCGTTAAACACCAGGGTATAGCGGTAGCAATACAACATGGCTTTGGGGCCATCTACTATTGATGAGGCTGCCTGCTGCGCCTTACTGGTAATGTGGGAAAAGCCCACCGAAGCCAATTCTTTGTCACTGATCGGAACTCGATAGGTCCAGACCGTATCCCCTCCGAGAGCCGGCTTCTTCGCCGTATGGGGCGGCCCGAACTTCTCCTCCACCTCATCTTGTGTAAGCCGATCCACACCACTTTTAAAATAACCGTCGCGCCACGGCCCCCCGCAAGCGAGCATCACCCCTGAGAGGATGAACACCCCAACCGTCAGCATATATTGATGTGGCCATCTCATGACTTAGGACCGTCCTTGACCTCGTGCATGCGCTTCACAGAACAGTAGAGCGCATACCCTTGGGCCAACATGCCTGTGACGAGCAAGCCCAACGCCGTTTTCATCCACTGCGCCCCCGTGTCTTCCAGTCCATACATCCCCACGACGAACCCGAGCGCAATCAACACGATCCCCACAAATCGTGCGATCATTCCCTTCGTCCGTAAGTGATGAGATGTCGACACATCGCGCATGGCCATCGTGGGGATACGCTACACTGGATGGCGCGAGCGGTTCAACTCCACTTCTCACAAACGTCTTCGGCGCGCAACTCCCGTGAGTACGCAATATTCTCTTCTTCATGCACCCAACTGTCCGACAATGGATTCCGCTGGATAGGTCACAATTTCCGCCAACGTGGGATGGTAGTGCGGCATGCGTAACAGATCAGCCGCCGTCCCACGGTAATACATGACCGCGATCAATTCGTGAATCAATTCACCTGCCTCTGGGCCGACGATCTGTGCGCCAAGAATTTCACCGGTCTGAGGCGCCGCAAGCAATTTCGCAAACCCCTGTGTCGCACCAAGACACAACGCTTTTCCGTGATCGGCAAACGGATAGGAGGCTGCAAGATAAGGAATTTTGTCGGCTTTTAGGCGCACTTCATTCAGCCCCAACACCGCAACCTGTGGATCGGTAAAGACCACTTCCGTATCGAGGCGATGATCGATCGTTTTAGCAGTTCGATCTGCATGCGTGGCGTTGTACGCGGCAACTTCGCCCTGCTGGATGGCAAGATGCACGATGGGCGTGACATCGTTCACATCGCCCACGGCATACATATGTGCTTGCGACGTACGCATGGCGCTATCAACCACAATCCGTCCGCCGTCGACCGTCACATCCGCCAGATCGAGTCGAAGACCTTCGACGTTGGGCTGTCGACCTAAGGCCTGAAGAATCTCCTGGCCGACATAGCATCGCTCACGTCCGTCTTTCATGGCCCATACAGCCTTCCCTGCTGTGTCGCAAGCAACACGCAGCAACTGTGCGCCCGTCACAACTTCGATGCCCTCGTCGGTCAGTGCCGTTTCAAGCGCGCGACCGACATCTTCATCCATGTCGGAAAGGAGCGTGGGTCCCCGTTGAAGGATCGTGACCTTCGTCCCCAGTCGAGCAAAGAATTGGCTGAGTTCAAGGGCAACAGCCCCACCACCCAACACGATCAACGAACCCGGTTGCGTACGAAGATCCAAAATCGTGTCGCTCGTGAAATATCCGGTTTGGGCCAAACCCGGAATCGGAACTTCACTAGGCCTCGACCCGGTGGCGATAATAAACGAGCCGGCCGACAGGACGCTGTCTTCGACAATGACCTCGTGGGGCGATAGAAAAACAGCACGCGATTGATAGAGCGTCAATCTCGGATCTTGAAGCTGCTGAATGCGATAGTCAGCAAACTCACGGACCAATCGATCCTTGCGATCCACGATCGCCGGCAGATCGGCCTGGGCTGAGACCGGGGAGAGCCCAAACTCCTTCGTCCGCCTGAGAAGAGCTGCGACTTCGGCAGAACGCAGGATGGCCTTTGTCGGCATGCAGCCACGCAGGATACAGAGCCCCCCGAGCGGCCCCTGATCCACAATGGCCACGTCGGCGCCGGCGTCGCGTGCAGTCCTTGCCGCGGCATAGCCTGCCGACCCGCCGCCGATCACGATCACATCATGTATCTTGCGCGTCGAAGCCAAACTCTGTGATTTCATCGTGCGTTCCCTTTATAGTATGACGTCAGGAGGGGAAGGATACACGATGGTGCAACCCGGTCGCTACCGCCACTACAAAGGTCAGGAATATGAGGTACTGGGAGTGGCTCGACACTCAGAAACGGAAGAGGAGTATGTCGTCTATCGGGCGCTCTATGGCGCCCGAGGCCTATGGATCAGACCAACGGCGATGTTTGTGGAAACCGTGATCGTTGATGGTCATTCTTGTCCTCGGTTTCAGCTCCTTGCTGTCCCTTAGCGCCCACCAAGACCCTTCGATCTCGTTCCCGATCCTCATCCCCACCTTTCCCCGTCGGTCGTTCAGTTCAAGCCGTCCGAGCTTAAGTACTTACCGCTATCCTCCGATAGAGTCGGCACGAGGTCCGTCATGCCGATTATCCACGCAGTCAATGGCATCACCGAGATGCATCCTGTCCCAGCGGTCTCTCCACGCCTACCTGCCGCTCAGGTTATGGAGGCTGGTCGAGATGATCGCTCAAAGGGTCAGGAACACCACACTGCTGACCACGCAACACGCGTTGCTCAACAGGCGTACCAGGAACAGGTACGGCAGGATCCTGCACCGAAACCGGCTCTCCTCGCACAGGATATCATGACCTCTCCCGTCACATGTTTGCCGTCCGACAGTACGCTGCTCGACGCATGGACCGTGATGCAACGTAAGGGGATCCACCATCTCCCCGTGACGTCAGTCCACGGCACGCTGGTCGGAATGATTTCAAACTACGACCTGCTGCCCTACTCACATGAATTGGAATCTATCAATTCGACGGAACCCATCGCCGGGCACAAGCTCGCAGGTATCATGAGCAGTCAGGTCTTGTCCGCCACTCCGATGACTGAGATCCGGGAGATCGCCCACGCCATGCTCGATGAACAGGTCAATGCGATTCCGATCATCGACAATCTCCGTCACCCGATCGGCATTTTGACAACCAGCGACATTCTCCGTGCCATCGTCCACCGAAGCCCCCTCGATCTCCGAACATAACGAACGCCTCACCATTCTGATTGTCTTCCGGCAATCCTGTAATATTCTCCGGCTGAAGATGACACAGAATAGCTTGACCCGGGATTTGTCCTATTCGAAACTGGCAGGTCTGTTTCTCAACTTTCCTCTGATCAGCGTGGGACATGATCATGCACGTGGGAGTTCGTCGGGCTCAAATATAGGGCATCGGCAGAGCAGGCAGAGAATCGGATGCGTTGGCCCGGGTTCGTGTGGATGTATGTGGAGCCCCACGGCTTCACAGCCGTGGTCCCTTTTGTGTCTTCGGCGGAACCCGCCAAAGCGTGTCCTCCTTCGCCAAGGCTTCGAAGGACACCCGCTGCGCATTCCTCCACAGCTCCACAGCTGTGGCTCCATGCGTAGGCGGGTGAGGAAAGAAACAACGATGGCAAGACTGACATGGCTCTTACTGGCGGCATGCATCCTCACCTGCCTGCCTCGTGAGAGCGATGCAGGAGATGTCTTCACGGGATTTCAGGTCGACGACAAAAACCAGTACTTTATTTACCTCGGCGCCAGAACCCCGATCGTGCGGACTTCGGGAGGAACAGACTTGTTTGTCCAGGCTACAACTGGTGGATTCGGATACAGCTTTAAGACCGAGGGGCAACTCCGAGATGCCAACGTCCAGTCTCTTGTCCCCTCGATCGGTATCACCAAAATCATCGGTGGTTGGGCGCTCTCCGCTCTCGCCGGCCCCCAGCTACGCCGAATTGAAGAACAGCGGCTGAACGCAAGTAACACGATCGCCTATCAAGCCGGTGTATATGGCCAACTTGAGGCATTTTATTGGCATGAAAAATGGAATTTCCTCGCCACAGGATCGTACGCTGACCTCGATAATTTCTTCTGGAGCCGGTTACGAGGAAAAGTTCTGGCCTATAAGCCCGAGAAAGGTTGTTGCGCAACCTATGCCGGCTGGGACATAACCGGAATGGGTAATGCCGATTTCCGAGGGGTCATGACGGGGCCCGTCGGTGAAGTTCAGGTCGGTCACGTGTTTATACTCGCCAGGGGAGGTTACCAAAACAACACCACCTTCCACAGCGGCGCCTATGGAGGATTTGAGATCTACTTCCCATTCTAACTGTTAGGTCAACCAGGTCCATTGCGAAAAGGTGGCAGCTTGCCCGACTCTCTGGCCCTTTGCATCCACGACATTCCAGATCAGAGCATTCTCGACGAGAAAGCGGCGTCCCGTTGAAGTAATTCTCACACCTCGGTAGGTATCGAGATAGCCGTTGGTTCTAGCTTGCTCCAACATCCATTCCCGCTCGGCCCGATTGACCGGCTCAGCCGTCAGCCGCGACGGTGTCCTGACAAGCTTCTCCCAGCTCATCTCCCATAGCCTCAATGCAACGTGATTCCCGTAATTGAGGAGTGGGTCCGCTTCCACCCCATGAGACACGAGAACAAAAGGGGAATGGAAGAGCGCATGGGCCTGATAGTCCGGATTTCCTACTCGCTCAAGCAATTCACGCTTCGTCCAGTGATGAAAACTGCCGAGAAGCAGTTGCGACCATTCGACGATGGCAGGATTATTCCATATCTGAGAAGTCACGGCTCAATCCTCCGACGCAATCGCTGGGAAAGGGCCTCGCACTCAATGACCAGGCGATGTACCACGTCCGGTCGGTCAACGCAAGAATATGGTGATCACTGCTGTGAAAACCATAGGAGGACTCTGTATAATGTGTTTCCTCTCGGAGGTACCCCCGAGAGACACCGATCATTGAGGAGTCGCCATGGCCGCTCAGACCCTCTTCGACAAAATCTGGGAATCCCACGTCGTCCGCTCAGAACCTGATGGGACCACCCTGCTCTATATCGATCGCCAGCTCGTCCACGAAGTCACGTCGCCGCAGGCCTTTGAAGGACTCAAGCTCTCGGGCCGTCGCCCTCGACGTCCCAGCGCCACGTTGGCAGTGCCGGATCATAACGTCCCGACGACCGACAGGAGCCTTGGGATTGCTGATCCCCTCAGTGCGATACAGATCAGGACGCTGGAGGGGAATTGTCGAGATTTCGGTATTACCCTCTTTGGCATGAGCGACATCCGCCAAGGCGTCGTGCACGTCATCGGACCAGAACAGGGTTTCACCCTGCCGGGGACAACCATCGTGTGCGGAGATTCACATACCTCAACACATGGAGCATTCGGCGCGTTGGCCTTCGGCATTGGCACGAGTGAAGTGGAACATGTCTTGGCCACCCAGTGCTTGGTACAGAAGCGACCCAAGACCATGGAGATCCGCGTCGACGGGGTCTTGCCTGGTCTCTGCTCTGCAAAGGATGTGATTCTGGCCATCATCGGAAAGATCGGGACGGCCGGCGGTACCGGTTATGTCATCGAGTACACGGGCTCGGCCATCCGAGCCCTCAGCATGGAAGGGCGCATGACGCTCTGCAACATGTCGATCGAGGCCGGAGCCCGCGCCGGAATGGTCGCACCGGACGAGAAGACCATCGCCTACATCAAGGGACGGCCGCTGGCGCCAACGGGCGAGCTGTTCGAGCAGGCCGTGCGAGCCTGGCAGCAGCTGACAACCGACGTGAACGCCAGCTACGATGCGACGGTCGCGTTGAAGGCAGAAGATATCGCTCCGCAGGTGAGCTGGGGTACCAGCCCCGGCATGGTCATCGGCGTAAACGGGAAGGTCCCGGACCCGCGCATGATGGCCGATGAGAACACCCGCAAGGCAACCGAGCAGGCCCTGGCATACATGGGCCTCACCGCGAACATGCCGATCACCGAAATCACGATCGACAAGGTCTTCATCGGCTCTTGCACGAATGCACGGATCGAGGATCTTCGCCTGGCCGCAAGCTTAGCAAAGGGGAAACATGTCGCGAAGACCGTTCACGCGATGGTCGTGCCTGGTTCCGGTCTTGTGAAGCAGCAAGCCGAACAGGAAGGGCTCGACCAATTGTTCAAAGAAGCCGGATTCGAATGGCGGGAAGCCGGCTGCAGTATGTGCCTGGCGATGAATGCCGACGTGCTTCAGCCCGGAGAGCGCTGCGCATCAACCAGCAATCGAAACTTCGAAGGACGCCAGGGGGCAGGCGGCCGGACCCATCTCGTGTCGCCAGCCATGGCAGTCGCAGCCGCTATCGAGGGACACTTCGTCGATATACGAACCTGGAGATAGAGGACCTATGCAACCCTTTACCACCATGACTGGTCTGGTCGCGCCGTTGGACCGGGTCAATGTCGATACCGATCAAATCATCCCGAAGCAATTTCTGAAGACGATCAAGCGAACCGGGCTCCGCGAAGGGTTGTTCTACGATTGGCGCAAACAGAAGGATGGATCGCAGGACCCGGCGTTCTTTTTGAATCAACCGCGCTTCCAAGGTACGACGATTCTCCTGACGCGTGACAACTTCGGATGCGGATCGTCGCGTGAGCATGCACCCTGGGCGCTTCTCGACCAAGGATTTCGCTGCATCATTGCACCGAGCTTTGCTGACATCTTCTACAATAACTGCTTCCAAAATGGCATGTTGCCGGTGATGCTGAAAGCCGACGAGGTCCTGGCCATGATGAACGATGTCCTGACGACACCCGGATATCAACTAACCGTGGACCTCGGAAACCAGACAGTCACCACCCCGGGCGGTATTCGCTTCCGCTTTGAGATCGATCCCTTTCGAAAAGATTGTTTATACCGTGGGCTCGACGCCATCGGATTGACCCTGCAACACGAGGCGTCCATTGCTGCCTACGAAACTCGACGAAAGGCCGAGACCCCTTGGCTATTCACGGATCTTCGCTAGGAGCTGCCTGAGATTGCCTTCGTCTCAACAGAACGGTCAACATCAGATAGGTTCCTGTAACCTGGGAGACGCCCGATGATCAAGATGATTGTCCTATTCTTGTTCTTCATCGGTGCAGCCTATCTGCTCATTGCCTTCAACTACAGCTACTCCGATGGAAACAGGGCCGGCTATATTCAGAAATTCTCGAACAAAGGCTGGATCTGCAAGACGCACGAAGGGGAACTGGCCATGACGACCGTGCCGGGCGTCGCTCCGGTATTGTGGAGTTTTTCCGTCACAGACCCGAAAGTGGCGTCACAACTCTCGCAGATTGTGGGAAAACGGTTGGTCCTGCACTACAAAGAATATCGCTATATTCCTACTACGTGCTTCGGAGAAACCGCCTACTTTGTCGATCGCGTCGAAGTCGCTGAGTAGCCCTCTGTCCTTCTGACTACCCGAGCCGTAAGCAGTCCACCTCGTTCGAACTGCCAACGCCTCAACGCTGATTCATATTCATGCCGTCATGGACACACCAGGCTAGGACGCTGTGGGCCCAATTGATAAAAGTCGAACCACCACCCAAACCGAAATGCACGCCCCATGAGCCCTTGGGATCATCACCAGGTCTCGTCGATGACCAATAGACCGATGACTTGATAGACACGAACGGATGCCCCGGCGGAAGAGCCAGACTCGGAGGGCCTACAGAGTAATCGACCAGACTGGCCAGCTCTTCCAGGGACGGCAACCGCCAATCTTTCAGGCCCCCGACACTTTTCTCAGCGCATGTACGTCGAGCGACGCTCCATCTGGCACTCGTCGTCTGTGGGGACTTTTCCCAGACCAAGCCGGTTTTTGTGTCTAACACCGCGTCGTTCGAAAAAGCCGACAGAATAACGAACCGTTGTGCCGCCGGCAGCGCGTGGTCTCGATTCTGAGTGGCGCCCGGAAGATCCGCAGGTGTTCCCTGTTCGCCTGCTATCGCCTTCGCGCTGCCGTAGCCTGCCAGTAGCAGCCATACAAGCGCCAGTGCACCTCTCGTGACGGTGAGAACCCGCCGTCTCATCATTTCTCCCTCATGAGTCATACGGGCTAGACGTCTGTCCGAGTCATCCTTCGTTGCGAGACAAAGGAGTTGCTGATAGATGCGAGGCCGCAGGCGCGAAAATACCGGGAGCGTATTCGCTGGAATACGGTGAGGATTTTTTCGAGCTGAGAACGACGCAGATGGATGCAGATCATTTGCCGCCTAGAATGGCATGACTCGAACAGACTCCTACATCCACTTCCTTCGTTTGAAAAACCCCAACATGATAATCGCAATCACCGCCAACACACTTAGCACCAGCGGGTAGCCCCATTCCCACTTCAGCTCAGGCATGTGCTCGAAATTCATCCCGTAGATCCCGACGATGAAGGTTAACGGCATAAAAATTGTCGTGATGATTGTCAGAACCTTCATGACTGAATTCGACCGATAACTGATGCTCGACAGATAGATGTCGAGGCCGGCCGAGACCATTTCGCGAAGTGTTTCGATAGTGTCCACGATTTGGATCACATGATCGTAGACATCGCGGAAAAATATCTTCGTCGATTCATGCAAGAATGGGCACTCCGATCGCGAGAGATTATTCGCCGCTTCACGAAGCGGCCACACCGCTCGTCGTAGAAACATCAACTGCCGTTTCAGGGCATGAATTTTGTGCAACGTCTCCGGCTTGGGATCGCTGACCACCAGATCTTGTAACGTTTCGATCTTCTCGCCTAACACCTCCAGCACTTCGAAATAGTGATCGACAATGGAGTCGATCAACGCATGGAGCAGGTAATCGGCCCCTGACTGCCGCAAGCGTCCCTTCCCCCCTCGTAGACGATCCCGCACCGACGTGAAGACATCCGTCCCGTTTTCCTGAAAGGACAGGACAAAGTTCGGTCCAAGGACCAGGCTCACCTGCTCCACGACGATCTCCTGCTGGTCGGTGACCGAGAGCATTTTCAGCACCAGGAACAAGCAGGTTTCATAGTCATCGAGTTTCGGCCGTTGGTCGGTGTTGGCAATGTCTTCAAGGAGCAGTGAATGGAGGTGGAACTGCTTTCCCAATGATTCCAGGACCTCCATGTTATGAACGCCCCCGATGTCCACCCATGTGACAGACGCATCTGTCGGTGGTGAGAGCGCATTGGGTGACAGATCGTGGAGCTCGTCGCAGCGAGCGCCCACATAATTAAAGGCTGCGATCGTCACCTTGGCAGGTTTTTTTTCGCCGATATGGACCAGCGTGCCGGGAGGGAGGCCCGTCTTTCTGGACCGTTTTTTGAGGAGCTTCATCGATGGACGACCTCGCAGTATCCCCTGCTTGTACGCAGGTTCTCCGCGATGGTCAAGAGGGCCGGGGCCGCTGGCCACCAAATGTCTCCTTTCTGCTTTGCCGATCCGGCAAGACCTGATACTCTCCCTTTTCCACACTGTGAGACATTCAACTTGGAACGAGAACTCACCACGTTAGTCGAATCGATCTTGCGGGCCGGCGCAAAGGTGCGTGAAATGGTCAAGGTCGGATTCGACGTGCAGACGAAATCAGACCGTTCGCCAGTCACCGCCGTGGATCACGAGGTCAACCGTATCCTGCACGAGATGCAAGAGAGGGAGTTTCCACTCGATGGTTGGCTCTCGGAAGAGTCTCCTGACAATCCGGTTCGACTCACTAGCCAGCGCGTCTGGATTGTAGACCCGATCGACGGCACAAAAGCCCTCGTGAACCGGATACCGGAGTTTTGCATCTCAGTTGCGTTGATAGAGCGAGGCATACCGGTCGTCGCCGCGATCCTGAACCCCTCAACCGACGAACTCTTCACCGCAGTGCGCGGGGACGGATTATTCTTGAACGGCGCGCGTATCACCCCATCCCCTGCTTATGACACAAAGCCCTCTATCCTGGTCAATGCATGGGAGTTCCGGATCGGCCGATGGTCAACACTTGCCGAGACCACTCAGTGCCGTCCGATGCATTCCATCGCCAATGCGCTGGCCCTAGTCGCTTCCGGCCGAGTCCGAGCAGCCTTGACCATCGAGGCACTCAATGAATGGGACCTCGCAGCGGGAGTCCTCCTCATCGAAGAAAGTGGCGGCGGCGTCACCGACGCGGACGGAAAACCTTTTGTCTTCAATCAACCGACACCGAGGTTTCGGGGAGCCATCGCTGCCGCCGATAAGAACCTGCATGCCAGCCTTCAGACTCATGCCGGACGTGCCGGCTCAACATCAGATCGGAAGCAAGCCGTTCCTTAGCGCATCATTCCCTCCCTACGCTCATTGCCAACGCCTATGCCCACGTAGTCCTCAAGAATCTCGCCTCTTTTGTGATATTCGTTGAGAACGATCAAAATACTTCTATACTGACAGGAGTGAGAACAGGCGCTTACTCACCCTTGCGTCTATACACATAGGAACCATGCAGAAACTGGCCCACAGAACCATCGAACCACGTGCATACGACCCCTTGATCCATGAAGGCTTCATCCGTCAGGCTGATTTAGTCAAAGCGGTCCAGGAGTCTCAGGGGGGACAGACCGATTTAGAAGGTGTGTTGATCAAAAAGTATCGAGTCCCGAAATCGGCGCTCGGCAAGACATTGAGTACGTTTTTCGATTGCCCCTATATTCCCTACGACGAACGAACCTTGGCAAACCCCCAACTCCTCAATAATCTTAGTCACGATTACCTGCGCAAACATCACTGGCTCCCACTGAAGCAGCAGGGTGACATCCTGGATGTTCTCATCGACAACCCGCATGATCTCAGTAGAGGTCATGACATCCAACGCGCCTTCCCTGGTTTGACGATTCGGTATGCCTTGGGCCTGCGGTGTGACATCGAGCGGTTCCTCAACGCCACGATCGGAGACACCGACAGCGGATCCATCTCGGACACACTGGGCGAGCTGGTCAACGACGCATACCAGGAGCAGCTGGGCGACACCGACTCTGACGGGATTGACGAGAACGATTCTGCGATCGTTCGACTCGCACACCAGATCATTGTCGAAGCCTACCGCCACGAAGCGTCCGATATCCATATCGAACCCTATTCGGATCGCAAGGAAACGGCCATTCGTTTTCGCGTGGATGGCACCTGTTCCACCTATATGAGGATTCCCGCGATCTATCGTCGAGCCTTGGTGTCCCGTATCAAGATCATGTCCAATCTGGATATTTCCGAACGCCGGAAACCGCAGGACGGGAAGATCCGGTTCAAGTTGAACCAAGATAGAGAGATCGAACTGCGCGTGGCGACCCTGCCGACGGCCGGCAACAACGAAGATGTGGTCATGCGATTGCTTTCAGCGAAGGAACCACTCCCTCTCGATGCCATGGAGTTTGCTCCAGCCACGCTTACGAAGCTGTTGGAAATCGCGGAGAAACCACACGGCATCATCTTGTGCGTGGGCCCTACCGGATCCGGAAAGACCACGACTCTGCACGCCCTGCTCCGCCATCTCAATACAGACGAACGGAAAATCTGGACGGCAGAAGACCCTATAGAGATCACACAGGAAGGCCTCCGGCAGGTGCAGGTTCATCCAAAAATCGGGTTTACCTTTGCCGCCGCCATGCGGTCATTCTTACGAGCCGACCCGGATATCATTATGATCGGTGAGATGCGGGACAAGGAAACGGCCGATGTGGCGATCGAGGCCTCGCTGACTGGGCACTTAGTTTTGAGCACATTACACACGAACGGGGCGGTCGAGACGGTGGTCCGCCTCCTCGACCTGGGATGCGACTCCTTCAACTTCGCCGATGCCATGCAGGGAGTGCTCGCCAAACGCCTCTGCAAGCGGATCTGCGTCAAATGTAAAGAGCCGTACCACCCAACAGTGCAAGAGTACGATCGGTTGGCGCATGGGTACGGTCAACAGGCGTGGGAAGCACTTGGGGTGGGCTATCGCGAAGACTTTCAGCTCTATCGCGGCCGTGGATGTGAGACCTGCAACCAGACCGGCCTCAAGGGTCGGGTCGCGATACACGAACTCTTATGCGGGTCTGAGGATCTGCGAAACCTGATCCAGAATCGTGCCAAAACGACGGAGATGCAGGGCCTGGCCGCAAAGGAAGGGATGGTGACACTTGTACAGGATGGAATTCTGAAAATACTCGCAGGCCTGACCACCTATGAGCAAGTCCGGAGCGTCGCCATGAAGTAGGCGCTCGAATTTCGGCCCGGTCTTCTCCGCTCAGATCGTCGATTCCATCGCCTTGACGAATTTCTTTAACTGTTCACCCGCCTCAGGACGAATTTTAATAAACTCAACACCGAACCTCGCTGCCGAAACCCATCGGACCGCGGCCAGATCAATCTGGATCGGCTCCTCTCGCTCACGGAGATACATCGTCAATTGTAGATAGACTCCGGTGCCGGGGACGGTGTCCGACGTGATCGCGCAACCCTCCGCTGACACATTCAAGATCGTGCCCTTCTCGGAAAAACTGTCTCCGCTAAACGAGACAGGAAGCTGTACCGCAAAACGGGTATGTTTACGTCCTTCCATGAGGCTTTCTGCCATATCCCATCATCATGTCGGCTGTTCCATTCATCGTACTTCATCCTACTTACCACTTGATGGACACGCGCACAAGCGATCGAGCGATTTGGACGTGCCGCAGAGAGCCAGTGGCTTGTTCCTACCCAAGACGTGCAAGCCGCCGGCATGCATCATCAATATCGGAGTCAGTTTTCGCATAGCTGAATCGAATGAACCGCCTCCCATCTGTCCCCGCAAAGAAAGCTTCCCCCGGCACGCCGGCCAAGCCGATCGTCTCAAGGAGAAACATCGCCCGCTCTTTTCCCGTTACGCCAGGCAAGCGCGACGCGTCGGCCAACACATAGTATGCGCCCTGTGGAATCGAAGGCGGTAGACCGGCGTTGGCTAAGGACTGGCAGAACCGATCTCGTTTGCTCTGATAATCGCGTGCCAGCTCGTGGTAGAACGAGCCCGGAAGTTCCTGGATGCCCACCGCCACCCCCGCTTGCAGCGGCGTCGGGGCGCAGACATAGAGCAAGTCGTTCATGGCGCCAATCGCCTCTGCCCACTGCGACGATGCGACACTGTAGCCGATGCGCCAGCCGGTGATACTAAATGTTTTGGAATACCCGCCAATGGTAATCGTACGGTCTGCCATGCTTGGCAAGGTTGCCATGCTCACATGGGTGCGACCGTCATACAGAAAGTACTCATAGATTTCGTCGGTGAACACGAACAGATCGTGTCGTTGCGCCATCGCAGCAATACTCTCCAGCTCTTGCCGGCTGAACACTTTCCCGGACGGATTGCCAGGCGAGTTCACAATGATCGCCTTGGTTCGAGGCGTGATCGCCCGCTCGACCTCGCCCGAGGAAAAGGTCCAGTCGGGAGCCCGCATCTTCACCCGTACAGGGACCGCTTCAACCGCCAGCAGCGCACTGATGTGATACTGGTAGTACGGTTCGAAGTGGACAACCTCGTCGCCGGGGCTGAGCAGCGCCAGACAAGCGCAATGAAAAGCTCCAGTGGCCCCCGCGCTGACCGTTACGTCCGTTTCAGGATCAGCCGCAATGCCGTTGTACTGTCGGAGCTTCTTGGCAATCGCCTGCCGCAGTTCGGGCAATCCATCGAATCGCGAATAGGTATTCTTCCCGCCGTCTATTGCCAGCGTGGCGGATCGTAGTACCACCGGTGGAACCGGCGTGTCGCAGACACCTTGCGCCATATTGAGACCCTTCGCCTGAACACAGGCCTGGGTCATCGCTCGAATCTCCGAGTGGGCTAAGGCGGCCATTCGCTGGTTGAGATCTCGGTCCATCGTCGTATCACTCATCACGCATTGCGCCTTTCTTGTCGCAGACCATTCCATAATGGTCAAGCCCTCTTTTACACAGACCCATATGTACCCCAAGAAGCGGGCGAACTTCGCTACATCCTGCTAGAGACTCAGACGCCAGCATTCATCATTGATAGAGGGAGATTGAAGCTGCCGCTGAACAATCCTGGATGGATCTCTGCGAAGATCCCACAAACTTTTAAGAGCCTGGACCCCGTGACGAAGGCACATTCGGGCAAGCCCTAGGACTTTCGGGTCGACGCTACAGGTCTTTTGGACGCTTGCTTCCCTGTAACCCAGAGTCTAAAATCGATCCTTCCTTACATATCAAGGCGTTGAAAGGTCAGCCCCATGAGTGGTTCCGAGTTACTTCTCGAGTATCTAACCAGATACTTTCCGATTCTGTTTTTTGTCATCATCGCGCTGACGTTCGGTCTGTGGTCGCTGATTATCAGTTATCTCGTTCATCCGAAATATCCGGAATCAGAGAAGCTCACGACCTATGAATGCGGGGCGGAACCGTTTTCGGATGCTCGGATGCCCTTCCCGGTTCGGTATTACATTTTTGCGATGCTGTTCGTGATCTTTGACATCGAGGTCATCTTTCTCTATCCCTGGGCAGTAGTCTTTACCAAGATCGCGTTGATCGGATTGATTGAAATGCTGGTGTTTATCGGATTGTTTTTGGTGGCCTATGTCTATGCGTGGCGGAAGGGAGCCCTGGAATGGGACTGATCCAAATTGGTCGTCATGACAAAGATGGCACATCCGACATCATCACCACGACGGTGGAAAAAGCCGTTAACTGGGGGCGCAAGGGATCGCTGTGGCCCATGACGTTCGGCCTAGCGTGCTGCGCGATTGAAATGATCGCCGCCGTCTCATCTCGTTACGATATGGACCGTTACGGCGCTGGCGTCTTCCGGGCCTCACCCCGCCAGTCCGACCTCATGATTGTGGCCGGAACCGTCTGCCGACGAATGGCTCCTGTCATCCGAAAACTCTACGACCAGATGCCGGAACCGAAATATGTCATTGCGATGGGATCGTGCGCAACATCAGGAAATATCTACGATAGCTATAGCGTCGTCCAAGGTGTCGATCGCTTTGTGCCGGTCGATATCTATGTGCCGGGTTGCCCTCCAACACCGGAAGCGCTCTTCGACGGCATCCTCAAGTTACAAGAACGAATCATGCTGAAACGTGTGTTCCTCAAACAACCGGATCAAGTCAAGCCCAGTTTTAAAATATAGGTCACGATCGATGGTATTGCAGGAACTAGCCGGCCGACTCCAACATGATTTTTCCGCTGCCCTCGTCAGAACCGTTGAGTGGCGTGGGGAGCTTTCGGTCACCGTGATGCGAGATCGCCTCCATGAGATCGCACTATTCCTTCGCAACGACCCGGCCATGGACTTCGACTATATCGTGCATGTAAGTTCGGTCGACTGGCCCGACGACGAAGAACGATTTGAAGTCGTGTATGAATTGTATTCGATCAGGAAACGCCATCAAATCAGGCTCAAGACCAGGGTGCCGGAGTCGGACTGCGTGGTGGATTCTCTGACGGACATCTGGAAAGGCGCGGACTTCATGGAGCGCGAAGTGTACGACATGATGGGAATCCGCTTCCGGAACCATCCGGATCTCCGCCGGATTCTCTTGCCTGACGATTACACCGAGGGCTATCCCTTGCGAAAAGACTTTCCGCTTCGTGGCAAGGGTTGGCGTGACACATTCGAGTTCCTGGACGAAACGGCTCGGTAGGACAGACCATGGCCTTCGAAGATCAACGAACAACCGTCTATAAGATCGACCCGGACCATCCGGAGAGCGAGACCCTTCCGACTCTGCGCACGGAGGAACTCCTGCTCAATATGGGCCCCCAGCACCCTGCCACCCACGGAGTGCTGAAAGTGATCCTCGAATTGGAAGGGGAACGCCTCGTCAAGTCTACGCCAGTCCTGGGTTACCTGCACCGCGGCGTGGAGAAACTTGCGGAAGACGGCACCTATCACCAATTTATCCCCCATACCGACCGTCTCGACTACGTCTGCGCGATGTATAACAATTTTGCCTACTGTCGCGCGGTCGAAAAACTGATGAATATTACCGTGCCGGACCGTGCGGAGTACCTGCGCACGATTGTGGCAGAGGTTCAACGGATCATCGGCCATCAGTTTTGGCTCGGCACCCAGGCGCTCGACATCGGCGCCATGACCGTTTTCTTCTATTGTTTCCGTGATCGAGAAATTTTGATGGACTGGTTCGATGAACTCTGCGGCGCCCGTCTTACCACAAGCTGGTATCGCATTGGTGGTGTCGAGCGTGACTTCACGGCCTCGTTGCTTGATAAGTTGAAGCAGTTCCTGGACTACTTTCCGCCGAAAATCGACGAGTACCAGGTCTTCCTGGAGACAAACAGAATTTGGATCGGACGGACCAAGGGGGTGGCCATCATTTCGGCGGAAGATGCCGTCAGTTTCGGCCTGAGCGGGCCGACACTCCGCGGGTCAGGTGTCGACTACGACCTCCGTAAAGCCCAGGCCTATTCGGCCTATCCGAAATGCGAATTCAGCGTACCGCTTGGAAAAAACGGGGATACCTACGATCGGTACTGGATCCGCGTCCTGGAGCTGTATGAGAGCGTGAAAATCATCCGGCAATGCCTGGAGCAGATGCAGGATGGCCCCATTATGGCCGATGTGCCCAGCGTCACGTTGCCGCCGAAGCAGCGAGTCTTTACGAATCTGGAATCCATGATCCAGCAATTCAAGCTCTTCTCGCAGGGCTTCGACGCCCCCCGAGGAGAGATCTATTGCGGGACCGAAGCACACAAAGGGGAGCTGGGGTTTTACATCGTCAGCGCGGGTGGTGGGAAACCGTATCGTTTGAAAATTCGCGCCCCCTCGTTTATTCACATGGGCGCATTCGACCATATGTCCAGAGGCTATATGATTTCCGATGCGGTTACGATCTTTGGAACCTACGATATTGTGATGGGGGAGTGCGATCGATAGACGTGAAACGTGAGATGTGAAAAGTAAAAGATAGCGCGCAATTTCGTTTTACGTTTTACAAGGAAGAAATATGGGACTGAAGCCGGGAACCAATCCTGATGTGGAAGCTGTCACGATCGAACTCTCGATCGACGGGAAGTCCGTGACGGCAAAGAGCGGAGTCTCGCTCTACGACGTGATATCGAGCACCGGCAAGATCATCCCGGCCATGTG
>SWDH01000026.1:140922-171672 GCA_005116945.1 Nitrospira sp.
TGCACTAACCGATCACGAAAGAGGGTGCGATTCACCAGTCCGGTTAAGTGATCGTACTGCGCAAGGTAGGTTAGATGTTCTTCGGAACGTTTCCGCTCAATAGCATAGCGGACGGCACGAGCAAGCAACTCAGGATGCCCCTGCCCCTTGACCAGGTAATCCTGCGCTCCTTGTTGAACAGCTTGAAGAGCCAGACTTTGATCGCTCACACCACTCAAAACGACAACGGGAATTGTCGGACTCGTCGCATGAACCTGCCTGACCGTGGGAAGGCCGAACGCATCCGGCAAAGATAAGTCCAAGAGTACAGCATCGAATCGCTCACGACTGAGAAGTGCGAGTCCTTCTCCGAGCGTTTTTACACGGGTAACCCTGAACTCCTCGATGCTCCATTCAGAAAGAAGGTCCTGTGTGAGCTGAGCGTCGATATCATTGTCTTCAACGAGAAGCGCTTTGATCATCTGACACCTCCGCTCCCGTATGGCCCCTACACCGGTTCCTCGCTTCTCGGTCTGGACTGATTTGTTTGCAACGAGGTCGGCTACCACCAGAGATTGATTATAGCCAAGAGACGGGAGAGGGCAAAGAAATAGCGACAATATCGTAACCGCCCGCTGTCAAACTCACGGAGGAAAAACCCCGGACAGGCATAGCCGCATGAGTCTCACACACTATCTCACTCTCCTTGGTAAAGGCGGAATCGGTTCTGAATCAGCAGCGGCAATCAGGATACAAACACCCAGGTGCAACCTGCGCGGAGCACTCAGCTCAACGGCGGACCTCGCCGACGTTAGTCCGACCATCCAAGATTGTCATTCGGTGAGGCGTACAGGCAAGAAGTGGGCGATGCCTGCCTTATAACGGGTAACCGTGACGATAGACTCCGCTGGGAAGCCGTTTAGGGCCAATAGCCCCTTCGCAGGCATACCCCGGCTCGAAGGGCCAGAGGAGAGATCGCCCTTGCCAAGAACCTCTCACATGCACCGTACTCAGCGAGACTCCGAGTCGAGCTGCCTCCTCCCGTACGGTGGAGAGGCAATCTTCCTGGGAATACGCGCGTCGACCCAATATGATCGGGTTGCCTGTCTGGCTATGGAATACGGTATAGGACTCAGCGCAGCCTGCCAGAAGCATTATCATGATAAGCACAAGACATCTCGTCATCCGCGTTGCCCCTCACTGGCAGGTAAGGCTGTTATCGTAATGTGCCCCTTGCTACACACTAGGCAGAGATACCATTGCGAGAGGAATCTCATTTTTGACGAGACGACCCAAGCGAACTTGGTCTTGACCGGGCATTTGAATAAATTCTACACCAAACCGACGCCCTTCACACCAACGGACCTTGGCTAATCCAACCCGGAGGGGAGGCCTGATATCAGGCACAAGCATTCTCATCTCAAGATAGGAACCGGGTTCTACGGGATTTCGACTGTGGATGGCGCAGCCTGGGACAGAGAGGTTAAGCACAGTCCCTTCCCCCACATATGCCTCTCCAGCGAACACAACGGGGAACTGTGTATGAACTCGCTCGCAGTATCGAAGTTTTACCACAGCAATCGACTCCTTCCAGTCAAAGGAGGTGGGAAAATCCAGACTACCACAGTCTCCTTCTGCACGCGAGATGCCCCCTCGTTGGATGAGTCTGCTTTATTAGAAATTGCAGCCTTATCCTCTCTTATACTCAACCGCAAAGTGCGGCAAGTCGGGCCAAAACAAGGGAATCCCTCACCAGAATCTCCCTACGAAAGCCCGAGCATCGGCGACCACACATCATTGTAATATCTATGGAGTCAAGCATTTAGCCATCCCGGAAGACCGGCATAGAACCTGCTGTTCTTTTATAGCGTCACAGGGGTGGGGTCAACTCCCGATTATCATACGAAGATGCGCCACATGGCTACACTGGCTTTGGCACGGGAGGGAACAAAAATGAACAAGGTCGGGCATCATAACCAATCTCAGCCTGACGGCTTAGGCCGCCGGACCGTAAACCAAAATAGGGCAGCCAGATATACCGCCTGCGTAATGTTGGTGCTGGCAGCAACTTGGCCCCCCGTTGCCCTCGCGGATGCGCAGGCCTATGAATACGCCAACGACGCCAGCCAGACCGGCCCCGCGAATATCCCGGCGAGCAAGCCCATTGCAACATTTCACCGCAACGCCCGGTATCACAGTGGTGTGACGAATCTAGAACTTGAGCAGGCCGTCATCCGCGCAGCTCAGGAGCATCACCTTCAACCGGCTTTGCTTCTGGCAGTTATGAAAGCCGAATCTTCATTTAATCCGATGGTAATTTCTAAGGCGGGGGCAGTAGGACTCATGCAGTTAGTTCCAGAAACCGCCATCCGCCATGGCGTGCGTCACCTCTACGATACGAACGAGAACGTCACTGGTGGGGCCAAGCACCTTCGATACCTCCTGAATCGGTTCCACGGGAACACCCGGTTAGCCCTGGCGGCTTATAACGCTGGCGAGCACACGGTGGATCGATATGGCAAAATCCCTCCCTACAAAGAAACACAGGAGTACGTGAAAAAAGTGATCGTGTACTATCGGAGCTACAAGAAGGACGGATGGGTTATCCCGGTTGTGAGTGCAGCCCCTTCTGTGCATGCAGGCCGACCGTACTAATCAATCACCGGTGATCTTGTGTGGTTCATGGGAAGCCAAGCGCCTGAGCGAATCAAACAGTGAGACGAACCGTAGAATCAGAGGATTATTGAGGGAACGCGAGGTTGCTAGACGGGCTTTTCTGCAACGTACTCCAGATACTTCCATAGTTCCTTGGCGTCGTCTTCGGTTAATACCAGCGGAGTATTGTTCGCAGATCCAGCAAAATAGATCTTTAGCGACATCTCATCCTGCCAAATCTGTGCTTCGCAATAGCTGATACTATCGAGGTTCAAGGCTTTCTTGCCGATACGAACAAAGTGCATAGCATCTCCCCATCTCACACCAGCTCCTCGCCGACTATATCACCGCTCAGTTTTTCGTCAAATGCTTACCGAATTATAAGGCAAGGTTTCACAACAGCTTAGCAAACAAGGGCTGAGGGAACGTTACAACTCCTGGTGACTGTTGAAACTTCCTGCATCTGTGCGATGTTCGGTGGAGGATCCCACTCTCTTCTGTCGCTTACGGAAAAGAATGATGGGGAGGGATTCCGACCCCCGTCCGTGTGAGTAGATATCACCAGCGAAGCTAAGCAGCGGCATCTGCCCACGTGTCCGAAATTTTCACCCCTAGTATTTTCCCTAGTTATGAAACCCAACCCATCGGTGTATGATACACGGCTCAATCAATCCATCAGGCATCTATGACGGCCCAACATTCCATTCGCCACGGGGTTAAGCCACACAGGCAGGCAAGAGCGGTAAGCTGCCCTGCGTGTGGATCGACATACTGCCGTCGGTCGGTACGGCAAAGTGTCAAAGATCTTCTCCGCCGACTGACGGGCTGGTTTCCTTGGCACTGCCGTGAATGCGGAAATCGATTTTATTGGCGAAAACGATCAGAGGGCTAAGGACCATCTCACAAAGATTACAAGCACGCAGCTGAGGAAATTCGATCTGAGCAGAGCTCCATGGCCGAATTCACCCACAATCCCTTCTTCGTCTTTCTCACATCGTGCTCTCACCCTTCCTGCACCGTATGTCCCAGCACATACTTCCGTCACCAGTACCAGCCCTACTCGATGAGTTCCTGATTCAGATTCAAACAGTCAGGCAGACTGACATCCTCCGTGGTGCACATGCGCATATCGCAAGGGTAGAGCGTGCTAACGCACTCCGTCTGTCGCTGAATATACACCGTGGATCTGTGGAAACAGGCCTGCGATTTATGCTAATCGGGGGGAACACGGACAACTTGACTGTTCAGTGTGAGGAAGGAAAAGGGGATAGTACAGAAGTAGCTCAAAGCTGTTGGTTGCGGGGGAAGGATTTGAACCTTCGACCTTTGGGTTATGAGCCCAACGAGCTACCGGGCTGCTCCACCCCGCAAGCGGATGCTAACAAGGGCTGGACGGCAAGTCAAGCCAAGCCACCCAGCCGAGTTGCTTTCACTCACCTGCAATGTTAAAGCGATACCATGCGCCTTGTTTTCATGGGCACACCGGATTTTGCGGCGGCCTCTTTGGAAGCCTTGTTGAAGTCTGACGATTCCGTTGTCGGCATTGTCACCCAACCGGATCGCCCGAAAGGGCGGGGCCACACTCTGACGCCATCGCCAGTAAAACTTTTAGCTCAACGAGCACAAATTCCTCTGCTGCAACCGCTCAAGATGAAGGATCCTGAGTTTCTCCATACTCTGGCAGGATGGAAACCTGACCTGATTGTGGTCTCGGCGTTCGGGCGTATTTTGCCTCCGGCGATCCTCTCGCTTCCACCACGCGGCTGTATCAATGTGCATGGGTCCCTTCTGCCAAAATATCGCGGGGCTGGTCCAATTCAGTGGGCCATCATGAATGGTGAGATAGAAACAGGAATTACAACGATGCTGATGGATGTGGGGATGGATACCGGCGCCATGTTACTCCAAAAGGCCATCCCTATTACGCCGGACGATACTGCCGGCACTCTTTCGCCACGCTTGGCTGAGCTCGGAGGCAGACTGTTGGCCGAGACGATTGTCCGACTCAAAGCCGGCACCCTCGTGCCGCAACCGCAAGATGCTTCGCACGCAACCTTGGCACCGTTGTTGACAAAAGAAGATGGGGCGATCGATTGGACCTTGCCCGCCAAGGTTCTAGCCAATAGAGTCCGTGGCCTCTCTCCCTGGCCAGGGGCCTACACGACCGTGGCGGGAGGTGACCGTTGGGCGATCTGGCAAGCCTCGGCACTTCCAGGCGACATGACGCAACCTCCAGGAACAGTCGTCGCAGTCACCACCGACGCTATCCATGTTATGACCGGAGATGGAGTGCTTGCCGTGATGGAGTTGCAGCCGGCGAATAGCCGGCGTATGACCGTCTCTCAATACTTGGCAGGCCATCCCGTTGCTGTTGGATTGCAATTAGAAGGACCGGCTCTTTCTTAGCGTCCTGCCCCTGTATCACACAATCGACGTGCCTCCGTCCCGAGTATCCCTATGGCTTCAGGCTCCCGATCTTTGTTCACTGTCCAGACCGCTCCGTCAGCCCGTGCGATCGCCCTTTCGTTGTTGGTGGAGTCCGACAGCAGCGAAGAGGGGATCGATGTCTTATTAGAGCGCGCCCTCGCGCCATCCTCCTTCGACAGCAGGGACCGGGCCCTCACGGTGGAACTGACCTATGGGGTCTTGCGACGCCGTGCGACCATCGATTGGCGGCTGGAGCCGGTGCTAGACAAGCCGCTGCTTCGCCTTCCTGTCGCTGTGCAAATGGTGCTCAGGCTTGGAGCGTACCAAATTCTTTTTTTGGATCGTATTCCGCAGTCTGCCGCAGTCAATGAATCCGTCAATCTGGCCAAAGCCTTTACCGGCACAGTCGGCAGAGACTGGAGTGGGTTCGTTAATGCGGTGTTACGCGCGTTCTTGCGCCACCCGCCTGAGCCCTGGCCCGATATGAACCTCGACGCCGCACACGCTCTTGCCGTTCGGTACTCGGTTCCAGACTGGCTCAGTCGTCGATGGGTGAAACGGCTGGGACTGGCTTCCGCGGAACGTGCCTGCGAGGGGGTCAGCATTACGCCTCCGCTCACGCTTCGGGTGAACCAGCTCGTCACAACCAGGGAGTCACTGCTCGACACATTCGCTCAGGCCGGTATTACAGCCACGCCGACCAGCGTAAGCCCATTTGGCATTTTACTCCAAGAAGGAGGACCTGTGCCTTCGCTTCCCGGGTTTGATGAGGGTGCCTTTTATGTCGAAGATGAAGCCGCGCAACTCATTCCTCTTCTGCTCGACCCTCAACCTGGCGATATCGTACTCGATACCTGCGCAGCGCCGGGAGGGAAATCAACCCATATGGCTGCCTTGATGCAGAACAAGGGGATCATCTGCGCTGTGGATCGGAAAGAGACTCGGCTGAATCTGGTACGAAGCAATTGTGATCGGCTCGGAGTCCGAATTGTCGAACCTATCGTGGGCGATATCCGGCAGCCGCGTGAGTGGGTTCCCCTTGTTACGGCAGCGAGACCTCCTTCCGTGAAACAGGCCAGAAGAGGCGAACCTGCTATTGATCGAATTTTGGTAGACGCGCCCTGCAGCGGACTTGGTGTGTTACGGCGGCATCCGGAAGCGAAATGGCGGAAAGACGCGCAGGCCCTCCCTCGACATCAGGCGCTCCAGTATCAGATCCTCGAAAGCGTTGCCTCATGCTTGCGGCCTGGCGGGGTGCTAGTCTATAGTACGTGCTCCACAGAACCGGAAGAAAACGAAGACGTCATCGAACGATTCTGTCGTGCTCATGCGAAATTCCAACGTGAATCCGCGGTCTCCTGGCTCCCACCTGTCGCGCAGGGATTCGTCAATGAACGCGGCGCTCTCTCGACAGTGGGCAACCAGTTCTCGATGGATGGGTTTTACGCCGCACGACTAAGGAAGGTGTTGTGATGTCACGCCCCGTTCTTATTGCCCCCTCAATCTTATCTGCTGACTTTGCCAGACTGGCGGAGGAAGTAGCAGCTGTGGAGCGTGCAGGGGCCGACTTTCTGCACATCGATGTCATGGACGGACACTTCGTCCCAAATTTGACCATTGGCCCACCGATTGTGGCAGCGCTCAGAAAAGTCACGAAACTCCCGCTTGACGTCCACCTCATGATCACCAATGCCGACGCCTTTATCGCCGAGTTCGCCGAGGCTGGCGCGGATTACCTCACGGTGCACGTCGAGGCCTGTCCGCATCTCCATCGCACGGTGCAATCGATCAAGGAGCGCGGGGTCAAGGCCGGAGTGACTCTGAATCCGGCGACCTCACTCAATACGATCGAGGAAATTCTCCCCGATGTCGATTTGGTTCTCATTATGTCAGTCAATCCTGGCTTCGGTGGTCAAACGTTTATCCCGTCCTGTCTGCAGAAGACCGCCTCAGCTCGTGCCATGATCGATCGGACTGGAAGTCGTGCATTGCTTGAAGTGGACGGCGGGGTCAAGATCGACAACGCGGCGCAGGTGCTGACTGCGGGAGCCGATGTGTTAGTCGCCGGGTCAGCCATTTTCTCACATCGGGACTATGCTGCGACGATTGCTGCGTTGCGGGCAGCCGGCCAACCTTCATCCACGACGCCACGACGCGTCTCCGCTCACCGATAGGCCTCGCGGGTGGACATTTCTTCTCTCATCGAAAGCCTTCATCCTCTGGAAATCAAAGTCCTATCGACCTTCGGAGCAAGTCCCTCCGCCATCCTCCACACGGAACAGCTCGCACAGTCCACCGGACTGGATCCCTCTCAGCTCAGTATGGCTGTTGAATGGTTGCTCGCCAAATCGTTGCTTGCGGTCGATACGGAAACCTCAACGCCAATCGTCTCGCTCACGAAAACCGGTGAGCTTTACTTTGAGAAATACTCACCGATTGAACGAGTCCTGTCAGTCGCTCGCGATGCGGCTAAAACCGGTATGCGCCTCACCATTCAGGACATTCAATCGCGGGAGGGGCTCGAACCGACGGAGGTAAGCGGCGCGATTGGGCGTCTCAAGAAAGAGGGGGCGCTCCTCATCATTCAAGGCGGCTGTATCGAATCGACCAGTCGACCGAGCCCGACGGCGGAGGCGATGCGAGGCTTGCTGCAAGAGCTCCATCGAGCGCCTCGAGAGCTTCTGGCGTTTCCCGAGGCACAACGGCACGTCATTCACGATCACGCTGTCAAACGGGGAAATGCACGGGAACCTTTCCGCATCGATGATCGAGTAGCCAGAGCGCTCAAACTTTCCGTAACCGGTATCGAGGCCATCCAGCAACTCTCTCAGCAGGGGACCGCGAAAGCGGATAATCCTCCGATTGGTGGGCAACGCCAGAGACAGGAAATGCAGGCGAAGATAGCGGATAACTACTCGCAACAGGCTGCGCAGACGCCGCTCCCACAGCAGCGCAAACTCTCTGCCTTGATTCACGAGGAGATTTCCCAGCTGACACCCGAGCTGTTAAAAGATGGCAACTGGCGAACTAAACGCTTCCGTAAATACACGATCAGCCTCCGCGCGCCAAGAATTGCACCGGGCAAACGGCATCCCTATCGAGAATTTCTCGATGCAGTGAAAACACAACTCGTGAGCATGGGATTCCAGGAAATGCGTGGCCCGCTCGTCGAGACAGAATTCTGGAACATGGATGCCCTCTTCATGCCACAGTTCCACCCTGCACGGGATATTCATGACGTCTACTTCGTCAAGGAACCGACTCATGCCTCGTCGATTGCGGAACCGTTCTTGTCACAGGTGGCACAAGCCCACCAACATGGCGGTAAAACCGGCTCAACCGGCTGGAGCTACCCCTTCGATGTAGAACGCGCGCGACGGCTGGTCTTACGAAGCCAGGGGACAGCCGTCTCTGCCCATACACTGGCCGCTCAACCAGCCGTACCGGGAAAATACTTTTCCATCGCCCGCTGTTTTCGCTACGATCAAGTCGATGCGACACATGCAACTGATTTCTTTCAGGTCGAAGGGATCATGCTCGGCGAGGACATCAACTTTCGGACGTTGCTCGGCCTGCTCAATCTCTTTGCCCGCGAAGTCGCGCACGCCAAGGAAGTCAAATTCCTCCCAGCCTATTTCCCCTTCACCGAGCCCTCGGTCGAACTGCACGTGCGCCATCCAAAGCTTGGATGGATGGAACTTGGCGGAGCCGGATTGTTCCGGCCTGAAGTCACCATTCCACTGGGCGTGACCGTTCCCGTCATTGCGTGGGGATTGGGGCTCGATCGCATGGCAATGGTGGCGCTCGGCATTCATGATATCCGGGAGTTATTCACCGATAATCTTGATCTGATTCGCTCTACAAGAGGAGCCTTCTAGGTTTCACATGCCGACGATTACTATTTTCAAGCACGATCTCGAGAACCTACTCGCCGGTCCCGGAGAGGGCCCCCAACCGATCACCATTGAACAGCTTGAAGATTCTTTGATGCTCGTGAAGGGTGAACTGAAGGGACAAAGTCCCGACACCGGTGAACTGCGCATCGAACTGCAAGATAGCAATCGTCCCGACCTCTGGTGCTGCGAAGGGATCGCCCGGCAGATTCGGGCAAAGCGACAAGGCGCGCTCTCCAAATACGATTTTCTCACGACCAAATTGAAATCACCAAAACGACTGAACGTGGCTCCCGGCCTGGAGAAGGTCAGACCCTACGTGGCAGCTTGCGCTGCGACCGGCTACCTCGTGACCCAGGAGGGCCTCGCACAGCTGATCCAGACGCAGGAGAAACTCTCCGAGATGTTCGGACGTAAACGCCGAACCGTATCGATCGGGCTCTATCGGCTTGCGGCAATCGAGTTTCCTATTACCTACGACTTGGTCAAGCCGGATGAAGCGTCGTTCACGCCGCTGGGGATGGATACGGTGATGACGCTGGGAGAAATGCTGCTTGTCCACCCCAAGGGTCTGGAGTTCGGCGGGATTCTCGCAGGACAGGATCGTCTGCCCTTCCTGCGCGATGCAAAACGTCAGGCGCTCTCCTTCCCACCGATCATCAACAGCCGCGAATCGGGAGAAGTGCGGGTGGGAGACGACGCGCTCTTTGTCGAGGTAACCGGTACAGACCTCTCAATGGTCGTCCTGACCCTCAATATTTTTGCCGCCAATCTCGCGGATCGAGGCGCGGTGATTGAGCCTATAGAAATACGATATCCCTATAAAACAGCCCTTGGTACAGGAGTCATCACTCCTCAAGATCTTGAGAAGTCACAGAAGCTTCCCATCAGCACAATCGAACAGGCCCTTGGGCAGGCACTTGGAGCCCAGAAAGTCGCGAACGCCCTCCGGGCCTACGGTTATCGCGTGGCGACGAAAGGCAAACATATCACGGTGACGCTTCCGTTCTACCGGCAAGACCTTATGCATGCCATGGACGTAGTTGAGGATGTCGCGATCAGCCGAGGGTATGGAGACTTTTTACCCGAAATGCCTTCGCAATTTACGGTCGGAGGATTATCGCGCATCGAAGAGGTCTCCGATCGTGTGAGGATGCTCATGGTCGGAATGGGCTTTCAGGAAATCATTTCCAATATTCTCGGCGCTCCTCAAGACCTGCGCGATGCGATGCGATTGGAAGGATCCGAGTGGGGGCAACTGGTCGAAGTAGATAATGTCATGTCCCAGAACTTCTCTGCGCTTCGACAATGGATACTTCCATCGTTGCTGCGTGTGGAGGCGGCATCGAACCGAGCTTTTTACCCTCATCGTCTGTTCGAATCCGGCGAAGTGGCGCGCCCCGATCCCACGCAGTCAGTCGGATCGCGCACGGTGACAGTGCTCGGCGGGATGATTGCCCATGCCGATACACATTTTTCAGAGGCCCACTCCTGCCTAGATACGTTATTTTATTATGTGAATCAGACCTACAGCCTGGAACCGATTCAACATCCATCATTTCTCGCCGGACGAGTGGGAAGCATTATCTCTGAGGGGAAACAGGTCGGTGTGATCGGGGAGTTACACCCCGAAGTTCTCGAACGTTGGCAGATTTCGGTTCCGGCTGTAGCGTTCGAAATCGATCTGACGGAACTAGCAGAACGCTGAAAAAGTCGCTTTTCTCACCCGCCAAGCCTTGGCGCACGGCTCGACTGAGCTCGCCGAAGTCCGAGACGCGACTTTCACCAAACGGCATTCTCGCATCGTTCAGACCTCCAACGTACCCCAGAAGGTAGGCTCACCCCTTCACTCGCTCCGGCCTTTGAGCACCCTGCTAAGCCTTATCCCAACCAATTCTTCGAAGAAAATCCTCAGTGGGAACCGTGCTTACGCTCCGGCAGGGACAAGCTGCTGCTTTGCTAGACCGACCAGCTGCTCAAACCCTGTGGCATCCTTAATCGCCATGTCGGATAAAACTTTCCGATCCAAGAGAATGTTAGCCTTCTTCAGGGCATTGATAAATCGACCATAGGTCAGTCCATGCGCCCGGACTGCCGCATTGATGCGCGCAATCCACAACACGCGGAAATCCCGTTTCCGATTTTTCCGTCCTGTATAGGCGTACGCCTGACCCTTATCGACCGATTCTGTTGCGGTGCGAAACAGCCGGCTCTTCCCTCCATACTGTCCTTTGGCTAATTTCAGCCGCTTTTTCCGCCTATGTCGTGTTTTGGGACCACCTTTTGCGCGAGGCATGAATTAATACTCCTTTTGGTTACCGCGATTCGTACATTCTAGTTTATTTGTATGGCAATAAGCGATCAAGCGCTTGAGTCTTGGTTTTATCCACGAGCACCGTCCCGCTTAATCGCCGCTTCCGGTCCTGCGTCTTGCTGGTGAGGATATGGCGTTTCCCTGCCTTCCGCCTGACCAATTTTCCAGAGCCGGTGCGGGTGAACCGCTTTTTGGCTCCGCTATGGGTTTTCATCTTTCTGTTCTTCATATCGGTGCTTCCTTTGGCTAATAGCGTTCGGGCCGCCGTCTTACTTCGGCGCCACGATCATGATCAAACTCCGCCCCTCCATGCGTGGGGCGTACTCGATTGTGCCTGTCTCTCCCAACTCCGCGATAACCGTATTCATGAGCGTTCGGCCCATCTCCTGATTTGCCATCTCACGACCACGGTACGTCAAGAGGACTTTGGTCTTGTTCCCATCGGCCAAAAATCCCTTAATCTGTCGAATCTTGATCTCCAAGTCATGCTTATCTGTCCGAGGGCGCAATTTAATTTCTTTCACCTGTGTCGACTTTTGATGGCGCCGATTCTGGTGGTCCTTTTTGCTCAGCTCAAACTTGTATTTCCCGTAGTCCATGATGCGACACACGGGCGGCACTGAGGTGGGCGCGACTTCAACAAGGTCGTAGCCGTTGTCTTGTGCCTGTTTGAATGCATCCGCCGTAAGGAGAATGCCAAGCTGTTCACTCTCCGGACCAATTACCCGGACTTCGCGCACTCTGATTTCCCGGTTCACTCGTAGTTTGGGGACGATAAGACACCTCTTATTGAATTAGTGAATGTTGCTTCCCGATCGGCTTAAGGTCCGCACGGAGCAGGTCAAGCGCCCCCGCGACGGTCATGCTGCCAAGGTTGGCTCCGCTCCGGCCTCGTATGGCCCAAAGGCAAAATCATAGAAAAACCCATCTTCGAGGGCTGGGCCGATCGTGAGCTGTGCTGTAGGAAACACCTCTTTGACAGCCTGCGCCATAATGTGCGTACTACTATGACGATAGACCTCACGGCCTTCAGCGCTGTCGAATAGCAGTGGAGTCACTTCAGCATCTTCCGTCAAGACGCTCGAGAGATCGACGGTGTGGCCATTGACTTTAGCCGCAAGTATGTCTGAGCCAAGCCTCAGACCGAGAGCCGACAGGGCAGCGCTAACAGTCTGACCCGCTTGAACATCCCTGCTACTGCCATCTTTGAGCGTAACTTTCATGACCTGCACTCAACCAAATCGCGCACAAGAAAAAACACGACCTCTCCGTCTGCGAGAGGCAAACAGATACCGTCAGCTAGGTGGTAGGCGCGGACGGTCTTGAACCGTCGACCTCTACCGTGTCAAGGTAGCGCTCTCCCCCTGAGCTACGCGCCCGTCAATCTGGAGGCGCATGCTAATATAGCCCTGCCCAAGGTGTCAAGAAACGGACTCTTCAGATACGAAATAAACCTGATGGCCACACCGGATTCAGGGACTCAGATTTGCCGGCCCTGCCCAGGTTCCTTCCGGATGAAGAGTCGCTATCGCACAGGTGTCCCGCTCACGATGTTACAGAATCTTCAACGTATCGAAATTGACCCCTGCGGGAGCAGCGGGTGTTTGTAGTTTCATCTTTTCTAGTGCGTCAACAACACTATCGGCGACCACAAAGTTCCGATACCATTTCCGATTGGCCGGCACGATATACCATGGCGCATGATCGGTGCTCGTGGCCGCCATCATATCCTCGAACGCCTCCATGTAGTTCTTCCACAGTTTTCGTTCTTCAAGATCCCCTTCGTTGAATTTCCAGCGTTTCTCCGGATCGTGGATACGTTCCTCCAGCCGCTCTTTCTGCTCATCCTTCGAAATGTGTAGAAAAAACTTGAGGATGGTCGTCCCACTTTCATAGAGCAACTCCTCGAATTCTTTGATCTGATTGAACCGCTGCTTCACAACCTTGTCCGATACCCACCCATGGACGCGAGTGATGAGCACATCTTCATAGTGCGAGCGATTGAAGATGCCGATCTGACCGTGTGATGGCGCTTTTTGATGCACACGCCAGAGGAAATCATGGCTCAGCTCCTCCGACGACGGAGCTTTGAAGGACACGACTTTACAGCCCTGCGGATTCACCCCGGACATCACGCTCTTGATCGTCCCATCCTTGCCGCTAGTATCCATCCCCTGCAACACGATGAGCAGCGATCGAGTCCCATTGGCATAGAGTCGTTCTTGAAGTTCGCCGAGCCGTCCGGTTAATTCTGCCGTCACAGCCTTGGCTTTATCTTTCCCTTGATCGGTTTTCTTATAGGCAGCGGTGTGGTCGGGATCATGCCGATCTAATTTGAGTAGTGAGCCAGGCTTCACACGATAGTCTTTCATACTCGATCCCTCCTCCCATGTAATGCTGGCATTCTACTCCTTTGGTTCAGACTTGACAGCAGCGAACAGTTTGCGAAGAATGCACCAAGTTACTTCAGGGAGGTGCGGTATGGCGGTCGATCAAGACAAGCTGAATGAATGTATGGGCAAGGCAATCGGTGATATTGGCGCCACGCTCAGCGCCAACTCAAGTCAATGCGGCTACGTTTTCAGCGAATCCCATGGCATGTGAACGACTGGAGAACCATTCGCAAACGACCGCGGCGAAGATAATCTAAATCCGTCACCGCCCTGCCGCCGCTTGCACTTTGGCGCGGCCCCCGGCATAGTGCGGACTGGGATTCTAAGCATCAAGAAATCTCTTCGCGGTTGATGGAAGCTCAGGTCTCCGAGGGTTTGGAGGTGCAACACAAGGGCGAGCGGTTCTCGTTGATCGATCCTCCCGATCTCCCGGAGCGGCCTGAACGGCCTAATCGACCGGTGATCCTCGCTCTGGCCTGTTTCTTGGCCCTGGCCGGCGGTGTTGGGGCTGGAGCCGCCAGGGAGCAGCTCGACGAGACGATTAGAAATTCCGATCAATTGGCTCAGGTAGCTCGGATTGCTCCGTTGGCAGTGATCCCACATCTGCCGACGGAGGACGAGGTTACCCGCTCAATGTGGAGGCGGCGGGCCATCCGGTGGGCTGGAGCCGGATCGATCGTCGCAGGAGTGGCTCTGAGTCACTATCTCTGGCTGCCGCTGGATGTTGTGTGGTTTGCGGCTCTCCGTAAATTGGGTCTCTCCTAAGATGAACAAGGAGGCGGGCGATGGAAGAATTATCTCACGCGATCGATCAGTATAAACAGTCTAAGAACGGTACAGGCACACGTAGCGATAGCTATGCGGGGTCCCGACCGATTCCCCTTCCGATTGTTTACACAAGGACGCGGATGGTGGAGTGTCAAGAGGACGTGTTACGCCGTAATCGTGTCTTGACGGCATTCGAGCGCGGAGCCTTCGCCAATGGTTATCAGCTCTTACGGACGCAGGTGCTCCATCGCCTGCGTGAAAATCACTGGAACGTGTTGGGCGTAACCAGTCCACGGACACAAGAGGGCAAGACGCTGACCGCGCTCAATCTGGCGATTGCCCTGGCGATGGAAACGACGCAGACGGTGATGCTGATAGATGCTGACCTCAAGCAGCCTCAGATGCATGTCCTTCTAGGACTGGGCGCGTGTCGGGGCCTTGCGGACTATGTGTTGGGGGATGTGCCATTAGAGGAGTTGCTTGTTCACCCTAGACTTGGACGGCTCGTGGTGCTTCCAGGGGGGCGCCCGATTCAGCGCTCGTCCGAAGTCTTGACCTCGTTGCGGATGTCTGCGTTGATTTCGGAAGTCAAACATCGCTATCCGGCGCGTATCGTTGTGGTCGATCTCCCACCGGTGCTGACCTGCGCGGATACGCTTGCGTTCGCGCCGGCCCTGGACGCGCTGCTGCTAGTGGCGGGGGAGGGCGTGACTACTCGGCGTGATGTGGAAGAAGCGCTGGCGTTGGTGCACGGGGCGACCCCCGTTTTGGGCACGGTGTTGAATCAGTCGGGCAAGAGTCAGGGCAATCTGAAAGCCATGCGCGAGCTGGCTGCGATCTAATCGCGAAAGGCGTGAGGACGACATGTACGAATCTTTCTATGGATTTCGAACCAATCCATTTTCACTCATTCCTGACCCGAGATTCCTGTTTCTCGGGACCCAACACAAGACGGCGCTCAATTTGTTGGAGTATGGACTCTTCAATCGTGCCATCTTTACCGTGATTACCGGCGAACCAGGCACCGGGAAGACCACATTGCTGAACGCGATCTTGGAACAATCTCAACACGAAGTCTCGCTTGGAGTGCTGTCTCATACCCACGCGGGGCTTGGCAGCCTGATGCCCTGGGTGCTGATGGCATTTGGCCTGGACGGCAAGGGAATGGATAGTGTGGAACTGTTTAAGACATTTGCGGCCTTTATCTCCCGCGAGCATGAGCGGCAGCGCCGCGTCGTCTTGGTCGTCGATGAGGCTCAAAATCTTGGCGCCGCCATGCTCGAAGAGCTGCGCTTGCTCTCGAACGTCAACGATGGCCGGCGACAGCCGTTGCAGATTATCCTGTCCGGTCAACCGGCGTTACGAGGATTGTTGCAGCGCGGTGAGTTGATCCAGTTCGCCCAGCGAATCTCCGTCGATTACCATCTCAAGCCGTTCGGTGAGGAGGAAGTACCGGCCTACATCGCGCACCGGCTGGCCATGGCCGGCGGAGCGGGACGCATTTTCACGGATCAGGCTTGTCTCGTCGTGCATCGGCTCACCAGCGGTAATGCCCGGTTGGTCAACCAGGTCTGCGATGTGTCGCTGGCCTACGGGTATGCGGAACAGTCTCCCTGGGTCACTGCCGGAATCGTGTGGAGAGCCGCAAACGATCGGCGGGCTGGCGGCATTCTTCCAATCGCGCCTGGACCTCTCGCGGATATGTTGACCTCGGAAGAAGCGGCAGCGGAGCAACAGCGTTTGGCAGCTATGCCGTCGCCGGAACGATCGGCTGGTTTGAACAACAAGACGCCGGCCGCTGTCTCCAACGGCTTAGGCGCCTCTTATGAACATGGCTTGGCATACAAGCAGGCCGGCGCCTACAAACAAGCGATCGAGAGTTTTGAGCAGGCCGCCGCCGATGCGACGCAAGAGGTCCGTGCCACATCGCAGGTCGCATTGTGCCTCTATGCGATGGGCCGCCATGAAGAGGCGGCCCGCTCCTTGACGATGTTGCTGGAAGGAAGGCACGGGACGGAACTGGAGTTGCGAGATATTCGCTACTTTCTGGGGCGTGTGCTCGAATCGCTCGGAAAGCCTCGGGAGGCACTGGCGCACTATCGGATTATCCACTCGAAGAAATCAGAGTTTCGCGATGTCACGTCTCGCCTGCGCCGGTTGTCGTCCGCTCAGTCATTCTTCTCATTCCCTCCCTCGTTCGAGCCAACAGCCTGGATCAAGGGGATCGTTAGAAACTGCATGTAGGGGGTGCGCGGTTCAATCTAATGAGATCATGCCCACAACAGTCGTACATGCATGTGATCGTTAGAAAGACCTGGTAGCCTGTCACCAAGAAAAAATGTCTCGAAACTGTAGTAAGCGTGAGCAGGTGTCGGTAGACAGGTGATCGATTGACGCGTATAGAAATGACATCGTGGAGAGGCTGATGACGCGTTCTCGTGTATCACGAAGTGCCATTCTTGTCGCCGGGTTCGTGGCCTTGGTCTATGCGTCGCTCGCGGCGATGGCAGCGAGCTGTGCGTTGAGTCATGTCGATCCATCCAACGGCCATGCGCACCATGGGTCGCAAGAATCCGCTCCACACAATGCGCTCTGTGCTTGGGCCTGTCAGGCCACGACCGACGCCGGACTGACGCCGGAGCCGCCTGCGCTCTCAATGGGCCCGGTCGCCCGGCTGGTGGTCTCGTCTCCCCATCAGGCAATCTCTTCGTCCTCATCTTCCCTGCTCCACTCCCGTGCCCCTCCATCGACACCCTTTCCCCTCATCGGATAAGGGACCCCGGGCGGCCTGTATCGTGCTGAGTCTCCTCGCGTTCCCTTCTTCGATCTCGGTTCGCGTTCACACAATTGTTGGTTGTTGATCTATCGATGTCCGGGTTGGGCTGCCTCCTCGCTCGGACTGACCCGGGGCGCAGGTGTTTCCTCCTTTGTCCTCCGCCCCGGTCCTTTACTGGATTGAAGTTGAAAGGAGTGACGCCATGAGATGAGTGTTCTTTCGTGAGGATGTCGGGGAACGCTTCGTGCACTCGATACGGTTCGGCGGGTGACGTTTTTGTCTGGCCATGGCACGGTGCTGGTGCGGGATCAAGCAGGCAGCGAGATGCCCGATCTGTTTGCCGGCGCGGGACACCGGGCGCTCGCGGCAGGATGGAATTGCACGGCTCGGGTGGATCGCGGTGAGCAGAGATCGAGGACCATTCAATAGGAGGAAAGACCATGAATGGCATTATCAAGTTTGGATGTTTGATCGGATTCGCCTGTGCGATGGCAACGCCGGTGTTTGCAGGCGAGCAAAAGATCGTATTGATGCTCGGTGGAAAATTTTGCGAGACCTATCTTGGCGATGTGGAAGCGGCGCTGGCAAAACGTTCTGGTGTGAAGACGGTGGATCTCAAAAGCATGAAGGGGCATGCCGTGGTGACGATTGACGGGGAGAAGGTGAGGGCGGATCAACTGGCCGCGGCGGTGAATGCGGTCAAGGGCGATGGCTGGCATTGTACCGGGCAGGCAATGAAGTAGGTACCTCGCGGCAAATCAAGAACAGGCGTTTTCGAACGGCTGCGTCATGGCCATGGAGCGGTTTGCAGCTGAGGACTTCTCAACATCGGCATCGTGCCGATAAGGCGGTAGCAATGTGTGCCTGTGCGGATTCGGGACAAGTGTTCGAGTATCTCCTTTCTGGCGCATGTTCCAACAGGGGGAATGCTGGGTTGGTCGCTCCCCCGCCATGCCGATGGCAGGATGGATAAATTGTGGAACCGTTATTACTCCGCATCCAGGAAGCAGCTAAGCTGTTAAAGGTCAGCAAGTGGACGGTCTATCGATGGATCGGGGAAGGCCGTTTGCATGCCACCAAGATCGGTCGGGGCAGCTTGCGAGTGTTTCGGACATCGGTGACCGGGCTGATCGAGAACGCTCTGGTCGATTACCGCAAAGCTCCGGGTGGCTCACGCAAAGCGGCTCGTCTGCAGGTCATAGGCAAAAAAAGAAAAAAATAGGAAACCAGTCTGGGAAATTACCCTCCTTCTGGATTTGCAGAGGAATCGGATATCTCCTCTCCCTGATTCCCTTGCCTTTCGTTGGAAAAAATTGGGAAAGTCCCCATTTCCTGGGCATCATGTCGTTCTGCTGCGCTGAAATCGCTGCTTTAACAGATGTCTGTCGTTGGTGTATGATCCTGTTCTACTTACGAGTCCCACTATCACAAAGGAGGGGGTTATGAGCCAAATAAAAGCTATTGTCGTCGCAGCCGCTGTTTTCGGTCTTCTCGCAGGAGGCATGACCAGCGCCGCATTTGCGGGCGGAGATGGGCATATCAAGGAAACGATCAAGCATGCCAAGGAAGGCATTGCGCATGAGAAAGAAGCCATCACGCATCTGGAAGAAGCCATAAAGGGAAGCGACAATGCCCATGCGAAGGAAGCGCTCGAGCATGCCAAGGAATCGCTGACGCACGCGGAGGAATCGCTGACGCATGCCGAGCAGGCTGCGGAGAATTCGACAGGCAAAAAAAAGTAACCCGCAAGTCCAAGGTATTGACGCTAGATGTGTTTTGGTGCGAGCAGGAATACGCAGGGTAGGGACTCTCCCTGCCCTGCGCTACTCTTCATGAATCGCCTTCACCGGCTTCGCTCCAGCAGTGGCTCCAGGGTTGGGAAAAACCTTCTCGCCCATGAGCCGATACCCCTCTCCTGTCGGATGGATGACCTGCGATCCCAGCGAGAACAATGGAATCAGCGTTAGATGACATTGCTTTGCTATCGCCTGATAGAGCGCCCCAAACCCGTTCGTATAGCTCTGCCCATAATTTGGCGGAAGCTTCATTCCTGCTAACACGACCGTGACCGAAGCCTGTTGGAATCTTTGAATGATTCGTTTGAGATTGACTTTCGTCTCGTTGAGACTGAGAACGTGGAGTCATCATTACCACCGTGCTCAAGAATCACGATTGTCGGCTACTATTCAGAGCCCAGGAGACTCTCTCGATTCCTCTGGCTGGAGGGGTGATAGAACACGCGAGATGTGGTAACTACATCATGGGTGTCTTATTGTGCGACGACAGGCACCTGATCGCGATCATATGTAGGAGGTATCGGAAGCGACCGTGCGTGGGTACACGTCGTGCCGATAATTGAGGTCCCGTCGAGGAGACCATGGCGTCTTTGAATTCCACACCCCCTCAGCGGTTGTGCCTTGGCGATCTAGGGAGATGTCATCCGTGGCTGCTCATGCGCCAATGCGTCTCGAACGGCCTCGCGTACGGCTCGTAGCTCGAAGGGCTTTTGAAACGTCTGATGCGCACCCAGCCGTTTGGCTGCCTGTAGTCCCCCCTCTCCCTTGAGGCTACCGGACATGGCGATGACTTTGACATGGGAAAGGCTCCGATTCAGCTCCGACATCAGTTCAAGGCCGTTCATCTCCGGCATGAGCAGATCGAGGATAACGAGGTCTGCGGCTCGCTCGCGAGAGCGCTCAAGACCCAGCAGGCCATTCGACGCTTCGAGGACTTCGTGGCCGTCCCCTTCCAGCGCGGCACGCAGGAGCGCGCGGATCGGTTCCTGATCATCAATGACGAGTATGGTTGCCATGCGCGACTCTCCTCGACCGCCTTGTGTGACTTCCTGGTTCGGTGGGCGGGTCCTCTCGAGAGCAGCAGAGAGGAGGCCTCGGACGAGGGGCGGACCACAAGGCAGCCACGCCGAAGGCGTGGAGATTACCTTACGCGTTGTCCGTTGTATAGACCCGTGTGGTTGTAGGTTTGTGTGACTGGTGACCCACATTCGATCAGCGCGACGTCGACGTGCCAGGAGCACACGCTAGCGTCGTTCCGATTCCCATGCTCCGAGCGCACTACCTCTTCGGACACCCTTTCAGGAAGTTGTACACAGCCATCGGATTGAACCACAGTTGGGCTTTCATCGCTTCATACTTGGCTAATGCCTTGCTGCACTCCCCAGGGGGGCTTCCCACCGCTGACAAACACACCAGCGCTTCACACGCAAGGCGGGCGTCGCCGGTCAAGATTTGCGCCTGTGCGTTCGAGACCATGACGGTCTGCGCCGACACCATCAGTGCCAACGCACACCACATCATCTTGGTCATTCTCATGTTCTCACCCCCTTTCTGTTCCATCTCCTACTTCTCCGGTCTGCGGCCCTGGTCTTGGTCATGACCCGGACCGTCACGGGTCCCTGATGCACCCGCTCTAGAAACAGCTCTCCGTGTATCATCGTGGCCTGAGCACGCGTGGAGCAGACTGTGGCGATGGCATTGGTACACCGGTTCGCTGGTGTCGGTGTGCCATGGCCTCGCGTTCGAGCCGCACCCCGTGGCCTCCGCTGTGCCCGCAGAGCCCGGCACGTGCTCGGCTCGTCACGGCGTACGCTCGATACGTCGGGCCATCAGCGTGTCCCATCTCTCATGGTGGCCTTGCTCTCCACATGTGGCGAAAGAGCGAAGGCCACCATGTTTTCGGAGGTTGTATGAAGACACCAGCGAACCCGTTTACCATTCACATCATTGCGCCACAGGATGTCATTCCCTATGTCGCACCGAGACGGCCCTCGCGTGTGTATCGTGTACGGCCGTCCCTCGCCGAGACGCTGACCAGGACCGGGCATGGCGTGGTGCAGACCAGCCGTCTCGCGATGTTCGTGGTCATGCAGTTGTTCAGGATGATCGTTCGGGCCGGAGTCGGCTCGGTGCACGGCATTCGATTCCTGTACAACCTCGCTCTCGCATGGATGCTGTTCGTGTTTATCAGGGTGCCCCTGTTCCTCCTTGCCTTGTGTTTCTTGCTTTTCACAATTGCGTTTGGTTGGGAGATCCTTGACGCACTGTATCGTGCGAGGTTTCATCTGCCTCGATCGTGACCAATCCCTCTGCGTGTCCATGCGATCCGGTATCATCACGGGCTCTGAATCCTGAAGCCCAACAGGAGGATGATCGACAGGTGTGCGAGGTAATAGAGATAGAAAAACCGTGAGGCTCTCGGAATCTTGATCGTGACGCAATAGGCCATCCCCGCGAGGACGACAAACGATGCGCAGGCCCACCCATTGCCGTTGATCACCGTGAGGCCGGCTGTTCCGGCGAGCCACAGGAGGAGTCCTCCCCATGTCGGTTGTTTTATGTATAGCCAGGCGCCGACACAGAGGGCGACGCCTGGCCACCAAAACTCCACCATCGCTCCACCCAGGAGAAACACCGTGGCCGCCTTGGTTTTCCAGAACGGCCGACGTGACTCGATCACGTACATGATGCAGACCGCGACGGCGAGCGTGAACATGCAGTTGAGCGGCCACCAGCCAAACCCCAGCCCGCCTAAGGCGACGAACGGGATTGAAGCGATCACGCCGTAGGCGAGGAGACGAGTCAGGACTCGGACGTACACAGCCCGATCGTGACTCTGGACACGCGCGAGATTGTAGGCCAGCACGATGCCAAAGAGCGGGAAGGCCATGCGTCCCGCTTCATAGACTCCGGGCACGGCGATCAGGCCGTACTTCTGGGCATGGTCCGCCGTCATGAGGATGAGTCCCAGCCACTTCATGGCTTCCACCGAACCGTCTGACAACTCCACATGAGGCAATGTCCAGACCTGGCTCATCGGTTACCGTCCTGCTCTCGTGCGTTCCTGTGCACGGATTCGCGCCACATCCGGGATTTGATCGGTGCGGGCCGCTGTTCGATCAAAGACCTGGACCACTGGTTCATGGGTCGCCACCCGTGCAGCGGCGGTGACTCTGTCGCGCTCTCCGATTCCGATGGTCTGTAAATTGAGCACGTCCCATCGATTGCGCGTGGCTGGTTGGGGTGCCATGCCCAGGATCTTTCCGGTCTCATTCTTGACCGGCGCCTGTACGGTCACGCGCTCATGCGCGCGTTGGATGAGCGCGACCGCGTCCCCTGGTTTCGCCCCGCTTCGCTCCATTGCTCGAGCCAGATCCACGCCCCACACCTCTTTCTCCCCTTTCGCCGTCGCTATTTTGACGACGTAGCTCTGTTCCGCCTGTTCGTCATGGCCATACCGAGCCTTGCCATGTTCGACAATCCTGCCGACCACGAGCCGTTCGCCCTGGAGCCGCGCGGTGGCCTCCTCCACCACTGCCGCAATCATCGCGGCCGAGTCGCCACGTTCGCGTAAAATTGTGTGCAGCGTGTTGATCGCGATGTGCTGAGCCGCCGTCAGCGAGTCAGGCTTTTGTTCAGCACGGCTGGTCGATGGGTCACGAGGCCCACCCGGTTCAACGTGATTCGCCGGTTGTGTCTGTTTCGTCGAGGTCTCTCCCTTGCGCTCCGCTTGTCGCACGCGATCGATCTCACGCGGTTGGTATCCCTGCACTTCGATGCCGGCCATGGTGGCTTGCATCCAGGCCTCGGCTTTGAAGGCGTCCGAGCCTTTCACATGGAGGGAGGTCCAGCCTTTTGCCTGAGCCAGGAGCAGCATGCCGTGGATCACGTGCGGATCCTCATGCTCGGTGGTCAGGCGGCTCCCGTGATCGGCAAATGCCACTTTGTCCGCTTCACCAGGGCCGCTACGAAAGTAAAACTGGTTGTCGGCTTCTATGAACCGCCGCCGCAAGGATTCGGCGGCGGCTTCGTGCTGATTCAACAGGGGTTCGGGCTGTCTCGTTCCCCGTGGATTGTTCCGAGGGAGCAGCGTCTCCTTCGCGCTGTCCTTCTCTCTCCCACGCTCCAGTAATTCATTCATCGGGAGTCCTCCTGGCTGCTGGCAATATGCCGGCACAGACCATGTTCTGGACGGAGGCCGGCTCTTTGATCCATATAGTCGGAGGCGGGGTCGACCCACCCGTAGGCACTCGCGGCCCCGATCTTCTGTCCGCAGAGATCCGTGGGCCCCTCTTCAATCGGGATCATGGGCAGCACCGCGATCTCGTGTGGCACCGCCGCGATCGGAGGTTTGGTCTGGGCTCTCGTCGTCTCCTTTTCTTTCCCCCGAGCCTTGTCAGGGGCGCGACTGGGAAGCGGAGGGCTTCCTGCGCCGAGAGGCTGCACCTGGCGCACTGGTCCTTTCTCCGATTCCTGTAACTGAAGTTGTAAGAGAGTCACGTAGGATTTCAACTCTTGAATCTGTTTCGTGAGCGCCTCGACTTGACGTGCGAGCCCGGTGCGCTCCACTCGCTCCCGCTGATCCACCTTCACTCGTTCACGGTATTGGCTGATGACCTCTTCTGAATTAACCGGAATGCGAGACTTACCCGATGGCACCAGCGGCGTCGGCGCACAGGCGAACAACAGCGCCGTCGCGAGAAATAGGATCACCGCGTGACCACGCCACATCTTCATCGAGTCCTCCTCAACTTTCTCGTTCCAATAGGGGTGAATCAACGACGTTGCGCGGAGACGTGAACTCCGCGGCAGGGCTCTCAGCCGTGGAATGGTCCTCCTCTCCCTCACGGGTCAGATGGTGACGGCCGTTCACGGCGGTCACATCATCGCTTCCAATCGCAACGTCCGGCTCTGCCCACTGCAACTGCGCAAAGAACGCATCGACCAGCTGAGTGACCTCGTCGACGTTCGGTGGGTCACGTGGGACCAGAGGCGGCAACAGTCCTGGGTCGATCGCGAGTGTGGCGGGATTGATCGGTTCATTCGCGCTTAAGGGCCGAATCCGCCGTTCGACTTTCGCCCTGTGGAGATCCAGGTCGAGGAGGGGAATCTCCACCGAGAGGTCCTTCCGCACAAAGGCGGCGGCTTCGAACTCGCGCTGCGTCGGGAGTTTGTGGCCTACCGCTGCGAGAGTGGGGCTCACTTCTTTCAACCGATCCACAAAAATTGGATCGAGGTAGAACAAGGCTTTGTCGCAGAGAATAGGTTTGGTATTGCTGAGACTGATGATCTGCCGCGTTGGCCCCAACTCCTTTAATTCTTGCGGCAACAGGAGTGGGCGCGCGTGGTCGGAGAGATTGGAGCTGGTTGAGGCCTGCCTGGCCTGGCCCCAGCCTCTCGGCTGGCTCATGCCGGTCGACAGGGCTTTTGCGGTATAGGTCCCGAGCATCTGCGAATACTCGTTCGCGTCTTGTTGCTCACGCGGTGCAAAGATCACCTGGCAGGCGTGATTGGTGACAAAGGTGCGCGCGTCCTTCTCTCCATAGATCGAGGCCAGTTGGGACAGGCTTTGAATGATCGGCACGAGCCGGAGATTGTAGCCCGCGATGAACCCCACCGCCTTGGCCAGAATATCCACTCGTCCGATCGCCGGAAACTCATCGAGGAACAGGACACAGTGGTACTTCAAGGAAGGATTCGTGGCCGGGAGCTCGACCGTGTTGTGATGGATGAGTTGCGAGAAAAAGAGATTGACCAACAGGGCTGCATCGCTCAGACGATTCGCCGGAATCCCGACATAAATAGACATGCGGCGCTTGCGCACCGCACTCAGATCGATCTCCGTGGCGCTGGTCGCCGCATCCACAATCGGGTTGCTGAAGATGGTGAGAGGCGCGGTGAAGGTCGCCAGGATACCGGCCATCGTGTTGTCGCTCGTCGTACAGAACCGTTGCAAGGCGCCGGTACAGTCCTCGCTCAACGGCGGCTCACCCGTTCCACGTTTGGTCATCAGCCCAGTCAGATAGTCCTTGATCGGTTGGCCCTTTCCGGAGGCCTGTCGGAGCAATTCCCCCAAGCTGCAGGGCAGTGTTGGCGTCTCGATGAGGTACAGACAGAGACCGAGGAACAAGTTTCTTGCGGACTCATTCCAGAAGGCCTCTTTGACGTGCTCGGTTGGATAGAGCACTTGCCCGATCGCCTGGATCTCCCCTACTCGGAGATGGGGATCGCGCGGCACCGCATCGAGGGGATTCCAGCGATGGCTGCGCTGGTCCTGGCCGAAGGGGTTGAAGAGATAGACCTCCTGCCCGTGCATCTGGCGAAACTTGGAGCTGTAGGCAAAGTTTTCCAGCTTGATATCGAGCACCACGACCGAGTCGGGATAGTGGAGCAAATTCGGTAGGACGAGACTGACCCCCTTCCCCGATCTGGTGGGCGCGGCCAGGAGCACAAATTCTTGCCCGCCATAAATCAAGTAGCGAGATCCGACCTTACCGACAATGATCCCCCGCTCTCCGTACAATCCTGCCTTGGCGATTTCAGATGGGTTGGCAAATCGCGCGGCGCCGTGTAACGGCGTGGCACGGTGCGTGAGAGACAAGCCGAGTAATACAGGCAGACCGAACAGGGTGAAGAGGCCGAGCCCGGCTGACAATTGCAGCCGCTTCCGTTGGGTTTCATCCTCGCGATAGGCCAACCAAGCCTCCGGCCATCTGTCTAAGGATAGAGATTCCGGGACCCGTTTGTTCGTCACATCGAACAGCACCCCTGCGAGGCAATCGGCGCCGACGAGGCCGACCGGGATGTACAAGAGTACCGCTAGGACTGTGACGATCATCTTCCTTCGCATCGGACCCTCATGCCCGGACCAAGGTGGCGGCGCCGAACCGTGCCACGAGTTTTGCGATCGGATCGTACTGGACTTCGGCGACGTAGCGATCTTTGTGCGTCGGGTGACCCTGTTCGTCATAGTGGTTGCGCGCGACGACGTGGAGGATCACATCGATGGTGAGGGAGACGAGGCGCTTGAGGGTCGCCGCATCATAGATGGTTGCTTGCTCATGCTCCTTGCACATGAAGACATAGCGCTCCGCGGCCAAGGCGCAAGACTCCGCATGGTAGGAGGTGATCGAGCCGCTGTGTCCCGTCGTCAATAACTTCAAGAAATCGAAGGCTTCTCCTCCACGCAACTCCGCCAACAAGACCCGATCCGGCTTCATCCGCATCGTGGAGGCGATGAGATCCGAGGGGGTCACTTTGGCCACGCCTTGCCCGCCCTTCGAGTACAATAGATGGACGCGATTCCCATGAGTCGGCAACAACAGTTCGCGCACATCCTCAATCGTGATGAGGCGTTCGTCGGCTGGGATTGATTGGCAGAGGGATTTCATGAGGGTGGTTTTGCCTGAGCCGGTTTCTCCCACGACGGCGATGTTCTTTTTGGCCCTGACCGCCTGGTGGAGAAAGGCCCCGAGGCGCTTCGCATCAAGGCACTCGACCAACCCCCGTTCCACGCCATCGAGATCGGCCATTCGCGCATCCAGGTCGCTCGCTCGCGCCCAGACATAGCGAGCGAACGCCCCTTCCTGCTCGTACTCCTCCAGTGACTTGATCCAGGCGTTGGGTCTCCGGATCGAGAAGGAGACGGTGCCCATTTCGACGGCAGGCGGGAGCACAATCTGGACTCGTTCTCCATCTGGCAGCATGGCCGACAGGATCGGTTTCTGTGGGCCGATTTCCTGTTCTGTATAGGTGGCAATGGCGGTTGCGAGGGCCATGAGTTGAACGAATGTGAGATCAGGCGCGTCATACCGTTCCCAGGCCGCCCCCACTTCGACGTAGACCTCTCCTGGGCGATTGATCACAATTTCTGTGGCCCCAGGCCTCGACAGAAATCCGAGCAATGGCCGCAACAGTTCGCGCACCATCGTATCCTGTGCCAGTACATCACTCGGCATGGAGGGCATAGACCGTTCCGAAGTCCAAGTCACGGGCCACGACAATCGTCGCTCGATCTCCCTGGTTTTTGTAGAGTGTCGGTTTGATGTTGATGGTCGATTGCAACACGAGCTCTGCCATCCGATTGCCCGTCGTGGCGGAATGTTGATAGATCGAGAGTTGCCCCTGTGCGCTGCCGCCAGCCGCTTGCGCCGTCGCATAGCCAATTGCGTCTTGCACGATCGAGAGGAGAAAGGCGGCCCCGAGCCGGTCCCACCAATGATTGTCGACGTAGCCCGCCAGGCCTGAGGTGCCCAAGGCATCGGCGGCTGGGGAATTGAGATTGATGACCACGCCCTGTGGGGTCTTCACCCTCGTCCAGAGGAGGAAGAGCCGCCGTTGTCCCTGAGCCATCGTCGCGGCATATTCGCCCACCGCTTCAGAGCCACGATCAAGGAGCACCACCCGGCCGTTATCGCTATAGACATCGGAAGTGAGTACACAGGTCGCCATGCCGGCCACCTCATTGACCACCCGGACGGTCAAGGCGCAATCGATGCTCTTGCCTTTCGGCAAAATCATATTCCGATCCCCGATCATGCCGGCCTGGACCTTGGGGGTGGAGGAGGGCGTCAGTAATCCGCCGATGGATCCGTCCCCGCTTGGCGCTGGGCCAGGTGGAAGCGGCATGCCAATCCCCCTCACGCCCGGTGGCATCCCATAGGCGCCTCCTGGTCCCGCCTGTCCCGGATCGAACGGTGATGTGGACTGGTCTCCAACCGGCATCGCGCTCGCTCCCCCGAGCATGGACCCAACTGGATCCATCGACTCAGCGCCACGAGGGTTGCCGAGCAGATCACGCACCAATGTCAAGGCCGCTTCGGCTCCCGCGTCTGGTCGGTGCTGGGTGGCTGGACCGGTCGGTTGATTGGCACCGGCGAGAATCGCCTCTCCTCCGAATCGACTCGCACGTGCGCTGCCCGGTTGTCTTCCTCCACCGGTTCCGTTGCCAAGAGACATCGGCTGCCCATGATCATGCAGTCCCTGCTCCATCCCAAGCTGGAAGGACGAGGCGTGCGATCGACTCTTGCTGGTTGAGGAACTTTTGTGAGGCTGATAGGCGGGGTCCTGATCGAAGACCCGTTTCGGTCCAACTTGGGCCGGTTTGTTCTCGACCTTCGCCGCTTGTTCTTCGCTCGCCGCTTCGGCTGTCCGGGTGGCCCGCCAGGTGTTCATGCCCATCAAGAGGCCGATCACCAGCACCGACCCGACCACGACCAGGAACACCAGTTTCCCTGCTGTCTGTCCTGGCGTGCCGGTTCTCTTATTGACGGAGACAATCCCGAGGTCGTCCTTCTCGTCTGTCGTGTTCTTCTGTTCCATCATGCCTCCCTTAGCGCAGCAGGCGACTGACACCGGACACGGTCACGCCGTTCGCGGGAGGGACTCCGTCCCTCTCGTAGGCCTCGTTCCAGACACCCACGACTGCCTGCCCCAGCCGCAAGACAAAGCGCCGACCCATCCGCTCAACCACGGCGAACTCCTTTTCCATGTGCACATTGAGTCTGGTTTCTTCTCCGATCGGAGAGAGGTAGAAGATCGCGGGGATGTCACGATTGGGCGGGAACGAAAAGTAGGTAAAGCGTCCATCATCGAAGACCAGCGCCGGCGCGATCTCGTCTGAGCCGGATAGGACTTCCATCGAATAGGCCCAGTTCTTCGGCTCCGGGGTAAAGGATGCGAGCCGATCGGCCAGGGTCTGTTGCTCCTCGCGAGCCTGCTTGCTGTGATCCAGAGCAGCATTGAGAGCCATCACGCTCTGTGGGTTCGGAAGAGGAATCGAATGGCGGAAGATCACTCGATACATGGCTTCTTCTGGCCCATGCCCGTCTGAGGATTTGCGCGAGCGTGCCGGCTTGTGGTCCGCCAGGACCTGAAACTCCAAACTGTAGTCCCGCTTATTCGTGCGGATTTCGAGATTGTTATGGGTGGCATGGTCCTTGGGCTTCACCCACACGTGATTCGTGCCGACATCAGCCCTGATGCACCATTCCGCCTCTGGCTTGGCACAGTCCCCCTGAAAGCCCGTCGCGGCTGTGACGATTTTCTCGTCTTCACCGAGGACGATGCGCGTGATCACTCCACGGCTCACGTGAATGGTGGTGACCTCATCCTGCTTGTAGGTCACGTAGCGGACCCGTTGATCGCGTGAGCCTGGTTCTGGGAGTTCCGCCGCAAAGGCCCAGCCAGTCGGCCACAGCGACAGCACGATGAGACACCAGACCATTCGCATGATGATTCCGTTCATGATGACCTTTCTACGAACGTTCCAGCATGGCCATCGGGACCGCTGGGCTGACCGTGCCGATTTCCGCGTCCACTCGGTAACTCGTCACCTTGTAGCCCAATGGATTTTGAATGAGATCTTTTTCCTGCCCCTTCATCGACAGCCGGTATTCATAGGCCAGGGTGGCGATGAAATACTGGGGTGGATCTGAGGCCTCCGCTTCCGTCCGCTTGGGGGTCTTCTCAAACCGCACGGTGGCCTTGAATCCGACCGCATCGGCGTTCAAGGTCACGCTCAAGACCTTGACCTTCCATTCCATGCCGGACCCGAGTTTTTTATCTCGCGCCTGGGGTCCGTCGTAGAGCCTGGCGTAGTCCCGCCCCACTGCATCGGCACTCATCGACAACACGGTGTCGTAATCGGTTTGGAGCAGGCGAAAATAGTAGGACTCCCTGGCAATGACATATTTCTGCGTCCAATGTTTATCGAGCAGTTCCTGATAGCCCATCACGGTCCGATCATCTGCCGCGCTGACGAACTCCACATTGCCGGTCGCCCGATCGACCGTGAAGACGTAGGGAATGGTGGATTTCAGTGGGGCGAGACAGGCCAGCCCGATGCCCAACCCCAAGGCTAACAGGCAGGCGATCCCTGCGACCCACCAGGCCTTTCGTTCTGATTGCTCGAGACGGAGACGGCGGTCCATTTCCCAATCACGGCCCTGATCGTAAAACTGTGGCTCGTCGCTTTCCTTCACGAAGCCTCCGTCTGCCATGGTGGTTCCCATCCTTCTCAGTGCGTCTATTTATGGATAGGTGAGGCGGTCGATGCCCCGAGGCGTGCCGGGAGCCAGCATGTGCAAGGTGCGTTCATGCTGTTCCTGTTCCGCCGCCTTCTCTTCTGCTTCTGCCATCGCCTTCATCGTCATAATGCGGTTGGTATCGTTCTGGACCAGGGCTTGCTCGCCGGCAATTCTCGACTGCAGATCGAGCGAGGCCTTCTCGTCCACGGTGCTGTCGATGCTGTTGGTGAGGGCTCGAATTTGCTGCATCCGGCCTTCCAGCATCTGAAAGGTGTTGGCGTAGTAGGCTTGGGATTGCGGAGTCTGGTTCAGGATGTTTTGGCAGATGCGGAGGGCGTCGCCGGTCCTCCCTTCACAGTTATAAATCATGCGATTGTTGCGGATGATGCGCGCCGCCTGCGTTAAGCCGTCGATCCCACCACTGCGGATCGCCCCGTAGACTGCATTGACATCGGAGGGTACGACGCCGGCTAAGGCCAGATTGTTGAACAGGCTCGCCATGTTCCGCGACCCGGTGATGGCGTCGATTTGCGACTGGGCTTGTAGAATTTGCTGCTGCATCTGCTGCAGTTGTTGAATCCAGGAGATGGCCTGGATCACGGACTGCACCAGGTTGGCGGAATCGATGACGGGGATCCCCGCCTCTGCCTTGGGCGCAACGCCCATCAACAACATCGTGAGCAAGGCCCCAGTGGCGATCAGTCGTTTCAAGACACGCATCC
>SWDH01000027.1:0-52299 GCA_005116945.1 Nitrospira sp.
TTCGGCATTCTGATCATCAGCGTCGTCTTCCTGCCGCTGATGACCCTCCAGGGCATGGAAGGGAAGATGTTCGCGCCGCTGGCCTACACGTTGGTGATCGCGCTCCTGGCTTCGGTCGTGGTCACGTTGACCCTGTCGCCGGTGCTCGCGTCGCTCCTCTTGCGCGGAGACCATCCGGAAGAAACGCGTCTCACGCGATGGATGAAACAGCGCTATGTGCCCGTGTTGCAATGGACGCTCCGGCACCGCAGTCTCGTCCTGACCAGTTCGACGGTGATCGTGCTCTGCAGCCTTGCCCTCGTTCCATTCGTGGGGCGGGAATTTATTCCAATCCTTGAGGAAGGAGCCCTGACTCCCCAAGTCGTGAGGCTGCCGAGTGTGTCGCTGGCCGAGTCCATCGAGATGGAAAAGCAAACCCAGAAGGCCATATTGGAGTTTCCCGAAGTGAAGATGGCCGTGAGCAGAATTGGAAGAGCTGAAATTCCCTACCATCCAGAAGACCTGTATGAGAGCGACCCGATTGTATCATTGCACGACCGCAGTACGTGGAAGACGGCGACAACCCAATCGGGGTTGACCGATGCGATCCGCAGGAAACTCGCAGAGATCCCTGGTATTTCCGTGCTGATGAGCCAGCCGATTCAGGAACGGGTTGACGAGCTGATCTCCGGCATCAGGACGGAATGCGCCATCAAGCTGTTCGGAGAGGATCTCGATGTCCTGCACGATAAGGCGAAAGAGATTGCGGTCTTGATGCAGCAGATCGACGGCGTCAAAGATATCAAGGTCGAGCAGGTCGCCGGCCAGCCCTATCTCACCGTCGATATCGACCGGCAGAAGATTGCCCGCTTCGGCATCAACGTGGCAGATGTGCAGGAGATCATCACCACTGCCATCGGAGGCAAGGCAGCGACTCATGTCTACGAAGGCGAGCGGCGGTTTCAACTGACGCTTCGGTTTCCGGAACTGCAACGCAACAGCATCGGCGCCATTGGGGAGATCCGGGTGAAGTCGGCCTCCGGCGCGCTGATTCCGATGAGCGAACTCGCCACGATCGAGATGCGCGAAGGCCCGGCTCGTATCAGTCGCGAGCATGCGAAACGCCGCATTTACATCGGATTCAACGTCGTCGGGCGCGACATCGGCGGCGTCGTGGATGAAGGGCGGAAGAAACTGGAATCATTCGTACACTTGCCGGAAGGGTACAGCATCACATGGGGCGGAGCCTTCGAGAATATGGAGCGGGCCAATGCGCGGCTGTTGATCGTGGTGCCGATTACGCTTGGGCTCGTGTTCTTCCTGCTCTTCTGGGCGTTTCACTCACTCCGTTACGCGACGTTGATCATGATCAATCTCCCCTTCGCCTTGATCGGCGGCGTCGTCTCTCTCTGGCTGAGCGGACAATACCTGAGCGTGCCGGCCTCCATCGGCTTTATCGAACTCTTTGGCTTGGCGGTCGGGAACGGCATCGTGCTGGTCTCCTATATCAATCAGCTTCGCGGTGAAGGCGAGCTGATGGACCAGGCGATCGTGAAGGGTTGCGTCCTCCGGCTTCGCCCGGTCGTCATGACCATGATGACGACGTTGCTGGGTTTGCTCCCGTTGGCCCTTGCGCAGGGGATTGGCGCCGAAGTCCAGCGGCCGCTCGCGGCCGTCGTCATCGGCGGCCTCTTCACCTCGACGGCGCTCACGTTGGTAGTCCTGCCGGTCTTGTATGGATGGTTTGCAGAAAAAGAAGCGGGGAAGGAGTATGCGCCGGAGTGGGTGTGACGGGGCAAGCTCGCAGGTCCTCTGTGCTCGCGCAACGCGCGCCCTCGGAAGGGCCTCGTTCGACGCGCGCAGTCGAGGACCCACGAGCCCGCCCCTTTCTAAGAAGTGGCGAGCAAGCTTGAAGGGAGCATAATAATAGTCGTTCGACGCGCGCAGTGGGAGATCAAGCAGACCACCCTCCCGTGAAGAGAAACAAGCGAGCTTGGAGGGAGCATTCTGGAGTCCGCTGCGCATCTGTTGAGCTTCATCATTCGATGGGGTAGGGTTCAGATTACGTTCAACAGGTCCAACAACACTGGGTGGGGGAAAACATGAAGAGGAATTGGATACTCAGGGTGTTAACGGTGGGGTTTGTGAGCGGTCTCTTATTCGGGACTGTGACGCAGGGACAGGCTGAGCCTAAGGCCCAGAACGGCGATGCGGCGCGTGGCAAGAGTCTGTTTGCCAGACACTGCACCGGTTGTCATGGCCCGGAGGGCGGAGGGGATGGGTACAAGTTTCTTCGCGGGCCTGATCCGGCTAATCTGAGATCACCATCGATCAGAAAAAAAACCGACGCCGACCTGTTCCAAACGATTCATGAGGGCAAACCGAACATGCCGCCCTGGAAGACTCGTCTTTCTCAGGAAGAGAGCAGAGACATACTGGCCTATGTGCGGACTCTCGCCAAGTGAAGGATGGGCAGGATAGCCTGGCGTCCTCCTGCTCGCGGAACGCGCACGCTCGGAAGGTGCTCGTTCGACGCGCGCAATCGAGGATTGACCAGGCTACCCTTGAAAGTGAAATCACTCAGTCTCCATCCGTAAAGAGGTCACGAGCAAGCTTGGAGGGAATTATTAGGATATCCGCTTGGTCGATGGCCGCATCGGGGGGAACAGCACGGGTTGCCATGAAGAAATTCATCCACTGGTATTGTGCGAACACAAGACCTGACGATTATTGCAGGTTTTTCCCGATCATCGCCCTTCGATGAACCAAAGGAGCGAAGTACCGTATGGTTCATGACATGTCTATAGGACCGCCACGGATCGCCACGATAGCGGCATGGGCGATCTGGACCACGCTTGCCGCATTCAGTTCTGGCTGCATTCCCCTGGTCGTCGGTGCGGCGGGGGGCGCGGCCGGCGCCGTCTATGTGATGGGCAAATCAACGGAGGAGCTCAGCTACGACGTGTCCGTCGTCCATAGGGCTACGCTGACCGCGATGAAGGAGTTGGGATTGACGCTATCAGAGGACCGGGCTGATACCCTGTCCGTCCATATGGAGTCGGAGTTCGCTGATCATGAGCATGTCTGGATTGATCTGGAGTCCATGAGAGAGTCCCAGACCCGGGTGACCATTCGCGTGGGCCGTACCGGTGACGAGGTTCGTTCGAGAAAGATTCTGGATACGATCAAGCAGTATCTCCCTCCGGCCAGCGGCGGCAGCAGGTCTGCCGTAGAGAAGGGATCTGTCGATCTTCTGGCTTCGCTCTTTGCCCCGACAAAGAGGTAATGCGGTGTTCGGCAGAACGCAGTCGGTTTATCTGTTCCATTTCACACAGAGGAGGGCATCATGTCGCGAATCAAGGAATTTAGGGCGTCGATAGGGAAGAAGTTGGATTCGTTGGAGCATCAGGCACTGGCGCTGGAGGCGCATCTGACCCAGACGAAAGATCATGCGATGCAACGACTGGAACAACGCAAGCAGCAGCTACGAGATTTGCTTGATCAAGTCCAGGTCGACGTACAGAAGTCAAAAGAGATGGCAGCGCAGGCGAAGCTGGAGGTGCAGGCCAAGCTCGAACATCTACAAGTACAATTGGCTCTCGGCAAGGCAGAGGCTCGCGACACGTTCGAGGAGCAGAGGGCGAAGACGCTCAATGCCTTGAGCGAGTTCGAATCCATTGCGGAAGAGAAACTGAAAGGGGCCTCGTTCGAGTCAGGTAAGGTCTGGGAGGATCTCGTAGACCGGACGAGTAGGCTTGAAGCTGAGTATGAGGTGCTCAAGGACCGGTTTGTGAGCGAGAAAGCCAAACAGGAAGTGGTGTTGGAGTCGAAGAAGGAGGAGTTGCTTGCCAAGCTGGTGTTGTTTAAGGATCAGGTCAAGGCCAAGCGCGTGGTGGTGCAGGCCAAAGCCGATGTGCTGGAAACCGACTTGCGTCAGGGGCTGGACCATATTAAAGCAGGGGTGAGGAGGTTGTTCGAATAGAGGGGGGAGAGGGCAGCCTGTTGGTCTCCTGTGCTCGCGCAACGCGCGGCCTGAGAAGGCCCTCGTTGAACGCGCGCAGGGGGAGACCAAACAGCCCGCCCTCTAGGGGAGAAGGTTGTAAGCTTGGAGGGACCATTTCAGAGTGCTTGCTCGCGGAACGCGCACGATGGGAATGTGCTCGTTCGACGCGCGCATTAGAGGAGCAACCATGCCGCCCTGTGCAGAGATGGGCAAAGGAGATCGGAAGAAGGGGATTGGTGCAGTCAGACCGCACTTCTTGCTCGCAGAATAGAGGAGGGGATGGAGCCTGATGATCTTCTGTGCTCGCGCAACGCGCGGTCGCGGACTCCCCTCGTTGGACGCGCGCGGTTGAGGGTCAACCAAGCCACCCTTGATCTCAAATGGAGAATTGAACTCATGAAGTGATGAACTGGGTCGCTGTGCTCCACTCTCGAGGAGTCAATCAAAAGAATACCAGCGATTTGTATTGCCGCCAGCCTGTGAAGTCGTACTCGTCGTCGAGCGCTCTCGGGCAGCTCGCTTGTGCTGTCAGGTTCAATCAGTTATAGGATTGGACATGCTCGGCGTGTCGAGTGCTCCCATCACCACCAACATTCCGCAGCGAATGGACCGCTTGCCCTGGTCACGATGGCATTGGCTGGTGGTGACGGCTCTTGGCGTCACATGGCTGTTGGATGGACTTGAGGTATCCATCGTCGCCGCACTGGGTCCTGTTCTCACACATACCACCACATTGCACCTCACGGAATCTGAAGTCGGGCTGACTGCGTCGGCCTACTTGGCCGGTTCTGTGTTCGGGGCCATCGTGTTTTCCTACCTCACCGATCGGCAGGGGCGGAAGAAATGGTTCATGTTCACGCTTCTGCTGTATCTAGTTGCTACGGTCTTGACCGCGTTGTCCTGGAATCTGTGGAGCTTCATGCTCTTCCGCTTCTTGACAGGCGCAGGAATCGGTGGGGAATATGCGGCGATCAATTCCGCCATCGACGAACTCATCCCTGCGCGCTGGCGCGGGCGCACCAACCTGGCGATCAACGGCAGTTGGTGGCTGGGAGCGGGAGTCAGCGCACTCCTCATCATTGTGCTGTTGAACCCGGATATTATCCCGGAATATCTGGGATGGCGGCTCTGTTTCGGCTTCGGAGCGGTCCTGGGCGTGAGCGTCGTGTTGCTCCGGCGAATCATCCCCGAAAGTCCCCGGTGGCTCATGACCCATCGGAGGGTGAAGGAAGCGGAAGCGGTCGTCTCCAGTATCGAGGCGCAGGTCACGCGTGATCATGGACTGACCTCGTTGCCGATAACCGAAGGCTCGATCATCGTGCATGCCCAGCCACATGTGACATTGGGCACCGTGGCCCGCCAGCTCTGGACCGTCTATCCGAGGCGCACGATACTCGGCATTGCGCTCATGACCACGCAATCGTTTATGTACAACGCGATTTCATTTACCTATCCCTTCGTGCTCACGAAGTTCTACGATGTGCCGATCAGCAGCATCGGTTTCTTTATTCTACCGTTTGCGCTCGGTAACTTTCTCGGCCCGCTGTTGCTCGGCCGCTTCTTCGATACTCTCGGCCGTAAGCCGATGATTACCCTCACCTACGCCGCCGCCGGTTGTCTGCTGGCAGTGACGGGGTATCTGTTTGTCCAAGGCGCGTTGACCTCCGTCACTCAAACACTGGCTTGGACATGCGTATTCTTCTTCGCCTCGGCGGGCGCCAGCGCGGCCTATCTGACCGTCAGCGAGATCTTCCCCCTCGAAATTCGTGCGATGGCCATCGCGTTCTTCTTCGTTGTGGCGCAGGGAGCCGGGATTGTGGCTCCGTGGCTATACGGCAAACTGATTGAATCATCGGCCACGAGCGTGTTCTATGGCTACTTACTGGGAGCTGGCATGATGCTGGTGGGCGCGCTCGCCGAACTGTTTTTGGGTGTGAAGGCAGAGGGTCGGTCACTCGAATCCATTGCGATGCCACTTTCCGCGCAGAAGATATCGGAAGAATCGGCACGCACGTCATAGACAACCCGTTGCACCCATCCTTCTTGCTCGAAGAACGCGCACGATGGAACGATGTTTGTCCGATTATGGCAACATCAAATGAGAAAGTACTCGCCTGGTCTCATGGCATGTCCTTGGAAATCGATGGCGAAGCAGTTGGAGGAGTAGGCGGGTAACAAATGTCTGCCAGTGGGTTGGTGAGCAGGTCCGCAGAGGGTGAGATCAATCAGCCGCCACGTCTCAAGAGAAAATGAGCGAGTGTGGAGGGAGCACGGCTTGCGATGATCCCTCCACGGTATCCTTGGCCCCCCGGAACGCCATCAGTCCCTCCAGCCTCTTGCATTCTGGTTTCTCCTGCCCGTGCCTCCTGAACGTGTCACTCGATCGTGCCGGTCGTGGTGACCGAAATGGGATTAGGCCCTGTGCTTGCGGTTGGCGGGTTCAAGGGCGTGAGGGTACCGGTCGTACCGATGCCGTACTGTGAGACCGTGTTGCTGGGCCCATTCGCCACATAGACAGTGCGTCCGCTCGGGTCGACGGTGACCGAGGAGGCGGCAGTTCCCGTGTTCACGGTCGGCGGGCTCAAGGGCGTGAGGGTACCGGTCGTACCGATGCCGTACTGTGAGACTGTGTTGCTGGGCCCGTTCGCCACATAGACGGTGCGTCCAGTCGGGTCGACGGTGACCGAAATGGCATTGGGCGTGCTGACGGTTGCAGGGGTCAAGGGGGTGAGAGCGCCTGTTGCGCCGATGCGGTACTGCAAGACGGTATTGCTGAGCCAGTTGGCCACATAGGCGGTGCGTCCGCTCGGGTCGATGGTGATCGTGAGGGGCTGAGGGTCCGTGCCCACGGTTGACGGGCTTAAAGGTGTGAGGGTGCCTGTCGCGCCAATGTTGTACTGGGAGACCGTGCTGCTGAAGTTGTTCACCGCATAGGCCCAGCGTCCGGTCGGGTCGACGATGACGAAACTAGGGCCACCTCCTGCGCTGACGGTGGGTGGGCTCATGGGCGTGAGGGCGCCTGTCGCACCGATGCGGTATTGTGAGACGATATTGTTAAGTTGGTTCGCCACATAGGCCCAGCGTCCGCTTGGGTCAATGGCGACTGAGAAAGGGAAAGGCGTATTCACGGTGGGCGGGCTCAAGGGCGTGAGGATACCCGTCGCGTCGATGCGGTACTGCGAGACAGTTTGGCTGTCGGCATTCGGCACATAGGCCCAGCGGCCGCTCGGGTCGACGGTGACCGGGAAGGAATGAGATTGATTCCCCGTGATCACGGTCGGCGGGTTCAAAGGTGCGAGGGCACCTGTCTCGTTGATGCGGTACTGCGAGACCGTAGTGCTCTCAAAGTTTGTCACGTAGGCCCACTGCGGCTTATACACCACTGGGCTCGTCCCCTTGGTCATGGCGATGGAGGTTGGGCCATTACGCGTGGCCACTGTCTGAGTCACGGCGGCGGGGGGCGTGAGGGCGCCTGTCGCGTCGATATTAAACTGGGAGATGGTGTGGCTCTCCCGGTTTGCCACATAGGCGCTACGTCCGCTCGGGTCGACAATGACCGAGGAGGGGGCCACCTCCGTGCTGACGGTGGGTGGGCTCAAGGGGGTGAGAGCGCCTGTCACGTCGATGTGGTACTGCGAGACCGTGTTGCTGCCTTGGTTCGCTACATAGGCCATGCGGCCGCTCGGGTCGATGGTGATTGAATAGGGACGATCCCCCGTGCTGACGGTGGGTGGGCTCAAGGGGGTGAGGGCACCGGTCGCGCCGATGCTGAATTGCGAGATAGTGTCGCTGTTTTGGTTCACCACATAGGCGGTGTGGCCGCTCGGGTCGATGGTGACCGACTGGGGACGATCCCCCGTGCTGACGGTGGGCAAGCTTAAGGGGGTGAGGGTGCCCGTCGCGTCGATGCGGTACTGGGAGACCGTGTTACTGCCTTGGTTCGCCACATAAGCCATGCGGCTGCTTGGGTCGACGGTGATCGAGTAGGGGGTATTCCCCGTGCTGACGGTGGGCGGACTCAAGGGCGTGAGGATGCCTGTCGCGTCGATATTAAACTGGGAGATGGTGTGGCTCTCCCGGTTTGCCACATAGGCCCAGCGGCTGCTCGGGTCGACGGTGATTGAGGAGGGAGCGGTCCCCGTGGTCACGGTGGGCGGGCTCAAGGGGGTGAGAGTGCCTGTTGTGCCGATGCGGTACTGGGAGACGGTGTCGCTCTCCCGGTTTGCCACATAGGCGGTGCGGCCGCTCGGATCGACGGTGACTGAATAGGGGCGGTCCCCCGTGCTCACATAGCCATTCGGGCGCAACTGCCCCGTCTCGGAATCGATGGCGAACTGAGACACCGTATCGGAGTCGGCATTGGCAACATAGGCGAACCGAGGGTAGGTCGCCGCTGGGGTCGACGCTCCTACACCCCCTCCCCCTCCACCATTTCCCCCATCATCGCCGCAGGCGGCGAGCAGACCCGCGAAGAGGATAGCTGCCGCAAGAGAAGAGAGGCGCCATGGGTTTCTGATTGTGTTCATCGCATCCTCCTGATGAAAGATACAGGCAAGCCGATTTTCCACGATGCTCGCACGCGAGAATAGGCGCGTGCTTGGTGCGAGATGGACGCGGCGGTCTCGTTGTCCTGCCCTATACGCACATAGGCCAATAATTAGCAAAGCGAATGCCATGTGATTGATGGGGGACGGGCTGGAAATATCGTAAGTGTTTTCATCAAGATGCGCACAGAGGGTTGACCTTCATAGGAATGAGCAAGCACGACACGTAGTGAAATGCCTCAGAGTGAGATGAGGAGCTGTTGCAGAAAAGGGCAGGGGGGACAATAGGAGAGTAGGAAGCCAGGATGCGCAGTCAGCGTCGTATGCCAGTGTTTGAGGGGCCGCGCTTCTTTCACAGAATCCGGCACATCTTGGGGGCGGCGGTCGGTACGAGGGGGAACCTCCGCGCCATCGATGTGTTCAGGTTCTTCTGAAGCACAGGAACGGGATCAGGTTCAACGCCTGGTAGTCGTACGGTTTCTTGGTGTGTGAATACCATTTCCGTGCCGACAGCGGGAGCGGTGGGGGCAACAGGGGTAAGGCCTGAGGATGTCCTGTGCTCTTCGACGCGCGGCGTTAGTGGGCGGGGCGGGGCGCGGATTTCGTCTTGTACTCTGGCAGCCGCAGCATGTAGCGACGTTCGAGGCCGAACGTCACCAGGATCACGCCCTCTCGGCTTAACCGATCGATTTCAAGAAAAATCTGGCTCCAGGACAGGTCCGGGAGATTCTTCGTCAAGGTATCCAGATCGCACACGGGCATGCGTTGTAATTCGTCGAGAATGCGATCAGTGATTGGTGTACGTGATGCCATGATCAGATCCTCCTCTGGTCGAACGTTCAATGCGATGTCGGATACGACCTCCTGTTTTTCCGGAGTCACATCGCCTGAACGGGGTTTGGTGCAAGCACGGAGCACACAGGCGACACAAGGGTCGAGGCCGGAATGGAAGGAGTACGTGGGGGCGTAGAGTCACCATGGAGGCCCTCGTTCCCAAAGGTCCGAGTCCGAGCGGTGAAGTTCTTCGACAAAGGATCGGGCGTAAGAGCGAGGGGGGCTGCGCGAGTTCCGGCACGTGGGATGACGGACAGGAGCGTGCGGAAGAAACAGCAGCCACCGTCACTGGAACGTCAGGAGTTATACTACGCCGATGGAGAGGCTCGATCAATGGTCTGTTGGTTGGCTTACAGAGCCAAGTTGCGGGGATAGGGAGCCACCAGACAGTCATTCTTTCTTGCAAAACGTGCATGCTCGATGCGGAAGAAGAAAGAGGGATGTACTCAGTTTTTGAGGGCCTCGCCTGCGCACAGCCGTGCTAGGAGGGCCATGAAGAGATTTCCTGTTACCTTGGGCGTCTTGGATGAGGACGTGCTCAAGGCGAGCGTGATGAGAGAGCGATGCTCTGGGAGTTGCCATTCGCCCAGGTAGTTGAACACGGATGAACTGTTCCGATGGAGGGTGCATGATCGGCCATGAAGACAGGCTCAACCGGATTCGTTCGTAGTCGCGCTGAGGTGGGCGACTGAGGCCGAGTGGTCGGGTATGGATTGAGCAGCGATGAGGGCCAGTTTTTCTGACCGGGCTAGGGATTTGATTGCAGCTTCACGTGTGAGGGCCGCGCTCTTGGTGCTTCGATGTTCGATATACCGCACCCTCAACGGACTTCGGTGTTTCGTATACTTGGCGCCTCGGCCCGCCCTGTGTTCTTCCAGCCGCCGCTCCAAATCATTGGTGATGCCGGTGTAGAGGCTGTTGTCTGCACACTCCAGGATGTAGACGACCCACTTCATTGTGGCTTGTGCGCAATGCGGGCTGGCGCCTGGCCGATGATGTGAACCCGTGGCCCATGAGAAAGTGGAATCACGCGATCGTCATCCGGCTCATCGCCTAGCACCCACTCGAACAGCCTCTTCGCGTCATTCAGCTCCGGCTCTTTCGGGACGCCGTACTGTTCCTTCTGCATCGATTCATCGTAGAGGCCGATGCATCCATGTGAGGCAGGATAGCCCGGCATGTCTCGTCCATGGACCCAATAGGATACGCCTTCCCGATTCACATGGAACCGAAGCGCGTAGTTCATCGGATAGGGACGATCTGTCCCCTCAACTGTGTAGAGACAGGACTGATGAGAGCGGTGGGCAGCCGTCAAACGGAACTCCCCCGTGGGTGTTTCATTGAGTCCGTCGCCAGACGCGATGGGGGTCGCAAAGCGAAGGGCTCCAAATTCATAGGCTCCGAGAAACTGCTCTGCTAGATCGATCAGAATGAATTTCTCGTCCTGTTCCGTGGCGTGATAGAGCAACGGGAGTGGATTGAACGATGACAGATCCTCGAGCCGTCTCGGCACTTTAATCGAGAGGCCAGGCCGCGCGTGACGCCGATCAATCCGATTGAACCGTGCCACGTCCGCCCAGTGCTTCCCAAACATTGTCTCGATCGATGCGCCGGGTGGAATGATACGGCAATCCCACTCTACCATGGCATCACTGGGGTGATGAACCTCGCAGAGGCCGCGCTGCTTCTTGGGAGAGTCAGCTTGCGCAGAAACGGGAAGAAACGCGACTGCCATGAGTGCGATGGCTATGAGTGGGCTCCAAACAGACCAGAGCATAGAGGTGGACATGATCGATGTATTTCTGCGCAAGGCGACCCCGAATAAATACAATAGCACCAAGCAGAATGCTCAAAATGACATCCCAGCAAGGCCGCAGGGAGCTCGGCGACCGAAGCGTACCCTTGGGGTACGTTGCAGGGAGACGAGCGACTGAGAACGACGCTGGGGGTCATTTTCAGCATCCTGTTAAGACCAATACTGCGATGCTTTCGTATACCCATATAACAGATCCCGCCGCGCCAGGATACCGACGAGCTTGCCGTTCCGAACTACTGGTACTCGTGTGATGTAGCGATCCTGGAACAGATTCGCAACCTCCTCCAGCTTCATCTCCTCGGTCGCCGTTACCGGATGAGTACTCATGAGTTCGACAGCCAAAACCTTCCGCAGATCCCGCCCATCGATCATGGCCTGGAGCAGATCATACTCGCTGATCAGACCAACTAAGGTCCGGTCCTCTTCCACCACCGGCAGGCTGCCGAAGTTACGCTGAGTCATCTGCCGGCTGATGGTCAGGGCATCGGTCCTGGAGCCGCAAGTAAAGACCGCGTCTTGCATCAATTGCCCCACCGTCAAGGTCTTCGGATCACAAGCGGTCGTAAGGAATTCTGTTCGTCGCATAGAATCCTCCCTTTTGATCTTCTATCTAATAGCTTGCAGCACAACAGAATGGCATCCCTGCGGGATGCTCAAAATGACATCCCAGCAAGGCCGCAGGCGGAGCAAGAACCGGATGCGTACCCTCGGGGTACGTTGAGGATTCTTGCGAGCTGAGAACGCCGCTGGGGGTCATTTTCAGCATCACGCGCGTCCGGCCGCTAGGTATGCGCGTAACACATCCCTCCTGGCAATGACGCCCACCAGCTTGTCATCGGCGTCCACCACCGGCACACGAATCAAATCGCTGGCTCTCAGCACATGGATCAGTGTCGGGAGCATCGCTTCCGGGTGGATCGAATAGGGGTTACACGTCATGATATCGCTGGCAGTGACGGCGCCAAGCTTCTTCCCATCATCCAATGCTCCAAGTAAATCATGTTCGCTGACGATGCCTAGGAGCCTATCCTCGGCGTCCACCACCGGCACGGCTCCGAATCCCTCGATCATGAGCGACGCGATGACATCGCCTTTGGTCTTGAGATGAGCAGCCTGCACCTGTTTCTGCATGACCTGTTTGACCATCATCAGGTCAAATTCTTTCTTCGTCCCTGTCCTGGCCTTCTTCGTCTTTTTCTTTGTTGGCATATGTTCCCTCCTCACCAGTTATCTCGCAGGATGCTGAAAACGTCCGCCAGCAGCGTTCTCGCATCGTTCAGATCCTCAACGTCCGAAGAGATTCTCGGAAATTGGAATCTCTGGAGGGGTTTTTCCGTTCGCCAAGATCCATTGTACGGGCGAACAGCTCCACGAAGTGCGGTGGGTACCTCCTCCGGTCATTCACTCGCTGCGGCCTTGCTGGACGGCCTTTTTGAGCATCCTGCAGGAGTGTTCTCCTGTTACGCCATACGTGCAGACTATCGAAGTTCTGCTACGTCGAATTGGTTTATTCCGGTCTTCTAGTCCGATGTATTGACGCGAATCACCACAGTGGCATGTCTCTCTCTGCTGCAAAACGCCGCACCATTCATAGGAGCCGGAGTATTGTTTCTCTCCGCAACCCCAAGGAACCTGTCCGACATTGACCGTTCTACTGCGGCAAATGATCCGCAACCATCTGCGTCGTTCTCGGCCCGAAAAAATCCTCAACGTATTCCAGCGAATACGCTTCCGGTTTTTCCGGGCCTGCGGCCTCGCCTCCTTCGCCTCGTCACGAAGGCCATGTCGGACAGGCTCCTAGGAACAGGGCTGATTCTCCTTTTTTCTTCCCGTGCATCACAGGCACATGCAATGCAGAACTGATACCTGAAATGGTTGTGTGTGTTTGGCGGCTTGTCATTGAGGAAGGGGGACCGTCATGCGAATTCTTTGTGCTGTGGATGGGTCTGAATGCTCGCAGTGGGGAGTGCAAGCACTCGAAGCGCTCGCTGGTCGTGAGCCGGAAGTAGTCACGCTTCTCCATGTGGTCGATCCGTCGGCCCTTCGAGCGGGGAGAGGCGGGAACCCTGTGGCAGAGAAGCGAGCTCTGGCTGCTATGGAGAAGGCCGGTGGCATCCTCCTCCGCGAGGCAGAGCGTTCCGCGCGAGTCGCCCTCGGACAGGCCGCGACCAGCCCGCACACCATATTTCACCGCACCTTAGCCCATGGCCCCCTCGCCCAGACGATCGTGCGACAGGCACGGCGGGTGAGGGCCGATCTCATCCTCATCGGATCCCGCGGGTTGAGCGACATTCAAGGGTTCTTGTTGGGGAGCATTTCCCGGCAAGTGGCGTCGGTTGCTTCTTGCCCCGTCCTCGTCGTGAAACAGCCGCTTCCGAAGCTGACGCGTGTGACTCTCGCGGTCGATGACTCGAAGCATTCACGAGCCGCCGCTCGATTTCTTCGATCCCACATTCTTCCGGAATCTGCCACGACCACTATCCTCTCCTCGGCCGAAAGACCGGTGACCGACTTGGCTGTTCGATACTTGTCCAAAGCTCAAGTCGCAGAGTTGGAACGGCCGGTCCTCGAACGAGCCACGCGACTGGTTACGGCATTGCGGGAAGAATTCCTGAAAGAAGGCTTTGCCGTCGACACGGACGTGCAGATGGACCACGTCATCGACTGCATCGTCAAACAGGTGGAGGCCACGCATGCCGACCTCCTGGTGATCGGGTCGCGCGACTTAACCAAGAGCGAGCGGCTCCATCTCGGCAGCGTCTCGGAGAGTCTCCTTCGACATGCCCCATGTTCCGTCCTGATCGTGCGAGGCACGCGTGCCTGACCACGACGAGCCACACCTCCACCAACTGACGGTGGCTGAAGCCTTCAAACACCTGGAAACCAGGAAGGGCGGCCTGTCGCCCGAAGAGGCACAGCAGCGGCTCAGTCGGTACGGCCCTAATGTTCTGGAGGAGCCGAATCGCTATTCATTGATTCGAGGATTCCTCCACCAGTTCACGCACTTCCTGGCCCTGTTGCTCTGGATCGCCGTCGCCCTGGCATTCACGGCAGAATTCATGAAGCCCGGCGAAGGGATGGCCACGCTCGGCTGGGCGATCCTCGGTGTGATCGTCATCAATGCCGTCTTTGCTTTCTTTCAGGAATATAAAGCGGAGCGGGCGGTGCATGCCCTCCATCGCCTCCTCCCTGCTCGAGCATGGGTCCTGCGCAACAACCAACCGCATGATGTGTCGCGGAGCGAGATCGTACCAGGCGACGTGCTCTTGATCGAGGAGGGAGAGCAGATCCCTGCAGACGCCCGGCTCATTGAAGCAGCCGACATGCTGGTTGATCTCTCCTCTCTCACTGGCGAATCCCAACCGAAGCGGCGGACAGCGGAGCCGGTCATCGATGGCCATCTCCAGGACATTCCCAATCTCGTCTTCGCCGGCACCGCCGTGCTTTCCGGCAGAGGCCGGGCGGTCGTCTCCGCCACCGGCATGCAGACGGAATTCGGCAAGATCGCCCGCCTCTCCACGGGAGTGGAGACAGACCTCAGCCCGCTGCAAAAAGAGATCATGAAGGTCACCCATGTGGTCGCCATGCTCTCGGTCGCTATGGGCGGGGTCTTTTTCGTCATCGGCATCTCCATGGGCTTGGGCTTCTGGACCAGCGCGATCTTCGGGATCGGCATCATCGTGGCAAACGTACCGGAAGGACTGCTTCCCACTGTGACGCTGGCTTTGGCATTGGGCAGCCAACGCATGGCTAAACGCCACGCGCTCATCAAGCAACTGACGTCGGTGGAAACCTTAGGTTGTACCACCGTCATCTGTACGGATAAGACCGGGACGCTGACCGAGAACCGGATGCACGTGGCTCGTTTCTATATGGACCATCTCGAAATCGAGGTGCAGGAACGCTGTCTGGTGATCGCCGGACGTGTGACCAACGCGATCGAGGCCGAGGAGTACGCGCCGCTCTTCGATGCAATCATCCACTGCCACAATGCCAAGCTCGTGCGGCAGACCGGCAGCCGACCCTCCTTCACGGGGGATCCAACCGAAGTGGCCCTGGTCGAGTTCGCGCGCGATCACGGATTGCTCCACCAGGAACCGTTGCCCCGAATGGGCGAGCTGCCGTTCGACGCGGATCGGAAGCGCATGTCCACCCTCCATTGGCGTGAGGGCAAGCTCGTGGCCTTCGTGAAGGGGGCGCCGGAATCGCTCGTCCCCCTCTGCAATCAGATACGTCACCAAGGCGCTTTGTCACCGATAAGTCAGGAAGATCTCCGGCGTATCATGGAACAAAGCCAGACCTTCGCGCAGCAGGCCTATCGAGTCTTGGCTGTGGCCATGCGAGAAATTGAAACGGGTGTCGAGAAGTTGGATATCGACCGTGTGGAACAAAACCTCATCTTCCTCGGCCTCGTGGCAATGATAGATCCACCGCGCCAGGAAGTGCCGGAGGCCATCGCGCGCTGTCGCCAAGCCGGCGTCCGCACCATGATGATTACCGGCGACCATCCGCTCACGGCCCTGGCCATCGCGCGCCAGATCGGGCTGGCGCCGAACGAGTCCCGCACCGAGCCGGTCGCATTCAGTCCCGTGATCGAAGGGCAGCAAGTCGAAACGATGAGCGACGAGATGTTGCGTCGGCTCCTCACACCCACCCGCCCTGGCGAGCCTGAGCCGATCTTCGCCCGCATGGCCCCCCGGCACAAGATGCGCGTGGTGTCGGTGCTGAAAGACATGGGTGAAGTGGTGGCCGTCACCGGTGACGGGGTGAACGACGCGCCGGCGCTCAAGAAAGCCGATATCGGCATTGCGATGGGCATCACCGGAACCGACGTGGCGAAAGAAACGGCGGATATGATTTTGCTCGACGACAACTTTGCGACCATCGTCAACGCCATTGAAGAAGGCCGGGCCGTCTACGCCAACATCAGAAAATTTTCCACCTACGTGCTGGCGAGCAACGTACCCGAAGTCGTCCCCTATCTGGCATATGGCCTGTTCGGAATTCCTCTGGCGCTCACGGTCCCTCAAATCCTCGCCGTAGATCTGGGGACCGACATGGTTCCGGCCTTGGCCCTTGGTACCGAAAAGCCCGACGCCGGTATGATGTCTATCCCGCCGCGCCCGCGCACGGAACGGTTGATGAACCTGCCGCTGCTCCTGCGCGCCTATGTCTTTCTGGGCCTGATCGAAGCCGGAATCGCTATGGGCGCATTTTTCTTATTGCTCCTCACACGGGGATGGACCTGGGGCATGCCGCTCGACTGGTCCGATCCGCTCTACAAACAGGCGACGGGCGCCACCTTCGCCGCCATTGTCGTCACCCAGGTGGCGAATGTGTTTGCCTGCCGTTCAGACCGGGTGTCGCTCTCTCAACTCGGCTGGTTCAGCAATCCCTTGCTCCTCTGGGGAGTCGCAACAGAACTCGTCGTCCTGGCGTTCATCATCTATACCCCCTGGGGCAACGCGATCTTTGCAACCAGCCCATTGCCTGCCTGGATCTTCGGGCCACTTGTGCTAGGTGCCGTTGCGCTATTGCTCGCAGAGGAAAGCCGCAAGTTCATCATGAGCCGATTCAATAAGGGGCGGGCTCGCGAGTTCTCAAATGCGTCCGTCAAACGACCACTATGAATGGTCCCTCCAAGCTCGCTTGTTTCCTCTCCCCACCGCTGCACCCGAACGAGACACAGAAAGGGCGGTCCGGGTGAATCCAGAACTGCGCGCGTCCAAATAAGCACTGCTTTATCAATAATCTTTCCACCCTCGCATGCCTCGCTCGCTTAGGAATGGCACCCTTGTTGGTCCCCCTGCGGCCGTCGAGCGAGCACATTCTGATCGTGCGCGCTCCGGGAACAAGGGATCAGCACGGGTGTCATTTCACCCCTATTCCTTTGCCTGCACCCCTTGATGATAGGTGCCGTACACATACACGGGGATAGACAGGTGGCCGAGATGTTTTTCTATCAGCGGCTTCACGTCCTTCCAGTCGAGCCCGCCCACGCCAGTGGCCAATCGTGGAAGCGCGATACTCTTGAACTTCTCAGCTTCGATCACTTTGCCCAGCGCTTTGAGGCAGTGATTCACATTCTCGATCGTGGCCCGGCCCGGGTGGCTGGCCCCGTGACTTGCAGCAGCCTCCTGAGTAAACAGGTTCACAATCCGAACAGCTCCGACGCCGGACCACGTCCATAACTCGCCGCTCTTGGGAGTAAACGTCTGAGAGTAATGCCTGAAATCCTTATACATTCCCGGCCACCGCTCTCTGAGTGCCAAGGCTAACCCGTTTGCAAAATTGTCGTTGGGCGCGACGCCGTGCGCCAGAGCTTCTGCCTTCGTCAATAAAATATCCCCTGCCACTTCCTTCAACATGTGACGTCCTCCTCCATTGAGTTAGTAATGAATCGCGCATCGAGTCACAGAGGGCGAGATGAGTCGCTCCCCCGCTCATGCCTCGAAATGGTCCACTGACGTTCTTTTTCCTTCCAGGTTGATTGAAGGGTTAGGGGCGAAATGGTTGAACATCACCTGACTTACGCAACATCTTGTTCACTTCGTCGAGGTGCAGTTCTTCGCCGACGATCATCTCTCGTGCATATTCTTCCAACAGGACGGACTTATCCTCGGAGACTTTCAGGAGTTCGTAATAAGCGCAGACGGCGGCCTTCTCGTGCTCCAAGCTTTCTTGCAGGATATCTCCCACATCATGTTTCTCGGTTTCGAGGAGTGCCCCGATTTTCAGCGACGGGTGGCCGCCGAGCAATGTGACCAGCTCTCCGGCTTTATGCGCATGGGCAAGGCTCTCGTCAGCATTACTCTTTAGCCAAGATACGATAGGAATACGGTTATAGCCGTAGACCATGAGAGAGTAATGCATATAGCGGACGACTCCCGCCAACTCATGCTCCATAATCTTATTGAGAATCCCAATCGCGCGTTGCGTGTCTTGATCGTTCATCTGATCCCTCCTGTTAGCCACACGATCCCGCCTGAAGAAGTAGCGAATCGGCTTGTGCTTAGCACGTCTGCTCCGTCAGGCATTTGCCGCTCGGCACACCACCGTCCGCCATTCGTTTAGAGACAAGTCTACTGGAAACCCCAATGCGTATCCACCTCGTTCTATCCATCCCAGCACGCAAGGCATTGAGTCCGACGAGCAGCTGTCCCGCTCCAGGCCGAACATACGAACACCTGATGGCATCACTCTTGTTTTTGTTTCGTCTCTCCCCTATAGAATGGGCTGAGTCGCATGCTGAACAATCGCCTGGTTTGGTGACGACTCCTCTCGCTGATACACAGGAGTGCCTGCTATGAAGATGCTGCTGATCGTCTTTCGTCAATCGATGGTAGAACACATCCATGCCCTGCTGAAAGAATACGACGTCACCGCGTTTACTGAACTACACAATGTCGCAGGCAGGGGAGAGACCGGACCCAACGTTCAGTTCTTTCTGTCACCCGGCACCAACTGTGTGATCTTCACCGCGGTAGCGGAGCCGCTTGCCTACCGCCTCATCGATGGGTTCACCCGCTTGAAAGCAGAACAGGGGATGCGCCAGCAGGACGACGTCTTCTCCCTTCACGTTTTCGTCCTTCCCTGTGAGCAAGCGGTCTAGCCACGGACATCGGTTTATTGTCTTCGGCTGCAAACCGTCAAAATCCGTATTATCTGCTAAACTTATCTTGGGAGCGGCACTGAGACCTCGGCGCTATTAGAAGGGGTATTGCGATGTGGTTTCGTCTTGGGTCCGGGCTCATGATGATGGGGATGCTCTGGGGATGTGCGACGCTGAATGATACACCGGCGCCACTGCCTGGGTCTGTCTCAGTATTTCAAGCCGATGAGATCGACACAGTCATCGTGCAAGCTGTACAGCGAGACCAAGACGCGTCGCTCAATACTTGTGCCCAACGCCAGTCTTGCGATCAGGTGTATTTTACACATGCGATGGTCGCGCTCTTCCAGAATGGAGAGGCGGCGGCAGCCTTATTTCAGCAGGCGATTGCCGTCGCACCGAAAGGTCCATTCGCGGACTCAAGCACGCGATGGCTTCGTTTTCTCACCAGCCGGACGGTCCACTCTGCTTCCGCCGATGAGTCCAATGGAGCGTTAGCCGTGATGAAAGGGCTCGTGCGTACGTGGCTGGAACACCAGTGGGTGACACATGAGTCTGCCCCCGAGCGGGCTGTAGAAACTGTCAAAAGTCCGAAGCAAGCAGTCCACATTCTTCAGCGACAGATTCGTGATCGCGATAAGCGGATCGCGGAATTGACGGATCAACTCAGTGCCCTCAAGCAGATCGATTTGGAAGTGCATAAGCCCAATAAGCTGAGTCTGCAGAGAACTCCATCCAAATAACACTTCCCGCGAACACCTATCAACCGCCGCGAGCTTGGGAATACCGCTCTCTTTATGGATGGATTGGCTTTCGAAAGATCGGCGAGGAGTGTTCGTCCGCGGGCGCGCATCGCGGGGGTGCCATGCGCGGTCAGATTCTGCAGCTGCCGCAGGACTGCGGGGCGACGCTCGGGAGCCTGCGTCGTGAAATCGGCTAACCCTTGCATGGCGAAGGTCTTCACGATGCTGCTGGAGTCGCGCAGATAATCTACAAGGATGCGATACACAACTTGGCGTTCGCCAGAATTCCACTGAAGGCGAGGCAGTATTTGCGCGATATGCCAACGTACTTCCTTCTGCTCGCAACGAGCGAGTTCACCGATGAGTGTGGTTCTGTAGGGACGCAGAAATTCCGGGTGAATCACTGAAATCTTTTCAACGGCGTCGGCAGCTCGAGCTCGCACGACTGGATCATCGACGGAAAGGCCGGCAAACAGTGCCCCAAACAGCTCTGGCCTCGCAAGCACCTCGGCAACAACCTCGTTGGACCGACCGATCGACCGGCGATCGCCACCTCTGAGTTTACGCAAGATTGAGGAGGTGGTCATTTCGGACGATTCCAGCATAGATTCGTTGGCCCACCCCATCACTCGTCGAGGCTTGTGCTAAGAAGGAGCGGTCCATAGAACAGGGCGAACAGCAGATAGGCCCCACTCCAGCTCCCTGCCGCCACACCCAACACAAGATTGGCCGGGAGCCCTGTCATCGGCCCGAATACTCTCAGCACAGCGCCGAGGTTGACCAGCATATAGATGAGGACCGTCAGAGGACCCGCGTGCCGGGGCCGCCCCGTATGGCCCAGGCTGGCACGAGTCATGACTGCCAGAGTCATTGCGCCCACTGCGCCGGCGGTAAACGCATGCACCGCATCCTCTTGCGGCAGACCGATCCCAAGAATCGACCCCCCCAGGATGAACAGCGACAAGGCGAACCAGCCATATCCACAATGCAGAATCAACACCAACGGCTCACGCCATGTGGCCCAACCATACCAGCGTGCCAGACGACCGAGATTGGCCGAGCCTGCCGCGACAAACATCCAACCTGTCGCGATGGACTCCGGCTGAACAATCCATGAGACAACAGCAAATGCAACAAGCGCGATCGACAGGCCATCATAACGGGAAAAGGGTGCAGGCCGTTCCGATCTGCCGGATTCAGCCAGAAATTCTTCGGTAAAATTGGGGGTCACGCGCCCGCCGATCAGCGTCAGCAACATCATGACCGTCGCGAGCGCCATGCGCTCGGCGCGATCCGTCTCCGTCCCACTCAGCGTGAGCACGTGAAACAGGATATTGGCGCCGGCGAGCAGACTCACCAGCACCCCCATCGGGGCACGATCCCAGCTCTTCGTCACGGCGATTTCCCGCCAGACCAGCCCCGCCACCGCAACAAGAAACCCCACATCGACGATGGCGGAGACCAGGGGCGTGAACCACGGCATGGCGAGCAGCAGGCGTCCGGCCAGCCACAGGGTGGTGAGCAGCATCAGCTCAAGCCCTCGAATTGGTGGACGATCGGTCCAGTTGGGAATAGCCGTGAGCAGAAACCCTGTGATCACTGCGGGAAGAAAACCGAAGACCATCTCATGCACATGCCAATCCCGCGCCGGATAGAGAAAGGTCGAGTCGCCGACTCCGGCAAGGATCACAATCCAGACAGGGATCGCCATACCGGCAAACAGCGCGGCGCCGAGAAAAAACGGTCTGAACCCGTAGGAAAAGAACGCGGGCCCCTGATAGTTGGGAATCTCGGGTGCCTGGTCAGCCATAGATGCGATCCGTACTACTCAACATGTGGGAATCCTAATGGCGGATGTGTCTTCCCTCATGAAGAGAAGGCTCATCGGTTCGATGGACTCACCCGATGAAATTCGTGCCAAGCTACGTGCTGCTAGCAGCTCTGTCAACCGGCGGATGACTCATCACAGGTTGAAGCCACGCTATATTTAGTGGGAAACTGATGAGGGTGCCGTCGCGGGTCGGCCGAATATTAAAAGTAAGATGAAGTCCGTCACTTTTTTGTGATGTGCCGAGTTAGGCATATGATGAATCTCGAGGAGGAAGTTGCCGTTGTCACGAAACAGCCTCGCTTGAATATGTTGCTGAATTTTGTTGAAGTATTGTTCACGATGCACAAAACTGTCAGTGAAAAGGATCGAGCGGTCAGCCTTACGTCGGTGTGAAACACGATGAGCCCTGACCTCCGCACGAAAGCGGTCACGACAACCTCGAGGCTGCGGCTTCTGGTGCTTTCGGAAGTCGACGACTGGGATTTTGGCCGGCAGGTGAAAGCCAGCGGGCATGAGATTGTTGCCTGGGCCCGCCCTTTCTGGAAGCGAAATCCAAAGGGGTATGGTCTTGGTTATACGATCAGGACGTTCGTCAGAGCGATGTTGTGCCGATCCAAACCGATACGGACGATCACCCCTCGATTCGATACCTGGCGTTGGCTCAATAAGGAAAAGATCCAGCGCATCACGTCCCCCAACGTGAACTCCCCCACGTTTGTTGACTATGTGAAGAGCTTGAACATCGATCTGATCGTGGTCTTTTTCTTCCCTCAGATTTTGAAGCCGGCCCTGCTCCAAACCCCCCGTTTGGGAGTCTTAAACTGTCACCCTTCGTTGCTCCCTCGTTATGGAGGGCCGCATCCAGCGTTTTGGATGCTCAAGAACGGGGAATCGATGGCAGGAGTGACCGTTCATGTCATGACGGAAAAAATCGATGCGGGGGATATAGTCGTCCAACAAGAACTGATTGTCGGAGAGAATGAGAATGCCGGGCAACTCACACAGCGCCAACACCATGCCGCCGCAGGGCTCTTGACGGAAGCCGTCAATGCCGTGGCACAGGGAACCGTCAACCCCAAGCCACAAAATATCGCGGAACGCACCTACTTTGGGAAAAAGAAAGCTGCCGACACCGTGCTTGATTGGAGTGGATCTGCCAAACACATTGCCAATCTCTGGCGCGCGATGCAACCGTACGAACCGCTCGTTGCCTGTCTCAATGGGACCACCATCAAGATTTACGATGCCCAACCTCAAGAGGGGGCTCCGTCAGGGAGAGTTCCAGGAGAAATCATGGCCAAGCGACCGGGGACACTATTGGTACAGACCGGCAATGGGTATCTCGAGATACGGTCCTATGAGATCGTCCCGTTTCACGGGTGGCTCAATCGTATCCTCCAAGGGTTCATGCTGCCTGTCGGCAGCCGTTTCGATCCGGTTCCGTCGGCCATGGGGCTCACCTCGAAAGCCGCGTCATGAACAGAGGATGCCGACTAGACAGAATGACCCGCCGATCGTCGTGTATGCATAATCCCGAACAGGCATCGAACAGGATGCTGAAAAAGTCTCCCAGCTTCGTTCTCGCATCGCTCAGAGGCTCAACGTTGAGTGGTGCCCCTCGGATATTCGAACCGCTGAAGGGGCTTATCCGTTCGCCAAGATTCATTGCAAGGGCGAACGGCTACACGAAGTGCGGTCCGTACCTCCTCGCCTTTTCGCTCGCTGCGGCCTTGCTGGACAGCCTTTTTGAGCATCCTGCGGCTTTGTTGTATCGGTGCCAACATGAAAGATTCTAATAGTATGTCCTGTGTAAACAGAGTTTTTCCGCAGCCTGTTAGAGTTGTGATCGTGCTGCTCTTAGCCATCACCGTGAATGCCACCTCAGCGCTCTCGGTGTTGCGTGCTGAAGAGACGCCACGCGTTCCGATGCAATTGACCCAGCTGAACCAGACGCCACGGAAAAACCCATTCTTCGAGGGTGGAATGGTACGTCCTTCGCCGAAGGAGCGAGAGGCGGTCTATCAAATGCTGGCGCTCAAGCCGCGCCCCAAGACGCTGAAAGACGCGGATATGAAATTACTGCAGGGTCTGCGCGACAAGGCATCATGGTTTGTGCTCGATCAACGCATGGTGCATGAGATATGGGCGGAGGTATATGGCAAGGAATGGAGTGATGCACGATAGCAGGATGCTGAAAATGACCCCCAGCGTCGTTCTCAGTCGCGTGCCTCCCTGCGACGTACCGCAAGGGTACGCCTCAGTCGTCCCGCTCCCTGCGGCCTTGCTGGGATGTCATTTTGAGCATCCTGCGCAATCGGCTAGGCAAGGAGAAGGTTGAGGTTTCGGCTAAGGCCGAGGCTAAAGCCGTTCGGCGCAGTGCTTTGTCTGCCCCTGCGCTACCACAGGGCTAGCCGAAGAGTTTTCCCTGTGGCTGCACATCGGACCTGATCTCCGGCCAACACTTAACAAACGATGCTGCGGAAATGCGTGCCAGTTCACTCGGCTCAATCTTGTTCAAACCGCCACCATAAACACGGCCTTCGCCACGGAGTTCGTGGCCAGTGACTTGACCGAGCAAAGCATGGACGGCTTCGGCACGGTCAGGATGTCGGCGAAGCATCGCCGCGAGGCTGTTCTGTGGATAGAGCATCAGGTAAAGATTGGTTCCAATCGCCTTCGAGCGGTTCCAGATGAAGCGGAACGGCTGTTTGTCAGCAGAGCCGCGGCCCATGTATGTGCAGAGGAACGGGGTGGGCTCTCGCTGTTCCTGCTTGTACCACGGGCTGCGCTTGCCGATCAGATAACCATCCATGATGCCAAGTGACTGGGCGGACATCAGGTATTTCCAAAGCGCCGGGTGCTTGGCCTCGACCATCGGCTCGGGTAGGTTGCAATCGATAACGCACAATTGGCGGTCAAGGAGGGGATATCCATCACCGTCAGCGTCAATGCTCGTGGTCTTGAGATGACGTGGGCTGGGAAGGATTGGGCGGAGGTACTTGCTAGGAAGTCCGAGGCTCTTCGCGTCGGCGCGGTCGAGCACGAAAAACTTGTTACAGCCGGTGGCGATACCTCGCTGGACGCGAAAGAAATCGCCAAGCATCGGGCCGTTACTGCCGCTGAGTGTGTGTCGGTCGTTCTTGGCGTGACTCGGGTACACGGTCCATTTGCGAGATTCGCGCAATCGTTCACGTGGGATGAGGTCGCGGGCGTGCGGCTCGGCCAGCGTGCCTCCATAGGAGAATTCGACCGTATGAGCAGCGGAGGGTGGCGTCTTGCGGAACACCAGAACGACTGACGACACAAGGGCGTCACCGAACTGAACATCGTCGGGGTCAAAGCGGTGAGCACGGATCAGCGTGACACGATCCGTGAGGAAGCCCTTGAGGGCCATGCCGTAGTTGACGTCCATGAATTCCGAAGGGATGAGCCACGCGGCGATCCCACCGTCTTCCATCCAGGCCGTGGCGAGCAAAAGAAAGTAGACGTACAGACCGGCGAGGCCGCTGACTTCAACCCCGGTCATCTTGAACGTGAGGCCTTGGAGGCGTTCCTTGTCCTCTCGGTTCATGTGATGGTGTCGGACATAGGGCGGGTTTGCCAAAATGACGTTGGGTGCGGGTGGGCATGAGTCGGTCGCAACGAGTCGCGTGAAATCGCCGTGTACAACCTCAAGCCTGGCATTGGTCCACAGACTGCGGGCAGCATCGGCAAATGCGGGATCGAGCTCGACCCCGACGGCGCTGCTGATTCGCTTGGAGCCGAAGACAGAGAGCGTCGCCGAAAAGAAACTGCCTGAGCCGATCGAAGGGTCGGCAAAGCGAATACTGCCTTTGGTCCGGCCGAGGACTGATTGAACGTAGTGAGCGATCTCGACAGCGAGTGCGTTAGGCGTTGCGAACTGGCCAAGGCGATTTCGCTCTGCTGCCGATTTGCGCGTATCGATCTCTGCCTGAATGGCTTGTCGCCGCGATTCAATCAAGTGGTCCTCGCCAGCGATCATGCGATTCACAACCCTAGCTTCGCAAGGTCGTCGATGCGATGCTCCCAGACCCAATCGATGCCTTCGGCAGCTTCGTAGCCCAAGTAGTCACTACCAAAGTAGCCACAGAGAAACAGCACGAACGGCACAGTTTCGCCATAGGCAGCTTGAAGTTGGTGAATCTTGGTGGCTTCTTCTTTGCGCCGCTTGTTGGTATTGGTGAAGTCACCTGCCGACTTGGCTTCGATCAAGATCGGCAGCCGATCCTTGCGCCGCCTCTTGGGCTGAGTCACCACGTCAACCGGGATATTGACTTTAAGAGCCTTGCCAACCGTGAGATTCATGCGGAATGTGTACGTCGCGGCTTCCATTTCGGTGAGCGGTATCCCGCTGGGATGGCCTTGCTTCCGGTAGCCTCGGGCGTCGAGCCAATCGCCTACGAGTTTGAGTTGCCGCTGTTCCTGAGCGTTGCGGACGATTGGGTTTGCCACGGCACTGCATAAGCGGTCAGCGACGATCGTTGATGCTCGGTCGCGTTCGTGATCGGTCGGGTCTTTCGCGGCATCCAGCCATGGGAAGATGTCACGATCCAGCAGCCTTGAGATGATGCGACAGAGTTTGGTCAACTCCGCATTCAAGTCGTCCGCATTCATCTTGGTTGGGAGCTTGCCATCTTCCATCCGACCGACGAGATTCTTGCTCGCATCGGCCAAGCCGATCAAGCGGTCCACGGCCAACGGCGGAGCCGTACACATGCGGAGCGTTGACAGCGCACTCGGATTGCCCTTAAGGATGGCGGCGTCGATGCTGCGCAGGTCACGGGTGGCGAGCAACGCAGCTTTGACATGCCCGGTAGTCTTCACGCGTGTTGAACGAAACGCCTCGGGTGCGAAACGCATGAACCACTGGTTGAACTGGTCAACGGAAGCCGCGATGTCGGTCTTCCAGAGGTGCGGCTTGTCCGCATTGATCCGTCTAGCCATCATGAGTCCATTTGTACATCGGTATTGGGTCTCCGGCTGTCGCGGTTACTGTCCTGGGGGGTCTAATTACGGAGTATGCCGACCAGCATAGTAGGCCAAGAGAGACTCCAATTGGTGCGGGATTGTCGCGCGCCTCATTCCACTTGTCAACTTGGACCAGCGCGCATGGTCTGTGTGCTATACGGATCGGCATAGCGCCATGATAGCTGCGAGGAGGTAAAATCATTGATCAGCGCATCCTCAGGGGCTAGGGATTGCCTTCCAGGCAGATTTAGAGCATGCGTTGAGATTATAGGCTTGGGCGTAGACTGCCAGACTTGGCATTAGCAGGGCGGTTACGTCTCCGGCACAGCACAAAGGGCAGCTACGAATACTCCAAGGCTATACTTCAGTCATCTGGTTGATGGACACCGGAGGGTTCGATTTGGGGGGCTGGATTTTCGAGACCTTGCTGACTGGAATTCCTGCCTATTTTTTCGGTAGCAGACCTCCTCGTCTACTCTTCGTTCTTGGGCCCTTACCAATTAACCTTTGCTATAAAGGTCATCGGCTCTTTTTCTTTTCTGCTGCCGCGCATGGAGCTGGGCGGGTGAGTTCTGCTGGTAGTTTTGTTTGCTCGTCTACGCAGGCTGTATCGAGCTGGGCTTGTGTCAGGCCCGAGACTGCGGACAGGTCGGTTCCATGTAACGTCGCGCGACGAAGGTCGGCCCCGTCGAGTCGGGCGCCGGTGAGGTTGGCTCCGGATAGCGTGGCGCCTTGGAGATTGGCTTCTTGGAGGTTGGCGTGGGCGAGATTGGCACGAGTGAAGTTCGAATTCGTCAGGTCCGCTGCGACGAGATTGACCGATTCCATCGTCGCCTCAGTGAATTGTGCACGGTGGAATTGGGCTTTCGGTGCATGGATCTCGCTGAGATCCGCGTTCGTAAAGATGGTGCCGGTTCCCCTGGCGCCGATCAGCACTGCTTGAGAGAGTCGGGCGTTACGGAAATCCGCCTGGTCCAAGATGGCCTTATAGAAAATTGCCATTCGAAGTTTGCCGGACTGCACATTCGTTCTGACCAACCGTGCTCCTTCCAGGTTGGCCCCTTCCAGATCTGCCTGCTGCAAGCTGGCAGATTGGAAATTCGCGTATCGCAGGTCTGCCCCCCGGAGGATGGCCTCTTGCAGGTTTGTACCCACCAGACTGGCGTCGTCGAGATAGGCGCTCTCTAAATCTGCTTCCACCATCTGGGCTCCGTCGAGCCGTGCTCCGTCGAGGAGGGCACCTTGCAGATTGGCCTGATAAAGATTTGCCTTGCTCAGGACGGTTCGGCGGAGGTCAGCTTCCATCAGGTCGGTTCCTTTCAAGATGGCCCGGGAGAGGTTGGCCCCATAGAAGTAGGTGTCGATGAAAGTGGCGTTCGTCAGATCGGCTGAGGCGAGGTCCGCCCCCTCAAAATGGGCCCGTTCGAAGGTGGTTTCGTGCAGTTGTGCCCCGGTCAAGACGGCGTCATAGAGCGCCGCTTCATCTCCGATTGCACGGAACAGATTGGCGTTCGACAATCGTGCATGCCGGAGATCGGCTCCCGCCAGGTTGCTGTCTTCCAAGACGGCTCTCGTGAGATCGGCTCCTGCAAGACTCGCTTGTGACAGATTACTCTGGTGCAGATTCGCTTGTCGAAGAATGGTCCCTTCCAATCGCGCTCGTTCTAGATTGGCCCCGGCGAGTTTCGCTTTGCGCAAGTCTGCCTGGCACAGATCCGCGCGTCGATGTTCCGGTTTCTCACGCTGTTCGAGCCACTGTTCATGCGATGTCACGATCGCTTGCAGCTGCTTGGGTGGAATGGTTTTCTTTTTGTACGGGCTGTCACAGCCGGTGAGATGACTGCTCACGTGACTCGGTTCTGCTGCTTGGATAATGGCCGGCAGGGCAAGAACGAGCGGTGCCAGGATCGTGGCGAGAACGGTACGTTGCGCCATGCTGATTCTCTCCAAAATAATGTGTGCGATTTATGCGATTTGATCGACTCACTGTGCCTGTTGGGACAAGAAGCGAACATAGGCCACCACGTCCTGCATCTCTCCATCCGTCAGCTGGCCTCGCCATGAATGCATGGGGCTGAAGACGACCCCGTGCTCGATGGTCCGCAGCAGTTCTTCGTCGGATTTCAGAAAAGACGAGAAACGGTGGAAGTTGGCCGGCGCTACCTTGAGGGCCTGCGCGTCAGGTCCATCCCCCCAGCCCCCGACACCGTGACACTTCTGGCAATGGCGCTCATACACGGCTTTCCCGCGCGTGGTATCAGCGGGATAATCTTGCGCTTGGAGGAGAGGAGCGAACAGGAGACCGATGAGTCCCATGGTCAGAGTGGCTGTCATGCTCCGAGAGAAAATACGCACCACTCCTCCTAAAGAGCTGCGGAAACCCCATAGGGGTATGTCCGGCATTGAAATGTTTCCATGCCATCGACCACAAGATTCGATCCTCCAGCATACTCAAAATGACATCCCAGCAAGGCCGCAGGGAGCTCGGCGACCGAAGCGTACCCTTGGGGTACGTTGCAGGAAGACGGGCGACTGAGAACGCCGCTGGGGTTCATTTTCAGCATGCGGTTAGCTTTTCTTGGTCGTGTGGGCCACAAACGACGTATACAGTTGCTGCATCTTGCTGCTGCCGCATTTCGGGCATGTCACGCGATTCGTTTCATGTTGCTTCAGCGTCAAGACCACCAACGATTCCTTCCCGCAGTCCAGACAATTATAGTCGTACATGGGCATGACGGTCCTCCTTTACAACGTCAAGGGCAGTGCTCAACCTTGACCTCGGCCTGAGCTTGCTCAGATTGATAGCAGCAAGGGATGTGCCGCCATGTGAACGGAGGGGCGAGTCTATTGGTACGAGCCAGGGGACTGATTATTCATATCTCTGGCTGTCCCAGGCTGCTTCTCGCCTGGGCTTCGAGTGGTGCATTATTCCTCAGTGACTGCCTTGGCAATGCAGCTCAATGCGCCAGTGACAGGCGGCGGTCTGAGGTGCATGGACAGATTTTCCAATGTCTTTGTCTTTCTTCTCACCACAAGCCTCGTGCCGGCTGTTTGGTACCTGCCTGGAATGTGATTTGCGAGGCTGAGGTGTATGCCGACGTTGAGGAAGGATTCTCTTGAACAATATTTGCAGTCTCGCTTCGGTCCTGGCGTCACGTTACTGTCGTACGAGGTGATCGGCAAGGCCAGTTCGAAGGGAGCGCAGAAACAGTATGGCTATGGCACGCCGGTCAAGTTGACGTTCCGTGTGGGCCACAGGGTGCAGTCGGCCGTACTTGAAACCATGAAACCAGGTCCGTTCGGTCATGAGCATCCAGCGGACCGGGCCCAGGCGATCCTCTGGGATTATGATTCCTATGGCCGGCTGCCGCGTCACGTGAAGGCGCTTGACGTCGGCGCGTTTACGGCCGATCAAGAGCTCAAGTCCGTCGCGTCGGCACAGGAGTTTTTCGTCCTGACTCAATGGGCGGAGGGGAGCAGCTATCATCTCGATCTGGAACGATTGGCCAAGGGCGGAAAGCTTCGGAAACAAGATCGAGAGCGGACGAAAGCCATGGCGCGCTACCTGGCAGAGATCCATGCCAGAAAATTGCACGATCCAGCCCTCTATCGGCGTCGGCTCAGGGAATTGATCGGCCACGGCGAATGCATCATGGGTTTGACAGACAGTTATCCGGACCGCTACGAGTTCATCACGATGGATCTCTTGCGTGGGGTCGAAGAAGCTTGCAATCGGTGGCGCTGGCGTTTGCATGGGGAGGGCCAGCGCCTGTCGCAAGTCCATGGAGATTTTCATCCCTGGAATGTCTTGTTCCGGAAGGGAACGGATTTTTCCGTGCTCGACCGGTCACGAGGGGAGTGGGGGGAACCGGCAGACGACGTGACCTCGATGACGGTCAACTACCTGTTTTTCTCACTCTGCCGTTGGGGCAGGTTGAAAGGGCCACTGGAGGTGCTGTTCCGGCTCTTTTGGGATACCTATATGGAGGCCAGTCGCGATCAGGCAGTGACAGAGTCGGCCGCTCCCTTTTTTGCGTTTCGAGGGTTGGTCTTGGCGAGTCCTGTGTGGTACCCCAAACTATCGATCGAGGTGCGCGGGACCATTTTCAGATTTATTGAACATGTGCTCGATGAACCGCAATTCAATCCGTCGCGGGTGAACGAATATTGCCGGAAGTGAAGGCTGGGGGTGAAGAGTGATCTGTGAACAGTGATGAGTGAATATGATGAAAGAACCATCCATTTCTGATCACCCATCACCCATCACTCATCACTGGTTGGCTTTCGCCATCTGGATCACCGGTTTGCCCGCCTCGGGCAAGAGCACAATTGTCTCTGCCCTGAAGCCACAGCTCGAAGGGCTCGGATTAACAGTCGAGGTGTTGGAATCCGATGAGGTCAGGCGGGTTCTCACTCCGACGCCGACCTATTCAGAGGCAGAGCGGGATCTCTTTTACCGTGCGGTGGTCTTTACCGGCCAGAAGCTCGTGGCACATGGTGTGACCGTGGTCTTCGATGCGACGGCCAGTCGCCGGGTCTATCGGGACTTTGCGAAGTCCGTGATTCCTCGTCTTTTTGAAGTGTCCGTGGAATGTCCTCTCGCGATTTGCATGGAGCGAGACCGAAAGGGGACCTATCGAAAGGGCCAGCTAGGCGAATCTCTTACCGTCCCGGGGCTTCAATCTCTCTACGAAGCGCCGATCAACCCGGATCTCCGAATCGACAGTACCAGCACTTCCTCAGGCGACGCAGCCGGCCGGATCTTGGACCTGGTCAAAGCGAAATTCCTAGTAGCAGGCTGCTGAAAGAGAGGAGGGGATGGAGCCTGATGATCTTCTGTGCTCGCGCAACGCGCGGCCTGAGAAGGCCCTCGTTGGACGCGCGCAGTGGAAGATCAATCAGCCCTCATCCTTGAAGAGAGAACGAGCAAGCTTGGAAGGACCATCGTTGTTCGCTCACTGCGGCCTTGCCTGCGGAACGGCGCGTCTTGGCGCGCCGGGGTTGGGCGGGTGAGATGTCTGGCCTTTTTGAGCATCCTGAGGCCATCAGGTCTTCAATACCTGTTGCTGGGGCATACAGAATATTTCAACGGCGTGATCCGTATGAACCGAGGTTTTCCGCAACCTGCTAGAACCGTAAAAAGTAAGACGTGAAAGGTGAAACGTCGAGATGCCCGATGTTCGTACCGCTAAACCTTTCACCTTTTACGTTTCACGAACGGCCTTTTGAGCATCCTGCCTTCTGAAGATTTGTACTGTGAAACCATAGAGCGTTTGGCTATGATGACCTCATTATGTCACGTGACCGGCGAGACTTTACACCGGCAGCCTTGCTCCGCAATCCCCATTTTATGACCGTGCTCCCAGGCTGTTGGCCTCGCCGAGCACTCCTTGCTGGAGTCCCGGCCGTGTCTCGGCTCTTCACGACCGAGTCTCATACCCAATTGCTCGGTTTCTGCCACTGGCAGCCGCATCGCACTGCTTGTCAGACCGTCGTACTCGTGCACGGGCTGGAGGGGTCCAGCGAGTCGCACTATATGCGCGGTATTGCTTCGAAAGCCTATCGTGCAGGATTCAACGTCATCCGGATGAACCAGCGTACGTGTGGCGGGACCGAGCACCTCACACCGACGCTGTACAACAGCGGATTGAGTCAGGACTACCGAGCCATCGTGCAGGAGTTGTCGCGCGTGGATGGGCTCACTCGCATCTGGCTTGTCGGCTATTCGTTGGGAGGGAATCTTGTCCTGAAAGCAGCTGGAGAAGCCGGCTCGTCAGACACGGCGTTGGCCGGTGCGATCGCGGTCTGCCCGACCATCGATCCGGCGCAATGCGCCAAAGCCTTGGAAGCGCCTCGGAACTGGGTCTATCACTATCACTTTTTGACTCAACTCAAACGGCGTTTGCGGCGGAAAGCGAGGATCTTTCCCGGCAAGTGGGATCTCGCCGGGCTGGACGGCATTCGCATCCTCAGTGAATTCGAAGACCGCTACACGGCTCCAGACGGAGGGTATGCCAGTGGAGCCGACTACTACGATCGCTCAGGCGCACGCCTGGTACTCGATTCCATCACCGTCCCCACCCTTATTATCACGTCACAAGACGATCCCTTCATTCCGTACTCCATGTTTACGGTTCCGCTGATTCAGCATCATCCGAAGATTCGGGTGATCGCGCCTCGCCACGGAGGCCATTGCGGGTTTTTTCATTGGTCACACAAGGGAGAAGACCCCTACTGGGCAGAGAATCGGATTGTGGACTTCATGCAAAACCGTTCACTCTCCATGTAGCCGGTATGATTCGCGAGTAGTTTCTCCCGTTCTCGCCTCACGTCTGTTTTCTCTGCAAATTCGCCACAAACAATCTTGAACAATACGGGGTAGGGATCGCGGCTAGGCCAGCGATTCAACGGCGATGCGTACGCGCGGGCAGTCGATTCTGCCGGGCGAAAGGGCTCGTACAGACTGCAGAAGCAGCGAGCGGGGTCATGACACTGGGCCTATTTCCTTGAAGTCCTGCCTCACGGTTTCTTCGACCTTTGTGAGACAGTTCGGACAGTAGGTGTGCGAGAGAGCAAGATCGGCTGGATTGATCCCATGGGTCTTTCGGTACGTCCGTTGCGTGATCCAGAGCTCACGACCTGGGGAAAATCTTGTATCGTCGCGAATGAGTCCGCAGGCGCAACAGATGGGGAGCAACGTCGGCGGAATGAACGTGTCCCTCCCCGGAGCGAAAGGCGCTTCGCGAATGAGCTGCATCACGGTTTCCTTAATAGACATGGCAGCCCTCGATGTATTCGTCGGTGGAGCCCTATTGAAAATTTCTCGTTGACCCAAAGCTGTGTGTCTGCGCGAAAGCAGCAGATGTGGGAACCTTCCCCTGACTCCATCCTGGAGCCACACGCCCATATCGTGATACCCGCATTGTCGCACCATGTAATCGTGAGGGAATGCATGGTGCCGTGGTGGTATGTCGAAACATGCCGAAACTATATACAAGAGAGGACTCGCCTCCGATACTAGGATTTTTACTAGTTCTGGAAGGAAACCTTACTAGCGGGAGGCTCAGGGGGCAGCGAGTTCGGCCGGCGAACAGGAGTCGACTTGAGTCAGTTGCCGATGGATTTCCGATTCAGTAAATATGGTTGCGTCCTGTGTCGCATCACAACAGAAAATAGCGCGGAGGACGCCTCCGCATCGCCCGCACCATCCCCGCCCCCCGCTCAATGGACCGTGAGTCATCACGCATACGGCAAGGATTCGCTTAGAGAAACTAGGGAATTCACTAGGTCTGAAGGAAGGCCTTCTTCGGGCCTGCACTACGATGATGATCTCCCTGCTTGTCTGATCGTGGGGAAAAGCCTAAACTCTGATTACTAATCAGCCCATCAGCCGCGAGCGACGACTGTTTAGCGCCGCGGTCTCTGTCATTCAAGGGAAGACACACACTGTGGGTACGGCACGGAAGACTCCGAGAAAGACTAATCCTGCTAAAGCTGGGGCCAAACGCAAAGGCGCCAAGCCAAGACCTATGAAAAGGCCACTTCCTCGTTCAGAACGCGATGCCTCTCAGATGCCGCAGAACGAGGAACTGCGCCAGGCTCAGATCGAACTCGAAGCGGCCCGTGATCGCTATGCGGCGCTCTACGATTTCTCCCCAGCAGGCCATCTTATGTTGGATAGCCACGGCACGATTGTGGAGGCTAATCTGAGGGCTGGGACGCTCCTCGGTGTCAACCAGAAAGAGCTGATCGGCCAATCATTCGGCCACTTCGTTGCACAGGATGATCAGGACACCCTCCATCGGCATTGTCAGGAAGTCTTTAAGACAGGCACCCGGCAAAGTTGCGAGATGCGGCTCACGGAAAATCCAGACGCCGCCTGTTGTGTCCATCTCGAGAGCATCGCGATGCAGGAGGAATCAGGGCATAGTGCCCATTGGCGGACGGCGCTTCTCGATATCACCGAACGGAAGCGGGCTGAGCAGGAACAAGCCCGGCTCATCGAGGACCTGACTCGGTCGCAACAACATTTTCAATCTCTCTTCCACTGGATTCCCTCCGCCGTCGGAATCAGTACCGTGGCGGACGGTCGATTTATTGATGTGAATGAGGGGCTTAGCCGGCTGACCGGGTATAGGCGAGAGGAAGTGATTGGCCGTACCACTTTAGAATTGGGAATGTGGGCTGATCCATCCCAACGCGCGATTGTGCTCCAAGAAATTCGGGAACAGGGCTTTCTGCACAATCGGGAAGGACAGCTTCGGACCAAGTCCGGAGAGATTCGTTCTCTCATGATCTCCGTCCACCCGATCCAACTCGGGGCCACTCCCTGCCTGATCTATCTGGCTCATGATATTACCGATCGCAAGCGGGCGGAGGAGGCGCTGCGTAAAAGCGAGGACCAGTATCGCGCGCTGTATCAAGACAGCCCCTTCATGTATTTCACCGTGAGCGCGGATGGAGCCATCCTTTCCGTCAACCGGCTGGGTGCTGAATCGCTCGGTTTTCTGGCCGAGGAACTGATGGGCCGGTCCGTATTGTCGATATTCCATGAGGAAGATCGGGCCGCGGCGCGCATGTCCCTCGACAGAAGTTTGGCGAATCCAACCGATCTGGCCACCTGGGAGTTCCGCAAAGTGCGTAAGGATGGGACCACCCTCTGGGTCCGGGAAACGGTCCGGCTCGTAGAGGACGATGGTGGAGCGCTTGTCATGCTACTTGCCTGTGAAGACATCACCGAGCGAAAACGAGCGGAGGAGGCGTTGCGCGAGAGTGAATCGCGCTTCCGGATCATGGCGGATACGGCGCCGACCCTGATCTGGATGTCGGGCCTCGACAAGTTGTGCACGTATGTTAATCAGGTCTGGTTGGACTATACCGGCCGGACGATGGAGCAGGAACTGGGGAACGGCTGGACGGACGGCGTGCACCAGGAAGACGTCGACCGTTGTCGGAAGACGTATGCCGAGGCGTTCGATCGGCGCGAGCCCTTCCAGATGGAATACCGCCTACGCAAAGCGGATGGGCAATATGGCTGGGTGTTTGATAAAGGCGTACCGCGCTACTTCCCCTCCGGCGAGTTTGCGGGATACATCGGCACCTGCATCGACATGACTGAACGCAAGTGGGCCGAGGCGGCACTGCAGGCCAGCGACGTCTTTACCCGTGCGGTCCTGAACTCACTTTCCGCGCCTGTCTGCGTGCTGGACAAAGAAGGGGTCATCGTCACGACGAATGATCCCTGGAGAGAATTTACCAAACGGCACGTGGATCGTGCCTTCATCTTTGGGGAGGTCTCAGACAATTATCTTGATTGCTGTCGTCATACCGCTGCCGGCAGTCTGTTGGAAGGCCAGGCTATTCTTCAAGGTGTTGAGGATGTACTGATGGGCAGCGAACGGAGTTTTATCTATGAATATGCCTGTCATGTGCCGGAAGAGGAATGCTGGTTTCTGATGCGCGTGACTCCGTTGAAAGATGCGAAGGGCGTGGTCATTTCTCATACGGATATCTCACGGCGTGTCCGGATGGGGTTGGCGCTGGAGCAAAAAACAGTGCTGCTCGGCGAAAAACAGAAGGAATTGGAATCCTTGGCCGGGAAGCTGATCGAAACTCAAGAAGCTGAGCGCAAGCGGATTGCACGCGAACTGCACGACGACTTCAATCAGCGATTGGCGGCTCTGTCGCTGGAACTGGAGAGCATGGAGAGAGCCCCTATCGCTCTACCAGAGCCGATCGCCCGGCAACTCGCCGCGGTCCGCGTTCAGACTGGAATGCTGTCCGATGACCTGCACGATCTGGCGTACAGGTTGCACCCGTCCTTGCTCGAGCATGTTGGCCTGGAGGTTGCTGCACGAGATCACGTCTCCGAGTTTGCGAAGCGGACCGGGTTGTCCGTGAGGTTTATCGGCCGAGAGGTACCGAAGATGCTCTCGCCGGAGGTCGCCACCAATCTGTTTCGCGTCTTGCAGGAGAGTTTGCAGAATGTATCCAAGCATGCCCAGGCGACAGACGTCACTGTCAGACTGAGCGGCTCGTCCAAAGGGGTCGGCTTGTCGGTGCGCGATAATGGCAACGGGTTCGACTTTGAGGACAAGAACGCCGGCGTAAGAGGACTTGGCTTGGTGAGCATGCAGGAGCGCACGCGTGGATTGGGAGGGCTTCTTCGGATCCATTCCTTGCCCAGGAGCGGGACGAAGATCTGTGCGTGGATTCCCAATTTACAGGAGGACGCATGAAGAAACCACGTGTGCTCATGGCTGATGACCATTCGTTGATCCTCGCCGGATTGCGGAAGCTCGTGGAAGTTGAGTGTGAGGTGGTGGGCACGGTGGAAGACGGGCGATCATTGGTTGAAGCGGCGCAGAAGTTACAGCCGGATCTGATTCTCCTGGACATTGCGATGCCGTTTTTAAATGGGCTCGAAGCGGCCCGGCAACTCCGGGTACTGGTGCCGGAAAGCAAACTCATTTTTCTCACCATGCATGCCAGCCCGACCTATGCCACCGAGGCGTTCCAGGCAGGGGCTTCAGGATATCTCCTCAAGCGCTCCGCGGCCTCAGAGCTCAGCGCGGCGATCCGATCAGTCCTCCACGGCCAACATTATCTGACCCCATTGATTACGAAAGATGTGCTGGACTCGGTTCTCAATCCCTCCTCGGGAGAACGAGGTACGACTGTGTCCATGGCGCTTACCCCGCGCCAGCGGGAAGTGCTGCAGCTTGTCGCTGAGGGCCGCGGCACCAAGGCGATTGCCACGGCGCTCAAGGTGTCGGTGAAAACGGTGGAGTTTCACAAGTCCCGCATCATGCAGCAGTTGGACATTCATACCACTGCCAGTTTGACCAAGTATGCGATCACTCACGGCATCACCAGCCTCTAGCCGGACGTAGCGCGTGAAAGGTAAAACGTGAGACGTGAAACGTCGCTCGTTTCCGGACTAGAACGTTTCACTTTTCACGAGAGACCCCCTACGTCTCGCGCCCCTGCCGGGATCTAGTCGAATGGCCCCTCAATGCTAGGGTTTCACCTAGTTTCTTTCACTCTCAAAAAATCCTATAATATCTATATCGTTGCCTGTCCTAGATGAGACGATAACACATGAAGAAACTGCGGATCCTTCTAGCCGACGACCATCCGGAAATGCTGAACGCGATATGTGGTGTGTTGGAAGACAAGTTTGGCGAGGTCGTGGAGACGGTGGGAGATGGGGAGGCCCTTGTGGAAGCGGCACAACGGCTGAAGCCCGACATTATTATCGCGGATATTTCGATGCCCAGGCTGAACGGCCTCGAGGCCACTCGAGTCTTACAGGCCAGTGTTCCACAGAGCAAAGTCATCATTCTTTCGGTTCATCGGGAGCCTGTTTACGTGTCCTTGGCGTTCAATGCAGGAGCTCGCGGGTACCTGCTTAAGAGAACGGGCCTCCATACAGAATTGCCGAAAGCGCTTCAGTGTGTGACCGCGGGCGATCGCTATATCGGGTTGGGGATACGAGAAGAGTGCGCGCTTTCGGATGGAGCCGAAGTGTAGCAGGCCGCGGAACCATCTGGCCTACCTGTTTCGCTCTTACAACCAGACAGACTGAACGGCATACATGAACGAGCCAGGCTGGCGGATGCTTAGTGTTCTGCCGCCTGCTTCATGAGTGAAAGGCCAGCACCGGGCAGGGCATCTTGTGCAACACGGCATGAGATACGCTCCCGAGCACAAAGCGAGTGATGCCCTTCCTGCCTCTTGTACCCATCAGAATCAGATCCGATCGCAGGGTGGTCGCTTGTTGCAAGATCATGGCAGAGGGTGTTCCGACCACAGCGACTCCATGCGCCTGATAGCCTATGGCGCGCAGACGTTCTGCCACACTCTCGACGTACTCGGCTTGCGTCTCCAGTATCTCGGTGGAGGCTGCAGCAGCTTTGGCATTGTCCGGCCATGGCGGCTCTGTCGAAGGCAAGACAGTCATGAGTGTTAACTCAACCGCTTCGTGAAACGGTTTGAGCTGGAGAAAACGAATCGCGGCTTCCGCGTCGAATGAGCCTTCGAGTGGCAGTAAGATCTGTTTCATCGCTTTGACCGGGCCGTTCACGATCAATGTGGCGCAAGGGGCCAGGGTGAGGATGCGGTGTGACACGCTGCCGAGTAGCCGCTCCTTGATGGGGCCAAGACCCCGTGCTCCGATCACGATGAGGTCGGTGTGCTGCTCCTCAGCCATCGAGATAATCACTTCTGCCGGAGATCCGATTTGAAGATGTTTCCTTGTGGGGCCTGCGTGCAGCGGGAGGAGGGACTGAACCCGATCGAGCAGCCGTTCGCCGTCTTCCCGCATGCTCTGCTCAAGAGCCGTATACATCTCCTCCACCGCTTCCGGCACCATCATCATTTCAGGGTACGCCGGCCGTGGGACGTTCAAGGCGTGAAGCAGGGTGAGTTGTTCTGCCCGGGCTATGTATTTCATGACATGAACGGCCTCATAGGAATTATCCGATCCGTCAACCGCGAGTATGGTTTTCATCGAAGATGCTCCTTTGTTTGCGCACCTGTACTCTTGTGCTTCGCAGGGTGAACGTGTTGCTGAAACCAGGCGAGCGCATGCTCCGCCACCTGCTCAAGTGTGCCGGGCTCTTCGAAGAGATGCGTGGCACCGGGCACGATTACCAGACGCTTAGGATAGGAAAGCAGTCGGTAGGCTGCTCGATTCATCTCGATGACCGGTTCATCGTCTCCACCGACAATCAACATGGTCGGCGCAGTAACCGACGGCAGATAGGCTTCGGCCAGATCCGGCCTGCCCCCTCGCGACACGATGGCCTGAATCGACGAGGGGTCGCGTGCTGCCGCCTGCAGCGCCGCGCCTGCTCCGGTACTGGCTCCAAAATAGCCGATGCCCAGGCCCTTCGTCCGGTCGTCCTGTTCGAGCCAGGTTTTGGCCAACAGAAGCCGATCTGCCAGCAGGTCGATGTCGAAGACCTTGCGGCGGTCTTCGGCTTCATCCGGGGTCAGGAGGTCGATCAAGAGCGTGGCCACTCTTCCTTGCTGGAGAAACCGGGCGACGAAATTATTGCGCGGACTGAATCGCCCGCTGCCGCTTCCGTGGGCGAAGACCACCATGCCGAGCGGCGACACAGGAATCCCCAGATGGCCTTTCAGGCTGACGCGGCTGGATCGGATCGTCACCTCCTGTGGAGCTTGCATGTCCGTCGATGATGCCATCGTCTTCCTTTAATAGGATGCTGAAAAAGTCGCTTTACTCACCCGCCCAGCCCCTGCGCGCCGAGACGCACCTTTCAGCAAGCGGCGTTCTCGCATCGCTCAGATCCTCAACGGGGACCCGGCCGCCTCACTAACTCGGCGGCGCGCACAGACGTGGTGCTCCTTATTCGTCGCACCGTGCGCCCCAGAGGGTACGCTTCCGGTCCTTCACTCGCTGCGGTCTTGCTGGACAGCCTTTTTGAGCATCCTGCTGGCCATTCAAGCACGAGCACCCCATGTATTACCTCCACAGCGTGTCGTACAAAAACTGGGTCTTTCCGCAGACTGCTAGGTCTCGATCGTCCTACGCTCACAGGATGAGCGACGCGATTCCCAGATACACCGCCACACTGAGAATGTCTTGTACCACGGTGGCCACAGGACCACTCGCGAGTGCGGGATCAATGCCTGCTCGGCTCAGTCCAATCGGTAACAGGCTGGCGACGAACGTCGCGATCATGGCGGTCAAGGCGAGCGTGATCGCGAGCGTAAAGGCGACCGATCTCGCCCCGCCCCAGGCCAGCAGGCAGGCTCCAGCGGACAGTCCCACGATCCCGCCGATGAGGAGGCCGACCGCACCTTCCCGTAATAATTGCGCCCCCAACGACACCCTCCCGTAAGCTAACGCACGGACGAGAATTGTTTCAGTTTGGGTTCCGACGGCGTCGGCCATATACACGACCAGCGGTAAAAAGAAAGCCAAGGTGATGTTCTCTTTCAGCGTGGCTTCGAGCAACGACGCGACCGCACCGGCCAAGAATCCTCCTGCCAACCCGATCAAGAGCCAGGGCACACGCGCTCGAACGATCTGAGCAATTCCTCCCACCTCAGGCGGGGCCGGATGAAAGGCGGCAAGACCCCCCATGCGCAGAATGTCGTCCACATGTTCTTCATGCAGCAGCGCCAGCAACCGTCCGATAGGGATGGCCCCCATGAATCGGCTGGACTCGTCGAGCACCGCCACGTCGGCATCGTGTTGCTCGACGGCGAGCAGGGCCACGGTTTCCGCATTGTCGCCGACTCGGACGATCAACGGCGGATCCCCACGTAGCGTATCCAGCCGACTTTCTGGGGAAGCTGCGAGCAGGCGTTCGATCGGGACTTGCCCGGCCAGCCGCAATGCGTCGTCCACCACGTACACATGCCCGACTTCTGCCCATGTCCGGCTCTGCAACAACTTCATGGCGTCGGCTACCGTGTTGTCCTCGCGAGCCTGCGGGACAGTCGCCGTCATCAGATCCGCCGCGGTCGCCATGGCACCGGTTCCTATACCGTCAGTGTTATCCGATCATCACGGCGAAGACGTGTGCGGTTCGATTGTTTCACCACGCGATGTAGCCAGTTGCGATGGGTGGTTCGGTTCATCATGATTCCGAGCTGAGCGACTTCGCCACAATTCACGCAACGCCACACCCGTAACCAGAGCGGGTCGCTGCTGCTGCCCATGTCGATTTAGGAATCCACGGTCATCATTCCGTGATATCGGTGGCACGGCATCGCACATCTCCTTTGGTACTCTTGCTCCGCACGACGAGCAAGCTCGGGCGACTAACAGGCTACAGAAAACGTAACGTACACTTCTTGAACACCGTTGGATCTCCCACTAGTGTCGATGCAGGAATCGCCGCAGGATGCTCAAAAAGGCCGTTCAGCAAGGCCGCAGTCGATGAAAGCACCGGAGGCGTAGCCTCTGGGCTACGTTGAGGATGCTTTCGAGGCGAGAACGCTGCTGGCGGACTTTTTCAGCATCCTGCTACTGACAGTCAGTTGGACAGAAGAACAGGATATACAGCCCGACCGCCAACCCTAGCAGCACCGCCCCTAAGAGCAACCATTGATTGCGCGTCATATGTCGGCACGACCTTTCTCCTTGCAATATCTCAGCAAGTCCAATGCCGTTATCTTAACGACTGCATGAGGGGTAAGGGGTAAAGCGTAAGGGGTGAGGAGTGAAAGGCATTCGGCTTCGTTTCTCTTCCCACTCCTCACGAGTAAAGTCTCACGGTTCCACGCCTTCTGTCGCGTTCTGCCACAGCAAAGAAAGTCGAGCTGTAGCAGGACACCCCTGCTCACAATGCAAAGAGTCGATGGTGGATAGCGTAGGGTCCGACAAGAAAGACAAAGTCTTTGTTTCCACTATGCTCTTAGTCATTGCTCTCGACTTTTGGTGCGGTGGCACCGCCCTTGCTGGTAGCAGGGAATGAGTCGATCCAGTGGGAGTTCGTATGGCTGACCCGTTCTGCACGAGGATTCTTGTTCCGGTGGATTTTTCTGCTTGCTCAGAAGAAGCCTTCCGCATCGCGCTGACGCTTGCCAGGACCTTTCAGGCCGAGCTGTTACTGTTGCACGTGATCGATACGAGTGCCCTGGCGGCTTTCAATCGGCTTGGGTTGTTGGCTGTGCCGTCCGACGCGCAAGCTCAGAAGCGGCGACTGCGGCATCACGCCCGCTTGAATACGCGGCGGTTACTCGATTCGGAACCGGCCAAAGGTGTGAAGATTACCAGGCTGCTGGCGGAAGGTGTTCCCTTTGTGGAGATTGCGAAGATGGTCCGGGTGGAAAAAGTCAACCTGGTGGTGTTGGGCAGTTATGGGGGGCGGTCGGACACGCTCGAGAAAATATTTTTTGGCAGTACGGCAGAAAGGGTGGTGCGGACTGCGGGTTGTCCCGTGTTGACTGTTCCGCTGCCACCCAAGCCGAGTCGTTCATCATTCGTGAAAGGTGAAACGTAAAACGTGAAATGTCTCGGAGGAACGATATTCTCCAGTCACACGTTTCTCCTTTCACGTCTTACCTTTTACGGTTTCAAAGAAGGAGGGGTACATGAGCAGTCATAAGATACAGTGGGGATGGGTCCTTGTGCTTGCCGTCACGTGTGGGTTTTGGTGGGAGGCGGCGGGGCCTGTATCCTCGCAGTCGGAGCAAGCCGTCGAGGTCACAATCAAAGATTTCAAGTTCGTGGCCAAGCAGGCAGTGCTGCGCCTTGGATTTCCCACCGTAATTAAGATCAGAAACGAAGATGCTGAAAAGCACGACTTTGGCTCGACCATGTTCGAGGGCATCCCGACTCAGGTCGAGAAGGACGGGGTGATCGTCTACGGCCGAGGGGTGGGTGGAGTGTTTCTTGAGCCCAAACGGGAGGTGGCCATTCGCTTCAACATGTCGCGGCCTGGCCGGCACGAGTTCCGCTGTTCGATCCATCCGAACATGAAGGGCGAGTTACTCTTACTCAGCGCGGAGGCGGTGTAAGCAAGCGGGCTGCTGAAAAAGTCCGCCAGCGTCGTTCTCACCTCGAAAGCATCCTCAACGTAGCCCAGAGGCTACGCCTCCGGTGCTTTCATCGGCTGCGGCCTTGCTGGACGGCCTTTTTGAGCAGCCCGCTAAGGGCTGGGAGTAGGGGGGAGAGGATATCAGTGATCAAGCGAATGTTGTTTGCGACGGACTTTTCGCAGTGGGCCAGGCGGGCGGAAGACTATGCCTGTGCTCTTGCCTGCTCGTGGAAGGCCTCATTGACGGTGCTGTGCGTCGCGGAGTTTCCACCGGGACTCAATCCCGATTACCTCGTCAATCAGCAATACCTAGCCGACCTGCTCAAGGCCGAATCGTCGCAGCTCGTCGATTTTAAAGGTCGTGCAGAGCTGCGTGGGATTGCGGTTACGACCAGGGTGGCTACGGGAATTCCGAGTGAAGAAGTGATCACTGCGGCACGGGCGGAGGACTCAGACTTGATCGTCGTAGGGACCAGGGGCAGGACCGGCCTTGCGCACGTCTTGTTGGGCAGTACTGCCGAACGGGTCATTCGTGGAGCCCCTTGCCCGGTGCTGACGGTGCGAACGGAGCCGGAAGACAAGGAGGACACGAGCGCCTTGTCGAAGCCTATCACACTGGAGCGTATCCTCGTGCCGGTCGATTTTTCCGATTGTTCCCTCGATGCCTTGGGGTATGCAGCCGTGGTGGCACAGCAGGCGAAGGCCTCTCTCATGTTGCTGCATGTCATGGAGCCGGTTTCATATGGCTTGGACTTTACCCTCGGCCAGAGTAGGGCACGTCGTTTGGAAGTCGAGACCTGGACGAAACGACTGGAGGAGCTGGTCTCTTCCCTCCAGCATCCCACTATGCAGGTGGCGTCTCAGCTGCGGGGAGGGTTTCCTGCCGATTCAATCTTAGATTCTGCCCAGACCCTGCCGTGCGACCTCATCGTGATGGGTACGCACGGGCGCCGTGGGATCTCTCACACCATTTCTGGCAGCGTGGCCGAGGCCGTTCTGCGAAAAGCTCGCTGCCCTGTCATCACGGTGCGGAGCCCAAAGTTAGGACCAGGCTCTCGCCAGACGATTCCAGAAGAAGACTCTCCCGTCCTATCCCCCTCACGACAAAGGAGCGAGGTATGATGAGTGCAACAAAACCCACAAAGAAAATGAAACCTCCGATGCGATCGCCCTTGGCGGCATCGCCACGATCGATTGAGTTGCCGGAAGGTATGCGGGAACGGATATTGAGTAAGGCGTTCGACTTGTGGCAAGAGCGGGGCTATCGAGACGGACACGATCTTGAAGACTGGCTCGACGCTGAGGCCATCGTGATGGAAGAAATTCATGAAGCTCGCGAGTGAGACAACAGCCGGTCTCTGGGTACCTCTTGCCCCGTCGCTCGACGCGTTGCTCGCTCGGCTGGATATCCTTTCGTCGGAACAGAGGATGGTTGGCCAGCGGCAGATCGCGCTAGGTCTTGCCCTTCAGCCCTATCTTGAGGGTGGGGCAGGAGCCTTGTTGTCTCCGCTGCCGCAGGAAACGGAGTTAGCCGACCTCATCCTCTACGCCGACTTCTACCCGCAGGACGGGCAACTGACGTTGATCGAGCAGTTGCGCGATGTCATCACTGAGCATATACCGCAAGAAGAGCGGGCATGGTTGGATCCGCTGAAACATTCCTCTCTCGACCTGGCCGAATTCCTGTCGGTCGACGAGCCCGCCCAGCGTCTGGTCTTCCGCTCGATCGGAAATGGGCGGGTCTATCGCGTGCCGGACGGAGCCTTCCGCAAGGATCTACAGCCTGGACAGGTGCTTCTTACGCGGTTGATCCGCGAGCCGGGGGATGTGGAGTGGGAGCGGGCGGTCATTGCGGGCGCTGCAATCCGGTTATCCAACGAGGACGGAAAGGGCTTGCTGAATGCCACACTCGATTATCGGCGGCAGGTAGAAATTTCTGCCGGGTCTTTCGAACTCGGCGATTGGCCGGAATTCGCCAAGCGCTATGGACATGTATTGTTGTGGACGTTCGCGCGCATGCGGTTTGCCGCGCTCATCGACGCCGTGAACAGTATTCACTATGTGGCAGAGGGGGGGCAGCCCTATCTGTATGCCTTGGCCCTGTACGATCATTGCGAATATGGATACATAAACGAGACGCTCGCAGGTCTTGAAGGATTCGAGCGGGAAGCAGCCGCTTCCTCACCCAGTGGGATCACAACGTCAAGGGACGCGCAGCATTTCGTGCAGCGAGGGGCATCAGGGTCCTTTGAATCCGCAGTGGTTTCAAGACTGATCCTCACGGCGACTCAGTTGTGGGCGGAGTGCGATTCGAGGGAGCGGCTCGATACTGTTAAACACAAACTGGCGGCCACGTTTGGATTCTCTCTTCATTTCCGCGGCGAGACCTATAGGCCACCTCCGCGACAGCTCAAGGAGTCGGAGTTGGCCATCGAGGAGCCTCTGACACTGGTGATTTCGGCGGAGGAAGGTCGATCTCTCTTGAACGGGTTCCTCGAGACTCTGTACTTAGGCTGGGCAGAACGGGCCTGCCCGTCGCTGGGGAATCACATGCCGCGTCACGTTGCGACGTCAGCAGCAGGCCGCGAGCAGGTTGCCGCCTTGATTGCCGACATGGAGCGCCATGACCCTGGAATCAGGCGGGTCGGCCAGGCCTCGTTCGACTATAACAAGCTGAGGGCCCATGTGGGACTCGACTAACAAGATGCTGAAAAAGCCCGCCAGCGGCGTTCTCGCATCGCTTCGAGGCTCAACGTACCGAAGCGTACGCCTCGCCTCTTCGCTCGCTGCGGCCTTGCTGGACGAACTTTTTGAGCATCTTGAATAGATTTGCCGTCCGGAGGTGCCGCGATGAGGATTCGGAACAAGACTCAGCTCGCCGAGACGCTCGAAACCTGTCGTCCTGCGTTACTGGACAATCCGAACATCCTCAAGGCACTCCTGGCTATCCAGTCTGCCCGAGGCTATGTGCCGACGAATGCCATCCCTCAGATTGCGCAGGTACTAGGGGTGACGGAGGCTCAGGTTGCGGGGGTCTTGTCCTATTATTCCGACCTACGGACTCAGCCGCCCGGTCGGCACCTTATTCGAGTGTGCATGGGCGAATCCTGCATGGCTAACCACGGCGCGCGTGTCTTCCGTACCATCCAAGAATATATACGTATAAATGCTAGAGATCCCACGCAGGCAGAGCGCTTCACTGTGGAGCAGATGTCCTGCGCAGGAAACTGCGCGTTGTCGCCGACCGTGATGATCGATGCGGATCTCTGTGGGCGAGTGACGCCGTCCGATGTGCTGTCACTTCTGGAGCCCTATAGATAGCAGGATGCTGAAAAAGTCTGCCAGCAGCGTTCTCGCATCGCTTCGAGGCTCAACGTACCGAAGCGTACGCCTCGCCACTTCGCTCGCTGCGGCCTTGCTGGACAGCCTTTTTGAGCATCCTGAAGCTCTGCTGACAACGGCAGCACGATGTATGTTTCCAACGCTGCATGTGCATAGATTGAGTTTTTCAGAGTCTGATCAATGAAGACAATGCGCTGCTATCTTGCCAACGATACCTCTTCCCGTGCGGCCGGCGCCGAACGACTTGCCGATGCTTGGAGCGAGCGTCCTGAAATTCAACTGATTCGCACGTCCTCGCGCGGAGCCTTCTTTCTGGAGCCGATGGTGGAGCGAGAGACACCCAACGGGCGTGAGGCCTGGTTCAACGTGGCGCCGAACGACTTGCCTCGCATCGTAGCCGGCGTGGGTGGGACGCCGGTTGCCGGGATACCGTTCTTGCAACAACAGACCCGCTTTACCTTCGCCAACTTCGGCATCACCGAGCCGCTTGCGCTCGATGAGTATCAAGCGCGAGGTGGACTCAAAGGATTGGCGGCGGCGGGGAGCCTCTCGCCGGAAGCCATCGTCGAAGAGTTGCGCATCTCGCGATTGCGCGGTCGCGGAGGCGCGGCGTTTCCCGTGTGGAAGAAGTGGCAGGTTGCGCAGCAGGCGTCGTCGGAACAGAAATATGTGGTGGCGAATGCCGACGAAGGGGACGCCGGCACCTATTGCGATCGGATGATCATGGAGGGCGATCCCTTCCGATTGATCGAAGGCATGATGATCTGTGCGCGTGCGATCGGGGCGACTCGTGGCTATATCTATTGCCGGCACGAATATCCAGCGGCGGCGCAGGCCATGCGGTTCGCGATTCAGAAAGCGCGTGAGGCAGATCTGTTGGACAGCGACGACTACCCGTTTGATCTTGAGGTGGTGAGCGGTGCCGGCTCCTACGTCTGCGGCGAAGAAACCGCCTTGCTGGAATCGCTTGAGGGCCGCCGTGGCGTCGTGCTGGCCAAGCCGCCCTACCCGGCAGAGTCCGGACTCTATGGCAAACCGACGATCGTCAGCAACGTTCTAACGTTCGCGACGATTCCCAATATTCTCGCCAACGGGGGCGCGTGGCATGCCTCCATCGGGACAGAAGGGTCGCGCGGGACGATGGCCGTGCAGCTCGGTGGTCGGGTGAAGCAGCCCGGGCTGATTGAAATTCCTTTTGGCCTCACGCTCCGTGACATCTTGGATCGATTCGGTGGCGGCATGGCAGCAGGCTCGAGGTTCAAAGCTGTGCAGATCGGGGGGCCGTTGGGGAGCCTGTTTCCCGAATCGCAACTGGATATCCCTATTTGCTATGACGCGTTCGCCGAGGTCGGAGCCATTCTCGGTCATGGCGGTATCGTCGTCTATGATCACGAGACGGACATGGTCGAGTTGGCACGGCACTTCATGGCATTCACGGCGGACGAGTCGTGCGGCAAGTGTACCCCATGTCGAATTGGTTCGGTCCGCGGTCGAGAAATTCTCGAACGGATTCAGATCGGTCAGGGAACCGCGGAAGATCTCGTCCTCTTGTCTGACCTCGGCGAGACCATGAAGGCAACCAGCCTCTGTGCGTTAGGGGGGCGCGCTCCCTATCCTGTGTTGACGGCGATTGAACATTTTCCGAATGAATTCAGAAGCAAGCTGTCAGCATTCAGCAGTCAGCAATAAGCTGCTCGCTGAGAACTGATTGCTGAAAGCTGGAAACGATGAATCTAACCATCAATGGCCGTTCTGTCGCTGCCGAACCGGGCGATACCATTTATATGGCCGCGCGGAAGGCTGGGATTTCGATCCCCAGCCTCTGCGTCTCGCATCAACTCGCTCCCTTCGGCTCCTGCCGACTCTGTATCTGCGAAATTGAGGGACAGTCAGAAACTCCTGCCTCCTGTACGACTCCAGTCAGACCCGATATGGTCGTCCGCACCGAGAGCGATCGGCTCAGGCGGCATCGCCATAACATCGTCGAACTCTATGTGTCTGAACAGCCTGAAGGCAGCGAGATGTCGGGCCCATTGCGCGAGCTGGCACTCGCCTGCGGCGTGGATAGAGTGCGGTATCCCGATGGGGCGCGCAGCAAGCGCGCTTCCGTGCGGGACGACTCGAACCCGTTTTTCACCTTCGACAATGCAGCCTGTATCTCCTGCGCCCGCTGCGTGCGAGCCTGCGATGAGATTCAGGGCACGCATGCATTGACGATGTCGGGGCGGGGATTTGGGGCTAGGCCTACAGCAGGGGGCGGATTCTTCATGGGTGAGATGTCAGCGTTTGCCACATCCAATTGCGTGTCGTGTGGCGCCTGTGTGAAGGAATGTCCGACCGGAGCGCTCACGGAAAAAACAGTGCTGGAGAAGGGCATATCGACCGGGACTGTGCGGACGACCTGCGCCTATTGTGGGGTAGGCTGTGCGTTCGATGCCGGTGTGCGGGATGGACGAGTGGTTCAGATGATGCCTGCAGACGATGGACCCTCAAATCGGGGGCACGCCTGCATGAAGGGACGGTTCGGCTGGACCTACAACGATGCATCGGATCGGCTGCGTGTTCCACTGCTACGACGCGGGAATGATTGGGAAGAGATCTCCTGGGAATCGGCCTTGGATCTGGTCGCGCAGGAGTTCATGCGTATCAAGGAGAAACATGGTCCGGATGCCCTCGCGACCATTTCGTCCAGCCGAGGCACGAACGAAGAGAATTATCTCTTCGGTAAGTTTATGCGTTGTGTGATCGGCACAAACCACATCGACAACTGTGCGCGCGTCTGCCACAGCGCGACCGTTACCGGCATGATGGAAACACTCGGTGCCTCAGCCGCAACCAATTCCATTCAGGACCTCGATTTGACTCAGCTGATTATGGTGGTGGGAGCGAACCCGACCGAGTCCCATCCCGTCGTCGGGGCCAAGATCAAGCAGGCGCATCGGCGAAGGGTGCCCTTGATCGTCATCGATCCCAGGCGCACGGAACTGGCGCGGCTGGCCGATCTTCATCTGCAATTGCGGCCAGGCAGCAACGTCGCCTTGCTCAATGCGATGGGCCATGTCTTGGTGAAAGAGGGGCTTCTCGATCATACTTTCATCGCGGGAAGGACCGAAGGAATCGAGGATTGGCTCAATACGGTTTCGGACTGCACGCCGGAAGCGGCTGAGGTTATCACCGGTGTGCCGGCCCATCTCATCGCACAGGCGGCACGACTCTATGGGAGCAGCGGTGCCTCGTTCTGTGTCCATGGTCTCGGTGTGACAGAGCATCGATGGGGGAGTCATGGGGTGATCGCGCTCTGCAACCTCGCCTTGGCCACCGGCAACATCGGAAAGCCGGGCACCGGCATCAATCCCTTGCGTGGACAAAACAATGTGCAGGGGGCCTCGGATATGGGCTGCCTCCCAACCTACTTCGCCGGCTACCAGAGTTTGGATGATCCGAAGCTGGCAACGCTGCATCAGACCATTACCGGCCGTCCGTTGCCCACGAAGCGCGGCATGAAAACCCCCGATATGTGGGACGCGGCGATTGCGGGTCGGCTCAAGGGGCTCTGGATCATCGGTTATGACGTCGCACAGACCGATCCGAATTTGAAGAAAGTGCATGAGGCGTTGAAGCATGTTGAGTTTCTGGTGGTGCAAGATCTATTTCTCAGCGAGACCGCGAAGTTTGCACATCTAGTATTGCCCGGCGCATCGTTCCTAGAAAAGGACGGCACCTTTACCAATCTTGAACGTCGTATTCAGCGGATCAGGAAGGCGGTGGAGCCGCCTCACGGGATTCTTCCAGATTGGCGCGTGGTCTGCGAAGTTTCAACCAGGATGGGCTATTCCATGCACTATCAGCATCCCTCGGAGATCATGGACGAGATTGCGAGGCTCACACCGATGTTCGCTGGCGTGTCCTACGACCGGCTCGATCAGCATGCCGGGTTGCAGTGGCCTGTGCCGACTGCCATGCACGAAGGCACAGCACTGATGCATCAGGAGACATTCCCAACGGGGAAGGCGCATTTTGTCGGCGTTGAGTATTTGCCACCGGGAGAAGCGGCGAGCAAGGAGTATCCATTCGTGCTGACGACTGGCCGTATTCTCCAGCATTATAACTGCGGGGCTCAAACCAGGCGGACAGACATTCTCGAACTGGTCGATACTGATGTGCTGGAAATGCATCCAGTCGATATGAAGGGGCTGCAGCTGCGTGACGGTGAGATCGTTCGTGTGGTGAGCGCCCGTGGCGAGGCACTGCTTCCCGTCGTGGGGAGTGAACGAGTCATGTCGGGACATCTCTTCACCAGCTTTCACTTCCCGGCCTCAACGGTGAATGCATTACTCTCATCGAGTGCGGATGAAAGTTCAAAGTGCCCAGAGTACAAGGTGTCTGCCGTGCGGGTGGAGCCGGTCGAACGGGATGAACTCGACCCGGAAGATGAAGCGGAACTGCGGCATATGCGACGGCAATTGATTACATAATGATAGCGCTCAGCGATCAGCTGTTAGCTTTCAGTGGACGAATCTGAAAGATAGTTCGAGCTGACCGCTGATGGCTGAAAGCTGATCACCAACTTACCCAATGGATCAAACAACCGCCACGCCGATTGCTTTTCTCGATGCCTACTCACCCGCGGAGATTGCCTTGCGGGTGCGTGAAATCGGCGTCGCGAAAGCGGCGATGCCGGTCCTGACTATGTTTGCCCTGGCCGTCTTGGCAGGGGCCTTCATTGCGCTGGGCGCCTTGTTCTATACCGTCACGATGACCGGGGGCAAGACCGGTCAACTTCCGGCGTTTGGACTCATGCGTGTGGCGGGCGGTATCACGTTCAGTGTGGGGCTCATTCTCGTGGTGGTGGGCGGGGCGGAGCTCTTTACCGGCAATAATCTGATTGCGATGGCCTGGGCTTCCGGTCGAGTGACGACACAACAAGTCATGAGGAATTGGGGATGGGTCTATCTCGGCAACCTGGTGGGCGCAGTTGGAACAGCAGTGTTAGTATGGCTGGCTGGCATACAGAGCATGAGCGATGGCGCGGTCGGAGAGACGATGGTCCAGATTGCGCGTGGCAAGATCGCACTCGATCCGGTCTCGGCAATAGCCCGTGGCGTCCTCTGTAATGTGCTGGTCTGTCTGGCCGTCTGGTTGTGCATGGGAGCACGGAGTGTCACGGACAAGATCCTTGCGATTCTTTTCCCCATCAGTGCCTTCGTCGCCTGCGGATTTGAACATTCCGTGGCCAACATGTATTTTCTCCCCATCGGCGTGGCACTCGCTGCGGGAACCTCGATGCCGCTCTCAGCCGTTGATGCAGTCAGCAATCTTGCGCTCGTCACGATCGGTAATATCTTCGGCGGGACTGTTCTCGTCGCATTGGTCTATTGGACGGTGTATTTGAGAAACTCGGAATAGCAGGATGCTGAAAAAGTCCGCCAGCGGCGTTCTCAGCTCATCGAAATCCTCAACGTACCCCAGAGGGTACGTCTCCGGTTTCGACTCGCCTGCGGCCTTGCTGGACGGACCTTTTGAGCATCCTGCTGACTATTCAGGTAGTAGTGTCCTACGTGCTCCCAGACAGTTTGTTACACGAAAATTGAGTTTTCACACAAACTGTTAGCATCACAGGAGTTTTGACATTATGCCTTCCCCTCGCGCGACTGTCGGTATCCTAGTCGGGGGTGGACCGGCGCCGGGAATCAACAGTGTCATCAGCGCGGTCACGATCCGCAGTATTCTCGGCGGCTGCGACGTGGTCGGCATCATTGACGGATTCAAGTGGCTTATGGAAGACAGTGAGAGTCGGGTACGCCCCCTCTCCATTGAAGAAGTCAGTCGCATTCACTTCCGGGGCGGGTCGTATCTCGGTACCTCGCGGGCGAATCCGACGAAGAAGGCTGAGTCTCTCGCCAAGGTCCTATCCTCCTTGATGAGGTTAGGCCTTACGCGCTTGGTGACCATCGGCGGCGACGATACCGCCTTCTCATCGCTCAAACTGGAGGAGCAGGCGGCTGGGCGGATTCAAGTTGTGCATGTGCCGAAGACCATCGACAACGACCTCGATCTTCCTTATGGCATTCCGACGTTCGGTTTTCAAA
>SWDH01000027.1:52399-89713 GCA_005116945.1 Nitrospira sp.
CACATTCCGTGGCCTAATCCCGAGCGCTACGCGATTTGTCCGTGGCATCGAGAAATTCTCGAAGGGCTCTTGGGAAGCAGCATTCTCGGGTTTCACACGCGCTTCCATCGCACCAACTTCATCGAAACCGTGGATCGCGCGCTGGAAACGAAGATCGATTGGGACAGCTCCACGATTTCATACGGTGGCAAGTTAACCACGGTGAACCATTACCCAATTTCAATCGAATGGCCGAGTCGGGTGCTCAAGGAACAGCCGCCTGTGCCGACCTGTCGGACGCATATTCGTTCGAGCAACGGACTCCCACACACACAGCGCGTCGGCCTCGGCGTCGAACGAATGGATTATACGAAGGGTATTCTCGAGCGGTTCCTTGCTGTCGAACGGCTTCTGGAGCTGCAGCCGGAATGGATCGGCACATTCTCCTTCGTCCAAATCGCCGCCCCCAGTCGCTCCAAGATCGAACAATATCAGCAGCTCACGCAGCAAGTACGTGCGTCGGCCGAACGCATCAATCAACGATTTGGGCGAGAGGGATATCAGCCGATTTCTCTCCGGATCGAACACCACGATCCTCAAGAGATCGCGACGTATTATCGAGGGGTCGACTTCTGCATTGTCAGCAGTCTGCATGACGGCATGAATCTCGTGGCGAAAGAATTCGTCGCCGCGCGGGATGACGAGCAAGGTGTGTTGATCCTCAGCCAATTTACCGGCGCCGCGGCTGAATTACCCGAGGCGCTGATGATCAATCCGTACAACATCGATCAGTGTGCGGCCGCTTTGCATGTGGCCCTGACCATGTCCCCAAGCGAACAACGGGCTCGCATGCGTAGCATGCGCGACATTGTGCAGGAGTTTAACGTGTACCGCTGGGCTGGACGCATGCTGATGGACGCGGCTCGGATGCGGCAACGAGCCCGCATCGCCCGCCAAACGGGGGCGCGAGGCGTGAGAACGACCATGGGCGGCCAGGCATGACCTATGTGTTTTCTGAGGAGGGGCGTCGGGCACTGCACGCGTTGACTGAGAAGCCCGTCCTCTACGCCTTCGATTTCGACGGGACACTTGCGCCGATCTCGGCGGATCGAGACTCCGTCAAGATTTCCCCTTCCGTGCATGAACCGTTACAGGAGCTTGGAACACGCGCGGCCTGCGCAGTGATTTCCGGTCGAGCGCTTGCCGATCTTGCGCCACGGGTCGATCGAGCGGTTCCTCATTTGATCGGGAACCATGGGCTGGAAAGCCCCTGCACGACTCCCGAGGCCCTGCTCTCGGCGGAATATGTCTGTGCGGAGTGGATGAAGCGAGTGAACACGGATTTCGCTGAGCCGCTCAAGCACTATGGGGTTGAGGTTGAACAGAAACGCTATACACTCACCTTCCATTATCGAGGCGTCAGTAAGCCGGGCAAAGTTCGCACGGCGCTTGTCCTCCTTCTCGATCAACTCACTCCGGCTCCGCGTCTCATATTTGGGAAAGCTTCGGTGAATGTGTTGTACCCGGGGCAAGAAGGAAAAGGGCAAGCCGCCTTGGCTCTCATGAAGCATTTGCGGAAGACTCATTTATTTTTCATCGGCGATGACGACACAGATGAGGATGTCTTCGAGCTGTCAGAAGGGCTTGCCATGGGGGTGCGCGTGGGCCGGCATGAAAAGTCGCGGGCGAGGTATTTCATCAACCACCAGGGAGAAGTTGAAGAGGTCCTCCGCTTCCTGGCACATGGTCTTGTTCGAACCCCGGAATCGCACGTTTCCTAAACCCGCGGGTCGTACGTTCAACTCGTGTCAGGGTCACATCTTCACCAAGTTCGTTGCAGACATACAGACCTGTGCATGCCTAGCGAATACAGTCATACAGGGTTCAGCGCCGTAGACGCAGGTCGGTCGACTCGTCCCTAACGCCAACCACGCCACAGAGTTTAATAGTTTTTGTAGCCTACCGACCGAAAAAGGAGAGTGGCTCCATGCTGCAGACGAACGGTCCGTTGTCTGCTACCCTGCCGCGTGACCTCACGGCCAGCTTGGTCGTGTTCCTCGTGGCCGTGCCCTTGTGCCTGGGGATAGCGCTGGCGTCCGGTGCCCCGTTGCTCTCGGGGGTGTTGGCTGGGATCGTCGGCGGCATCCTGGTGGGGATCTTGAGCGGGTCGCACACCAGCGTCAGTGGTCCGGCCGCTGGGTTGACGGTGATCGTCGCTGCCCAGATCCTGTCACTCGGGTCGTTCCCGACGTTCCTACTGGCGGTGGTTCTCGCGGGGCTGATACAGATCGGCCTGGGACTGGCCCGGGCCGGGTTCATCGCCGCCTTCTTCCCGTCCAGCGTGATCAAGGGTCTCCTGGCCGCCATCGGAATCATCCTGATTCTGAAACAGATCCCCCATCTCTTCGGCCACGACGCCGACCCGGAAGGGGATCTGGCGTTCCAACAATTTGACCACGAGAACACGTTCTCCGAATTGGTCCGAACGATCGGGGACATCCACCCCGGCGCGGCCGCGATCGGCCTCATATCGATTGCGGTGCTGGTCGTCTGGGCCAAATGGAGGCACTTGAAGAACTCGGTCGTCCCCGCACCCCTGATAGTGGTGTTGCTGGGCGTCGGCATCAGCCAGTTGTTCCGGCAACTCGGCGGGGACTGGGTCATTGGACCGAGCCACCTCGTGCAGGTGCCGGTAGCGGACAGCCTGGCCGGGTTCATCGGGTTCCTGCAATTGCCCGACTTCTCGCAGTGGTCGAACCCGGCGGTGTACTTCGCCGCCGTCACGCTCGCTGCCGTGGCTTCGTTGGAAACATTATTAAATCTGGAGGCGGTCGATAAGATCGACCCGCAGAAGCGAACCTCGCCTGCGAGTCGGGAACTGCTCGTTCAGGGGATCGGGAACGTGACCGCCGGGCTGATCGGTGGACTGCCGATGACTTCTGTGATCATCCGCAGTTCCGTGAACATCAACGCCGGGGGCAAGACGAAACTCGCGGCGATCATCCACGGTGTGTTCCTGCTGGTCAGCGTCGCGTTCCTGCCGATGTGGCTGAACATGATTCCTCTGTCCTGTCTGGCGGCGATCCTCGTGGTGACGGGGGTCAAACTGGCCAGCCCGGTGCTGGTGAAGCAAATGTGGAACGAGGGACGGTATCAGTTCATCCCCTTCGCGGCGACGGTCGTGGCCATCGTGTTCACCGACTTGCTCATCGGTATCCTGATTGGGCTGGCCATCGGCATCGGTTTCATCCTGAACAGCAACATGCGCCAGCCGATTCGCCGCTATGTCGAACAGCACCTGGGCGGTGACGTGGTGCACATCGAACTGTCCAACCAGGTAAGTTTTCTGAATCGCGCCGCCCTGTCCAAAGTGTTAGACGAGGTTCCTCGCGGCGGGGACGTGTTGCTCGACGCACAGAGTACGGACTACATCGATCCGGACGTGCTCGGCCTGATCCGAGATTTCAAGGAGGTCGCGGGCCCGCTCCGTGGCGTCGACGTGAGCCTCGTCGGGTTTCGGAGCAAGTATCAATTCGACGATCAGATCCAGTATGTGGACTATTCAACCCGTGATCTGCAAGACGCCCTCACGCCGCCGCAGGTCTTGCGCATCCTAAAGGACGGCCATGAACGATTTCGCAGCGGCCGGCGGTTGACCCGCGACCTCATCCGCCAGGTCCGCGCCACGTCCGAGGGACAACACCCCTTGGCCGTCGTACTGAGTTGTATCGACTCCCGTACGCCCGCCGAGTTGGTCTTGGATCTAGGCCTGGGCGATATCTTCAGCGTCCGCATCGCCGGCAACGTCATGAGCCGGAAAATACTGGCCAGCGCGGAGTATGGCTGTGCCGTGGCCGGGGCGAAGCTGGTCCTGGTCATGGGGCACACCCGGTGCGGAGCCGTGACCGCGGCCATCAACCTTTTCGGAGAGACCCGGACGCCCGCCGAGGCTACAGGTTGCCAACACCTCGACCACATCGTACGGGACATTCAGCAATCGGTCGACCCGGTCATCTGCCGGGGCCTCGATCAACGACCGGCGGCTGAGAAGCAATCGTTCGTCGATGCCGTGGCCCGCCGCAACGTATTACGGGTTGTTCAGCAGATGCGTGAGCAGAGCCGGACGCTCGACGGTCTCATCCGGGAGGGGCGGATCGCGATCGTCGGCGCGATGTACGATGTCGTCACGGGAGAGATCGAGTTTTTAGCGGAGGACGAAATGAATCACACGACGCCTACAGAGCTGGTTTGACCGTGTGAGTGAGGAAGGTAGACAGCCCTCTCGTATAGTCGAGTGATCCGCTGAGATCAACGACTGCTCCTCTCAGAAGCCGAGTGCGTGCCATCGGATTCTTTCGGCGGTGATCGACAACATTCCCGTCATGTTTGCCGTCCTGAGCATGAATCCGGATATGAGTGTCGGCCAGTGGCTCCTGGTGACATTGACGGCCGGTGTCGGCGGATCGCTGTTATCTATCGGGTCGGCAGCGGGCGTGGCCCTCATGGGGCAGGCGAGGGGGATCTATACGTTCTATGCCCACCTGAAATGGTCATGGGCGATTGCTTTGGGCTATGCCGCAAGCATCGCCGCGCATCTCATGATGAACAGCGCGCTCTTCAGTCCCTAGCAGGATGCTGAAAAAGTCCGCCAGCCGGGCAGGGAGCAGCCAGGTGCCCTTCTTGCTCGCAGAACGTGCACGATAGGAATGTGCTCGTTCGATGCGCGCAGTAAAGGGCAGCCTTGGCCACTCCCCTAAAGAGAGATAGAGAGAATTGGAAGTGCCAGGCACAACGCGCGCAGTGGGGGGCTCATCCAGGCCATCCTGGGGAAACGTCACCGAGCCAGCTTGGAGAAGCTGTTGTTCGCAGCTCGCTGCGGCCGCGCCTGTGGAAGGACGCGTCTTGGGCGCGCCGGGGTTGGGAGGGTGAGAACCGTGGCCATTTTGAGCATCCTGTGATCAGATCTTAGGAGATGACTACTCGCAAGATGCTGTTCTACCGCGACGGACGATCTGCCGGCATCTGAATTGATATCGAGCATTAGTCCACATTATTCATGACAGTTCGTCGCGAAATCGTTGAGCCGCGTCGCGAGACCGGCGCGCGGAGCCCGGAGGATCCGAGGCGTACTCGTGCAGTACGTGGAGGGTCCGAGGGGCGAGCCCGCCGACCGAAGGCTCGTCGGAGCAGCGGATCGACGATTGTAGTAGAAGCGTTCATGAATCCTGCGGGCTAGGTGAAGTGCTCGTAACTGCGGTTTGCCAATCGATGGCGTGTGCCATGAGGGGACAGGGTCTGCATCCCGAAGCGGCGGGGATGAATGCGCCCGATACGCCGAAGTCTTCGCTCGGGCTCCAGGTGTTGCACTTCAACCTTGAATTCAAGGAGTTGCTGAGCGTTGGGGTCGGCCATGAGGTGCCCCCGTAAGCTCCCCCTCATGGCCTCTCTCCCACGGGAACCCTTATAGACTTCATGCTTGAAATCCATGGCGTATGAGTTTAGGTTTATGCGGTTTGAAGTGTTGGCTGGAAGGCAGTATGTCGAAAAACTCGCTCAACAAGGAGCTGCGCTGATGGAAGATACCAACATATTTAAGGATCCTGATTGGGTATTGGGAGATATGGCGTGGGTCGTTTTAGGGGGAACCGTTGTCTTCGGGCTATTGCTGTTGAATGCGTATGTTCAGAAAATAGCGAGAAGTGAGGAGCACCAACGAATAGAACGCTTGAGTGCCGAAAATCTTAAACGAGAGAGATTAGCAGCTGCTCAGAGTCGTCGACCTGACAACATCTGACGTCCTGGCAATCTGTGGAACTCGGCGTGTCTTCCCTCCGATTCCGGACACACGTGCTTTCCTCGCATTCTGCCCACAGTTCACAATCTCACGCCAACCGCCCAGTGGGGGGTCAGTTTCCTCTTGCTGTGTTCGGCTGACAGCTTTGAGAAAGGTCTTCGATTCCCGCTTGGAGCTGTCAACACTCTCAGGAATCTTTACTTGCTGAGCCATTTCCAGATACGCCCTCCTGAGCTTGCCGAAGGGCTCTTCGCGCCCCTTCGCTCACGGTTCTCGCTTTTGATACCTATATCAGAATACGTGCCCACTCGATCAAGCAGGCACGTGTTCCACGTTTGACTCTGACTGGTCTTCCCGCTGGTTCACTTGACAACCAGGCTCGCCCGCAAGCCGCCCGGCTGAAAGTGATTCGGCAGCAACATGATGCAGTTGGGATTGAACCCCTGCGCCTTCAGGGTGTCGATGCTCCCCAAGACTTTCTCCTGTTTCAGATCGATCACCGTGATGGACCCGTCGCTCATGCCTTCCAGATTGAGCAGGCTATTCTGGACGAAGAGGTACCGTTCATCGGGCGACAGGACGCTATGATGGGCGCCGGCAGCGGCGGCGATCGTTTTGAGAAACTTCGGCTGCTGCGGATCGCTGTTGTCGTACAGATTGACGAATCCCGGCTTCGCCGTGGTGACGAACAAGCGGTCTCCCTTCGCGTTGTAGAGTATTTCCAACGGCATGCCTTGCTGCCGTGATCCAAAGTCATCGATCTCATGGAACGAGAAGGCCTTGCTCTTCGAATCCCACACCCCGGCCCAGAACGTCCCTTCCATCATATTGGTGATGTGCACAACCGGCGGATTCGCCTTCGGGCTGAACATGATTTCGACGGGGGCCGATTTAGCCGGAGCCGGCTTCGACCCAATTTTGTGCGTCGAGAGCACCTTGCCGGTACTGGCCTCCAACACCGTGACCGAATCACCCGCGTCGGACATATCGGGCTTGACGGTGCTGGTGACGAGGATGCGATCGATGCCGTTGTGAATCGCGATCCCATGGGGATACAAAATCGTCGCCACGGACGGGGCAGCCGCGCTGACCGCTTTGATCGGCTTATCCGTGAGCGCGTCGCCCACAATCACGTTACTCGAACCCATACAGGTGAGATACCAGGTCTTGTTATCTTCCGAGACGACGAGATCCTCACCGACCAGGCAGTCCGATACGTTGATCGCGCGAAGCCGGTAGGGAAACTTCGTGAGGTCGATCACGTGCAACAGGCTTTTCCCCAAGGCTGTGACATAGGCTTTGCTCCGATCCCGATTGAAAAAAATGTGGTGCGCCACAAGGTCAGACGGAAGCGGAATGTCCATCAGGATCTTTCCAAAGTCCCCAGACTCAGGATCAATCTCCATGATCGCAATCCCTTCCCGTCTCACTGGCTGGTTGGGTTTACTCTCATAGTTGATCAGAGCCAAAATTTCCGCCGAGGCGAGGGTCGTACCTGTGAGCAACAGCCCCAAGGTTACGGTGAGCAATCGAAATGATTTCATAGCGGCCTCCTTGTGAACTGAGTAACTTGGCTATCATACTCTTTTAACCAGGCGAGTGAGCACGCCGACATCAGTAGCCGTGCAATCCTTCCCCTGTGGTTTACCCGTCGATCACGCCCGAATGCCTATCACCTCCAGATATTCTGCAAAGACGGTCGTGCAGCCCGCTCCTGCTCGATTGTGAGCCGTCCAGAGCGCTTCCAGTTCCTGGCGCAATCGTGATTGGCCCTCGGCATCGAGAGCGGCAAAGGCTCGATTGGTCGGTCCATAGTGGAGGCGAAAGAACTCCACCACCTCCTCAGGCGGAAAAGGATACGCGAACGTATACTGTCTCCTGGTCATACTGAGTTCCGACAGCCCCATCCCAAGTCGGTCACGAACCGTCGGTTCATCTCCCCACAACACGGGTGAGGGCATGCCGGACGGGGCGATGAATTTCGAGACGGCCTTGAACATCTGTCCGATAAATCCCTGCGGCGTCCAATTGGCCATGGCAATGGTCCCTCCGGGCACGCACACGCGGAACAGTTCCTTGGCCACCAGGTCTGGCCGCGGAGCGAACATGGCGCCGATCAAGCTCGTCACCACGTCGAAACTGGCATCTTCGAACGGAAGCGCTTCGGCATCCGCTTCCTCGAAGCGGGCGCGCAGACCTTCCGCTCCTGCACGTGCCCGCGCCCGCTCGACCAAATCCCCGGCGATGTCTACCCCAGTCACCTCCACGCCATCTCTAGACGCTAGCAACGCCAGCTGACCAGATCCGCACGCGACGTCCAGCAACTGGCATCCCGGTGCGATGTTCAGGCGCTCATAAAACTCGCGTGCGCTGCCTTCCAAATACCGCGAGAATCGATCGTAGTCCCCCGCCGTCCAGATCGCCCTGAGACGAGCTTTCAGACCGTCTATGTCAGGCACCACCGTGTTCGTGACCATGGCCTCTCTTTCAAGTTGTGTAGTGTATGCGGCCACCCTTTGCGCCGCGTTGTGTCTACTCGCACTATAGAGAACAGGCCAGCCGGCGTCTTATCAGCGCGTCTGGTTCTCTTATCCGGAGCATGCTAAGCTGCATCCCGTTTCTCGAAGCGTCCGGAATTCTTTGCGGATTATCCGACCATGTCACGCGGAGCCCGTATGGATGTGCTGTCTGAAGTACTCAAGGCCGTGAAACTGGACGGCGCAGTGTTCTTCAACGGCGAATTCTCTGCGCCGTGGTGTGCCCGCGAACCCGACTCCTGCACCATGGCGTCATACCTGTCCGCCCGTACCGCGCACGTCATCATCTTCCACTTGATCATCGACGGACGGGCCTATGCCCGAGTCGAGCAAGACGGCTCTGCCGTACCCCTCAAGGCCGGCGACATCGTCATTATCCCGCACGGCGATGCGCACCTCATGGGAAACGGCCCCCCCGTCACACCAATCGACAGTGCGAAGCAACTCCAGCAAGTCCTGGCAGAGGGACGGATGATCTCGCAGTTCGGCGGAGGCGGGGAACTCACGAAGCTGATTTGCGGGTATCTGACTTGCGACTCTCAGCTCAGCCAGGTCTTTATGGCCGGGCTACCCCCGATCATCAAGGTCAATATCCGAGACAACCCCTCGGGACAGTGGTTGGAAGATACGCTCCGCTATTCGGTCGACCATGCGGACGCCTCCGGTCCCGGCGGCTCCGCGGTGATTGCCAAGTTATCCGAGGCGTTGTTCGTGGAAACGTTGCGGCGCTACATCGCACAGCTGCCGCACACTCAGACCGGATGGCTCGCCGGTGTGCGCGATCCAGACGTAGGAAAAGCACTGGCGCTCTTGCATCGACAGCCGGCTCACCCGTGGACCGTTGCCACCCTCGCCCACGAGGTCGGAGTATCCCGTTCTGTGCTCGCTGAACGATTCCAGCACTACCTGTCGGACACGCCGATCGGCTATCTCACACGCTGGAGGCTGCAACTCGCTGCACAACTGTTGCGCTCGACGTCCAAGAGCGTCGCCGAAGTGGCGGGCGATGTGGGCTACGAGTCCGAGCCCTCCTTCAATCGCGCATTCAAACGGGAACTCGGCCTCCCTCCTGCCCGGTTCCGTACCCACTCGAAATCGAGCCGCAAAAAAGAAAACATCGGAACCGTCTGATCGCTTGAGAAACGGAACGGTGCGAGGAAACCATTTCCGTGGGCGTCTACCATGAGCCTGTCGAATGGTGGTGATTGGTTCGGCGGGTTCACCATAGACCGGCTGCTTCCTCGCCTCCCTCCCCTTCCCGTTCAGCCCTTACGGTCCATTCTTACTCACAGGAGATTCCCACATTGTGCCGTTGCTAATCGATTAATCATGACCGCAAGGGCGACACATCCACCCATGTTCAAATGGGGTCATTCAAATGGGATCAAGTCTTGCCATCAAATACTCCAGAGCGCCTGGCGGGCCTGCCGGTTCCTCGGAGCAGAGTTTGGAGTAACGTGACGGTTGACCTCTCTCCGGTTTCCGCCCTGTGGCAGGCCAGCACCTTCTCTCTTTCACTTCATTTTCTCATCTCGCGAACACCACTTTCGCTGAAACCCAACTAAAATCTGTTCCGCCCGCACATAGTCTTGTTCTGCGACCAGCACCACACACATGGGCGAATCCTGCGTGTTGTTCGAATGGATAGGGGCCGGCTCTGATTGAGTCGGCGGGACGAACTGAATCTTGTCCTTGGTCAATGCGTTCAGGAAATCAGTGTGGAGATCTGGATCACAAGGCACATTCAACTTCCCCATGGCAGGTGACGCCGCCATTCGCCTCCTGGAGTACTTATTAGAAACCCCTATCACCAAGGCAGCGATCATGGCAACAACGACAAGACCAACGATATTGGCTATGAGTTCCATCCTACGCGGTGCCTGTTATTCTCAAACAGATCGGAAGCATATCCAACTGGCCCCAAAATCTCGATCAACGCCTGGGGGTCCGGCGCGCCATCGATTCGAACAGGTTCATCCTAGACTGAGCTAGGCGAGAAATAAAGAGAAGAAAAAGGTCTCAGGAAACTCTGTCCCGGCGCGTGGCGGTTGATTCGACTCAGCCCCTTCCCCTTTTCGTGAATATGATAGATTTGCCGTAGCAACACTTTGAGGGAGCCTCTTGAGAATCGTGCGGGCAGTCAAGACATGGCGAAGTTGCTCGTCTGCGTTCATGGCAGAAAGATTACTCGCAACGATGATCCTGGCTGTGCTTGTAGTCATTCCCGCCGCCGCACAGAGCTTCCGCTCTGATTCGAAGCGATTCGGCAACCCGAAGATGGATATTGTCCTCACCGAAACCGAGCGTCTGGCTCGAACGTCGATTGTGGAGATTCAGATCACGGCCATTGGCTCGTCGGTGGGCTCATCATTCTTTCTTTTGTGCAGTATCCGCGACCTCGCGCGGCAACGCGGCAACTACCGCTATATCGTCAAAGTGGAGGAACAGCCCCGCCGCAACCAGATGCTGGTCGGTTTCCTCGACAATTCTGCCGAAGCTCCAGAACTGCTCGACACACGGCTTGCCGGACAGAAGGTGATTGACCTGGAATACTTTGCGCCTATGTGCGACACGATGAAATAAATCGGGAACAAGAAAAGGGGTCGGGAGTATTTTCTTGACAGCCTCGTCGCCGCCTTGCTACAAGATCTTCCATGCCACGCCGCCCACGCCTCGCTGCTGGAGATCTTGCCTATCATGTCCTGAACCGTCGGGTTGGGCGCCTCCCCTTGTTTGAGAAACCCGCTGACTACGCTGCCTTTGAGAAGATTCTCGCCGAGGCTCACGCCCAGACCAGGATTCGAATCGCCGCCTATTGCTTGATGCCGAATCACTGGCATCTCGTCCTCTGGCCTCGACATGATGGGGAGCTCTCCGAAGTGCTGCGATGGATCACGGTCACGCATACGCAGCGCTGGCATGTTCACCACAACACTGCCGGGACTGGCTCAGTATATCAAGGCCGCTTCAAATCATTTCCGGTACAGACGGATGAGCATTTCCTGACTGTTGCGCGCTACGTGGAACGTAATGCGCTTCGGGCGAAGCTGGTTAAACAAGCAGAAAACTGGCGATGGTCTAGCCTCTGGCGCCGGGATCAGGACGACGCCAAACTGGCAGCCTGGCTGAGTCCCTGGCCCGTGGAGCGGCCACGAGATTGGATATCTCGAATGAATCGTCCCGACAACGCGTTAGAACTGGAGTCCCTCAGACTCAGCGTGCAACGAGGCCGCCCCTTTGGCGAAGAAACCTGGGTAAGACGGATGGCGAAGCGGTTTGGAATGGAATCGACCATCAGGCCACGCGGGCGGCCGAAGGGATCATGAACGCAGACTCCCGACAACGACACCGTGGGGCTCGGTCTAATAATCCCCCAGACGCCTGACGGGTCGAACGGTTCCTCGCAAGCATCTCCCGCCCCTTCATTCCCGGCTATATCTTCGAGACCTGTCTATACATGATATCCGTGCGCAGCACATACTTTTTCCCACTGCGCACGACGGCACCTTCGTGCCAGATGGCATGCATGAATGCCAGTGCCATCCCTTTCTTCGGCTGCACAGACAGGAAGGGACGCTGTAAGAATGCCTGCTCCATGTCGACAAAGAATCGTGTGTCCCCACCCGTCATCCCTTCGTTGAGATAGATCATGAAGGTCATCTGACTTTCCTCCCAGCTCGTCATCCGCATATACGACCCATCACGATGAGGCTTGAAGGTCTGCCCTGGCTGATACCGGTAAAAACGCCACCGTTCATTGAACCCGACAAGCCCATACCCTTCAATGACAGCCGGCAAGAATGGTTCGGCGCGGGAGAACAGGTCTGCGGCCAGAGTGACATCGTCTACCAACACACGCTCGTTGTTCCGGACATCTTCATTGACGACATCGGCAACCGTGCCAGGCTCGTAGCTCAAACCCTCGCTACGCCTGATCAATTCAGTGCATTCTTCGCCTGACAGGAAATCATGAATTACCAACACCTTGCCAGGATCTAACTCTTCCTTGGTCATGACAGCATCCTTTCAAATTCCTTGGGCGCTTCTCGTTTTAGCATCGTAGCTTCCTTTGATTCACTCTGCAGCTCAGCATGTGCTAATCAGTCCACGGAGCCCGCTGACATCTTTTGAAAGCACGGAGGATGGAAAGCTTCATAAAGGGTGAGAGTCGAGGGTTCACCGCGTTGAGTGGCACTCGTATGCATTCAGCCTCATCGAGCGGTCAAGCGTCGAAGTGAGGCCTATTCTACCTGGCGAGTCTGTCTTCGTCTATCGAGGTATGAGACGAGGGGTGGAAGCGGAATGATGAATTGTGAATGTGTAACGGTAAATTCTCCGCACGAGATACGCCGCCCATTCAAAAAACCCAACGCATCGAGCCTGGGAGAAGCTCTGCGCCAACAGGCACTGACACCAATAGCTCCAATCGACTACGTCGAAGCGATCTGGCTACCGAGAAGTTTCAGCTGCGGTTTGAGGCTGCGGAAGCAATAAGGCAGAACGCGCTTGCCAGGAAAGATGCGATTAAAACGCAAATGAAGAGTTCTCCGGAATCCCGCGCAGAATCAAGCCGGAAAGATATGGGTCTATTTTCCCGAACCCTCCTCTGGATTTTTCGTGTCGTACTTCACCCTGCTCCTCGCGCATTCACAAGGATTTTCTGGCAAATTTCATTCGCGACAGCAAAAATTCCAACAGTTCCTTCCCAGATTTTGTTGTCAGCCTCATGCACAACGACCAATGGAAGCATCTAGTCGTGGGCCACGAATCCGGCGCCATCGATATCTGGGACGCAACGGAGGCTCGTTCCAAACGTCAGGTCAAAGCGCACGACTATCGCGCTAATTTGATCTCTTTTACCTTGGACGGGAAACTCTTCTTTTCAAATTCTTACTTCGAGGAATCGACCAAACTGTGGAGCGCGAAAACTGGCGAACTCCTCCTCACAATTCCTGAAACGCGAGGACCGGTTTGCGCCACTCCGGATGACGATATCTATCTCATTACTACTAGTGACAGCTCCACGGTTCGCTTCTTCGACCTCGCGCGAAAGGCCCTCCTCCCAGAAACATATACCGCCAGCGGGGTGGTCCAAACTATGGCAATGGACAGAGAGTCAAAGCAAATTGCAATCGGGACCGCCTCTGGAACCATAGAAGTTTGGACGTTTTCACGAGTCGGTGAACAACTCAACCTGAAAAAGACTGCTGATGCGAAACCTTACTCCACGGGGAATTGGGTCGTCGGATTGCACTTCATACCGGGTGGGCAACGTCTCTATTCGGTTGCAAGCTCGGGAGTGATCGATGAATGGGATAGTGCCACTCTGAAAAAACAGCGATCGCTGCCTGCCACGATTCGAATACAATCAGCGACTTTCCTTCAAAACACGTCCCTCGTTGCGCTTGCCGGTGCGGTAGACAAACAGGGAACCCAAGTCGGCTTCGTCGAACTGATTTCGCTCTCTACAGGGACGGCGAACAAATTTCGGGCAAATTACAACTTCCCTGTGATTGAATTTCTGCCAAGCCTTTCATCCCTGATGGTGGCTGAATACCTCTCGACCCAGGTTTACCCGATAAAAACCAACTGAGAGAATACAGCTGTTAGGAACCATTCCCGACGCGTGACGATCCAGCATTCTTTGCCCCCATCCGCCCCCCTCTCACCCTTTACCCTTCGCTCCTCGCGCATTTCACCGCTCACCTCTCACAAAGCGATGGACCATGCTGACGCGGACACGTAGAATGTTCTTGATCATTTCGTTCATGGTTTTCGAAGCTATGCGCGCTGCGACAGTTCGTTCGATAATTCTTGCCCTCATTTGCTTGCCACTTTTTGGGATCGCCGATGCCCAGAACCACTCTGTCGAGATCTTGCCTCACTGGAAACAAGGAGACACGGTTCGTCTCGAAATCACGCGGGCACGCGTAAAGTCTGCTGATGGAACATCTACGATATCAGGGACAACTCACACTGACTTCGTGATTGAGGTACTCAGCGCTCACAACAATGGATACCTCGTGGGCTGGACCGCAGGCAAGACCACGTTCGATTCTCCTTCTCAGGCTGAGCAATCCTTCCTTGGACAGGTCGTGAATCTTATGAATGGGCGGCAGATTATTCTAGAGATCGATTCACACGGAGCCATTCGAGGCGTCCAGAACTGGAAGGGGCTCAAAACCTCGGCGCTGAAATCCCTGGATGCCCTCGCCGCAGCCGAAGACGTGCGGAAAGGGAAACCTGACACAGCACTCATGTCCAGGTTGCGGACACAATGGGAATCCATGCTAGGAACCCAAGCGCAGGTCGAAGAGCTGTGCACCCGCGAAGCACAGGTCTATTTTAAGGTTCTCGGAAGAGGGTATGCCCCCAACACACCGTTCGAGTACCAGGACCTGTTCCCAAATCCCCTCGGCGGTGATGCCTTCCCAACCCATGCAAACATGGCGTTGAAGACGTTCGACACGCAGACGGGCCGCGCGGTGATTTCATGGAGCCAAGTAGCCGATCCCAAGCAAGTTTCTCGAATTCTTGAATCAATGCTCAAGGAGATGCGTGCACGGGTGGGGAAAGAACCACAGGAGGGAGAATTCCCCAAAGCGATTTCCATGGAAGACCATGCAGAAATCGTGGTGGATGTGACCACAGGATGGGTCAAGACACTCAAACATGCGCGGTCTGTAAATTTCGGTACGCGCGCCCAAGTTGACACCACATCAATCATCCGAATTTCGAAATGATAGTGCATCACCGCTCCCCCTCACCTCACAGACAGTTCCCACACCATCTCCAGAGTGATGGATATGGCCATGGGTTTACGGTAGACTTGCCCCCGCCAGATTTCTGAGACTGCCTATGATCTCAATCCACTTGCCCCCATCAATCGCTACCATCCTGCTCTCTACGCGAATAGGCCGAAACAAACAGCACTGTGGGGGGTGACGGACTGAATTAGCCAGGGAGGACATTGCATGGATCCCATCAAGTCGTTCATGGTTCCGAGTGAAAAGTTCATTACAGTGGAGCGGGATACAGATGTGCAGACGGCAGCACAGCTTATGCGTGATCGCCGCATCAGCAGCCTGTTCGTGACGAAGGGGACGGAGATTATTGGCATCGTCACGGATACCGACATGGTCCGGCGCGTGGCCGCAGCTGGCGTTGATATCCGCACGACAACGGCTCAGCAGATCATGTCGGCACCGCTAGTGACGGTCGAAGGAGATAAAACCGTATTAGATGCCAGCGATCTGATGGCCCACAGGCATATCCGACATCTCGGCGTGACGCATGATGGAAAGCTAATCGGCATGATTTCTGTGCGCGACATCCTGGCCTTCTTGACGAATCTCCGAAAAAAGTGATCCGATGGATCGTGAACGGCCAGGCACCGATCAAGATGTTACACACAAAGAGCGAAGACGCGCCATTTTGGATGAAGTTGAGCCGTCTACGACCCTGGCAGAGCGATTCCAGTTTGCTCACAACCAAGCAGACTTGGTGATCCGGCGATACGACCACGTGTGACGCTCGACTGCAACACAGTGAACGGATAGCGAGGAATCACACACCCGACACATCTGCCTGACCCTCACCAAGCTAATTTTTGCCTGTCACCAGCCGCAAGAATTCTACGCTATCGCCGGACACTCTCTCAAAATGTTATGGTATCGCGGTCGAGCGCGAGCATTTGGCGTTGTCTCAGTCTATTGACAAGCTAGCTGATGACACCAGAAACGACATCACGTCTGCGATCACTGACGGAAGCTGCGGGGTCTGCAGGCTGTTCAGAAAGGCTCGACTTCTCACCCTCCCAGCCCCGGCGTGCCGGGACACGCCGTTCCACAGGCAAGGCCGCAGCGAGCGAAGAGGCGAGGAGGTACCATCCGCACTTTGTGTGGCCGTTCGCCCCTAGAATGAATCTTGGCGAACGGAAAATACCTTCCAGTGCTTCTGAGCCTCTGAGGGAGGCGAGAACGCCGCTGGCGGGCTTTGTCAACAACCGGCTAGCTAGCAGAAGGAGGTGTGGCCAGATAGCCGGCATAACGATCAGAGAGGAAAAGAGGATCTTCACCTCCGATTTCCGCAATGTGGTATTTGCGGTCAATCACAATGTAGTTCGCGCCAAAGCGGAGGGCTGTTTGACTTAACTGTGCGAGCGATTGGTTGCGGTACCCCGCCACAGCATCATCTTTGCTTTCAACTTTTCGACCTGCCACTTCTTCCACTCGTTTGTGCCATGCTATCAGTTCCCTCGGCTTGATGGGTGTCGACTTCCAGTCAACCACGATTGCACGAGCGCCCAAAAGGCGAAACTCTCCCAATTCCGGAGGAATCAAGAAGTTGCTATTGATGGGTGACCTCTGTGCCCACTGATAGAGCGTACCTTCCTCGCCTATTGCCTGAGCGCTAAACAAAGTCGATCTGCTGTAAGCAGCACTGACACGACCAGGCAAGTAAGAAAAGAGGATCCCAACTGCGGCCACTGCAAAGATCGATGCCGAAATGCCAACAGTGGATGGTTTATACTTCATGAACATGGCAAGCCCTACGGTCAGCACGCTCATGCTCAGAATGGTCATAATAGGATACGAGAGTATCTGATAGTTGTGTAGGTGCCCACGCAAGACCAGCATGCTACCTAGCGCGATCAAGACACGTGGCGCAGGGTTGTTCCGGTCAAACAGGGATAGAGTGCCGCTGGTGACACGCACAGCAAAACTTGCGACTGCCACTTGACTTATGATGACGCCAAAGGGTGCCAAGCGCCAAAAGTACAGTTGCGAGATCGTGGGGACAAAAACAAATGTGGTCAGTACCGTGGCACCGATCACGCTGGCGGCAATGCTGCCCAACAGGGCCAGCAGTGGCACACGTACCGTCCGAACCTCAATGGTGAGTGCTGCACCAAGACCTGCAAGCAACCATCCGCTCCACGCCCAAAAATCCATCAAATAAGTTTCTGGCACGTAATGGTGCGGTGCGCGGATTTGCTGGAAGATGGTGCGAGCTGCCGCTGAACCCTCTCCACTAGACATCGCCAAGATAAGCGGCAGGTCGAACACCAGAATAAGCAGGCTTGGAACCAACTGACCAGCCAATCGACGTACTAATGCATCGCGGCCAAGGGCAAGATTCGCCAAGCCAAATATTCCGATGCCGAGGATCAGAAAGTTGGCGTGGAAGACGCCTCCAAGTGCAAGGAAAACCCCTGAGAGCTGAACTCGCCCACTTAAGAACCACAGTATGGACACAAGCCAAGCCACTGATGCTACCACGGATGGCTGCAAACCCTCTTCAAATAAATACGACATTCCTACCGTTCGCGTGCGATCTATCATCACAAACAGCAAAACAATGAAGAACGCAACTACGCTCCCCTGTTGGGTATACGCTCGCGTGATACGGTAGATCACAAACATGCCGGCGGTGACCAAGACCAAGTTCAGGATGGCAGACCACCACGCTACCGAGCCCAGTGCGTACGTGAGCCACACAATCCATTCAAATCGGGCATGGTAGGGGGTTGTTTCCTGCACGAGCCAATCGTGGGCCAGGAAATCCGGGAACAGGTGATTGAGCGCATGGGGGAGGTACGTCGCTTGATTACCGACATTGCCGTAGGAAAAACCAAAAGAGAATGCGACAAGCAACGCCATGGCGAAGGCCATGACATCGCCCCAAGGAAGCTTTTTTGCCTTCATAGTGGTGCGAATGCCCAGCATCTCAGCAACAGAAAGTTGAGAATGGTGACGACTGCCATCACTGTAATCCATGCCTGGACTGGGTCAGTGTCCAGCCCGTCTACGGCAACTCCGATCGCCGCTATACTGAGCAACATCAGGCTTACCTGCACGGCCAAAAAACGACTGCCTTCTCCAATCACCCTGCCGCGACTGCCGAATACCCATCTTCGATTCCACGCATAACTCCAACAGGTTCCAGCGCCGTATGCAATTGCCTGAGCAAGGCTCGTCATGCCTCCTGTTTGAGGCAGTAACGCCAGCATGGCCAGATATACGATGAAGGAAATGAGCGCGTTACTCAGACCGACCAAAAGAAATCGAAGAAACCGATACGCACCCCAGTTACCAGATAACGCCACGCGGATTTGCCGTAGTCTGCTAGCGGCAGGCAGCGGTCTCTTCATCGATAACGTAAGCCGGCCGGCGTTGCAGCATGATGTAGATGAGACCAACATATTCACCTATGACACCAAGAATCACGAATAATACGCCGAACAGAAAAACCAGGAGACCCAGTGTGGAGGCCCACCCCGGCACGGTGTGCCCCAGGGCATATTGAGAAATGATGTAACACAACGCCGTGAAAGCGAGCGCGCTGGTGACCAATCCCAGCGCAATACCAACCCTAAGCGGCTTCGTGGAAAACGCGACGATACCACCATGCGCAAAACGCAGCATGCGTTGTAAAGTGTATTTACTATCTCCACGCAGACGGTTCGCAGCTTCGAACTCAATTGTGGTGGAGGGAAAGTCGAGCCAACTTACTACGCCACGCAGAAATATATCGCTTTGCTGGAAAGCCAATACTTGATCCAGAACACGCCGATCGACTAGGCGGAAGTCTGATCGACCTTCTTTCATATCTATTTCGGACATGAGGGAAAAGAACCGGTAGAACAGTGCAGAAGATAGCTTTTTGAAGCAACTGGTTTGTGCATTGTAGTGCCGACGTGTCTCGACTACTGCAACACCCCGCTTCCAAGCCTTGATGAGTTCAGGAATAAGCTCGGGTGGGTGTTGCAGGTCACCGTCCATGCTCACAACGGCTTGACCCCGCGCATGGGACAATCCAGCCAGCAAGGCAGCTTGATGCCCGAAATTGCGTGCGAGACGCAATCCACGAAAATGCGGGTGATGTTGGGCGGCGGCTTTCACAATCCTTGTCCATGTGGCGTCTCTACTACCGTCATCAATTAATAGGACCTCATAGGACTTGCCGAGAATGTTCAGTGTGTTGGCTAATCGCTCTACCAAATGGGCGACATTATCCTGTTCATTGAATAGCGGTACGACGACGCTAATGAGTGGTGGGGTGGCTTCGGTAAACGCGCGTTCTGATTGTTTCGTTCCACCTTTCTCCCACGAACGCATGAGCTCGGACGCTACATCGTTGACGCTCTGATTGCGCGCCACAATCGCCTGTTGAAGTTCTTGTATTATTGACGATTTCTTCGAGGTTGGTATCTGGTTTGATAAGAGTCCCATGGCGTACTCCTCGCTGGCATAACGTGTACAGATTTTGCGCTGCTCCAGCCAGACTTGTTATATGTCGACCAATTTATCCGCGATCTGCCCTCTTGTAAGGCAGATACGAATGATCGACACTTCCCCAATCGCTTTCTAAGCGAAAAGGTCGGTAAAGACGGCGGGCCGTTCAGTGGAATCTATAAGAATAAACCGGGAGGATCAGTCTGTGAGGGGCTCGACGTGTACCTGTGATTTTTTTGGTCTACCATGGCGCACATACTGTCACGCTATGCCTCTGTGGGGAGATTAGTCAAGCCAAAACTGCTCACCCTAAAGATTTCTCCTTCAAGATCTGAAGGGGAACAACATTGATTTCCAATTGGCAGAGTTGACGAGACCATTTCCTTCTCCATCACGTCGATAGCTTTCGCAGCTCTCCGAATGAATTTTTCTAGGCCGACTCCCGAATATGTGAGGGAGGTTCAAGTCATTCTGCATCCGCTCAATACCGTCTCATCCTGGAACCTCTTAAAGCCTGGTTACGTTGATAATTCGGTCGCGCCTTGAAACGCTGCCTTGACAATGGATGACTGACTGATCTTTGATGCTGGAAGCACGCAAAGAAAAGTGGCATCCCTTTCGCGGCGCCTGATGCGCAAAACCCTTCTCGTCGCTAACTTTGGCCAAGCCACACGACTCTAGACCAAACATCCTCACGAGGGTATAATATTGTTGCTTCATGTACTTGATACACTGGATGCGAATCCATGAAGAGTAAACTCACCTGCCCATTGCTCAAGAGACGTGGCACATGAAACGGGAACTTGATCCAAAATCCCATGAGTGGGCCAGGCATGAGCGGGTTATTGTGTTTGATGGGATCTGCAATTGGTGTAACGCCTGGATAAATTTCGCAATCGATCACGACCCTCAGGAGAAATTCAAGCTTGGGACGCTTCAGTCGAAACACGCAAAACAGATTCTTCAAGAGCTTGAACTTTCAACAGAAGACTTCGAGACCTTTCTCCTTCTTGAGCGAACCCGTGTGTTTACGAAATCCACGGCTGCCCTGAGAATCGCGAGACACTTATCCGGTCTCTGGCCATTGCTCTACCTCTTCATTCTCATTCCTCGCCCTCTTCGTGATGCCATCTACGATATCATTGCCCGCAATCGATATAAGTTGATGGGCAAAGCCGAGACATGCCGCGTCCCGACCCCCAACGAGCGCGCACGGTTTATTTGACTCCTCCCCTAGGGAGAATCCACGCCCCCTCACCTTCAGAATGATGAATCCGCTTCCGAGTTTGCAGTGGATTTACCGGAGAAGAAGCACACCTCCTTTCCGTATGAGGCTCAAATAGCCCGCCAATGGACCCACGTCTCATCGCATGATGAAAAGGAGAATAACACGATGTCGAATGTGTCTTTGCGAGTGATCGCCCGCGTTGCGGCCAAGGCCGACCGCGTGGAGCAGGTTCGCACCATACTCATGGGAGTCGTCGCGCCAACCCGCAGAGAGCCAGGCTGCCTCAGCTATCAGCTACTGCAGAACCAGGCAGACCCGACCGACTTTACGTTTATCGAAGAATGGGCAAGCGCCGCAGCAGAGCTATCCCATTTTGCGACCCCACATATCTCGGGCGCGCTGCAACAATTACCAGGACTGCTCACCGCGGAGCCGGATGTCCGTCGCTACACAGTATTGAAGTGATTCCTCGTGGTCGAGCAGCGCACGACACAGACCGTACGGGAAAAGCGGGGCCGCCAGGAGTCCTGCTGTCTCACCATTTCATATACAACGCATGGAGGTCCAGGATTTGTCCCCACTCATCCTTAACCCTATACTATTCCACGCTCTTCACTTCACGCAGCCATAGACCCGCCAGGCCAGACAACGTAGAATGACGTCGTGTCGTCACTGCCTGGGGAAATACAATGGAAGAAGCTCCCCCCGTCGAAATGATGGAAATTCTCGTCTGCGCGAGCGGCGTGGTGTATGGCGCCGTGTTAGCCTACGGCCTCAGACAAGAGTGGCGCTGGATCACCGATCCGCCAGAGTGGACATCGGTCATCTACTTTCCCACAGTGGTCAAGATGATTTGGGGGCCCACACATGTTCGAACCTTTGCCTACTTGACGGCCTACGGCTCGTTCGCCATGAGTCTATTTTGTCTAGCCCAGGCAGTGGTTGCGGCCTTCTAACCTGCACAACACTCATACCTTAGCTGATGGGGCATCCCATCATTGTTCAGGATAAGAGGCATCGCGGAGAATCTTATGTTGACCTTGCACAGACACTTCGCTGTGACAGAACCTCACTAGCTTGGTGCCCCCACTCTCAGTACGGCCTCTATGGAACACACGAATACCCCTCAAAGGAAAACCCGACTCCCACTGTATATTCTCGTTGGCCTCTTTGCCGGTGTCCTGTTGGGCATCGTATTACATACGAACTATCTGGCAGATGACAATACTGCCCTGCAAACCTTCGAGCGTGAGGTACAAGAAATCGCAAGTCAACTATCGCGAGAATCCGATAGCAGCGCACGCCTCTTATTGGAGCAACAACACAAAGAGTTGTCTCAACAACATACTGCGGCACTGGCTACGCGCGACAAGAAGGTCGAACCGTTTTCGCTTCTCGCGGATATTTTTCTCAGGCTGATTAAAATGATCGTCGCGCCGCTGGTATTCACGACACTGGTCGTCGGTGTGGCAAAGCTTGGTGACATCAATTCTGTGGGACGGATCGGAGGAAAAACCTTAGCGTGGTTTCTCGGTGCATCCTTCATGAGTCTCTTGCTTGGCATGATCATGGTCAATGTCTTGAAGCCGGGAGCCGCCATGAATCTGCCGCTTCCAGATCTCCATGAACATCTCGATATCGAGCGGAGCGATTTTTCGCTGAAAAGTTTCCTGTACCATGTGTTTCCTTCCAGCGTCATCGACGCGATGGCCAAGAATGAAATCCTGCAAATCGTCGTATTTTCGTTATTATTCGGGGTCGCAACCGCCGCCCTCGGCGAACGAGGCCACGTGATCATTCATTTTTTCGATACGGTTGCACAGGTCATCTTGAAAATGACGGGATATGTGATGAGTCTTGCGCCCTTCGCAGTATTCGGCGCGATGACCGCCATCGTTGCGAAGCAAGGGCCAGGCATCTTACACACCTATTTGACGTTCATCAGTGAATTCTACGTGAGTCTGTTCCTGCTCTGGTCGGCACTGATCCTCGCGGGATTTTTGGTCATCGGCACACGAGTGCTCTCGTTAATGCGGCAGGTCAAGGAACCGATCCTCTTGGCCTTTTCCACGTCGAGCAGCGAAGCGGCGTTTCCAAAAACGATGGAGGAGTTGGGCAAATTCGGCTGCAAGGGTAACGTCGTCAGCTTCGTGCTGCCACTGGGATATTCCTTCAACCTGGATGGCAGCATGATGTACATGACATTTGCTTCGCTGTTTATTGCCCAGTCCTATGGCATGGATCTCTCGCTTCCGACTCAGCTCAGCATGCTATTGGTCCTGATGCTGACCAGTAAAGGCATTGCAGGTGTGCCCAGAGCCTCGTTAGTCGTCATTGCAGGAACCTTGGCCACATTCAATATTCCTGAAGCAGGTCTGGCCTTACTCTTGGGGATCGACCCTCTCCTGGATATGGGTCGTAGCGCAACCAATGTCGTGGGGAATAGCATTGCAACCGCGGTCGTCAGCAAATGGGAAGGGGCATTGGGTCACGGAGGTCCGCAATCGTCTTAAATTTGCTCGCATCCCCTGCTCGCCACAGACGCGGAGGGCGCTCCGGATCACCAATTTCTCAACACATCGAACTGCTGGTTTGTTTACGCTATCTGGTCTATCCTGTTCAGACGGGGTCATGCATGAGAAAGACAACACAACCGCTCTCACCCCAGAACCATTCTGACGCCACACACAACACCGGTGTCCCCATGCATCTCTCAATTATTATTCCAGCTTTTAATGAAGAACGCCTCATCACACGTTGTCTTCAGTCTATCGCGACGTCACTTGCCACACACTTCAAGCCTGGTTTTACATCAGAAACTATTGTGGTCGATAATAATTCGACCGACAACACGGCCAATCTCGCCAGAGAAACAGGCGCGCACGTGGTGTTTGAGCCGATCAATCAAATCGGCCGAGCGCGGAATGCCGGGGCAGCGGCCGCAACAGGCGATTGGTTGCTCTTTCTGGACGCTGACAGTGTGCTCAATCCAGAACTATTTGCCGATATTGTACGGTTAATGGAAGAGGGCAAGAGCGTGGGCTGCGGCAGCACCATCTGCATGCATGGACTGCCTTGGTGGGCGACCCTGACCTTACAATTATGGACGAGTACGTCGATTCTCTTTCGCTTGGCTGCGGGAGCACTCATCGTGTGTCGTCGCGATGCGTTTCGCGATGTCGGCGGGTTCAATCAAACCGTCTACGCGGCTGAAGAAATTGGCCTCAGCGTTGCGCTCAAACAGTGGGGAAAGCCACGAGGTCTTCAATTCGTGATCTTGAGAGCGCATCCACTGGAATCATCAGCGCGTAAAGTGGTTCTCTACTCTCCGAGAGAGATTGCCGGTCAAATCTTGCGGGTTATTTTCCTTCCACGTCGAACCTTGCAAGATAAGAAGCATTTATCGGTGTGGTATGACGGGCGTCGTTGAATCGATGCCCGATTGCTCTGACACCCTGCGCCAGGTTTGAGAACCCGGCATGTCTTGGCATGTGGCAGATATCTGATCCACCACGCGTCCTCTCGTCTGCCTGGTTCCATAACAGATGCCTTCACGGCTATGATGGCTTGACTGAGCCGTCGCTCTGCGCGTAGCATGACCTACAAGACGTTTCAGCCACGCTGACTGTCTCATCCCTCGCGCGTCATTGTCCTTCTCAACGCGACCGATTCTCCAGTCTCCGCCGCTCCAACGCCGGTAGCACATTCCGGACGCACTCCCGAAACAGTCACACCGCGGCAATGAGGTATTCACATGGCAACGCAGAGGCCCATTTCCATCCGTATTCTCGAGCTACTCCAAGACTCCAAGGAGTGCGAATTCGATGCCTTAGTGGCCCGCGCTCCTGAATTCAACGTCAGCGATATCTATCAGGAGATCTCTCGCTTAGGCCGGGAAGGCAAGGTGATTCTCAGGCGGGGCGTGGGAGTTTTCACCATCAGACAAGCAACGGCCGTCAGCCATGCACCACAGACCATAACCAGCCCCCCTCACGTCTGAAGCTGATAAGAAGAGAATCCTGGGTCGACGCCAAGATATTGGGGTGGACCAGGCTGCGCCAAGAACGTATAATTCCCTCCAGTTCTTCACTGCCACGATATCGCTTCAACCGTAGATGAAACAATCGCTGCACGTACCGACGGAGCTATTCTCATGAGGACTCCTAGGCTCAGAGAGTTCAGCCGCCTAGCCGCCCTTGTGCTTTCACTCGTCTGTCTCACCACGCCTGCATGGGCGGACTTCAAATCCGGCGAAAAGGCCTATCAGCGCAACAACTACGGCGCGGCGTTGCATGAGTGGCAACCGCTGGCGAAGCAAGGACAGGCTGCTGCCCAATATCAACTCGGTCTGCTCTATGCGAATGGCCAGGGTGTGCCAAAGGACGATGCCCAAGCTCGGCAGTGGTTTGAGAAAGCGGCCAATCAAGGACATGCGCTCGCCCAAGTCAACCTAGCGAGTTTGTATGATTATGCTCGTGGAGGGTCGCAGGATTTCAGGATGGCGGTGAAATGGTATCTTCGAGCCGCCAATCAAGGCAATGACCTAGCACAACAAAGACTGGGCCTCCTGTACGAGCGTGGGGACGGCGTGCCAAAAGACTTTGTCCAAGCCTATATGTGGTATAAGCTTGGAACAGCGAAGGGAGTAACGCCAGGCGCCATACGGAGGGATGATTTGGCCTCACAAATGACCTCAGACCAGCTTGCCGCGGCGAAAAAACTGGCGCGGGAATGGCAGCCAAAACCCCTGGAGTCACGCTCCTCTCAGACACGGCCATAGCACTTCCTGTGTTGCACAGGTGCCCCCGATCTGACTCATCTCGTTTCTTTATTCTACCTCGTGGGTGCGGTTGCGCAAACAAGGGAAGCAAACCCGCTCTGCGCAACAAACAGACCATCTCGGATCCCCTATCGCCCAAAAGTTCATGTGGCCATCAAAGGCCGCTGGCTTGGTGCTAGTTGCGCTGAGATCAAAGATCGCGATTGAGCAAGAACAGAATATGTGCACGCCTCAATCGTTGGCAGAATCTGGCCCAATCTGGTTTCTTCGGTTCATCTCGGGATCTTATTCCAAGAAGGAGACACACCAGACCAACTCGGCACACCCGACTCTCCATCACCTTCTCTCACCCACTTATCGCCTTTGGATTGACGAATACATCTACTCTTGAGGGAGATCACAGCGTGGTTTAAACGGCTATCTTCCTGGCTCTAGAGTTATAGGAGTGTCTAGACGGCCAAGACTCTTCCGTAGGTAACCGTCGGGCTCCTTTCTCGGCTTACCCCCCCCGCCTCACCGACATCGTCTCCGTTGTTCCTCCCTTGACTCGTTCGTCCTGGCCGCATAGTTTATGCGAATCTGTCTTTGGAAACGGTGCTCGCCATATTCATACAAGGAGGTACACATTATGCGGTTCGTCAAAGTGAAGGATGAAGAACGTACGGGTGACGTCGCCATCAATCTCGACCTGATCCGGGAAGCACACTTTGGAGGAGGACTGCTACACCTCTACTTCGAACGGAGCGCGACCTCCCAGGACGACGTCACCTTTACAGGTGAGAATGCACAAAAAATATGGGCAGCAATGGGCTAACGCAGACTGCAGACAACATACATGCCGCGGGAACATCAGCGCCGGGCCCTATCGCTCGTATGGCAGGAATCTCATCTATCGGGCTCGTCAAGTCTATCTCATATATTTGAGTCGATGAGGGAAACGCACGCTGGATCTGGATACTCGGTCAACTAACTCTAGATTGCCTTTTTTCCCCGCTGCACATCACACATGATGTGCAGCCCCTCTCAGGCTAGGTGTTCAACGGGGATATTCATATGTCAGAGATCAACTCACGACACTTGCACTCTCTTGACTAGGCTCAGTAGGATAGGACCTACATGAGAGGCGAGGCTGTACAAATGTGCGCGAGGAACAGCGTGATGGACATCGCCTACAAGAACGTTCCCCTGTCACGGCAATGCACGATGACGACCCTCGTGCTCTTGCTCGTGTGCATGGCCGTTTCAGCCTGTGCTGACGTGGAGACCCCTACAACAACTCGCAGCGTAGACGGGGCCACGGTAGCTGCACTCCACAAGTCCGCAGAGCAAGGGAACGCCACCGCGCAGAACAGACTTGGCCTCCTGTACAACCAAGGCCAGGGGGTTCCTCAAAATCCACTGCTCGCGAAGCAGTGGTTTGAAAAAGCGGCGGAGCAGGGGGACGCGGGCGCGCAAGTTAATCTCGGCACCCTCTATCTCCTCGGGCAAGGCGCCCTCGAAAGCGACCAAATGGCGCTATTCTGGTTTCGCCGAGCGGCAGAACAGCAAGAGATGCTAGCCTTCGCGAAACTGGGATTCATGTATGAACAGGGACGCGGAGTCACCCAAGATTTTGTCCAAGCCTACATGTGGTACACCCTGTCTGCCGCACGGGGAGAAACGCGAGCCTTAGCGTCGCGTAATCAGCTCACCAAGCAGATGACCCCGGCACAGGTAGCCACGGCCCAACAGCTGGCACGAGAGTGGAAACCAAAGCCGAAGTAACCTCGCGTATATTGCCTGACATTGCGAATCGTGCTAAATGACAAAGGGATTGCCCATGTCTTCAACGACTTGGGCAATCCCCCTTACTATCTTTCAGAAGCAGGCGCGCGACCGGGCTGCTCTACACCCCCGACTCAAGTATCTCGAACTCCATCTCTCGCAGCAGGACTTTCGCCTGCGTAAACGCTTTGGCCCGATGACTGATGGCGTTTTTCTGATCTGCCGACAATTCAGCCAAGGTCTTCCCTAATTCCGGAATGAGGAACACAGGATCATACCCGAATCCTAACGTCCCACTCGCTTCGACTGCAATCTCTCCCTCCAATATCCCCTGGGCCACTCGTACACCATCTGACGGCAATGCGATCGCTGCAACGGTTAGAAAGCGGGCAGTTCGTCGTTCACGAGGCACGCCCGTTAATTCCAGGAGCAACTTCCGACAGTTGTCTTCATAGGTCGCATCTTCGCCGGCATAACGAGCCGCATAGACGCCAGGCCGGCCCCCGAGCGCATCCACTTCCAGTCCCGTATCGTCAGCGACAGCCGGCAAACCTGTAAACGCAGCAATGGCATGTGCCTTCTTGATCGCGTTCGCCTCGCAGGTATCCCCGTCTTCAACCACTTCGGGTGCATCAGGAAACTCATCGAGTGTATGTATCGTGATGCCATGACCGCTTAAAATGGCCGCAAGTTCCTCTCTTTTATGCCGATTGCGCGTCGCAAGGACCAATTCACGAATCATCGTCTCTTCCTTACTCCAGTTCTCCGATCAGATCCTTTTGCAGCGCGGTGAGCGTCTGAATCCCACTCCATCCCATCGCCATGAACTCATCCATTTCCTGTTTGGCAAAGGGGGTCCGCTCCGCTGTCCCCTGGACTTCGACATAGCGTCCCTGTCCAGTCATCACCACATTCATGTCGACATCGGCCATAGAGTCTTCTGTATAGGCCAGGTCGACGAGGATTTCCCCACCCACCTTTCCAACGCTAATGGCAGCAAGATAATCCGTCAAAGGACGTTTCTTGATCACGCCTCGCTTCTTGAGGGCGGTAAATGCATCGGCGAGCGCAATAAATGCTCCTGTAATAGAGGCTGTTCTGGTGCCTCCATCGGCCTGGATGACATCGCAGTCGAGCCAGATCGACCGCTCACCCATCTGCCCCATATCGGTCACCGCACGGAGGGCTCGCCCGACAAGGCGCTGGATCTCCAGCGTTCGGCCACCCTGCTTCCCCTTGACCGCTTCACGCGGGGATCGCTCATGGGTCGAACGGGGGAGCATCGCATACTCGGCTGTCACCCACCCTTGCCCCTTCCCCTTCAAGAATGGTGGCACTTTTTCCTCAATCGAAGCCGTGCAAATCACCTTCGTATCGCCCATTTCGATAAGGACAGACCCTTCAGCATGTTTAATGAAATTCCGCGTCACCTTGACCGGGCGCAGCTGATCTTTTCTCCGCCCATCGACACGCAAAAGCCCCGCTGCATTACTCATGAAAATTGCTCCTGTTCACAATGCGGCGCATTATAGTGAAGGCCCTCCAAAAGCGCAATGAAATCGGCCTAGTGCCTCAGCCCATCAGTCAACAACCGCACCCTTCAATACAGAGCCTTCGCGAACCAAGAGGGTTCGTTTCTACACATCACCTCGGCGTCTGTTTTTTCCCTCGCTCCAAACGAGGGTGCCTCGTGAATCATGTGAAGCCCCTCAGCTTTTGCCTACTCCGCCGAAGCAGCTTCGGCTGCGAAGGCCGGGTAGCCGTGGCTTCCTGCGTAGGAGGCTGAAAAAGGCACGAATCTTCAACTGTTTCGCCATTGCTTGTACAAAAGTACACGGTGCGTAGGACAAAATCTGTACGAGCCTAGGCCAGATCAAGGATCTCCCACACATACATATAGAATGATGCAGGGACGACCACCCATGAACCTACTGTCATCATGCTGTATTTCCTGTTCTCAGAGGAAGAGGACGTCATCAGGGCGCCGAAGTCCGGCCATGCTAATTTTTGAAATAGATTGGCACAAAAGGTGCTTCTGTCTTACATTCTCTTGAGACTTCTGAACATTGAATACACATGAGCACCCACTGAGGGCGATACAGTTCCCTTCTGCATATACACCCGATGTAGTATAGTCACACAACATGATATTGCCACTTGACCGATCGACCCAACAAGCTCTCTTTGATCTCAAACGCGTTCTGATCGTTGACGACGAAGAACCGATCCGGCGACTGCTCGGCTACATGCTTCAGACCCATGGGTATGAGACGGTTCTTGCGTCCGATGCGCGTGAGGCACGGACCAGGCTGGATGAACAACCCTTTGCCTTAATCTTATGCGATGTCAATATGCCCGGTGAGTCGGGCATGGATCTCATTCGCAATATTCTAAGCCTACATCCCCACACTGCTGTGATCATGGTGACCGGTCTCGACAGCTCGGTCCTGGCAAACGCGGCGCTCGACATAGGCGCCTTTGGATACATCGTCAAACCCTTCGAATCCAATGAAGTCATGATCGATGTCGCCAATGCGCTCCGCCGCCGTCGACTTGAGCTTGAAAATCGGCTGCACCGGGAGAACCTGGAAGATGTCGTGAGGACCAGGACGATGGCGCTCCAGCAAGCACTCGAATGGCTCGAGCTACGCGAAAAAGAGCTGCGGCTCTCACGAGAGGAAACGATTCAACGACTCGCGATCGCCGCCGAATACCGGGATAGCGCAACAGCACAGCACATTCACCGCATGAGCCATTACTGCGAATTGCTCGCGAGAAAACATGGGCTCTCAGCCGAGCAGTGCGATTTGATCCGCACCGCGAGTCCTATGCACGACATCGGAAAAATCGGCACCCCGGACCATGTGCTCTTGAAGCCCGGCAAGTTCACCCCGGAAGAATTCAACGTTATTTCTCAACATGCGGAGATCGGCTATCGCATCCTCAACGGATCGGACGCGGAAATCCTCAAAGTCGCGGCATCGATCGCCTGGACTCACCATGAACGGTGGGATGGCAACGGATATCCGCGCAAGTTGAAGGGCAATGTGATCCCGGTTGAAGGACGAATCGCCGCGATTGCCGACTCCTTCGATGCCCTCACCACCCAGCGGATCTATAAGCCGGCCTTCCCCCTCGACCAGGCCGTCGAACTCATGACCAAACATCGAGGCGAGCACTTCGACCCTGAGCTCCTCGACATCTTCTTCGCCTCGCTGAATGAGATCAAACAGATCCATGATCAGTATGCCGACCAATCGCCCCGCACCATGATTCGAGAGTCGTAACCTCCTTTTCACCATTTCGTTGACCGTTTTTCCACCCACCGATATACTTTCCTCATCTGTCAGGAACAGGCCGATACACACATTCCCTGCCTTGTCCTCGCAACAGTCGAGCTTTTGAAAGGATTGTGGGCCGTGGTGAACAAGGCAACGGTGACACACACACAGACGGCAACGCGCAATTGGATCGCGTATCTATGCGAGTCCTTGGTGACCTCTGGAGTGATGCCGACCTGGGAGGCTGCGACCTATCTCACCGAAAATTTGTTCGGAGAAAAACCAAATCCACGCCTCTTATGTGCAAGCAATGCCTACGAAGTGACGTCCCAATTTCTTCAGTGGCTGTACCATCCCATCGTCGAAGCCGCGTCCCGCGACATCAGCTTGCCGGAGGGCTCCACAGTGCATGTATTTACGGATATCAGCCTCACCGGCAACTCTGCCGTGCTCGTCGTCTACGCATCCGACGATGGTCGCCCACAGCAATTGGTCATGCTGGATGCCGCCAAAGCCTGGGACCTGGTCTTTACTGATTCCGAGGACGTGAATCGTTGGGCAGAGGAACGATATCGACGGGTGAAGTCGGCACTGACTGCTGTAATTGGGAAACCAGTTCAACAACCTGTCCTTGCAGAAGCATCCTAGCTCACTCCCCTGCTCAGAAGTTCGCCCAACCTTTGCACAACCTCTTTTCATCCATTCGGGTCATAGTTCAGGTTCGGCCCCAACCATCGCTCCAGTGCTGAAAGAGGCATCCCTTTTCTCACCTGGTAGTCAAGCACCTGGTCCTTTCCAATTTTCCCCACGGCAAAATACTTGGCATCGGGGTGGGAAAAGTAGAGGCCGCTGACCGAAGCAGCCGGCCACATCGCGAAGCTTTCCGTCAAGGTGATCCCTGTCTGCTGTTCCGCGGACAAGAGATCGAAGAGCAACCGCTTCTCCGTATGGTCAGGACATGCCGGATACCCCGGCGCGGGACGGATGCCGCGATATTTTTCACGGATCAGATCCTCACTCGACAGCGTCTCTCCTTTGCCGTACCCCCACACCTCACGAGCCTGCGTATGGAGATATTCGGCAAAGGCTTCAGCTAAACGGTCGGCCAAGGCTTTCGTCATGATGGAGTTATAGTCGTCGTGATCACGCTCGAATTCCTTGCACAACACATCCACTCCGATTCCCGTCGTCACGGCAAAGGCTCCCACATAATCCGCGCGGCCTGACTCTTTCGGCGCGACGAAATCGGCCAGCGCAACACTGCTCTGCCCTTGGGGTCTCTCTGATTGCTGACGCAGCGTGTGAAACGTGGTCAAGACGTTCGTGCGACGGTCATCGGCGTAGAGTTCAATATCGTCGCCCACACTATTGGCGGGAAAGAACCCGTACACCCCATTGGCCGTGAACAGTCGTTGCTCCACGATCTTGCGGAGCAAGGCCAATGCATCGTCGTGCAACTCTTTGGCCTTCGAGCCCACGATTGGGTCTTCGAGAATAGTCGGGTAACGTCCTCGCAATTCCCATGTGTGAAAGAATGGAGACCAATCGATATAGGGAATGAGCTGCTCCAGCGGCTGTTGCAGCAGCGTTTTCACACCAGTAAAGGCTGGTACGGGAATATCGATCTCAGCCCATGGAGATTGGAATCGATTGGCACGCGCCCGCTCCAACGTCCAAAGATTTTTCGCTCCCTTATCCTGATGAATCTGGCGTATCTGATCGTAGTCTGCGCGAACTTTCTTCGCAAAGTCAGTCCGCAAGTTGTCATTCACCAGACTCCCGACGACACCTACCGCTCTGGAGGCGTCCAGCACATGCACCACTGAGTGGCTGTAGCCTGGAGCAATCTTCACGGCCGTATGGGCTTTGCTCGTGGTGGCGCCGCCGATCAGCAACGGCAAATCGAAGCCTTCGCGCGTCAGCTCACGCGCCACATGCGCCATTTCGTCCAGGGACGGCGTAATCAGTCCGCTCAGTCCAATGATCGCCACCCCATGTTCGCGGGCCGCCGCTAAAATCTGTTCACAAGGCACCATCACGCCGAGATCGATCACCTCGTAGTTGTTGCATCCCAGAACCACCCCGACGATGTTCTTCCCGATGTCATGCACATCGCCCTTGACCGTGGCAAGCAAAATTTTCCCGTTCGAGCTCGAGGCCCCTGACTTAAGTTTCTCTGCGTCCATGAAGGGCATCAAGTAGGCGACGGCTTTCTTCATCACTCTGGCGCTTTTTACCACTTGGGGCAAAAACATCTTGCCGGACCCGAATAGGTCTCCAACGATGTTCATGCCGGCCATCAACGGTCCCTCGATCACATGCAGTGGCTTATCATACTTCTGCCTGGCTTCTTCGATGTCCTGCTCGATATAGTCGGTCACACCTTTCACCAGCGCGTGAGAGAGACGCTCCTCGACCGTTCCGGCGCGCCACTCATCGTCTTTCACGACCGCTTTGCCCTGTTGCTTGACCGTCTCAGCAAACGTGACCAATCGCTCCGTCGCATCCGGCCGTCGGTTCAGCAACACGTCTTCAACCAACGATAGAAGGTCCTTCGGAATCTCCTCATACACCGCCAGCTGCCCAGCGTTCACAATGCCCATGTCCAGACCGGCCTTGATGGCGTGATACAGGAATGCCGCATGCATCGCCTCCCGCACGCGATTGTTGCCGCGAAACGAGAAGGAAATATTGCTGACACCGCCGCTGACTTTCGCCAGGGGAAGATGTTGCTTGATCCAGCGGGTGGCTTCGAGGAAATTCACCGCATAATTGTTGTGTTCTTCAATGCCGGTTGCCACTGTGAGGATATTCGGATCGAAGATGATATCTTGGGCTGGGAAACCTATGTGTTCGGTAAGAAGGCGATAGGCCCGATCACAGACCTCGATCTTACGCTCATACGTATCGGCCTGGCCGCGCTCGTCAAAGGCCATCACCACCACGGCAGCCCCATAGCGATGAACCAATTTAGCCTGCTGAAGAAACTTAGCTTCGCCCTCTTTGAGGCTGATGCTATTGACAACGGGCTTGCCCTGGATGTTCTTCAGACCGGCCTCTAGAATTTCCCACTTGGAACTATCCACCATGATGGGAACACGACAGATATCCGGCTCCGACGCCACCAATCGTAGAAATTTCCCCATGGCGGCCTGGGAGTCGAGCATGCCTTCATCCATATTGATGTCGATGATCTGGGCGCCTCCCTCTACTTGCTGTCGTGCCACCGAGAGCGCAGCGTCATAATCTCCTGCCAAAATCAATTTGGAGAAAGCGGGCGACCCAGTGACGTTGGTCCGTTCACCAATGTTCACAAAATTCGATTCCGGGCGAATCGTTACCGCCTCCAATCCACTCAGCCTGGTATGGGGCTCGACGGTGGACGGGACGCGAGGGGGAAGACCTCGTACGGCCTCGGCAATCAGCTTGATATGACCCGGTGTCGTCCCGCAACAGCCGCCGACGATATTCAGCCAGCCATTCTGCGCCCACTCCCTTAGTTGGGGTGCCAGACTATCCGGTGTCTCTGGAAATCCCGTCGGCAGCAACGGATTGGGCAAGCCTGCATTCGGATGGCTACTCACATAAATCGGAGCCAGGCCCGAGAGTTCTTCAATCAACGGACGCATTTCCTTGGGACCCAACGCGCAGTTGATGCCAACGCTAAGCAAGGGCACATGGGAAATGGAATTCCAGAAGGCTTCAATCGTTTGGCCTGTGACCCCGCGATTGCTGCCGGCTTGAATAAACGTCACCGAGGCCATGAGGGGAAGTTTCATCTGACGATCGTTGAAAAACATATCGATGGCAAAGAATGCCGCTTTGGCATTGAGCGTGTCGAAGATGGTCTCGACCAACAACAGATCGACTCCGCCGTCAACCAAGCCTCGGACCTGCTCGTAGTAGGCTGTGACGAGCTCATCATAGGTCGTGCCGCGCGCGCCTGAATTATTGACATCGGTTGAAATCGACGATGTTTTCGTCGTGGGCCCGATCGCTCCGGCCACAAAACAGGACCGGCCCGGCGCTGCCAGCATGACCTGTTCTGCAGCACGCTTTGCGCACTCTCCTCCGGCTTTTGCAATCTCGTAGGCCAATGACTCCATGCCGTAATCGGCCAATGAAATGGCTTGTGCGTTAAACGTATTCGTTTCCACGATATCCGCGCCGGCCTCGAAATACTGGCGATGGATTTCTTCGATAATGGCAGGTTGAGTGAGGTTCAGGAGATCGTTATGCCCTTTCTGGTCTTTCTTCAAATTTTTGAACCGCTCGCCACGGAACGCTGCCTCGTCCAGCTTCCGTTGCTGGATCATCGTTCCCATCGCTCCGTCGAGGACCAGGATGCGTTGTTGCAATAGGGTTTCCAACCATGCGCCCATACGTGTTGTCTCCGAGATCGAATCCACTGTGATGATGAAGAACGTCCGGCCATCATACCCGACCCGTTCTTACGCCAGCAAGCAGCCACACCTCTCCTTGACAGGGGGAGGCCCTGCCGATACGATGCGCCATCCGCCGGAGAGAAATTGTGCTTCTGCGTCGTGCGATCCACACGGTCTTCCCATCCTTACTGCCTCTCTTCTTGACCACCGGCCTCTGGCTCGAGTCGTCGGCCGTCCACGCTGCACCCTACTTCGAGGATGGCTACCTCGGACTGACACAAACGGAACTCCATCAAAAACTAGGGATGCCGCAGGCCGTGCGCGATCGAAAGTCGGCGCTGCGCGTCTTTACATACTATGCCATCACAGATTGGGAGAAGTATTTCCAGAAACTTGTGTCGCCGGAGAATGGCGAGGACGTCTATACCTTTACCCGCAACAACATCGACGTTCGGTATTCGTTCAGCTATACCGTCGACCCCAACGATGAACGCGAGAATCGAACGCTATTCGTTCGTCTCGTCGATATCGAATTCTCCCCCGCCGTTCCTCTCGCTCAGATCCCTGCACTTGTCCCGGAATTCCACCCCTCGGAAGATCCCGCGTCTCCTTCATTCCGATCGAATATTTGGATACTGTTGTTTGAAGGCGCTGCGTCACCAGACGCCCGTTTCATAGTAAAAGAGGCGTCCAAGGACAAACTGGAGTGGAGGTTAGCCTATCAGCTATTTTCTTTGCAGGGTCTGCCAGAACCTCTCACGACCAAAGCACTGGTCGATCGTGTGGAAATCAGCACCCAAAGTGTCGAACTGGTGAAACAACGCCAGCGGCACACCCATGACCCCATCATGAACCCCTACTCGCGGGAATTTTCCCAACACCGACTCGCGCCTCAGCTGCCCACAGCCAAGAAAGTCCCTGTCCCCAAATATGCGGACTAGCAGGATGCTGAAAAAGTCCGCCAGCAGCGTTCTCGCATCGTTCAGACCCTCAACGTACCTCAGAGGGTACGCCTCGGCCCTTCACTCGCTGCGGCCTTGCTGGACAGCCTTTTTGAGCATCCTGCAGCAATGTTTTCTGTTGTGCCAAACGTGCAAACCATCAAAGTTCTAGCAGACCACAATAGCTTTTCTGCGGCCTGCTAGCCGGCATTGATGATTGGTTGGGGGATTGCTGAGACGGGTTATGGAATCTGCTGGACACGGTCTTGGTGTTGTTTCTCGACCTGAGAAGCTTTGTTCTTCATGACATCCATCGGTCCATCATCCGACACATACATCAACACTGGCGTGGCAAGCCCGAGCATGATCAAACACCCCAAAGCCAGAAGGCGGATAAATTGGCCTTTCGTCACGTACATGGCAACGAGCAGCACCACTGCGGCCAATCCCGCATAGGTCAGAATCCCCGACTGTGAAGGAGAGAGCCCGGAGATGTTGGGAGCTGCTCCGGAAATTATTTCTCGAAGCTGCCTTCCAAAATTCGACACACGTTCATGAATGGTGCCGAGAGTTGACGTTCTCTGGGAAGCCGTCGCGACCTGTTCAGTGGTTTTGACCCTTGCACGGTACCGTTCAGGAATCGTATTAACATTATCTGTCATCACGGGCGTGCCTTGCTCATCGATATAGGAATATATGGTGGTCGCCCACGCGTCAATTGAAGCCAGCGGCATGACAAGGCACCCCCCGATGGTCAAGAGCCATACCATACGTATCCACCGCCTCTGGCTATTTCCATCTTTCGATCTAGGACTCAACACGGCCCCTCCTGAACACCACAACGCTTGCACTCATTCAGTATAACGCATTTCCTATATCGCGCTGATTAATAAAGAGAAACGGGCAGCTCAACTTGACTCTCCCCAATTCACGTTGCTACGATATGCCGCATCATGCCTCATACCATCGCGGCGACCCATGAATCCATGAACACCGCTCCAACCGAATTAGAAGAACCAATCCCGTTCATCCGCCAACGTCCGGTTCGGCTGATCATCTACGCTGGGCTTGGTCTATTCGTGCTTATTATGGTGATCTGGCCGCTGATCGCACAACTGAAGGACCCTGGTTTTCAACAACATATCGCGGAGCATCGCGTCATGGTCGGGATGTCGAAAGAACAGGTATTAGAAGCCTGGGGAGGGCCGCAAACGATCAACACGACTTTTACCAAGGACGGCGTCCGTCACGAAGAATGGATTTTTGAAGATTGGGAAAGCACGGCGGTGGTGAAACATCGCTATCTGTACTTTGAAGAGGGCAACCTCATCGGCGGTTGGTTCCAAGGCTCAGGCGAACGGCTCCCCACTCAGTCCCCGTCCAATCCG
>SWDH01000027.1:89813-139578 GCA_005116945.1 Nitrospira sp.
AGTTTCTGTAATTTGCACGCGGCGCTCTTTGCCGGGACCGCCCGAAACGGTCAACACACGTTTCCACTCTCGGATCTGATACACCGCCCAGGCAGGAGATTGGCCCTTAAAATAGGCGTCAGGGTCTTCCCCGCTGACATTGAGAAAGATTGGTTCAGTGAAGCCTTCTTCCAGCACATAGTCGAGAAGACAGTCCGTCACAAAGCCCGATCCTTGCAGAGACACTTCTGCGAGCATCGTCAGAATGTCTTCTGGATTTTGAATCGTGACCTGATTCATGAATAGACCTCCACGCCGTTGAATTGTAATGATCCGTTCACTAGGAAGGCAACAGATATGACACGTCCCATGACGAAAAGTCGATTCCAAGAAGAACTCTTGCGTATCATGGACCGTAAACATCATTGGGCTTGGCCGGCCTTCGCCGACGGAACGGTCACTGTCGATCAGCTCTCACACCACTTCCAACAGGAATACCGTGTCTACGTGCGTGACTTTCCTGTTTTCCTTGCACGCATTCACGGGAACAATCCGCCGACCTCGATCCGTCGAATGCTCGCCGAGAACATTTACGAAGAAGACACCGGTGGGCTCTCTCTGGGAAAATCGCATCCGGAATTATTCCTCACAATGATGGCAGGCCTTGGGTTGTCAGCGCGCGACTTTGACGCAGCACGGCTCTTGCCGGCGAGCCGACGCTACCGCGCTTGGCTTGACCGTGTCTCGAATAACCGGGACTGGGTCATCGGAGCAGCGGCTCTCACTGTCTTTGTAGAAGGCAGCGTGAAGGATCGCGCCGAAATCGTCGATCCTTCCAAGCCCAAGACCGCCGAGGAAATCGAAACGATCGTCCAGCACCATCCACTGGTGAAGCACTATGGCCTGCCCGTCGATTCCATGGATCTCATTCGGGCCCACCAAATGGTTGAAGCCGGCCACCGGCACGATGCCTATGCCATGGTGGTGAACCATGCCACAACACAGGCTCAACAACAGGCCGTACTGCGCTGCCTGAAGAAATGTCTGACTCTCTGGCTGGCGTATCGCGATGCCGTCGCCAAAATCTGTGGATTAAAAAAGACTTCACGGTGAGTCGACTCTATACTGCCACACTATTCTCCTTGTCCCTCTCTCTTCTTGGCATCAACAGTCATCTGGCATCTGCGTTCAGCGCGCCTCTACCCGTCGATATGATACTGGTTCCTGCGGGAGAATTTCTGATGGGGAATCCGCCAGACAGCGATGGGCTTCCCGATGAACAGCCACAACGTCTTGTGTACCTTGCACCATTCTGGATTGATCGCTACGAAGTGACGAATGATGCCTATGCAGGATTTGTCCACACCACCGGACATCGCGCGCCAGCGCACTCGACCCCAGCGTCCACATTGTGGGAACACAATGCACCAATATCAGGTATCGGCACCCATCCCGTGGTCAATGTTAGTTGGGAGGATTCCGTGGCGTTCTGCGTCTGGCTGAGCAAGCGTCTACCCACCGAAGCGGAATGGGAAAAGGCCGCCCGCGGTACCGATGGCCGTCGCTACCCTTGGGGAAACGAGTGGGACTTCAAGAAAGCCAACAGCGCCAGTTATTGGGCAGGGCGAACCATCGACTTTCAGAGCGGAGCGGACTGGGACGCCTTTTGGATCAAAGGTGAGGGCGCGAAGATTGCCAAAGAGAAGGGCCTCAAGGGGGAAGTGCTCACCCTGCCGGTCGCCAGCTTTCCAGAAAGTGCGAGCCCCTACGGCCTGTACGACATGGCAGGCAACGTCGCGGAGTGGGTACAGGATTGGTATAACCCGAACTTCTACAAAGACGCGCCGCTGTCAGATCCTCAGGGTCCTTCTCGTGGAGCGATCAAAGCGATGCGCGGTGGATCCTGGCTCAAGCCGGCGATCAGTCTTCGCACAAGCGACAGAGACTGGGGCACCATGGACAGCCGCCCCAGTGGCACAGGATTTCGATGTGCGATGGACGCCTATTAGCGGAAATTTGACATCATCGTGGCAGCAGATACTCAACTCGTTCGATCCTCACGACCGGCATGATGATCCCCACACCTTCTTCATCGTGGGAAAAGTCGTAGGCCAGTGACTCATCGGGGATAAGCCTCCCCACCATCACGACTTCAATGTCGACTTTTCGGCCGGCCTCGAGCTGTCGGCGAAGGACATCACGGATACTGGGCTCAGGGGTCACGACAAGATTACTTGGAACTTCTTCTGGTTTGAATCGGATCACACCCCATCTGGTCGGCGTAAAGATCGGCCCAATGGCCAGGCCAAACCCACCAGCCGTCGGATCGTATTGCGAGAGTTCCCCCGACCAGAGAAAGACCACCTTCCACTCAAGGGCCTCCTTCCCTGCCCGCTTCGCATCTCGCTCCCGGTTCAGGCTGAATAATCGCTCGTCGAGACCAGAGTCGCGATGGCCACGGCCGTAGACCCGGCCCCAATCCGGAGGGCTTCCATCCAGTGCATCGAGAAATTGTTCAATCGAATGAGGGTCGAGCAGAATATGACAATCCGAAGGCAGGATAGTAGGAAGATCCTTGCGTGCAATCGTCAGCAGCGACCTCGTACCGAGTGCATCTTCCGCCCACCCTTCTCCACCCGTTCCTACGGTCAGAAACAAAACCGTGATGACCCAAAGAGTCCTCATAGCAGACCGCGGAAAAACTTGGTTCATACGTAAAACCTTTGGAATATCATAGAATGACGACGACGGCATCAATGGCTCAGGATGCTCAAAAAGGCTGTCCAGCAAGACCGCAGCGAGCGAAGAGGCGAGGCGTACGCTTCGGTACGTTGAGTCTCTGAGCGATGCGAGAACGCCGCTGGCGGACTTTTTCAGCATCCTGATGGGGTGAGATCACTCCGTTGCGTTGGAGACAGCCCGCTCAAAACTCTCGAGGAGGTCAGCAACCGCCCGCTGCTCATCCGTCAGCACACCACATTCGATTAACAGAGCCAGACGAGGAGATGGATCGATGCGGCGCAAAGCCTGTCTATTGAATCCAGCGGATTCAATAGTTTTTCTGTAGGTGCCCAGCCACGAATCGATGACGGCGCGCAGCCCGGCATCGGCGGGTGTCATCCGGCCACGCTTGACTTGATCAAGCAACTTGATGAGCGGGTCGGACTGAGAGATCGTAGTAATGGCGCGCTGCAGAGTCTGATCGCCCGATTCCATGATCAATTTGTGGAGCAAGAACCGGGGCCGCGCGGGTCACCGCAACTTCCACAGGCGCCTCCACCATTACCCGGCAGCACCCAGCCATCTGTGCCACCGACCCCGAACGAAGAAATTTGTTTTTCCAATTTCGTGGTCTTGCACTGTGGACAAGCCGCCTGTGTCGAGCCATACACCAACAGCTCGAACCGATGATTGCATTCCCCGCAGACATATTCGAAGATAGGCATAGCGTATACTCCTTGTTCTGGGAGACATTATAAGATCGGGGCGGTCACTTCGCAATCAGGAGGAGCTTGTCCGACATTGCCTTCGTAACAAGGCGAGTGAGACGCGGCCAGATGAGCGGCGCAAGGTCAGGAAAAACCGGAGGCGTATTCACTGGAATACGTTGTGGTTTTTTTCTGGCCAAGCACGACGCAGATGGTCGTGGATCATTCGCCGCAGTAGAATGGTTAATGTTGGACAGGCTCCAGAGGAGCCGTATGTACCAAGAAGAAAAAACCTTTACCCTTCGATTCAGCCTGGAAGCTTCATTTCCCGACAACTATGAGGGTGAAGAAAACAACCAGGCCTGGGTGCGTGAGTGGGAAGCGCGAATCAAACCGGATCTCCTCAAAGTGCTGTTTGAATCATCGCGTCAACACCGGGCCTGGCACGCGCACATACGTAATCGCGGGAAATCCCCCGAGGATGAAGTTGAAATCGTTCTTGCACGGGACTTTTCCAAACCCCAAGGATTCAGTCTCTTGCCATGACATCTCCTCTCCTCGGTCTCTACCTCCACATCCCCTTCTGTCGGCAGCGATGCGACTTTTGCGCCTTCTATCTTGAGATCCATCGCGAACACCGTGCGGAAGCCTTTGTACGTTCCCTCACGCATGAGATCACACTCTCAGCACAACAACACCTCGCCACAAACCGGCCCGTCCAATCCGTCTATTTCGGAGGTGGTACACCGACAGCGCTTACCATAACTCAGCTCACCACGATCCTGTCGGAGATTTGCACACATCTCTCCCTCACCTCAGACTGCGAGATCACCGTCGAGGCACACCCGTCCACCGTCTCCGAAAAGGATCTTACGCAGCTGTATCAGGCCGGCGTCACCCGCATGAGTTTTGGCGCAGAGTCGATGGAGGATAGCGACCTCGCCAGAATCGGACGGCCCGGCTCCGTCAGTGAAACCGTCACAGCTGTGGCTCGTGCCAGAGCCGCCGGATTTACCAACATCAATCTCGATGTGATGTATGGACTCCCGGGCCAACGTCTGGAGAGCTGGCAACGGACACTGGCCCACTGCCTCGCACTAGCCCCGACCCACCTGTCTTGCTATGCCCTCACCGTCGAAGAAGATACAAGACTTGCCGCCAACATCCAGCGCCAACGAAGTCCAGAACCGGACGAAGGTCTTCAGATTGAAATGGACGAAGCGGCCCAACGGATACTCGGCGATGCCGGCTACGAGCGGTATGAAGTGTCGAACTATGCCAAACCGGGATATGCCTGCCGGCATAATCTGCTCTATTGGACTAATGGCGAATACCTTGGATGCGGCCCGAGCGCACAGTCCTATCTGGACGGAACCAGATTCGGCAACGTCGCCGATCTCACGGTCTACGAGACAGCACTCACGGCAAGCCGCCTTCCTATTGAAGATCGCACCAGGCTTTCCAATGATGAACAACTCCGCGATGCCGTGATTTTCGGATTACGCTTGATCCGAGGCATTCCCTCACAGCATCTTCACCGGCATGCTCAAAACTACGGGCATGCCACCGTCACCGCGCAGTTACTCGCGCAACAGTTGATCGAAGAAGACGGTGAATATAGCAGACTCTCGGCACGAGGCCGTCTGCACGCAGACACCATCGCCGGCCAGTTGTACTAGCAAGCTGCTGAAAAAGACAAGCCTGCTCTCGCTAGTGATCACTCCACTCCGATTGACTTTGTCATTGAGTCGGATGGAAACTGAACGCAGATCGCATCGGAGTTGCCATGCCCGTTAATATGGACCCTGCAAAAAAGCGAAAAAGACAGCCACCCCTAGACACACATTCGTCTCCGCCAGAAAAAGAAACGCCTGTGCTACCACACCTGGCTCAGTTCGGAAAAGAGACGGAGGAAGATCGGGTGAAGGAACTAGCGGATGCCGAGCAGAAGAATCTCTGGGAGGCCACTGAAGTCATCGATATGGATAAATTCTGAGACGAAGATAACCTCGTGAGACCAGCCAGCCCGGTTTGACTGATCATCTTGTCTATCCGGTTATCTCGCAGGATGCTCAAAAAGCCCGCCAGCAAGGCCGCAGCCGATGAAAGCACCGGAGGCGTAGCCTCTGGGCTACGTTGAGGATGCTTTCGAGGTGAGAACAAAGCTGGCGGGGGTTTTCAGCATCCTGTCAGGCGGGCAGGAAGAAAAAGGCGATGGCAAGCATAAGATACACCCCGATTAACATCACTCCTTCCATCCAGTTCGATTCTCCATCCATCGCCACAAAGCCCACGATCAGGACCGAGATCGTCACCGCGGCCACCTCGAACGGTGTGAAGATCAGATCCAATGGGGTCCCGAAGAAATAACTGGCAAATACGAGCAACGGGGCCACAAGTAACGCAATCTGTAGACTCGACCCGACGGCAATACCGTAGGCAAGGTCCATCTTGTTTTTCACGGCTACCAGCACAGCCGTAGAATGCTCCGCAGCATTCCCGACAAGGGCAACGAGGATGACACCCACAAAGACTTGTGTGAGCCCCAGTTGGTGCGAAGCCGACTCCAACGCTCCCACCAACATCTCGCTCATCACGGCCACGAGAATGGTCACCACGGTAAGCACGGTGATCGACGCGCTGCGGGTCCAGGGTTGCTCTCCAAGGTCCGACGCGTTATGGTCTTCCCCAGCAAATAAGTGACGGTGCGTCTTCAAGCTAAACAATAGGCTTGCGATGTAAATAGCGAATAATACAACTGAAATTGTAAGACTTAGTTTATGTTCGATCGCGACACCACGATCGGCGGCAGTAAAATGAAACAGAGCGGGGATAATGAGTCCAACCGCAGCCAGCAGTAGAAGGCTGGCCCCCATTCCGGCAGCGGTCTGATTAAATTTTTGCCGTTCGAATTTTATCCCCCCGGCAAACATGGCGGCCCCGAGCACGAGTAAGATGTTGCCCAGAATCGATCCGGTGAGAGAGGCTTTAACCACATCGTGCAGACCAGCACGCAGCGCCACCAGGGCGATGATCAATTCCGCCGCATTGCCCAGTGATGCATTGAGCAACGCACCGATACCGGCCCCGACATGGGTCGTCAAATGCTCGGTGGCACGGCCCAAGATACCCGCCAACGGAATAATGGCAAGTCCAGCCGAGATAAAGACCAACAGCGGGTCGGCTCGAAGGACTTCGAGCGCGACTGTCGCCGGGACAAAGATGAGCAGGTAATCAAGCCACGACGTGAAGAGATATCGCACGCGCAAACCCTAACATGATCGTGAAACTTTGTCGATGAATCGACCCCGAGCACCCCACGCCCTGTTCTACCCCTTTCATCTCTGTCACTCAGAAACGTTGACTCGCATCCTGATGCGCTTTGCCACGGTCCATTTTCGTGATTTCATGGCCTTACAATTGTCCCCTCTGTCTGGGATGACAGCGTTCCAAGATCGAATGGGCATGAGTTTCCCCGATCTCATCGAGTCTAAACGTCTCGTGCAGGGCTATGACGTCAGTGGACCGCTTTCACCTCCCATGGCAGCCGCCATCGATCGCGACCTGCAAGACCCGCTATGGCGCGCGCGTTTTCATACGGCGCTGTGCCAAAACCGCCGCCTCCAACGTGGACTATTCGAACCGTCCCACAGTCTTCGCATCGGCGACAGTCTCGTGCCGGGCCCTGCTGCGCTTTTACGCCTCATGGACGATTCGTTTAGACAACGGGCCTATGACCTCGATCGAGTGAGCGCGCTGTCGATGACACGTCTGAGCCTTGAAGACGGCTACGACTGTGAGTATGGAGTCGCCCTCGTCAAGACATCCGCCGCACTTGTGTATACGCAGACGCTTTCGGAAACACACCAGCTCCAGCCGGCAACAGACTCTCCTGCACATTTTTCTCTGTATGCGCAATCCTGCATCCGAGAGAATCGGTCCAGAATAAACCACCTCATCATTCGAGTAGGCTATTAAAAGTTCCTGTCAAGTCTGCTAGAATTCATCCCCATGCCTGGCACGAACCTTCCCTTCGCCCCTCCAGTCCCGACTGAAATCACCAGCATCGACACAGGTGCTGGGATTGATGCACGCGTGATCGTGTTCAACTGCGACTGTCATACCTATGAGCAAGTCATCGCACTCTTTTGCCACTATATTCCCGGCATGAACTCCACGAAAGCCTTTGAACTCGCATGGAAGGTCGACCATGATGGGGAAGCCATCGTGTTCACAGGCACGCTGGCAGAGGCCGAAGAGATTGCCGCGAATCTGGGAGGCGGGGGGCTACGGGTAGCCGTACAATAATCGCAGGCAGGCTATTTCTTGTGTTTCCTTGCTGGAGCCTTGACTGATCGAGCTGTTGCCTTTGGCTTTGCTTTTGGCTTCGCGATGGTGGAATGCGGTTTGGCTTTCGCGGGTCCACGTTTTTCAGCGAGCTTCGCCTGCTTGAGCTTCGGTGAAGCAGGCTTCTTGCCGTGCCCTCCAGACCCACCCTTCACAGGCTTTCCTTCAGCGAGCTGGGCCTGAAGCTTGTGTGTCGCGGATGTCTTATTCATTTTCGTCACCATGTCGCCACTATAGATCCGTACTTGATAGAGCTCTAACAGTTTACCAATGGCCTTCTGATCGCCTTTCTTCGCGGCATTCAGCAACCGGCGACGATGGTTCATCTCTTCTTCTTCTGTATGGGAGGCAGCCCGTCGTTCCATGTCCGTCCTCTCTTTCTACGTTCACATCAGACACTGAGATGGCGCAGTATATTCGAAATGTTCAATGTTTTCAAGCGTATTCGATGATGGCCCTATGAGACTAGCGGATGGGATGGAATGAGCAGAATGCACAAAATCGAAGTCTGAGCCTCATCGTTGTCACGCGAGGAAAATCTCCTCGAGCGCATGCTCATGCTTGTAGCATATTTCGCCTCAAGCGTATAATGCCCATCTATTTTAACCCATGAAGGAGAGTACCTGATGGAACATCAGAAACAGGATACGCCCACCGTCGCCGACGATCCGAAAGCCCGCGAGTTACTTCGCCGCGCCTTCGACAATACTGCGCGATGGCAGAAAGACTTTACTGGATTCACGGCTGACTTGACCGTCAATGTGAACGGGAAGGAAACCAGAGGCCCCGTCATGGTCAAGAGCCCTCGTGAAGTATCGGTCCAACTTGGAGAGCCCGACGTGCAGAAGTGGGCGCAGGAGCAGCTCGGCATGATCGCCGTTCACCGCGGCCCAAGAACCTTTGAGGAATCGGATGGTAAATACTCATTGACGATGGAAGAGGACGGGCACCCATTCGGCACGAAACTGAATATTCACGGGTCGAACTCGTTTTATCGCGTCAAAGACCATCGCATCACCCAGATCAATCGCACCATGGCGCACCCCGGCATGACACCCTTCGCCTTTACGATTAATGTGGAAGAGAGCGCGGTGACCCAAGACCAGAAGAATCTCACGACGAAGTACAGCGTGTACTATTATTCACCCACCGACGGGAAGCTGAACAACGTGGAGAGCTTTACCGATACGCATGTACGCATCGGATCTTCGGATTTGCCGGCCACTCGCCGCATCATTACTTACGAAAATGGTCAGGTGATCGTGAAAAGCTTGACGTTCACGAATCACAAACTGATCTAACGATGGACTTGCGAAAAGACTTTCCTCGCAGCATGCGCGAAAAGATGGCGGGCTATGTCCATCTCGCGCGCATGATCGACAAATGCCGAGCCGCGCTGGCCCGCACCGAGGGAGAATATATTTACCCCTGCCCCATGGATGACCGGCTCATGGAATTTGCGGGAATCACGGCCGATCAATTCACCGCAGCCGTCAAAGCCAATCCAGCGGATGACGCAGTGGCGAAATGGTTCACACAGGCGGCGAAGACGCATTCTCCAGCTGAGTTGGACGCATGGAGCCGGATGATGCTGAGTCGTGGACCGAGCACTCCGAAGAAGCAGGAATACTTTAACCAGCTCCGAGACGCCGTCGATCCCTCCCGAACCGACCTCACGGCTTGGGCCGATCTACAAGACTTGGAAGAAGGACGCCACGTTCCGAGACAAGAGCCTGTCGCGTAGCCGAATCGGAAATATGAACTTAACAGCAAACGGTATCATCCCATATACCATGGCAAGCCTGTTGCTCCTAGTTCCAGCTCTCGCGGGTTGTGAAACAGGACGGGCGCTTAACGCCCAGAGCGAGGAATTACGAAACGAGACGACCGTGGGTGTGCCCCTTCCCCCCGGCTGCGCGACTCATACACGTGCACCCTCGGCAGAACAAACCCACCTCACCGTCTCCTATCAAGAACCCACCGTGGATAAAAATGGTGCTCGACTCAAAGAGCTTGCCTACACCACCATATACGTGAGCGCGCCTCACAAGACTGCCCAGGCCATCCGTGTCTGGACAAACGACCCGAAAGGGGGAGCGACTGTCACGATTCACAACGTTCCAGCCCCAGCTCAGGAACTGAGGCTCTGCGTCACGGCAACGAATTGGGCAAGACAGGAATCAGAACCTGCACCGCCGACTCAGCCAAGACCGTAGGTTGTGAGGGAACAGACATAGCAGGATGCTGAAAAAGTCCGCCAGCTTCGTTCTCGCATCGTTCAGACCCTCAACGTACCGCCGGGGGTACGCCTTCGGATCTTCACTCGCTGCGGCCTTGCTGGACGGCCATTTTGAGCATCCTGCGAGATGGTTCTATTGTTGTACCCTGTCTACAAACCATTGACGTGTTAGGATCACAATCATTGCTTTTTGCGGCCCGCCTAATTCCATTTAACAAATTTGAAAGAAGCCCGGATCAATCCTCACCAATCGTAACTCACACCAACGGTATCGGATCTTACTCAAAAATCAGCGGTGTCAGTGCACGGTCAAGTACGGGTGAAGCGCGGCAAGGCGCACTCCTTGCTCGCCGCAACCCGCGCAATCAGAATGTGTTCACTCGGAATGCCTTCGTGGCGTTATTCAGAAACTGCTCTATTGCTGGGTCTATTGACCACTCCTCGCTATACTCTTCTCAAGAATACCGCAGTACCGTCCGGATACCGATCGAATGCCTATGGAAACCACAAGCAGTATCGTCCTGCCAGATTTCCTTCCCTACTTACTAGCCATATTCGGTTTACTTGTCCTGTGGCAATACTATCAACTCCGTGTGATGAAGGGCCGAATCCTGGCCATCGATATTTTCGACCGATCGGGCACCCGCCTGTATCTCTATGTCGTAACCGACAACCTACAGGCATGCGAGGTGTGCCGTTCCGCTCATGGAACAGTGTTTCCTCCCAGCGAAGTCATGAAGAACCGGTTCTCGCCGATCAAGGAAACATGCAAGAGTCCAGACCCTTGCATCGGATTCCTCGTCGGATTATACGGCGCATGGCCCGAAGCAAACCGGATCGTCGAGCGACTACGATCGTCCCGCAAGCGTGAGCCGATACAGTTGGACGAGGGTGAATTGATGGACATGATCCTTGGTCCTTGGGAACGAAGCATCAGCGCCAACACCGACCGGCTCAGTATCTATGTATTGGAAGCTGTCTTGGGAGATTGTTCGAATCCAAAGCCTGCAATGGATAAATACCGCGAAACGATTGAACATGCGAAGGAGGTTCGACATCTGCCCCTAATCGTGCCAACGTATTTTCGGCTGGTGGAACTCTTGACCAGGCAGGATCACACAACAGAAGCGCTCTATCTCATCGAGCAGTTCGAGAAACGTTACAAAGAGGGAAAATTGACACCCTACGCGCCGACGGAGAAGCAAGTAGGTCTCATGAAGACCAAGAAGTCTCATTTGAAAAACGCTATACGATCGATCGCAACCGCCCCAACGGCTTGAACTATTCTGCGCACGGTTACCTTAAATCAGAGGAATGTGGGAGCCATAAAGGGGTCGGGAGTTTTTTATCGGCGAAATATCATCGCTCTTCTATCAACCTTCGCCCTTGACGGCTGGCTAGATGGTCACCCACTGCGCGTGGCATCTCAATCTTCAACTTCATTTTCAAGGGTGGCCTGGTTGATCCTCGAATGCGCGCGTCGAACGAGCACATTCTTATCGTGCGCGTTCCGCGAGGAGGAGGACGACCAGGCTACCCTTCCCACTCTTCTGAGGGCGCGCGCTCCGGGAACAAAGATAGCTTCTCATATCCTTGCGCTCGCATTCGGCGCCACGAACACAAGGACTTTGAGACGTTGGTCCGTGTGATTCTTCACGCCGTGCTCTTCTCCAGCCGGCGCCATCGTCCCCTGCCCCGGACCCAGCACCTGCCTCTCTGAACCGACCTGAAATGTGCCTTGTCCTTCAAGCACCAGATAGACTTTATCCTGCTCGCCATGGATATGGCCCTTCTGTTCCTGCCCCGACTCAAAGCAGTAGATGTCGCAGAAAAATCGCGGCGACTGAAACATATTATTCTTTTTCATCTTCTCACTGCTAAACTGCTGAAAGTCTGAAATATTTACCACTGTCATGTTCCCACTCCTCAAGAAGGTTGCGGATCTGCTCGACGTGGCGTGAGCTTGGCCAAAATGGAATCAACCGAGATCACATGATGCGAGAGTCCCAAGTCCTTGGCTGGAAGCCCCATTGCCAGACCGAGTAACTGCGGCACATGCAAGATCGGCAAGTGGAGTTCGCGGTTCACCGCACGACCGGCCCGCTCCTGATAAATATCCAGGCTCATGTGACAGAGTGGACAGGGCGTCACCATAAAGTCAGCGCCCTGATCCTTCGCTTCATTCATATGCGTCCCTGCCATGGCCACAGCAATGGCTTCCTTTTCGAGGATGATAGGAAATCCACAACACTTGGTTCTTCCTGCATAGGCCACCGGTTCACCACCGACGGCCTTGATGACACGCTCGAGGGATTGAGGATTCTCTGGATCGTCGAATCCCAGCTCCCATGACGGACGCAGGATGTAGCAACCATAAAACGGGGCAATGTGGAAGTCTTGCATCGGCACGGAGACCAAGGCACCCAGGCGAGCCAGTCCGATATCTCGCACCACAATCCACAACAAATGTTTGACTTGCACATGACCGTGATAGGTGAGCCCTTCCGGCGCCAGAAAGGCGTTGATGCGATCCAGAGTCCCTGCCTCTGTCTTCAATCGTCGATTGGCTGCGCTCATTACCCCTTGGCAGGTACCGCAGATCGTCATGACGTCCAGCCCCAACGCCTCTGCTTGAGCAAACGTCCTGGCATTGAGTGCCAGCGCCATATCAGGGTGCGCTTCCGTCACAACCCCCGCGCCGCAACAGGCTGCGGCAGCGAGTTCGACGACCTCGATCCCCAATCGGCCGATGATCGCTCTCGTCGATTGATAGAGTTCCGGCGTGGCCCCTTGAGCCGCACAACCGGGGTAGAGAGCATATTTCATGGATCTACTATCACGGGAGATGAGACCGGGCTCGTGTGAAAGAATCTCGAAGATCGTCCATCGCGGCGGCTGTTTTCGATTTCACCTGCTCCCAGGAAGAGGCCGTGGCGGAATGAATATCCTCCACTTTCTTCTGGGCTAATTCTTTTTTCTTTTCTAACTCCCTGATCGCCTTCTGGACATCCGCTTGTGCCTCCACCGATGCATGGGTGACCTGGCCACGCAGCTGCGCGATGCGTAGCTGCATCTCATCCAGTTCGGCCTGAACCTTTCGTTGAAACACCGCTTTCTGTTGAATCGTATAGTCCTTAGTGGCCGTGACCGCCTCCTGAGTTTCCCTGATCACCGTATCACCCGTCACCGGTTTGTCCGATGCGCAGGCCGAAACGACGGAGAGGGTGAGCAAGCCGATTCCCGCGACTCCGCATAACGTTCCAACAATTCTTTTCATCGAAGTTCCCTCAATCCAACTTGGCTCATGTGTACGACACGAAGTATAACTTTCACCATGCGAAAAGTCACCGTGCATGGACCGGGGCAGAAGACTCCAAGGAACTGGAATGTTCAAGATACCAGCACGGCAAGACCACAGCGGAGGTCCTGGCCTGTATCGAGCAGGATAGTGCCGAGACGATGCCGACGCTCATCGAACGAACGATGCATGGGAATAATGTGCTGGGTCGACGATGGGAGGAAAGACTAGCAGTTTAATGACAACTCTATGACGACATCAAAACGAAGCCGCGTCTGAGGTCACAGATGCGACCTGAATGCCACGCAGGCTGTTCAGAAAGGCCGTCCAGCAAGGCCGCAGTGGGCAAAGAGGCGATGCGTACTTTCTGCCATACGTTGCGCCTCTGAGCGATGCGAGAACGCCGCTGGCAGACTTTGTCAACAGCCTGTTAGCTGGCCTTGCGGAGAGGAGTCGGTTGGAGCATAAGAGCAAACTCGTCTGCCGGCATCGGCCGCCCGAAGAGATGCCCCTGGGCATAGTCGCACCCTTCCTCTATTAGAGTCGTTCGTTGAGACTCCTGTTCGACCCCTTCGGCGAGCACGAAGAGATTGAGGCTGTGGGCCATGGCGATGATCGCCCGCACGATCATAGGTGGGCGGGTCTGCGTTAAAATTTCAAGGATGAAGGATTGATCGATTTTCACCCTGTTGATCGGCAAACGATGCAAATAGCTGAGCGATGAGTAGCCAGTCCCGAAATCGTCGATGGAGAGTTGTACCCCCATCGTCCGCAATGTCGTCAGCACGGCGATCGATGCATCCACGTTGCGCATCACAATCGACTCCGTCAATTCCAACTCCAGACAAGCCGGAGTCACGCCTGTCTGCCCGAGCGCCTGTTCCACGACAGACACCAACGTATCGCTATGAAACAACGAGTTCGAGATATTCACGGAAATACGCACCGCGATCTTACCGCGCTGCTGCCACTCCTGACTATGACGGCAGGCTGTTCGTAGTACCCACTCATCGATCGCTCTAATCAGACCCGTATCCAAGGCAGCCTGCATAAACTCCTCGGGACGCAAGAGCCCTCGCCGGGGATGCTGCCACCGCACCAGCGCCTCCGCACTGACAATCTTGCCCTCCCGCAGATCAATCTGTGGCTGGTAGAACACCACGAACTCCCCTCGTTCGACAGCGTGGCGCAGCTCCCCCTCCAAGTTCAACCGATCATTGGCAGCGGCATTCAGATTATTGGAATAGAACTGAAAGTTATTCCGGCCTTTTTCCTTGGCGTAATACATCGCGCTATCTGCATTCTTCAGCAAGGCATCGATCGACTCTCCATCAACTGGAAAAATCGCGATCCCCACACTGATGGTAACGAAGATTTCTCGTCCTTCGATCGAGAAGGGATTTGCCATCGCTTCGACAATTCGGCGTGCGACTGTTCCAGCATCTTGTACATCGCGCAGATTCGTCAGGAGCACGGTAAACTCGTCGCCGCCCAATCGCGCGAGCGAATGATTCTCCTCTTTGTCCACAGACCGGCTGACGGAATCGCTGTGACGAACCGACTCGGTCAAGCGCCCAGCCACCTGTTTCAACAGCAAATCCCCGACATTATGGCCTAGGGTGTCGTTAATGACCTTGAATCGGTCCAAGTCGAGGAAGAGCACGGCCAGAGTAGAGTGATAGCGGCCGGCATGGGCGAGTGCTTGCGTGAGACGGTCTTTAAACAACACACGGTTCGCGAGGCCTGTCAGACTGTCGAAATAGGCCAGACGATAAATCTCCCGCTCAGACTGTTTCCGATCGGTGATGTCTTGAGCCGTCCCGATGATCGTGAGCGCCTGCGATTGCTCGTCGAACAGGGCTTCGGCCTGAAGATGCACAGCAAAATCTGCTCCGTGAGGCAGCACAATCCGGTGGTCGATATCGCAGGGCTTTCGTTCGGTGAGAATTTGCCTCAGCGCAACATCGACTCGTTCCCGATCCTCGGCATGGACGACGTGAAGAAACGAATCAAGGGTCCCACCGAAATCTTGCGGCCTGATGCCGATCAAACGACAGAGCTCGGACGAGGCGGTAAACCGATTGGTATCGGGGCGCCATTCCCAGTTTCCGATCTTGGCTATCCGCTGAGCCAACCCAAGGCGTGATTCGCTCTTTCGCAGTGCCTCGAGCGTCTGGCTGCTCCGGAACATGTACTTGACACGGTGACTGAGAATAGTCGGATTCAACGGTTTCGTGATGAAATCTGTAGCGCCGCGCTCATAGGCCTTGGCGATGGATTCAGTATCGTCGAGAGCCGTCATGATCAGGATCGGCACCCGGCTGCCACCCACCAGCTCTCGGAATTTTGCGCAGGCGGTAAACCCATCCATGCCGGGCATCATAATGTCCAAGAGCACGATGTCAGGCCGGCACTCGATGAATCGCTCAAGGGCTTGCGGGCCATTCTCCGCCTCACACACCTCGTGGCCGGATTGCTCGAGCACCTCACGGACGAAGAGACGCACGATCACGTCATCATCTACGATCAGCGCGAGCGGGCATACTCGTTCTGGAACAGTCATATCTACGCGTGGTCTTTCCCCAGCTCATCGTGCATAGCCTGCCTTACCGTCTCTTTGAGCACGCCAAGTCCTGCTATCTTCATCTGGCCTCTTGACACCTTATCCCGCCGGCCCATTGACTCCAAGTCTTTCACGAAATCAGGCAAGCTCTGAGCCCCAATCATGGCGCTCGACCACTTCAACGCATGTGTCGCCGAAAGAGGACCTTGACATCCTGAAGCATCACCGCTTCACGGATCGTCCGCACAGATCTAGTCACGATGTCCAAGAATAACGGGAACGATGATGGAAAGATTGGGTCGTTAGGCAGAACTAGGGGTATCAGCCGTTTGTTGCTCCCGCTGGTAGGGCTCCAATTCGATCTGCTTCACGATGTCCTGAAGGTGGCTCCATTCTGTCGGAGCAATCACCTCAAACTCAAGGCCAAACTGCCCCTCCCGACTCCACCGGACAACTGCGGCCTGAATCTGGATTGGAGGGCAGTGATCAATCGCCTCGATCCGGACCTCCAGAGTAGCTCCTGGCCTCACAGCGATGAGACTCTCGATGCGACAACCCCTGATGGAGAGATCCAAGAGGGTCCCCTCTCCACCGACCATGGCAACGGAAGAAAAGGAACTCCTAAATTGAGCGTGAAACCGGAGGTTTGATCGTTGTTCCATCGTCCGCCTCGCAATTTAAGGTGCCAGGTACTAGCCCTTTATATTGCCGATAGGACGCAATTCCGCAACCTTTTTTGCAATTCCCGCGCGATCGACCGACTCCACCACTTCAGAAATATTTTTGTAAGCCACGCCGGCCTCTTCCGCGAGGCCCGACATCGACACGGCCTTGACCAGAATGCCGCGCTGTTTCATCTGCTGCTGCAGCTGCGCGCCATGAACCGTTCGCTTCGCTTGGGCGCGGGACATCGTGCGTCCAGCCCCGTGCATCGTCGATCCAAATGTATCGCGCACCGCCTGGTCTGTTCCTACCAACAAGTGCGAGCCGGTCTCCATCGATCCACCACAGATGACCGGCTGACCGGTCTGTCGAAACGGTTCTGGCAGCTCAGGACTCCCCGGCCCAAACGCTCTGGTCGCTCCCTTGCGATGCACGACCAAATCCCCTTCCGAATACCGTTCGACCTTGGCGATGTTATGCGCCACGTCATAGACCAACTCCATGCCCAGCGCCTCGGCGGATCGGCCAAACACCGTCGCAAAGGCCTCACGAATCTGATGTGTGATGACCTGACGATTGGCAAAGGCCGTATTCGCGGCACAGTTCATGGCAGAAAAATACTCCTGCCCCTCGGGAGATCGAAATGGCGCACAGACCAACTGCTGGTCCTTCACCGTAATGCCGTAGCGACGCATAGATTTTTCAAACACCTTGAGATAATCGCTCGCCACCTGATGGCCGAACCCACGCGAGCCGCAATGCACCATCACCACGATCTGCTCGTGGCCGGTAATGCCCAGCGTCGCAGCTGTGACCGGATCGTAGATCCGCTCGTTCGAGACCACCTGGACTTCGAGGTAGTGATTGCCGGATCCCAAGGTCCCCAGCTGGTTGATACCACGTTGGATTGCGTGGTCGGTCACGATCGACGGATCGGCCCCTTCGATACAGCCGCCTTCTTCCATACGGACGAGATCCCGATGCCACCCATATCCCCGCTCCACACACCACCTGGCTCCACCGGTCATCACACGACGAAATTCCTCCCGTGAGAGTCGAACGAATCCGCTCGCCCCGACACCGGCCGGCACCTTCCGAAAGAGTTCGGTCATGAGCCGTTCTAAATGAGGCTGCACGTCCGCCAGCGTCAAATCTGTTCGAATCAGCCGCATGCCGCAGTTGATATCGTACCCCACACCGCCGGGAGAAATGATCCCGTCCTGCACATCGAATGCCGCAACCCCGCCGATCGGAAATCCATAGCCCCAATGTCCATCCGGCATACAGAGCGCATATCGGCGGATGCCCGGCAGGCAGGCCACATTAGTGACTTGATCGAAGACCCCGGAATCCATGGCCTGAAGAATTTCTCTGGTCGCATAAATCCTGGCGGGCACCAGCATGCCGGATTTTTCAGACGGAGGGATTTCCCAAATCTCATCCGTAATCCGATTGACCGTCATGTCGGTGTTGAGACTCATATCAGGGATGGTCTGTCTGGTTTGTCTGGTCTATCTCGTCTGTTTGGTCGATCTGGTCTATGACGAATTTCTCAGCACTATTCTCATACGTCGAGTACTACGCGCGCCTTCCATCGACCGGCTGTCTGCGTAAGCTCGTAGAGATGTTTCGTGACCGCTTTGACATCGGCATGCAATTCTTGCGTGTCCTGATCCACCAGCGCACCGATGAGACGGGCACGTAACAGCCAGGTATCATGTTCCTGCGTCAACGTAAGCGGCGCTTTTCGGAAGACCACCCCTGCTGCGTCCTTCCAGTAGACCACTTCCGACAACCAATCGAACAACAGCGTCGACGGATCCACATCACTCCGTTCAATCGCACGCTCCCATGTCTCAGCCACGGTGGAAAGGGTCGCCATGCTCTCAAGCAGCGCCTGCGTCGCGCCGAGAAAGACTTCCTCAATCGACTCTCCCTCGGCCTCGAACCCGATATCGGCCAGAGCAATCTCTTCAAGAAAGCGAAAGGTCCAGGCCATAGCCGTTACGTCGGCGGTGTCGCACGCCGCACTCGCTGGATGAGCGCCCGGACCTGGCTCAGCCCAGGGAACGCATGCCCAAAAGGATTGGGGATTTTCCCTTTGCGCAACATCTTCAGACCCAATGGCAGGATGTGCAGCAGGCCGCGCGGTGCGAATCCGACCACTTTCAGCGGCATGATCGCTTCATTCAATCGCCCTTGCTGCTCGACCAAGTCGGTAAAGCCAAGGATATGGCGCGCACCACCGGTCGTCGTTAACCCCTGTTCGAGCGAGGCGCGCCGTAATCGGATGATCGCCTCCATAGGCTTCACATCTTTCGGGCACACTTCCACACAGAAATTGCAGCGCGTGCAGTCCCAGATTCCATGTTCCTCCTGGAGCATAGAGAGCCTGGCTCGCGTCGCCGAGGGGGATTCACGCGGGTCAGAAAGGAACCGATCGGCCTTCGCCAATGCAGCGGGACCAACAAACCCTTTCGACACTTCATGTACCGTGCACGCTGCCACGCAGGCGCCGCACATGATGCAGGCATCCACATTGTGGAACTGCGGGTTGGCATGTCCATGTGCTTCCGTCTGAGAAGGTCGAACCGCCGGCACCAGCCACGGATGGACGTCGTGGATCTTGCCCCAGAACGACGTCATATCCACAACCAGGTCTTTGATCACCGGCAAGTTGCGGAGCGGAGCCACCGAGATATGCCCATGTCGTTCGAGTTCTTTACGAAGGGAGGTGCGGCAGGCCAGCTTCTCACGACCGTTGATCGTCATGGCACAAGAGCCGCAAATCGCAGAACGGCAGGAATAGCGGAGCGCCATACTCCCATCGCACTCGTTCTTGATGCGAATCAACGCGTCGAGCACCGTCATCCCGCGCCCGACATCGAGTCGGATCTCCTGAGGATGAGGTGTCGAATCGACTTCAGGGTTGAACCGTTGAATCGTGAAGGTAAGGCGCATAAGAAGCTTTCAGCCTTCGACAGTCAGCCATCAGCGAACTGAACGCTGATCGCTGAGAGCTGATCGCTCATACTAGCCTAACTCGAAGATCTTCGGATAGTTCGTCAGGTTGCGGCACCCGTCTTTGGTCACGAGCACCATGTCTTCAATGCGGACAGCGCCCAAGCCCGGATAGTAGAGGCCCGGCTCGACGGTCACCACATGCCCCTCCTGCAGCAGGGAACCGGTTCGGCTGATGCGCGGGGCTTCATGGATGTCGAGCCCGACTCCATGGCCAGTGCCGTGAAAGTAGCCTTGCATGCGACCGTTGACGAGGCCGGTCTTGTAGCCCGCTTTTTCGAATCGGTGGCAGATGCCTTCGTGGATCTTCTGGCCGTCGGCGCCGTCTTTGATCTTCCCAATTGCCTCTTCCTGCGCGTCTTTGACAATTTGGTAGAGTTTCTTGAGTTCCTGGCTCGGCTGACCACGCACGACGGTGCGCGACATGTCGGCAAAGTAGCGGGTCGTTGCGGAGCGAGGGAATACATCGAAGATGATGCTGCGATGCGCCGGCAACGTCCCGCTGCCTTCGTTGTGCGGATCACAGGCCTGTTCGCCACCCGCCACGATCGTATGTTGGCCCACGCAATCGGATTCCATGAGCGCCACGTTGATCATTTTCTTGATGCGTTCGGATGTCAGCGGCGCCCCGTCTAACCAGAGCTCCCGCTGCTGAATCGTCGCGCGGCGGAGCACATCATGAGCCCTGGCCACCGCCTGTTCGGTCGCCCGCTGCGCCGCTTCGATATGGCGCACCTCTTCGGCCGTCTTCATCACCCGTTGCTCATAGAAGGGATCTTTCTTGGCCTGTACCTGATAGCCGAGTTCTTGAAGTCGGCTGGCATGGTTGAAGGGAAAATTTCCAGGGACGAGTACTTTGGTAATCCCCGCTTCGCGCAGCACGGCATGAACAATGTCCACCGCGCCGTGTCCCATGCCGCTTCTGCCCTTCGCTTTCCGTTCGATTTCCGAATAGGAGAGGACGCGATCGACGGTAGCCTGGCTCTTGGCGCGATCCATTTCGAGATCGCTCATCACTAGAATCCGTTCTCCTTTAATCTCTAGATAGATAAAGGGATCCGGGGCCATAAACTTCGTGGCGTAATAGAGATTAGAATCGGTCTCGCTGGCCGCGATAAAGACGGTGGCGCGTTGAGAGCTTTGGGTCAGTGATGCCATAGTGAAGCCGGTCGAAATCTAACATGGGAGGGGGGGTCGGTCAAGGCGCGGAGGGAATCAGCTCAGGCACGGTGTCCTTGACGGCCTCTTTTTCTCCGTCAGGCGTCATCAGATCGATCGGCAGCATGACGGTGTTCTTCAAAATATCGAAGGCCAGTTGCGCGAGTCCCGTGACGCCGGTCGCAAACGACTTGATCGGCAGATACGTGACTTCCGGATCCTCGATGGACCCTTTCACCGAAAACATCGCCGTCGCAAGGCCTTTGCGGTCACCCGCAAAGAGCCGTCCGAAGAGTGGGATCGTCTTCAGGAATTGTGAATAGGACCCGAACGGGCTGACGGCCCAAACCATATCGACTTGATCGGTCGGGAGATCATAGTTGCCGGCCGCGGTAATCTTCACGATCGGACTATCGATGACCAGGTTCTCGGTCTCAAAGAGCCCGTGCTGCACGTGAACCGTCGCGGACACCTTATTATACGGCAACCCCTCTCTCTCCAAATCCACCTTGCCTTGGAGTACGGCCGGAAGATTCAAAATACTGATGATTTTCCATACCGCCCGTTCCTGTGATTTAAAGATGCGTCCGTTTTCAAGCAGCACATCCAACTTGCCATCCAATGTGGGATAGAGCCCGTGCGGGTTCTTCCCATGTCCGCGAATCGTTCCCGTCACTCGAGCTTCGCCTGTGATTCCGCGTCCTTTCTCCCCCGCCAGCTTCAACAGGTCTTCTACCAGCAACCCCGTCGCCCGAACCGCGAGTTCAGCTTCAGCCGGCTGCTTGGGCGGCAATTGCACCACGAGACGGCCGGCCACCTCACCATTGGCGGATTGGCCTGACACACGATCCAAATCGAGCACGCCGTCTTGAATCGTGATCCGGGCGGCAAGGCTCCCGAACTTGAGATGCTTGTACCGGCCATGGGCAATCGACGCGGTTGCCTGAACCTTGCTGGTCGCTGCGAGGAATTCAAGAAAATCTCGCATCGGCGACCGTTGGCCTTTTGGAATGAGAAGATCGAGATCCATCTGATTGGACTCAATCTTGGCGGTAATCGTGGGTTTCGTCGCCAAGTTGTGGACCGTTCCTTCCAACGCGACATCGCTATCGAGCAAGCGAAACGAGAGCCGCTTGATCTCCACATCGTTCTTCACAAATTGGACCCGCAAATACAAGTCCTGGATCGGCCCATCGGCTTCCTTGGCGTTCATCAGACCGTTGTTCAACGCGAGCCACCCCGTGGTCTTCCAGGCTTTCCAATCGGGACCCTTGCCTTTCATGTCGAGCGACAACTCTATATTCCCCGCCTCAAACCCTCCCTTCGCAATCCATTCCGGCACGCGAGACAGCGACAGCGCGCTGGTCGAAAGCGCGGCATCGATGGAGAACTGCTCACCCAGCTGAATCTTTCCTTTCACTGGCAATCGAATCGGCGGCACAATCAGTTCAATCTTATCGAGCAAGACCCCAGCCCCCTTAGGAATCATCCCTTCAAATTCCACCGTAGCTTGGGCGCCAATCGGCTTTTCGATCAGTCCGGGAAGCGTCACTTTCGATTCAGTCAACACCACTTCGCCCCGGAGATGCGGCGAGAGGGTCGGCCCGGTTAAGACCACGGCGCCGTTGGCCAACCCTTCGAATGTCCCGGCTGGAATGGCGTGCGAGGGCATCAGCCTGGCCATGTGATCTGCATCGCCCTTGCCTCGAATTAACAAGTCCTTAAACGCGCTGCCGTTCCCTCCCGTAATGCCACCACTAACCTGTAATTCCAGATCACCCAACCGCCCCGTCACTTGATCGAACGTGGTTCCACCTTCCGACAATAGGAATCGCCCTCCTAGCGCCGTCAGCCGTTCCGGCAATACTGGATTGGTCAGACTGACATGCTTCACGATAATCTCCCCGCCGGCAAAGGTGACGCCATCGGGTTGATTAAGCAGCCCAACCATCCGAAACGTGGGAGCGGCATCACCTTCGACGTCTCGCGAATCGGCGAATACACGCGACAGCTGTTCCGACTTGACAGTCTTTGCGAGAAATTGCACCAGATCCGCTGCGGTCATGGTCCCGACCACATCCATTTCGAGCCATGGCCCCGTTTCCAAAAATGACACGAGCGCCTTGCTCTCCTTCATATGAATCGTGCCATAGAGTCCGTTCAGATTCGAGATCTTGAGACGGCCGGCTTCGACCAGCACAACCGCCGATAAATCTTTAGCGGGAACATGGCTCTGCCCAATCAGGGCCTGTCCTTGTTTGACGCGAAACTCCCCCGTCAATGATAACTGTGTCCCCTCCACCGACGACCCCGTGACGGTCGCAGAAACCATTTCCACGATCCCGTCGATCTCCCGATCCTTGATGACTGCCGGCAGCTGAGGATGAATCCACTCAGCGGGCAGGGTCTTGAGCAATTGGCTCATCAGGACTGGAGGCGCCGCAACGGTCATGGCAAATGAGGGCTGAGTCGTCAGCAAACCTGAGAGACTTGCTTGGCCGGTCAGTCGCAGTTGCTCGAGATTCGCGGATAGGTCGGACAAGACGACATCATAGCCTGCGACGCCGGGCACGGCCCGGACATGGCTGTGCCCATTGACAACCCCTCGCAGTTGCTCTGGAACCGGTCGGGGCCCTAAGAAACCAGCCGCCTCTCGCAGGTCAAGATTGGACGCGTCGAGTGTGCCGTCGAATTGGAGTGTGATCGGCAAACCGGAGGAGTCGTCTCTCTCCAAGGTCAGCCGTTGAGCGGTCGTAATGGCCCCTGTGAGGGAAATTGACGAGAGGCCCTTCTCACCTGTGTGCCCGGCAGAGAGGCGGAGGTCTGCCTCCCCCTGCTCTGCTCTCACGAGCAACGACGCCTCCACCGACTCGAACGTCATCGATCGCGTCCCCTCTGGGCGCATGTCGTCGATAACGTCCAACTTCCCGTTCACCAGCGTCGCTTCACGGATCTGGAAAATCCGGCTGATCGTCTGGACGGTATCCGGATCGGCTGCCTTACCCTGGGCCACTTGATCGAACAAGTTCCAGTGCCCGGCACGATCACGCCGAAGCGTGAGGGTCGGGTCTTCGATCAGCAATCGCTTCCCCACCACCTGTTTGCGCAACAGCGGGAGAAACCGCAAGACCAAATCCAGTTTCTTGGCCGATAACAGGACGTGATCGGAGTTCCGATCGTGAATGGCAACCTGCGTCAGCTCTAATCGGATGCGAGGGAACAGAACCAGCTTGATGCGGTGCACATCAATCTTTCGCCCAATGCTCTGCTCCAACTGCTGGAGGAAAAAATCCTTGACGTATTCATCGCCCGTCAGGTAGTTCGAGAATATAAGAAACGCGCCGCCGCCGATCAGCAGAATCACAATCAGCGCGACAGCGACACGCGTTCGAACCACTCCTGCTCCCTGAATCGATCATCCTCGGTGGGAAAACCTTCGCCATTGCTACATAACGTTCATCTTACCCAATCACCTGCGTGAAATCTACGAAGTCTCTGTTTTGACAAAGAATCCCCCGTGCCTCCCTATCCGGAGAGGAAACCCTTTCATGATCGAGTCCACCCAACCCGTGCTGCCCAGGTAGAATCTATTCCACAAAAGCTATCGTGAGAAAGCGTGTGAGGCGAGCGCCAGCTGATGGGCCGGTCAACGCCCGGCTTGCGATGCGAGCGGGCCGGAATCAGTTTTCGTCAGATCGATCACGAGTTCGTCAGTGGCATTGGCCAACAACATATCCCAGAGACTGTGCTGCTGTGTGACAGTGGCTTCAGCTGGATAGAAGTACAAGTAAAATCCTTTGGCGGCTGTCGGGCGCATGGGATAGCGGCGATCGTAGATCATTCCATAGGTTGGAATGCCGTAGAGGACCTGCCAATTCCCCAAAATGAAATGCAGGTCCGTGCCATGGACATATAATCCGCCTGTGGTGATGATCCGCTTGACAGACGTCTGCGGTTGACTCAGGTAAAATGTCACACGTTCATCCGGTTTGGCTACGGCGAGGGCTTGTGCAATTTGCCGAGACAACAGCGCCAGTTCTTCGGGGCGAAACGCCGGAACCAGCGGGGCCTCGCCCAGCAGCTTTTTCTGTAGCCAGATCCGATGTTCTTTGACCGAGATGCTGCCGAGAATGCGAGAGACATCTTCGGCACGCATCGCCCACGGATGCGCATGTGCACTGGGAAGCCATTCCGGCAACACCGCTTCGTCGCGCTCAAGCCGAACGTAATTCACCGGATCTTCATAGACAGAACGATAGGGGACCACAGGAATGGCGCAACCGGCGAGCAGCGCACACACGAACATTACTCGTGAAGCGTGAAGCGTGAAACGCAATACGGAAACATGCGGTATCATAGAAGTCCCATCTCCCTACGCTTCACGTTACTCGCTGATTGTGACTGTCATCTCGACCCGTTCAAGCGGATTGTCTCGGCCATCCCGCTTCATGTTGACCACCGTATCTGCCACGTCCATCCCACTTACCACTTCACCGAATGCCGTATACTGCCAATCGAGGAAGTTCGCATCAGCGACACAGATGAAAAATTGAGAGCCGGCGCTGTCCGGGTCATTCGAACGAGCCATAGAGAGCACTCCACGCTTGTGCGGTTTACTGTTGAACTCCGCTTTCACCCGATGTCCAGGTCCACCCATCCCGTGCGACGCACGGTCAGCGCTCTTGCTGTTGGGATCGCCGCCCTGGACCATGAAGCCGGGAATGACCCGGTGAAACGTCGTGCCGTTATAGAAACCTTCCTGGGCTAACTTGGTAAAATTCTTCACATGCCCGGGGGCCACATCATGATAAAACCGCAAGACAATCTCGCCCAACTGCGTCCCCTTGCTGCTGATGGAAATGGTGGCTCGTGTCTGTGCTGTCGGCTCTGACATCGTCCTCTACCCTTTCTTGGTTAACGAAAATTGAAGGGCGCCGGAGCGTCCCCTCCCTCAAGACCCTGATTAATAGGATTCCACGTCCGTCCATCGTCGTCGCTTCGGAACGCCCCGTCGCTCGTACCGGCATAGAACACTCCCGAACCGGACTCGATCAACACCTGGATGGCCATACTCGTCAAGCCCTTATTGAGCGGCACCCACTGGCGGCCCTTGTCGTTCGTTCTGAAAATGCCGTGCCCTGTCGCCACAAAAAGCCCCCGGGTGTTGAACACAATCCCGCGAATGGAATCATTCGGGAGTGCCCGGCTGATGGGCCGCCAGGTGACACCCCCATCGGTACTCCAAAACACACCTCCGTCAAAGGTGCCGGCATAGATGCCACCATCTGAATCAATCGTCAATACGCGAATAAAGTTCTCCGTCATCCCTTCGTGGTCTTTGAGTCCTTGCCGCTCACGCACCCACCCGGTGGATCGGGCCTTAAATCGTAAGACCCCTTTCCCGGAGGTACCGGCAAACAAGGTCCCGTCTGACGAGAGAGCCAATGCATGGACCAGAATGTCGTCCAAACCGGTGGTGACGACCGACCAGCTGTCAGCAGTCAGCCGATAGACCCCATCGCTCGTCCCTGCGTATACCCCATTATTGATGGCAAGTAGCGCTTTAATTTCTAAACGCTTGAGCCCGCTATTGATCGCCTGCCAGCTCTTCCCTTGATCACGCGAACGAAACACTCCCCCACGGAACGTTCCAGCATAGATGGCGCCATCCTTCCCCGTCGTGAGCGTCAGAATAAATGGATCGGTCACGCCCTGGCCAGATTTCGTCCAGTTGACGCCGCGATCCTCACTGCGGAAGAGACCGAGACCGAACGATCCGGCATAGATCAGGTCGCTCCCAACAGAGGTGAGCGCCTGAATGCTCGTCGCCTGCTGACCAAAGGAGCCGTATTGAAGCTGGTTTTCTCCATGACCAGGCATTGGCTGCAGAGGTGGAGGGACCGGCGATGGCGCCTGAGTGGCAGCGTCCACGATTCCACCAGCGCCCCCTATCATACTACTCAGTGCAAGCGCTGTAGATATTATCAGAGCCCGAATCTTCATCTATCTCCTGCCCCGTTACCGACTGTGAAAACCATTTCGGTACAGTGGACTTCAGTGGCCACACGTTTAGAACAAGAATAGTCTCCAGCAGAACGCTCAAAAAGGTCGTCCAGCAAGGCCGCAGCGAGAACCTTCCGACTCCTTATACCTCCCTTAAAGGGAGTGGCCCAGGCGGCCCTTTACTGCGCGCATCGAGCGACCACTGCTTCATCGTGGGGGCTCTGCGAGCAAGAAGGGCACCTCGCCGCTCCCCGCTCTGTTTTTCAGCATTCAGCTACCGGACCCGATGCCCCGCCGGCCCTATCGGCACATCCGGATCAAGCGGCAAACTGACTTCAGTCGGACCTCCTCGCCCGAAGATACGTGCGCCAAGAATGCCGATCTCATACAACACCATCAACGGCACAGCCATCAAGAGCATCGTAAAGAGAGTCGCGTCGGGCGTCACGATGGCGGACAGGATCAAAGAGGCCAGAATCGCATATTTCCGATACTTCGCGAGCACCTGGGCTGAGACCACCCCGACCCGCGCCAGGATAGTGAGCACCAGCGGCAATTCAAACGCGCACCCAAATATCAGGAGAAACTTGACGTTGAAGTCGATGTAGGTCCCGACACTCAGCTCCGGAGTGACATCGTGATCCATGCCGAAGCTGACGAAGAAATTGATGACGAGTGGGAGAATGACGAAATTGCAAAAGATCAACCCGAAGGCGAAGAGCGCCCCTGCCAGCGCGAATAACGGAATGCCCCAGCGTTGTTCTTTGGGAAGCAGCGCCGGCTCAATACACTTCCAACATTGATAGAAAATAACGGGCAGACTCACCAGGATCGCCGCAAGTAAGGACACTTTGATCGATGCAAACAACGCTTCCGTCGGTCCGTAGAACACCAGTTGATTGGGGAAAGGACGGTTCAACCAGGCCACCATCTCGCCGGAAAAGGTAAAGCACACCATCAGGGCCACCACAATCGTGGCCCCGATGACGATCAGACGCCTCTTGATGGTCTGAATATGCGCAGCCAATGGGTTGAGAATCTGTGCCATGACCCCAGTTCTGAGTGCAGAGTGATGCCGGCCCCACACGGATGTCCTTCACTGTGGAGCAACCTGCAGCTCGTGGCTCCGCCAGACACGAATCAGCTCGGCCATCTTGTCTTTCTTCGCCAACTTCTCTTTGTGCAACGCCTTCACGGATAGCTCTTCAGCCGGAGTCAACACATGGCGTTTCTGCAGTTGAATCAATTCCAAGTCCAGACGGTGATGCGCCTCTTCCAGTGCACGGAATTCGTGGCTGGACTGGTGCAGTCGTTCCGCAATCATACTGTCTGTCAGCATGTCGCACCTCCTGGTGATGAGATTACTGCCGTGGCGTGATTGGTCCTCCCTCGCGGTGAATGTCCTGCGCCAAGAGACCGGACTCTGCCGCGATCGGGTCCAGCTCCATCAATACGGCATCTTCTATGGGATTTGTATAGTAGGTTGGGCGGATCGACACGTCGCGAAATCCAAGATGATGGTAGAGGGCCTGCGCGGCATGGCTTGACGCCCGCACTTCAAGCACCGCGCACCTCGCGGCTTGGGCCAGTCCCATCTCCAGCGCCTGCATCACCAAGGCCCTGGCGATCCCCTTGCGTCGCATCGACTCGATGACCGCCAAGTTCATCAGCCGTACTTCCTCGAAGACGACCCAGAAACAGAGGTACCCGACAATCGAGACAGCGCCAACATCGCCCCGCGGCACCCGTTTGGCCAAGAGAAAATGCGCAAAAGGATTGCCACTCAGCTCCGCCTCTAGCATTTTGCGCGTCCAGGGGGCCGAGAAGCAAGCTTCTTCGATTTGCAAAATGTCCGGCAACGCCTCGACGGTTGCCGGCTCAATACTCCACTCGCTCATCGCCACCCCCCGGCAGGATGCTGAAAAAATTGATCCATTTCAGGCCGTCGTTCGTACTCGATCATGATTTCCAACACACGAGATATACATCACGAACGACGGCCTTTTTGAGCCCCCTGCCGAGCCTTCATTTTTCGTGCGACCCGCTCTTGACGGAGAGCCACAGGCGAAATCCCCCCGGACTCCTCGTACTTCAGTTCTGCTGCGGTGCGCTGCACATACAGAGGACTCATGCCGACTCCTGCGTACTCACCTCGCCGGAGCCGTTCAAGTCCCGCCAGCCCGATCGAGACAGCTGAAGGTTTTATGGAAGATTCAGGCGCCTCGCTCACTGTGATGGTTGGAGAAATAGACGCTCGGATGGCTGACTCTTCAACCGTCCACCCTTCGCCGAATAGGAGGACAGATTCACTGAGACTGCTCCCGAGCATATTTGGCGTGCCCACCTGTTCCAACAACACTCGCTCCAAACGATCATCGCTGGTCCAGCGAAACAACGCCCAGTAGAGCTCCCCACGCCGGCTATTGAGGGTGGGACAAAGAAGCGTTGAGGTTCCTCTGAGATTCCAGGCCATACCCTCCAACGTCGGCACGACCGCCAAGGGAAGCCGGGTAATCGTTCGAAACCCCAGCAGCGTGGCCAGTCCGACACGAAGTCCCGTGAAAGAGCCGGGACCGATCGACACCACGAGGCCATCCAACTGTTTGATAGTCAACCCCGTCTCGCCAAACAATCGATCGATCGTCGGCAGCAACAGCTTGGCATGCGATCCAGCCGCATCCTGGTCGTGACGAGCGAGCACACGCGAGTCATCAAGGATCGCCACACTCTGCCATGAGGTTGCCGTGTCGACTGCCAATATTTTCATCGGAGCGAGGCCTGCGCAAGATCAGTGGCCGTGAGCGGGAGATTCGGAGTCATCTCGTGAAACGTAACCTGCACGCTACCCTGTCCCCTCCCGTCTTCCAAGAGGATCTTAAACGGCCGCTGCAGGAGCCTATCGCCGTCGCTTGGCTCGGCCTTCGACTCGCCGATGGTACGGAAGTCCTCATACTGAATCGTCGCTTCCATGGTACCGGACTCTGTGAGCCGGTCTTCCCGAACGACATGGAATGCCTGCCGCTCGAACCACAGCTGCCGATGCATAGCAGGCGTCCCGTTGGGAGACGGACCGAAGACATCCAGCCGATAGCGATCCCCTTCTTCCACGAGGACAACCGTTTCATCTTGTGTAATCTTGCCGGTACCCAATACGCCACCCATGGCCCACACACTCAATTGAAATGGCCGTGCGAGCTTTCCCATTTCGCTCATGTCGGAAGGATTGCCGGACAGGACACGACCCATCGTCGGGAGTCGCAACCTGAACTGGTCATCTGCCTGCACAAATTCAAAAAGTTCGGCACCGACCGGGGTGAACCCGCGCAGACGCATGGCGTTCGGACGTCGATAGTACAACGATCCCTCCACCCGTGACGCGATAGGAATGATCCCACCTCGCACCTTCGCGCTGAAGAGACCTTTCATTGTCTGAATCGCCGCCTCCCGCTGACTCAGCAACGCCGTTAGCTCCTGCACCGTCGCCTGCTTGAGCTGAACCTCTTCGCGCGGCGTAACCAGCGTACAACCAGACAACGTAACCAAGGCTAAAGCAAAAAGGCTGAAGGCAAAAAGTCCGACCTCTCCACCCCTTCTTTTCACCTTCGTACTCCTGGCTTTCCCTCTCCTCCCCTCATCCCCCACAGCGGAAGAGACAGGTGGATGAGCCTCCACTGCGCGCGTCCAACGAGGGGAGTCCGCGACCGCGCGTTGCGCGAGCACAGAGGCTTGTCCGCCTGTCTCTCCTCTACGCCAGTACCACATCTAACGCTTCTCCCACTTCCCTAATGCCGATCAATTCGATTCCATCGATGGGATCGAGCTTAGCCAAATTCCGTTCAGGCAACAGACAGCGTGTGAATCCCATCTTTGCTGCTTCACGAATCCTCATCTCAGCCTGACTGATTGCCCGCACTTCACCGCCGAGCCCCACTTCACCCAACACCAACAATCCCGGCTCAATCGGCATCTCGCGCAAACTCGATGTCACCGCCGCCACAATGCCCAAATCGATAGCAGGCTCGTCGATATGCATCCCGCCGACGACATTCACGTAGACATCCTGTCCAGACAGATGCATGCCCAGCCGCTTTTCCATGACCGCGAGCAACAACGAAACCCGATTCTGCTCCACGCCGTTCGCCATTCGTTTTGGCATCGCATAACTTGTGGACGACACCAACGCTTGCAGTTCGACTAGAATCGGCCGCGATCCTTCGAGACTGGACACCACGACCGATCCCGTCGTGCGCTGAGAACGTTCCGCCAAAAACAACTCTGAGGGGTTGCTCACTTCCTCCAGCCCGGAATCTTTCATTTCGAACACGCCAATCTCGTTGGTTGAACCAAAGCGATTCTTCACCGCCCGGAGAATACGAAAACTGTGGCCCTTGTCTCCTTCAAAATAGAGCACCGTATCGACGATATGTTCCAGCAATCGTGGCCCGGCGATCGCGCCTTCTTTGGTGACATGGCCAATAATAAAGACCGGCACGCTGCTGCGTTTCGCGTACCACATCAATTGACCTGCCACTTCCTGCACCTGGCTGATACTCCCTGGCGCAGAGGTAATCTGTTCTGTATAGACCGTTTGAATCGAATCGACGACCATTGCAGCCGGCTGGATCTCTTGCGCCGCCTTGAGGATTTGTTCAAGAGAGGTTTCTGCCAGGATTAAGAGATTCGGGTGCTCGATGCCGAGCCGCTGCCCCCGCATCTTGATCTGCCTTGGAGACTCCTCTCCAGAGACATACAGCACCGGTTCTTTCTTAGAAGACAGTCGTGGGAGCGCCTGGAGTAACAGGGTGGTCTTACCAATCCCCGGATCACCGCCGATCAGGATGACCGAGCCGGGAATGACTCCCCCACCCAACACCCGATCGAATTCACCGATCTGCGTCAGGCGCCGGTCTTCACCGACGACCTCTATCTCGGCAATCGGCGTCGCCTTGGCCTGTGCCATCTTCATCGCAGCAGGCCGTCCCTTGCCGGTCGGCGCCTGCCGTTCCTCTTTCATCGTATTCCAGCCACTACAATCCGGACAGCGGCCCAGCCATCGTGGCGACTGGTGACCGCAAGCTTGGCAGGAAAAACTTGTCTTCGCCCGCATGAATGAGGAGCCTCAATAAGAAGTATCTGAGACTCATCTTAATGGAAAGCGCTCGCTAAATGAAAGGCGCGGAAAGGGGCAATCAGACCGCTATTTGTGCACGGCAGTGAAGGACAATCTGGCCAGTTTACTATGAAAGTACCGGGAAGAGCACGGAAGGGAATTGTTCGATTAGAAGACGAGACGCTCGATGACAAGGCAGTTGTTGACGCTCAATTCGCGCCTTATCACATCAACCGTAAAAGCCAAACAAATTGACCTTGCGGTAGGCACTGTTCATCGTCTCCACATCATGCTGGAACCAACTCGTCAGCCAGTCCTGATATGCCGCGGCACAATCCTGCGCATCTGCACCGTCGCAAAGGTGGCGAACGGCAAGATGGGCCGCCATCATTCCCGACATGATGGCGCGCAAAACACCATGCGATGAGGACGGATCCAGCACCGCCGCAGAATCACCTGCCAGGAAATAGCCTGGCCCAGCCAAGGATTTCGCTATACGCCATGTAACATCTGCACCCCGCGAAGGTTCGCCTTCGAATCCTCGAAGGCCTTGTGGACGCCACGCTGAGTCAGGCCGGTTCTGCGCTTCGGTCACGCGAGTCCACTGAAAACAATTCGGGGCTACTTCGGCTATCCAGGTCCATCCATATTGGTCTGCACAAATAGACGGGGTTGGGCCGTCGAAACGGCCACTGACATATCCAAAACGCGCAACCAGTTGAGGAGAATACCAGACTATCGGAATATGAAGCTGCCGTGCGAGTGTATGAGCGCCACCGCTGCAATCGATCACATAGGTGGCCCGGACAGGTCCGTCGGAAGTCATCACGCCGGCAACCTCATGGGACGCGTTGAGCAACACCCCTGACACTTTGCCTGCCAGAATCTGTGCCCCACGCGAACGCGCACTGCCGAGTAATCGCTGGTCGAAATCTGCACGTATCGCCTGATAGCCTCGCCATGGCCCATTCGTATCCGTGCCATACGGCACGAATTGCATTGCGCCACCCCACCCAGACCATACGCCCAAGTGCCTCACATATCCGGCTGACTGTAGCTGGTGTGCAACACCCAGTCTGGTTAATAGGGGCTCAACACCAGGATGCAATGTTTCGCCAGGACGAAACCGTGGGAACGGCTTCTGTTCAACGATCGTGACCGGGATCTGCGCATCCAGGAGCATGAGTGCAGCGGCAGCCCCTGATGGGCCGCCGCCTATGATCACAACCTGCATCACACACGCGACCATACGGTTTGATTCGCCCGTTTGCGAAGTGCCGTGTCCGTTCGTGGACCGACTAAAAAGACCTGTCGATCTTGAATCGGGAGGAGGCTGCGTCGGAAATCGGTGGGATGGGGCTGCTCAGTGGCCTCCCCTCCAAAAATCGTGTCGATTCGATAGACCTCACCAGATAATACGGTCGAGCTATCCAATTGTGCACGCTGCAATTCTGGATCCCCCGCACTGACCTTACGGAACGAGACCACGAAGCGTACGTTACGGTCGCCGCCCACCGTGCTGTAACATTTCGCGATGGCCTGCATCCGTAGTCTGTATTCCTCACTTGATACCTGCGTGGTCAATCGCGGAGTGAAGCGACCTTCCAAGGCATTCTTGACGTAATCGACATGCAGAAACTTCTCACAATCAAGGAACTCCACACCACCGAACGTGCTCACCTTGGGCCCTACCACGCCATCCCACGGAAGTGAGCCCACTTGCCCAATTTCCTCGTCTGTGAGAGGGGACACTGTGGCCCGCAAACCTCTGTTTCCCGTATTCGGCGACATGGCTCTGGACGCATCCGGCGCTACGGCAGGCCAGAATGTGCTGAGCGCGGCGCATAACTTGGCATCTTCCGGGAATGGACTCCCCAACCCATAGGCCGCTAAGTGTTGGACTTGTGCGCCAGGCCCCGGTGTGCGGTCGGTGCTGACATCCCAACCCGGAGCGAAAACCCCGGCACAGTCGTCGGGCAAGCAGGAATGACGATCGGCATCAAATGACTGGGGAATCGTGACTCCGGTCGGTGCTGGCCCTAACATTGGAACGACAGCGGAGATGGTCTTTTCCCCAGCGCTAAACCGAATTTTGATTTCCGGCATCTGGAGATTCGCGGGAAGCCGCGTGTCGCAGAGTGGTACCGGCGGCACACCCCAAAAGTCGCCAGGAACGCTTTCAAACAATTCCCGCTGGCCAGCTGAGGTGAAGAAATCAGGCGCCCCGACCAGCGAATAACTGGGAATCACCGTCGGAGCAACTTCCGGTTTCCCGACCAGCGCGGGCACTGTCGCACTAATCTGGCCGTCTCCCGTGAAGTCGACATAGTGGAGTGCTCGATAATTCCCTCTCGAAACAATGTCGTTCACATCAGGCCTGGCAGGATCATTATTCAGATCGATTAACACACCGTTCCGCACCTGCGTTCGGGCATGGACATACGCCGGGGCAGGACGGATTTCTGATCCATTTACTCCTTCATCTTCATCAGGACCAGGCTCCAGAGCAGCAAAAACTTTCTCTCCAGGCGGAACTCTGTAGGTCAACAACCGTCCATTGACCATCGCGGGCTCTACAAGCCTGGGGTGTGGCACCGGTATCACAATACCCATCCCCAACGAGGGATCAGTAGACAGTTCCGCAATTCCCGTTGAAAATCGAAACGGCGAAGTGATGGGGACGTTCCTCATTCGTAAAGTGCGGGCACGGGTCCGTTGAATCTTGTCGTTATAATGGAAAGTGGACAGCTCGACCTGTAGATTCAGGCCAGTAATACACTCCGTTCCGTTGAAGAGTTTATGAACCGGAACCCAGAAATCACGAGTGGTATCGCCAGGCCTCGCGCGCATGACTGCGATGTCGCTGCCTTTCTTTTGCACGGCAAGAAAGGCAGCAAACCGTGCCGGACACACGCGAAAGGCAAAGGGGTCATCGGCAACCTGTGCCTGAAACCCGCGAACTTGTGCATCATATCTAGCAGGCCTTGTGCCCACGCGTGAAACACCGGTTCGAGAAAACACCATGTCGGCTTGGCGGCGAGTACAGGTATCACGCGCTGGTCGATACTCATACGCAAACAACACTATCGACAGGCGTTGTGAACCGGGCAGCCCAGCCTTGGTTTTCAAACTCCCAAGTGTCGGCGGCTGAACGCCAAACACATAATTTTCTACCGTCTCTATTTCTTTAAGCGTTGGAAACCCGCTGAGACCTGTCGTCACATTGGGAGAGGCCATCGCGTGGTACAGCAGACTATCAGCCGGCGATCCTGCTGTAATCGCTTTAGCCCCGGAGAGAGAAAAATCGGTAAATCCGGTCACGGTGCGATCAATAGCGGTGAGCGTTTTCGTCAGTTCTGCCTTTAGCGCCGCACTCGTTGGCTTAAGAATATCGAGTTGCCCTCCAGTCACGTTCAGCAGCAAGTCACGCCAGCCCGAGGGGGCCAGCCGATCGCAGACGGCTTTCACATCGTCAATCAGTGCCATATGGAAACCCTTTCACAGTGAATCCAGCGCATGAAGCGCGGCGGCGTTTTAGCTCGCCGCGCTTCGATGCACCGATAGAGAGCGCGAGACAGTTTATTCGTAGCAGGATTTGCTTTCCTCGACATCCTTATCCAATGTGTTGATGCTCACATGTGGCCATCGTATCAGGCCTGGGCAGCAGCCAGGAGGCAATCCATCCCTGCGCGGGAAGAAATCCAACATGACCAGCTGCAAGTATTGCAGACGGAGCTTCGGATCCCCGTACTTATCTTTCTCCGCCAATTCTTGAATCCAGAATATGGATTTCATGAAAGCAGCATTGGCCTTGCGCACAACAAAAGGAATATTGGAAATGCCACCCGTCGGAATTGTGCTGTCGACCGAGAGCACTGTAGTCTTGACAACATTCACACCCTGGTTGGCAAGCTCAAGCAGTACATGCGTCGCCGTCGGATCAAATCCAGGGAAACCTGGAGCGGTGACAGTTCCCTTGAATGGATTGGCGTGAAACTGTTGATACGGGCTTAAGTAGCGGTTAGTGAGAATGTCTTTGCCGTTTTTATCTAAAACGATTTTGCCGTCTTTATCTCTTTCTTTATCTTGAGAGACCCCCTCCGGCAAGCTATTGATATGGGGAATACATGATGCACCAGCGTGTTCGCTGCTCTGCCCTAAGGCCAGCACCGAATCACCGTGTGGAATCGTCGCGAGCCGCGCAATATCCAAGCCATCGGTGATCTCATCCTTCATATGAAGCCACAAACCCGGCTCATGATGAATGGGGAGCCCGGCAGGACCAGCCAGCCCACTGTTGGGAGAATCAGCAGCTGCAACTTGCTGGATCGTCTGCTGATAATCCAACGTAACAATAAACTGATCAGTTTCTGCGGTTGGGGTGCGATCCTTGTCGACGCCGCGGTTCGGCACATTATTATCCACCAGCCTGAACTCGAGCTGTTCGTTGTATTGGTTCAACAGCAATCGGTAATCGAGAGGACTCGGCGCGGTCGAAAACGGCAGCGCGATCATGTTCCATCCGCGCCCCTCGCTTTTCCACACACCAGGAAGTAACTTGAGTGGACCAAGAATCGGATCGATCTTTTTGGGCTTGCCATACTTTCGTGCAGGGTATTTCTTTTTTTCCGGAGCTCGGTCTTGTTCCGCCATTGCAATATCTCCTTTTGATATAAGTGAATGAATGTGGCACCAACAGATATGCATCTATCCTTACGAGTGAGCATCGTGAACCGCTTGATGAGACAGAAGACAGACTAGTACCTCCTTTCCTTGCTTGAGTCAGTTCGCGTGGACCGCATCTGAGTCAGGCAGGAGTCGTTCACTGCCAGGCTCTCTTCTGTGATTCTGCGTATGTCAACAGCAAGCTCGATGCCAGCATGGGAGCAGGAGTGTCGAATCATCGGATCACATCCACAATCTCTTTCCTTTCAGCGTTGTACGTATTGCTGAGTAAGAACACACCTGTTACGAGATTTTCCTGATCGCAGACGCCTGTATCAAAAGAGATTCATGAGGTGAATCAAATCCGATTCAGCAGACTCGGAAGTTTGTGGCTTGGCGATAGAGAGATGAATGGGGATGACAGGCGTACATTCACGCAAGCACGTGTCGTCGCTCGCGGAACTAGGGAGCCCCCTAGTTCCGATCGAATACAGTGCTGGTGTTTTGAAGTTTAGGCAGGACGGTTAGGAAGGCAAGAGGCCTTGCGGACTCTGATGTGACGGTGACATGTCTGCCCGTCAATCTGCACACCAGAAACGAAACGATTATTTCAATTCTTTCTTTTTCTCCTGACCAAACAGCTCGTCGCGAAATCGTGCGGTCGCCAGGCGAGACAGGCGTCCATTACCACGCAAGATGACGCGATAGAGAGCAGCAGGGGATTCAATGCGGAGCAGAGCGGACAAGCCATGGAGGCGTTCCACCAAAGCTATATCATATTAGAAGATCTGACCCCTATTACGCAGCAGCCAGACGGCATAGCCGTCTGGCTGCTCCATGTCTTGCTTATGGCAGTGGTAGTACTGTGGATTTTTTAGGTGCTTTGCCCATGCCTGCCATAAAGATATCTTCGGCGATTTTGAGCCCAAGCGGTACCCCGCCGATGTTCTGTTTCACATCGGGCTTACCGTTGGGTTTCAACGCGAACGCGTCGAAGAACCAATGGACACCGAGGTACACACGACTAAAGCCGTTCTCTTCAATCATTTGCCACAAACCATCGTCGAACTTACGCAAATGTCGCGGGCGCACGTTCCCCTGGTTATCTTGCGTCACACCGTTCATTTCGTCGGAAACGAACGGTCCTTTATAGACGTCATCTTTTTTACAATCCCCCTTTGGCACCCCGTAGAACAAACGCACCATGTGTAGCGCCGCAGCGCCGAAGGTTGCGTGGCCTGACGGATACGCGGGAAACGGCGGTGTGAAGTTTTTATCGAAGCGGCCCGTCGCAGGCACATAACTATTGCTATGCGGTGCCCCGAACGGCAACCACTCCGGATCACAATCGTTATCGATATTGTCCTTGGCCATCGGTGCCGCAGGGCCCATCGATGGATCATGCTCCCGAATACCGACCACCGGTCGCCACACATCGTGGATGTATTTTTCTCTCCACGCCAAGATGCCGGCGTCGCCCAACGCTGCATTCACCAACGCAAACAAACGTGCGTTTTGATCGACATTGTTGCCCTTGGCCATTGCTACTTCGCGGACAATTTGATTGTACAGGCGCGGCGGCGTACCGAGTTCGCGCGGGCCATCGTAGGCCCAATAGAGTCCGACCGCAGTTTCATCCACGGTGCGCTTGCTGTACGTAGCAGGCAACGTCCCCATCAGTTCCGGCGCAATACCCTTGCCACGCACTTGATCAAGTGCGCTCTCGTACGCTGGACTGCCAATAGTCGGTGGCGCATTGAGTCCAAAGAGCGCCGTGGCGGCGAACAGTTTCGAGTTCTTGCCGTAGAAAGGAGCGTGATAGCCTTGCCCAGGATTGGCGGGATCGGGCCGGTGACCGCCCGGATGCATCGAGGCGGCATAACCGTTGTCGCTGGGACTGGGATCTGATGCACGGTCAGCCAGCATTGCCGCAGCCACTGCCAGCCCGAAAGCGTGCCCTTGAGCAAGGCCGGCACCGCTCAGACCTGCTGCCTGATGAGCCAAATCGAAGTGCGGTTTCTGTCGCGGGTAGAGTGCGCTCAAGCATGCGTGCGCGGCAGCAGCCACAGCCGCAGCAGCACTGGCCCCAGCCCCAGGACCGGGAGGCAACGACAAGTAGCGAGGCAAGCTCGCCCCGCCAACTACGCCCGCATGCGCGTCGTACATGGCCAAGTGTACGATCGCCATCGCGCGCGAGCTAAGCGTTGGCCCGCCCTGTTCGGGGCTCGGTTTGTCGGTGCCGGGGACATTGCTAAAGTCTCGTCGGTTCGCCTCTAATGCCACACCGTTCCAATACAGTATGTGATCCACGTGCTCTCTCCTCTCCTGGTTATGATGCTAGCAACCGGCCAGCGCGGGCTAGACACCTAAGAGTCGCCCACTGCTAGACGCTCTTGTGTAATTCCACTTTCGTCAATAGCAAGCGAGATGCCAGCACGGGAGCAGACACATCAAGTCACTTAATGCACCCTTAATCTCAAGACTTTCAGCGCTATACGTATTGCTGCGTAACAATACACGTGTCCCGCACATCTCCCGAGCACAGACGCCTGTATCGAAAGAGATTCATGAGGTGAATCAAATCCGATTCAGCAGACTCGGAAGTTTGTGGCTTGGCGATAGAGAGATGAATGGGGATGACAGGCGTACATTCACGCAAGCACGTGTCGTCGCTCGCGGAACTAGGGAGCCCCCTAGTTCCGATCGAGTACAGTGCCGGTATTTACAAATTTAGGCAGGACAATACGGTGGCTAGGAGTATTAGGGAAGATGATGCAAAGACGGCAGCAGACCAGCACAGGCAGGTGAATTTGTCGGGAATGCTCGTGAGTAAGACGAGTTGGACACTCCCCCCATGCATTGAACGATTCAGTTAGGCATTAGAGGCCACCACTCTTCGTGGCACAGACGAGGCTCAGCTGACGCTCACGCTCTGCGACGGCCAGACGCTTGGCCTGGCGTTCGCCATAGTAAGAAACCGCGAACTTCCGCTTACGACCGTCGCCTTGCTCGTTGATCCAGGAGGCCAGCCAAAAGACACGAACGGAGCCCGTCTTTGGATTGTCCAATTGTTCGTATCTGCCGACGCCAGGATTGCCTGATGTATTGTTCCGACGCAGGCGCGTACGGACCCAGATGGCATGGGCGTAGGGCGAATATCGGCGAAGCAGTTCGTCTCGATAGGCCTCAGCCGCCTTCAAGGCCTTGCGCTTCCCGCCATAGATGGCATCGGAGAACGTCTTCACGGCGATGTCGTTATGCCGTTGCACCGTGACCCGCCACGCATGGGTTCGGCTTGCCTCGTGGTCAACGCGGACGATGTTGCGGGAAGAATTCATGCTGAAGAGCCTCGACTTCTGGCCATCTCAAGACGTGAGGATATCAACTTATGCTTCTTGGAACATATGCGTTAGAAAGCGACGGCGACAGCATAAAGCCCAAGCGCAAGGAGCAGCCGCTGTTCAGGGGTGAGTCGTCGGGCTTCGTCTATCTTCCTTTGGGCCAGCATATCGCCAAGCTTACTGGGACGTCGCGAAGCACTCCGGCCAGGAGAGGGGAATGTGGCTGTGGGCTTCGCTTTCATAACACCATCTTACATTGAAACGCCCTGCACGTCACCCTTCAGAACGATGACCTTGCAGAGATTCCCCCACCACGACGGAGCTACATTTGTCGCACAACTTGATTGCAGGCGACTACGCTAGGAGAAATAGAATGAGATCGGGCACCTCGATAAGTCCATACTCATACCTGCCACCGCTCTCAACCAACCATAGCTATGTAACATCACAAGACGCGACCCCTTTTTTACTTCTGCCCAACATTTGAAGTAGCATACCGCCGAGCATGGCGAGGGAACCAACAAGCGCAGCTTGTTAGTTGTCCTGCTCAATGAACTGTTAGGCGAAGTTGTCATCCTGGCGCGACCGACCCTTTGCTAGCTTGGATGCATGGTATCTGGATTTGCCTGAATTCTTGGTCATGCTTGTTGTACTTGTAAACACGACGAAATACGGAAATCGGAATTGGGCCGATATGGGCAGCCTCAATGATCGGCAATATATTTCCTCTCAATTCCTCTTTCCAGCGTTCAATAATTGTCTTTCCATCGAAAAAACTATCCTTGATCGCCGAACGATCCAATTCAATCCAAATCGACTCATTCCATTTGCAGAAACACGGAACAAATGTCCGCCACATCGAATTCGGATATTTCTCCTCGTATGTGGCCTGATCAAAGCCCGAGAAATCGAAGACACTCACACCGCCTATGCTCCGTACATACGGATAATGACTAGGCCCGTTCGCAGTCCCCCATCTGTCGATATCAGGGATGGGTGGCTCTGGCAGAATACCGCCGGAGGCCAAGATGCCTTCAAAGCGTTCAACGCTAGTCGTATGCCAGATACCTTCTCTAAGAATTTCTGGAAACATCGCGTTCTCTTGAAAGAAGCAAATCGTCTAACTATAAATTGACTGCTCCAAATAAGACGTGGAGTCCTGGTTTCCTTTCCATGTAACACGCCTGGGATTTCTTGCCGAAGGCCTGCCAACCCGCATTCAATGGTTTACTGCCTGTCCAGCGGTTTATCAAGGCAGCTTATACGCGTCAGCATAACATCACCTCCGTGGACGGATCTAACGCCCGCCCAGCCGTGCGGCTAGGAGACCCCTCCACTGCGCGTGTCGAACGAGCACTGTTTCAGCGTGCGCGTTCCACGAGCAGTGGAGGTTAGCCCTTCGTCTCTTCTCCCCTCTCCACCTTCCATCCTCTAGTGGAAAGAGGTAGATGGCTGTGGTGCTCCTCACTGCGCACATCGAGGGAGCACAGTTTTACCGTGCGCACTCTGGGAGCAGGAGGAGCACCCAGCCATCGCACCATCACAACTTCCTTCGCACCTCTTTCCATTCCTTAGCTACCTTCGCCTTCCGCGGCGCCTCGCCTTTGGCCGGCTCAGGCACCATGACAGCGTCGAGGCGCCGTTGTAGAAACGCTTCGGCAAAGGCCTTCGTGCGCCCCACCCCTATTTTGAGTGTCGTCCAGCCGGCAGCATGCAATTCATCGAGTTTCGTTCCCCACGCCTCCGGACTGGGTGGCAACACGATAATATGCCCGACTGGGAACTTCTGATCCTGGAGCCATTGTCTAGCTTGCGCACTCACCTGGTCGCTGCTGCCCACCGCTTTGTCATTCGCCACCACGTACAGCACGTTGTAGTAAAACTGTGTGAGCTTACCGAGTTCAGCCGCAGCATCAGGCATCGGGCGTCTACTTTCGGCGTCCTCCATGAGTGCTGCCACCTCCACCGCCATCATCGGACTACGATGTTCCCACACCGCCAGATTCGCACCAGCTTCAGGCACCTGAACATTTGAAGCGGCTCCGGCGCGCACAGTGAATGGGATCACCCCCTTGGCCTTCGGGGTATATGACAAAAGAGCCTGCCCGTCTCTACCAGTCATCCCGGTCGCGGCAACTTGACCGGCAACGTGAAGCTCAATGGGCTCCCCTCCTATGCCGGTCTCCGCCCGAGAGCCCTTCTGTGTGAGCGTTGCTTCAATAGTGGCTGGCTGGTTAGGAGCAGTGAGGCTATCGTGAACCGTCAAGATTACGGAAGTCTTCTCAGTAGCCGAAAGATTGGTAGCCGCAGTCAAAAAAATGAGGGCGGTGAAGAAACCGGCCCTGCGGAAAAAACTATTGTGCACTGTGGGATTCAATGTCCTGCACATTTAGGAGCACATCAAGCAGGATGCTCAAAAAGGCCGTCCAGCAAGGCCGCAGGAAAGTCGAAACCGGAGGCGTACCCTCTTGGGTACGTTGAGGATTTCGAGGAGCCGAGAACGCTGCTGGCGGGCTTTTTCAGCGTCCTGGAAAGTTAAGCCTTCAGAGCCGCCAACACTTCAGTAACATGACCACCCACCTTAACCTTGCGGAAGATTGCCTTCAACTTGCCGGCCTGGTCGATCACAAACGTACTACGCTCGATGCCCCAATACTTTCTGCCGTACATGTTCTTCTCTTTATAACAACCGAAGGCCTTCGAGATGGTGGCTTTTTCATCGCTGAGCAATGGGAAGGGCAGATCGAACTTCTTGATGAACTTCTGATGAGACTCTTTGCCGTCCAGGCTCACGCCGAGAATCACGGCTCCCGCCTTCTTGATCGATATCTCGGCATCGCGAAAGTCACACGATTCCGTCGTACAGCCAGGAGTATCGTCTTTAGGATAAAAGTACAGCACCACCTGCTTGCCTGTGAAATCTTTCAAGCTGACCGGTTCTCCCGATTGATCGGGAAGTGAGAGGGCGGGAGCTTTGTCACCGACTGTGAGTTCCTTTGCCATCTTTATGTACCCCTTTTCCTCTTAATATCGAGGCCCGCTGCCGGGACCCGACCTGGCACCCCCGGGCCCAAGTGGTTTGTTCTTTTTTGGAGACTCCGGATCGCCATAGGGGCGAAGCGCGGGTGAGTCCCAGATCACCTGGTCTCCCGGAGCCAGGTTCGCCGCTTCCATAAATTGTTGGCGCGCTTCCTCAGTGTTGCCCAAGGCATACAAGGCTAAGGCATAGTTATAGCGTGCAGGCCCCGATTGAGGGACCTCGGCCACTGCTTTGGAAAAATACTGCTTCGCTTCGTCGAATTGCTTCGCATGGTAGGCCAGCGTCCCCTGTTCCGTCAGCGTTATGACTTGCGGCTTGACTCCAGATTCGAGTGCCAATGGGACCAAGGGCTTCGGTTTGCTCGTCCAGGAACAGGAGACTGATGCGGCGAGCACGAGAATCACCCCGAGCATGGGCAGACATCTTCTTACGCCATGACGCTCCCGCAGTGGCTCACCCTTTCGCATGTTTCCGCGTCTCTTCCTCAAATGTCTTCCGATACAGGACGTCCCATTCCGCACTACCCTCAACGATTCCACGCGAGTAGGACGCTAATTTCGCTTTGACCTGTCGATCGATGCCTTCTTCTTGTGCCAACTCGAATGCGAGGACCCGCTTGATCTCTTTCAACACCCGCCCCTCGTCGGCCTGCACGGTCACCAGCGGGCTCTTCTTGACCACTTGAAGAATGACGTGGGAAAGATGGCTAATTTTATCTTCACTCAACATATCCGGTCCTCGCGTGAAGGGTGATGTGTGACGAGTGATAAGCGCTTCACTAACTTCCAACTATCCCACCACATCACCGATCACTCCTCACTGATCACCCTTCACAAAATGATGCCTCGCTCCCGCGCCAACTTATTTTTCACTAGCGTGAACATCCGCTGATAATCCACGTGACCCCGCTCGATGTCTTGTTCGTAGACAGTCAACATTTTCCGCACTTCTGCGTTCAAACGATCTTCAACCGACAATTCCTCAAGGATGGCATGATCGATCTGCTCGACGAACGCCTTGCGATCTCCCACCATTGCCACCTGCCCCTCTTGCTGCAGCTTAGTGGCGAGCGACTCCGAGATGTGGCGGATTCGTTCTTTCGACAGTCTCATGACTCTACTCGGTCAATCCTGATCTTCGGCACATCCATCACTCGCCGCAGTACCGAAGCATCCCCGAGAATGCGGCCGATGATATTGACACGGTCGGCCGGAACGGGATCCTGCCCCATGCTCATCGGTGTGCGACCGAAGAAAATAGCCAGGACCTGCCCTGCTCCCCAGAACGCGACATCGCCGACTTTGACCTGATTGGTTGCGGTCTCTCGATGATCTTTCACCCCGGCCAGCTTAAAATAGAATTCTTCGCCCCACGTATTAACCGGGCTTTCTACCGGTAAAGCCGCATACACTTCTTGCGCCGTTTTTGTCGACTTGAGTTCCGCCTCAAGCTGCACGGATCCAACGGTAATGCGAATTTTATTGAGAAGATCAGCCATGGTGTTCAAGTCTGGCCTCCCGGGGGCCATCGGGTGGAGCCCCACGGCTTTACAGCCGTGATCCCTTCTGTGTCTTTGGCGGAACCCGCCGAAGCATGTCCTCCTTCGCCAAGGCTTCGGAGGACACCCGCTGCGCATTCTCCACAGCTTTATCCATCCTCCGTAGCAGTCTACTGCGGAGGACGGGCAGCTGTGGCTTCCTGCGTAGGCGGGTGAAAACCCTTTCAGGACGCGGACTTTAGCTTGTTTATTTGATGAAATCAAGGCTACAATCCCTCGAACATATGCTCGCATCATCCTTCGTGCTTCTCAAAGGTATCGGCCAACATTCAGAACGCCGGCTCTGGCAGGAGGGCATCCTCAGCTGGACGTCATTCATCCAATCTCCAACCCTACCCGGCATCTCCTCGACTAAAAAGGAGTGGTACGACCACGAACTCGCGACCGCTCAATCACGCTTGGATGCAGGTGACGCGCACTTCTTCGGCGCCTGCTTGAAAAGTCGAGAGCACTGGCGTCTCTTCGAAACTTTTCGCCCCCGCACGCTCTACTTAGACATTGAAACGACAGGGATGTCCGCGCGCGAGGGGCATGTCACGGTGGTCGGACTCTATCGAAACGGCCACATGACCAGCCTCGTTCGAGGAGAAACATTAACCGAGGACCGATTGCACGCAGAACTGGAACAGACAGACCTCTTCATTACATTCTTCGGCAGCGGGTTCGATATTCCCTACTTGCAGGCAAAATTCCCCCGATTGAATTTCAAAAAGCCGCATTTCGATCTCTGCTTCGCGGCGCGCAGACTCGGTTTCCAGGGCGGACTGAAACGCATTGAACAAGATATGCACATTACTCGCGAAACCGATGTGATGGGACTCGATGGATGGGAAGCCGTCCGCCTCTGGCACCAGTGGTGCGCGGGAAACGAAGCCGCACGCGATCTATTGCTGAGATACAACGCGGCCGACACTCAAAACCTTGAACCGCTCGCAATGCGGCTCTATGACCAGATGGTCGCCCGATTCGGTCCATCTTCTATAGGCGTTCCACCGACCCGCCGCCAACAGCCGATCGAGGTCGCGCCGTGACACAATCCCACCAGTGGACCGGGGTCGGTCGAACCGAGACAGGGTATGTTCGCGCCTCGAATCAGGATGCACTGGCTCTTCTGAACGACTGTGGCGTCTGGATCGTGGCAGACGGAATGGGTGGACACCCGGCAGGAGATGTTGCGGCCAAAACCGCCGTGGCTGTGGCTACAGAGCGGGCGCGAGCGCGAGCATCCTGGCTGCACGATCACCCACACAGCGCCGCGGAATTCATGACAGATGTGGTGACGAGCGCCAATCGGAGAATTCATGATCTCATGCTGGAACAGTCCTCCTTGAGAGGGATGGGCACGACCTTCGTCGCCTTGGCCATCACGCCAACACCGATACCGATCGCCCATATTGCCCACTTGGGAGATAGTCGAGCTTATCTCTATCGGGAGGGACAGCTCAAGCAATTGACGCGCGATCACACCCTCGTTCAACAACTTGTGCAGCGCGGCTTGATCGATGAAGCCACCGCGCTCGTACATCCTGAACGCCACGTCTTGACCAACGGTTTGGGAATGGGTCGCGATATGCAACCGGAGCTGACTTCGATACCGGTCACCCCTCAGGATCTGCTCGTACTCTGCAGCGACGGACTCACGAAAATGTTGACGGATGCAGCCATCGCATCGGTACTCTCCTGCGCGAACGACGATCCTCACCGGGCCTGCCACGACCTGATCGAGGAGGCGCTGAACAGAGGAGGAGAAGATAATGTGACCGTCATCGTCGTGGCGTCGGAGGTATCTGCCGACACGGCAGTTTAGTCATTGACAAGGCTCTCTCAGCCCTGTAGCCTCAGATTCCAACCAGGTAGTCTTTCCTCCCGTTTCCCTTGGAACCAGGCCGGAGAATTATCATGCACGTGCTCGTACTGTTTCGACTCATGGTGCTTCTGCTCATCGGAGCAGTATGGTGTGTTCCCACAGCGATGAGTGCGCCCGCAGATAACGCCAGCCTCGAAGCCACAGTTCGCGCCCTCGTGCGAGCGAATGCAGAGAAGGATTTGCCTACCCTGTCCAAGCTGATGGCCCACGACGCTGATATCGTCAGCTATTCCATCGGGGGCCGAAAATACGTGGGCTGGCCTGAACTTGAACGGGATATGAAAGAGGAGTTTGCCAACGCCACTGCACTCGATCTGCGCATCTCCGAACTCAAGGTGTGGTCGAAAGGAGATATCGGGTGGTATACGATGGAACTGGCCTATGGGCGTATTCTCGGCCAAGGACCAGACCAGCAGCGAACCGTCTTGCCGTTACGGGAAACCGGCGTACTTGAGCGTCGAAACGGCCAGTGGGTTCTCCTATCCTGGCATGAGTCCTTTCGCACGGTGAGCGACGCGATGCCGGTCGATGCTCGAACGAGTGCGGCGACCGCGCACACCGTCGCTTCATCAAACGGCAATAATACTGTCCTTGACTTGAGCGGGGAATGGGACATCCTGGAAGTGGAGGACGACAAACGTTACCGAGCCACCCTCGACAAAGCCGGCAACGGTCCCTATACCCAGCACGGTGGCCAATTTGTGACCACGAAACTCTCCGACCGTCTCTGGCAAGGCACCTGGCAACAGCCCGGCAACGACCGAGAAGGAGGGTTTGAGCTCCTCCTCTCCGATGATGGGACCCAAGCCAAAGGCGTGTGGTGGTACTCTCGCGTCGGCACTCAGAAGAATATCCCTCCTCGTGAACACGGCGGAACCTATCTCTGGAAACGGTTGACCCCACCACCATCTGCACGATGACATCTGCGTATCCCATAGGCGCATACGACCAGCGCTCCGAATATTCGAGCGATCACTTTTTACTTTGGAGGAGTCGACCGTGAGTCAGCGTGAATTTAGCTATGTCCCTGCATCTAAAATTTATTATTGATTCTATGACTCACGAACTCGTTTTAGTAGTGTTCACTATTGAGCACTTTTTGTGTAAAGAAAATGCTACGATGTTGCTCTAGACCGATTTTCAACCCGGAGGTAGTATGCGTCAGGGACTTCTCACTCTGCTCACTAGCATCTGTCTGGTAGCCCCTGCCCTTGCAGACGGCGGTCATGACCACCATGCGGTTCCGACACTCAAGAATCAAACGACTACGACCGTCACGACTCAAGGCGATGTCGTGACCCTCACGTTCGGTCCTATCGACCTCCCGGCCTCTCACGAAGGAGACCTGGCCGCGTCGATGCCCAAACATAGCTTTCAGCTCCCCAAAGATCGGTACATGATCGGATACAAGACTGCGGTTTTCACCAAAGAAGGGAAGCCCCTGCCCAAGAACTATCTCCACCATATCCTGATGCTCAACAACAGTAAGCCGAGCGTTTCTTGCGACGGTGAACCGCTGTTCTTTGCAGGAGCTGGACTGGAGATGACCGAGACGCGTTTCCCGGCTGGCTATGGAGTCAAGCTTGCCCAGAGCGACCATCTGATGTCGATCGTCGCGTTTTACCATAAGGCGCCGGTCACCAAAGATGTCATGGCAACCTTCACCATGTATATGGCACCCGAAGGCACCCAGATCAAAGAGATGGACGTGTATCAGGTGGGCGTCAATATCGTGTGCTTTAGCAAATTCTCTCAGCGAGGCCCCAATCAGACAGATGAAGGGATTGAGATTAACACCGGGGTCCAGGTCCATCGGGAACCGCTCAAGTTTTCAATGGATGGCTGTGTGAAGTTCGCCTATCCCCATGGGCATGACGAACTTCTCATGATCGGGCTGGACAATATGACGAAAAAGCAGACCCTGCTGCGCACGGTTCCCGACGTCGACAAGGATGGAACATTTCTCCAGTTTCAACCGCATCAGGTCTATCAGGATAGTCAGGGGTTTCCTGTGACGAAGGCGGACGACTATGAAATGGTCATGGTCCATCATCATCCGTTACAGAAAAAGGACGCTCAGCATGGGATGGGGAACTACTTATTGTATATGACCCCCGGCGCTTGCCCTTCGACATCCCCTTCACCGCTCGCACTCAGATAGACACCACGCACACCATGGTACCCGCCGTAGAATTATCGCGGGTACCGAATCCTGGGTGTCCCCCCTCCTATTTCTTCGCTGCCTTTCAGCGAACACCCTTGAGATCCCGAACGTAGAGCTCGCCTCCTTGCAAGCACCTCGCGAGGTAAACCTTCCCCTTATTCGTCGGATGTACGGGTGAGGCTCGATGTTGCGGGACGATGTGCTCGTCCATTGGGCAGGACCAGTGGGACGCACAATGTATGTCCACGCACGTGACAAAATTTGCCTCAGTGAGGACTATTCGCCTCTCCAGGTCGAAGCACATGCGGTCGTCACACACGTTGAGAGTCATTTCAATCGTCACAATCCGCGCGGCGGGAGAGCCGAAAAACCTTTTTCTACAATCTGTTAGATGCACCTCTGCCTCCATGAAACATACGCATGATTCCTCACATCATGAATCCTTTCTATGCTTAAATGAGATACCCTCCGAATCACCGCCAAAAGGATAAATCTGCTAGCTGAACATACTCTGGCCGTGTATACTCTCATCCGTACATCTTTGAACACATAGAGATTTTACATTCCATCTGCCTGTCTGCCAACAGGAGGGACAGTGCTCTCGCACTCTCAGGTCGTTATGACAACACACCTTCCGAATACCGACATCCTTCCTCATTTGGAACACGAAATCCTGAACGTCGTGACGCAGTTTTCCGCCGAACTTGGAGCGATGACTGACCTGACGGCAATCGGGAATCGGATTATCCAAGAGCTCTGCCGAGCAGGCGCCACGACACATGGGGCACTGTTTCTACTGGATCGCGAGCACGAATGTTATCGCCGAATCAGCATGATTGGCTCAGTCTCCCCTACACTGATGCCACTGACGCTCGCTATGGATCATCCTCTGATCCACCACCTACTGACAACGAACAGGATCATCACACGGGACGATGTGACTGGCGATCTCCAAGAAGCCGACGCTGGAGGCGGCGCACATGCGGCGATGGAACGCATACAGGTAGCACGCCTTGTGCCTCACTTCATTAAAGACCGCCTCATCGCCTTCTCCCTCCTCGGCACAGCCATACCCGTCGCCGAGGAAACCGCACGGACTAAATCTGTACTCGCCGCACTCGCACAAATCGCCACAAACGCGCTTGACACGATCGTGCTTTACGAGGATCTTCACCGTTCACATATGCTCATGAAACGCACGGATCGACTGAAATCCCTTGAAACAATCGCCGGCGGCTTTGCCCATGAAATTCGAAACCCACTCACTTCGATCAAAACGTTTATCCAATTGGCTCCACAACGAAAAGATGATCCTGAATTT
>SWDH01000027.1:139678-140702 GCA_005116945.1 Nitrospira sp.
CCAGTTCGGCTAATGCGCGGCATTTCATGGATGTCGAGTCCAACCCCATGGCCGGTGCCATGAAAGTAGCCCTGCATGCGTCCATTCACCAGGCCTGTCTGGTACCCGGCTTTCTCAAATCTTCTTAAGATCCCTTGATGAATCCGCTTTCCATCGGCTCCGTCTTTGATTTTGGTGATGGCCTCTTCCTGCGCATCTAAGACCGTTTGGTAGAGCCGTTTCAGTTCGGGGCTCGGCGTTCCCCGAACCACCGTTCTGGACATATCGGCGAAATAGCGGTTCGTCGCCGAACGGGGAAACACGTCGAAGATGATGCTGCGGTGAGCCGGCAATGGCCCACTACCTTCATTGTGGGGATCGCAGGCCTGCTCTCCCCCGGCGACGATGGTATGCTGGGCGACACAATCACACTCCATCAATGACACATTGATCAGCTTTTTCACTCGCTCCGAGGTCAGCGGGATCCCGTCGAACCACAGTTGATTATTCTCAATTGAGGCCCGACGCAGCAGGTCGAACGCGACCGCCACTGCCTGTTCGGTGGCGCGCTGGGCGGCTTCGATTGAGCGCACTTCCTCGGCAGTCTTCACCACTCGTTCTTCATAGAATGGGTCCCGTTTCGGATACAGCTGGTATCCCAACGATTGAAACTTAAGGGCATGTCCAAATGGAAAGTTCGCAGGGACCAGGATCTGCGTGATACCGGCTTCTCGCAAGAGAATGTGGACCACCTCGACCACGCCTGGCTCGGCGATGCCCTGTGTCTTGGCTCGTCCTTCCACCTCCGAATACGAGAGCACTCGATCGACGGACGACTGACTCTTCGCGCGATCGATTTCGAGATCACTCATCACCAGAATACGTTCTCCCTTAATCTCGACATAGATAAAGGGATCCGGCGCCATAAACTTCGTGGCGTAATAGAGATTAGAATCGGTCTCGCTGGCCGCGATGAAGACGGTGGCGCGTTGAGTGGTTTGGGTGAGTGATGCCATAGTGAAGTAGGTCGGAATCTAACATGGGA
>SWDH01000027.1:140802-156343 GCA_005116945.1 Nitrospira sp.
GATGCGATCTAGAATCAATGCGATACAGCCACCAAGCAGACCCCCTCCCAATATGGTTGTGAGCAACTCGAACAGCTTGAGTCCCCACACCGATCCCGATGTTTGCATGGCTTCTCGGATGCCGCCTTGCAGCATGATCACGGCCAGCGCCATGGTGGCGCCGACGATGAACCACCAGAGAAAAACTTTCACGGTCGACAACATAGGAAATCCTTAGAACTCCATCCGACGGTCAAGGCTACGGTATTGAATGGCTTCGGCCACATGTACCGGCTCGATTGTATCAGAGCCCGCGAGATCGGCAATGGTTCTCGCAACACGGACAATCCGTCCATGGGCTCGAGCCGACAACCCGAGTTTTGTCAGCGCGCGTTCCAAGAGTTCTTGCGTCGGAGCATCCAACGCACAGTACCGCTTCAAGAGCCGGGGCTTCAACTGCGCATTCGAGTGAATCCCGTCTTGACGATATCGGTGACGCTGTCGATCGCGCGCCGCCAGGACACGCGATCGAATCGTGGCAGAACTTTCCGGTGTCGAATTATGATCATGCAAATCTCGCACAGAAACCGGCGGGACCTCAACGTGAATATCGAGTCTATCTTGAAGTGGCCCCGACAATTTGGCTCGATATCGACGAATTTGATGAGGAGTGCAGACGCATTCGCGTGTGCGATCCCCATAGTACCCGCAGGGACAAGGATTCATCGCGGCGATCAACATGAATCGCGCAGGGTAACGGAGCGAGCCGCTGGCCCTGGTGAGGGTCACATGCCCATCTTCCAGGGGTTGACGCAGTCCGTCTAAAACAGGACGGCGAAACTCCGGAGATTCATCCAGGAACAACACGCCATTGTGCGCCAAGGATACTTCCCCAGGCCTAGGAACTGTTCCACCTCCAATGAGCCCGGCATCGGAAATACTGTGATGCGGAGCGCGAAAAGGACGAACGGTCAGTAACGGGTGATTCGCCGGTAATTGTCCAGAAACACTATGAACGCGGGTCGTTTCGATCGCTTCGTCAGGTTCCATAAGTGGAAGAATCGTCGGGAGACGTTTTGCTAACATGGTCTTGCCTGAGCCGGGCGGTCCCACCATCAAAAGATTGTGCCCGCCGGCTGCTGCAACCTCTAGAGCACGCTTCGCATGATCCTGCCCTTTGACATCTCCATAGTCGTCATCCTCCACTGGACGAGTGGTAAAAAACCTTTCCCGGTCTGCGTGAGCCGGGGCCAGCGAAATCGTGCCGTTAAGAAATCCCACGGCCTCGGGGAGCGTGTGGAGCGGATACGCTGTCACGCCCTCCACCACGGCCGCTTCTTGGCTATTCTCAGCCGGCAGAAGCAAACTATAATTGGGCCGGCAGGCAATCCCGATGGATAACGCGCCGGTAATCGCTTTGATGTGCCCATCCAAGGATAATTCACCGACACAGACACGGCCGAGTATGCTCTGCGGCGTAATCACTTCTTCCGCCACAAGAATCCCAAGGGCAATCGCCAAATCAAGGCCCGATCCCTCCTTTTTGATTCCTGCGGGAGCAAGATTCACCGTGATTTTCTTGGCCGGGAAATGGAATCCCGTATTTTTGAGGGCAGAGCGAACTCGGTCACGACTCTCCCGCACCGTGGCATCGGGAAGACCGACGACTGAGAACTGAGGGAGCCCCCCAGCAATATCGACTTCCACATCGATCAGATGCGCATCGATACCCACAAGTGCAGCGCTCAGAACTTTTGCAAGCATGCAGATCTCCAGTGCGAGACACGAGGCTGCTGGATTATAGGAACCGTATCCAATTGTTTCAACAGAAACAGTAGAAGCACGCAAGGATTTGCCGGTATTTCCCTAATCATCACACCAATCAGAACGCTAGCACACCCTTCTCCCCTTCTGTATAATCGCGCGCTATGGCTATCTCTTCCACCTCCGTCCATACTGAGTTTCAAAAACGTACATCGTTCAGCAGGCTGCCAGACCCTCTACCGGTATGTGTTCTCCTTAGTAGCTTGCTCATAGGAACCATCAATCCTGTCTTGGCCCAAGTGCCTGACCATAGAGCCAGCCCATCTGGCCTCGTTGGAGCATCAATGGCCGTCCTTGCCACGCTGCAAGACGCTGATGTGCTTCCGCCTGAAGATACTCCCGAGGCGAACCGCGTGATCAAAGCCGTCATCCAGTTTCAATCGGTCTTTCTGAAAAGCAGCGATCCAGCCGTGCAATTACTGTTGACTCGCGCGTTGGCCGCACAGGGAGGAGGCAGCGGAGAAGAAACCCTATCGAGATTCCGTTCGACAGGCTGGACATCGGATGTGCTTGAGGCACTCAGTGCTCAGTGGATCGCCACCACGATCGAGCAGCGAGATCGTTTGGCGCCAGGCTTTCGTCAATTCAACGTGAGTCCGGAAGATTTCGATCGGTTGATGGAACTCGTCGCGAAGGCACGAACCACGTTCATACAACGGGAACAAACCATGCACCAGGTGTTTGCGCAACGAAGGCGCGAGATGCCGGGCAAAACACCATAACTACAACAGGGAGGATGCAATGGCCACGAAAGCCTATATTCTCATCAAGGTCAAGGCTGGACGAACAAAAGATGTCTTACAGACCCTCAAGCGCCTTCCCGGCGTCGAACAAGCCCACTCCTGCTTTGGACGTCCGGATATTATTCTGTTTATCGCTGTTGCGGACGAACGAGCCCTCTCGGATGTGGTCATCACAAAAATTCATCAAGTTGAAGGGGTGGAGGAAACAGATACGCACATCGTCGCCGATTCATAGAAATATCATCAAGCGCTTCTAGAAACCGGCGTTTGGTTTCTTAAGAGGAACAAGGAAGTGCCGTGCGGGGTGCTCAAAAAGACGACTGTCTCACTCGCCCAACCCTGGCGGCTACTTCACCCGCCCGCCCTGAGTCTGCCAAGACAGCCTCTTCACCCAAGTACGCGCCTTGTCCCAGGCAAGGCCGCACCCGCTACCCGCTTTATTTTACCTCACTATTCGGGTGCCGCTACGAACACCCCGAAGCGAAAAATGAAAATAGAGTCTATTCGTTGACAGGTCCTTAGGTGAGGGAGACAATATTATCAAATGGACGGGATAGCAGTAGTCATACTCGTGGGACTTTGCCTTTCGCCAGACGCACTGGCTCCGCGGGATCACGGCGACTGGAACCACGAAAATTCACCTATCCCGACCTATCGCCAGAATTGTCATCCCGGGAGGACTATCTGTCAGTTCCCCCTTCGACGCATCACAAAAAAAGAGTCAGATCTGAATCAACGGGCGCTGTCTGGTGATCAACTGGGAACGCCTTCCAGACCGATCGTTCCACAAGAGGAGCATCCTTTTGGTCCTGAAATAGCCAAGGGGTCGTCGCCTGAGAATCTTTCTCTCCGAAGCGGGCCCGCCGTCAGAGACTGCACACCAAGTCAATCCATACTGAGTCCTTGAGTACGCAGGCAAGTTGAAACCGGAGGAGGTACCGACCGCACTTCGTGGGGCCGTTCGCCACTCGCATGGATCTGGCGAACGGAAAAACCCCTCCAGCAGTTCCGCCCTCAGAGAATCTCAATCGGTACGTTGAGGATTTCGATGAGCTGAGAACGCCGCTTGGTGAAAGGTGCGTCTCGGCGCACCGGGGTTGGGCGGGTGAAAACAGAGACTTTTCAGCATTCCGCTAGCGGAGAGAAGAGACGCTGACGCTGGCTCCGCCACGTTCTGCCGAGCGATAGCAGGCGTCAATCACCTCGACAGCGCGCCATCCGTCGCGCCCTGTAATAGGCGGCGGGGTCTTCGTTTCGATGGCATGGACGAAGGCGCGGAGTGTCGCAAGAATCGTCTGCTGCGGTTGAACCACCCATTCAAACGGAGCACCGTCACCAATCACTCCGGTGACCCGGTGGTGAAACCAATCAGCGGCCATTTGCCCCTGAGATCCCACCCACTCCGCTCTCGCAACCCTCCCCGCCCCAACACGTGCAATGTCCATCACACAGTGCAGACCGCTCACGGTATGAGCCTGCACAATCGCCATCATCTCCGGCCCCATGGTTGGCAGCCGGTCCAACTCGCAACGAACCGCAATCACCTCCTCGCCGGTAAGAAACGGCACGAGATCCAAGAGGTGAACCCCAAACTCCAATAGTGCGCCGCGCTGCCCCGGTACCGATGACCGAACCTCAGCGCCGGTTTTCGTTTCAATCCGGCTGGTGAAGGTCGCGTACCGGAGTGGGCCGATTTCCGGCAATCGCGCTTTCAACATCAGAATGGTCGAATCGAAGCGTAAGGTTTGCGCGGTCATCAACAACTGGCCCGCCTCTTCTGCCGCCATGACCATCGCCCGTGCTTCGCAGCCCGACGACGCCAACGGCTTTTCAATGAGGATCGGCTTCTTCGCCTTCACGGCCTCAAAACAGATCTCAGGACACAGTGACGGAGGGGTCACCACGACAACGGCCTCAACTCTCGGGTCGGCGATTAACGCGCGATAATCTCCATAGACAGGGATCTCAGTCGTCAAAAGCGACGGCAATCCTTCCTCGACACGCTTCCGGCACACAGCGGCCAGACTCACCCCAGGAAGATCGTGCAGAAGATGGTGGATATACCGACGGCCATGACGTCCGGCGCCGATGAGACCGATTTGAAGCGACATAGTCGTCTTGCGTCCGTAAGAGTGATGAAACTGTACTCATCATTGAACGCTGGGTCAACTACAACTCGACCCCTCGAGCCAGATTGACAGCCTGACGAGATGGCCCCTATAGTACCCGCGCGTCGGATGAATCCTGTTTGAGCCGAACACACCCGATTGCGTATTGAGGGAAAAGAAACTGCTGCAATGACATCAACCACCGCTCCTTTTACCTTGAATCAAATCGGCACAGGCACAGCCCGCTTCCCGAGTGGCGTCGCCATTCCCACACTCACGGATGCTGCCGTCGACCCCTACATCCAGACACGCATCTCGAAACACGTGCAGGTGGAATGTGTTCAGTTTTGGCCCCAGCCAAACGGGCGCTACCCCGGTCTCGTCCTCTTGCATGAAGAATGGGGGCTGACGGCGCAAATCAAGGATCTCGGCGCCAGACTGGCGTGCGAAGGCTATGGCGTCATCATCCCGAACCTGTACGGACGACTGGGTGGTATGGTGACAGCCAACGCAGAGGTTGCGGACGCGCTCATGAACAAGCTGAACGAATCGCTCGTCCTGCAAGACATCAATTCCTGCTGTGAGTTTTTAAATACCCGCGACCACATTAAACAAAACATCCACGGCGTGGTCGGCTACGGCATGGGTGGATCGTACGCACTCCGGTTCGCCTGTCAACGGAAACGGCTCCGCGCAGCAGTCGTCTATTACGGCCGAGTGATGCCATCTGATACCGCGATCACCAATCTGTTCTGCCCGGTACTCTATCACCAGGCTGGCCAAGACCAGTGGGTGCCCAGTCAGGATGTGGACCGGTTACGTACGGCTGCGGCGGAACATCACAAGCGCGTCGAGATCACAACGTACCCCAATGCCCCCCATGCCTTTTGTAATGAACAACGGGTGGAGAGCTATCGTGCCGATGCAACTGCCGAGGCGTGGGAATCAACTGCCGCATTTCTGAAGACCTGCTTCCAGGGCACCTAATTGAGGCCCTCACATTGTGTCAACCGCGCCTGCTTGAGGGTGCGGACGGAAGCACGGTAGAGTAACGCGATGTACAATCACATCCGCTTGATTCGACCAGCCCTATCACGAATCGGTCTCGCCCTTGCCATAGTGGCTCTCTCTCTATTCGGAACCTGGTCCACGGCCGAAGCGGACGAATCCCTTCCGAGCTCCATCCCCGATTTCCCATCGATCATTCGTGCTCATTCTGATCAACTAGCCAAGATAGAGTCTGACAAGGGAGCCAGCAACCTGTTCGTGTCGACAATCGGCTCCGCGCTCCAGCTGAGCGATGCGGCCAGGACATTGGGGACGAACTCCTTGCCGACCAAACTTGCCAATGAACTCCTGTTGCCGGACCTGACGGCAGCGGTTCATCGATTGATGCGCGGCCTAGCCGTTTGGCGCCTCGCCTCGACTGTGAGGCAGGCGGTGACAGATCGCCAACTCCCACCTGTGACCGAGGGACTAGTTGGGTCTCCTCAAGCCAGAGCCTGGCTCGATCAACAAGGGAACACACCCTGGCATGACACACTGAATCAACTGTCAGACGCACTGGCCTCCCCGGAATGGGCCAAGGTAGATCAGAACGAGCCTATCCTGGTCATCACTTTGGAGCGAGCCGCTCGCCTGGAAGTGGACGCCATGCAGGCTAGCTACCAAGAATGGGATCGACTACGGAGCTGGAAGGATCGGGTGCGTGATCTTCGTGGGCAGGCCCGGCTCTGTGGGACATGGCAATGGATCATTCATAATCATCAGCATAATCATCAAGAGCAAAAATTCTCGCTGCTCTTTCCACCATCAGGACAGACGCAGTCCACTCCACCAGGTCTCGCGGAAATGATCGTCTTGGGCGAAAACGTCTACTTACGCTGGGAAGCGAATGGTCAAATCCAAGAGGACAGTCTGCAGTTCAGCAAAGAAGGACAACGACTTGAAGGGAGCTTTGTGAACTCTCAAGGAGGCTGGGGGTCGATCAGCGGAAAAAGAACGGCCGGCTGTGCGCCCTAACCGGTTCCATTCTTGTCACCTTCACCGCTAAGAAGTGCGGCTTGTTGAGCGAGGGAGCGAATCGCGCCAGACTCCCCAGCCTAAGAGTGCCCAGCCCGTCATAAAAGCTAGCCCACCGATCGGAGTGATGGCCCCCACCCACCGGATACCAGCAAGGGACACCACGTACAAACTGCCTGAGAAGAGAAGAATTCCAAGGAGAAAAAGCCATCCTGATTTTTCAAGGCGTTGTTCGGGGTAGCGATCGATTGCCCACGACACAATGCACAGCCCAAACGCGTGGTACATCACATACCGTGTGGCGGTCTCGAATACTTGGAGCATGGGCGGATCGAGAATGTCCTTCAGTGCGTGGGCGCCAAAGGCGCCGGCGGCGACGCCAAGTCCTGCAAGAACGCTCCCAAACACGAGGAATCGCTTGGCGGATGACCGACCTATCATAGACGTATCCTCCTCATTCGTGGTCTTCGATTCATTGAAAAATTGCCGATCGCAAGCCGACTGCTGAGAGGCTCATTGTGGGAATGGCCTCTCAGCCTTCAAGAGACACTGAGGGCGATTGTAGCAGAAGCGCTGATGAATAATGTGGGCGAAGTCTCCATAGATCTCCCGACTGCTCGTGGCTGACCGTTCATTCCGAATACTCCATGGCTCGAGGCAGGAAGTGTAGAGGAATCCGGTGAAATACAGAAAGCCACCTACATACGATCTTCTGGAGAAGCCCCCACTCTTGAGGTATAGCCACGCCGTCCCCGCCGCTTTACCATCCACACAAGATGATGGATCAAGCGAAACAACAGACGTGGTGGGCTTGGTGGGATAGACCCAAGTTTACGATTGACTGTGTGCTCGCGAATGCTACGAGGCAGCTTGAAGCCGACGGCTGCGTCCTTGAACGCATAGAAGGTGGCTGTAAGCTCTCCACCCCTGATCACCTGAGAACAGGGGATTTTGTCAAAGTCCAATTATGGTTGGAAGGTGAGGACACATTTATCGACATCCGACTCGCGGAGGTCAGAAGAATTCACGAACACTGGGTCGCTGTGGAGATGATCCAGGTGAGCCCTAATGATCGGATGAGATTGAAGCAATTTATCGATCCCCCTGCAGCCAAGGACACCGAAGAACCTGCGCTACTCGATCATCTTCTCATCCGAGCCTAGAAACCCGTCCAAGTCACGGTTCGCCCCATTCCTGATACCGTCAACAACTCTGAAGCTCGATCAATCGAATCGATCCCGGCCATAGTCCCGTGCGTGGAGGCACCGCAAGGTCTCCTTGCGCAAAGACGTTGGTGCAATAGGATAGCTTAGGGAGGAGAGGAGGAGAGATGGTTAACATGAGCAGATCGCGCAGCGAACCCAATTCGTATTTATGGTGCCGGAGGCCGGGATTGAACCGGCATGGTCCTTTTGGAACCGAGGGATTTTAAGTCCCTTGCGTCTGCCAATTTCGCCACTCCGGCAGCAGAGGCCGCACAGTGGCGGGACTGTAACATCGAGGTCTAAGTGGGTCAAGGTTGCGGCTGTCGGCACACACAGACTGATATTAGGCTGTGTGTGCCACAAATTTGATCACTGAGCCGATCGATTCAGTTATGCCGCTTCAATCCGGGGTCTCTCATCCTCTGTATGACTGAGAGACTTCCCGCGATCCATCGCTTCTTTCACGCCGGATTGGACAGCCCGACTCCATCGAGTCGTCTGCAATTTAGCCCGTTTCGCATAACGGCCGACATCACGCCGAGTGTCGGCCCCCGCTTTTGGTGCGAAGAGTAATCCAAGCCCGGCTCCGATGACCGCCCCACCTGCCACCAACGCTGCGACCGTTGACACCGTATGCTTCTGGTCTGACATGGTGAACCTCCTCGAAACGGTTATAGGAAAAATGTGATTGTCGGCACCCCGCGCATGCACATTCTCTTCAGCAGAAAGCGTGCCAGCGCTAAATCGTAAACATTTCCCCAAATTTTTCACAGCACGGTGCCGTTGATGAACGCCCATCAGTTTTTCGTTGCGTTTTCCTCACAGGTTGCAACACAGTCGTGACAGAAATCCAACAGCCGAAAGCGGTAGGCCTCTCGGAATGGCTCTGAGAAAGGACTAGACGAGATTCATTGCGAGCCGCTCTCGTGCTTGCAATGATGAACACCCTCACCTATTATCTGCCAATACGCCACATGAGGCATTCATGACTTGGTTGCACGCGATCCCCTTCCCCAACATCAGCCCGATCTTCTTTGAGTTGGGACCTCTACAATTTCGCTGGTATGGCCTGATGTATCTGATCGGACTGGCCTGTGCCTATTTCCTGATCAAACGTCGAGTGGAGTCGAAGGGCCTCGCCATGACGAAGGACCAGGTCTACAACATGGTGGTATGGGCTGCGTTCGGGTTATTTATTGGAGGACGACTCGGCTATACACTCTTCTATAATTTTTCTTACTATATCCAGCATCCAGCCAGTATCGTGGCAGTCTGGGAAGGGGGCATGTCCTTCCACGGCGGCCTGCTCGGCGCCATCGTTGCCCTGGTTTGGTTCAGCCAACGGCAGGGTATTCCCACCTACCAGGTCGCAGACTTAGCAGCAGCCGTCACACCGATCGGGCTAGGGTTCGGACGAATCGGCAACTTTATCAATGGGGAGTTGTATGGCCGAGCCACCGATGTCGACTGGTGTATGGTATTTCCGAATGGAGGACCTGCCTGCCGACATCCTTCGCAACTCTATGAAGCAGGGCTCGAAGGTGTGTTCTTGTTTACCCTGGTATGGGTCATCTCTAAAACCACCCCGCCGCCGGGCACCCTCTTCTGGAGCTTCATCGCCGGCTATGGAGTCTGTCGGATGATTGTGGAGTTCGTCCGTGAGCCGGATGCCCATCTCGGTTTTATTCTGGGCTCTTTTTCCATGGGCCAACTTCTCTCCCTCCCCATGATTGTGGCGGGAGTCATCATGCTCGCCATCGGCTATCAACGGCGGACCTTGATTCAGGCCAAATCTTAGCAGGATGCTGAAAAAGTCCGCCAGCGGCGTTCTCGCATCGCTCAGAGGCTCAACGTACCGCAAGGGTACGCCTCGCCTCTTCGCTCGCTGCGGCCTTGCTGGACGGCCATTTTGAGCATCCTACTGAGACATTCTCCTCTTGTCTCAGACCTGCAGACCCTCAAAATTCCGCTATGTCAAAATAGTTTTTCAGCACCCTGCTAGTACGGCATCTCGTCGTCATCTAACCCGACATGATGTCCGAGTTCATGGACCACCGTGTCTCGGACCTCATAAATGACTTCGGCCTTTGTTCGGCAGAGACGTAAAATGGGACCTCGATAGATGGAGATACGGGCGGGCAATTGACCGGCAGGCTGGAAGAACGAGGTTTCACCGACCGGGATGCCTTGATACAGCCCCAACAGATCGTCTTCTGATTCCAATGCAAGATCCTGTAGGACTTCGGACGAAGGTTCCTCTTCGACTACGATAGACACTTCATCCGCAAGAGCGGCAAAGCGTGGGGGCAGTTCGGCAAGCGCCTCTTGGATCCAGACGGCAAATTCTTCCGCGGACACCATCATTGGACGTTTACCCGGTTCATCTGGTTTCTCTAGTTTGTTTTGTTTATCTGGTTTATTTGGTTCATCTGGATTAGTTTCATTCAAGCAAACAAACTAAATAACGGCCTGCTACACATCCACGACCACACCTGGCCTTAAAAAGATAAACTGGAACGAGAGGGACGCCAGCCCTAACGCACGTTCGACCGCTCGCATATACATCTCTGCTTGAGGCCGGTAGCGATCCACTCTGGCCTGCACATCCTCAGCTGCCACCTCGTCTGTTTTATAGTCGGCGATCCAAATCCGGCCGTCAAGCCGGTAAATCAGGTCAATCGCCCCTTCCATCAGCTGGTTCTCACCACATGACATGACACACGGGACCTCTCGCCCAAGCACGGTCGCACGTTGCAATATCTTGTACGGCTCGGAAGGGAGAAAGCGCTCGAAGAGACTCGTGAGGTTCTCCGTAATTTCATGAATCAATTCAGGATGATCTTGTGCCACTGAGTGGCGAATCGTCTGCATGATACCTGTATGAATTTCAGCATCGGGCCTGGCAAAGTCCCACTGTTCGAGCACCTCATGGGCACAGACTCCCACCAACCGACCCAGCTCAGCGTCACGTCGTGGGGTGGTATGCGGGAATACAACCTCGGTGCCTCCACCTACCAGCGCCGACGGAGTCACGCGACGCGGCGTCGCTCGACAACGCTCCCACTCAACTTGCCTAGCCGGGTGACGCATGAGAATGGAGTCGAAGCCCGGTCGAGGAACCATGGGAGACAGAGGCTCCTGCTTACGCCGTCTTGCTGCCACTGTGGCCGGTGTGATCACACGAGTGAGCCGGCTTGTTCCAATGTCAATCCGATCAGATGTCGAACGATCTTCTTCGCCTTCCATCGCCTCTCCGAGCAAAGAGAGGACGGTGTCATGTCCAGGGTGAGATGTCTGCCCCCCGGATAAGACCAATAGATCGCGCGCCCTGGTCATCCCGACATACAGAAGCCTCCGTTGTTCCGCCTCCTCTCGCGCCGCCATCTTCATATCGACGAGCACCGCTCCAAGATTCGAGCGGCCCCCCATCCGCAGGCTGTAACAACGACTCGACCAATCATGGTGGACGGATGGCCCCTTGCGAAGATTCTTCGCTCCCTGATGCAGACCGGGAAGAATCACCACAGGGAATTCCAATCCCTTGGCCTTATGAATGGTCAACACACGAATGGCGTCTAACGATTCTTCCACGAGGGGACTTTCCGCCTCATCCGGCTGTTCCGATATTCTCGTGATCATCAGATCGACGAACCCGGTCAAGGTGAGATGCGGGCGATCGGCCAGCGCTTCGGCCATTTCCCTGATCTTCCGGAGATTGGCCACGGCTTGCTCGCCATGAAGCGACGCGGCCGCCAACTCCAGAACAGGCAGTCGATCGAAGATGAGATCGATGGCGTCAGAGACGGCACGTAAGGGGGCGAGCTGATGCAACTCAGCCAATTGCTCATAGAGCCGCCGCACGGTTCCAGCCCGCGGATGGTTCCATGAAGATAGTCGCTCCACGTGTTGATAGCCCAACCCTTCGATCTGTTGGAGAGCCAGCACATCCTGGTCAGCCATGCTGCCAAGCGGTGATCGCAAGACTCCAACCAGCGCAATCGAGTCGTGAGGATTGTCGATGGCCCGGAGAAGATTGACCATATCGATGACCTCCTGCCGCCGATAGAAATGCTTTTCTCCATCCGTAATATAGGCGATGTCGTAGCGGCGAAGGGCATCAAGATAGACCTGTGCCTGGGTCAACTTTCTGAAGATCAAGGCAATGTGGCCCAGCGTGAGCGGACCATCGAGACCATCACGACCCGTGACCGTCGTCCCTGGAAGCAGTTCTTCCTTGAGCCAACGTGCCAGCGCTTCGGCTTCTACTCTGGTTGCCACTTGCACATCGAACTCTTCGTCGTCCTCGTTCGCAGTCACTAGGCGGAGCTGCACGCCGGAAACAGACACCTCGGGTTGTCGCTGCGGCTTGACCGCCAACGGTTCATTGGCTGGCTGAATGTGTTCGGTCGGTTGAAAGAGCCGGTCAAAAACATTATTGACGACAGCAAGCACGGCCTCGTTGCTGCGAAAATTTGTCACGAGGGAATAGACCACCCCACCGCCAACTCGAATCTTCTCCACGACTCGCTCAAAGGCTTCGATGTCAGCTCGGCGGAAGGCGTAAATCGACTGTTTGGGATCTCCCACAATAAATAATTTTCCCGGCTCCAATTCTATGTCTTGCCACTGAGTCCGGTGACTGCCCGCGGTTTCTCCTAGATAGAGGATGATCTCGTACTGCACTGGATCGGTGTCCTGAAACTCGTCAACCAAGATCGCCCGATAGGTCTGTTTGATCCGAGTACGAACAGCCGGATGATCGCGCAAAAGGGTTTTGGCCCTTGCCAGTAACCCATCGAACGGAATCCACCCGGAGGTGAGCAACCCCTGCCGTATCTGATTCAAGAAAGGCCGTACCAGCGTCACCACGTCTTGGAAGTAGGACTGGTCGACGCTGAGAAGTTGTTGAGCCAGGCCAATGATAGAGGCAGCCTCTTGAAACGACACGCGATCCCATCCGCCAGGTGCCTTTCCTAGATCCTTCTCCAGAATAGCCTGTTCATCCTGCGTCAGTTGATCAAGTCCAGCCGGCCCATTTTGCAACAGGAGTGTCATCGACTGCACGGCGGCAGCGAGCATCTGCTCCGCCTTGCGCCGTTTCGGTCGATCCTGTGCGGCAAGGAGATTGGTGGCGCGGCCATGCATGACCATGACCCAGTCCTTCAAGCTACCCTCAAGTAGAAGTGATCGGCATTGATGGTCCAATTCATCCACGTCCACAAAATCTCCTGCGAGGGCCATCGTCAACTGCCGGAGGTCTTCGAGATTGGCCCCGGCGAGCACTCGTCGCCATCGTTCATGCTGTGGCCCCGCCGACCCGAGCTCATCGTGTAACCATCGGTCCCAACTAAAGTGAAATATTTCCTTGAATCGTGATCCGTCATCCTCTTGAAATAATGGGTCTATTTCAGAATCAGCTGGATACAGCCTCAGTAGATGTGCGGCAAAACTATGCAAGGTGCCGATCTGGGATTTCTCTAGCTGCTCTAACGCCTTCTTCGCTCGCTCGCCAACTTGTTCAGGCGAGAGGTGGTATCGGGTTCTGAAATTGGAGATCATGTCCTCCTTCTGTTCGATCAGGCGGAGGAGCTGGACTCGTAGCCGTTGTTTCATTTCCGTTGCCGCTTTGTTTGTGAAGGTGAGGGCGACAATCTCTGTGATGACTAACGGGTTCGGTTCTCTCATGAGGAGGTTGAGAATGCGATTGACAAGAATCGTGGTCTTGCCGGTCCCCGCTCCTGCCATCACCACAACATTGCGGTCCCAGGTTGTCTCTGCTCGGAACCGATCCTGGGAATCTGCGAGTGCCGCCAATTCACTCATCGTTGACCTTCTGTTTTCTTAAATTCCGTATGACTCTCGCTTGAGGCGATCGATAGGAGCGCCACCAAGCCATGGCGTCATCGCGACGGCAGGCACTGGAGAATTCGCAATAGTCACAATAGCCATCGGGAAGAATAAAGAACTCCCCACTTGCGATCCCTTGAATCAATGTCTTCAGCGTCTGTCGAATCATGTCACCGGTGTGGCCGGTCCAGAGGCCGGCATCAAAGGTCGAGCGAGAGATCTGCTGCGCCCATGCAGGAGCCAGAAAAAGAAATTGGACATCGGTTGCTGCCGGTAAAGACGGTAGGGTCATATGAGCATAGAGCGGCGGTTGCAGTCGAAATCCTCTCACCGCCGACAAGGTTAAATTCCGATCCACCGCGCTGATTTCACTTCCCTGCTTGAATTTATAGTCCACGATACGAAGCGCCGGAGGCTCGACGCGATAATCGACACGGTCCAACGTGCCATGAATATTCAAGAACTCGCACTCTGAATCAGAACCCAGAGCGACAACTCCTTGCGCAGCAGTCTCAAACGCCACAGGGCGAAATCCGGTGGCCAGATACTCCGCCTGATCGAGACTGACTGCAGAGATCACGAGCTCCGTGACCCGCTCACATGCCAACATCCAGAGGAGGGCATGCCCTGTCCCCTGGCCGGCTGCATGGTTGGCAAACGTCTCGATCACTGCCTCCTGCGCTGTGGAGCGGAGCAGCGCATCGGTTAATGCGTGATCAGGCCACTGAAGCGAGACCAGCCGTTCATAGCTCAATCTGAGGGAGGCATGAACCAGGGTCCCGATTATTACAGGAGGCAGGTGGTCGTGCTGAAGCCGTCGTATCGGTTCAAGTCGAAGCATTTTCTCTGCGAAATATTGAAAGGGACAGGTCGCATATCGCTCCAATGAGGTCGGTGAAAAACTCCTGATGGTGACAGCCGGCAATGCTGTTGCCTGCGCACCGATCATGCCGTCGAAAGGACCCAGCTCAGGCGATTCCCGCTCGATGATGTTCAGGGTGGCGCAGCCCTGTTCAAAGAGGAGCCGGTCCCGTCCGGCAGCATCAAATACTGGCCGGGCATCGTGGCCTTGCAATAGGCAACCGATAATCAATTCCCCCGCCGGCAACAGGTCTTGGATGAATGGCTGCGTACTGATCTGTTGACTCAATCGTCGAGGGATCTGCTCTTCCGGCTTTCCGATAAATCGTGGATCGCGCATCGCCATAGCAATACAGCTGGACGGGGCCATGATCCGCCCTGTTTCATCGGCTCGCTGGTACGAGAGATACAGCCGATGTGTTGCCGAGCGGCTGAGGAGTTCAAACAACAGGAGTTCCTCTTCATGTCCCGCTAATTTTTGATCGATCTTGTAACCCAGCGTCGATTCCAACAGCGCTCGTTGACGGTCGCGCAGAAAAGGATCTTCTCGCACGTAACGTGGAAAAACCTTTTCGTTCATGCCCACAAGAAAAAGCGCTCGAACGGTCATGCCTCGGGCTGTCATGGCGTCCAATACCTGGACCCCCTGATGCCGGCCCTCTTCGATGGGAATGCTGGTTTCGTCCAACACCCGTCGGAATAACTCGACCCACTCCTCCCAGAGAATTTCCCCACCAAGCGGATCCAGCTGGTGCAACCTGGCCAGAGCAGACTGAATCAACGAGCCGACCATGGTGAGATCAGGCGACTCGGGAAGCCCAGTCGATGAGAGAGCGGACAGCCCAGGCACATACACATGGGACTTCGCCAGCTCGAGAAATGCATCGGTTAAGGTCCCGATCGATCCTCGCGCAGGGAGAGCCTGGCAATCATGAATCAACCGCGACACCAC
>SWDH01000027.1:156443-164092 GCA_005116945.1 Nitrospira sp.
CCGATTTTGTCGCGCGAAACGAAGAGTTTAAAACCTTCGTCAACGACCTAGCCCTCCAGGTAGCCGCCGGGAAACCTTCGTATGTCAAACGGGAAGAAATTCCCGCGTCACTTATCGAAAAAGAACGATCGATTTATGAGGGACAGGCCAAAGAAATGGGCAAGCCCCCTGCAGCATGGCCAAAGATCATCGAAGGCAAGCTGGAAAAGTTCTTCCAGGAAAGCTGTTTGATCGAACAGTCCTTTGTCAAGGACCCAGCCGTCACGATTAAGGACCTCCTCGCACTGAAGATTGCTAAAATCGGCGAGAACATGAACATTCGCCGCTTCACCCGGTACCAATTAGGCGAAGCATGAGCTCTGCCAACTATCGGCGCATCCTCCTTAAAGTGAGTGGAGAGATGTTGGCTGGTGAGCAGGGCTACGGCATTCAACCCTCCATCCTCGAAGGCCTTGCCTCGGAAATCGCCTCTGTCGTGGCCCTGGACATCGAAGTGGCTGTAGTGATCGGCGGCGGTAATATCTTTCGTGGGATTGCCGCCAGTGCATCCGGGATGGAACGCGCCTCCGCCGACTACATGGGGATGCTCGCGACAGTCCTCAATGCCTTAGCTCTGCAAAACGCGCTCGAACGCACCGGGATTATGACACGGGTCCAGTCCGCAATCGAAATGCGCCAACTGGCGGAGGGATATATCCGTCGACGAGCCATTCGCCATCTTGAAAAAAAGCGTGTCGTGATCTTCGCCGGAGGTACAGGAAACCCCTACTTCTCGACCGATACCGCAGCGGCGCTCAGAGCGATGGAGATTGGAGCCCAGGTCATCATGAAAGGGACCAAGGTCGACGGCATCTACGACGCTGACCCTGTCAAAAATCCCTCGGCCAAGAAATACCAGACGATCTCCTTCCTCTCGATCTTGAATCAGGATTTAAAAGTGATGGATGCCACAGCCATCAGTCTTTGCATGGATAACAACCTTCCCCTCATCGTCTTCAACCTGAAGGAGCAAGGTAACTTCAAACGCGTCGCCACCGGCGAAGCGATCGGAACCGTGGTCACCCCCGATCGCCGCTAACGTTCTGTGGAGTCTCTCATGCCCAACCCTGCTGCGATACACCAAAAAATCACGGAAAAGATGGAGTCTGCGCTGGAACATCTCAAACGAGATTTGGCGGGCTTACGCACAGGGCGAGCATCGGTCGCCCTCTTCGACGGCGTTCGAGTGGATTACTACGGCACGATGACCCCGCTGAAACAGGTCGCCAATATTTCGACCCCCGAGGCCCGCCTCATCACGATTCAGCCTTGGGAACCGTCGCTGATCAAGGAAATCGAAAAGTCTCTGGCTGGCTCCGGCCTCGGCATCACACCGTCTAATGATGGAAAGATTATTCGCGTCCCCCTTCCTCCACTCACCGAAGAGCGACGCAAGGAACTCAGCAAGATCTGTAAGAAACACGGTGAAGATACGAAAGTGGTGATCCGAGGCTTTCGGCGAGATGCCAATGAAGAGTTGAAGAAACTGCAAAAGGATGCCAAATTAACCGAAGATGAACTGCGGAAATCCGAAACCGACACCCAGAAACTCACCGATCAATACATTCAAAAAATCGACGACGTGGTGAAGAAAAAAGAACAAGAAATTATGGAAGTGTGACCTCAATCCCGACCGTGCTACCCACCTACGCCAGCATCGATCTCGCGGCCCTTGCCCATAACCTTTCTTGCATCAAACGATACCTCGCCCCAGACTGCCAGGTCATGGCGATCGTCAAGGCCAATGCCTACGGACATGGAGTGGTAGAGACCGCTCAGGCCCTCGCACACCAAGGAATCGAACGATTTGCCGTCGCCTCACTCGACGAAGGCATCGCGCTCCGCCAAGCCGGTCTCTCCACCTCTATCGTTGTTCTCGGAGCCCTCTTCGAAGAACAGATATCAGACCTGGTTGCACACCGACTCACGCCTGTGGTCAGCGATGCACACATCCTTCCCCTATTGATCAAGGCCACTCAATCACATCCAGCCCCTTATCCGATTCATCTGAAGGTCGAAACCGGGATGGGACGCCTGGGGTTTTCCCCGCCGTCCTGAACCAGATCCGGCAACGCGGGATCACCCTCCCATGTGTCCATACGGCAAACAGTGCTGCCATCGTCAGATTTCCCACTGCTCACTTTTCACTTGTACGCCCCGGCATCATGCTCTATGGATATCACACGCTTCCGGACACAGTCCCCGCGCCAGATCTCAAACCTGTGCTCTCACTCCGCACGACGGTGGTGCAACGACGAACCATTCCACAAGGAGGGACCGTCAGCTACAACGGCACATTCGTTGCGACAAGACCGACGCGCATCGCCGTGCTGCCGATCGGCTATGCCGACGGCTATAGTCGGCGACTCTCCCATCGCGGATTGGTCTTGATTCAGGGACGCCGGGTCCCGATCGTTGGATTGGTCTGCATGGATATGATCATGGTGGATGTCACAGACCTTGCGCCGGTACGAATCGGTGAACCCGTCACATTGATCGGCCAGCAGGGAGAGGAATCAATCTGGGCTGATGAAGTGGCCGGCTGGATCGACACAATTCCTTATGAAATCCTGTGCGGGATAGGCTCCCGTGTTCCACGCATTTACGAATCTGCCTAACGCACGACTTGCGCATCTCGCCGATCCAGTGAAGAATGATCCCGCAGGATGCTCAAAAAGTTCGTCCAGCAAGGCCGGAGGCGAATCAAAACCGGAGGCGTTCCCTCTGGGGTACGTTGAGGATTTTGATGAGCCGAGAACGCCGCTGGCGGACTTTTTCAGCGTCCTGCTAGTAGACCATTCGAATCGAGGCGTTCCCAAGATACAACGTCGTCTGGTAGGTTCCATCGACCGTCGGGATGCTATTACCTAGCACCGTACGATCCTCGTAGAGCCCCGCCTGGAGGGAGAGGTCGAGCCCGATGGCCTTGGGTTTCAGGGAGCCAAAGCCAAGATCTCCGCATCGCATCAAACCAAAAAGCGAACCCTCCTCCTTGCACAATACGCCCACCCCTCCCCCCACGATATGCAGATCCCAGGAGGGAATACCGGGGTCATAGGTCAAATCAGGCATTTGATTTTGCTGGTTGGTATAGCCGGCCCGCAGCGCCACTTCCCAATGAGGAAGAGACTCAAGCGCCAGCCACTTGTATTCACTGCCGACCATCACCGCATAGGTACTCTTCCAATTCTGCGGCTGGGCAATCGTCGCACCGTTGCCCAACCTGACATCGAGATTCCGATTAGATTTCCACCCCACGTAGTCGACATCCATCTCCACTTTCCATTCCCGCTCCTTCGTTCGAATAGGCCAAATCGCAATGGCTCCTGTAAACACTTGCGGTAAGACGAGTGTCGCATTGGCATCAGACACCTGAGCGCCGTTGGCCAATAACGCGCCGCTCAGATGTAACGTCGCTTGACTGCGGTAGACGATCCCGATATTCGCCAACGGCTTCCCGTCCGCATTGCGCAAGGCCGTATAGAGCAGACTGGCATTAAAACCGGCCGCAGTGTCTTTCCCGTTGAGTTCGGTTTTCACCCCGGCAGCAGGGATCGCATGTCGCTCAACCTGACCCTCGCCCATGATATTGCTGAACGTATAGATATCCGCACCCAGCCCAAGAGAAAGGTTTTCCGTCACCTTGTAGGCCAGGGTCGGCTTGATGTCCATAAGCGGCAACGTACTGAAGGTCGTTGCGCTCCGGAACGGTCCATCGTTCGGCCATCGCGTCATAGAACCGAAGGGCACTGTCAGGCCGACTCCGACAACCAGGTCACCCAGAGCCGTCACCCCAAGACTCTTTAAATTCACTGTGAGGTATGTGTGACCGGGAGGAGGCCATGCCGCACTCCCGTTTCGGTCACCACGAGCCGTGACACCTGTCAGACTTGTAAAATTCGTCGACCCACCTGACGCGAGCGCCCCCACCATGAGTTGAACACCCTGCAACTGCGTCATCCCAGCTGGATTGTAATGCAGCGCTGACGGATCATCGGCTTGGGCTGAAAACGCGTTACTCATCGCAGACGCGGCAGCGCCCTGTCCTTGAATCCGAGGCACTTGCGATGAGGCCACCTCAGGAAATCCAGCCACACAAAGGCCAACCCCGCATACCCCTAGCATCCATATCCTTCGCAGCGATCCCGTCCTGTTCCAACACCTATTCCACGCGCTTGTCATCTCATTCCTCCATCTCGCATTCACCCAGGCCTGCTCGACTCCTCCGAAGACTTCAATGACAACGGCTCTATCGGTCGAAACCAATAATCTGCGACTCGCTCTAGTTCGTCAATATCGAACGGCTTCAATACATAGGCCTGCGCGCCCATGCCGATCGCACGAATCGCCGACTCTTTGGCATCCGAATTCGCAACCATCACAATTGGGATGTGCTGATCCACCTTTCGTATGTGGAGCAGCACAGCCAAGCTATCCATGGAAGGAACGCTACTATTCAAAATCAGACCTCCGAACATCCCGGTCTGCACGGCTTCCAACACTCGAACTCCGTCAACCTCCAACTGGACTCGATACCCCATAGCACGCAAACGACCCTGGACGAGTTGACGGCTGTCCTGATCATCCTCGACCACCAGAATGCAGGGTGCGTCAGCCGATACAAGGCTAGGCAGCAGATCCATCGTGGGAAACAATGGAATCGTAAAATACAGTTCCGCCCCACGGCCCGGCTCGCTCCGCGCAGCGATCATCCCACCTTGTAACTCGACCAACGTCCGCACGATCGAGAGACCTAACCCCAGCCCTTTGACTCCACTACCGACCTGCTTGACTCGAAAAAATGGGTCGAATATTTGATCGAGAAACTCTGGTGCGATACCAGGCCCGGTATCGCGCACGGAGACCCCGGCAAATCTCTGACTCTCCTGCCTGACCGTCACCGTGATGCTGCCGCCCTCCGGAGTAAACTTCACTGCATTTTGGACCAGATTGATAATGATCTGGATCAGGCGATCGCGATCCGCCCAAACCACCAGAAGCACAGACGGAACGATCGCCTCCAATATCTGCTGCTTGGCCTGTGCCAGCAGACGCAATTGCTCTACCGCGTCCACCACACAGTCCCCCAGATCGATCTCGCCAGGAACAAGGTCCAGCTGCCCGGACTGAATTTTGGTGCGATCCAACAAATCTTCAATCATATGAATCAGTCGATTTGAATTATCGAGCATCCGTGACAAATAGCGCTGCTGTTTGGGATTGAGCGGGCCAGTGAGTCCATCCAGCAAGTTCTGCAAGAACCCCTTAATCGACGTCAACGGTGTCTTAAGCTCGTGGGACACATGCGAAAGAAACTGCGACCGCAAGCGATCCGCCTGTTCCAGCTCAGCCGTCCGTTCACGGACTTTGGCTTCAAGTCCGACATTCAACCCTTCAATTTGCTCATAGGCGGACGCGTTATCCAGCGCGATGGCAACTTGATGGGCAACCGTCATCATCAATTCAAGATCGCCCTGCGTCATACTATGTGCCTGCACCCGATCGACCGTCAGGCTTCCAAGAATCCGGTCTTTGATTTTTAACGGAACGGCGATTAATGCCTTGGCCTGCGTCAACAAAGCGAGCTGTTGGTTCAGCGGATGAATACGATCCCACACCGTCTGCACATCCCCCACTAACAATGGCTGGCCCTGTATCAGCACCAGGCCTTCCGGACTCAGAGGATCGGTCACAGGAATCTCACGAGTGCGCACAAATGCCTGAATGTCAGGTGACACGCCGAGGATCCGCGCATCCGTAATGACCTGACGGGACGGATCGTAAAACGAAATCATCGCCCGGTCGTACTGGAGATCGCTGGTCAGAGCCTCTAACACTTTCTGTAACAATCCCTCTCGATCCAGCGTCGAGCTGAACAACAATCCGGCTCGGTGGAGGGCGGTGAGCTGGGCCACTTTTTGTCGCAGCTCAACCCGCGTCAACTCCTGCTCCAAATACGCTTCTCGCAATTCCTCATGCCGCGACTCCACGAAGGTAATCTGCTCCTGAATCAATGCCTCGCGCTGCTGGCTTTCCACACGAAGCTGTCGATTGGTCACTATGCTTGCGACAAGTATCGGGACCACTCCGAGAAGAATGATTTCACCCCAGCTACCCGATGGATTCATCACGCGGAATCCCACAGCCAACGTCAGACCGGTGAGCGCACCTAACAGTAACCACCTCATTTGCCGCTGCGAAGGCAGGGTGTCGGCGTTCTGCTTGAGTGAACGATCCACAACCTCCGTATGCATAGGCACTCCGTCCGACCCATCCTGCGGCAGCGGCTGCCCTCCCGGCCCTTCCACCACCTGCTTAGACGCATGGCGCCATATGCCCTGCCCCTTAACTGGCCATCGAATAGCCCATTGGCACCATTCGTCGTCATTCGCAATACAGGAAAGGTCGGTCAACGTGGCGGGTGGCAGTCGATGAACGCGAACCGGTACTGCAGCGATAATGCCTTGAGCAGCCTGACACATCACCTGCGCGCACCGCCTTCGGTACGGGCCAAACTGACGAAGCGTGCGAGTGGAAAACTTCATCGCCAGAGTTGCGGAGATCGGCGTCACCTCGACGACTCGAAACTCGACTGAACCGGACGCGAACTTATTTCCGAAGTAGGGAAACATGCCGTAGATCTGCGCCAGCGAAAACGGGCGAGCTAACACCTGCATGATCGAAGAGGCCTTCTCCATGCCCGCGCGAAACACAAACTGCGGATCTCCGGATATGCGTTCACAGAACTCATAGACATAGGCGGCGAATTCATACGAGTAGCTGTTCCAGGCATTCTTCAGAAACTCTGGCGTCACATGATAGGCTGGATCCTTTATGCGCTGATTCACAAGACGACAGAGGTCCTCGACCGCCTGACTGCCGGCTGAGGATCCCCGCTCACGCGCGATGGATTGCTCAAGATAGACGACGGCAGCTTTGATACTCATCCCGCTCAGATCTCTGATCCTGTCTCCTTGCTCATCCAATCCGAAGGGACGAAATTCCATGACCTCACGCTCAAGGATCGTGCAGCTCTTCGGCAAGAGTTGGATCTCCTCGAGAAGGGGACTCACACGCACTCCCTTGTACCGATCTTCATGGACGACTCATCACGATGGGGGAACGGGGAAGGGCGTCGGAAGGATATCACGAATCAGGGCGCTTCCAACCATTTTCGGCAGGACACCGCATACACTCCCGCCCGCCGGAAAGAGCACCGACGGGTCGGGCTACGCGCCCTAGTGCTTGATCGATCGCTTCAGCTTCTTTTCGACGCTCGCGACCTTGCTTTGTAAACGTCCAGCATGACCTTTGCGATAGTCGACTTTGATCGTGCAAGAAATGCGGCCACAATCTTTTCTCATCCGCTCATAGCACTGTTTGACGACGGCAAAGACTTCATCCCACTCCCCTTCGAGCACCGTCCCCATCGGATTCAACCGGTAGTCCACTCCGCTCGTATCGATGATGTCGAGCGAGCGGGCCACATACTTGCCCACGCTCTCTCCCTTGCCTAACGGCGACATACTGAATTCTAACAACACCATGTTTTCCCCTCCTATCGCCTTACGCCTGACCCCTCACCGTTTACCCTTTACCCCTCTATCCCG
>SWDH01000027.1:164102-165962 GCA_005116945.1 Nitrospira sp.
CCTCACGTGTGACGTGTGACGTCTTACCCCTTACGCCTGACCCGCAACGCCTGGAGACACCGTCTGCTTCGCACGCTCATCCAACCAAACCTTTGGATACTGGATCTTCCCCAACAAACGAAACCCGTCCAGCGCCTCACGTAGCAACGCTCGACGTGTTTCGTAGTCCGGCACAGTCGCCTTGGTTTGCTCTCGAAGTCGGCCAAGCCACTCGACAAACGCCGCAAACTCTTCGCCAAAAGGCTTGGTAGGGTTCGAGCGTACGAGCCACCACGCCGATCTCATCGAAGCGATAGCCATTGACCTCAACCAGAGTCAGAATTTCACGGCAAACCGTCGCCATTTCCTCTTCGACCCCGATCACGTTCTTGACTGAGAGCTCGACCAACTCCGTTGTTGTGGCCCCCTCCTCACTCAGGTCCTCGTGGGTGCTTGCCAATGGAAGGAGATGACGTTCGAAAAATTGGCGGGCAAAGAAGAAGGCCGGGCGGTCTTGCAGCGGAAAGTATACTGTAGCCGGCACGACGTGGGTCACCGATTCGAAGAATGAGAGTTGGACCTGCGAGAGATCGTAGAACCCATAGTAAAACACATGATGCAGCCTCTTGAGGAACCGGGAACCTGAGAGAGTTCGACAGAGTGAGGCAGCCAGATCATCTGGAGAACCGACTCCGAGCGAGCGACCGGCTTCTAAAGCCGCCGCATGCAAGGTGAAGAGGGAGCGGAGCCAGGCGTGATCTTCCGCCTCAAAGACTCCTTCCGTGAGGGCCTTCAATGCCGTCGTTGGTGCCACGACCGCATCTTTCAAATCGCGCACAGACGCCCACAAGCCCTTCCAGGTTCCTGGTGAAGCAGGGAGGCGCATGAGAGATTCGAGCCCTGAAAGATTACGCCGGATGATCTGGCGCACCAATTGCTCGAAAAAGAAATCGTCGACCAGTTGCAGGGTTGATTCGGAATCAGCCTCAGCAATCGATGCAAGATCATCCCGCAGACGGAGGGCCAGTTGGTGGAACGTCAGGATGTGGATATTGAGGAAGGCCCGCGGCTCATGCCGGGTGAGCATGTGTTTGAGATGTTCGACCAGAGAAGCCGAGGGGACAATGATGGCGAGGGGAGCAAAGGGGTCGCTGATCTTACAGGATCGAATGTCCTCGATCAGTGCACAATCGAGTACTGGATGAAAAGGTCCGGTGACGAGGCGACGCATCGAATACCGCAGAGTCTAGCCTGTTTCCGGCCCCATCAGCTCGCCGTTACAATCCATACAGCCCCAGTCACCATCGATGAAACCCATTGGATCGCCGCACATAGGGCACTCCGGCGGGGGGCCTTTGTCAATGACAGGGAGTTCGGGTAGTTCAAAGTCGTCGTCGGTCATGGAGCGATCATTCCCTTATTCGCGCGGTTTCATTTTCAGCAACAAGGCCTTTTCAGCGCTCTCCCGGCTCGGCACGCCGACAAACGTCAGCCGCCCATCGATGATCGTAGCCGGCACCGCCCTGACTGAGTGGCGATCGGCAAGGCTCCGTCCATCTTCCGTGGTAATATCCACTTCGCGATAGTTAAAGCTATATTTCACCCTCAACTGTTTCCACAGACTCTTCGCCGACGGGCAGGCTCCACAGCTCGGCGAGACGAGCAGCAAAATATTCGGCACTTGATTCCTCCAGAATTGTGAGATCTTACCACCCGCTCAAATGAGGCAGCAAGCGGAGTGTGTCTGGACCGGTCGAGCAGCTCTGGTCTTGCAAACTGATCGTCACCATGCTAGCGTGCCAAGGCTGTCACGCGTAGGGGCCATCTCCTTTCCGCATAATCATGTGCGAGAAGGAATCGTATCAAATTCATATCGACGTC
>SWDH01000028.1:0-11247 GCA_005116945.1 Nitrospira sp.
CCCCACCCAAATCCCCTCGTCGCTGCCGGTGTTGCACTTGTAATTAGAATTCACCTCGGATGGGTCAAATAAAGATTCCCGACCCCTTTTATTGCCATACAGAAGGCCCTGTTGGGCACGCACTCAAGGATCAACCAAGCTACGCGGTGAAGAGAGAATGAGCGAGACTGCGCATAAATACGGCACGACACCGTTCCGTACTAGTCTCTCAGCCCCAACCGACAGGCTTGGATTAGTTGATACACACACGTTCTTCTCCTGTCAGATGCTAGAGAAGGTTCCTCCCGAAGCACCGCATTAATCACATTATGGTATTCGTCAGTAATTTCAGCCAAAAAGTCTCTGACCATGCTCAAAGCTTTAGATGAAACCTTGGCGCGAATATCAGTCCCTAGCAAATGGGCTCCGGCAATCTCGTAAGTCACACCGTCCGCTGCACCCACCACTTCAAATCGACGTGCCCCATTTCCCAACGACTCATAATGTTCCAATACGTAAACGAGGTCACGAAGATCTCTGGGAAACTTTCTATCAAGATAGGCGAGGATTTTCAGAACTGCGAAAAGCCAAAGCGGAATAACTGGAAGCGTAAGACCCTTCACTATCTCGGTGAGCACCGCATGTTCAAATACTTGAGAAAATCCCGTCAGATTCATTTCGTTACCGGACTTACGCCAAATGAGAACTTCGTCTGGGCCGCTCGTGATTCCATACGGAATGATGTCGATCTCCGCAATCCGATAATACAATCGATGCTCTTGCTCTCCACGGCCTCGCATGAATCCCAATTGGGCGAGATCGGCAATCACAGTCTCCCATTCTGCCCAAGAAGCCAATTTGATTACATGATCGGCATCTCTGGTCTCTCGCATCCCTATCTCGGGTGACAACAGGATTGCCGGCACCAGGGCACCGATGAGTGCAAATGGTATCCCCTTCTGCTCAAAATAGTTGTGGAGCCGTGTTAGCGCTTCCGCTAAATCACCTTCAATCTTTGGCAATGGATTCTTCCAAGTATTTTTTATAAATGAGCCGGGCGGTTTCAAGGTCTCGGTCCGTGCCCTGGTCCAACAGCTCGGCATAAATCAAAAGAGGATGTGCTGCTAGGGTATGTTGCTGACTACTGCTCATCTGAAACACACGAGGAGAAAAGCTTTTCAGAATGGTAATCAGCCCTCCAGCGGCTGGCAACCACTTAAGATCCTTTAACGCCTCATCCTGTCGCCAGGATTCGAGAAAAAAGGTGATCATGTTTCCCTGATAGTGATGCATAATTGCATCCGCCCCAACTCCTCCCGTGATACACCAGAGCATTCCCTGGTCCACCGCATACCGGCGAAACGTCTTGACGACAGTCTCAAGGTTGTTCGTCAGATCTCGATACTCCCCGACAAAGAGCTTTGGGCGAAGACGGCTGGCATAGCCCTGCACCCACCGCTCGAACAATTCCTTTCGGCGAATTAAACGAAAGCGATCCTTGCCGATCGGTTCAAGATACCCTTGTTCTTTGAGATCCCTCTTCACCCACCCTACTGTGCCTAAAGCAATACCGTTCACACTGGCGAGCTGCCGATACGGAAGGTTGACGGACTCAGGCTCTATGAGCAGGCCAAAAAGCAGAGTAAGTCCGCTCGGCTGAAAGAGCCTCGTCGGTTTGTCTTTACGGGAGACCGACGGCTTTTTCCCTTCAACATAGAGGTATAATTCCGGTGCACGTTTCAAAAACAGATTCCCTGCCGTATCGATGAAATTGATACCAGCATTTTTCAGTTGTCCGGCTAGCAACGGATTGACGTAGTCAGCGAGCAACAAGAGTTCCGTTGTCTTCCCCCATCGTTTTCGATCTGCATTCGCCCTGATGAGGAGGTGATGAATAGCCTGCGGTCGAAGATGGGCCTTTACCTCAAAAAGATAATGGTACACCCCACCCGCTGTTTTGATCGTCACCTCGCCATCCCATTCTCGATCCCTAAGCCGAACCTCTTGTCGGAGGTTAATAACACGAAGAGGATGGACAGCTTTCAGCCGCTCCAGTGTTGAGGAGACGATCTGAGATTCTTGCTCAATGTCTTTCATGACGATCAACATATAGCACGTTCATGAATCGTGAACAACAGTAATTAGTGAACATATGGGCCACATAGCCAGCCTAGCGCGACTAGCGGTTGCCCTTGAAGGCGCGAGGGAACATGGCTGGAGCAGGCACACAGCCCTCCCCTACACAAGTCCGCTTCATCCCGACTTGATCTTCAAGGATGCCCCTCACTGCGCGCATCGAGCGACCATCATCCATCTAAACACTCCCTCCAAGCTTGCTCGATATCTCTCAAGGATGAAGCCTGATGGATCTTCCACTGCGCGCGTCCAACGAGGGAGTCCTCGACCGCGCAGTGCGCGAGCACAAATGATCGACAGGGTCCACCCCCTCCTCTGCTCCAACCATCTACTAAGGGGAGTGGCCAAGGTTGCCCTTGACTGCGCGCATCGAACGAGGCCCTTCTGAGGGCGCGCGTTCTGCGAGCAAGAAGGGCACCCGGCCACTCCTCCCCATCTCTCCTAGCTTGCTTACTTTACCTCTCTGGGAATGGCACCCGTAGTGGTCCAACTGCGCACGTCGAGCGAGCACATTCTGATCGTGCGCGCTCCGTGAGCACGGGACCACGCGGGTGTCGTTCCCTCCCCCTCCCTCTTGACCATTGTTCTAATGCGGACTATCCTTTCGGCATGGAGTTGCCGGATCTAAAGGACGATCCCTATCTAAAAATATTGCGACCGCTGGTTGAAACCTATCTGGCCTTCTGGCGCATCGACATCCGCCATATCAAATCGTTGCGGCTCACACCCTCACAGTTCGATGTCATTGCGACGCTGGGAGATACCGAGGGCATGACCTGCTCAGAGCTCTCGGCCCAGACGCTCGTGACCAAAGGCACGCTGACCGGCGTCCTCGATCGCCTCGTCTCCAAAGGGTTGATCCGGAGAGATGCCATGAAACAGGATCGCCGTTGCACCAAGATCTCGTTAACTGCGAAAGGCGATGCGCTCTTTCGGAAGACTTTTGCAGCCCACATGGCTTTTCTTCGTCCATTCTTTGCGCGGGCCTTGAGCCGCGAAGAAGTGGACCAGACTCGCACATTGCTCTTACGCCTGCGGGATAGCTTCCAACAATAGGTTGGGGCTCAGGCTGAAGGTTCAATGTGGCAAGAAATACCCTATTCGGATTAACCGTACAACTAACCTCAACCTCTGAGAATCTATGCGCTTAACCATCCTCGGCTCAGGCACAAACGTACACCCCTCACGAGCCGCCGCAGGCTATCTGGTCCGAACCGACCATACGATGCTGTTGGACTTTGGCCCCCGCACACTGACCAATCTTTTAAAGACCGGCGTGAACCGGCATCGAATTACCCACGTTCTCTTTTCTCACTACCACGCCGATCACTTTTCGGACTTCATCACCTATTTCTTCGACGCGATGATCTTCACGAAATATGAAGGAGGCACCAGGCCACCGCTGACCGTCATTGGCCCTCGAGGGACCAGGAAGTTCTTCCGGACTCTCTTTACTACCCTACCCGGCTTTACGGAGGCACCGTTCGCGGTTCATTTCAAGGAAGTGGCTGATCGGGCGTTTATGATCGGAAAGACGACGGTGATTCCCCGAACGGTGACCCACACCGAGAATCTCCATTGTCTGGGGTATCGAATCGAATATGGAGGGAAGGCCCTCGCCTATTCCGGCGATTCACAATACTGCGACAACCTCGTGCGCCTCTGCGGAGACACCGATCTCGCGGTGCTGGACTGTTCCTTTCCGGCAAGCCGGCCGAACCCGGTCCATCTGCATGCCGGTCAGTGCGGGCAGGTGGCCAAAGAAGCTGGAGTCGGGCAACTCGTCTTATCGCATTTCTATCCAATTACCGACCGATATAATGTGCGGGAACAGGCTGGGGAAGCGTTCGGGGGAAAAATTGTGGTAGCGCGGGACTTAATGTCAATCAAACTATAGCCCGCATTATTCATGAGCGCTTCTGCTGCAATCGCCGATCCGCTGCTGCGACAAGCCTACGGCCAGCGGGCTCGCCCCTCTGACCCTCACCGTACTGCATGAGTACGCATCGGGTTCTCAGGACTCCGCGCGCTGGTCTCGCGACGCGGCTCAGCGATTTCGCGACGAACCGTCATGAATACTGCGGGCTAGCAGGCTCCTGAAAAGGCGGCCTGTCTGTCTTGTTTATTTTGTCTGTCTGGTTCGTGGACAAGATAGACCAAATAGACCTGACAGACCGATCCGCACCGTCTAGCAGGTGGCGGAAAAACTCGGTTCATGCGAAATAAGCCGATGAGCGATCACAGAATTGGGCTGACCCTATAATTGCGCAGGATGCTCAAAAAGTCCGTCCAGCAAGGCCGCAGCCGATGAAAGCACCGGAGGTGTAGCCTCTGGGCTACATTGAGGATGCTTTCGAGGGGAGAACGCCGCTGGCGGACTTTTTCAGCAGCCTGCGAAGTTTATTTAGAGTCCGCCTTCGCGGTTATCGCAACCTAAAATCTCGATGAATTTCGTCAGGCGGGCTTTCTTAAGGGGATCGTCGAGTTTGGCGTAGATCGCCAAGAGATTCTTGATCATGCGGGAGAGAATGGCCGACACCGGACTTTCCTGTAGATACTTCTCGTCGAATCCATAGCCGGCTTCCGTGAGAAATCGCTGGCAATTTTTCTCGGTCAGCAACGCCCCTCCGTTGAAACAATCGACAAAAATCTTGTAGCGATCTGATTCGTACTTCACGAGAAAATGGCCCGGCATCCCGATCCCGTGAACTGGAAGGCTCAGCCGCCTGCCGACAAGAAGGTACAGGGTCGAGAGGCTGATCGGAATGCCCGTTCGTCGATCGATCACACAGTTGAGGTAACTATTCTCCAGTTCATAATAATTCTTCGTGTTGCCTTTGAAGCCCTGTTCCGTAAAAAGGTATCGGTTCAACGTTTTGATCGTTTCTTCTCCTGACGCGCGAGGACCGATCCGATCTTGCACTTCCTGCGCCATTTCATCGAGTTGTCGCGCATAGGAGGACACGGTGAGCGACGGGTAGGCGTACCTGGCAACCAGGAACGCACCGCGCTCGAGATTCATCGGGTCATCCGGCTGCGCCACCAGCTGCGCGAGTTCATCTTCGAGGTTTCCGCCGCGGATTTCCTCAAGTACCGAGACCAGACGATCCGACATTTCCGGCTGTTCGATTTCCGCCTCTTGAAGCAAGGGAACCGCAGTGGGGCCGATATCAATGAGTTTACCGCTGATGGTCTGAACGATCCTCTCGTCCTCATCGGCCAACAGCCTGATCAACGCCCTGATTTGGCTTTCGTTTGTCAGCATAGGAGAACTCCTCGAAAGCCCGCCCATCACCCCATGGCCCGACGGAACACCTTGGCGCTCCCGTAGAGACACAGTGCATCAAAAATCACCATGACGATCACGACCATTCCAACATGCGGAAGGGCTTCAGTCCAGCCGGAAAGGATTAATGGCCGGACCGCGTCGATCGCCCAGGTCATCGGGTTAAATCGCGCGAGGACTCCCATCCACATAGGCATCGCCGACAAGGGCACCAACGCCGAGCTCAAGAAAATCATCGGGAGCGACAGGAAGCCCAGGACAGAAAAGAAGTCACCGTGACTTTTCACAGAAAAGGCCATGGCCATAGAAATCGCCGTGAGGCCGACGCCAAAAAGCATCCCGATCATCAAGATGGTGGCGATGCCAAGTAGCCCCGTCGCGGGCTCAACACCGAACAGAAATGATACGCCCAGGATCACGAGCACTTGGAGCGAGGTGATCGTCATCACGAAGATGAAGCGGCTCAGGATCACAGAACTGCGATGAATCGGTGTGGTCATCAACCGTTCCAAAAACCCATTCTCCTTGTCGAAGAGGAGATCGACCCCTCCGGCGAGTCCATTGTTAAGCACCGTCATAACCACCACACCGGCAGCGAGAAAGCTGATGTAGTTCGGAGCCTGTGTGATTTGCATATCCGCAGCCCGCTGGAACAGGTTGCCGAAGAAGATCAGCCAGAACAGCATCGGCTGCACGAGCGTGAACAACATACTGAACTTCTCGCGGCTGAGCCGCCTGACCCACCGCATCGTCAACGCACTGATTTCTTGCCAATACTCGCTCATCCGATTCGCTCCAGTTACGAATGCTGAGTACCAAGTGCAGAGTGTTCAGACAAGATGCCCATCATCATTCGACATGCTCTTTCGGTAATTCATCTTTCATCGATCGACCCGTGTGGGCGATGAACACGTCGTCCAACCGGGGCCGGTGGTACTCGATAAATTCCAGTTGGCAATCCAATCGATTGGCGGACTCGAGGATGGCGGGCAGGGCTTTCTCCGGCGACTCGACCCGGATATCCAAACCGGTCGCGGTAGCCTTCACCGCTCGCATGGCCGGTTGCTTCGTCAATGCAGACACCAGCGTCGGAATCTTACCCGGGTCCTTTAACGTCAACGACACAATATCGCCGCCCAGCCCGATCTTCAGCTCAACCGGCGATCCAAGCGCCTTGATTGATCCCTTGTCGATGATGGCCAACCGATCGCAAAGCTGATCCGCCTCATCCAAGTAATTCGTCGTCATCACGATCGTCATACCGCGTTCCTTCAACATCCGTACATAGTCCCAAATCCGGAGGCGGCTTTGCACGTCCAAGCCCAGTGTTGGTTCATCAAGGAACAAGATCTTGGGATCCGGCAAGAGGCCGCAGGCGATGTCCAGCTTCCGCTTCATTCCTCCGGAGTATGTTTTCGCTGCACGATCGGCTGCCTCTTCCAGCTCCACGAGCTTGAGCAGCTCAGCAATGCGTTTCGCGGCTTCGGCTTTGGATAAGTGGTAGAGCGCGCCGAGAAGTTCGAGGTGTTCCCGACCGGTCAGAAAGCGATCGATGGCACGTTCCTGAGGCACATACCCGATCAGCCGCCTGACAACATCCGCCTCACGCACCGTGTCGTGGCCCAAGATACTGGCCGTGCCCGACGTTGGCGTCAACAGCGTGATCAGCGTCCTGAGCGTCGTGCTTTTCCCCGCCCCGTTCGGCCCCAGCAGACCGAAGATCTCACCGGCATACACCTCAAACGACAGATCGGAGACCGCCGTATGCTTATCATAGGCCTTGGTGAGCCGAGACACCTGGATCGCGATGGCGCGATCCATCAGCCCCAGCCCTTCGCACCGGATCGATCATGGATCATGAATTCGATGAGGTCACTGAGGCGGCGGGCTTGTTGATGGAGACTGTCTGCTTCCAGCAGAAACTGCTTTTCCAGCGGCGTACACTCCAAGTACGTGGACAGAGTATTGACGAAAATCTCATCGCTGACTTCTTCCCGAAACAACTCCTGCCATGTCGGCGCGTCGTCGCGAGATTGAAGATAGGACTCTAGGGTCGCAAACAGTCGCCGGCGAACCACAGGGTCCAGCGACGTCTCTGCGCCTCGAATCGTGACCGCAATCGTGGCCTCACGATAGGCCTTGTCGTACCACTCTCGTTCAACCGCAAACCGCTCCAGCCCTTGTAATAAGATGTTGGACCGGCCATCGGCCAACGTTTGCACACTCGCCAATCGACCGACACAGCCCATCGAGAACACGGGTGGGTGACCATAATAGTCTGTCTCCCATCCATCCTTGAGCAGAACCATGCCGATACACTGCCCACTCGTCACCGCATCTGAGACCATGGCACGGTAGCGTGGCTCAAAAATATGCAAAGGAAGATAGGTCTTGGGGAACAATACGATATTCGGGAGCGGAAACACGGGAATGCGAGACGGAATGGGAAACGGCGTCACGCTACGAGGCTGGGTACGTCCTTGTTGTTCACGCTCGTGATCGGGCTCCATGACTCACGATAGCTGATGCCCAACAAAGTTGTCAACGGCGCGAGGTGGGTGCCGTGCACGCATCGAGTCGATGGAAACCCCCTATCAACACAGGAGATTTGTGCCATCAGTCGAAGCATGATATAAGCGCACCCGACGCATAGGACATCTCATGGCCGGTCGTTTCCATATGCACAAATTCCTGCGCCATTTCAGGCACGCCCTCTTATTGACCAGTAGCCTGATGATGGTTGTGCCGGGACTCGCAGCCGAGACGGCAGAGGAATTCCGCCTCGCCACGGAAGGCTATCGGTATGCGTTCCCTCGCGATCACGGGTCGCATGAGGAGTTTCGCACCGAATGGTGGTACTACACTGGCCAGGTCACAACGAAGGACGGCCGGCCGTTCGGCTATGAGCTCACCTTCTTCCGCCGTGGCATGCCGCGCGAACAGACGAAAACCCTTCCATCGAAGTGGGCCGTCTCGCACCTGTACCTCGCCCATTTCGCCATCAGCGATCTCAGCAAAGGCCGCTTTCACTATACGGATAGAATGAGCCGCGCCGCACTGGGCAAGGCCGGTGCGGCGCAAGATCGTCTCCACGCCTGGATCGATCGGTGGCGCGCCGAATCGCCGTCGGCGGCTCCCGACACCCAGATCCTCGAGGCCGCAGAGGGCGACCTCGCCATCCGACTGACCGTCTCGACGGATAAACCGCCTATCGTGCATGGCACCAACGGGATCAGTCACAAGGGTCCGCTCATCGGGCAAGCCTCACACTACTATTCATTCACCAGGCTGGCCACAACCGGCACCCTCACGGTCGGGGGCGAATCGTTCGACGTGACCGGCACCAGCTGGATGGACCATGAGTTCGGATCTGCCGATCTCGATAAGAATCTCGTCGGATGGGACTGGTTCTGTCTGCAGCTCGATGACCAAAGAGAACTCATGCTCTATCGACTTCGACGGGCTGACGGATCAGCCGATCCCGCCTCAAGCGGCACATTGATCGATCGGGACGGTCGTGGGCGCCATCTTGTGCTCGGGGACTTCTCGCTGGAACCGACCAGTTACTGGACTAGCCCCGTGAGTAAGGCCCGCTACCCACAGCGTTGGCATCTCACCATTCCCTCCCAACAACTCTCACTCGAACTCATTCCCCGCATGGCTGATCAAGAACTCTCCCCTAAACGCAGTACGCAAGTCACCTATTGGGAAGGCGCCATCGAGACAACCGGCACCGCACAGGGAAAACCGATTCACGGACAGGGTTATATGGAACTGACCGGTTATGTCGAACGGATCATGCAGAAACTGTAGCAGGCTGTTGAAAATGGCCGCCAGCATCGCTCTCGCATCGTTCAGACCCTCAACGTACCCCAGAGGGTACGCCTTCGGCCCTTCACTCGCTGCGGCCTTGCTGAACGGCCATTTTGAACATCCTGCATGACTCAGGCCTTTCGATCACGCACAATGAAACGCCTTTCTCGTTCTCCAGATACATGGAGAAAATCGGGGAATAGCCGGGAGGCTCACTGCCGATGAGCAAGGACGAGCTCAACGACGTACGCGAGGTGGTGGAGGCCGTCTACCGCTCGGACTCGCGACAGGTGCTCGCCACACTCATTCGCCTCCTTGGCGATTTTGAAACTGCCGAAGAGGCGTTGCACGATGCGTTTGCCGTCGCAGTCGAACAGTGGGCTCGGGATGGCGTACCGGTGAATCCACGAGCCTGGCTCGTCTCGACCGGGCGCTTCAAAGCCATTGACGGCATACGAAGGCGCACGCGGCAGGATGCGTCACTGGACGAACTGGCAAAACAATTGGAATCTGCCACAGCCGGCATCGATGAGGAACAGCAGGAGAACGAGCACGTCGAAGACGACCGGCTGCGGCTGATCTTCACGTGTTGCCATCCAGCCTTAGCGCCGGAGGCTCAAGTCGCCATGACGCTGCGCGAAGTCTGCGGCCTCACCACCGAGGAAATTGCACGCGCCTTCTTGACGAAGCCTTCCACGATCGCGCAGCGAATCGTACGAGCTAAGGCGAAGATCCGCGACGCCCACATTCCCTATGAAGTGCCGTCCGAGAAAGAACTGCCGGATCGCCTGGACGCCGTGCTCCGAGTCGTCTACCTCGTCTTCAACGAAGGGTACTCGGCTTCTTCTGGAGACTCGCTAACCAGGCACGATCTCTTAGGTGAAGCGATCCGATTGGGGCGGGTCCTGATCGCGCTGCTCGCAGAAGCTGAAGCATTGGGACTTCTGGGACTAATGTTATTACAGGATTCACGGCGTGCCGCCCGCACTTCGCCGACAGGCGATCTTATTCTTTTGGAAGACCAGGACCGCTCGTTGTGGAATCAGAATCAGGTCACAGAAGGAGTCTCACTCATACAGCGAGCACTGTCTACGGGCAAAGTTGGCCCTTACACGCTCCAAGCCGCGATTGCAGCAGCTCACGCACAAGCGACAAGTTCCATCACCACCGACTGGGCTCAGATCGTCGCACTCTACGACCTCCTGCTTCAGGCTCATCCCTCGCCGGTAGTCGAACTAAACCGTGCGGTGGCCGTGGCGATGCGCGACGGACCGGACGCAGGGATGGATCTCATCGACGCGATCCTCGCGCGAGGGGAGCTGAAGCAGTATCACCTAGCGCATGCGGCTCGAGCGGATCTCTGCCGACGATCGGGGCGAACGGCGGAAGCCTGCGTCTCCTACCAGCGAGCCCTCGATCTCACGCAGCAGGAGCCGGAACGGCGGTTTCTGGGAAAGCGTCTAAACGAACTGCAAGAATGAGCTTGAGTAATGATTACGCCTCCGACTTTGCAGTAGATTGGTCCCACCGGACTGCTCAGCAGCCTCGCTTCGTTGCAAGAAGAGGCCGCAATAATTATTCTCGTGGCTTTAGAGAGGTTATCATGCCGTATGTCAATGTTCAGATCACCAAGGGTGCGACGAGAGCGCAAAAGGCTCAACTTGTGCAAGAGATGACGGATTCGCTTGTCCGCATACTCGGAAAGAAGCCGGAGCACACTCATGTCGTGATTCAAGAAATTGCAGAAGCGAACTGGGGATTTTCGGGACTACTGACGGACGATTGGAAGAAGAAGCAGTCCCGTAAGCCGACGAGAAAAATCTAGGAGTGATTCGGTCATAGTCCGGCCTCATCTGGATCAACCAGACATAGCGTACTGTGCGCTGAGACATTCAAAGCGATGTCGCCGAACGCTGAGAGTGCGCGGCGAATGACGGAGACGGCTCCACATTGCTTGACAACATTTCATACTCAATGGTCCCTCCAAGCTCGCTCGTTCTCTCTTCAGGGATGGGGGCTGATTGATCTTCCAC
>SWDH01000028.1:11347-30268 GCA_005116945.1 Nitrospira sp.
TTGGGCAGCAACTTTCTCTGACACGTTCACGCCGAAGCGCGTAGCCAATTGCGTGATGAATCTCACGATAGCTGGGGCGCCTTGCTCGACCAGACCTCTCTGAGCAATGTGCGCCGCAGCGTCTGAGACCGATTTCGCCAGAGCTGCACGCATCAGGAAGTAGGCAGACTCACTCGCGTCATCGCTCTTGCTGGGCCCGCCAAGCGCGAAGACCTCAAGACAAGCCAGCTTGGCATCAGGCGTCCGGAGGCGTTCACCCTCACTGCGCGCGATATCGGCGATGGAACGCAGCATGATCGTGGTCGATACCGGCAGCTCGACCGGAAGACCGAGCAATCCAAGCGCGCCTCCCCCTGCACCGGTCGCGGCCACGGCGAGCTTGTGGAGAAACTCCCACGAGTTCGACTGCGACTTGTCGTCGATTGTCAGCAGCGCGGCCTGCAAGGCTGTCTCCAGAGATTTTCTTGTCGCCGTATTGACGACCTGCGCCCATTTCTCCGGAAGGCGCTGCAACGCCATTTCAATCGGCATGCCGATCAATCCTGTGATCTTCGCCGCAAGGCCAGGATTCTCAAGGAGCCCCTTCGCGTACCGCAGCGCGTCTTGATCTTCGTACGATAGATTCACGCGACCCTCCTTTCCGAGTTACTGCGCAACGATTCAGGCAACTACGGCATACACCGTGAGCCAAGCGGCCGGCCCCTGGTAATACCCCTATCAAGAAAACTCTATTCTGCATGGAATATCACTTGCTTATATGAGCTTGTCAATCGCCAAAGCTCGGACATGGGGCTCGATGTCGATTTTAGCCACCCTCAGCGACTATCCTATGTCAGCAGCCTTGCGAAGCCTTGAAGGGGGAGCATGCCATGAAATATCTTTGCTTGGTCTATGTCGAAGAAAAGACACTCCACGCGATGCCGCAGAACGAACGGATCGCGCTTTCCAACGAATCGATGGCCTACTGTGATGAACTGCAGAAGCAAGGCCAGCTCCTTGCGGCCTCACCGCTTCACCCAGTAGAGACTGCCACAACGGTGCGAGTTCGCGGGGGTAAGACGTCGACGACCGATGGGCCGTTCACCGAAACGAAAGAACAGCTTGGCGGCTACCTGCTAATCGATGTCAGAGACCTCAACGATGCCATACGGATCGTGTCGAAATTTCCCGCAGCTCAGTTCGGGAGCATCGAGGTTCGACCACTCCAAGAACAGGGGTGCGCGTAAACAACCAGCCGCAATCATGCCGGGAGTCATACGATGAAGTTCATGTTGATCGTGCATCATGACGAAGTAGCCTTCCAGAAGATCACGAAAGAAAATCGCGAGCAGATGCTCGCCGAATCTATTCAGCTGACACACCAACTTCACGCCGCCGGACAATATCTGAGTGCCTCGCCGCTGCATCCGGCAACCACGGCGGTCATCGTTCGAGTGAGGGAGGGTAAACCGTTCGTGACCGATGGGCCGTTCATCGAGACGCGCGAGCAGATTGCCGGCTATTTTCTGATCGATGCGCGCGATCTCAACGAAGCGATCAGTATCGCCTCTCGGGTTCCAGGCGCGAGAATCGGCACGGTCGAAATCAGACCGTTGATCGAAATTTCCGGACTACCAAAAGAATAAGGTGGTGCGCATAGTACGGCCAAGCGAAGAAAGGATTCCGCCATGAGCACAATTCGAGTTCTCGTTGGAACAAAGAAGGGCGCGTTCATCTTAACATCGGACGGTAAACGCAAACAGTGGACGGTAGATGGCCCTCACTTTGGAGGCTGGGAGCTGTACCATGTAAAAGGATCGCCCGCCGATCCTGATCGGCTCTATGCCTCGCAGACCAGCAGTTGGTTTGGTCAAGTGATTCAGCGTTCCGATGACGGCGGCAAAACCTGGAACCCACCGGGAACCAAACCCGAAGATCTCATGGGTCCGGACGGGATGCCCAAGGGCGAGAGCAATATGTTTCTCTATGACGCGTCCGCGGAAACGGGCCAGCCGCTCACGACGCACCAATGGTACGACGGATCACAGCGCTCGTGGGAATTTAAGCGGGTGTGGCACCTCGAACCGTCGTTGACCGATCCGGATACGGTGTATGCGGGCGCAGAGGACGCGGCGCTGTTCAAATCGGTAGACGGAGGGACAACGTGGAAAGAACTGGCGGGACTGCGGAGTGCGAAGGGGCAGCTCTGGCAACCGGGTGCCGGCGGGATGTGCCTGCACACGATTGTCTTGGACCGAGCCCACCCTGATCGAATCTTTGTGGCCATTTCGGCTGCCGGCACCTTCCGGAGCGATGATGGCGGCAAAACGTGGCGACCGACCAATAAGGGCTTGGCCTCGAAGTACGAACTGCCTGATCCAGACGCCGAAGTCGGCCACTGCGTGCATTGCATCACGATGCACCCTTCCCGTCCAAACGTGCTCTTCATGCAAAAGCATTGGGACGTGCTGCGCAGCGACGATGCCGGAGACTCATGGCAAGAGATCAGCGGAAACTTGCCGAGCGATTTCGGGTTTCCGATCGCCGTGCATGCTCATGAACCGAATACGGTCTATGTCATTCCCATCAAGAGCGATTCCGAACACTATCCGCCGGAGGGGAAGCTGCGCGTCTACCGCAGTCGGACCGGTGGGAACGAATGGGAGCCGTTGACAAAGGGGCTGCCTCAACAAAATTGTTACGTCAATATTCTGCGCGACGCGATGGCCGTCGATCAGCTCGATCCCTGCGGTCTGTATTTCGGCACGACTGGAGGCCAGGTGTATGCCTCGGCGGACGCGGGGGACAACTGGATGCCCATCGTAAGAGACTTACCCCCTGTTTTATCCGTCGAGGTCCAAACGCTATGACGGTTGCTGAAAATGGCCGCCAGCTTCGTTCTCGGTCGCGACCTTCGCTGCGACGTACCCCAGAGGGTACGCCTCACTTAGCTCGCTCCCTGCGGCTTCGCCGGACGGCCATTTTGAATAGCCTTATGCTCAAAGCGGTTTTCACCAAGCCAGGAAGCTGAAACACAATGATACGAGTCGTACTGCCCCAACATTTGCGGACGTTGGCTCGCGTCGATGGCGAGGTGACGTTGGATATCGCCGGTCCGGTGACACAGCGCGCCGTGCTCGATACGCTGGAAGCGCGCTATCCAATGTTGCGGGGAACGATCCGCGACCATGTCACGCTCAAGCGCCGCGCATTCGTGAGATTCTTCGCCTGCGAGCAGGACCTGTCGCACGAATCGCCGGACACCCCGCTGCCCGATGCAGTTGTCACGGGGACTGAGCCGCTTCTGATCGTGGGGGCCATGGCAGGCGGCTAGCCTGTCCACCGACAGATTGTCGCAGCAGCAAATCCGAGGTTGCAGTAGAAGAGTCATAAATCATACGGGTTACGTCGACTCACGAAAACGAGGTCTCGGCAAGTCGATGAATGACAGTTGCGGGACCCGTCTTAATCGTTGCGTAAGAATGCGCGCGTCATCATACTGATGTGATCGTCAACCGATAACATTCACATAAAGGAGGCCGACATGCGTTTTACATTCGTTCCCCTCACTTGCCTTGCACTGGCTCTCATTGCCTCCCCCGTCTTGGCCAAGGAGAAGAAGCACGAAAAGCAGATGGACCCCCAGGCCATGATGGAAGTGTGGAAGCAAATGGCCACTCCCGGCGAGCCGCATAAGCTGTTCGCCACCTTAGCTGGCAGTTGGACGACAACAAACAAGGAGTGGATGGAACCAGGCAAGCCTCCGACGGAATCGACCGGCACGGCAGAAATGAAAATGTTATTGGACGGGCGCTTTCTCTACCAGGAATTCACCGGCAATATGATGGGGCAACCCTTCTCCGGCGTCGGGATTGACGCCTACGACAACATGACCAAGAAATATATGACGGCCTGGATGGACACGATGGGCACAGGGATTTTCATGATGGAAGGCACAGCCAGCGCCGACGGCAAGACCATCACGCTGAAAGGATCGCACCCTGAACCAGGCGGAGGGAAGATGGCCCATCGCGCGGTCTGGAAGATCGTCGACAGCAATACCCACACATTCGATATGTACGGGACTCACCACGGCGGCAAGGAAGCGAAGGTGCTGGAGATTACCTATAGCAGGAAACAGTAGCGACCACGCAGTTTAGCGGCGGCGCGCAACGCCGTCCGCTAAACCGGTTGTTAGGTCGCAATACAACAGATGACGCCCTACTGGCGTTCGTAAATCCAGATCTCGGGATCCGCCATGAGGCAGGGCTTCAACTCTCCAACGACATCGTTTCCGAACAGCGTGCTCCTGAGGTAGCTCTCTCACGGCACCACGCTCTTGCGGCGTCCCTTTCGAACGCGAGGCTAGGGCTATAGCACGCCACGCTCTATCTCTTGCAGGTACATGAAGTCGGGCGCTTTGACACCAGCCTTTCTCCGGATTTCTGCCAGTTCAGTTGACTCAAAGAAACGTCGGGCATTGTCCGTCGAGGACCACTCCGAGAAATGGACAATGTGATTTGCATCGTTGTCATAACGCAACAACTGGTAGCTGATTTCCCCGGCCCGTTTTCTCATGTCAGCTGCTTGATCAAAAATCGCCTTCCATGCCGGATACGCTTCGACCTCATGAATGATTAAAACGTGTTGCATACAAGCACCTTTTGAATAGCCCGAACGCCCAGAATCAGCGCCGGCCGATACGCTAAGCACGATAGGAATCCGGATGCCACCACAGGGGACTGAGTTGCATGCTCTGCGCGAACCCGTCGATGCCGGGGAACAGACTGATTCGGTGCACGTTAAGCCGATCAAGCGAGACGAGCATCTGGTACTGAACGCTTCGAATCACCGGGATCTCGAGTTTGAGCACGTGCTTGCGGAGTTCAGCCGGCTTTGCGACGGCCCGCAGATTCTCCATAAAAGTCGTTTCTAAGTTGAGCGGGACAAGGAAGACTCCCTGCTGAATCGACAGCCGCTCGTTCAAATAGTACGGCACGAGGGGTGCGACTGTTGTGGCCTTGGTATTCAGTAGGATGTGTGCGGCGCCGGGCACTCGGAGTTCGGCATCAAGGCGGAAAGCCTTGCGTACTCTTGCTTCGCGTCGCCCCTTCAGGCGGTTGAAGAGCCACACCTGGTCAATGGCCCAGATCGCACAGGTAGAGTTGAGCGGAGCCAGCTCCAGAGCAAAGAAGAGTGCGATGTAGCACGAGTATGTCCAGTCGAGTAGCCGTGTTGGGGCGCCGTGATGCTGCATCAGGGCGAGCCATTCGAGCTGATCATCAACCGCCGGCGTCCGATCTTGGAACCGATGCAGGTTGCGCTGAAAACGCGTCAGCAGGTAGGCCTCGATGTTAGGCATGGCGGTCGGGCGAAGACCAACCCGGTCGCACGCTGAGCGCTCGAGGCTAGGCTTTAGCTCCCAACGCGTGTCCTGTTGTCCGCGGAAGACCCAACGTCGACCCTGAAGGGCAAACCGGCCTTCATACTCGCGCTGAAGGTCCTCCCACGATTTGATCTCGAGGGTCGTATACCACCTGACCACGATTCATCACCTTTGCTTTCGCCGCCTAACAATGCTTAGGCCGATCCGCATAAGTGCGGCATCTGGCAGTTTCAATCCGTATAACACGCCACTGCGATCCGTGAACCATACGCCGTGACCGTTGCCATTTCAATGGATTGCGACGGTGAGGCCATGTATCACTGGTTCTAGCGAGCAAGCATTCCACCCACCCCGCTCCTTGACTCCCATCCAATCCCTGTGTTTAGGTCTGCCCCCACCTATGCTCATTCGAACCATCACGCGATTCGCATTGCTTGCCCTGCTCCTGTTTAGTGCTGGCTGCCAGAAAGAGAGCGAGGCCATCGTCTCGATCGCGCTGCATCCGACGAACGCGAACATCCTCTACGTGGCGACGAACGACGCCGTCTATAAATCGCGCGATGAAGGACAGTTGTGGGAGCGGTTCCCGAGTTTCAGCGCCAGGCGGGTGACGACGCTCGCGATCGACCCGCAATATCCGGCCACGATCTATGCCGGTACGATGGCTGATGCCGTCTACAAAAGCCCGGATGGCGGACAACATTGGCTTCCCCATAACGTGGGACTCAAAGAACACGTCTCCTTTATCAATCAATTCGTCTTTCATCCGACAGACCACGATCAACTCTACGCCGCCACAACCGTGGGCGCCTTTTATTCCAAAGACGGTGGACGTGAATGGGAAGAACGCATGGCCGGGATGAAGGAGGTCCACATCGTGGTCTCCGTAGCCATCCATCCGCGTGATCCTCGGATCCTCTATGCGGGAACCACGGGAGGAGTCTATCGGTCCGACAGCGCTGGGATGGACTGGAAGAAAATCAACAATGGACTGATTCCCGAACAGGAATTGATGGGGGGCATGGCGTTGGGGGTCAATGTCATCGTATTCGACGTGGTCAACCCTGATATCGTCTATGCCGGAACCACGAAGGGTCTTTTTCGCACTGCCACGCGCGGAGAGCAATGGGAGCGGATCGGGCTATCGCTCCCCGATCTGTTCATCAGCAGTATTCTCCTCGACCCGGCCCAGCCGAAGACCCTGTATATCGGTGGGCCGGGTGGAGTATGGAAAAGCCCCGATAGCGGACAGACCTGGACGGCGATCAACAGCGGACTAGGATCGCTGAACATTCGCACCCTGGCGATGAGCCAGCGCGATTCGCGCCTGCTCTATGCCGGGACAAACGGCAGCGGTCTCTACCGCTCGACCGACGCAGGCGCGAGCTGGACGCCCCTACCGCTCAAGGCGGCACCAGCTCACAGTTCGTGAAAAATGAAACGTAAAACGTGAAAGGTTCTGAAGGAGAGCGCTCGGCCATCCTGCGTTTCACCCTTCACACTTCACAGTTTCTCAGAGCGAATTTTTCAGCAGCCTGCTAGTAGCCGGCCTTTGGCGCCGCCTCACTGTGCTTATAGCGGCTGCTGTAGGCCAGCATCTGATCCGACAGGGCCTTCCACTCCTCGGCCGTCATGAGATCCTTCATCCTGAAACGAAGCAAGAGAATCTTCGTCGACGACTGCATCCGAATATTGTTCGCATCATCCAAGACCTTGGTGAACTCCTCCGGAGTCGCTGCGTAATTGGCGCTCAACTCATAGAGCCGCCGGTGCCCCGCGCGCTCCTGCTCGCGGCTCGCCTTCAACTCGGTCACAATCTCACCGACAATCGATTTCACGTGCCCGGCCTTCTCCTGATCCTTGACCGTTCGATCGATCAAGGCAGCCATATCCTGTTGCCCCTTTTGCCAATAGGCATCGCTCTTCCCTTCGCCGCCCATGCCATGATGACGGTGGGACGAACAACCAGCCAACGCAAGCACCACAACGAGCCCGAGCACATATCCCTGAAAACGCTTCATACGATCCTCCTTATAAATAAATATCGGCGACCAGTTGTCCCAACGCCAGCACTTCCCGTATCATCAGTCTCGTCACCATGTCAGACCCAGCCGTTCCCACAACCGATCATGTCCTGGCGCTTCGAGAGGAATTCCGCCATCACCTTGAAACATTCTACGCACAGCTGAAGTTGGCCCCGCCTTATGAGAGCGTCGAGAAGGCCATTCGTTCCCTCACGACATCAATCCATGCGCTGCCACCGTCGGAGCGCGCACGTCTCGCCACCGACACAACCGCGCGATGGCAACACTTTCGTCAGGCGTTTGAATCGTCAGGGCTGAGCAAGAAACATCGTGGCATCATTGCAGGTCTCGCCCGTAACAGGTCCGGCCTGAATCTTCCTGCCGAATACGATCAATTCCTCAATCTGTATCTCTAACAGGATGCTGAAAAAGCCGCTCTTCTCACCCGCCCAACCCTGGCGCGCCGAGACACGCCTTTCACCAGGCATCGTTCTCACCTCGAACGCATCCTCACCGTAGCCGAGAGGCTACGCCTCCGGTGCGTTCATCGGCTGCGGCCTTGCTGGACGGTCTTTTTGAACACCCTGCTCATTCAGGATGGCAATCTTGCCCCTTCAAGAATCTCCCGCAGTTCTTGATACACGATCATCAGACGTGAGCTCTCCAGCCGATAGGCAAAGACCACCGTAATAACTCCGGACAGTAAAAAAATAAGCCCCAACCCTATAATCCCAAGCGCCAATACCACTCCACCGGATGCCGCCAGTTGTCCTTCAATATACAAGGAGATCACAGCCCCCACGGTACCCACGGCGACGACGGCAAACCACAGACCAGTGAGTAAGACCGAGGACCAGGGAGTGAGCTTTCGATAGAGCACCGCGAGTGCATCGCCTTCCGGGGACAAAGCAATCAACCCCTTCAATGGCCAGAGGGTTCGGAAGCTGAGCGCGAACAGCCTGTATCTCTGGCGAATCACGATTTGGTTCACATCCTGATGCAATCGAGCCGTGCCGTGCGGCAACATTAAGATACCTGCGGCATCAAACCGGTGGGCCAGTTGTGTCATCGTCGTATGGGTGAATCGATCATGCGTGCGGGCAATGCCGCATCCATACCGGCTCGCATCCGGCGTGAGGCGCATAAAGTAGAACCAGTCTCCAAGAATGAGACCCAGACATAATGCACCGGCAAAGAAGCCAGCGAAAATCATGTTCGTACCTATCCCATAGGGGCCGTAGGTGAATCAAGGGATGAACCAAGATAATCTGTTGACTCGTTGCAGCGAGTTGGCTAGAGTAGCCCGACAGGCTGTTCAGGCGGGTCCCCTCGCTCTACTCAGGTGCTCCGCCGCACAATTTTTCCATTCTGTAGCTGCGGCAGTCGGCCATTCCTCGCGGTCGAGGAGCGCAAGTCGCCATTAATGTGAAGTCGGAGGTGATATGGATTTAGCGAAGATCGAGCGCGTCTATACATCCTACGCCAAGATCTATGATCGTGTTTTCGGGAAAGTGTTTGACGAAGGACGCCAGTCGATCATTCAGAATTTGAATGCCCAACCTTATGAAAAAATCCTTGAAGTGGGAGTCGGAACCGGCTTGGCTCTGCCGATGTACCCCCGCCATTGCCAGATCGTCGGTATCGATTTTTCCGAAGGCATGTTGGATCAAGCGAAGCAGAAAGCGGAAGAACACCAGATGGATCACGTAGAATTGCACCGGATGGATGCCGGCGAAATGGAATTCAAAGACGATAGTTTTGACACCGTTGTCGCAGCCTACGTCGTCACCGCTGTCCCGGACTATCGCAAGGTCGTCAGCGAAATGATCCGCGTCTGCCGACCCGGCGGACGAATCATCATGTTGAATCACTTCAGCAACGACAATAAGGCCATTGCCGCCATAGAAAAAGTGCTGTCCCCTCTCACGAAGCATCTAGGATGGCGGACAGACCTGGCACTGCAGACCGTACTGGACGGCACACCGCTGCACGTCACCCGGAAGCAGCATGTGAATCCGTTACGGCTCTGGGCCTTGGTGGAATGTGTGAACGAGAAGAATGTGAACGGCAAGACACACATCAACGGCGTAAAAAATGGCAACGGCGCCGTAGGCTACACACACATCAATGGCACCCGCCTGTCGGAGCAGGCCAGCGGACAAGCGCTCGGCTGACCGGCTGTTGAAAAATCCCGCCAGCTTCGTTCTCGCGAGCCGTAAAAGGTGAGAAGTGAAAGGTGAAACGTAGGACTGCCGAGGGCTCTTCCTCCGAAACCTTTCACGTTTCACGAACAACGAGGCCGGCCGTTGCACACAGCCTGCTTACTTTGCCAGACTCCCCATCACGCCCTATCCATCAGTCCTGCGTTGCTGCTCAAATGACTTCCAATTCTGCCAGTCTTCGCCAGGAATGATTGTATTGCCCACCAAACACTGACCGGAAAATCGCCTGGCGATCAGGTCAGCCAAGAGCGAAAGCACCTGGCCGGTGCGACGATCCTGGATCCCACGAACCCGCAGTACCATGCCAAACCCTGGCCCATCGAGCGGTCCGTACAGCAAACAGTGAACCCCTGCAATATTCGCTGTCCCCTGCATCGATGCCGGAATCAGATCCCCTTCCCACTGAATAGCTGGATGACGCCCGGGTGACGAAGTCGTGGCCCGCCAGACGCAGGGAACACCCGCCACGTCCAGCTCGGCCAACATCCATGCGACCGTCGGCCAATCCGGCATCCCGCTTTGAAACGTCCATTGAGCCACCTGCTCCAACGACAAGGGTTCGAGGTCCGGCGCCGCCACTTCCTCCAGCTGCGCTTCCTCGCACACCACATAGAGTTCGCCCTGCGGATCGAACCAGAAACGGAGCTTGCCTTCGTTGAGCTCTGCTTGGATCACCCCCAATGTCGAACAATCAGCCCCTTCCTGTTCAAACATCGAAAAATCCGTGACACCGGTCATCGTCAGTTTTGCAACACGAGACATCTGGTGAATACGATAGCGAATCACGACGGTGACCGTAGTCCCTGCCGGCACTTCTCGCCCCGATGCTTCGTCCAGCAGCCGTCGCTTGGACACCTGGACGTCCGTGACATACCCGCCTCGAAACCCGCCGGTATGACCCAGCAGCCAGCGTAAGTCTTCAATATTGACCACATGGCATTTCATCGGATGAACGCTCAATGGCCCATGGCGGATCATGATAGGGAACAAGCCCACATCATGAGCGCTTCTACCGCATTTGCCAATGTTCAGGCAAGAAATACGGAGATCAGACGCTCTTACACATTGTTCATGGAGGTGTATGAGCCAACACTGAATCGCATCAAAAAAATCGACGCACAAGCCCCTCGCCGCCCTTTGCATACTCGCAAAGAACGATGAGGATCAGAGAGGTGAGCCCATTGGTCGAAGGCTCGTTAGAGGAGAGGACTGCCGATTACAATAGAAGCGCTCATACATCATACCAACGAGCTGAGAGATGAGAGGATAATCCGCTGGCATCTCCCGTTTGGCTTCTATGCGATGTGGTGGTAAACCGCTACGAATAATGAGCCTAGAACATCGGCTGTTGCTGTTTCAGCCCTACGACCTGACGCTCTAACTCCTCGACGCGATCTTGCAGGCGGGCGTTATCGAGCCGAAGCATATCCAAGCGATCCAAAAGCTGCTCTCGCTGGATCTCTGTCCACTCCAGCGTGCGTTTTAACCCGTCCAGCTCTAGCTGGATCTGTTGCCGTTCCTCGGTCATGACTGACATGTGTCTTCCAGATTCCTTACAAAGAAAATTTCTGGCGCAGTATAAGTCCGGGATCGGCAGATGTCCATATCAACTTGCGAAAAATCTCTCAAAGTGACAAAAATATTTTGAAGTTGGATCCTCTTTTCATCATTTTTTTTTGCTACTGACGAACTTTTGACTTGACAAATATGAAAGTTAGCCTTTTTTCAGGCCACGACACCCTCATCTCACCCAGACCATATGATTCAAGAACACTTCTGCTGCAATCGCCGATCTGCGCTAGGCGAGCCAGCGGGCTCACCCCTCGAATCTTCACCATACTGCACACGTGCGCATCGCGGTCTCGATCGAACTGTCATATGCCAGGAAGGTAAGGACAATTGCTTTCCAGTTTAGGCTTGGAGTTCCCACTTCTCACCTGAGAGACTTGACGTTGCCCTCTTTCCTATGACACTAAGTGGTATGCGCGCCGTCTGCCTGAAACATGTTCCCTTTGAAGGGCCCGGAGCCTTCGCAACGGCCCTGACCGCGCGAGGCGTGAGCCTGGAACGATATCTCGTCCCACAAGACGGACTACCCAAAGATACGGGAGATCTCTTGATCGTGATGGGCGGGCCGATGTCGGTGAATGATTCCGATCCGTGGATTGCGGAAGAGACATCGTTCATTCGGTCAGCACTTCACGCCGGCACACCTGTGATCGGCGTCTGCCTTGGCAGCCAGTTCATGGCGAAATCGTTGGGCGCGACCATACGTTCTGGCAAGGCACTAGAAATCGGCATGACGCCGGTCACGCTCACGGCTGAGGCACAACAGGATCCTGTGTTCAGAACGCTGCCGGAGTCATTCGACGTCTTCGAGTGGCATGGCGAAATATTCGATCTCCCCAAAGACTGTGTGCCCTTGGTCGGTTCCGACATCGCCCCCCTGCAAGCCTTCCGCTATGGCCCTCGGGCCTATGGGCTTCTGTTTCATGTGGAAATGGAAGAGAACGGCATCGAATCATTGTCCCGCGAGTGTGCGGCGGACCTCACCAAGGCACGCCTGACTGCCCAACAGGTGAAAGCCGCGGCCCTTCCCCACCTCCCGCAACTCCATCACATCGCCGATCGACTCATCGGCCACCTTCTCTCGCCACAACGTTGATTGCCGATGCTGCTCTGAAGTACTCTAAACAGCCTTGATTGCGCCATCAGCATTCAGCCTTCAGCTCTGAGAAGTCTGCTGAGAGCTGATCGCTGACTGCTAAACAGTTATATCCAGGAAAGGAGCCTGTTCGCATGTCTGGTTTCCCGATCGAAGTTGCCACACGAATCAAGACCCTGCCGCCCTATCTGTTTGCCGCCATCGACAAGATGAAGCAGGCGGCAATTGCCAAGGGCGTCGATATCATCAACCTCGGCATCGGCGATCCGGATTTGCCGACGCCGGCTCCGATTATCGAAAGCCTGGCTCTGGCAGCCAGGAACCCCAAGCACCATCAATATCCCTCCTACGAAGGGATGCTGTCGTTCCGAACTGCGGTGGCCGACTGGTACAAACGACGTTTCAAAGTGACGCTGAATCCTACCGACGAAGTGCTGACCCTGATCGGCTCAAAAGAAGGAATCGGACACATTCACTTGGCACTTGTCGATCCGGGCGATATCGTCCTGGTCCCGAGCCCCGGCTATCCGGTCTACCCCGTCGGCACCAGCTTCTGCGGCGGCGTCTCGCACCTCATGCCGCTGACAAAGGCAAACGGTTTCTTGCCTGACTTGAACGCGATCCCCAAGGATGTGGCGAAAAAAGCCAAGCTGATGTGGCTGAACTCGCCGAATAATCCCACGTCGGTCGTCATGACCAAAGACTACTTCAAGCGCGTGGTGGAGTTTGCGCAGGAGAACCACGTAATCGTCTGCCACGATGCAGCCTACTCGGAAATTTATTATGACGGCACACCTCCTGTCAGCTTCATGGAAATCGATGGAGCCAAGGACGTCGGTGTGGAGTTCCATTCACTCTCCAAGACCTACAACATGACGGGCTGGCGCATCGGCTTCGTCGTCGGCAACAAGGATGTGTTGGCCGCGCTGGGCAAGGTGAAGAGCCAGCTGGACTCCGGCGTATTCGAAGCAGTGCAGACCGCAGGGATCACGGCACTGGGATTGGATGATTCTGTCACAGACGGCCTACGCAAAATCTATCACACCCATTTCCCATCTGCACGCTTAGAGCCACCCACCTTGCTCATGTTGGACCGATGCACTTCTCGAAAGACCGGATCCATATTGATGCCATAGGATACCGCCGCGCCATAGACGACATAGAGGAGGTCAGCCATTTCCTTCGCAATAGACGAAAGGTCTTCGGCCTCGAAAGCGTCTTTCAACTCATCGAATTCCTCTTGAATGAGTTTGACACGCAGTTCGCGCGTCTGTTTGTCGACGACCGTCGGAACTGAATTGACGACAATATCAAAGGTCCGATGAAACGCTTCAACCATCGCCTGCTCATCAACCATCAGAGACTCCTTATTCATTGTCATAGGGCAAGGCTTTGCGCGAGACCAATTCCACCGGATCCAACATGGGGATCTCTTTCTCCGACGAGACACCGAGTTCCTTGAACCGACGAGCGGCAGGCAAGATTCTCGTCTCGAGCGATCCGATCGCTTTATTATAGGCCGAGACACTTTTCCCCAACGCCTGCCCAACGTCATTCAAATGCTCTGTCAGTACAGCCATCCGCTCGTAAAGATCCTTTCCCAATCGCCCGGCTTCCTCGGCATGCTCGGTCAATCGCTCCTGCCGCCACCCGTAGGCGACCGCTCGTAAGAGTGCCATGAGGGTCGTAGGTGTCGCAAGGACCACACTGCGAAGGAATCCATCTTCAATGAGTCGTGGGTCATGCTCCAGCGCCGCGCCAAGAAACTGTTCGCCCGGAAGGAACAGCACGACAAACTCCGGCGCCTGCACAAATTGATTCCAGTAGGCTTTCACGCTCAATTCATCCATCCGCGACCGCACTTGAGCGGCATGACGCCGCATGCCTTCAAGCCGTTGCTCGTCAGTCGCCGAGTCATGCGCATCCAGATACCCTGCCAGTACGGTCTTGGCATCCACGATGATCTGTCGCCCACCCGGCAACTGGACGACCATGTCGGGACGGAGCCGGCCTCCTTCGACTGTAATGGACTCCTGCTCGAAAAAATCGCAATGCGCGACCATGCCGGACAACTCGGCTACGCGCTTGAGCGTGATCTCACCCCACTGTCCGCGAATGGCAGGCGCGCGGAGGGCCTTCACCAGGTTGCCGGTCTCAGACTGCAAACGCTGCTGCGACTCAGCCAGAAGCTTGAGATGCTGATCGAGGCCTCCATACGCCGATTGCCGCGATTGCTCGAGCTGCCGAAGCTGGTCGTCGTATCGATGCAGGGAGTCCTGGAGTGGTTTGACCAGACTATCGATCGCCTGTTGCCGCTGAGCGAGATCGCCCTTGGCCTCGGCCTGAAGCGTTTCGAATGAGCTGCGTGCCAGGTTCAGAAAGGCTTCGTTGTTCTGTTTGAGGGCTTCGCCGGAGAGCGCTTGAAATGTCTCAGCTAATTCCTGTCGGGCCTGGCCCAACAGCATCTTCTGTTCATTGAAATGAAGCACGGCCTCCGTAGCCTTGGTCTCCGCCACCGCACGGGCCTGAGAGGCTTCCGAAAGATCCTGCCTGACTTGATCAAGGTCGAGACGAACCCCCTCAGCCTGTCGGCGCAATTCCTCTGTCAACGATTCCGCCCGCTGCGCCCGCTCACGGATTGTCAGCAGTTCTGCCTGCATGTTTGCACGTACGCGAGCTGCGACCAAAAACCCGACGATCAGTGCGCCAAGGAGAACTCCAATGAGAACCCCCGCACCAAAGACCGTGATGTCAATCATGGATGAACGTCCGCGTCATGCCCCTGACCCACAGTAGGCCAGAGTGTTGGGTTGTTGACACGAGGAGAGAATAGCTTTGAAGAATACGTAACGGTCCATGAAAGGTCAAGAACCACAAATCTGGTTATCATGGAATAGGAGAGCACCTCGCCTCGAAGCTTGGATCGCTGGGTGATCAGCGACCTTCTTTCTCCAGACGAGCGAGGATAGTGTGCCGTGCATCGTCGCATCCACGAACTGCGTGCGATTGGCGGAGGCTGTGTAGGCTCTCGCCTACAACGCTGCACCATATTCCCATGGCTTCTCTTTTTTGCCATTGCAAGAACGTTTTCCCTAGGCTATTGAAAACGTAGTGTCTTTTTAGACTTTCCATCCTGAATTTGGCAGTTCCCCCTCGCTCGAAAATTGGGCATCTGCCTTGCTCATTACCGTCATAGCAGTGCTCCTCATCTTTGACCTCGGACGGCGGTCTGACCAGATTGCTAATGGGAGGGGGCATGAATATAACGAGAACGAATCAAACAACATGGATCCCGATGTGCTGCGTCTGCCATCAAGTCAGGGACGATCGACGGAACCATGATTGTCCCACTCGAAATGCTGTCGATACATGGATGTCGTTGAGATCCTTTCTGCGCCTCTACCACGTTGCACGAGGCACCTACCAGTTGACGCATACCTATTGTCTGCTTTGCATGGTGCAACTTGGGCTCGATCAGCCGCAACCAAGAAAACGTCTCGGACAACCGGGAGTACAACCCCGCCGGAAAAGATCAGACCGCGTATCGTCCGCGCCGTCGGCCCGGCATCTGCATACGGCCTAGATAGCCTCGCATCGCGCTGCAGACCACAGCCTATGCATCGGCCATCGAACCGTCTGACCTGCTCGACAATCTGGGCCGTCAACTCGATGTCATATGACGTTCGGCCCCGGAGGAATGCAACCCGGCCTGCCACTGTTCGGTTGAAGAAAAGTCCAGTGCCTGAAGCGCGCGAACGTACGCTCCCGTCGTGACACAGAATCCTGGCAAAATAGAGAATCCTCTTGTGAGGAGACGCGCTAAGCAAAGGCTTTTCCCCCTATAAGAGAAGGCTGCGTGCAGGACGACAAGGGAAGAAGAAGAGGACGATCCATAAAGATGGATAGTACCTATAGGATGAGGAGGAGGTACAGGTCGTTGACGTTCGTCCCGGTGGGACCAGTGATGATGAGCTGATGAAGCCGCTTCAAGGCAGGGTAGGTGTTATGGCGCTGCAATGCGCTCGTGAGATCCACCGAGAGACGTTGCGCTCGCGCCACTGTATTCCCACCGACGATGGCCCCTGCCGCATCTGTCGGACCATCGGTGCCATCGGTGCCGATCGCGACAACCCACACCTTTGCTAAACCAGCAATTTCAAGCGCGGCTGCGGCAGCGAATTCCTGCGCCCTCCCACCCCTTCCTCTTCCAGTGACAGTCACGGTGGTCTCCCCGCCAGCCACTACACAGCAAGGCCTTTGCAGCGGTGCGCCCGCTTGCACAATATTCTTGGCCAGGAGGCCGAATTGATGTCCCTCCTCTCGTGCCTCTCCAGTTAACGCCTGCCTATGCACGAGGGTCCGCAAGCCCGCCTCTCTGGCCACGCGGGCCACAGTCCTGACAGCCGATCCGTTGTTCCCGACGATATGATGATGGACTCGTCGAAACAACGAAGAACCGGGCTTGGGAGTCTCGCTCGCGAGTCCCTGACATCCCCGATCAAGATGCCGGCGCACTCGCTGAGGGACTGCCTGCCAGATGCGAAAACGTTTCAGAATCGCGACGGCCTCTCGATAGGTCGTAGGGTCTGGGACTGTTGGCCCTGAGGCGATCGCGCTCAGGTCGTCACCCAACACATCGGACAGAATCAACGTCACGATGGTGGCCTTCGTCATTTCAGCAAGACGCCCGCCCTTGATACGCGAAAGATGCTTCCGAACCGTATTGACTTCTCGAATACTTGCCCCGCATCGTAAGAGTTCCTGGGTCGTCTTCTGTTTGTCAGCCAGGGTAATCCCCGGAACAGGAGCAGGCAGTAAACTGGATGCACCTCCCGACAAGAGCACGATTAAGAGATCGCGCCGACCGAGTTCAGCAGCCATATCGCAAAGCTTGGCCGCTGCCCGCTGACCCGACCGATCAGGAACAGGATGGCCGGCTTCCGCCACAACGATCCGTCTCGTCGGCGCAACATGGCCGTGCTTGACCACGACGAATCCTCCTTGCAGGCGAGATCCCAATCGCTCTTCTACTGCCTGGGCCATCGAGGCTGTAGCTTTCCCTGCCCCGAGTACGACCACGCGATCATAACGACGCAAGTCATAACGACGCCGACCGATGACCAGCTCCTCGCCGTTTCTTGAGATGACGCGACCAACCGCCTTCCGGGCGTCGACTGCGCCCAGTCCTCGAACGATGAATTTCTTCAGCAGTGGCCGGATAGGAGAGGAAGGAATCTGCATCACGTTAGGACAGACTAGCAGGCTGCTGCGAGTGACTCAAGATGGCTCTTGGAGCTTCCTCGATTACGTTGCCCCGTGATGACCCGGTGAGTCTCCCCACGGCGCACATCCGCTCCATCCCTACTTGTCTCTCAAGGGCAGCCTGGTTGATCCTCGAGTGCGCGCGTCGAACGAGCACATTCCTATCGTGCGCGTTCCGCGAGCAGGAGGATGACCTGGCTGCCCACCCCCGCTGGCGGGCCTTTTCAACAGCCTTCTAAGGAGTCTTGTCCTGCTTGAAACAACGGCTCGGACAAGTCTGCCGAGGAACTTTCATCTGATAGGTCCCCCGTGGGAGCACATCTTTCTTGAATTCAGGATTCAGCATCTTGAGCTCTAAGAAATACGTTCCAAATTCCTCGGCAATCGAGGCAAGGGCTCGCTTAGAGTCTTTCACATTGACGGTGACCGTTTCCGTTTCCATCGGCATATATAAATCTTTCTTACTGAGCCCCAAATACTTTTCAGGCTGCGAGTAGATTTCCTTGGCTGCAATGATTCTGGGAACATAGCGCATCGTTTCCCGTGGCCCATGCATCTTCCAATAGTCGGTAATATTCTGATCCTTCAAGAGTCGACGGACTCGCTCTTCGCCCGCATTATACGAGGCCATGGCCATGAACCAATCGTTCTGCTCGAAATCTTTCAGATAACGCAAGTACTTAACCGCGGCTTCCGTTGACATTTCCAGATTACGGCGGTCGTCGCGCACCGCGTCACTCTTGAGACGATAGCGTCGTCCCGTGGAGGGGATGAACTGCCACGGCCCCGATGCTTTCGCCTTTGAGTAGGCGGCAGCTACGCACTTGCTCTCTACCAGCAACATATACTTGAGGTCGTCTGGCAACCCGGCATCGGCAAGCTGTTTTTCAGCGGGAGGGAAACAACGTCCTGTCCGTTTGGCAAGAATGATACTTTCGCCCTGGTCTTCTAAGAATTGATAAAACTCATACTCGATTCGTTCACGGACCTGCCAGTTATCGAGGGGAATTGGTTGGCCGGCAAAGGTCAATTTGTCAGGCAGCTTGAACGAACTGAGGAAGTAACGCTCACCTTCTCGTTTGATTTCAGGAAGTATCACAAGAGTACGACCAAGAGGTCTCGCCGACCAAGTTCTGCCGCCATGGCACTGAGCCTGGCCGCCGCCTGCAGCCCAAAGCGATCGGGAATCGGGTGACCGGCTTCCGCCACAACGATTCGTTTCGTCGGCACAACATGGCCATGTTTGACCACAACGAAGCCGCCGTGCAGTCGAGAGCCCAGCCGCTGTTCTACCGCCTGGGCCATCGAGGCCGTGGCCTTCCCTGCCCCGACCACGATGACATGCTCATAGCGACGCAGGTCGTACCGACGCCGGCCAATGAC
>SWDH01000028.1:30278-30810 GCA_005116945.1 Nitrospira sp.
ACCAGTTCCTCGCCCTTTCTGGTGATCGCACGGCTGACTGCCGTACCGGCGTCTACCGCAGCTAGCCCTTGAACGATTAATTTTCTCAGAAGTGGCCGGATAGGAGAGGAAGGAATCTGCATCACGCTGCTGATAGGCTCGCTGTGTACGTCATCTTAGGATGGTCCGGTGAGTCCCCCACTGCGCGCGTCCAACGAGGGTCTTCTGAGACCGCGCGTTGCGCGAGCACAGGGGACTCACCGGGTCATCCCCTCCTGCTGGCGGACTTTTTCAGCATCCTGATGGGGTGAGATCACTCCGTTGCGGCGGCCACGGCCCGTTCAAAGCTCTGGCGGAGAGCAGTGACCGCCTGCTGCTCACCAGTCAACACTCCACATTCGATCAGCACTGCCAGACGAGGGCATGGATCGATGCGACGCAAGGATTGCCTGGTAAATCCACCGGACTCAATAGTTTTTCTATAGGTATCTAACCAGGAATCGGTCACGGCGCGCAGCCCGGCATCGGTAGGCTTCATCCGGCCAAGCATTAC
>SWDH01000028.1:30910-63257 GCA_005116945.1 Nitrospira sp.
GGTGGATCGACCAAGCTCCTCAGTCAGACCAACAAGATTTCCATTTCCGTTTCTCCCTGCCAAAGCCGGCTCCCAATCAGGCCCCTGCTGAGTCTACGAACGTTCTCTAGCCTGCGTCTAACCTTCCCTCACGTATGATGTTGAGAGGATCGGTTCCACAATATCCCGCTAGCCCGCATTACTCATGAAGGGTCGTTGCGAAAGCGCGCAGACGCGAAGCGAGACGGGCACTAGGAGGCGTGAAGCCCTGAGCAACTGTCTTGACGATTACGCTTTCTGTGCTACGACCGGCTGCCATGGAGTCCCAGCATGCACCATCGCATTGAGAATCGTCAGCAGTTTCCGCATCGCGGCCACGAGCGCCACCTTCGGGGCTTTGCCAGCCGCCCGCAAGCGCTGGTAGAAACGATGGATCACGGGGTTCCACCGCGTGGCGACCAACGCAGCCATGTACAGCGCGCGGCGAACGGGGGCCCGACCACCCCAGATCGCCCGGTGTCCCCGCAGCCGGCCACTATCACGATTAAAGGGCGCGACGCCCACCAAGGCCGCAATCTGTTTGCGATTCAACAACCCCAGTTCTGGCAATTCCGCCAACATGGTGCGGCTCATCACCGGCCCAATGCCGGGCACACTCTGCAACAGATCTTCTCGCTCGCGCCACACGGGACTCTGTTGGATCCGGTCATCCAGATCCTCATCCAGTCGGGCCAGTTCAGCGCGCAACCAGCGCAGGTGGACTTCAATCCGCTTGCGCACTCGATCGGGGGCGCGATCCAGGCGATTGTGTTCGGCCCCCTGCATCGCCAGTATTTGACGGCGGCGCGCCAACAGGGCCGCCAATTCCTGCGTCTGGGCATCGGGGAGCGCGCGCAGAGTCGGTTGAATGACTTCCGCAAAGCGGGCCAGCACCTGCGCATCGAGCGTGTCCGTCTTGGCCAACTGCCCCGTCGCCTTCGCATTTCTTGCGTACGATGAACAATCCGATATCACGTATGTATGCTAACAGTCTGAGGTATGAGCGGCAAGCATGATCGACTTTTGGATTCATGCTACACTGCTCAACCATGCGTGCGCTGACCCTCCTCAACGATCACATCATCCACTGCACCGCCTGTTCACGACTTGTCACCTATCGGGAGGCGGTCGCCGCAGAGAAACGGAAGCAGTTTGAGAACTGGATCTATTGGGGGCGCCCGGTCCCTGGATTTGGGGATCCGCATGCGCGTCTCTATGTGCTCGGACTGGCACCTGCAGCCCATGGCGGCAACCGAACCGGACGGGTATTTACAGGGGATCGCAGCGGGGACTGGCTCTTTGACGCCCTACATCGATTTGGCTTCGCCAATCAACCCAACTCTCATCATAGGGATGATGGGTTGAAGTTATTGGATTGTTACATTGGTGCTACAGTCCGTTGTGCGCCGCCCGACAACAAACCGGCCCCTGAAGAATTCATGGCCTGCCGCCCCTACCTGTGGGAAGAGATTCGGTCGTTACGGAAGATTCGAGTGGTGGTGACGCTGGGAAAGATTGCGTTCGATCATTACTTGAAAGCCTGCCGCGATGAGGGGCAGCCACTGCCCTCACCGTTCCCAAAATTTTCCCATGGAATCGTCCGGGCCCTTCCGTGGGGCATTACACTGATTGGCTCATACCATCCAAGCCAACAAAACACCTTCACCGGACTATTGACCAGGCCGATGTTTCACCACATCTTCGCGACAGCTCGACAAAAACTTGCCGAACCACCAGGCACATGAGACGACCAATAGGATTTACTTCTTAGTCTGAGCTTCCCAATCCGCCAGAAACTTCTTGAGCCCACTGTCGGTCAACGGATGCTTCACCATCTGCTGAAAAATCGAGAAGGGCATCGTACAGATATGCCCACCTGCAAGCGCAGCCTCGACGACATGCTGAGGATGGCGCACACTGGCGACCAGCACTTGGGTTTTATAATCGTAATTGCGATAGATGGTCAGGATCTGTCGAATCAACTCCATCCCGTTTGAACTGATGTCATCAAGCCGGCCGATGAAGGGGGAGACGCACCATGCACCGGCTTTTGCGGCGAGAAGCGCCTGGGTTGGAGAAAAGCACAACGTCACGTTCACCTTGATACCCTCGGCGGCCAGTTTCTTCGTGGCCTTCAATCCTTCTGCAATCAAGGGCACTTTGACGACAATGTTCTTATGAATCTTTGCAAGCTCCTTCCCTTCTTTCACCATCGCATCGGCCTCGAGGCTGACGACTTCTGCACTGATCGGCCCATCTACGATGTTACAAATTTCGACGAGCATTTCCTTAAAGCTGCGCCCTTCCTTCGCGACGAGCGACGGATTGGTAGTCACTCCGTCGAGAAGTCCAAGGCTGGCGGCCTCCTGGATTTCCTTGACGTTGGCGGTATCAAGAAAAAATTTCATGATGGTGTCCTTTCATATCAAGGTAAGAAATCCTTGTGATCAATGCATTATCGGTTATTCTATGAAAAACTCAACTTTCTTACAATCATGTGCTGGGATGTGCCTGTTTGACAGTCCCCAGACAGCCAGTTAGAATTTACCTATGTATCGGAAACTTCGCCGTTACGCTCACCGACAAGACCGAGGAGAGTCGCGATGCAACGCTCAGCTTTAATGCTATTGTTCAGTCTAGCCCTAACCGGCTGCGGTGGTAGCAATCCCTATCTCGAACAGTCGCTGAAACCGGCTGAGCTTCAAGGCAAGGACAAGGCCTGGTTTGAGAAGAACTGGGGAGCGCCGAGCGGAAAAGCCACCAGATTTTTTGGCGGTGAAACTTGGACCTACTATCGCATCGCGGGTGGAAAATCAGGCCTACCCCTCTTTAATTTCTCTCCTAATGAGTGCCAGATTACGCTCAAATTCGACAAAGAAGAAAAACTTTCCGACTCTAGCTACTCAGGCTGCTAGCCCGCGAGTTTTTCTTGAAATTTATGGGCACATGATCGGCTGCAGAAATAGTAGATCTGTCCTCCAATATCTTCTGTGACCGCCACTCCCCTGGGAACAAATACAAGACAGACAGGATCTTGAACCATTTGATCCTTGCTGGGAGCAAGACGCTCTGGCTTCCCTATAGCTTTGAACCCTTGAAGGGCTCGCCGAAGGATAAAGTACAGGACAACAAGTAGCCCGAGAATGAGAACAACTCTATACATAGGGGCTAGGCTTCCTTATGCCACAATCCTATGGGACATGATCATCGCTGTCAAGGACTCCTATTCTCCCCTGGTTTATCCTCTACCGAATTCTCAACTGCACCAATTGAGTCAGATGGCCTAGCCGGAGATGAACGGATAGGCTATTTCCTCAGAGGACCCAGTACTTCAGATGGATATGCTTCCATTTTCCATCATGGTACATTGCGACATGACAATTTGTGATAAATGCCGCGGCGCAATGTTACCGGAACGGGCAGTGGATTTGAACGCAGGGCTTGCGATCACAGTGTTTGCCTGCTTAAACTGTGGTCGTCGGAAATCAGCGGACCAAGAACCTCGCCCCATTACCGCAAGACATTAACCCGCACGGCAATCAAACCAAAGCGGTTCGCGTACGACGAGCGTACAGCAGCCCTCCATCAGGAAATCATCCCAAATGTGATTGGGTGGATTCCATAGGTGAAGAGTGCGCGTGGCTATATCCTCTCATCCCTAAACGACAAACCTCTGCCCTCAAGTCTACAAGCACACACAACCTCGATGAAGTCGGCGGTTAGCTGCACAGTGTTGCATCGCCTACAAGTTTGTTCACGCCCTTGAAACTATCCTGCTAGCTTCTCGTTTTGCTTTCGTTTGAGCGGAAGCTCCGCCAAGGTGGCAGATAGTTGATGGGAATGTTCATGGGTAGTCACTGGATAGGAGCAGAAAACTATCGAAGGTTGAGCACATCAAGCATGTCATACAAGCCTGGTGGTTGTTGAACCACCCAACGAGCGGCACGCAAAGCACCTCCTGCGAAGGTATCTCGGCTACTCGCTCGGTGCGTTACTTCGATGCGCTCACCCATTCCACCGAAGAGAATCGTATGGTCGCCGACAATGTCGCCGGCACGGATGGTTTGTATTCCAATCTCACCTTTTTTTCGCTCTCCGATAAGACCTTTTCTCGCATAGACGCCGACCTGATCTAAGTCACGACTCACAGCTTTTGCCAAAACTTCTGCAATCTTGAGGGCCGTCCCGCTAGGCGCATCTTTTTTAAGACGATGATGAGCTTCAATCACTTCAATGTCGTAGTCCTCTCCCAACGTTTTCGCCATCTCACCGATGACCTTGTAGATCAGATTGACTCCCACGCTCATATTGGGGGACAGCACACAGGGGACTTGGCAGGCCAGCGATTTCACCTCTTCGAGCTGAGGAGCGGAAAACCCCGTCGTGCCGATCACCATGGCTCGTTTATGCTGCGCCACCGTACGCAAGTGATGCAACGTCGCTTCAGGGGCGGAGAAATCGACGACCACTTCACCTCGGTCAAGGAGCGCCCCAAGATCGGCGGTAATCGGAATACCTGCGCGGCCGCAGCCCGCTATCTCTCCGGCATCGTCGCCCACAGCCTGATGGCTCTTCCCCTCTATGGCTCCGGCCAGTGCCATGGTCGTCGAATCTTTGATAAGGGAAACCAGCCGACAGCCCATGCGACCGGCAGCCCCTGCAACAATGACGTTGATCATAGAATGAGTACCAGAGCTCGGCCTTCCAATCTCTATACGAGGCCTGCATCCTTTAAGGCCCGTGCAAGTTGGCTCTTGGTCTCCGTCGCCATGGCACAGAGCGGCAGCCGCAACTCTGGATCGATTTTCCCCATCATACCTAACGCGGTTTTCACCGGAATCGGATTGGTCTCGTAAAAAAGCGCGGTAAAGAGCGGAGACAATGCGAAATGAATCCGCCGCGCCTCATCAATGTGGCCGACTAGAAAGGCCTTGACCAATTGAGCCATCTCGGATGGAACGATATTTGACGTGACGCTGATGACCCCCTTTCCTCCGACTGCCATCATGGGCAATGTCAGGGCATCATCACCTGCAAGGACTGTCATCCGATCGCCACAAGTACTCGCGATCTCCGAAGCCTGCTGGACCGATCCGCTACCCTCTTTGATCCCGACAATGTTCTGGAATCCACAAAGCCTTGCCACAGTGGATGGCACCATGTTCACGCCAGTCCGCCCAGGAATGTTATACAGAATCTGCGGAAGGTCCACAGCTTCAGCGATCGCTTTGTAATGCCGGTACAGCCCCTCTTGCGTCGGCTTATTGTAATAGGGGGTAATGAGCAGTGCCCCATCGGCGCCCGCTTGCTTGGCATGCTTGGTGAGCGACACCGCTTCTGCCGTGCTGTTGGAGCCAGACCCGGCAATCACGGGAACACGACGATTGACCACCTCGACGGTCAACTCAACCACGCGGTGATGTTCCTGGTGTGTGAGGGTGGCAGATTCGCCGGTGGTCCCGCAGGGAACAATCCCACTTGTCCCGTTGGCAATTTGCCATTCAATCAGATCGCCGAAGGCCCGCTCGTCGAGCTTACCATTCCGGAACGGGGTGACAATGGCAATCAGTGCACCTGTAAACATGCTTCCTCCGTCGCCGCAGAACCGATCTTCAATCGAGAAATGCCGGAATCGATTCGCCCTTTATCAAGTCGTCGTACGTCTCTCTGGTCTTGATGATGTGGATCTCGCCGCCTTTGATCAGAACTTCCGGGACCCGCGGTCTCGAATTGTAATTGGAGGCCATCACAAATCCATAGGCTCCCGCGCTCATCACCGCCAGCATGTCGCCTGGATTGACCTCCGGCAGCGATCGATCCTTTGCCAGAAAATCGCCGGATTCACAGACCGGCCCCACAACATCCACTTGGTGTTTGGGCCGCTTCGTGACCGCTTCCGACAAAGGCCGGATCTCATGATAGGCTCCGTAGAGACTCGGTCTGATCAGATCGTTCATCGCCGCATCGACGATAATAAACCGCTTCGCCTCGCCGTCCTTCCGATACAGTACTTTCGTGACAAGAATACCGGCATTGCCGACGATGACGCGACCCGGCTCCATGATGAGGGTGACGTTCAAATCCTTCAACAACGGCGATACCGCGTCCGCTAAATCTTGTGGTAACGGAGGCGTTTCATCCGAGTAGGTAATGCCGAGGCCGCCGCCGATATTGACGTACCGGATGTTGATTCCCTGATCCTTCAAGGCTCCAACCAGCTTCACCACTTTTTTCACGGCCTCGACGAATGGGGTGACTTCCGTCAACTGCGACCCAATATGCTTATGGACTCCGACGACATCGATGTTGGCGAGCGAAGACGCCAACGTAAATTCTTCGAGTGCCCGATCGGCGGCAATCCCGAACTTGCTTTTTTTGAGACCGGTCGAAATGTAGGGGTGCGTTTTCGGATCGATGTCTGGATTGATGCGCAGGGCAACTCTCGCCTTAGTCCCAACGGAAGCCGCCACCTCATTCAGCGCTTGCAACTCAGCCGAAGATTCGACATTGAACATGAGGACGTCGGCCTTCAAGGCCTCACGAATCTCTTCCGCACTTTTGCCGACACCCGCGAAGACGATCTTTGAGGGAGGAACGCCCGCCTTGAGCGCTCGAAAGAGTTCCCCGCCGGACACAATATCCACCCCGCTCCCCTCCTTCGCCATGAGACGGAGGATTGCGATATTGGAATTTGCCTTCATCGCGAAGGCAATCACATGGGGTACACTCTTAAAGGCTCCATCGTAGGCTCGATAATGACGAACGAGAGTCTCATAGCTGTAGACATAACAGGGCGTGCCGACCTCTTTGGCAATCCGGCTGACCGGCACCTGCTCGCAATAGAGTTCGCCATGTCGATATTCAAAATTATGCATTCTTCAAATCTTCATTGAGATGTTTGAGTCCTGCGAACAAGAAACCCTCCAAAATCTGGTTGATCAATTCAAGGCATTCAGGCGTTCGAGGGTACCAGAGAGATCCACGAACAGAGCAGCGAGCGTGTCATGCCGCTCTCTATCGGTACCGTCTTTCGTTATCGCTCCCATGGCGTTTACTACGGAGGGAGGCGCGCGGCAATAATGAATGGGCCTCAGTATAGCGTTATCACGCGACAGAGGTCTAGCAGACCATCGCCTCAAATATTACCGAGTCCCCACTGGTTGTAACGTGGGAAGATCGACATCCTGCCCCTGCAACAATGGATCCGGCTGTGGCTCTATACCATCGGCCGCCTTTGCAGCCTCACGCTGTTTCTCCTGAAGGGCCTCCAGTTTCTTTTGCCGCTCAATGGTCGGAGTCACACCGACACTTTCAGGTGGGATCGGCGCCCCCACAGCCCCACAGGCCGCCAACGTTGCCATCACCACCACCACGACAATAGACGTGACCGTGGACGTCACATTCGACGCACAGACCTTCATGAGAATATTCGCTCGAGTTCTTTGATGCGCTGTTCCACTCTTGTGCGAGCCGTTCCACCTATCTGAGACTTCCGATCGATGGCGGCAGTAATCGTCAACCGATCGAACAGACCCTTCTCAATTCGCTCGGAAAATGTCCGCAGCTCCTTGAGTGAGAAGCTCGTGAGTTCACGGCTTTGATCCAATGCAGCCCGCACCAGCCTGCCTGTAATCGCATGCGCTTCACGAAACGGTATTCCTCTCGTCACAAGATAGTCCGCCACCTCCGTCGCCAGCATCCCTCCACCCTGAACGGCCCGTTTGAGAACATCACGGTTGACGGTGACTCGGCGCATCAATTCAGTCAAGATTTTCACCGAGGCCGTAACGGTATCGAGCGCATCGAACAGCGCCGGCTTATCTTCTTGAAGATCTCGGTTATAACTCAAGGGAAGAGCCTTGAGCATCGTCAACAGATTGATCAAATGGCCATAGACCCGTCCCGTCTTGCCCCGCACCAGTTCGGGCACATCGGGATTCTTCTTCTGCGGCATCATACTGCTTCCGGTACAAAAGGCATCGGGAAGCTCGATGAATCGGAACTCCTGGGACGACCAGAGAATGAGTTCTTCACTGAGCCGGGATAGATGCATCATAGTAATCGACAGTGCCGAGGCCACCTCAATCATGAAATCCCGATCTGATACCGTATCGAGGCTGTTGTGCGTCACAGAAGGAAAGCCCAATAATCCAGCGGTAAACCGGCGGTCGACCGGGTAATTGGTTCCTGCGAGCGCACCGGCGCCTAGCGGCATCACATTCACACGCACCGATGCATCGCGAAATCGCCCCTTATCCCGCTCGATCATTTCCACATAGGCCAGCAGATGATGCGCAAACAGCACAGGCTGGGCTCGCTGTAGATGCGTATAGCCCGGCATCGCAACCGCGAGATTCGCCTTCCCCTTCGCCACCAAGACCCGTTGAAAATTTTCCAAATCCACGACGATCCGGCTGAGTTCGTCCCGCAAGTAGAGCCGAATATCAAGGGAGACCTGATCGTTGCGGCTTCGGCCCGTGTGCAACTTACCGCCCAGGGGGCCAATCAATTCTGTCAAACGGCGCTCAACCGCCATGTGAATATCTTCATCCTGAGGCAAAAATCGAAAACGCCCTCGATCCAACTCCGTCTTCACCGACTCCAAACCCCGCACGATTGTCTTGGTTTCAGAAGCGGTCAGCACGCGGGCCTTTCCCAAGGTCTTGCAGTGGGCGATACTGCCCTGAATGTCATGCGCGTAGAGCCGACGATCGACCGCGACCGACACCGTGAACGACTCCACCAATCGGTTCGTTTTCTGTTTGAATCGACCGCTCCAGGCCTTTCCGTCTTTCGATGCGGCAGTGCCGCGGCTCGTTGCTCGTGCCATTAAGACGCGGTCTTCTTTCTTTGTGCTCTGATTTTCAGTCGCAAGGCGTTCAACCGAATAAAGCCCTCGGCATCCTTCTGGTTATAGACTTCGTCCTCTTCAAATGTGGCGATATCGAGTCTATAGAGCGAATACTTCGACTTGCGCCCAGCCAGCGTGCAACTCCCTTTATAGAGCTTCACCCGTGCTGTGCCAGTCACATCTTTCTGCGCTGCATCGATCGAGGCTTGAAGCATCTCTCGTTCCGGGCTGAACCAATAGCCGTTGTAGATCAAATCGGCGAAGCGGGGAATCAAACTGTCCCTGAAGTGCAGGACCTCGCGATCCATCGTCAATGACTCGATCCCGCGATGCGCCACGTGGAGGATGGTCCCGCCGGGAGTTTCATAGACCCCGCGAGACTTCATTCCAACATAGCGATTCTCCACCAGATCAACGCGCCCAATCCCATGGGCGCCACCCAACTTGTTGAGGTGGGCCAACAATGTTGCCGGACTCATTTTCTTGCCGTCGACGGACACCGGATTACCGGCCTCGTAGCCGATCTCGACTTCGAGCGGCTTATTCGGCGCCTGTTCCGGCGACACCGTCATTTGGAAGATTTCATCCGGCGGTGACTCCCAAGGATCTTCCAAGATGCCGCCCTCATAACTCACATGGAATAAATTCAGATCCATGCTGTAGGGCTTGGCTTTCGTTGCCGTGATGGGAATGCCGTGTCGATCGGCATACTCGATCAATTCACGCCGTGATTTCATCGTCCATTCACGCCAGGGCGCAATAATCTTGAGATTCGGCGCCAGCGCCGTGTAGGTCAGCTCGAACCGCACCTGATCATTCCCTTTACCAGTGGAGCCATGCGACACCGCCTCAGCGCCTTCCTTGAGCGCGATTTCAGCCTGACGCCGCGCAATGAGGGGCCGTGCGATCGAGGTGCCAAGCAGGTAGCAGCCTTCGTACATGGCATTGCCGCGTAACATGGGAAACACATAATCCTTCACAAAAATCTCGCGCAGGTCCTCGACGTAGACTTTCTTCACGCCAAGCTGTCGTGCCTTTGCCTTAATCGCTTGCAAATCTTCGCCTTGTCCCAGATCGGCACAGAACGCAATGACCTCGCAGCCATACGTTTCCTGTAGCCACTTCAAAATCACCGAGGTATCGAGCCCGCCTGAATAGGCGAGCACCACTTTCTTGATGGCGCGACTCATGGTCTCTTTCGACTCCTCTTGCCTAATAAGTTCGTTAAGATGGCCTTCTGCATATGCAACCGATTTTCCGCCTGATCGATGATGACCGACTGTGGGCCATCCAACACGTCGGCGCTAATTTCTTCCCCCCGATGGGCAGGCAAACAGTGCATCACGATCGCATCTGGTTTGGCGCGATGCACCAAGCGGCTATTCACTTGGTAGGGCGCTAAGACTTTTAATCGGCGCGCATGTTCCCGCTCGCGTCCCATACTGATCCAGACGTCGGTATAGATGACATCCGCTTCCTTCGCCGCAATGTGAGGGTCGTGCCCGATCTCGATCACCGCACCGGTTTTTGCTGCCTCGACTCTCGCCCTGTCCACGACATGCTGCTCCGGCTGATACCCCACCGGGCAACCGAGGGTAATGATCATCCCCATCTTCGCCGCCGCCTCGATGAGCGAATTCGCCACATTGTTGCCGTCGCCGATATAGGCAATCCTAATCCCCTTCAATCGGCCTTTCTTCTCACGAATGGTCAGGAGGTCTGAGAGGGCTTGGCACGGATGGCTCAAGTCTGTCAGCCCATTGATCACCGGCATCGTCGCTTCCCTCGCCCACTCCTCCACGATCGCATGATCATAGGTGCGGATGACGATCGCGTCGAGATAGCGTGACAACACGCGCGCCGTATCGGCGACACTTTCTCCGCGCGAGAGCTGGATGTCGGCCATGGGAAGGACCATCGCATGACCACCCAATTGGTTCATACCCGCCTCAAACGACACCCGCGTTCTCGTCGACGGCTTCTGGAACAAGAGCCCCAACGTCTTACCTGGAAGCAATGGATGAGGAACCCCGCGCCGCTGCTTGTCTTTCAACAGAGCCGCTGAGGCAAGCAAACGCTCCACGTCCGCTTTGCTGATGGCCGCCACATCCAGAATATCTTTTTTTCCGGCCCGCATGCCTGTGTCTCGCGTATTCATCCCTGTTGTATCCACTCGGACTGAGTATGCCTCACGCTGCCTGTTTGCTGAACACCTGCTCCAGCGTATCGAGCAACCGATCTATTTCCAACTGGGTGATAATGAGAGACGGCACGAACCGCAGCACGTGCTCGCCGGCCCCATTGATCAACACACCTCTGTCCAAACACTCGCTCACAACGACCTTCGCATCCATCTCGACTTCCATCCCCTGCAAGAGCCCGAGACCGCGCACCTCTTTCACCACCCGGTGTCGCGACTGACAGTCGGATAACCCCTTCGCAAAATATTCCCCCATCTGACGACCATGATCGAGCACGTGGCCTTCCAGCAGAGCACGACAGACGGCCAAGCCGGCCGCACAGGCGAGCGGATTGCCGCCGAAGGTCGACGCATGACTTCCGGGCGAGAAGGCTTTCGCAACAGAATCCGTCGCAAGACAGGCGCCGATGGGCACGCCACCTCCCAATCCCTTCGCCAATGTCATGATGTCCGGCTGCACCCCGAGCTGCTCATAGGCGAACATGGTCCCGGTCCGTCCCATCCCGGTTTGTATTTCATCGAACATCAACAGCACGTCTTTTTTCGAGCACAGATCTCTGACCTGCTTCAGATACTCGCGCTCCGCGACGTGGACACCCCCCTCACCCTGAATCGGCTCGAGCAACACCGCCGCCGTCTTGTCGGTGACGGCCCGTTCCAGCTCTTCAAAATTATTGAAGGCCACGTAGCTGAAACCCTGGAGCAACGGCTCGTAGTCCTTCTGCACTTTTGCCTGACCCGTGGCCGTCAAGGTCGCAAACGTCCGACCGTGGAACGAATTCTTCATCGTCACGATTTCGTACCGCCCGGCCCCATACTTGTCATGGGAATACCGGCGGGCCAGCTTGATCGCCGCTTCATTCGCCTCTGCTCCGCTGTTGCAAAAGAACACCTTGTCGGCGAACGAGTGCTCGACCAGCATCTGCGCCAGCTTCACTTGCGGCTCGGTGTAATAGAGATTCGAGGTATGGATCAGCTGCGCCGCTTGGCGCTGGATGGCCTGAACCAGATCCGGGTGGCCATGCCCGAGCACGTTCACCGCAATCCCGCCGACAAAATCGAGGTACTCTCGCCCTTCGAGGTCGTACACCTTCGTTCCGCTCCCTCGTACAATCGAAAGCGGTTGGCGCGTATAGGTCTGCATCAAATATTGTGCAGCATCTCGCTTGAGTGCTTCCGTCGACATAACAGACGTATCCTATTGTAAAAAAAGGGAAGGTAGCATAGGCCCGTCGAGGGAAGCAACTTGAAAGGCGCGGCAGAAGAACAGAGACAACGTCCTACCGCTTCTTTACCCAGGGAACATCGCCAGTATGATACTCTCGGACAGATGAAGCCCTGCACGAACTGTCACCAGCAGAACCAAGACGACTCAAAATTTTGCTACCAGTGCGGGAACCAGCTGGCCGCCGAAGCGGAACCGCCGATCGCGGCTCCCAGGATCCAATCCGAAACCCAGCCCGACGAACATCTCTGGCGCCAATTCATCGGCCCCCACGCCGATCGCTATCTCACACATTTCAGAAAATTCGGTTTGGGGCAAACACCGAAGTTCGCCCTGACATGGAATTGGCCGGCAGCGCTGTCAAAATTCTCTGCGTCCGCGGCCTGCGGGTCGAAGGAGAGTGATGACATCCGAGACTTGCCGTGTGAGTCTATTCCTGAATACTTGCGTACGTGTCAGTTCATCGATCTTTCCCACGCGCTTCACCAGCCTGATTTTGTCCACAGTCCTGATCTGATCAAGCACGTAAAAACAAAGGGGTCGCCCATCTCAAAGCCTCCGGTCAAGCGGCACAGCACTACATCCACTCGTCACTGTCGGCTCTCTACTGAGCCCCGCACCAGTCACCCGTCGCGCATCGAGCGAGATTCGCGTTTCCTTCACCATTGCGCATGTCGAGTTACAGATTCCTCTTCTCTATCATTCATCATTAATGCAGCGGCCTGGATACACCTCAACCAGTCCCCTCATTACTATGAGTGGATATTCATGTGGAGGCATGCTAGAGTGCCAGTGTTTCTCGCGGCGGGCCTCGCGTGAAACATCAAATCGAACGGCCCATTACGGATGTTGTTGTTACCGAGAATCTAATCGGAAGTCTGACCTAAGTCGCCTTGTTCCTTGCGCCTCTGGCCCTCTCCTTCCCCTCGTGAAATAGTTCTCGCGTTCCCTACAATATCAATTTTCAGAAGGAGGACCCCCATGGGTTCAAAACTTTATGTTGGCGGGTTGCCCTATTCGGCAACTGAATCGGAATTAACCACCTTGTTCGCAGCACACGGGACTGTCGAGTCCGCGCGTGTGATTACCGACAAGTTTACGGGACAGTCGCGAGGCTTCGGCTTCGTCGAAATGGCCACGCAGGATGAAGGTAAGGCGGCGATTACCGCCTTGAACGGCACAGAGATGGGCGGACGCCCGTTGACTGTGAACGAAGCCAAGCCACAAGAACCACGCACCGGCGGTGGCGGCGGTGGACGCTTTGGCGGCGGCAACGATTCCGGCGGTCGCAACCGGTTCTAAGCACCACGCAACGAGCGGGGCGTCTCATCTGAGGCGCCCCGCCTTCATCCCGAGGATCACGCCCAATTATAGGAGCGGGAGTCTTTTCTCGTCGGAGTATCCACCACTCTTCTCCCTTCTCCCTTGAGGCCGGCTAATTAGTCTTCCGCCCGCATCGAGCGACCGCCATCCATCTAATTGATCCTTCCGAGCCTGCTTGCTTCTCTCTCTAGGACTGGCACCCATATTGGTATAGTGCCTCAAACAGTGGTCAAACAGTGGGGTCGCGTCTTATATTCACACATTGGGACTACAGCCGAACAGATGCGCCTCGGCTGTATGACCAGTAGAGAAACTCTCACGGCAAGCTGAGTGCGAACCCGCATGATCCTGACTCGATCAGTGCCCCCTACGGCCGCTAAGGCTCTCCGTTCTCGCCGGACTCGATCAACAATCCCTACAGCCCCCGCAGTCCACGAATCCCTGCAGCCCGGCCTTCGAATTGAAGGAAAGTGACCCAGCCTGGGAAATACACGCAGTTCCCCACGCTCTGCCTTGCGGTTTCCTCAGTCTTCTCCTAGAATGAGCCTCCCTGTGAGGCTCCTCATGCCCTTCTTGATTCGTCCCTATCGTCGCGCGCCGCTGGCCTACGTTTCGCTTTTCTTCACACTCCTGGTGCTGTGTAGTGCGCCAGCGTATGCGGAGTGGGTGGAGGTTGGAATAACCGACGAGGCGACGGTATACGTCGACCCAGACACCATTCGCCGCAAGGGGGATCTGGTGAAGATGTGGTATTTGCACGACTTCAAAACTACACAAACCGTACTGAAGAAGTCGTATTTGTCTTCTCGGTCGCAAGATGAATATGACTGCACGGAAGACCGCCATCGGGCGCTTGCGTCCACTAGTTTCTCTGGCAATATGGGAAGCGGTAAGGTCCGTTCTAGCTACTCAATCAAAGGAAAGTGGGAACCAGTTCTACCAGGCACTCTTACTCAAACCTTGTGGAAGGTTGCGTGCGACAAGCCGTGATCGCGCCACACGTCACAACGCCTCTCTCCTCAGCTGCCACGTCTTCTGTTTTTCCCTCGCCCCTTGCTGTGCCCACGACCAAATCTCCAGCGACGCACCGGCCCCTTTCCACAAGTAGAAGAATCCGCCGTTCCGGAGCTTGATGCGCCGTGCCGCGTGGTTGCTATGGGCCCCCGCCTTGCGGTTTGATCGTTCCCCTTCTACACTGTGCCGCCCTGCGAGGCTGCCCATGTCGCTCCGATTCACCATCGTTCTTGTCCTGTCGATTGTGTGTCTCGTAGGGCCTGCATGGTCCAACTTTGAAAGTGGGGTCGAGGGGTCGCGTCTTGTATTCACACATTTGGACTACAGCCGGACAGATGCCCTTTGGCTGTATGACCAGCAGGGAAACTACCGCGGCACGCTGAGCACAAACCTGTATGATCCCGACTGGACCAGTTCCCCCGTTGACACTATTGCGCCCTCGTTCGTCTCCCTCCTACAATACGATTTCTCACGAGGCAGCCATGCCCTTCTCAATTCGCCCTCACCGTCGGTTCTCTATGCGATGCGCTGTTATGATTTCAAAGAGCCTCTTCGAGACCAGAGAGAAAGGAGGAGTCGAGTATGGAAATCCTCTTCATCGGCATCATCATCATCCTGATCTGGCTTGGCCGAACTCTCCACAACACCAGGGGCCGTGACCAGGAGGAGTCGGACAAGAAGATTGCGTTCGCCATGTGGGCGAAAGAACAGCGCGACCCACACCTCGTGTCTATGGTACAGAACTTGATGAATGAAGGACGTTTTACGACCTTGGAAGAAGCGGCGCTCCATGCCGAGCAGACCCTCAACGCATCGTCACCGGAGCCCCGCTCCAGTAGCCACGCCAACGACACGTAAGGAACGCCTTCAGGACCTCCCTGAGGGGATGTGAGGGTCAGGCAAGACGATGAACGTATTGGGCCGGTCGCCTTGCTTGAAGCGGTTGCGTCAGTGCATTACGTTCATTGCTCGACCGTGCACGTCACGCTGTTGACCAGGCTGCCCTTCCCATCCTCTCACGCTTGCTTGTTATCCCATCAGGGATGGGGGCTGATTCATCTGGTCTCTCTCGTCTATCTGGTTGGTGCGGTTGAGGGCGAGAAGAGCGGGACGTGGGGAATCGAGCCATCAGCCCCCACCACGGGTCTCCACGCTTCTGCTTCGAAGTGTCGCGTCACGCAACGACCCAGTTGCCCCTTGAAGGAATAGCCGGATTGCCTGCTGTCGTCATCGGCCTCTGCATGAGGAGGAAAAACAAGTCGATGAATGGTACTGCCGGGCTTGGAGGATTGCCACCGACGCGGGGCGGTTCTCGTCCCGCGTCGGTGGGTCGCAAAGGATTCGAGTACGGCTAGGGGATAGGAATCACAGCGAGGCGCTGGTTGCCTCCGTCGCCGATAAACATGTGCTGCTGACCAAAAATCAATCCCTTCGTCGTCGTCACGGAGTTGTCTGTCGGCGGTGTCACGTTAGTGGCGGTGACGAAACCCGGTTGGCCGATTTGCTTAGATGCCGACTGATCGGTCGTGATCGGAAGGTCAAAAAACATCGTGCGGTTATTGGTATGGTCGCTGACGGCAAGCAGATTGCCTTTCGCGGCCAGCGCGTTGGGGAAGGCCAGCGTCTTGTCTGTCGGGATGGTCGTGTTGGTTTTATTTTGCAGGCACGAGGTGAAGTTGACTTGTCCCAGCACTGCGGTGGCAGTCCCGCCGGTTGCGGTGGGAATGGTGTCAAATTGCAAGACGCGTTGATTGCCGCCATCGGCGATAAAGAGGGTGTCGCCATGACGCAGAATTTCATAGGGACTGTTCAGTTTGCCCGCCGTGCATCCAGACGTACCAGTAACCAGGTCCGGCTGACCGATCACGTAGGAGGCTGCGGGATTACTGGCGGTGGGAATGGGGTCGAACACCAGTATGCGGTTGTTCCCTTGTTCGACCACGAATAACTTGTCGGCCATGCAGTAGGCGGCATAGGGGCGATTCAAGGCGGTGCCCGACGTGCCGGCGCCGTTCGAGATCAAGTCAGGCTGGCCAATCACAAAATCCGCTGCCGTGCCGTTGGCGGTCGGCACTTGATTGTACACGAGCACCCGGTTGTTATTCCGATCGGCGACGAACATCTTGCCGGTGGAACAGACAGACACGTGCACGTTCTCGTTGAATCCAGCGGCAGAGGTCGTTCCACCGGCATTCGCAGTGCCGGAGGCAAAATCGGCCTGCCCGACCACGACGTCCGGTAAGGCCGTGGCATCCTGTGGAATGTTGTTAAAGATGAGCACACGGTGGTTTAAGCGATCGTTGACGAAGAACTTGGTACGATTGCCGTCGTGAGGATCGACGTAGGCGCCAATAGAATAGATATTGTGGACCCCGTTCGGCTTGACCGGAGCCAGACCGTCACGGTCAATCAATCTGGACGTCGAGTCGGTTTGAAACAACACGAACGGTGCTGCGATCGAGGTGTTCAGCACCACGCCAGACCCACCGAAATCGTTCTCCGAGGCCGAGTTCGTGCCCGGGTTTCCGCCAGCCGCGTTCGTAGCCAGTCCTCCACCATTATCGGGGGCGCACCCGGCGAGGAGTGCAAGAATCGCCAGTCCTGCAAGGTATTGTTTCGATATACATGAATTAGTCATGGTCTTTCTCCCTACATAGAGATGGCCTGAAGTCAGGTTTTGAAAAAGCGTCGCGTCTGCTGCCATAAGTTCCTTCGACTGACCACACAAGCGCACTCCCTTCATTACTCACAATTGCCTGTTCTGCCCGACAAGTAAAAGCATATCGAATCAATGGATGTACGCATGCCCTGGAGTGGTTACTCCCAAAGGGGGGGGGCAGGTGGCATGGGGAAACGAGGTGCTGGGATACCCCCAGTGCCTGGCACTCCTCACGCAATATGAGAAAAGTGGGGGTTGGGCGTCAGGCTGAGGTGCCCGGGATTTGACGGACACCTTTGAATGGGGACACACCCTACGTTTCCCCGACTTCTGGGATCGTTCCATCGGTCGAAGGCTCGTATGTCGTCCCACGGGTGACAGAGTGCTGCCTGGGTCTGACGAACCATACCGCTTGACTTGGGCGTCTGTTCGAGTATGCTCCGGCCTGCGACCTTGATCTCTTTATCATTCGAGAGGACCACACAATGGCTCGCTTAGTTCTGCTTCGGCATGGCGAATCGCAATGGAACCTGGAGAACCGTTTCACAGGCTGGGTGGATGTGCCCCTGTCCCCCCGCGGCATTCAAGAGGCGAAAGACGCGGGCGAGAAGTTGCGTAGCTTCACGTTCGACCGGGCCTTTACCTCTGTGTTGGCCCGCGCGAATGAAACGCTGCGGCTGGCGCTTGAGGCGATTGGCCAAACTGGCATCCCGGTTGAGAAAGACAAGGCACTCAACGAACGGATGTACGGCGAGCTTCAAGGATTGAACAAGGACGAGACTGCGAAAAAATACGGCGATGCACAGGTGAAGATTTGGCGGCGCAGTTACGATGTGCGTCCGCCAGGGGGGGAAAGTCTGAAAGACACGGCAGAGCGAGTGTTGCCCTACTACGAAGAGACGATCAAGCCGCATCTCTTGAAAGGGGACACAATTCTCGTCGCGGCGCACGGAAACAGTTTACGGGCTCTAATCATGGAGCTGGAGCAACTCTCCCGCGAACAAGTGCTGGAGCTGAATATCCCAACTGGCGCGCCCCTACTCTATGAGTTGGACAACACAGGGAAGGTCGTCGGTCACCGCTACCTCTGACCGGTCGAGGAAGCCGGAAACTTATCCGACATCTTCCAGCAGCTGCCCGTAGGTATCGACCGGCACAAAATCGATCAGCAGGGTCAGAAGGTTACGCCGCTCTGCTTCTGTGACTAACCGGTTCTCCTCCATGAGCGCGGCGGCTTCTGCACTCACCCCAAGCGGGCTCATCCCTTCTTCAACCAAGCGGCTATACCGGGTACGACCTTCCTGCCAATCGTTGAGATAGGCGGTCCAGGACGCTGACCCGACGGGAATGGTTGTCCCCCATCCGGCCTTCACTGTATCCAAGATGAATTCAGACAGCCCGGACTGATATTTCTGAGGGATGTGCGCCTCGATGGCCGCGAAGACCCAAAACAGATTGAGCGAAAGTACTTCTTGCGTAATTGCCTGAGCCTGCTCTGCCGTCGCCTCGATCCCATATTCCTCCAGCTGCTGAACAGATAGACCGGTCGGCATCGCTGCAACCAGAGCGACCGCTGCTTGTCTTGGTGTCATTGAGTTGGCTGCCATGCTTCACCCCCACCTTCATCTACAGTGGCAGAGCGTACTCTACTGTTGCCCGTGGGCTCAAGCAACTTGTCCCAGCCTACCTCCTGTGCTAGAGTCCGCCGCTATGATTCGACCGATCGCCAGAATATTGGCACGGTGGGCCTGTGCCGCCAGCGTACTGTCTATTTTGACTGTGAGCGCCTTTGTGGGTGAGTCACATGCTCAGGCAGATGGGCAGCGTTGGGGGTTCGGGAGCGACCTGGGCCTCACAACCGGAACGGTCAATGGCACAGTGTTCACCCTGGGATTCAACGCTGACTACCACATCGATCGAAACTTCTCCATTGGACCGATGATGCAGATCAGTCCGATGGGTGACCTCTTCCAGATCGCCTTCGCCGGGGTCGGACGCTACCACTTTCGCCTCAACAACGGCATCAACGTGGTGCCCTTCTCGGGAATCGGGTTACTCCACGCAGACCTAGACCGTGGAACCGGCCCCGGTCGCATCGACCGCAACGACACAAGCTGGTATATCCCTCTCGGTGTCTCGCTCGAATACCAGGCCGCCTCCAACATCGCCTTGTCTTCGACGCTGCTCGTCAATCTCCACGACATCAGCCTTGCCCCATCACTCTCGGAGAAAGACAGCACAAGTGTGGCCCTGTTGTTTGGTTTCCGCTTCAAGCCGTAGCAGGATGCTGAAAAGTCGAGCTTCTCACCCGCCCAGCCCCGGCGCGCCGAGACGCGCCTTTCACCAGGCCTCGTTCTCGCATCGCTCAGAGGCTCAACGTTGAGACAAACTTCGGAGATTGGAAACACGTGAGGGGCTTTTCCGTTTGCCAAGAACTATTGAGAAGGGCAAACGGCTACACAAAGTGCGGTCCGTACCTCCTCGCCTCTTCGCTCGCTGCGGCCTTGCTGGACGGCCTTTTTGAGTATCCTGCGCGATTGTGGAGTCAACGCCATTCCGTGACATTTCATCGGCATATTTGGACGACCCAGGCTTTTCCACAGCCTGTTAATACAGATCAGAGACTTCTTGCTTCTTTCGGAATTCATTCCTCCTAACCAAACGCTCGCACCAATCCACACAAAAAGCGCAGGAGCATTGGCAAAGCTTCTGCGAAGAGGGAACCGTCTCACTGGCTGTGGAATATCAGGGGGGGAGATATTGGGCAAGTGAGGTGAGACTGCTAGGCCGCTTTGGCCGGCCGCCAACGAAGTCCGATATTCAGCAGTTCTTGCAAGAGGTCTTTATAGGGATAGCCGTCCTTTTCCGCTGAATCAGAAAAGTCTTCGTCGTGCGCGATTTGTGGATTCGGATTCGCTTCCAGCACATACACGCTCCCCTCTGCGTCCATTCTCACATCGATGCGCGCATAGCCGCTCAAGCCGAGTGTCCGATACACACGCTTCGCGAGATGTTGAATCTCCTCGGCCTTCCCTTCGGGAAGATTTTTTGCTTCGCCAGACCGAATCCCATACTTGTCTTGATACGTGCGATTCCATTTGACTCGTTCCGTCGCAATCCGGCACGCGTCCTCCGGTAGCCGGTCCATAATCAACTCCCAGACCGGTAAGACGTGGACATGACCATTACCCATTACTCCGACGTAAAATTCGCGCCCTTCGATATACCGCTCGATCAATGCGCCAGTCCCTATGCTCTCATGGATAAACTCGACTCGCTCCTTGAGTTTGTCGTCATCCTGGACAATGGACGCCTGAGAAATCCCATGCGACGCCTCTTCGGTCACCGATTTCACAATTAAGGGAAATGACAGCCCCTTGGGCCGCTTGACTGTCCGCCCCTGTGGCACCACCATGAAATCCGGGAACGGAATGCGATGGAACGAAAACAGCTTCTTGGAAAGAGCTTTGTCACGTGCCAGCATCAACCCTCTCGGGTTACAGCCGGTATAGGGCATGTGAAGCAATTCAAGATACGACACGACGTTCTGGTCGTAGACGGCCACTCCGTCGAACTCTTCGAGCAAATTGAAGGCAATGTGCGGCTTCCAGTCTTCGACCGCCGAACGAAGCACTCCGAGATCGCTCCTCACCCCCAACGGCTTCACATCATGTCCGAGCTTGCGGAGCGTGGTAACCACATCGTATTCCGTCTTCCATTCGGCTCCCGCCACCTCCTGCCCATTGAGAGGGTCCGGGGGAACCAGGTCTTCGTGCATCAAGACGAGAATTCGGAGACGTTTCATACCGCCACCTTATGCCGTCCGCTGCGCAAGTAGTTCATCGTGTGAACCGTCAGCAAAATCGTGAAGTCCAATTTCGCCTGTTCTTCCGCAAGCGGCAGTCGCAGATGGAGTTGGCGGCAACGCTGAATCATGTCCTCCAGGACCTGATCGATCGTATATTGATATTCGCCGGTCCAGGCGGCAACTTTACGGCGCACCTCTTTCCGAAAGCGGTTCAAAAACATGGCGGCGCTCATGTTGTCGCCATAGGCAGGAGAGTCAGAAAACAGTCGCTTCAAATCCGGATCGTACAATGACGGTCGCTCAACCCCATAGTGCCTCCGCTTTCGCTCGTAGTGCTCGCGCAGAGTCTTCTTCAGTCCGTGCAGTGGATCGATCTCCTCTTTCGTGACCACCTTGGGCGGAACCGCTGCCAGTCCTTCCATTAGTTCGTTGACATACTGCAGTTTCTTCAGCACCGGCCATCCCTTATATCGGTCAGCCCATGTCGCGCCTGGTGTCAGCCAGACCGCGAAGGTCTCTGCAAAGTCTTCATCCGGATGACTTTGCGCATACCACACATCGAGATGCCGCACAAAGCTTCGGCTATAGGGCCTCGGACTGTAATATTTCGGATAGGGGTCGGACGAGCGGCCAAACACTTGTTGCCGGCGCCGGAGACGACGGAGGCGATAGGCATTCTCCACGGCGTGGCCAGCCTCATGTCGCAAAATACGCATACACCATTCCGGGGTCCCCCCTTCAACATCGAGCATCTGGTCCATTTCAAGTTTTGCAAGACGTGGATGGGCTAGATAAAACGGCACGGCAATCCCCGGTACACCATCAGGAGTAAACCATTCGTTCGACAGCCAGAAATGAGGACGGAAGAGGAGCCGTCTGGCTTCGAGCTCAGCATAGAGTTGCTGGATCTGTCCAGACAGGAACGCACCGTCGAGTGTCACTCCGAGATGACTCATGGGAAGATTCAGGAGCTTCTCATTGGACCATGAAGCCCATTCAGGCTCGTGACCATGACTGTCGGGCGCTATCGTTTCCTGTGCCGTTGATCGTTGTGTCGATGCCATATTCGGGTCGTGATCCTGCAAGAGATCCTGTAGAAAATATAGCAGATGGTTCAACGTGGCTTCGATTGGGAGTCCATTCCGTTGACTGGCGCCTTATAAGTGCAGAAAAATGTCCGATCGAGTCCAAGAATGAACCCTGCAGAGGCATTCGGTGCCGTAAAACCGGCTAACGGAGGTGAGAGAGAATGGCTGGCGCCGCAGCCCAGATGACATCGATCACCGAGCACACATAGGCTCGGGCTCGTTCGGGGTCAGTCTCCCAATTCGGCATCACTTCGTGGAGATCCAAAATCGGGTGATCGTGGCCGAGACACATCTGATTGAACAGGGGAACGTCGCGTCCAAATTGTTGCCGGATGAAGTCCTGGTGGTCTCGCCCCATGGCCACAACGAGGTCGGCAGACTCGACCAGCTCCTTGGTAAGTTGCCGTTGGGTGTGGTGGCTCACATCCGCACCCTTCTCGCGCAATTGAGTGTGAACCCAGGCATGTACAGACTGCAGCTTGGCGTCGATCCCAGCCGAACCGATGATGCAACGCATGCCGTCGCTGAGTCTCGCCTTGAGCGCATACTCGGCAGTCACGCTGCGAAAGATGTTTCCCGTACACACGAATAGAACGGATTGAACTGTGCCGTTCGAGCAGTTCTCATCTTGACCCATATTACCTCCACCTGGAGATCGACAGCCGTATGACTGACCGCGTAGAATGCCGCCCGATGTCACATTCAGCAAGCCCCTCGCGTCCATACTTGAAGCTCGATGAGCCTACGGAGCAATTGCAAACCAGACTGCTTCGCCTCGTTGGGAAAACCATCGGCGACTATGGCCTCATTCACGACGGCGACAAGATTATGGTATGCCTGTCAGGCGGGAAAGACAGTTATGCCCTGCTCGACTTGTTACTGGCCTTACAACAGCGTGCGCCAATTCATTTCGACCTGATCGCAGTGAACTTGGATCAAAAGCAGCCCGGGTTTCCTGCCCATGTGTTGCCAGACTATCTCACAAAGATGGGTGTTCCTTTCCATATCGAGGAACGGGACACCTATTCAATCGTCAAACGACTCATTCCCGAAGGACAGACCACCTGTTCGCTCTGCTCCCGACTCCGTCGCGGCCATCTCTACCGCGTCGCCACGGAATTGGGCGCGACCAAAATCGCGCTCGGTCACCACCGCGATGACATCATTGAAACCTTGTTCCTCAACTTATTCTATACCGGCAAGCTTAAGACGATGCCGCCAAAACTACGCTCGAAAGATGGCCGGCATATCGTCATTCGCCCGTTGGCCGCCATACGAGAAAACGACCTCGCCCACTATGCGGCACTGCGCGCATTTCCCATTATCCCCTGCGATCTCTGTGGCTCTCAAGAGGATCTCAAACGAAAACAGATGAAGGAATTTCTGCGCGAATGGGAGCAACGGTCGCCTGGCTGTACAGACAGTATGTTCGCCGCCCTGTCGAATGTGGCGCCGCCATTTCTCCTGGACCAACGGCTGTTCGACTTCGTGGGCCTCTGCGCATCCGATCGGGCAGAGGGGCACGAGGATGTCTGGCTTGACCACGAGAATAATACCTGATCGGTAATCTTCCCTGCGATCCCTCTCATTGACCGTTTCCGGAACAGAGGCTTGCCTGATCACGCGATCACGCTAAAGTCTGGCAGCGTTACGTCTTGAGTTTTTCGGTGAAGAGTTTGCGGAACTTGGCAACTTTTGGGCCAACGATTGCGGTGCAGTATCCCTGGAATGGATTTCGAGCAAAATACTCTTGATGGTATGGCTCAGCTTCGTACCAGGTTCCGGCAGGAGTGATTTCCGTCACGATCGGATTGGCATAGAGCTTCGCATTCGTGATGTCAGCAATCGTCTCTTCAGCAATCTGTTTCTGCTCAGATGTGTGATAAAAAATTGCCGATCGGTATTGCGTCCCGGCATCATGTCCCTGTCGATTGAGTGTGGTGGGATCGTGGATGACAAACAACACGTCCAATAACTCGCGATAGCTGACGACGGCGGGATCGAAGGTGATTCGGACCGCTTCTGCGTGACCAGTCCTGCCGCTACAGACGGCTTCATACGTCGGATGATCGACCTGGCCACCCATGTAGCCGGACTCGACTGCGATGACACCTTTCATCTGGTCATAGACCGCTTCAAGACACCAAAAGCAACCGCCGGCTACGGTGGCAATGCTATATCCAGCCTGCTGTGGGGATACGGGGTGTGGCATAGTGTCGATCTCTGAGTATTGGGGCTGAGAAAGAATCGGAATTCTTTCACACCCTACCGATGCGTTATACCATAGACGCTATGAAGCCGGGAACCGCTTCATGAACAGACACAGGACGCCATACATCTACGACATAGGCGAGACGCCCACGGTATCAGAATCTGAAGCAGATAAGAGAAGTGAGAAAAGTTACGCCTGAAGCTCTTCGTCGAGAGTGGCAATGACCTGCTTAAGCTTTGCCTCCTCATCAGGGTGAAGTTTCACGAACTGGATCCCAAATGTATTGCCCTTGACCCACCGCACTTGGGCTTCGTCGATCCGCAAGGGCCAATCAAGCCCAGGAACATAGATCCGACATTCAAATGAGGCCCCCACGACAACCGGCAAATCCGTTTCGATCATACAGCCGCCGGCAGAGAGGTCCAATGTCCGACCTTGACCTTCCCCGTGCCCACCCGAAATGATGCTTCTGAACTGAGATGTGAAGCGCGGTTGCTCGCGTTTCTCTGTTCGAGTATTTTCTTTGATGGTTTGAGGCTGAGGAGGCTTCTTACTTGAAACTCTTTTATGCTTCACAAGAGCCATGCTTCTTTCACTCCCGTCACACAATGAACCCCGGGCTCGTTTGAAGAGACGCCGGGGTTCCTTGGAGTCGCTGAATCTCTTAATTACTTCTTCACACTCAACAAGACATGCCCGCGACGGTTCTGCTGATAACAGGGTTCAGCAGGGTCCGAGCAGAACGGGCGCGCCTTGCCGTACGACACGATCGCCACCTGTTTGGGGGCTACACCTGACTCGATCAGATAACCGCGCGCAGTCTTGGCTCGCTTCTCCCCCAACACGATGTTGTAGTCGGCCGTACCTCGCTCGTCGCAATGACCTTCAACCTTCATCACCGCCCCTGGGTGATCCTTTAGCCACTGTGCATCGTGGTTTAGCGCTTCCATTCCAGAATCTGTAAGTGCCCACTGATCATATCCAAAGAACACATCTTTTAGACCAGCCTCGATGGCCGCCTTTTCCTCCTTGGTGAGTTCCGCACGCTGACGGGCACTCATCCCAGAAGAAGAAAGCGAGGCGATGTCGCCGCCCTTCCCCAGACGCTCTTCTGAAGGATTCTTAGAGAAACCACTGAGCTTTCCCCCTGAACCACCTGATCCAGCCCCTGCTCCCGTTTCTCCATCGGACTGCAGCCATTTCATGCTACAACCCTGACCCACCAACAAAACAAGCCCCATTGCTACTACAATCCCCGCTTTGGCTGGACTTCCGGTCATGGTAATTCTCCCATTTTTTAGAATAAGGTTGGGCCTATGTATATGAAATATAGCACCAGAATGAAAAAGTGAGAGGTCGCCGGCCTCGTAGCTATTTCACGTGGATTCTCAGTCTGTTGTAGATGGGTCTTGAGGGGGACACGGTGAGGGGAGAGACGGGGCAGTACATATCGATCACTGACTGCAAACGCGTGAACGAGCGGGAGAGTCGGCTAGAGTTTAGACCAGCTTTCGATCGGCCCACCGACCCGGACGCATCACGGTACTTAACGCGGCGACAGCGCAAATGAAGGCCAACATGGCCAACCCCACCATCAGAAAAAAACCAGCCCGAACGTCATGGAGGCCTGCATGATTCATGATGCGCCCCTCCTCATGGTCTTGCTTATAGCATAGCACCATTCAGGTACCGCATCTTTACTGGCTCCTGATAGAAGGATGCCGTCGTAAGTGATTGAAATTTATGCTGCCTTGACCTAGGACAACTGCTCTAAACGGCCAGACTGGCCAGCCTGAAGCTTCGATCCTTCAATGAGTGCACCCTGAGACGTTAATAGGACACCACGAAGTAACGGTCGGCCTGCTTCAGAAAGATCAACGGCGTAACATCCATACAATGATTGAAAAATCTATGAGAGGGCTCTGGCCCAGATTCGCGGAATTGCCTAAACGTCCGAAGGATCTACCGTGAGGAGAGTGATTCCTAACTATGGGGCGGGAGCTCAAGGAACTGTTCGCTGGATTCAGGCTGATGCTCGCCTTGCAGGTACAAAAAAAGCAGAACTTCACACACAACGATGCGTTCAAGCGTGAGATTAGGATAGTGCAGCGGCCTTCATTCTCTCCCTCTGCTACTGAATTAATTGTTCGATGTCCGGTGTTTCAGCTCCTGATGTCAATTCTTAGAGACTGCGCAAACCGACTTCTACCGACTCTGACTCTGCAATGGCGGCTCAACCGGTCCAGCCCATTCGCCGGTTAAATCATGAAGTGTCACATCGTCTGACGTTGCCAGGTAAGGCCCATCTCCGTCGTCATCGATGAAATGTATGACTTTCACGGTCTGCCCATTACACTCACCGCGATACCAATACCACCCCGGCTTCGTCGGCTTCTTTGTTGTCCAGATCATTCTTAGATTTCCCTGGCTGTGATCGAATACCAGCCACACTTCTACACGTCTCTACATTCACGCCTGGCGGGTTGCGATGCTCTCGTAGGTTGTTGATGGATGGTGCGCCCGGAGGGAATTGAACCCCCAACCCTCGGATCCGAAGTCCGATGCTCTATCCAATTGAGCTACGGGCGCATTCAGCTATTTCAAACACTTCGACGAAGGTCTTGTCAAGGACGGGATAACGGTGCCGCCTGATCCCTTCCGATCAGAGACATAATCGAGCAGGCTCAGACCAGAGCGAGTAGCGTTTCAACTAGCTGATCGATTGGTTGATCATCGGTCTTGATCACATGATCGGCGGCCGCTTGATATTTTGGCGTTCGCTCCTGCAACACGTCTTGGATTTCATCGACGAACGACTTGGTCCCTGTCAACGAGGGGCGCTGAGTACCCCTGCCGATTCGTTTCGTGATGGTCTCGACCGAGGCTTCAAGCCAAAACACTGTGCCATTCTTCTTCAATACCTCGACATTCTGCGTTCGAAGTATGGCCCCACCGCCGGTGTCGATCACAAGCTGGTCGCGGTCGGCGAGCTCCCTACAGATGTCAGACTCCACATCGCGAAAATACTCCCATCCATTTTGGGCAACAATCTCCGGAATCGAACGGTGAGCGCGCTTGACGATCTCGGCATCAGTTGACACGAGCGTGCGACCCAATCGTGTCGCGAGTCGTCTACCCACTGCACTCTTACCGGCACCCCGATAGCCGATCAACACGATATTCATGAAAAGCGCGACTCCAGGACAGTACGCATGACATCAGCTGGAGCAGCGCAATTAGTCCAAAGTTCGAACTGCGCCGCAGCTTGATGAAGAAACATTTCGAGCCCTGGAATTGTACGACAGCCTCTCGCTTTCGCATCCTTTAATAACTGGGTGTCCCGAGGGTTGTAGACGATGTCCATCACCGTCAGTCCCGCATGAAGCAACGCCGGCGACACAGCAGACTCGTTGACTTTTGGCGACATCCCCATCGGTGTGCAATGGATCAGCACATGCGTATCTGGAAGAATCTTTCGTAATATCCCCTCGTCAAGACATGACTCCTCCACAGTCATCCCTGTCTTCGATTGGAGATCTCGGGCCAATGCCGCACGTTCTTGGCTATCGATTCCGAGTAGGGTCAAGCGACCAACCCCAGCCTCTGTGCCAAGTGCGAACGCGATCGCCCGAGCGGCGCCTCCAGACCCCAGCATGACGACTTGAGTCCCTTTCAAAGCCACACCGCCCTCACGAAGCGCGCGCAAGGCGCCGGTCGCATCGGTGTTATACCCTGTGAGGGTCCCACCCGCAGCCACAATGGTGTTGATCGCGCCGATATGACGTGCCGTCGGCTCGACAGAATCAAGAAATGGAACGGCTGTCACTTTATGGGGAATGGTTACACTGGCGCCGCGAAAGTTCCCAAGAGCGCGAAGACCCTTAATCGCATCACCGATCGCCTCCACGCGGAAGGCCAGATAGACGAAGTTCAGCCCAAGCTTCTGAAATGCGGCATTGTGAATGGCGGGTGACAGTGAATGCTCGACAGGATTACCGATGACGCCGCAGAACTGAGTGTGTGCGTTGATGTCCATGGGTTAGAATCGTCGGGGTTTCTGTTTTTTGGTCAACTGCCAGGCGCCCAATCACCATGAATGAGACATCTCTCTCTACCTCAAACGCTTTCTCAAGAAATCGTCATGCCTCCATCGATACGGAAGGTTCCTCCGGTAACCCATGCGGCTTCGTCGGAGGCCAGATAGAGAACCATATTGGCGACCTCTTCTGGTTTCCCAGGCCGACGAAGGGGATAGTGCGAGAGAATGGGATTCAGCAGTTCGGGGTTGCCCATCAGTGGAGCGGCCATTGGCGTATCAATGAGGCCTGGATTCACTACGTTGCAGCGGATACCATCCTTGGCGTAATCAACCGCAAGGGCTCTGGTTACGGCATCAAGTGCTCCCTTGGAAGCAGCATAGGCCGACAATGCGGGAAGGCCAACTAAACTGGCGATGGAGGAGATATTGACGATCGCTCCATTCCCCTGCTTGAGCATCTGCGGCAACACCGCCCGTGTCATGCGGAATACTCCGGTCAGGTTGACGTCCAGGACCTGCGCCCACGTCGCATCATCGATCTCGTGCAGGCGCTTCCCGAAATCTCCTACTCCGGCATTATTGACGAGGATATCGAGCTGGCCGAACTGTTCCACAGTCCGACGCACCGTCTCCTGGACATGGGATTCGTCCGTGACTGACCCGGCAACCGCAAACGCTTTGCCTTGCGCCTTCACAATGTCGTTCACAACCCGATTCAGCTCTCCTTGCCGTCTTCCGGTCATCACCACCGAGGCCCCTTCGCACGCAAAGGCTTTTGCGATCGCTTCACCAATGCCTGCGTTGCCCCCCGTCACAACCGCAACCTTTCCACGTAATCGATTCATCACTCGTCACCCTCTCGCACTTCGTGAATATCAGCAGCCTCACTGAGAGGCTCGCCCGCGTCAACTGAGGGCCACAAACCAGACTCGATTTTCCTCGCCACCGTAATGAAGCCCGAATGGGCGACCATTCTGTGATCCGGCCGTACACTGCGCCCCTGAATAGACCAGGTCCTTAGCAATGTTTCGAACGTTTCGACCATGCCGAAGACGGTCGCTCGGTGAAGAGCCTCAACGGTCTGGACCACTTGAGGGACGGTGGGAACAAAGCTCAAATACATGCCGCCGGAACGGAGGACCTGTGCAGCATGCGGGACAACCTGCCAAGGCTCAGGAAGATCGAGGACAAGACGATCGAATGGCAGACCATCATCAAGCAAGCTAATCCCCTCGTACGCATTCCGACGGAGCGGAATGAGGTTCGGTACCGGGCCCATATACCGTTCAATGTTCGTCATCGCCGTCCGTGCAAAATCCTCACGGGCCTCATAGGTCACGACCAAACCGCGCAGGCCCACGGCACGCAACAAGGCCATCGTCAACGCCCCGGAGCCAGTTCCTGCCTCGAACACGCGCGCGCCAGGATAGACATCCGCCCACATCGGAATGAGAGCAAGATCCTTAGGATATAACACCTGCGCGCCACGCGGCATCTTCAGCACATAGTCACCGAATGTAGGCCTCAACGCCAACATTGTTTTGTTGCCGGAAAGCGTGGCTAACGACCCATCAGGCTTTCCGATGAGATCGTCGTGGGCAATTTTGTGACCGCTCAGTTGGTAGAGATCCCCCGCCTTCAAGGTCAAGGCATATTGCCGCCCCTTCTTGTCCACCAAATGGATACGCTCGCCTGATTGAAAGTATGACATCCTGCCTATTCTAGAAGCGCCACGCCGGGTTTTCAATAACACAACAACCAGGTGCCGAATTGCTCGACCTCTGCCATACCGCTTCTCAGGGAGACAAGCGGGTTCTTTTTGATGACAGTCCTCCTCTGAGCCACGCCTGTTCAGCACGAATCTACAATACTCACGCACTACCCCTACAAGGAGATCTCCGGACGCACGTCGCATTCGTGACCACGAAACATTCCGTCTCAGCATCCTGCCTCCTATCGACAGAGCCCCCTTATCCCAAAGAGACCCACCCAGAAGTCGCTGTGGCGATTAGGTCTCTTGCCCTATTGCCATACGTACACACCTGCAGCACAGTTGCCTCACCCCTATCTCAGATTTCCTCATTAAGTTGTTCTAATAGAGCAGTGTTTTCCTCGCGATTGCGAGCCTCCATTCTTATGGACAATCCAGCATAAGTTTTGCTCCGTAGAGAGGTAACAGAGCGCTGAACGGAACGCGCCAGGATTGAATCGTTTGACGGATTGATGTCTCTCATAAGAGTAGAACGGAAGAGCGGGAGGCTGTGGGGCCGACGATAATGCGGAGCAAACCATCAGCTAATCAGAGGAGGACCGAGAACATGAAAGAGAATCCATTCCCACCCCCTGAGTCAGAAGAATTTGTCGAAACTGCAAAGGATGTCGATGCGGACGATCCCGAGGCGAGCGACCTCTTGGATGTGATCGGGCGAGATACATCTGAAGAAGAACAACCTGAGGAGCCGACGAAAACAGTGACGCGCACCGCCGTGAGCGGCGGCCCATTCATGTTGGAGTCACTCTACTTTCGCTCCTTCGGTGAACGCGCCCTCTTGACCAGAGAAGAAGAACTCGATCTAGCAAAGAAAATCGATGGTGGGACTAACGCCATTCGGAAAGCGTTGCGCCAGGCCATACGAGTTCTCCTCCGTCTCAAGCGTTCCGATTCTGTACTCGAGGCGCAGCACACACTCCAGATGGTCAGAGGTTTGAGTGGACTCTCAGCCACTGCGATCGATAAGGCTCAGCAGAGTCTCGGTGCGATGTTCATGCAGGAAACGGGACCGGACAAGCTTCCGGCTGCCATCGCCAAACAACTTAAAGAAGAGTTGGCTACCCTCCACTCCGCTCGGATCGTGCTCGAACAGGCGAAGGACGAATTGGTGCGCTGCAACCTGCGGCTTGTCGTGGATGTCGCAAAACATTACACAGGTCGCGGGCTGACGTTGTTGGATCTCGTGCAAGAAGGCAATATCGGGTTGATGAAAGCAGCTGAGCGCTACCAATATCGCAAAGGGTTCAAGTTCAGCACCTATGCAACCTGGTGGATCCGTCAAGGCATTACGCGTGCGCTGGCTGATCAATCGCGGACCATTCGCATCCCGGTTCACCAGACTGAAGCGTCCCATCGGATTCTCCGCGTGACCAGACGACTCGGGCAACAGCTAGGCCGTTCGGCTCGACTGGAAGAAGTGGCGCAGGCGCTGAAGATGAGACCGGAACGACTCCATGAAACCACCCAAGCCTTTCAAGAGCCAATCGCCCTGGAGAAGCCGGTGGGTGACGGAAGCTCGGAATTTGGGGAACTACTCCCGGACCTGCAAGCCGCCCCGCCCGATGCCCATGTGCACCGGACTGAAATGTCTCACCAGCTTGAACGCATTCTCAGCACGCTCACGCCCCGTGAGCAGACCATTATCCGGCTGCGGTTCGGTATCGGCCAGGATCAGGCCTTCACACTGGAGCAAGTGGGGCAGAGTCTTTCCGTAACAAGGGAGCGAATCCGCCAGATCGAAGCGAAAGCACTCAAGAAGCTGAAAACCCCTGCGGTGAAGGAAATGTTTGCCGCCATCCAGTAAGCCACCGGCTCATCAAGCAGAAAGGGGCGAGGCCTGATCTCGCCCCTTTCTGCTCTTCGACTTTCACCCTGGCAGTACTTGTGCGACAATGAGGCCGACTCGCATCGATGAGGTTTCATGATACGCGTGCGCCCAACACAGCCAAGATCTCGTCGCGTTCACTTCTTCTCCATTCCGTCCCTTCTCCTTCTTGTCCGCACCTTAGCGCCTGAAACGCTGACCGCCACTGCTGAGTCACCGTTTGGATTGACTCCATCTAATGAACAATGGCTACTGGCACCCTCGGCGATCACGATTCCCACCCGTGGATTGCCTGCCACTCACACGCATGTTCC
>SWDH01000028.1:63357-76419 GCA_005116945.1 Nitrospira sp.
TGATGCCCGCTGGCAGAGAAGTGGGCCTTTCCGGATACCTACCGAGCGGACTGGTACGCTTATCCGGCCTCCCCAACCGATCCCCTATGCCAAAGCCTGGACACTCCAGAAACAACTACAGCAAGATCGGATTGCGGAGAGACAAGGGGACGTATTGCTGCTCCTTGAGCACCTTCCAGCCTACACCCTCGGCCGCACCACCCAACCAGCACATTGGAACTGCGGAGAAGAGGTTCTCCGTCGTACAGGCGCGAGCCTCCAGTTCGTCGATCGGGGCGGATCGATCACCTACCATGGACCGGGGCAGATCGTGGGCTATCCCATACTCAAGCTGTCGCATTATTGCTCAGGGCCTAAACAGTATGTCCGGAAGTTGGAAGAGGTCTTGATCCATACACTCTTGCGATGGGGCATTGAAGGCTATCGCATTGAGAAACGCCCCGGCATCTGGGTACGCTGGAATCATGCCGACGCGAAGATTGCCGCGATTGGAGTGCGAATCGATCACGGAGTCACGATTCACGGATTTTCACTCAATGTCGATCTTGACCTCCTCCCTTTTTCTCTGATCACGCCCTGTGGCCTCGCACAATGCCGTATCACATCTATGGCCGAGATCCGGCAGTCCCCCACAGCGACCACAGAAATTGCACAACAATTGGCAGAGGAATTCTCTCGAATATTCGATATTCAATGGACGACTTTCTCGCCCGACATCATCATGCAGGGCAACCATGAGGACCGCCTCACATCGACATCCCCACTTCACACCTGACAAAAAGGATCACGCTATGCATGAACTCAACACACCAACGTTCCGACTGGCAGTGGCACAGTTTGATCAAGCGGCCGAGACTATGGAGCTTGATCACAATTTACGCGAGCGGCTGAAACTTCCTCAGCGATCGCTGATCCTCAGCCTTCCTGTCAGAATGGACGATGGCCGGGTCGAGGTCTATACCGGCTACCGTGTGCAGCACGACTCCTCCCGTGGCCCCACCAAGGGCGGCATTCGCTATCATCCGGATGTAAATCTTGGGGAGGTGGCGGCGCTCGCCATGTGGATGACATGGAAATGCGCATTAGCCGATCTCCCATACGGCGGGGCCAAGGGTGGCGTCGCGATCGCCCCCAAACAGTTTTCGCAATCGGAATTACAACGATTGACCAGGCGTTATGCCGCAGAGATTTTCCCACTGATCGGACCAGACAAAGACGTCCCGGCCCCGGACGTCGGCACAGACAGCCAGGTGATGGCCTGGATCATGGACACCTACAGCCAGCAGGTAGGATACTCAGTGCCGGGTGTCGTCACAGGCAAACCCCTCTCGATTGGAGGAAGCCTCGGTCGTGAAGAAGCCACCGGCCGCGGTGTCGTCTGCGTCACCATGGAAGCGCTTCGTCATCTTAAGCTCGACATTCGGAATACCACTGTGGCGATACAAGGGTTCGGCAATGTCGGGGCTCATACCGCCCGCATCATGCAAGAGTGCGGCGCACGTGTCATCGCCGTGAGCGACGTGAACGGAGGTCTCTATAATTCGAGCGGGCTGGATATTCCAGAGCTTCTTGCACGCTACAAGACCGCAGGCCAACCCCTACGTGAGACCAAGCTGGGAGACTGGCTCTCTAACGACGAATTACTTCAGCTCGACTGCAGCGTGTTAGTCCCCGCTGCGCTCTCCGAGCAGATCACGGAACGCAATGCGGCAAAACTGCGCTGCCGGATTCTCGCCGAAGGAGCGAACGGCCCGACGACCTTGGAAGCCGATCGCATCTTGCAGGACCGCGGGATTTTCATTATTCCAGACATCCTCGCGAACTCCGGAGGCGTCATCGTATCCTACTTCGAGTGGGTGCAGGATCTGCAGCGATTTTTCTGGAAAGCCACTGACATTCAAGAGCGATTGCAAGACATCATGGTCACCGCCTTCCATCGAACATTGCAATTTTCCCTGTCCAAAAAAACTTCTATGCGTATGGCCGCCCTGATGAGCGGGATCGACAAAGTCGCTCAGGCACATCTTCACCGGGGGCTCTATCCATAAACGCCTCGCATCATCAGTTCAGAGCCTGAGAATTCTCGCTCGTCGGATTCACTCTGGCACGCTTGCGCTCCTGCCACTCCATGCGCTAGGTTGAATCGATCGAAACTGGGCTCAACGAACGGAGATGTGCAGGATGGATCGGGATACTGTGATGTCTCTCTGGACAACTCACAAGGAAGAACGATGGCCTCAAGTGGACAGCCATCTTGAGGGGCCTCTCATGACATTGGATACCGTGATCAGCGGATGCGTCGTCTATTTCCTCGATAGCCCTGAGGGGCTTGACCCCCAGCGGGTCAGCATCCTTGAAGATTGTGTGGCAGACCTGGATAACCTGACCGGCGAACTTGACGAAGACTGCGGGTCCTACTTTCAACGGCTCCGACAGCTCGGAGCCCTCCTCATCACCACCCATCACGCCATCTAACTTGCTTCCAGAACAGAACTGAGCGATCACGGATCGGCCCCGACTTACCCTTCATGACCCGCGAGAACGCGTTGACAGGACCTTTATCCATCGATCCATGAGCCCTTCCCCGCTCCTAGTGGCCATTCTTGCAAGTTCTCAAACCATTCGATAAAATATGCACACACTGCATTGGTCCTACCATTTCATCAATACATTTCACGCACTTTACATCGTTTTGACCGCATGAGGAAGGAAGAGTCGATGAAGCATGTACTTCGAGTGGTCTCGCTAGCCTGTATGGTGATGGCAGGATTCGGCGCATGGGCGCCTCTTGGCTACGGCGAACCCTACGAGTTGAGCAAGAATGACGTGATGGACCCCAAGGCCTTGAAGAGCGCCGAGATTTCGCTGTTTGGGGTTAAATTAGGAGACTCCGAATCCAAAGCCTTGGATTCGCTCGTGAATGAAAAAATCCCCGGAGTAAAAGTAGAGCAAGAGGCCTTGTTCATTTTCTTGATCGATCAACGCAAGCCGACTGGCCCTATGGCCGGCGTGCGCATCCAGGACGGCAAGATCGACCTGATCTTTATCAATAATCGATTTTCTTATAAGACTCGAGGCATCTTTCGCAACGTGCTGAACAGCGAAAGCCCCGATGACGTGCGAAAATTATTGGGGGCAGAAGACTATGGGGACGAAAACGTGATGGGCGCCATACTCGCCTACGATAAGCAGGGATTCGTCATCAATTATCTTGGGAAAGATGTCAATGTGGAGTTTTCCCCATCTCGCTAGTGTGGTGTCTCAATCACGGCTTTACAATGGGTGATCTTCTTCATAATATCGATACACACCCCAACGGCGCAGGCTAGAAATGGCTTCAGATGAGATCTCCCGCAGTCTCTTGCCTTCATGAATTCGGCGCTCCTAACTCACAGCGTGAACGATTCCCGCACTTTTCCTCCACGAAACCCGCTGTCGATCACTTTGTGAAAAAAACGAAGCAGGTCGGCAAGGTCGATCCAAAACCCGCAATTCAGACAGCGGGCATAGAGTCTTCGATTCACTAGCGTATAGTGGCGTTCGACCATCATGAACCCCTGACATCTCAAACAATGCATCAACGCCTCTATCTGTATATTCAGGATCTATTGGAGTCGTTTCATCACCAGCGCCACGCAACCCGCCAGCAATCCTCCGCCGAAAATCGTGGTCACAAACGTGAGGTATGCGCCGGTCCCGCTGCCGGGCACAGATCCGTCGAGCAGCTCTCGCACCCCGCCCTGCACCATCAGCACGGAAAGAGTGAGCAAGGCACCAATGACAAACCACCATCGAAAGGATCTCACACAATCCTCGAACCAGAACTCCAAAAGGCCGCGAGGGGCCGACCCTCGGTCACTCTAGCCGAGGGTCGGTGGGCTGTCAAGAAGACTGACTTTTAACTCACCCTGGACGTCCACCTGCCTTACGGGGAAGGCGCGACTGGAGCGGACACAGCCTTCAATCCTCGATGAAGAAACACGGAGACACTCCCATTGCCGTTATCCGCTGTCACCAATCCAGGCTCTTCTTCCTCCTTCGTGGTCACGCGAAATGTCGCGAGGGCGAAGGGACCCGGTTTCGTCCGATAGTTTCTCGGCGGATATTCAAAGGTTCCATCGCCTCGACCAAAGAGAATGGAGAGATCGCTCGACTGAAGATTGACGATAGCCACGTCGATGCGGCTGTCACCATTGAAATCTCGAGCGTACCCGAAATTCGGTCCTGCGTCTGCGCCAGAATCTTTCCCTGGCAGGAACGTCCCGTTTCCTACTCCAAGGAACGTTGTAAAGCTATCTTGCTGACCGTTGATCACGAGAAGGTCGAGTATCCGGTCACGATTGAAGTCGGCGAAACTCACCCCAAGCGGTCGCTTTCCCGTCCGATAGTCGGTGGGAGGGCGAAATGTCCCGTCGCCATTCCCTCTCCAGATAGAGACCGCATTCGACATCGGCCCTCCATTGGTCACCGCCAAATCGATCTTCCCATCGCCGCTCAAGTCGGCCATCGCTACTGACGTGGGCGTATCTCCATATTCATACTGCGCCCCATGGGTGAACTCACCCGTGCCGGTTCCCAGAAACACTTTAATCTTGTCGTTCCGCAACGCGACCACAAGGTCAGGGGCCTGATCACCGTTCAAATCTTCGCTGGCAATAGCGATCGGAGTGCGATGCACGGGATACCGCGGCCCTTCTTCAAATTTTCCGTCGGATCGACCGAAGAGTACGGATACTTCATCGCCGCCGGAACAGGCCAAGGCCACATCGGGATACACGTCGCGATTAAACATCCCAAGAGCAAGCGAACGCGGCTCTTTACAGATATGTAACTGAACCTGGTCGCGAAAGGTGCCATCACCGTTCCCCAAGAGAATCGACAGCGTATTACTACCGATGTTCGTGGTAACCAAATCCGTAAATCCATCTTGATTGACATCGACAGGAGTGACAGTCGTCGGGTTCTTCCCTACTTGGTAACTCGCAAAGTAGTAGAACAGATCCGGTGGGGCATAGGGGTCTTGCTTGTTGCAACCACTTGATATAAGTAGGGAAGCACTTATCGCCACGGCCACAAAACCCCAGGCGTGAGATCTCTTGTGGCCGCCAGCGAATTTGATCACGCGGTCTTCCTCATGCGCAGGGCAGGCAACGTGGTGATTGATCTGTATATGCACGCCCCCTCACCCAGGCTCTCCCTCCGCAATGAGCGTGGCCAGTATACAGACTGCCGCTTTCACATGGCAATCAGTCCTACGGAGTGACCTGCGCCCCCCTATGCCGTTCCCCCACTCAATCCCACTCAGCAACGGCTTTGAAAATAGGGCAGCGGTTAAGGTAGAATGGCCCACTTGGTAAGGAGGACTCCATGAGCAAGATGATGAAGATTGATGTGTCGATGTACGGAATCGCTGAGATACTGCACTGGTGTCATGACCGCAATAAGGGCCGCGTCCCTGGGGTTGATACCGCAGGTTTCGATAAGATGAAGGGGCTCTTGGCTGAGAAGCCGCAGTCAGGAGATTATTTTACCCTCGATCAGTTTTGGAAAAAGAGGGTCGCCCTGGACCTGACCGAAGACGAAGTGGCAACAATCGATCGCTGCCTCTACGATATCCCCAATTTCGATAGCGAGCCCCTTCCACAGATTCGACATAAATTCTGGCCGCAAGAAGTGGCAACCCATTAAACAGCAGGGGCCGTCCTCACACGGCCCCTGCCCTACCGCATTGTGGTGATCCAGCTCGATCGTCTCACAAGCAGCGAGAGCGCTGCGAAAAACATGTTGTGCTATTGTGCGAGCTCGTAGAGGGAAACGAGAAGGCGGATCAGCAATCAGGTGGTTGCGGAATACCTATGAGGCGCTGAACAAAGCGAGAACGAAGCTGGGGGACCGCTTCAGCATCCCGCCAGTTAGAGTGTCCCCTCTCCCTTCAAATAGCGTCGAAAGCGGTCCATCAAGTCGGCGCCCAATGTCCCGCCTTCCGGTTTCTTGAGGTCCGGATCAGCAAAATGCCCGCGAATTTCCTGAAGGCGCTTTTCCGCCTGCTCATTTCCCTGCAACCGCTTGGTCTTCTCCATCGCAGTATCGAACGCCTCAAACGTCAACTTGTCATACCCGAATGAGCGAATCCGTTTGACGGCTTTCATCATCGCCTGATTCCTGAAGGTCGTCAGATGTTCCGAGTCAACCTCGGCAAGCCCGAGCTTCCGCGCCCTGCGCTCAGCGGTGCGACTGACTTCCTGATAGTACTGCTTCGCATCTCCGCCTTCCTCATGTCGGGGAAACGCAAGCGCCTCGCCATAGAACACAGTCACAGGACGGAACCGCGGCCACATCATTCCAGGTGGTAACACATCAAACGTCCCCTTGAGATAGGCCGGAACCACAGAACATCCGGTTTGCGCCACGATCATACCGATTCCCGGCTTGGAGGATTGCAACCGGCCATCCTGGGTGCGACCGCCCTCAGGGAAAATCACCACGACCTTCCCTTGCTTGATCAGAGCCACCGCCTTACCGAATGCATCACGGTCCAACCGGCCGATCCTCAGGGGAATCCATCCCAACCATTGACAGATCGCCTTCAGCCCTGGAACCGGAAAGAGATCGCTACGCCCCAGAAACCAAGCCCGCCGCCGCATCCCACAGCCCAGGAGCGGAATATCCAAATAACTGGCATGGTTCGCCGCAACGAGAAACCCTCCGTCCCGGGGAACTGCACCAACGACTCGAAAGCGAAAACACAGCCAGCCAATCGTCCGGCAGAGAACCCACAAGATCCCGTAAAAAACCGAACTCACAGTTTGGCCGCAACCACAGCCATCATCTGGTCCACCACTTCCGCGATGGACAACGTTGAGGTATCGATAAATCGGGCATCTTCAGCCGGTGCCAACGGAGCAATTGACCGAGAACGGTCCCTCGTATCGCGGCTTGTCAAATCGGCGCTCGTCTCTTCAAGAGCCCCAGAATGTCCAGCCGTAACGAGTTCCCGATGTCGGCGTTGAGCCCTGATCGTCGGATCTGCTTCGAGAAAAAACTTTACGTCTGCCGATGGGAACACCGTTGTCCCCATGTCCCGCCCCTCCGCTACCATCGATCCACCCTGTCCGATTTGCCGCTGGATGGGCAGCAACCAGGCCCGGACCGCTGAAATGGCCGAGATGACCGATGCCGCCGCCGACACCTCAGGCGTTCGAAGGTCGCCGCTCACATCCCTGCCACTGACGAATACTGTGGCGACTCCCTGATGAAACTGCATGTGAAGTGACAACGTAGGCAACAAGGCCTCGACTCCCTTGGCATCAGCTGGATCCAGGCCAGACTCAATGACGGCCCATGCCGTCGCGCGATAGAGGGCGCCTGTGTCAAGGTACAGATAACCCAATCGAGAAGCCAATAACTTGGCCACAGTGCTCTTCCCGACACCAGCCGGACCATCAATCGCAACGATCAGCCCTCTCGCCCGCTGTTTCTCCGCAACAGATTCCACGTCATGCCCCATAGTCAAAACCGTCACCGATGCTCGCCTAATAATTCCAAGAGTGTCCGATGAAAGGTCGGAAATGATGTCTCGATGCACGCCGCCTCGTCAATCGAGGTTGGAGCCGACGCGGTCAAGCCTGCAATGGCCAACGACATCGCCACTCGGTGATCTCCATGGCTGTGGCCACATCCAGCTTGCAACCGACCATTATCTTCCGCTGTGCCAAGACCTCGCACAATCATCCCGTCCGGCCTTTCCGTCACCTGCGCCCCCATCGCAGATAATTCCGCCGACACCGTGGCAATCCGATCGCTCTCTTTGACTCTCAATTCTTGGGCTCCGGAGATGATCGTGTCACCCTCTGCCACTGCGGCTGCGACACACAAAATGGGAAATTCATCGATCGTCTGCGGAATCAACTCAGGTCCGATCTCCACTCCATGCAGCCTAGCCGACCTCACTCGAATATCCGCAACCGGCTCTCCTGCCTCTTCGCGCCTATTGAGCAGTTGGATGTCTGCACCCATTCTCGTCATCACGTCCAACAAGCCGACCCTGGTAGGATTGATCCCCACGTGTTGAATCGTGACATCCGAACCAGGAACAATGGTGGCTCCCACGATGAAAAATGCCGCGGCAGAAAGATCGCCCGGGATGACTAATCGAGGCACCGCATTCCATCCAACCGACGGTCGTCCATCGATCAGCAGAGTAGTCCCTTCCCGTTGAAGCGCAATACCAAAAAATTTGAACAACCGTTCCGTATGATCCCGCGAAAGGCGCGGCTCAGTGATACGAGTGGTTCCTTCGGCAAACAAGGCTGCGAGCAACAACGCCGACTTGATTTGCGCACTCGCCACCGGCGAGGCGTAGGTGATCGCGCGAAGTCGACTACCTGTGACGGCTAAGGGCGCAAGTTCGCCACCCTTGCGTCCGGCAATGACGGCGCCCATTTCCCGCAACGGCTTCACAATCCGTCCCATGGGGCGGCGACGGATCGATTCGTCACCGCTCAGCACGGTAAAAAAGTCTTGCCCAGCCAGCAGACCCGTCAGGAGGCGAATGCCTGTTCCAGAGTTCCCGCAATCAATCGGCCCACTCGGCTCGGTCAGCCCCCAGAGTCCCTTGCCATGCACACAGAGTTCTTCGTCCGACTCATCGATACGGATACCGAGACCCTGGAGAGCCCGCATGGTATCGAGGCAATCTTCACCTCGGCAATAGCGCGCAACCGTACTGATCCCATTCGCTAAAGCTGTCAGAATGATGGCGCGATGGGTGATCGACTTATCGCCAGGAACGGAAATCGTTCCCCGTAACGGCCTGCCAGGTGTAATGATCAGCGATGCCATAGGTGTCTTACGCCGAGACCGTCTGTCGCGTAGGAAGCTTCTCTCGTTCCTGCTTGGCCCGTTCGAGTTCCTTCTCGATGCCTGCGGCATCCCCCTCTCGAATCAATTGCTTCAATTGGTTCAGGGAGCGCTCATAGGCCTCAATGAACGTCACCACATTGTCACGGTTCCAGAGGAAAATATCGCGCCACATTTCTGGAGAACTCGCAGCAATCCTGGTCGTATCCCGCAACCCACCGCCCGAGTGACTTGCCAGGTCGAGAGCTGGGACTTGTCGATCGCGAATCTCAGCCAGGGCATTGATCAGGGCAAAGGCCGCCACATGAGGCAGATGACTGACCGCCCCAAGAATCTTGTCATGCAGATGGGCATCCATCGTCAGCACGACCGAGCCGGTTTCCTGCCACATCGTTCGGACCTGCTCAAGCGCCTGCGTATTTGTGGCCTTCGTCGGCGTCAGGATACAACGCGCGCCGACAAAGAGCTGATCCGATCCCGCCGCCACCCCCGTCTTTTCTTTGCCGGCGATGGGGTGAGCCCCGACAAAGTGGACACCATCGGGCATGGCTCGTTCAGCCTGTTCCACCAGCACACCCTTCACGCTTCCGACATCAGTCACAATCGCGCCTTGTTTCAAACAGGATGCCCATTCCGCCAAATGCCGCTCATAGGTGTCAACTGGCGTAGCCAATACAACCAAGTCGGCATTCCTCACTCCATCTTTGGGGTCGATCACGTAACGATCGATCGCGCCCAGCTCGACCGCAGTTTTCAAGTTTTCGACACGCCGCCCAACACCGATGACCTGTGCGGCCAACCCCTTTCGGCGAAGAATCATACCGAGCGACCCGCCGATCAGCCCGACTCCAATAATCGCGACCTGGGTAAAATGCAACGCCATGCTTCACACTGAACCGAAGCCTGCCTCGATCCAGAGCCCTCCGTCTCGTTGATTACACTTCTCGACCAACCGCCACCGCGATCTTTCGCATGTCCTGCATCAGTTCCTTAAACTGACTCGGCTTAATGGACTCTTCACCATCGCACAGCGCACATTCCGGGTTCGAATGGACTTCGATCAGAATACCGTCCGCCCCCGCGGCTACTGCTGCCTTCGACATCGGCGCCACCAAATTCCATTTGCCGGTCGCATGGCTAGGATCGACGATGACAGGCAAATGCGACAGTTCTTTTAATGTCGGGACCGCGGCAAGATCGAGCGTGTTGCGATACTGCGTCTCGAAAGTCCTGATCCCCCGCTCGCACAACATGACGTTCTGATTTCCGCGAGACATGATGTATTCCGCCGACAAGAGAAATTCCTTGATCGTCGCCGAAAGTCCCCGCTTCAACAGCACTGGCTTGTCGTACGCCCCGACCTCCTTGAGCAATTCAAAATTCTGCATATTGCGAGCGCCGATCTGGATGATATCGGCTTTTTCGAGAAACAGTTCGATGTCGCGAGTATCCAGGATCTCGCTGACCACCGGCAACCCGGTTTGCTTTCTTGCCTCAACCAGATAATCCAACCCCTCACGCCCTAAACCCTGAAAGGAGTAGGGCGACGTGCGGGGCTTGTAGGCGCCTCCGCGTAAAATGCTCGCTCCGGCTACCTTGACCTCATGGGCGATACCGACTGTGGTTTCAAGCCGCTCCACCGCGCAGGGCCCCGCCATGATGACCAGCTTGTTGCCGCCGATCTTCACGTTGCCCACATGGATGACCGTGCCTTCCCGCTTAAATTCCCGGCTGACTAGCTTCCACGGCGCAAGAATGGGCAAGACGCTTTCAACGCCCGGCAACGCCGTAAGCGGCTGGTTATGCAGGACCCGATCGTCGCCGATGACTCCGATAATCGTCCGCTCCTGACCGGTCGAGAGTTGAGATTTCAATCCCAATTCGCGAAGCCGATCGATAATGTGGTCGACCTCCCCTTCGCTTGCGTCTGGTTTTAATACAATGATCATGTTGCCCTCACTAGCAGGATGCTGAAAAAATCACTCCCAGAAACCGTGAAACGTTAGACGTGAAAGGTGAAAAGTAGGGGTGACGCGTAGGATTGCCGAGCGCTCTCCCTCCGGAACATTTCACATTTTACGTTTCACCTTTCACGAACGATGAGGACGACCTCTTTGAACATCCTGCATGGTTACGAGACACTCAATGCGCATGGATGACCCGCTTGAGCGCAGCCAAGAATTCCCTGTTTTCTTCTTCCAGGCCGATGGTCACCCGGACCATGCGCCCTTCAATGTGACGAACGATGACGCCCTCCTGTAACAGAGCCTCAAATACCTGTCGTCCGTCTCGACCGATATCGACATACACAAAATTGGCTTCACTCGGAATCGGTGAAAACCCGAGCGTGGTCAATCCCCTGACCATCTGGCCCATCCCTGTCTCATTCACCGACCGGCTCTGTGCCACATGTTCGTCGTCTCCAAGCGCGGCGAGGGCGGCGCGCTGCGCCAGGCTATTCGCGTTGAAGGGAGGGCGAACTCGGTTCAAATAATTGGTGATCTCTGCCGTCGTGATGCCGTATCCAATTCGCAATCCTGCGAGGCCATAGATTTTTGAAAATGTCCGCAACACGATCACATTTCGCCCCTGCTTCACATAGGCCATGGAGTCCGGAAACTGCCGACTCCTGACGTACTCGAAATAGGCCTCGTCGAAAACCACCACGGTAGACTCCGGCACACGCGAGAGCAACCGTTCGACCTCAGATGCGGACACCATCGTTCCGGTTGGATTATTGGGGTTACAGAGGAACAGGAGCCTTGTTCGGTCAGTGATAGCATCGGCCATGGCCTGAAGATCGTGCCGCCACTCCTTCAACGGAACGATCACAGGCTTTCCATGGGCTGCCGTCACCTCCATTTTGTAGATGACGAAGGTCTGATCGGCCATGATCGCCTCATCGCCCGGGGCTAAAAACGTCCGGGCAAGCAGGCCCAAAATTTCATCCGATCCGTTCCCCAGTATGACCTGATCCGGAGTCACCTTCCAACGATCTGCCAGGGCTTCCCGCAAGCGAAATGCCCCGCCATCAGGATAACGATGCAGGGTCGAGGCTCCTTCGTTCAACGCAGCGAGCGCCTTTGGGGAGGAGCCCAACGGATTTTCGTTCGAGGCCAGTTTAATGATGCGCGCAAGACCCAATTCCCGTTGCAGTTCTTCAATCGGCTTCCCTGGAACATAGGGTCTGAGCGAAACGATGTCTGGATGAACGTTCAGCGGCATGACATCAACTGTGGGCCGGATAGGAACCCAGGACCTTCATAAAAAGACAGCGACCGGTGATTTCTTCAATAGCTTTCTTGACTCGCTCTTCCTCAATATGCCCTTCGATATCGACGAAAAAAATATATTCCCAGGCTTTTCGTCTGGAAGGACGCGATTCAATCTTCGTCATGCTCAGGCCGTGAGAGGCGAACGGTCGGAGGAGATCGTAGAGGGCGCCGACTTTATCTTTCACTGAGAGCATGAGCGACGTCTTATCTTTCCCTGTACGCTCCGGCGGCTTCTGAGACAAGATGAGGAAGCGAGTCACGTTGTTGATATTGTCTTCAATGCGAGCCTTGAGGACCTTTAAGCCGTACAACTGGGCCGCTAACTCCGAGGCAATGGCGGCGACAGAGGGATGCTCCACACACTGTTCTGCCGCGCGTGCGGTGCTCGCCACCTCCGATACTGGCACATGAGGAAAGTTCGCCTCCAACCAATTCCGACATTGGGCAATGGCATGGGGGTGCGAGTGGTGCGAGTGGATCTGTTTCACCTCGTCCATCACGCCGGACTTCGACATCAAGTGATGGGAGACCTCCTGGAGCACTTCACCATAAATAAGCAGGGAGGAATCGACAAACATATCGAGCGTGTGGTTGACCACTCCCTCGGTCGTATTCTCGATCGGAACCACACCGAAATTCGCTCGCCCCCGTTCGACCTCACTGAAAACGTCCTTGATGCTATTGACGGGGACGTACTGGGGGGCCGACCCGAATTTCTGCATGGAAGCCATATGAGTAAACGTCGCTCTGGGACCGAGATAGGCCACCTTCTGAGGGCCCTCTAGAGAGAGGGAGGCGGACATAATTTCTCGATAGACCGGCCGAATGGCCTCTGATGGAAACGGCCCGGCATTCTGCTGGGTCAGGCGTGCGATGATCGACGCTTCCCGAGCCTGGGTATGGAGGTTGGCGTCCGCATCCCGCAGTT
>SWDH01000028.1:76429-83057 GCA_005116945.1 Nitrospira sp.
CGATCTCAATGACACTTTTAGACCGCTCATTTAGCAGTCGTAAAATCTCGTCATCGATACGATCGATCTTTTCACGATACTCGGAAAAGTCTCCGGACACAGCGAACCCCCTCTTCGCAGCCCAAGAAGGCGGGTATCCGTCCGTCGGCTGGAATGGTACAAGCTAAGTGATCGATGATACAAGAATTCTTCCCGGCAAAGCAAGAAGACCCTCAACGTTTCATGAGCTTGCATAACACTCCACCCCCTGTACATGTATGACCAGAAAGGACTCTACGGCCCCGGATGCATCATGAAAAAAGGAGAGCGCTTGGCCGTTTGAAATGATCGAAGGCCAGCTTCGTGGCGTGCCGACCACGGCCGGTTCGTTCGAGGAAGCCAGCTTGAATCAGATAGGGCTCATGGACATCTTCGAGGGTGCCGCGGTCTTCCTGTAATGCGGCTGCCAGGGATTCCACCCCGACTGGGCCTCCAGCGAACTTGTCGATGATTGTCAGAAGAATTTGGCGATCCATCTCATCGAATCCCGCTGTATCGATCCCCAACCATGCAAGCGCATCTCTGGCAACGGTCTGGGTTACGTGTCCCGCCGCCTTCACCTGAGCATAGTCGCGCACCCGCTTGATCAGTCGATTGACGATGCGGGGGGTTCCTCGAGCACGACCGGCAATCTCCCTCGCTCCCTCGGAGTCGATGGGGATTCCAAGCACACCTGCTGAACGTGTCACAATGGTCTGCAGCTCTACGGGAGAGTAGAACTCCAAGCGGTGGACGAGGCCGAATCGGTCCCGGAGAGGGGAGGTCAGGGCGCCGGCCCTGGTTGTAGCCCCGACGAGCGTAAACTGCGGGAGATCCAGCTTCACCGTTCTGGCCGCAGGCCCCTGACCAATGACGAGATCGAGCTGATAGTCCTCCATCGCTGGATAGAGCGCCTCTTCGACCGAAGCCGGGAGCCGATGAATTTCATCGATAAACAGGACATCGTGCTCTTGGAGGTTTGTCAGGATGGCGGCCAGGTCACCCGCATGGGCCAACACGAGGCCGGAGGTCGAGCGGAGCGCCCCCCCCATCTCACGAGCAATGATATGAGCGATAGTCGTCTTCCCCAACCCAGGAGGGCCATAAAAAATCGTGTGATCGAGCGCTTCGTTCCGCTGCTTCGCCGCTTCAATACAGATCCGCAAGGATTCTTTCATTCGCTCCTGGCCGACATATTCCTCCAAGGTCTGCGGACGTAGCACCGTTTCAATGCTTCGCTCTTCGTCTGTGATCTGCGTACTCACCACTCGCTCAGTCATCGCAATGAAACCTCTTTCCCTTTAGGCCTATTTCTTCTCCGGCGCTGGGACATACTTCGGTGGGGGCGGTAAGGCGCCCTGTCCAGGCGTTGCGGTACTCCCGCAATCAGGCGGGCAGGTCTTGAAGCCTTGCGTGGGGTCGGGGAGGCTCGACTCCATCTTCTCCAGCTGACATTGTGTGAGCCGTCCCCCATCCTTGCTTCCACAACGAGCCGGCACATTCGAGTTGCCCATTTCACGATAGCCATCGGGACAAGAACCGCACACGGACAGCAGATTCGCCCCCAACGGCACACACTGAACGAGGGTGGGATCGCCGTCCGTGCAAATCTCTTTGGACTCGGTCACGCCCGTGGTCGCATAACCATCGGGACATGTGCCGCAGGTCTTGCGAATACTTTTTGGCTCACTCGGCTCTTCGGCTTGCACGGGCATGGCCCCTAGCCCCAGTAGGAGCATGGCGAGCCCGAGGGAACATTGAGTCCGGACTATTCGCTGAATCAATCTCATCATCATCCTTACCCCCTTGCCAGTTCCTTCAAGGATTCACGAATCATGTCTTTGAGCACGATGGACTCAGCACTTGATTTCCTCACCTGCTTCAACGCCTCTTTGGCATCTTGCGGACGATAGCCCAAATTCACGAGCGCCGACAGCGCATCATCGAAGATCGCATCTTGTCCTTGCCTGGGACCCTCGTGTGCCGGCACGAGGCCAGGATGAAGTTTTCCGACTTTATCCTTGAGCTCCAGCACAAGACGGCTAGCGGACTTGTGACCGATTCCTGGAACCGTGGTCAGCTTCTCAACATCTCCCGACTGAATGGCTGAGACGAGATCGGACACCGGCAGAGCCGACAAGACACTGAGCGCCAGCTTGGGTCCGACGCCGGACACGCTGGTCAGTAGGACAAATGCATCTTTTTCCTGCGACGTCAGAAAACCGAAGAGCTGAATCGCATCTTCGCGGACATGGGTGTGAACGCTCAACGAGATATTGTCGCTGAGATTGGGCAATCCGTAGTAGGTGCTGAGAGGAATATGCGCTTCGTATCCGACCCCCTGTACATCGAGGATCAGATGAGTCGGCGCCTTGAAGGCCAACCGGCCTGTCAATGAGGCGATCATGCTCTATGAGTTAACATAGGCTGAAGGATGACGTGTTCGAAGCTCTGTGCTTCCCCCTGACAGTCTGAACACCTGAGTAGCGACTGCTACTGTTCATCCCGCAGCAGCCACTTTCTCCATCACTTCGTCAGAAATATCGAAATTCGCATGCACCTTCTGCACATCGTCATGCTCGTCCAAGATTTCCATCAGCTTGAGCATTTGCTCCGCGGCTTTTTCTTCCAACTTGATCGTATTCTGCGGCACCGCGGTGACTTCTGCAAGTGCGGTATCGATTTTTGCATCGGCAAGCGCCTTCTTCACCGCTTCAAAGTGGTGCGGGTCCGTGATGATCTCAAAACTTTTCTCGCCCACCTTCACGTCCTCCGCTCCTGCATCAAGCGCAAGGGAGAGCAGCGTATCTTCGTCAACTTTGCCCTGCTCAATCGTCAGCAGTCCTTTCTTATGAAACTGCCATGACACCGCGCCGGCCTCCGCCATATTGCCATGGTTTTTCGTGAGAAGATTTCGCAGCTCAGCCACGGTGCGATTCCGATTATCGCTCGTGATGTCCATCAAGATGCCTGTCCCGCCGGGCCCGTAGGCTTCCAACGAAAACTCTTCATAGGCGACGCCCGGCAACTCTCCTGTGCCGCGCTGAATGGCTTTTTTCAACGTATCGCCCGGCATGTTGGCCTCTTTGGCCTTCAAGATGGCCAGCCGGAGCCGAGGGTTACCGTCCGGGTCTCCACCCGTACGAGCGGCAATCGTTACCTCGCGGATAATCCTCGTGAAGATCTTCCCGCGTTTAACATCCATGGCTCCTTTATGCCGTTTAACCGTCGCCCAATGGCTATGTCCACCCATGCTTACTCCATGCAGCCGGACTCAGAGAGACCGACCACGCAAGAATATGATCTCAATCAATAAGAGCTTGTACTCGTAGCACAGGGTTTAGAAAGGTGTCAATTATGCTGAGACGCACACAACAGGCAGCGTTACTCTGAATAGATCAGCAGCTGTATCCCGATGAACAGAATCAGGGCGGCCCAGGGCAACTCCCACTTGGAGGGCCCCGCGTACGACGAGACACGGAACCAATCGGACAGGAGCTTGGATGAACCAGCCGTCACCGCCATGGTGCCCATCATCGCATGGTCCATCGCGATCTTTGCGGCTGAGGGATGGAGGCCGTGGGAATGACCGAACAGCATCAATCCTCCGATAATGGCAAAGAGAGGCAACGGTGCAACCCAGGCCGCATGACGGATCTGTCCAAGCCTGCGGAGCAATTCGATGGCGCCGACCGTCAACGACAAGAGCCCGTAACTCTTATGCTGAAAGATTTCCGGGTCACTGCCGAAAAAGGTCTCAACGAAACTGAGCGCGCCGATCGGCCACGCATTATGATCGCTCCAGATAAGGAGAAAAAACCCTGCTGTGAGCAAGGCTCCCGGCAGAAGAAACCTGGTCCAAGCCCAGAATGACATGGCCAACGCATGGCGCAGCTCACTGAGTCCTATGATGAGTACCAACATGCCGGTGAGGTGATGATTGAACTCAGAATAGGCAACGCCTGCGACAGACCCTTCCCATCCAAGCTGAGATCCCGCAGCCGTAGGATGTTCATGGCCGGTGACGACCTCTTTATGCACCGGCGCTTGACTATGCTGATCATGCTGCGCCCATAGAGGCACGGCAGACAGGAGTAAACAGACCAGAACGATGATTCCCACCCAGCAATTTTCGCGCAATCCCTGTCGCATGCCGCTACCACGACTCATGCATAATAGAAAGGCCCGTCCAGTGGGACTGGACAGGCCTCTGTGCGATCATCATCTTGTATGTGTTCGACGTCCCTTACATGAACTTCATAAACTTATCTTTGGTCTCGTCCATCACTTGAGCCGTAATGGTCGCCAGTCCACGTTCCTTCGCCACACGTTCAACTTCTTTTCGAGCCATGGGCCGGATAAAGTCCGGGATATTTTCAAGCCGCTTTTCAGCTTCCGGCGTCCAGGCGATCCCATTGCTCGAATCGCTCTTGGAATCGTCCATCACTTGTAATGTGATCGTCTTGTATCCCTGCTTTCGAGCAAAAGCCTCCACACTGCTCTGCACCATTGGCTTGACGAACGAGGGAAGCCTATCGAGCTTCTCCTTTGCATCAGCCGACCAGGTGAAGTCCGAGGTTATTGCCCCGGCATCGCCGGGCTTCCCACCAGACGTCAATCCCATTTCAGCCACCATCGCGGAGAAGGGGCAACCGCCGCCGGACTTCTCTCCAGGCTTGGCTGCCGGTGCAGCCGTAGCTGCTGCGACCGCCGGCTGACCACCTTGGATCTTCTCGTTCAAATACGCCGCCATCTGACCAGAGCCTGCGGCTGCTTCGTCTTTCAGCGTACCCCGCGTCATCTCGAACGGCTCGGCCTCAACGGTACGCCCACCCAGCTTCACCCCGAGAGAACTGACCATCTGAGTTTCGCCTGCATTCGTGACCATGGAAAACTTGGCATTGCAAGACGGACAACCGAAGAACACGCCGAGCGAATCCTCTCCAGGCTTTTCCACCTTCTCAAAGTTCATGTAGGTTTCACAGTTCAAGCATACGAATTTCATGAGATCTCCTCTTTGGTACGTAACTTCACAGTTTATCGGCGAGCACCTTCTTGTAATCGATGAGCGTCCTGATGCGCCCGGCAATTTCTTGGTAGCGTTGAATCGTCGGATAGGTTTCGTCGAGCAATGGCTCTCCCTTGTCGAACGTGCGAGCAAGCTTCCGGTCGAAGGGAATCCGTCCGAGCAACGGCAGGTCTAGCATCTCACACATCGCCTCGGTATTGCCTTCGAACAACTCGTTCACTTCACCACAAGAAGGACAGCGATACTCGCTCATATTTTCGACCATGCCCATGACCTTGATACCTATGTCGCGGGCATAGGTCACCGACTTCTGCACCACATCCGATGCCACCTCTGATGGCGTAGTGACGACAATCGCTCCTGCCAGGTCAGGAATAAATCCGGCGATGACCGGAGGCTTGTCCGCCGCAGCCCCGGGCGGCAGATCGACCAGCAGATAATCGAGTTCGCCCCAGACGACATCGGCCAAGAATTCTCGAATGACATTCATTTCCATCAGCCCCAGCCATACGGGACTGACATCCATCGGCCCTTTCCAACGAACCGGCGATGCATCCTCCAGGAAGAAGTCCATCGACGCGACTTTTACCCCGAGCGGCCCGACCGGGGGAATCGCGCCCTCAGGCGTCATCGTCAACGACTGACCGTGCAATCCCAACATGCGAGGCACACAAGGCCCATTCAGATCCACGTCCAAGAGTCCGACTTTCGCACCCTGCCGCGCAAAGGCCAACGCCAAGTTGACCGTGGTCATGCTCTTGCCCACGCCGCCTTTTCCGCTCATGACCACCAGCTTGTGCGTAATGCCGGCCATGCGAGCATGGACCTGTTTCGTATTTTCTGAGATCTGTGCGAGCACTTTGGCGTCGTCTGAGTACTTCAATTTGCCAAGAATGGCCTTCAGATCTTTTTCAACCGCCATAAACGGAAATTCCTTGCTAACTGTGCGAATTGACAGAGGTTGACCGTAACACAGGGATTTCCGGTGAGTCAAATTCCACACATCCCGTCCGCCAGATGGCGCAGATTCCAATGCCTAACGTCCCCGCAGATCAGCGGGGCCACGGAGCAAACAACGTTTGCGTAGCGGAGGTCTGCTGCAGGAGGGGGTCTAAGGGGTTGACCCCTTTGTTTCTCCCATACCGTCGTATTGACAATAATCATGAAGCCGCCTTGATACGGCCTTCCCGCATCGCGCCGGGATCTCCCTCCCACTCAATCTTGCCACGCAAACGGCGAATGCCTTCTTGTCCCTTCACCTTGATCAGCAATCGAAGGCCCTCTTCCACCACCGCTTTCTTGGTCGAAAGCCCGGTGGCTTTCATGGCTCGCTGCATCAAGCTATTGTCGATCACGATGTTGGTACGCATAGCTCCTCCGACATGGAATGCGTAAATATTTTCAAATGATATGCACACAAATCAGGAGAAGCAAGCGAAGAGAACGTCGGTCTTGGTAGCGCAAGGCGGTCAAATCAGTCCTGCTAGCAGAATAGACTCATCCCGATTCACCATATGCCAATGAATCTTGAATTCAAGGTTGAAGTGCAACACCTGGAGCCCGAGCGAAGACTTCGGCTGG
>SWDH01000028.1:83157-137880 GCA_005116945.1 Nitrospira sp.
TAGACCTGGAGCCCCAAGGTCCGTTGGAGGCTGCGAAATGCCGTCCATTCGCTACCGTTATCCACGGTGAGCGTCCGCCTCACCTGCCGCGGGAGCGGCTGCAGGATTTTTCGCGTGACGGCCGTGACCTCCGCAGCAGTCCGGCGTGACACCTTCGCTGCAAGGAGAAAGCGACTGCGCCGGTCCACATGTGTGGCCACGAAGCCGCTCTGGCCTCGACCGACCACCAGATCCCCTTCCCAGTCTCCAATACGCCCTCGGCGGTGGGCGATGGCCGGTCGGTCTGCCAGAGACACTCGTCCTCTGATGCGTGGAGCACGCGGCCCACTACCATAGCGTTTCCGACGCCGACGATGGTGGCGGAGGTACCGGGACCAGGAACCGCCCGTACGGTGATCTTCTGCCAGCCACATATAGATCGTTTGATGGCTGATACGCATTGCAGACGCGTGGGGATAGTCGAGCCGCACACGGTGGGCAATCTGTTCTGGCGACCATCGGCACTGCAGTTTCTCCTGCACATACGTCGCCAACACACCACTCGTCAGACATGAATGTCGAACGGCACGGCGGCGGCGTTGCGCATCACGATGGGCCCAGTAGCCGGCATAAGCCCCGGTTCCATCGCTGTTCCGGCGCAGTTCGCGACTGATGGTACTGGGGGCACGACCCAGTTGGGTCGCAATGTCACGGATGGACCAGCCGAGGATCCACATCGGGGCCATCATCGACCGCTCTTCTAAGGTGAGGTGCTGATAGGGCATGGCAGACTCCTCTTCGCTGGAGGTGACGCGTCTGTCCCACTCTATCGTACAGCCCCACCCAAATCCCCTCGTCGCTGCCGGTGTTGCACTTGTAATTAGAATTCACCAATCACCAGGCCAGAAAAGACTCCCGACCCCTTTTATTCCGCAGCGCGGAAGCGTCCGCTCGATTGGCTGGTTAAAGCGCACCTGCACGACCTGCAATGAACCTTTTCACCCATTCCCTTTGTTCATAGGATTCTGGCATGACGCATCCGCGCGACACACGTAGCAAATGGAAAACGTCCGAGACCGGGATCCCAATCTGGTTGAGTACACACGCAGCGATGATTCCAGTACGCCCTATTCCCGCATAGCAATGTATGGCCACAGCTTTACCCGCAACCAGACTTGCATGAATACTATCAATTAAGAGTGCTGCGTCTTGTTCCGAGCTAGGGATTCCATGGTCTGGAATGGGAAACGACAGGAATTCAATGCCGAACGTTTCGCAGATCGCCGACTCCTCCGCAACACCGTAATTGTCGGCCTCGCGCGGCTGGAGCAAGGAAGCGACCACCTCGACTCCAGCGTTGCGCCACGTGGCAACCTGTTCTTTGAGGTCTATGGTTCGAATAGGGCACGATGTGAGTGCGAGTCGGTGCGGGACTATGTGCTGGACCCAGTGGAGCTTCGGATCGAACATAGGTGCGCTCTAACGTTTGAGTTCACCGGCCGCCGAAGGCAGCCCGGTGCAACGAAGGGTTAGGCGTTCCGTCAGAATCTTGGATGCACCCCATAATCTTTGCTACCCATTCTCCGATGTAAATGAAATCGTGCGGCCAGACCTGATTGTCATTCTCTCGGAACTGCCACACCGGTAATGTACCACTGAATACCATTGGGGTCAGAGTGTATTTTCTGAACGCAGCTCGTGAACAATGAGCCATGCCGTTGTCACAATCAATCATGAGGACGGGCCCATGTCTCGCAGGTTCCAGTGCCAGCCAGCAAACCGGCTTTCCCAAATCGATCCACCTAGCGTCTGGGACGAATCACCAGCTCAACCCCTTCAATCATCCTCGAAATCGCGCTCTGACCCCTATTCTTTTGCGTCTCTCGGGACGATACGGATCTCCCCTTATCAGGGTCGCCGCGGTGAGGCGCTCATGACCGCTGCCCCCTCGGTACAGAAGGAATGGGTTGCTCCGAGTGGTGAAGTGAAGATCGAGTGAATTTCAGCCGTAGGACATTATGACTAGCTAGTTATTACTGGGTGGTGCCACCTGGACCCGCTTCTCTTCAGCGCGGGAAACAACCTCGTCGTCCAGCTTGCTGAGCAAATCGTCGATATTGCGGTAGCGCAAAACCGGCTTCACGACGTTCTCGCGGCGGAAAATATTGTCGGTGGTCGCGTAGGGTTTACCGGTCTGGTTTATGATTGGGACGACGGGGACGGAAGCGTATTGGGGCACGATCGCCTGCAGTTCGGCCTGGATACTCTTTGGTTCGCTCAAGTCCGCGACAATGAAGCGCGAGAGCGATGCAAACGCGGTGATGGATTCAATCAAATCCCGTTCCTTCGGTTTATCGTAAACGAAAAGTTCCGGGATATAATGGTTTGGATGTTGCCTAAGATGATCCTGGATGGCCTTGAGGACCTTGAGACGCCGCCCGGTGAATCGACCGAGGATCAGCACGCGGCACTTAATCGACTCCGAGGCTATTTCAGAGAAATTCATCTGGTCGAGCGTGCGAGCCTGTTCCTGGGTTCGCTCGATCGTTTCGTTGAAGTCGCGGCGAACTTCCTCTTGCCGCTCGTTCAATGTGCGCGAGGGTTGCCTTGGAAAGAGAAGCGACTGCGGAGAGGGCATGTAGACCATGAACAAGCCCCAATCGAACATTCCTTCGTTCTGCCCCCACCGCATCAGATGCAGGCGCGCTCTGGCGACAGCTTCATCGAGCGTCAATCCGACCGCCAACGACTCATAAAGCTTCGCGCAGAACTCGATGGAACTTTGGGAGCTGACCGCACCATTCACGCCCACAAGGGCGGGAAGCCCGGCATCGAGCATCGGTTTTACGACTGGCCAATATCCGCTGTTGCAGGCGCTGAAGACTGCAAAGCGAGTTCCCCACTTTTTCATTAGCTTCGCCAGGTCCGAAGAGTAGAGCTTCGGTGCATGGAAAAGAGAGGCGGTTGTGGGCATTTCCCGAACGAGGTAGGGGCGATCCTCCGAATCGAAATCGCAGTGGCCCGCGTAGTGGAAGATCGCAGCGTCGCGCCCGCTTTCGTGTTCAAAGGCAGCCTTATCGGTGGCCACGAAGAATTCAGGCGCTATGAACTTTGCAACCGGCTTCAAGGCCTCACGCAGCAGCGAATATTCCTGGTAGACCTGCCAGCCGTCCTTTCCACCCTCCCAAAGAGTCCCAGCAAACGCGAAACCACGATCATTTTCCAAAGGTTTGAGAGCGATGACGGGATTCGCTTGTTGACGCACCAAAGAGATGCGCGGATCTAGCAGAAGAAACGACGACATGGCGTTGTCGTGGCGGCGATCGGGCCTGAGGACATATTCCCACGGCAGGTCCACCAGAGTTTCATCCAGCGCCAGCCGAATTCTAACGCCGCCCTTAAGGTGATTCATCGCATTGGCCAGACTCTGCGCGAATAATCTATAGACGGGTGCCGGAAAGAGGACGGGACAAAGCTCCTTCCCAATCTGTGCTGCTTCGTCCATTTGGATGGTCATGCGCCCCGCGCCGCCGGTGACCATGTTGCTGCGGAAACTGTCGCGAATTTTGTCGGCAAGAGCGGCCGGGAAGTCGATGGGCGCACTCTTGGCCATTTTGCCAGCTGAAGATGCAGCGACGCGGATTGAAATACGGCTGCGGCTTTTTCGCGCTCCCTCGATAACAAAGTCCGCGTAGTCGGTTGCGCCGGTGCTTGCTGCGGGGGTGGCTATGCGGCCCTGGAAGTTTGGTCGAATTGAAATGGCCATTTTGAACTCCTTTAGACAGCCGAGTGATCATCAGTGCTATCTCAGCTGATTAATTGGAATTATAGCTGCCGCGTTTTTGCAATGCGATGATACCGGCCGAGCAGCTCATCGCCCTTCCGAAAGGCATTCGTGGGCTGATGGCCGAGGGCGCGGCTGATCTCCAGTGGGTCAATATCGTCCCCAAAGAAGCGGTAACGAAAATAGGGTCAGAGAACAATTTCCTGGCGAGCCACTCCTTTGGGCCGTCCCCGAGTTTCCCCGATCAATCGTCTCCCGACCTTCCCACCAATTTCCGCCTGAAACGATTCACTTTCGACCACTCGCCCCTGCTGCGTCGCTGTCCGGATGCTATCCCATTCACCGCCAGACACCGAGGCCTCGAGCCACTCGGCATAGATCATTGCGCGGGCCTCTGGACTATTTCCCAATGTGGTGTACCAAGGATCCTCATCAAGCAACGGATCTGGCCGCCCTAGAGCACGTCCGTGATAGCTGCTCCATCGGGAGTCGCGCGGGTGGCCGACCATTCCCGCACGGACGGGGTTCAATTCAATGTACCGGCTACATGCGATCAGATATTCATTACGACTCACCACCGCACTCTTGAAACGCCCTTCCCATAAGGTGCCTGTTCGTTCATATGTGTCATTGAGTACTTAGAGCCCCTGCTACCAGCCCTCTATTGCGCCCGATGAGGCAACTGTGAGAATTCGGATTCCGGTACGGCGAATAAGCGGAGCATTGCGCCAGCCCTCCGCCAGTTCTCGGAAGCGCTCGCCGGCAGGAACCGCCACGGCCAATAGGGCATTGTCAGGGACTTCCTCGATGGTCAGCAACTGCCCCAATGCTTCGCGTAGCAATGGATATTCGGCGGAACTCTTGGACCTGGTGAGTGGTCCTTTTTTAGCTTCAGCGATGAACATGTGCCCGGTGCCGAGAGTTGTGGTTACGTCACCCAAGCCGGATTTGGAGTGAACGTAAATTTGGACGCTTGCCCTGGGATTGACGTACACGCCTTGCCAACGTGCGGTTGTTGATTCGGCGAGCCACCCGAGCTGTCGCATGAATGCTACAATATTGAAGTGTTCGGTCTGTCCGACTTTTACTTGTGCTCCGTCGATCGCAACAGAAATCGGAGTCGTTGCGCGACCTGAAGAGGCTAAGTGCACAGCGAGACGAAGACTCACTTCAGCCTCGGACATGCGCGCGTCGAACGAAATAAATGCTCCCTCCAAGCTCGCTCGTTATCTCTCAGGGATGGGGGCTGATTGATCTTCCACTGCGCGCGTCCAACGAGGGCCTTCTGAGGCCGCGCGTTGCGCGAGCACAGAAGATCATCAGCCTTCATCCCCTCCTGCTAGATCGAATACTGAAAGATCGGCTTCGCCCCAATCGCTTGAGCCAGGACTCCACGGCGCTTGAGCTCTTCAAGAATCCGTCGTGTCGCCGTATCAAAATCCGTCGGGCCTGACAGCACGATATCCGTATTGGGCGGGGCTTCTTCGGGCGTCTTGCTCATGTGGACGGCGATCACCGGGACCGGATGGACGAGTGTGCGGATGACCTGTGCCGCTTCGACATAGGCCATGCCGAAGGGATTGGTCGTCGAGACGACAATCAGTCCAGTATCGACTAATAGCCGGGCCACCTCGCCATAGCGGCGAGCCATCTCAGCCGCCTGACCTCGTTCTCCCTGCGAAAGATCTGCATCGAGACCGCGGCGGAGATTCTCTCCGTCGAGCAGATACGCATGCCGGCCATCAGCGACAAGCCTCGCCTCGATGGTCCTCGCCAGGAAAGACTTCCCTGTATGCCGCCCACCTGTCACCAGGACAATGGCGGCGCGGTGGCCATACTGCTGTGCGCGATCCTCAACGCCGACTTGACCCTTCACCCAAGCAAAATCGCGCTGCCGCGCTTCTTCTCGGAGAAACTCCTGATCGTCATGGACCAGTTCTGTCACGATGCCACCACCGGCAATGTCGTACTCATCCACGAGCACGAACCGGCCAGTCGACTCAAATGAGGCTGAGAGGTCGAAGGCCATCGGCGTTTTGGTTCGAATGGTCAATTCAGCGACCTGATTCTTATTCACCACGTTGCTGCCTTGTTGCTGAGCCAGATCCATCGTGTCGATGATCCGGTGAATGGTCGCCACTTCACAATCCACTTCCTTCGTCGCCACTCTGAGCTGATAGCGCCGTCCACGTTCCAATGGCTTCCGGCCCAGCCAGAACACATTGGCTCGAAAGGCTGTCGACACGAGCGGGAGAGCATCTTGATGCGAAGCGACTTCTCCCCGCTCCACAAAGATCTGTTCATCGAGCGTGACACCGACCGACTGGCCTGCCTGGCCCTCTGTTGGTGGAGGATCGATGTTGAAGGCTTCGATGGACTTGACCGTCGCCCGTTTGTTCGACGGAGAAAACACGAGGGAATCGCCGACCTTCACTCGCCCGGCTGTGACCCGCCCTGTAATGATGCGGCGGGCGTCGAATTTATACACGTCTTGGATCGGCAGTCGCAGTGGCTGTTCGGAACGTCCTGGTTCCTTCCGAAAGGCACTGAGCGCGTCCAGCACGGTGGGGCCGCTGTACCACGGCATCTGCTCGCTCCGGTTGGCGATATTATCTCCGAGCTTGGCGCTGACCGGAATAATCTGCTGGGGAACCGCCTTGAACTGCCCGAGGAACTCCCGATATTCCTTTTCAATCCCGTCGAAGACGTCCTGCCGATAACCGACCAGATCCATCTTGTTCACGACGACGGCAAACTGACGGACACCCAGAAGCGATAAGAGATAGCCGTGCTTCTTGGATTGTTCCTTCACGCCTTCCAAGGCATCGATCAACAGCAACGCCCCCTCGGCGCGCGCTGCTCCAGAGATCATGTTCTTGAGGAACTCTTTATGACCCGGCGCATCGATGATGATGTAGTACCGGCCCTTCCAGCCAAAGAAGGTCCGCGCCGTATCGATGGTGATACCCTGCTCCTGTTCTTCAAGAAACGCATCGAACAGGAACGCGTACTCGAATTCCTTCCCCTGCTGCCGACAGATCGCTTGAACCTTTTCAAGCTTGCCATCCGGCAACGACCCCGTGTCGGCATAGAGCCGCCCCAGCAGGGTAGACTTCCCATGGTCCACATGCCCGACGATGACGATGTTCAGATTGTCCGATGGCTTTTGGGTTTGATTGTCCATATTCCTGTGCCTTATTGAGGATGATCAAAAAGACCCTCCAGCGAGGCCCGAGGCGAGTCGAAACCGGAGGCGTACCCTCTCGGGTACGTTGAGGATTTCGATGAGCCGAGAACGAAGCTGGGGGGCTTTTTCATCATCCTCGTTACATGTAGCCGTCTTTGCGAAGCAACTCCATCCCCCGCCCTTCATCCTGCGCGCGGCCCGATCGCTCCGCGACCGTGGTGTGCCGCAACTCCTCAATGATGTCATCCACGGATTTCGCGGTCGACTTGATCGGCGTCGTACAGGGCGCACAGCCGAGGCTGCGGTAACGGGTCCCGTCCCCTTTGTCGAGATAGAGATCGATGAAGGGAATGTTTTCATACTTGATATATTCCCAGATGTTGATTTCCGTCCAGTCCAGCAGCGGATGGATTCGGATGTGCGTTCCAGGCGGAAACGTCGTCTTAAATTGATCCCAGAGTTCCGGCGGCTGATCACGGAAATCCCAATCGCCATGTTTGTCACGGGGCGAGAAATAGCGCTCCTTGGCTCTCGTCCCTTCCTCGTCTGCCCGTACACCGAGAATGATACCCGTGTAGCCCTTTTGCTCGATCAATTGTTTGAGCCCATTGGTTTTCAAGGCCGTACAGCAGGTCACGCGCCCCAGTGTATGGTTCATCCCGGCCGCGAGGGCTTCCTTGTTTTGCCCCACGACCAACTTGAGACCCCACTCACGGGCGACGCGATCGCGGTATTCGATCATGGCGGGAATTTTGTAACTCGTGTCGACGTGCAGGAGCGGGAAGGGAACGTGGCCGAAAAAGGCCTTCCTGGCCAGCCACAGCAACACGGTCGAATCTTTCCCCATCGACCACAGCATGCCTAGATTGTCAAAATGCTTATAGGCTTCCCGAAGAATGTAGACGCTCTGGTCTTCTAGCTGACGAAGGTGTTGCACGGATTCGATCCTCTCCTAGCAGGATGCTGAAAAAGTGGGAATGGGGTAGCTGGGATGATCCCCTTGCTCGCGCAACGCGCGGTCGCGGACTCCCCTCGTTGGACGCGCGCAGTTGGGATCATCCCACCCACCCCCTATAAACTGACCGCTCGCTGCGGCCTTGCCGGACGGCCATTTTGAGCATCCTGCGATTATTTTGCTATCATCGCCATATCTAAGATTCAATTTACGCTTTATGTATAAACCAAGTTGCTCCGCAGCCTGCTATGCTCAATGCAGCCGGCTGGTTATACCGATTCCCACCGGCTCCTGAGTCAACTCCTCCAACTTACGTGCTGCCGATCCATCTTCAAGCGCTCGACGCGCCAGTGGGACGCATGACACCCACGTCGCCCCTTTGCCTGCAGCATACAGAATCAACGCCGCATTCATCACGACCCAGTCGCACGGTCCGCCAGGCACTTGATGATGAAGAATCCGTTTCAGCAGATCCGCTTCCTTGCCTCGCTGATCCGATGGGAAGCCGGCCATGTCTCGTGGCGTGCCCAGCGGCAATCCGGCATCTTTTGACGCAAACGAAAGAGGCGTAATCCGCTCATCCCGCAATTCCAGCACTCTGGTAAGAGCCGCAATCGAGAGCTCAGGATCGCCTTCCACTCCACTCACCACCAACGCCCGCGAGCCACCGAGCATCCGCAACACTTCAGCCGTCTTTTCAAAATGAGGAGGATGGGACAGGCCGACGATCTGCGACAAGGTGCGCGCCGGGTTCAACAGCCTGGCAATCGGATGAAAAAGATTCCGCGCTCCCAGCTCTTGACGCATCTCTAAAAATCGATAGACCGCAGGGTGGTAGAGCGCGATGTCGAGATAGGCGAATCCGTGCTGTACTACCGCCTCTGCTGCGACTTTTGGCTCCATATCGATCGACAAGCCCAAGGCCTTGAGCACCCCGGCATTGCCCGCGCGACCGGGTATCCCGTCATATCCATGCATCAAGACCGATGCGCCTGCCGACGCAGCCACAATGGCAGCGGCCGCAAGGGCATGGAAGGTTTCTTGTTTCCCCGCGTAACTCGGTAGATCCACGACGCCGAGTTCTCGCGGAATCGGCACGGGCGCCACATAGGAGCGCGCGGCTGCGGTCATTGAGGCCAGTTCGGTGACGGACTCCATCTTGACCCGCATGGCCATGAGAAAGGCCCCGACCTGCGCCTGCGTGGCATCCCCCTCAATGAGCGCTTTCATCGCCCGCTTCGCCTCGTCCCAGGTGAGGTCCTTAGCCGCTCGCGGCCCCTTGGCAATCTTGGCGATAAATTCTTGCATCGACATTATGAGGCCTTGTGTAATCCGCACTCGGTCTTGGTAAAGTTTTTCCACCGTCCCGCGCGGGGGTCTTCGCCGGACATCACCGGGCTTGTGCAGTAGGTGCAGCCGATGCTGGGATAGTTGCGGTCATGCAACTCGTTGTAGGGCACTTCATTGACACGAATGTAGGTCCAGACATCTTCCCACGTCCACTTCGCGAGTGGATTGACTTTCGCCAACTGAAACTTCTGGTCCCACTCGATCAATTTCGCATTGGCTCTCGTGGGAGATTGATCCCGCCTGATCCCGGTGATCCAGGCGTCGAATCCCTTCAGCACACGGGTGAGCGGCTCCACTTTTCGCAGCTCACAACATTGATCGGGCTGGCGCGCCCATAGGGCCTCGCCATGCTGAGCTGCCTGTTGCTCCGGCGTGAGCAACGATTTCACCTGCATCACTTGTTGAGGCTGCAACCCGTAGCGCTCGATTACGCGATCGCGCGTAGCATAGGTCTCGGGAAAGAGAAAATCCGTGTCGAGATAGAACAGCGGCACGGAGGGATCGATGCGGTGAACCATGTCCAGGAGCACGACGTCCTCCGCCCCGAAACTGCAAGCGAGCACAATCTTCGGCGCATACCGTTCGATTGCCGCAGCCAGCACCTCTTGCGGCTGCTTCATCTCGAACGACTCACCCCACGCCTTCAGTTCTTCCAATGAGAGACTTGTCATCGCGCTCTTTTTACTCCCACTCACACTTCAAGCGGGGAGAGGGATGATTTCCGACTGCGCGCGTCCAACGAGGGCCTTCTGAGGCCGCGCGTTGCGCGAACAAAGGAAACATCCCTCTGCCACGCTATTCCACTTTTTCGACCAGAATCCGGAAATGATCTGCGGCGGCTTCGAGTGGTTCCTGCAGCAGCAACAGATGTCCGTCGTTTTTCAAACTCATCGGAACATTCTTAATCGGTTCACCTGCATCGAGCCAAACCTCCAACCGTTCACCTGCATCCATCATCTCCAGCTTCAGTTTCGTTTTTACATAATTCATGGGGCAGGCAACTCCGCGCAAATCGTAGACCGGTGCGCTGGATGCAGCGGGCGTAGATACGGAAGAAACCGGCTTGACCTCAGGCTGTACATTGGTCGTCACCGCCGCAGCCTTCTCCGCTGGCGCCAATTTCAGATCTTTGCCCATCTGCTCCGTGGCGGCACGACAAGCGTCGACGAATCCTTTGGCAAACACCATCTTGTCGCGGGCCGATTCGCCAGTCGTGTCCTTGGGCCCTAGATCGCCGACGCTCTGTCTCAAGTCCCGATACATGGCCGGCACAACGCCTTTTTGTGCGATCCGGATGTCGAATTCGATGAAGGTTTCTGAATCCGTTGAGGGTTCAAGTCCTTCCGTGACCAGCAAGGCCTTGGCAGCGGCTAACACCGCGCGATACGACTTGTTCACCGAGACGGAATACTGATGGTTATCGACGAGTAGTTTCGCCTGATAGAGTTCTTGATCGGCTTCGAGAATGCCGTTCTCAATCATTTCAAGCGCGCCACCTGCGCACTCACCTGGCCCGAGATCTTCTAGGACAAATTCTGCTTCGCCTTCCCAGTCGTAGTAAAACGTTGGATCGTCTTGAAAGGACGGCACGATGGTGTATGGGATCAATGCATCCTTGAGTTTGATCTTGCCAACGCGATCGATGAAAGCCGGCAGCCCTTCGCCGGAGAGACGGTCACGCCGATACACCTCGATCAAGTGCGTAATCGCCGCCGACACACTCTTAGCCGGCAACTTCACCACCATCTGTCCGATCTTTGCCGCCCCGTCAACCCGTCCGCCTAAATGCAATTCATAGAAGGGCGCGACATGCTCGCCAATGCGCTTCCCCACTCCATGCAAGCCGATTGTGGCGATATGGTGTTGGGCGCAGGAATTGTGGCACCCGCTGATCTTCACACTCACATCCTTCAGATCCTCGGGAACCCGACCAGCCGGGAACACCTCTGCCAACGCTCGCGCGAGCCCCTTTGAAGACGTGATCCCCAAGCCGCATGTGTCGGTGCCGGGGCAGGCGATAATATCTTCGACCAACTCCGCGCCGGGATCAGCCAGCCCATGTGAGGCCAAGTCGGCGTAGAGGTCGGCAATGCGCGATTCCGGTATCCATCGAATGATCATATTTTGATTGATCGTTGTCCGAATGTTGCCATTGGAGTAGCGATCCGCAAGATCGGCGATGTGCAACATCTGCTCTGCCGTCAGATCACCCATGAATAATTTGGTCACGGCGGCGACATAGCCCTCTTGTTTCTGACGCACCACGTTGGTCCGACGCCACATCTCGAACGGCGTCTCCACCGGCGCGCCATTGGCATGACCATTAGTCTGCACAGCTGCCCGCTTCGACCCATTCGACGTTGGCATGATGAGGGGGACGGGCTCATCCGGATACGACAACAATTTGATCGGCTCATGCGTCGGACGCGCATGGCCCATCGACACATAGGCCTCTTCCCATCGACGCTTGAATTCCGCGAAGCCCAGCTTTTCGATGACAAACTTCATCCGGGCTTTCGTGCGATTTTTTCGATTGCCCAAGGTATCGAACACCCGAATCACGGCTTCCACACTCGGGATGAGCTCGTCCATCGGGGTGAATTCACGAAGAACCTGCGCGATTCGTGGGGCTGAACCCAGGCCGCCACCGGCGACCATGCGAAAGCCGATGACTCCATCCGCGCGCCTGGCGGCGAGAAGTCCGATATCGTGAATCGGCGTGAGCGCACAGTCCTGTTTGCAGCCCGAAAAGGCAATTTTAAATTTGCGCGGGAGGCTCTGGTTTAGCGGATTCCGCAGCAGATGCAGCGCAACGGTTTTCGCATAGGGCGTCACGTCGAAGACTTCGCCCTGACAGATCCCGGCAAGGTGGCAAGCCGTGACGTTGCGGACCGTGTTGGCGCAGGCTTCTCTCGTGGTCAAGCCGACTTCAGCCAGCCCGCGCATGATGGTCGGGACGTCCTGTAATTCAACAAAATGCAGCTGAATATCCTGACGCGTGGTGACATGGCCGACGCCGGTCGCATAGTGTTCGGTGAGTTCTGCAACCCGGCGGAGCTGATTCGCCGTCAACCCCCCGAAGGGAATCTTGATACGGACCATCTGGACACCGGCCTGCCGTTGGCCGTAAATGCCGTACTGCAGACGGAAGGGCCTGAAAAGATCGCCTGACACATCGCCGGACGCCATGCGCTTGGCCTCGGCCTCGAAGGTCTCGATCTCCTCCAGAATGTCAGGAGGAATAGGCTCCGTCTTTACTGAAACCGTGCTGAGTAATGTAGGACTCATGGGTGACCTCAAATGTGATACATCAACGACCGCTCTTGCTCGATCACTCGCTGCTGTCCGGCTAATTCCTCCACGCTGATGGCCTCAAGAACATGGCGCTCGGCTTGATGCACCTGCTCCCAAATTTTCCCGAGTAATAGTTCCGGTTTACTGGGTCGTCGCCCCTGCCCACGTTCAGTTCCACCATTCGAGAATAACAATGGACCATCGAGCGCCTCAAGGATCTCGACGACCGATACCTCAGATGGTTTCTTTGAGAGTACGTACCCCCCTTGGGCTCCACGAAGACTCGACACAAGGCCGGCCTTCTTCATCCCATGCAGGACCTGCTCAAGAAAGCGAGCGGGAATGGCCTGTCGACGGGCAATTGTTTTGGCTTGGACAGGCGCTGTCCCACGCTGCATGGCCAGGTCAACAGCCGCCATAATTCCATAGGTTGCTCTAAGCGATACTTTCATACACGAGTATTCCGGTAGGAATTAAGTACTGCGGTGCACTTTATCTTCCATGAAAATGAATTGTCAAGCTCCTGCGCGAATAAATTCAGCCTCATCGGGCAGCCACAGGGTCATTTCAAAAACTCCTGAGGCTGCTCAAAATTTCCACCAGCAAAACCGCATGAAGAAGTAGTAGCGCAGTTCCGGTTAATCAAACAGGTGGCCAACGAGGCCGCAGGCGAAAAAACACCGGAGGCGTGACATTCTCACCCGCCCAACCCCGAGCTGCCGGAGCAGCTCATTCCCGAGTCGGGTACGTTGAGAATTTTTTCGAGCTGAGAACGAAGTGAGTATTCTCTTTTCCGGAGATTCAGGCGGCTGCTCAAAGTTTCCGCCAGCAAGGCCGCAGAGAGCGGGACGACTGAGGCGTACCCTTGGGTACGTCGCAGGGAGGCACGCGACTGAGAACGCAGCTGGAGGGAATTTTCAGCGGCCGCCTAGAGGTCGCGGATGGCGCCCTGAAGAACCGTAATCTGCGTCACCGGATCGCCGGAAGATTTCAATTCTGCGCGGATTTGCTCTTTGAGGTAGGAGGAGTAGCCCACGCGGTCGACTAAGAGATCGAGAAACCGTTCGACTGGGAGAAGGCTCTGAGCCTTGAGCTCTTCCACGATATCATCGCTGACGGGCACGTAGCTGCTCCCCATGTGGAACACCACGTTGTAGTGGCGGTTTTTCCCGATGCGCTCGAATCGCAGTCCCTTCACCGATTCCTCTTCTTATGGATTTCCTACGAGTAGGCACATTCTAGATAAGCGTTCCGTAGAAGACAAGGGCGTATAGCCACACAGTATATTGAGAAATTCAGCCGGCAGCGCGCGTGAACCCGGGAAGCATATTTCTGAAATATGCTTCCCGGGCAACACCTAAGCGAAGGTTGAGCAAAGAGGACGGCCGAACATACACGGGTGCATGTCCTCACTCAGCATCCGCTGAACTTCGTCTCGTGCGGCTCTCGAGACAGGTACCTGCCTCGAGAGCTACTCTCCGGGCGGCAATGCGGATGAGTGATGGTTCGCGATCAGCCAATCATATCCGTCCCACTTGTACATGAAGGTGTAGCGGCCCTTGATTTGGGTGCCCGTCTTCTCAAAGTTGAAGGTGTAGAGTCCTTCGTCAATCGCCGTGTTGCAATCAATCTCGATCGTACGCTGATCGATGTGCCCGACCGGCTTCTTCTTCAAAAAGTAGTGAAAGTAGTCTTCTTTATCGTCGAGGGTCAGTAGAGGCCTGTTCGATAGCAGGGGGATCAGAACAGACGTTGCCGCGTAGTTGGCCACAACGCTATGAGCATGACCCGTCTTCAGTGAATCGTTCCAACGGTCAAACAAGGATGCAATTTCCTTCTCGTCCGTCTCCTCGCAGGCTTCCGAGTGTTCGGTAATGGCATGGCGGGCATTCGTCGGAATGATTTCCTCCGACTCCAATCTCGACGAGTGATGGCTCGTGATCAGCCATTTTTGTCCGTCCCACTTGTACGTGAAGGTATAGCGGCCGCTAACTTGAGCTCCGGTTTTCCCGAACGTGAAGGTGTAGAGACCGCCGTCGACCGCTGTGTTGCAGTCGAACTCGATCGAGCGTGAATCGATGCGTCCGACCGGCTTGTTCTCCAAAAAGTGATGAAAGTAGTCTATTTTATCCTCGCGCGTCAGGCGCGGTCTTTTCGATAACGTGGCGATCAAGACCGACTTCGGCGCATAGTTGTCAGCGACCTTGTTGGGATCTCCAGTTTTGAGTGAATTGTTCCAGCGGTCGAACAAGGCCGCGATCTCTTCCTCACTCTCGGCCACGCACACTTCTGTGTGGTTCACGGCGTGACGGTGGGGACTTGGCGGACTCCCGGACGCTTTCTGACCCACTGCGCAACCCGACATGGCGACAGCGGCAACGGCTGCTAACAGAAACGCAAACCCTTTCATGTTCATAATCGATACCCCCCGGCGTCTCGGTTAAAATACGTACGAGAATGAATACGTCACACTTCTGATCGGCTCACAAAAAAGCATCCGCCATTCTTTGCAGAATGATGGACGCCTTTGTCCGTTGACTTTGGTCACAAACCTCAATTAGGGCGCCATTGCCCCTTCAACTCGACGGAGGTTTTGTAGCACTCCCTTTCAGAAAGCGTCAACCCATACTTTCGTATAGGCCGGCGCTCCAGCAGCGCTCTTCGACATCGTCACACGTCATGAACCGCTCCGCTTCTTGCCGAAATATTCTTGCCGGCTGACGGCCACATCCGTGACAAGCATCATGCCGGAATGACGTTCGAAGAGCGGTCGAAGTCCCGCCAGAATGGGCTCAACTTTTTCTTCCGGGACGACCGTCATAATCATCTCAAGGCTTTCCTGCTCGGTGGACATGAAGTGCGCTTCTCGCACGCCATGATGGCCTTTCCCTGACACATTGCCGATGATGGTATAGCCGGTCGCTTTGACCTGATCCAGCAACTCGGTGACAAACGCCCGGTGCTCCCCCGCGACGATCACACGTATCTCCTTCATCGGATGCAATGTCAACACGCCCATCTCCATACTCCTTCTCTGTGTTAAGTGTGATGCTCCACCTGCGCTGAGTCAACATTCACGGGTATCCATTCTCCACTCGGTCGATACCGATACCATACTCCATCAACGGGGTCGAGCGCGACGAGGTGAACCCACTCGTTATGATAATAGTGCTGCAAGACGTCGTGGCGTGCAATTAATTTGTCTATCCGGGACCGCGGCGCTTCCACGACGGTCAAGAGCCGCATCGGTTCATGATAGGGCATCTCGCCGTTCATCACGGTCTGTCGTGCCAGTCCGAGCCGGAGATCGCTCCAGGGGCCTGACATGATGCCGATGCGTCCCACGACATTGTGATAGATCTTGCTCCCGCTGCCATAGACCTCGTTGTCGACCGCCGAAAAATAATGCTCCATATTGATCCATTGGGCCACGACTTGGGGAGCAGTCAAGAGCACTTCCAAGAGCCGGTTACTCGGATCTTCCCGATAGTCGTAGGAATGCAAAAAGACACGCCCGCCCAGATCAAGCCCCTTGGTGAGTTCTCGGCGGCCGACGACAAAGGCCGTATTCCCTGAGAGCCCCCACTCCGGCCGGATCTGACTCCAATCACTGCTGCGCCGGCGCACGTGCGACTCAGCCTGAGGACCTTCAAGCGGTCCCCGAATCTCAGGGAACCGCCCGCAGCGCTCCTGGCTCGTCAGTTCGGACGCTTCTTTTAAATCCTCTTGCAATCGCGCCAAGTCCGCGCGATGAGTCGAAGGCACGTCTTCGAGATCGAACAGCCGAACCTCGTCGGTCGTCGTATCCATTTGGCCCGCTAAAAAATGCGTATCTGAGGGAATCTCGATTCCGTTCTTGACCACGCGCTCTCTCACGCTCGGATTGTTTGCCATGATCGCCAGCACACGCGCGTTGGGTTTACCTTCGTTCCCCCCGCAGGCGCCGCAATCGAGCGCAGATTCATAGGGATTGTTCTCCGACGTGCTTCCGTGGCCGCAGAACAAGACAAGCCGCGCGAGTCGTTTGGTCAGCCCCATCATGCGCAAGGCCGTATCGACCGTGAGGACTTGCTCTTCGAGCGTGAACCCGGTCCTTGTAATCCGCTCCTTGTGCCGCGAGGCCGACCGCGCGTTCAGATCGTACTGCCGCTGCAAGCTATTGATCAGACGATCCAGGTCTTCCGTGGAGATTCCTACCTGCGTGGCGGCATCAAGGAAGAACGGCTCCGGGTCTCCATCCCCATTGAGCGCGCGCTGCCGCAACCCCTCGACAAGCGCAGGCGTAATGCGCGAACTGCGCAGCCCGATCAGTTCCTGAAGCGCTTTTCGCACAATCGCCTGCTGTTCCGCAGCCAACATCTCAGCCGTCTCAGCCGGCGGCAGCTTCGCGACGGTCAGCGTTGTCGCAATAGCGGGAATCATCAGGCGCTGCAGCCACGCTGTCCAACGACAGTAGAGCGCGGGAATAAACGTCTTGCCGAAAATGGGCAGCCCATAAAACCAGCCGAGGGATTCCACCATCACATAGGGCGTGACGACATTCTCTTTAAGGTCGTGCAAGAGTGTATGACCTGCATGAATCCATCTGGCGCGAATTTCGTGGCGTGAGACCACATGATCGAGGTAACTCCGGGGGATTTCACGCACTTCGTTCTTCGCGCGCATGATCACCGGGAACTGCTCGGTGTCGTGCTCCTTTCCCCAGGCCCGATACCGGATGAACGCCGCGAAGAATCCGGCGAAGCCATAGGTCTCGTGTGCCCCCACCGATTCAAGATGTCGACGAAAGGGTTCAGATCGTACATCGATACAATAGACCGATTGCGAATAGGGTCGGGCCGGTTCCAAGACGCTGTGCTCGGAGACAGGCTGCGACACAGCCCTATTCATCTGGCCAAGCAGACGCGTGTGGTAGCCGGCCTCGAAGGCATGAAGCCAGACTGGACCGTGCTTGGACTCAGGGAACGCATCCATCCATGCAAGGATGGTGTTCAAGTCTGCTGGGGCACTCTCGGCGAGCGCGGTCGGATCGATCCCGAGTGCACGAGCGAGTCCGAGCAACCGCTTGGCTGCGCCGCGTCGCGCCGCGACTTCCTGGCGAGGAACGACCTCCGTACGGTAGCGCTCGATGAGATTGCCCCACGTCTTGTCTTTCTGATGGCCCAACCGATCGACTTCTTCGGCATAGAGTGCCGGGAGACGGCCTGCGACCCGCTGCCGCCTTAAGTAATGCTCTTCTGAATTGTTTCGCATGTAGGCGATGACGGCGTCGTAACGACCGTCGATGCCCAGTTCTTCCCGGCAGGCCTTCTGTACCAATTCGCGCGCGTACCAGAGGCGAATGGCCAGGAACTTGACCAAGCCGACGGGATAGGCCTTCTGCCACACATAGTCCCTCTCTTCCGCACGCCACTTAATGAACCCGGCCCAGCCCGGCAACGCGGTCAATTGCAACGACAGGTAGTCCTGTCGCAACTCCGCTGGAATTCCGAGCGCATCCAAGCTCTCCAGCAGCGCATCTTCGGGATGATCGGGAAGTCGCGAGATCTTTGTGCCACTGTCTTCAATTCCACAGGGAGACCATTCGTGCGCCGCGAGCGCCTTCCACGCGAGGTACAGTCCCTTTTCTCGTCCCGGCATGGTCCAGGTCGCGTGTCCTTCGTCCAGAAACGCTTCACACCATTTGATCATTTGTTCATTGATCTGCCGGACAATCTGCGTCCCGAGCGTGTCGTCGCACCAATGCGAAAGCGTCAACCAATGTCCCAACGCCGCTTCGTCGCCCTCTACGATCGTGCGAATCCGATCGCCCAGATCCTGAAAAAGGAGGACGGACCCCAGTCGTGCCGCAACCTGCTCGATCAGCTCGTCCATAGGATCGAAGAGCTCTGCATCGAGCGGCTCCACGATCGGCGCACAGAGGCCGTCGGTCAAACAGGCCCTCAAGACGTCGTCGTGCGCGACCCTGCGCAACCCGATATTCACGTGGGCATCAGCGGCCAATTGCTTTAAGGCCGCATCGAGATGGTCGACCGTGATTCGGCCCGCACGCACATACCCGCGATAGATATCACCGGGCAAATACCCATTCCCGCCCATGAATTGCTTGCCGCGCCGGACGGTTTCCTCGAAAGGCAGATACTCAAGACTATGGAGCGGATTGTGATGCACGAACGTCCGCATCGGCCAGTATTGGGCGATGACTTCTCCTGCGAGTTGGACGATCCCTCGCAGCTCCATCCGTCTGGTTTCGATGTTGATCGACGGGGTTACTTGTTCCATGCAAACAATCCTGTCACGGCGCTCGTCAGCGCCGGGGCCGAGTCAGGCCCCAACAATCCGGCCGGAATCACTCCCAGCGCGATGACGACCAGCACGACCATCAGCAGCGCGGCGAACTCCGATTGCTGAAGGTCTGTGAAGGGAAGATCCGGCCGCTGCTGGCCGAAGAGCAACCGCTGCACCGCGTCGAGGATATACCAGGACGTGGCCAGCCACGCGAGCAGAATGGCGAACAACGCGGCCGGCGAGGCAACCGGTGACGTCAGCAGCAAACCCATGAAGCCGGAAAACACGCCAAACGGGGGAAGACCCATCACCGCCAAGGCCGTGAGAGACAACAGCACGGCAAATCGCGGCATGGTTGAGGCCAGTCCGCTGACGGCCTGTGGATCCACATCGTCGCCATATCTGGTCCGAATGGCCTGCCAGGCGAGCAAGAGCCCGCTTGTGCCGAACGACACCGCCCCGACGAAGACCGATGCCCAGGCCGTGGTGATCCCTGCCGCAGCGGCAAACCACCACAGCATGGAGAAGAGCGAGAGGCTGCTATAGGCAAGCAACAACCGCATGCGAGATTGCGCCAGAGCTCTGACGGCGCCGTAGAGCGCGCCGATCACGGCCAGTCCCATGATCGTCACCGCCACGTTGTTCGGCAGCACCGGCGTCAGCATGACGAGGCCGTGCAGACCGACGGCGGGAAAAAGAACAACTATGAAGGAGGGCAAATTGCCCGGCAATCGTGTCAATGCCGTGAAGTATCCACTGTGAAGCGGGACGAGCGGCAACAGAACCGCGCAGGCCAGCAAGGAGGCGATGGTGGAGATCGGTGGCTCAGTCATGGCAGACGTCACGGCCGCCGCCGCACCCAGACCATAAACGCCGATTCCCCACCACGACATCGGCCACAACGAGCTATGGTGCCGGAATAAGAGTCCGATGACCAACCCGAACAATACTAATAACGCCAACTTGCCTAGGACGCCGTGGCTCCCAAGGATGCTCACGCCGAGTCCGAGGAAAACCAACGTCAGGACCCAGGCGGATCGGTGGGTCTCGTGGGTCGGTTGTCCAAGAATCGATACACATGCGGCCAGCGGGAGCAGGTAGAGCAACAGAAAACCTTCCGGAGGCACTGTGAGAAATGGGGAAAGTGCAATGGTCGCGCCTAAGCTGATCATCGTCATGACAATCGCTGTCTGCTTCACATGAGCTGGCCGTGACCAGACGGTAAGGCACAGAAGTGCCCCGATAAACGGGACACTGGCCAGCAGCGCGGTGACGATCTCGTTCATCATCGTTGCGACCACCCCTGCGCGTGCTTGTCGATTCGATGCAGCAGGCGCAGCAGAAATTTCCCGGCATGCTGATAGGCCTGTTCCACATACAATCGATTCATGAACAAGACATAGAGCCTGATTCTCACCCCATCCACCCAGGGCGGCATCCAGACCGAGCGGCCGTGCGCGCGCAGGTAGAGGTACAACCAGCCAAGAATCGTTGAGAGGGTCGCGCCGAGAAGGAGCAAGTCGAACAGCCAGTTCGGCAAATCTGCAGCCTGGAAATACGAGGCGACTTCCGCCGGATTGGGGTACAGAAAGGCGGTGAAGGACTCCACGGCGAAGAGATACACCAACACCACGAACAGGAGCGTCAACAACATGGCCGTGGACACTTGCCAAGAGGCAACAGCGCGCAAACGCGTCAATGTCAAGATCGCCTGCGACGAGGTCACCCAGATAAAGAACAATAAAATTACCGCCCCCTGAGACTCCAACAAGGGGATGCGCAGAACGCCGTGGGTGGCCAGCAGGATGATGAGCGGAATCACGAGCGTGGTGAGGAGACCCGTCGACCAGGTGAGTCCGGAAAAATGTTCTTCCTCCTCCCGCTGATCGACGTGGGGAAACTCCGGATCCTGACGGGCCTTGTGGATCACATTGCCGCAGTTCAAGAACACCGTGGCCTTAAACAATCCATGGGCAATGAGATGGAATACCGACAGCGAGAACGCGCCCAAGCCGCATTCCATGATCATGTAGCCCATCTGGCCGATGGTGGAAAACCCGAGCGTTTTCTTGATGTCGTTCTGCGTCAGCATCATGGTGGCGCCCAGGACCGCTGTGAGCGTGCCGACGACGAGCGCCACATGCAGCGTCGCCGGGCTCTGGCCGAAGAGCGGAGCCAGGCGATTGATCAGAAACCCGCCGGCATTGATGATGCCTGCATGCAGCAAGGCGTGCACCGGGGTCGGGGCATAGAGGGATCGTGGGAGCCAGATGAACAGGGGGAACTGGGCCGATTTTCCCATCCCGCCGATAAACAGAAGCAAGGTCACCGCGGTCGCGCCGCTGATCTCGACCCCAGGCAGTAGGGAGAGGGTGGCCGTCGATTCGGCTGCCCGCGCAAACAATTCCTGGAACTCCAAGGTGCCGTAGAGAGAATGAGCCAGCACGATCCCGGCGAGAAATGCTACGTCGCTTAGCCGCAAGAGGGTAAAGGTTCGGAATGCGCCGTCCAATGTCCCCGCATGCGAGTGGTTATGCGCCAAGATATACAACAGATAACTCAAGATCTGCCAAAACAGAAACAGCATCATGAGGTTGGCGCTCGAGACCATGCAGAGGAGCACGAAGGTTGTGCCTCCGATCAACGCAAGGTACCGGGGTGCATGAGCGTCCTGATACATGTATCGGATGGAGTAGGTGTAGATGATGCTCCCGACGCCTGAGATCAAGACCATCATGACTGCACTCAGTCGGTCGACATAGAAACCGATGGGAAACGCGAACGACCCCACAGATGCCGGATCATACAATCGAAGCGTGATCGGTCCCTGCGTGGCCACGAGGTAGAGGGTTGCGACGGAGGCGCAGAACGCTGCGCCGATCGGATACGCCGCGAGCTTTGCACGCTGGGATAGCGTGCGGTCTGGGCCGATCCCCACCAGGCATGCGGCTAAGAGAAAGAGCAGCGGGACGCCAAGTACGAGCGACACAAGCACCTCATCACCTCTAGCTTTTGGTCATCCTGTCGCCCTCCGTCCGGGAATCATTCATCACGGACGCGCTCATCATTAATACGCTGCGTAGACTCGCGTCAAGGACTAGATGGGACAGGAGTCCAACCCAGACAGATCCTGGATTGAAGACCCATCTCTCGTGTGCAGGCACAGAGACAACAGCCGTCTCGGCGCAGCCCTGTATCATCTATTACTTATTATGGCGCCCTTCGCTTCGCACGGCTGTCAATGCTGCGGATAACGTGTGTGACAGCCCAGCCAAGTCGCTCATTAGCCTGGTCCACATAGAGCCGGTTCAAGAACAGCACATACAAGCGGTGGCGGAGGCCTTCCGTCACGTTCGGCACCCACATCGTCTGGCCGTGGGCTTTGGCATAGATATAGAACCACCCGAGAATGATGACCAAAGCCGTTCCGCCAATGAGACCATCAAAGAGCCATGTGGGGAGCGCTGCCGCCTGGAAGTATGTCGCGACCTCGGCCGGGTTTGGGTAGAGGAATTTGGTGAAGGATTCGACGGCGAACAAGTAGTTGAACACCACGGTGAATCCCGTGAACCAGGTCAGGCGCGAGAACTCCCGTTCTTCGGCGTGAGGGTCCGCATGGGGGGATGCCGGCTCCTGGCGAGCCTTGTGGATCACGTTGCCGGAATTCAGGAACATCGTGGCCTTAAACAGTCCATGGGCGATCAGATGAAACACAGCCAGCGAGAAGGCGCCTAATCCGCACTCCATGATCATGTAGCCCATCTGGCCAATCGTCGAAAAGCCGAGTGTGTTCTTAATGTCGTTCTGGACTAACATCATGGTCGCGCCAAGGACCGCCGTGAGTGCGCCGACCACAAGCGCCACATGCAGTGTGGTCGGGCTCAAACCATAGAGCGGGGCTAAGCGATTAATGAGAAATCCTCCGGCGTTAATAATCCCCGCATGCAGCAGCGCTGTCGCGGGTGTTGGCGCATAGAGATAGCCGGGGAGCCAGATGAACAGAGGAAATTGTGCCGACTTACTCATGGCTCCGATGAACAGGAGCAAGGTCACCGCGGTTGCCCCACTGATCTCGATCCCCGGCAGAAGAGGCACGGTGGCTGTCGATTCGGCTGCTCGCGCGAACAATTCTTGGAATTCCAAGGTGCCGTAGAGAGAATGAGCCAGCACGATCCCGGCGAGAAATGCTACGTCGCCGACCCGCAAAAGGGTAAAAGTTCTGACAGCTCCTCTGCGCGTGGCATCATGGGAGTGATTGTGGGCAAGCAAATAGAGCAAACAGCTAATAACTTGCCAGAGCAGGAACAGCATCATGAGGTTGGCGCTCGAAACCAAGCAGAGCAGCACAGAGACCGTAAAGCCGAGGAGTGCCAGAAACCGGCGATCGTGGTGATCCTGATAGAGGTGGCCGATGGAATAGGTGTAGATGATAGTACCGACACCGGAAATCAGCACCATCATGACCGCGCTCAAGCGGTCGATATAGAAACCTATGGGAAAGGTCAGGATTGCGAGAGAGGCAGGGTCATAGAAACGAATGGTGATGGGCCCCTCCGTCGCCACCAACCACAGGGTCGCAATGGCGCCGAGAAAGGCTGCGCCGATGGGACAGGCCGCGATTTTGGCCCGCAGATTCCTCGATCCCTCATCGCCTACGAGCACAATGAGCGAGGCGAGAAGCGGGAGCAAGGGAACTAGGATGACAGCAAACATCGGTCCCTCATCATGTTCACAGCATGATTTCTAGCAAGGGCGCAACATTCTATCGGCACGTGTAGCACCACGAGAATATCGCTCTAGCAGCCTACAGCCTGCTGAAGCATCCTGCTAAAACACAAAAGCCAACCGGCACCCTCGACAGCTATTCGAGGTCACTCCAGTTGGCTTGTACTACAACCAGCCATTCTGTCGAATCGCTGGCCGCCCTACGGCCTCTGTCTATTGAGATCGGCGTCTCCGCCTGTTTGTGAATACCACGGAACCGGAGGCGCGCCGTACAATGAAACCCGCCCATTCAATAATACGGTTCCTTGACCGGCGTCAAGCTCCTGAGAGAGATTGGCTCTCTTGCCCGTCACGCGATGGTCCGAAAGCCCTACGCCGCCGGATTGGTCGGACAAAGGACTGACAGCCCTTGTTCGAGCAAGGGCGCCCCCCTATAATCCTGCACCAGGCTGGCTACAGGCAGGAAGATCCCGGCCTCACTCGAAATTAGGACACCACATGGAAAACGCTATCCGTAACGCCATCATCAAGTTTGAACAAGAATTCATGGGCCGCGGACCGGATGAAGTGCGCGCCTTCATCGTGCGGGATCTCGTCGTAGTCCGGCTCAAGGGGGTGCTGACCCCGGCTGAACGTCAGCTGGCGAAAACGGTGGAAGGTGTCGACATGGTAAAGCGATTACGGCAGAACTTGATCGCACTTGGCCGTGACAAACTCTGCGAGCAAGTAAGCGAAATCACCGGCGCCAAAACCCTCGCGCTCTTTACCGATATCGATGTGCAACTAGGCGAACGGGTCTTTGTCTTCACAGTCGATCGCGATATCCATGTCGTTACTCGATAGAGTGGGCCGTCATCCTGCGAGACCCGGCACGATTGCGTTCATGACCAAGCACAGCCTGGAAACCCTCTCCTTCGACAACTCCTACGCCCAGTTGCCAGAGACGTTCTATGCGAAGTTGAACCCGACTCCGTTTTCCGAGCCTCCACATCTCGTCAGTTTTAATCCCGCAGCTGCAGCACTCATCGATCTCGATCCGGAGCAAGCGGCGCGGCCTGAATTTGCCGCGTTGTTCGGTGGCAGCATGCTTGCCCCAGGGATGGAGCCTTTGGCGATGCTCTACTCCGGCCATCAGTTCGGGGTCTATGTGCCGCAGCTGGGAGATGGGCGCGCCATTCTCTTGGGCGAAGTGCGGAACGGGCGGGGTGAGAAATGGGATTTGCAATTAAAAGGAGCAGGCCTCACACCATTTTCGCGCGATGGTGATGGCCGTGCCGTCCTACGCTCGAGCATCCGTGAATATCTCTGCAGCGAAGCGATGCACGGTCTTGGCATTCCGACGACAAGGGCGCTCTGTATCGTCGGCAGCGATCACAAAGTCTATCGCGAACAGGTCGAGACCGGCGCGACGCTGGTGCGGATGGCGCCGTCGCATGTGCGGTTCGGTTCGTTCGAGATCCTCTACTATCGGAAACAGCACGAGCAGCTCAAAGTCCTCGCCGATTATGTGATCGCGCAGCACTATCCTCATCTCGTCGATGCGTCGGGCAAGTACACACAATTCTTCTCCGAAGTCGTCGAGCGCACCGCAAAGCTGATTGCCCAATGGCAAGCCGTCGGCTGGGCGCACGGAGTCATGAACACCGACAACATGTCGATCTTGGGGATCACGCTCGACTATGGTCCATTCGGGTTCATCGACGACTACGATCCTGGCTTCATCTGCAACCACTCCGACCACAACGGCCGCTATGCGTTTAATCAACAGCCCTATATCGGTCTCTGGAATCTCAGCTGTTTGGCTCAGGCGCTGATCCCGTTGGCTCCGAAGGAAGACTTGAAGGCCACGCTCGACCGTTATACCCCCCTCTGCGAAGGACGGTACATGGAGCTGATGCGGGAAAAGTTCGGGCTCATCGAGGCGAAGGAAGAGGATGCATCGTTGATTCAAGACCTCTTGGCGCTCATGCACCTACACCACGTCGATTACACAAGCTTCTTTCGTGCCCTGGGGCTATTTCAGACTGGATCCGCAGCGCTGAATGAACCGCTTCGGGACTTCTTTTTGGATCGTGAGTCGTTCGACAAGTGGGCACGCCGCTACGAGAGCCGGCTCCGCGAAGAGGGAAGCCGAGACGAGGACCGTCTGGCACGTATGAACCACGTCAATCCCAAGTATGTGCTCCGGAATTATTTAGCCCAGACCGCGATCGAGAAGGCTCAGAAGAGGGACTACTCCGAGATCGATCGGTTACTCACGCTGCTGCACGATCCGTACAGGGATCAACCGGGCATGGACGCCTATGCGGCTCCGCCTCCCAACTGGGGGAAACATCTGTCCGTGAGTTGTAGTTCGTAGCCGATTCCCTTCTTGCAGTCCCCCTCACTATCTGTTGTACAGTGGCGCCACCAGTCTCACGGGAATTGAACCGGCGGGCATGCCCTACGGCTGACCACGGAAACGGACCGTTCTCTCAATGGCCAAAAAAGGATCCGGCGACTCAAAAATTGCGATGGCCGGCGCGCTCGCGCTTGTGCTGGGCATTGCCGGCGTGGTCATGGTGCAACAGCCCTTGAAGAGCACCAGGCCTCCCTTGATGGGGGGCGAGCTGAGGCCGCAAGTCGCAGAAGGTGTGGCTCGAGCCAGGTTGTGGGAGGACCCGCTTGAGGCCGCGCGCCGTGTGGCGAAATTTGACGGCGAGGGCAAGTCGGCTGCCAAGGATCTGAAGGATGACGTCGATCGGGTCAGAGCGATCCGCCAAGAGCTGGATGACAAAATTGACCAGAACCCGAAGCAGCCCATTACCGTCCTTCTCGTCACGACGGAAGGTGGATCGTCCGGGGAAAATAGGGAGACCCGCCTTCGGGATCGATACGCGATTGGCTCCGCCCTCGGCACAGCCTGCTATGTCCCGCAAAATGACGATCAACTCTCCTACGTCGAATGGCGTGATCAGGCAGGCACAAGCCAAGTCCTGCCGTACGAGTGGTACCGGGAAGGGCAGCGGAAGTGTTCGTCCGAAAAAACCTGGGCGCAGGGTGTGCTCGTCCTGTGGGTCAGCAGTGAAATCACCGGAGACCACCCCATCGGCGCTCTGCAAAAACTGGTGCAGTCCATCCTCTGCCAGGAAAGCGCGATCCGAGGTCATACCTGCCAGACAAGTCGTGACGGCATGGTATTGCTGGACCTGAAAAGGGAACGGCACGTGCGTTTCAAGATCCTCGGGCCACGGAGCTCGTCAGCCTTCCGGAACCTGCTCGAGGAGGCCGTCAACACTCTCCAGGGTCGCGAAGATCACCTGATTTGGGCGAACGCCGGCGGTCGCGTGGAACTGTACTCGCCTTGGGCCACGACCTCGCCAAGGCTTCTGACGCATGAGCTGAGTGTGACGGCCAAGCCGCCGCAGTCCGCGGAGTGCCTGTCATCCGATCCGAACCAGGAGAAAATCTGTTGGATTCTGCTGCGTGCAGGGATCGAGCTCAAACACACGATTGGATCAGACGAGCCACTCTTGCGCGCCTTAACCCAGGAGCTGGAACGTCGTCAGGTGAAGTTTGAACGGGACGCTGTGATTCTCATTTCAGATTGGGACTCATTCTACGGTCGGGTTCTGCCGGTCGAATTCACTGCCACTGTTTGCCATCATATTGCCCATCGGTCTGATGCGGAGAACCACACCATACCTGCAGAACGTTTGGCGCTCATCCGATCGGGATGTCCCACGATCGATCAGGCAGTCGATCTCCAAGTGAAAAGCCCGAAAGGGACGAGAGGACTTGGCCTGAACGTGTGGCGGTACAGTTACCTTCGTGGGCTCGATGGAGAAATCCCCGGTGGAGATAGGTCCGACGCAACCAAAGGGAGCGGCTCGAAGGCGATGAAGAACGCCCTGTTCGATACCAGGGTTCTCGAGCGGCCGGTCGGCACGGGCCAGTTCGATTACGCGCAACGGCTGGCAGACCGCATCGAACGTGATATGGCCGAAATGGCGGCGGGGAATAACAACAGGAATCCGGTCGCCGCCATCGGGATCCTCGGCAGCGATGCCTACGATGCGCTGCTCATCCTACAAGCGATGCGTGACCGATTTCCCGGCGCGGTGTTCTTTACCACCGATCTCGACAGCCGGTTGGTCTATGCAGACGAGTATCGCTGGACAAGGAATCTCGTGACGGCCTCTCACTATGGCTTGGAATTATACGGCAGATTGCAGCGCGACGTGTCCCCCTTCCGAAGCAGCTATCAAACGTCTGCCTACTTCGCCACACTCCAAGCCGTAGGGCATGTCAGGCCGTTGGCCACATGCCCGACCAGCGACACGAGCCAGTCGAATTCGCAGGCTGGAACGGCGCTACAACCCTGCGGGTACAAGGCGAACTTGACGGACGACAAGGTGTGGTTCAGCGCAGTTGAGCTTCCTCGCTTATTCGAGGTCGGTCGGCACGGCGCAATCGATGTCACGGTCGGCGCGATTGAGAATGGCTGGACCCTGCATGCACCTCGCGTGGATCTCTCTGAAGAACCTCCCCAAACGAATGGCCGGCGACCCCAATCCGGCGTCATTTACGGAAGTGTCGGCTTGATCTATATGATCGGGTTCGTGCTCTTATGGACCAAGCCAACGTCCAACCGCTGGTTGACGGCGCATTCAGGGATCCTTGTGCTGAGTGCCCTGTCCGCGCTCGGCCTCGCCTTCTTCGTCGACCACTTTGCGCTCGTTGCGGTCCTGGAGGACCATGACCAGGGCGAACCGTTTTATTGGTTGGAAGGAGTCAGCCTGTGGCCGACCGAAATTCTGAGGGGACTCGCCACGCTGTTGGCGCTAGGATTTCTGATCAAAGCCTGGCGGGATCTCACGTCGAATCTTGAAAGCATGTCGGAGCAGTATGGCTTTACCTCTCAGGCCAAGGAGACCAACCCTGGAGGGTGGAGACGCTACATCATGACGGCGCAGTGGGTGTTATCCCCCAGTCGACTGCACGGAGACGAGCATGTGGGGAACTCGTGGAGTCTATACCGGGAAGCCGGCTCAGTCATGCATCGTCTCCCGCGTATTCTGCTGTTCGTGACAGTCTACGCCCTGTCTTTGGTGTTTCTGTGGAAGGTCATGGGGGCTGAAAACTTTACGGGACCCTGTCGAGGCACATTCAGTTGCCGTCTGGATGAAGTGTTCGCACTGGCCAGCTATCTGTGCGCTGCCGTCCTCAACCTGTTCGTGTTCGAAGCGGTGCTCCTCTGTAGACGTTGGATCGGCTCTCTCGCACAGGCAACAGAGGGCTGGCCCCAGAAGCTCACGGAGAGCCTGAAATTGCAGTCCGTCGAGAATGTGTCCAAGGCCCGTGAATTGATGAAGATCGAACTGATCGCGCAGCGGACCGAAGTGGTCACCCGCCTGGTACGGTATCCCTTCATCGTACTTCTCCTCATGATGGTGGCTCGCAACCACTATTTCGACAACTGGGATTTTCCCCTCACCATGATCGTGGGGTGGGTGGTCAACGTGGCGCTGGCGGTCGCGGCAGCACTGCTGTTGTACCGGGCAGCGGAGCAGGCGCGCGATGCAGGACTCGCGCGGCTCAATCAGCAAGTTTTCCAGGGGCTGGATGGCGGGTCAGCCCGCGATGGCGACGTCAAACTGACCCGCCAGATCATCGAAGACATTGAGGCCGTGGGCCAGGGAGCCTTTGTTCCCATATGGCGGCAGCCAGTCGTCGAATCGTCGTTTTACGGACTGCTGGCCCTCCTCCAATACCTGTACCTGAGCTAATCCTGTAGCAAATCGCGATATGATATGCCCATAGCTCAACTCGGAGGTCTCACTGTTCGCCTTTCCGGTGGCACAGACGGCAAAGGCGGAGGCAACGGCCCTGTCGTGGTACTCTTGCACGGCTTCGGCGCGCCGGGAAACGATCTCGTGCCGCTGGCCGATGTCCTGGACGTGCCAACCGGCACGAGGTTTATCTTTCCCGAAGGACCGCTCACGTTGAGCTTTGGGCCGAGGGACGCGCGCGCCTGGTGGCTCATCGACATGGCGCGCATGGCTCAGGATCAAGCGGCAGGGCGGCCACGTGATCTCTCGAACGAGATTCCCAAAGGTCTGGCTCCGGCGCGCGAGACCATGCTAGCGTTCCTCAAAGAAGTCGAACGCACATTCGGCGCAGATCCGCGCAAGACAGTGCTCGGAGGATTTTCCCAAGGCGCGATGCTCACGTGCGATGCAATGCTCCACACGGATCGACCCTATGCCGGACTGGTGCAACTGTCCGGAACGCTCCTCGCCCAGCAAGAATGGGGTCCGTTGCTTCAGAAGCGCAAAGGGTTGCCAGTCTTTCAAAGCCACGGGGTGCAGGACGAGATCCTGCCCTATATCGGAGCGTCGCGACTTCGCGACACACTGAGCCAGTCCGGCCTCGCCGTCGAATGGCACAGATTCCGCGGCGGTCACGAAATTCCAACACCAATCCTTCAACGACTCGGGGTCTTTCTCACGAAAGTGCTCACCAAACCATGAGCGTACTCGAACCCTTCCACCTCACTGGACCCGACGGCAAGCGCATTCGCGGAGATCGCGCTGTGGGAAAAGAACGCCTGATGCTCTTCATCACCGGCTTCCTCTCGAAACGCTGGGGCAATAAGAGCAACGCGCTGGCGCAATGGTGTGAAGGGCAAGGCTGGGGATTCTGCTGCTACGATGTGCGCGGCTTCGGGGAATCGGAAGGGCGCTTCATCGACTACACCCTCTCAGATTGGATCGCCGATGCACGAGCTGTGCTTGATCTCATCAAGAAGGGTCCGCCGATTACCGTTGTCGGCAATTCACTCGGCGGCTGGATTGCCTGGCTCATGGCGCAAGAATGTCAGGAAATTGAACGGCTGGTGCTCATCGCTCCCGCCTTCAATATGATGGGTCTGCGCGCGCAATCGATCGATCCAGAACGATGCCACGATTGGCATAGCGGCGGCTGGATGCCCTGGGACGACGACCCATTGCACAAAGATTGGCCGCTCTCGTGGAAATGGGTCGAGGAAAGCGAGGCCTATTGGAAGACCAGCTTCGATCGGCTACGGCCTGTCAGCACCGCCATCCTCCACGGCCAGCAAGACACGGTGATTCTGCCGAGCGGCAGCAGCCAGTTTGTCGAGCAGCTACGATCCCTGGCTCCCTCGTTTCCCGTCGAACTCCATCTGGCTCCAGGAGACCATAGGCTGAGTGGCCCTGAACATCTGGAACTGTTTCAGCGATTGGTCCAAAGGAGAAGCTGATGCTGGTGTTGATTCACAAAGAATGCGGCGGGCCCGCCCTGGACGAATCGCCGGTCGGCGAAGTCTGCGCCATCCCCACAGACCGGTTTCCCTTTACCTGCTTCACCTGCCTAGAAGAAATCGACGACGAATCGGAAGTGCGGCTGTCGCAAGAAATGGGCTTCTAACAGGCTCCGTTCCAGCCTCCCTCATATGGCCGACAAGTATCCGATGCAGACTTGAGCGCTCCCACCAGTCACCGTCGAACCATCTGAACCCTTGCGGAGCCAACAATTGCGCAGCCCCCTTGGAAGGCCAGCGCTCCGCTCAGCCCACAGAGCAATAAAAGGGAAGAGTGGGAGAACGTGAGGCGAGGAGCCTGTAGGCTCATACCTTCGCAACAACCTGTTGAACAAAATTTTCTAATTCTTTCCGGTCTACCTGTTGATTGCTCTCCGCGGCTTTGGCTGCGCCTGCCTCTATTCCTTTTTGAACCGCTTCAGCACGGTTTAGGGACGTGATGGCTCCAGGAAGCCCTTTCAGATAGCCCACGGCAGCATTGGCCGCGGCTTCAGCCACTTTATCGCCGATGGCCACATTGACAGGCACCGAGACCGCGAGGGTGGGAGACAGGGTGATATAGGCCTTCCCTCCTTGCACAAAGGCGTGGTCAGTCCCCGTTGTGGAGCCGACATAGGCACAGCCGTGATTGAACAGGATCAGCCCACCGACGAAGATGATTGAAACAGCATGTGTGAATGTCATTGCGCACTCCAAGAGTCGTGAACACAAGAGGCGGTCATGCTCGTGCCTCGTTGGTTCGGCTTACGCCAATACAACTGCAACGCGGAAGGATACGCCAAAACCCTTAGACCTGTAAACGAACGCGATGGCCGTGGTCCATTTGGAACGACCCCGTCCTTAGCCCGCATTATTCATTAGCGCTTCTGCTACAAGCGTGGATACGCGGCTGCGACGGGCAGTCTCGCCGCTCACCCCTTCGACATACTGCACGAGTATGCCTCAGGACTTTACGCCTCCAAGTGCCCGTCTTGCTTCGCGTCTGCACACTTTCGCGACGAACCTTCATGAATAATTCGGGCTAGTGGAAATATTCGACAGATCCAGGGTAAGGTGTCACCCGGTCCATTGCACAGATACGAGATCAAACATGTCATCATCACGCCAACATAATAGCGGGCCGGACTCAGAGGGTCCTGACGTTCCTGAACCGTCCCATGCCGAGCGGGCCAAAACGCTTGTGTACTTACAGTCAACGGGTAGTCTCTCGACGCTCTCGCGCAAGCAGCATGGCTGGCCCTTCGGGTCGGTGATGCCCTACGGGTTGGACGACGAGGGGCAACCGGTCTTTCTGATCAGCACAATGGCGATGCATACGCAAAATCTCCTGGGCGATCCACGGGCCAGCTTACTCGTGACACCGCCTGAAAGCCGCAGCGATCCGCTGGGCGCGGCCAGGGTGACGTTGATGGGGTCGGTGACCAAGGTGCCGAAGGAGGACGCCGTCGCGATTCGCGAACGCTACCTGGCACGCCATGCCAATGCCTCCTACTGGGTGGATTTCCAGGACTTCGGTTTTTTCCGCATGGCACTGGCGGAGATCTATTTTGTCGGGGGGTTCGGGTCGATGGGTTGGGTCATGCCGGATGACTACGCGGGGGCGGCCGTGGACCCACTCGCAGATGAGGCATCGAACCTCATCCGTGAATTCAATACAGAGCAGGCGGACACGTTGCTGCTCCTGGCCCGTGCGTTTGGCAATGTGGAGGCGCAGCAGGCGACGGTGACGGCATTGGACCGATTGGGTTTTCACCTTCGGCTCACCACGCCAGGCCGCATGCAGGGTGGGCGGGTGGCCTTTCCCAATCCCGTACGAAACGCGGCGGAGGCCAGGGCTGGCCTTGCCGGCTTGGCCGTTCAGGCGAACGCGGGACTCCAGATCCTGCATTCGCTGTAGTCGGTACCTGCACAGGTTCCTGTGAGCATCCGGCAACATTGTTCTTTTCAACTTACCAGTTCATCACTACGTAGAGGAATGCATGGCAACTACAAACGATAAGCAAGTTATTTTCTCACTCGTTAATGTCGGCAAGGTCTATCCACCAAAGCGGCAGGTGCTGCGGGAAATCTATCTTGGCTTTTATTTCGGCGCAAAGATCGGCGTGTTGGGCCTCAACGGATCGGGCAAGAGTTCGCTGCTCAGAATCATTGCCGGAATCGACCAGAACTACACGGGCGAGATCACCCGTTCGAAGGGCTACAGCGTCGGTTTACTCGAGCAAGAACCGCAGCTCGATCCGGATAAGACGGTGAAAGAAATCGTCGAAGAGGGCAAGAAAGAACTCGTGGCGATGCTGCGAGAATACGACACCGTCAGCAACAGCATGGGCGAAGCCACGCCAGACCAATTAGAGAAGTTGCTCGAAAAGCAGGCGCAGCTGCAAGAGAAGATCGAAGCGGCGAACGGGTGGGAGTTGGACAATGTGCTGGAGCTGGCGATGGATGCGCTACGCTGTCCACCGCCGGACGCGAAGGTCGGAGTGCTCTCCGGTGGCGAAAAGCGCCGGGTGGCCCTCTGCCGCCTGATGATTCAGGAGCCCGACATTCTCTTGCTCGACGAGCCGACAAACCATCTGGATGCCGAGTCGGTGCAATGGCTGGAGCAGCATCTTCAGCAATACAAAGGCACGGTCATCGCCGTGACGCACGACCGCTACTTCCTCGACAACGTCGCCGGCTGGATTCTCGAACTCGATCGCGGCCACGGTATTCCGTTCCAGGGAAACTACACCTCCTGGTTGGAGCAGAAGCAGGTGCGGCTAGAAAAAGAAGAAAAGGCCGAATCGAAGCGCCGCAAATCGTTGGAGCATGAGTTGGAATGGATTCGCATGTCCCCGAAAGCTCGTCAGTCGAAGGGCAAAGCGCGGCTTAACCGCTATGAGGAATTGGTCAATCAGAAACAGGATGAGCAGGCCGCAGATCTGGAGATTTATATCCCGCCGGGCCCACGGCTGGGTGATGTGGTTGTCGAATGCAAGGGCGTCAGCAAAGCCTATGGTGACAAGGTCCTTTACGAGAATGTGAACTTCAGCCTCCCCAAGGGCGGAATTGTCGGCGTGATCGGTCCGAACGGCGCCGGCAAGACGACGATGTTCCGCATGATCATCGGGAAAGAGAAACCGGATGTGGGTACGATCAAGATCGGTGAAACGGTCACGCTGGGCTACGTAGACCAGGACCGCAGCCTGGATCCGAGCAAATCCGTCTACGACATCATTTCTGAAGGCCACGAGACCATTATGCTCGGCAAGACCGAAGTCAATGCCAGAGCCTACTGTGCCCGATTCAACTTCGCAGGCACCGATCAGCAGAAGAAGGTGAAGGATATTTCAGGCGGCGAACGCAACCGGGTACATCTGGCCCGCATGTTGAAAGAGGGTGCGAACCTTATCATCCTCGATGAACCGACGAACGATCTCGATATCAACACCTTGCGCGCCCTGGAAGAAGGATTGGAACGTTTCGCCGGTTGTGCCGTCATCAGTAGTCACGACCGCTGGTTTCTGGACCGGATCGCGACTCACATCATGGCGTTTGAAGGCGACAGCAAGGTGGTCTGGTATGAAGGGAACTACAGCGAGTACGACGCGGATCGGAAGAGGCGCTTGGGTAAGGAAGCCGATCAGCCGCACCGGATACGCTATCGCAAACTCACACGTTAGTCCTTTTCACCATGGCACCTCGCGCAGTCATCACTGGGGCAGCGGGACTGATCGGGCAGTATCTGGTGAAGACTGCCTCACGATGGGCTCCCGGTTGGGATATCCATGGACTGTCCCGATCGGAGCTTGAGCTGACCGATACCCCGAAGGTAGACGCTCGAATCCGTGCGTTGAAGCCCGACCTCCTCATCCATTGCGCCGCGCTCAGCCGAACCAAGGCCTGCGAGCAAGATCCCGCCCAAGCCCGCCGCGACAATGTAGAAGTGACCGCGCACCTCGCGAGGCTCTCCCCGGATGTTCCCTTCATTTTCCTCTCCAGCGGGGAAGTCTTCGACGGGAAAACCGGCTGGTATAGCGAGACGGATGAACCGAACCCGATCAACGTATACGGCCAGACCAAGCTTGAAGCCGAGCGGGTGGTGTTGCAGAATCCCCGGCACACGGTTATTCGGATCGTGCTGACATCTGGGACTTCAAACAGCGGCGACCGGAGTTTTGTGGAAGATATGTGCCGGGCCGCTAAGGCCGGCAAAGATGTGACGCTCTATGCCGATGAGTTTCGTTGCCCACTTCCAGCCTCGGTCATTGCCCGGGCCTGCTGGGAACTCGCCGATCGTCGGCAGCCGGGCCTCTATCACCTGGGCGGGAGCGAACGGCTCTCGCGCTGGGACATCGGTGAAGCCTTGTTGCCTTGGTATCCAGAGTTGAAAGACCGGCTGGTGAAAGGCTCGGCACGGAACCACATTGGGAGTCCCCGGCCCGCCGACCTCTCGCTCCGCTGCGATAAGATCCAACGGCTCCTGTCATTTCGCGTTCCGGGGTTTCGTGAATGGCTCACCGGACGCTCATCCCGAGGCTCAGACCTGTGGAATTTTCCCGATGATCGTCCATGAAACGTGAAAGATAGGGACCGGAACCTCGTTCATAATGAACCCTGCTGGTTAGGCAGCCACCGCGCAAGGGCTGCAAACAGATCCTCTCGGTTGATCGGCTTCGCAAGGAAATCGTCCATCCCAGCATCCAGGCACTTCTGACGATCCTCCGGTAACACATTTGCGGTCAACGCGATGATCGGCATCCGGCGGCCCGGCGACTCGGAGGACCGAATGCGACGTGCCGCCTCAAATCCATTAATCTCCGGCATGAAACAGTCGAGAAAGAACAGATCGTACCGCTTCTGTGCAAGCGCCGCGAGGGCTTCCACGCCACTTGCCACCACATCGACACGATAGCCTCGCCGTTCGAGCAACCGGACGACAAGCATCTGATTGGGCTTGTTGTCATCAGCCAGGAGAATGCGCTCAGCTTGCTGGGCGCGCCCCTCCGCAAGCGTATGACGCGTGACGAGCCCAGGCTGACGGGGGATGCTGTGGGGGACTGTTTCATCACCGACCCTTGTGTCAACGGAGAGGTCGCCGGAGCCGATCCCCCCTGATGACTGAGCCAGCACGACGCGGAGGCATTCGTACAGCTGGGCATAACGGAGCGGCTTCGCCAGATACCCCGAGGCACCTGCCTCCGTAGCACGCGTCGCTTCGCCTCTCTGCCCATACGACGTCAGGATAATGACCGGAGTGGCAGCGATCAATGGATCCTGCTTAATCATGCGTACGAGATCGATCCCATTGGGCTTCGGCATGCTGATATCGACAAGCGCCACGTCAAATGGACAGTGCTGCTGCGCTGCCCACCGCAGCAGAACCAAGGCGCCCGAAGCATCCGCGGCGCAGCTGGGCTGCATCGACCACGATGTCGTGTACTGTTCGAGAACTTTCCGTCCTGCCGGGTCATCATCCACTATGCAGACTTTGCGATGGCGAAGTTCGGCCACCGGAAGTTGACCCGACCGCTGTAGCCATGGCTGCACAACCATCGGCACGGTGATCCAGAACCGCGCTCCCTGGCCTATCGTGCTCTCGACACCGATTGTCCCGTTCATGAGCGTCACGAGCCGTTTCGCAATCGAGAGGCCGAGGCCGGTCCCGCCAAACTGTCTCGTGGTCGAGCTGTCAGCCTGTGAGAACGCGTCAAAAATCGCGACCTGCTTCTCCGGTGGAATTCCGATGCCGGTGTCGGTCACGTCGAAGAGCAGTGTCACGTTGTCTCCATGGTCTTCGGTTGCTCTGACCTGGAGCACCACGCGTCCTTGCTCGGTAAACTTTACGGCGTTTCCGACAAGATTCATCAGAATCTGGCGAAGGCGACCTGGGTCCCCTTGCACGGCGATAGGCGTGGAGGCGTGAATTAACGACACGAGCTCAAGCCCTTTCCGTTGAGCCTGCTCCGCAAGTAGTTCCGTGACGGACTCGACGGCTGCGCGCAAATCGAAGTCGATCATCTCGAGATCAAGTTTCCCGGCCTCCATCTTTGAGAAATCAAGAATGTCGTTGATGAGCATGAGGAGATGATCCCCTGATCTCCACACGGTTTTGGCATACGCTTGCTGTTCGGCGTTTAAATCTGATTCGAGGAGGAGGCCTGTCATGCCGATGACTGCGTTCATCGGGGTGCGAATCTCATGGCTCATGGTAGCCAGAAACTCCGACTTGGCCTGGGCCGCCGCCATCGCCTGATCACGCGCATGACTGAGATCAGTCGTGCGCTCGACGACCATCCGTTCGAGATCGCTCATTTTCAGCCGGGCCTGCTGCGCGAGGTTCCACTTCCTGGTCAGGGAAGCAGCCAGCTGATGGACTTCGATCGCGTCGAAGGGCTTGCGGAGGATGAGAAACTTGTCCCGCTGCGCCAACGTTGTGACGACATCCTCCCATGCATGATCGGAAAAAGCCGTGCAGATCACAATCTCTATATCTGGATCGACCTGCCACAAACGGGTGACGGTCTCGACTCCGTCCCATCCCGGCGGCATGCGCATATCGACAAAGGCCAACGCATACGGCTTCCCTGAGCCGACCGCCAGTTCAACCATACTGAGGCCCGCTTCTCCCCGTTCGGCAAAATCCACCGAGAAAGATTCGTCGTGAGTCTCCTTCATCACCTCACCGAACAGCGACGCCCTTGCCTGATCGAGCGCGCTGGAAGCTTTCGCCGGCACCAGGACTTTTCCGAAATCCTCAAGAATCTCCACATTGTCGTCGATGATAAGGATTCGCCGATTATCGGAGGCCATGATGCTCCTGTCCTAATCAATGGGTGAGGCAGGGCCGAAGCAGTCAACCCGCTTGTTTCAGTTCTTGTCCTCAAAAACATCTCGATACGTAAGCATACGTGAATCACCCTCGTTTGCCAGAGATCATCCTTTTCTCAACGTGTGCGGTCTTCCGTCATTTTTCAGTGCGAATGTCTCTGACAACGCTGTCTGATTCCAATTCCTACGGGCTGCAACTCCTTCGCGATGCACAATACGCCACGCCAACAAGATGCAGCGCCTTCTGTCGTGTTGTCTTCGGGGGGTTCGTGAATGATTCAATGAGTGTTCGCGCCGAGGTGTGGTTGTCTCGTGGCACACTGCGAATGCAAAACAGGTGTATGGCAGAGATCTCAACCACTTGCACCGCAATTGCTCACTAGCTTCTCGCTCGATCCAGAAACCGATTCAGCCTCGCCCGCGACGTATCGCTTATCGTTTGGATCTCCCACCCAGCATCACGTCCGGAAGACCAGCGAACGATCGCGGACTCGATCAAGAGGTACTTGGACTCTCCTTCACCGGGAGGCAATTCGATATACACCGGCATCACCATTCCCTGTGTGACCGGACAGTCTCCCGTCGCTCGCCAGCCGGATATCGACAGATCCCAGAGATGCCCTTTCCCGTGGAAACCCGGACCATGATAGACAAAGGGATACCGGGTCGAAATGCGCTGCCCCGCTCGAACGGCATAGTTCTTGGCCACCTTATTCCCCCCGGTGATTGCGCTCCCTTGGACGGCGTCTCCTTTAACTATAGCAGGGTCATTCTAATGCGCCACCGCGGGAAACCCGTCAGGAGGAAGGATATTTCTGAGAGGGAACCCTGGATCGCGCGTGATCGGAAGACGTGAGTCGGGGGCTAGGATGTCCGGGCAGAACCCACCCGCATGATGTGTGAGGCTTCCGCTGCAAGCGCGGCTAGGACAAGCCGTCCCGCTGTGCGTCTGCGCGCATTCGCGGAAAACGTTCATACCTCATGCAGCTAGGAACCTGTGTTACTTGAGTGCGGCAAGACGTGCGCGTGCGGTTTCTGCCTGCGGGCTGGAAGGGTGGGAACGGACAATCTCTTCGTATAACTGCTTCGCGTGGACGACGTTGTGTTGTCGCTCTTCGAATTCGGCGGTCTCGAGCAGTTCCTGAGACGTATCCCCGCTGCAGGCAACCAGGACCAAACAGACCACCACCGCCCCTATCAGGACGCTGAAAAAGTCCGCCAGCATCGTTCTCGCATCGCTCAGAGGCTCAACGTACCGAAGCGTACGCCTCGCCTCTTCGCTCGCTGCGGCCTTGCTAGACGGCCTTTTTGAGCATCCTGAGGGTACTTGATGTCTTAGCTCCATCTGAATATTTCCACGGTGTTTACAGACGAGTCGACTCCGATGGATCAATCCCATAGCGGGGTGACGCGATGGCTTCGCTTCGACAATGCGGGCAGCGGCTTGGGCTTGTCAAACGGCGGCGATCACGAAAGACAAAGCTACAGTCCTGGCAGCGTGCCGGGTCCAGAATGAATCGCCTCGTCTTGTCGCGTGCCACAGTTTTCACGACGTGTGCCAGATGCTCCTCGACCTGTCGCTCACGAATACCCAACAGTTGAGCCAATTGATACGACGAGCACCTCGTGCCCGTGATCGCCTCGATGATCCGTTGACGAGGTGTCCGTTCGGGGGGCAACATGATACGGTATCGTAGGGGATCGTGTGAGAAAAACCAAGGTCACGGTCGCCTGTTTCATACAAGATGAGTTGAACGACGCCGATGTCTCTGCCAGGATAGCGATACGATGCCCGATCATTTGAGTCCTCATCAGGACGAACTCGCAGAACTCGCGCTGAAACGCGTGGTGGCCTCCGGAGCCGACTACGGCGATATCCGACTTCTCGACAGCACGACCCAGACGATTCGCGGCGAAGACCGCCGCATCGCGTCCATTCGAGAGGCGCAGGACAGCGGGTTCGGAATCCGCGTCCTCTATCATGGCGCCTGGGGCTTTGCGGCCAGCTCGGTACTGTCACTGGAAGAAGCCCCGCGCGTGGCTGACTTGGCGATCGACATTGCCAAAGGCTCCGCATCCCTTGCACGTGAACGGGTAAAACTCGCCGATGAGCCGGTCCATCGAGACCGGATCGTGACCGCAAGGCGAATCGATCCATTTGCCGTGCCCCTCGACAAGAAAACGGCGCTGCTCCTCGAAACCATGGAGTCTGTGCATCGTCAACCCGGCATTGTGCGGAGCAGTGCCAGCCTGTGGGCTCGTCGCGACCGTAAGCTGTTTGTCTCAACCGAAGGGGCGCGCCTGGAATTCGACCTCCTGGCCCTGAGCGGCGATTTCGATGCCACAGCAATTCATAACGGACGATTTGCCTCGCGAAGCTTCAATACACCGCATCTTCGGATGGGCTATGAATTGATCGACGACGCCAATTTCCTTGCCGTGGCCCCACGCATCGCGTCTGAAGCCGTTGAGAAGGTGAAGGCGCCGGCCATAGATCCCGGACAGTACGATCTCGTCCTCGACCCGGAACATCTGTCGCTCACCATGCACGAATCCTGCGGCCATCCGAGCGAACTCGATCGTGCGCTGGGGTACGAGGCTAACTATGCCGGCACCAGCTTTTTGACGACCGACACACAAGGAACCTTCCGATACGGCTCCTCGCACGTCAATCTCGTGGCCGATAACTGCGAACCTGAGACCCTCGCTGCCACCAGCTACGACGACGATGGCGTGACCTGCCAGCAGTGGGACATTGTGCGCGATGGGATCTTCGTCGGCTATTGTACGAACCGTGAGGTCGCCCCCAAAATCGGCGAGACGCGCTCGCGCGGCTCCAATCGCGCAGACAGCTGGGGTAGCGTCCCGATCGTGCGTATTGCCAACATTGGACTTGAGCCAGGCTCCGCCACCCTCGACGAGCTGCTCGCCGATATCACACGGGGTATCTACATCGAAGGCCACGGATCCTACAGTATCGATCAACGACGGTATAATTTTCAGTTCGGTGGCGATGCATTTTGGCTGATCGAGAATGGAAAGCGGACCCACATGGTTCGCGATGTTGTCTATCATGGAATCACGCCGGAGTTCTGGGGCAGCTGCGACGGAGTCGCCGATCGGTCGCACCGCCGAAAATATGGATTCATTACGTGTGGAAAAGGTCAGCCGGCCCAGTCGGGCTGGATGACCCACGCGGCCTCCCATGCGCGGTTTCGCAAGGTCAACGTCATCGGAGGGCAGGCGGGTTCATGAGTACGACGAGTCACAAGACGTGGCCAAAGTTGACGAGCCAGGAGGAATTCCGATTCCTTATGGAGTTGGTGCTGAACCGTTCGACCGGCGATCACACGCTGATATCGTTGCATGATCAGCACAGTGGGACGACGCGGTTTGCGAACAATCAGATCGTCCAGAACGTCGACATGAGGCGTGGGTCTTTGAGTGTGACGGTGGCATTCGGACAGCGGCACGGCACCGCAAGCACCACAGACTTTACCGCAGGAAAGGTACAAGAGGCTGTCGCCAGAGCGACGCACATCGCAGAGCGATCACCGGACGATCCGGAATACCTCCCGCCGGTGGGACCACAACACTATGCAACGACTCCTACCGCACGACCCGAAACTGCCTTCGCAGGGCCGTCCCGCCGGCTGGAATATACCAGCGAAGCGATCGGGCAATGCCGGATGGAAAATCTGGGCGCAGCAGGAATCGTGTCGTCATCGATGGCGACAGTCGGCGTGGCCGCAAGCACTGGACTCTTTGCCCATGAAGCACGGACCGATGCACGATTCAGCCTGACGGTTCAGACCGGCGACGCCACCGGATGGAGCGCCGCCGCTCATCGGTCCATCGATCATCTGAAGATCCAGGAGCGGACACTCACCGCGATCGATAAAGCCAAGCGGGGCCTGGAGGTGCGCGAGCTGCCGCCGGATCGCTATACCGTCATTCTTGAGCCGGCTGCCGTCGCAGGACTGTGGTATTCGCTCCTCTGGGCACTCGACGCGAAATCGTACGAGAAAAATACGAGTGCATTGTCGGGAAAATTAGGCCGACAGATCGTCGACACACGACTGACGTTTCGTAATATGCCGTCGCACGAGGACCTCCTCGGTATGGGATTCACCCAAGATGGGCTGCCTACCGTGGCATCCGACTGGATTACCGACGGAGTGCTCACACAGCTTTCCTACGATCGGTTCACGGCGAAGGCGCGGGGAATCGATCACATTCCCACGCTCGATGCCCCACGCCTCTCAGCCAGTGGGTCACCCTTGCCGACGCTACAGGACATGATCAAGCACACGGAGCGCGCCATCCTCGTGACAAACTTTTGGTACATCAGAACGGTCAATCCGACCGATCTCACTCTCACCGGCATGACGAGAGATGGCACGTTTCTCGTCGAGAATGGGGCCATTGTATCGGGGGTGAAAAACTTTCGCTTTCACGAAAGCCCGCTACGAGTGTTCAACCGGATCGAGGCTTTCACCAATCCCACTGAAGCCATCACGTCCGAAACAGGCAAGCTCCTCGTGCCGGCGATGAGACTCAGCGACTTCAATTTTTCCAGTGTCACTCGATTCTAACGTTCGTCAGCCATGAGGGATACTTTCCCATCCATTTGTTGACTCGAGGGGAACTCACGGGTAGACAAGAGACGGGGGACATACATGGATATGATGAAATGGTGCCTGTTGACTGTGCTAGGAGTGAGTCTGTCCGTGGCCGGTTGCAACGGGACGAGAACGTCGGGGCAAGAGGACCTTGGGCAAGGGATCGTGCGGGGGACGCTTGGCGCCCAATTGGCCGACGATGGGCACCTCCCCATTCCACCACATGTCGCGGTGTTAACCGGCCAGGTGACAGCGGTGGAGGGCGGCGCCTATGTGATTCGAGAGGCCAGCGGCATCGAGCAGCGGGTGGCACATGACGAGAATACTCGAATCGATCGGCCCGCTCATGTCGGGGACCGAATTGAAGCCTATATCGATCACAAAGGGCGTGCGGTACTTATTCAGAACATTGAGCAGCGCGAACGAGTGCGGTAAATCAAGCCCAGGACGGAGAACGTTTTTCATGCAGGTGGGGGGAGGATCGATGGTTGCCACGCGCTTGGCGATAGGTATCGCCTCTTGCCTCATGCTGAGTTCACCGTCGCACGCGACGCCTCCCGATCAGGCCGATGCTCCGCCGCTCTTCGATAATCTCGGCTCCCTCCACCACCCCATCACCACCACATCGGAACAGGCCCAACGGTATTTCGATCAAGGGCTCCAACTCGTGTACGCCTTCAACCATGAAGAGGCGATCCGGTCGTTTGAGGCGGCAATCCAACAGGATCCGCAGGCAGCGATGCCCTATTGGGGGGTGGCACTGGCACTCGGCCCCAACATCAATAGCACCATGGGGAAGAACGCCGAACATCGGGCCATTGACATGATCCAGAAAGCTCGACGACTGGCCGACCACACCAGGCCCGAAGAACAAGCCTACATCGAGGCGTTGGCCGCACGGTATGTGAGTCGGAAAGCCTCCAAGCGCAAAGGACTCGATGAAGCCTACGCGAAGGCCATGCGATCGGTGGTGCAACGGTTCCCGGAAGACGATAATGCAGCCACGCTGTTTGCGGAAGCGCTGATGGATTTGCGTCCTTGGGATTTTTGGAAACCGGATGGACAACCGCAGCCTGGCACAGTCGAGATCGTCGCGACGCTCGAGTCCGTGCTCGCACGAAACCCCGATCATCCCGGGGCCTGCCACTACTATCTGCATGCGATCGAGGCGTCACTGCAACCGGAACTGGCCTTGCCTTGCGCGGAGCGGCTGCCGCGCCTCATGCCTGGCGCTGGCCATCTCGTCCATATGCCCGCGCACATTTACATGCGGATGGGAAAGTACCACGAAGCGGCGGAGCAGAATCAACAAGCCGCCCACGTCGATGAGCAATACTTGGCTGATCAACATCCAACCGGCGAATACGCCGACGGCTATTACACGCACAATCTTCATTTTCTTTGGGCATCCTTGGCAATGGAAGGGCGTAGCGTCGACGCCTTGAAGGTGGCTCGCGATTTGACGGCGACGATCACAGAGGAGGAAGCCCGCAAAGACCGCGGGAAGGAGCTCTATTTACCAACGCCGATCTTTTCGATGATTCGCTTTGGCCGGTGGGACGAGTTGCTCAGGGAACCCCCACCACCCAAGGGATTGCGCTTATTGGAAGGGATGTGGAGGCTGGGGCGAGGGCTCGCTCTCGTTGCGACGGGCCGACTCCCTGGAGCTGAGGGTGAACACGTCGTCCTTGCCGGCCTGACAAAACAGATCCGCCGCCATCGCGCGACGGAAGAAAAGACCGAACGGGCACTGCTCAAAATTGCTGAACGGGTCCTGTCAGGAGAGATTGCCGCCCGTCGCCAACACTACGATGACGCGGTTCGGCTGTTCGAGGAAGCGATCAGGATAGAAGAGGGGCTGCCATACTCGGAGCCGCCGCTCTGGCCATTGTCCGTGCGGCACCACTTGGGGGCGGTGCTCTTATCGGCCCATCGCCTATCTGAGGCTGAAGCGGTCTATCGTACGGACCTTCTGCGGCAGCCGGACAACGGCTGGGCACTGATCGGATTGATCCAGAGCCTCAAGGCCCAACGGAAGGACGACCTCGCGGAGGAGGCCGAAGATCGTTTCAAGAAGGCCTGGGCCCATGCCGACTTCGTTCCTGCTGCGTCTCGAATGTAACAGGCTCCTAGGGAGTGGGTGCGCCGGATAGCTGGCCTTTTTCGAGAAGGATGCCGGAGTTGTCGAAGGACATGCGACCGTCTTTCAGGTGAAGCCGCCCCGTGATGTCGTACGAAAGGTCTTGCGCCTCGGAAAAGCTGAGAAGCTGACGTACCACGTCGAGCGTCGAGGTGCTGGTCTGAACTGAGACGACGGTGTCGCTGAGTCGGGGGACTGTGATGGCGGTGTTGCCCAATCCTCGGGCCAGCCGTTTCCCGTTGAGGTTGAGGGTAAAGTCGATGCCCGTCGCGAGCAAATCGAAATCGTTTGGATTGCGGATACGGAGGTCCACTTGCAATCGTTGTTCGAACGCGGTTCCTTCTAAGGGTGTGATATTCGTGACGAGCACCTCCGGCGGTTCGCCTTTCATCAGCCAAGACGCGCACCCGACCAGAGTGACGAGGAACAGGCACGCGAGGGAATGGCCAATGGTCCGCATTGTGCCGGATCATACAGGAACGTCCAAAGCAGCGCCATGCCCGTAGAGCGTGTAAGAGTTCATCGCGCTATTCGACTGAATCAGTGAGGAGGGCCGTATCATGAAAAGACAAGCTGCTCTATCCATTTTTGCCGTGACGGTGTTTCTCATCGGAGCCTGGAGTTTCGACAGTGTCCACACGACCAGCCAGGCTGCGACAGATGCGGCTCCCGGCAAAGCCTATTTCGCGGGAGGATGTTTTTGGTGCATGGAAGAAGCCTTCGAGAAGGTTGACGGGGTGTCGTCTGTAATCTCGGGATACATGGGGGGAACGGTCGCCAATCCGAGTTATGAGGCAGTATCCGCTGGACGAACGGGACATGCGGAAGCGGTCGAAGTGGTCTATGACCCGGCCAAAGTGAGCTACCAGAAGCTGTTGGATGCCTTTTGGCTGAACATTGATCCGGTCACGCCGAACGCACAGTTCTGCGACCACGGCAACCAATATCGCTCCGCCATTTTCTTTCAGACCGATGGAGAAAAACGTGCGTCGGAGACCTCCAAACAGTCGATCGAGCAATTGAAGCGATTTCAAGAACCGATCGTCACGCAGATTGTGATGGCCTCGCAGTTTTACCCAGCCGAGGAATACCATCAAGATTTCTACAAAAAGAACCCCATCCGCTACAAATACTACAAATATAATTGCGGCCGCGCCCAGCGATTGGACGCGTTGTGGGGAAAACCATAGCGTAGAACCCGCAACCTTACGATCATCGGGCCGTTCGCAAGAATCCCGCGACAAGCCTCACGCCCTCAGTGTATATTTCCATTCCAAGCAATCGGTGCCGATATCTTTCCCCAGTGAGGTCCGCTCTGTGAAAAATCCCCCTATCCGACAGTCGACCAGAAAACCAGTGATCGGTGTCATGGGTCCAGCCAAGGCTGGCGCCCAGGAATTGACTGATGCGAAAACGTTGGGAGAGCTCATCGCACGTCAGGGATGGGTGGTGTTGACTGGAGGGCGTGCGAGCGGTGTGATGGACGCGGCCAGTGAAGGAGCGAAGTCGGTGCCAGGCAGCCTGACGATCGGAATTCTTCCGGATGGCAAAGCACGGGTGTCTCGATATGTGGACGTGGCGATCGTCACGGACCTGGGTCAGGCACGCAACAACGTGAACGTGATGTCCAGCGATATTATCGTGGCCTGTGGGCTCGGCGGTACCGGAACGGTCTCAGAAGTTGCGCTGGCGCTGAAGGCCAAGAAGATCGTGATTCTGTTGGGGGCCGACAAGGACGGGGTGGGTCTCTTCAAAAGTCTCGCACCGCATCTTGTGTATGCCGCAGCCTCGCCAGAAGAGGCAGTGAAGCTGATCGGTGACCTGCTCTAACCCGATTCCGCCTTCTCCGGCACCGCAACCTGATTCCCGGATAGATCTGCAGCAAACACCCCTAGAAACGGATAGGTCGAACGGGTGAGAGAGTCACTCTCTACCGCGTCCTGCTAGAGATTGGCCTTCATAATGATAGCTCGAACTCGTTCACGCTGGGCCGGTCTAATCCCGGTAAACTCGAGACCGAACATTCCACCGTTGACCCACCGCACCAGGGCTTCATCGATGCGCAGAGGCCATTTCTGGTCGTGAAGAAACAGGGATAGGCGGAGCGTCATGCCGACGTGCAGCAGGATAAGAGACTTTGCCTGACAACCGTTCGTGGAAAGATCGATGACCGTCGCCTCGCCCTCAAAGTCATCCTCTCCAAAAAAGAATAGGCGGCAACCCAGACTGAGGCGGCGACCCCGACGTTCCGCCATCGCGGCCTCGTGGTCTGGGCTTGGAGCACTGGTGGACATGGAATCTTTCGCTGCCACGGACTACATCCTTTCCCTCGATCAGCTAGAAAAGAATTTCATCGACCGTGAAGGTTCGCACAGAGCGACTTGTCGACCCACGTTCCTCACGAGGAGCAATCCCAAAAAAAAGTCAAGAGGATCCTGCTCGCAGTATAACCAATTCAATCATGTATGGAACGAAAACCTCGTAATCTGCATCGAGTTCGAACCGACCGCTATCAGCGTCAGAGTAGAAAGAGGGTTTGAACTATCTGGAATCCATCTGCGACGAGAGGGACTTGACGATTGAGACGTGATACGCCGAAGGAACAATGCGTTACTCAGCGAATGGCCGTATTGGCCCATTCGGAAATTCGAGCAATGATTCATGCTCGTCACAGGCGATGCGGCATGGAGGGACGTCTAGTCGCAATTCGATGGATCGGCCGGACGCCTATACCTACTCCCCGTTCAATGGCCCATCTTGGGGCCGGCAGCGTTGTCTCCCTGCGAGACAAGCGTGAAACGAACGGTTGATCCGCATTGAGGGCACTTTGCACGGATGGTTCCCTCATTCAGCTGTTCATACTGGTCTTCTTTCAACCACATCAGCTGTGCGCACTTAGGGCAGGTTCGTACTTGCGTTGCCATGATGTTCCTCGTACACTTCGTATCACGTAGTTGCTGTCGCTGGGAGATAATCTAGTACAAGATGCCCCCTACCCTCAAGCCCGTCATCATCTTTGCTGAAAAGAAGGACCTTGACCCAGCCAAACTCGTTCGCCTCTACCAGCAAGCACCATGGGCCAAAGGGCGGACACTTCACGATGCACGCGAGATGCTGCGCCACACCGATATCGCTGTGACCGCATGGGATAGTGACCTGCTGATCGGATTTGGCCGGGTATTAACGGACTATGTCTACAGGGCAACCATCTGGGACGTGATCGTCGATAAGGCCTACCAGGGTCAGGGCATCGGATCGAATATCGTCCAGCGAATCTTGAACCACCCACGCCTCAAAAAAATTGAACTATTTTGGCTTTGCACAAGCCGTCCAGGTTTTTACGAAAAACTGGGGTTCAGCTCCAAAGAACAGACCGGCATGGTCTGGTCGCGCACCAACCACTCTCGCCTCGAATAATCCGATCGTTTCTTATTCTCTCCGTACAAGAATGCATGGAACATCTGGCGACTTGCCCAAGGCCTGACAGTGAAGCCCGCTGAGCGCGAGATGTACATTGCAGTCCTGCCAGGAGAAGGGTGTCAACGCTCTGCCATTGATGAGACCCACGACATTCCGTCGCTGCGATGGTCTTGGCGAGGGTGTGGGGAGACCAAAGCAATTTGTCACCGCATCGAGCAGACGCTAGATGCGGTGACAGACAGAATCCTGAAGTTAGAAGGTGTAGCGAACACCGACTAAGAGACTGATTGAGGACGCGTCGACCGAGCCGGCATCTTGATTATTGATTTCGAGCCCACCCCGGTTCCGTTTCCACGCTGCTTCCGTATTCAGCATGAGATTCTGTGTCAGCGGGAAATCCAACCCGCCCGCTAGTCGATAGGCAAAGGTGTTGGACGGGCTGATATTCACCGCATTATTGTCCTCACTGAATGAATTCACATTCACACCGATACTCGTCGAGAGATAGGGTGTGACCCCTGAGAAATGTCCTGGGCGAAACTCCATCGTCGGTAATAGTGAGATGGTGTTCAACGTACCGAGGTCGACATTTGGATTGCGATTGTTAATCGATCGACGCTCCCACTCCATCATGAAGCCGACGCGAATCCACTTACTAATTCCGTACATGGCCTGAAGATTGAATGGTGTTGGACCAACGCTGGTCTTCGTATCTGCGGCCCAACTTTGCGTCGGGATATTGAAGCCGGTCCGAGCCCCGAGGGTCCATTTGCCTTCATTGGCTTGCCCCTCATGCACCCATTCGGCCTGGGCAGAACCAACCGAGCACCACCCCAGAACCGCGAGCAATGCACCAACACCAACTACGAGATGTCTTGTACGCATCGATACACTCCTCCTTGATACAGTGAATGGCTGCGTTAATAAAAAATCTTTCGAAAAACTTTCCGCCGCTGGAAACTACCGCCGATGATAGGCCTCACATTGAGCAAGTCCTATGCCTTGCGACATCATGTTCTGAGGTAATCCTCCTTCCATAACAATCAGCCGATTCTGAGATTTCTGCATCAACCCAGAACATGGCCAGTACCATATTGTGCCTTAGGAGGCTACGACTGACTCGTGAATGACACAGTTGTTGCACGCAAAACCCTATAGTCAAGTTGAAATGAGGAATCTAGTGCACGTGAGCACGAGTAGGAGATTTCATTCTTTTAGGGGAGAGCAACACCGAAACAAAGAACACGGTCGTAGCGAGAAGGACGATCGCCGGCCCCGAAGGCACATCCCAGGCGGCAGAAATCAACACTCCTGCGACAGACGTCGTGATGCCGATGATGACCGAATAGAGGGTAAGTGTCATGAGGCTGGACGTGAGTTGGTACGCGGTGGAGGCAGGAATCAATATCATGGCAAACACGAGAATGGCGCCGACAGTTTTCAACGAAACGACGACCGTGAGCGCGACCAGCGTGAGCAGAAGAAAAAACATGCGTCGCGCTGGAACGCCGGAGGCCTCGGCCATCTCTTGATCGAACGCGATAAAGTAGAGTTCCTTCGAAAACAAGAGAATGAGACCGAGCACCAGGATGCTCAACCCGCCGATGATTTGCAGCTCTTCACTCGTGACCGACAGTACGCTGCCGAATAAATAGCCGTACACTTCCGCGTTATACCCTTTCATGAGACCGATGAAGAGAATGGCCAGCGCCATCGTGGTGGTGTAGAGAATGCCGATCGAGACGTCCAGCTTCATCCGGCCTTTTTCTTCGACCCAGCCTGTGATCCACACGGTGGCAAGACCGAAGATGATCGCCAGCCCCAACGGCGGCCAGCCCATGAGGTAGCCCAGCGCCACGCCGGCAAAAGCCGCATGCGACGTCCCCGCCCCGACAAATGCTCCGATCAAGTCCAGGATCTTGTGTCGCACAAATTCATTCGCAAAGCGAAGACCTGATTCATTGAGAATGCCATCTTGAGAAAGAACGATCGTATTCTCTAAGTTGCCGCCTTGGCCAAGCCCGCGAGCCCATAGGGCTTCCACTTCTTGCAAAAACCCGAATGTCCTGGCATTCGCGATCTCGTGCTCAAACGCATGGGCAGAGTGCTCATAGACGTAGGTCTGAGTCTGGATCAACGGGTGATTGTAATGAATGGAGTAGGTGATCTTGGCAGTCGAAGAGGGCTCGATGCGAACTCGACGAGCTCCATCCACAACTTCGAGAGGCCTTGTGATCTTCAGATAGGGTTGCCGCCTGCCCTGGGACGCAATTCCAGCTGACCGAATCAAGCGAACAAAGTGTGCGGCACTGCCGTCCATGGCAGGCGCCTCACCTGCATTCAGCTCCACATAAGCGTTATCGACATTGAGCCCGGCTAAGGCTGCCAAGACGTGCTCAATCGTCTTGACCTGGAAACCATTACCACTAATAGCGGTGCAGAGCTCAGTAGGTACCACATGCTTGATAGAAGCCGCGAGGGAGGCTCCGTTGTGGCCATTTCGGTTGATGAAAACGACGCCTGTACTGATAGGCGCAGGCTTCAGCGTGAGGGTGACCGGCTGTCCAGAGTGGAGCCCAACTCCTGTACAACTCACTGCATTCGCTAATGTTTGCTGAGTTCTCACACCATTACTCCAATTAACACATGGTCGTTATAAGCAACAGGCATGCCAGTTTGCAGTATCGGGATAAACGAACGTATGTATTTGAAAATACAATATAAGTTACCTTGCATGTCGATATGCTCTCATGTTGTAAAAACACGACACCTGTGACTTTTCAAGGATTATTGAATCGAATTGACCATCTTTACCCATGATAAGTCAGGACGAGCCAACAATCGCTCACGGGCTCTGTGTGGTCAGCAAGATCACGAGGCAATCCATCGGTTCAGGCGGAACGGGCAAGTCAGTTGCGGGACAAACTCGTGTCCACTCAGCAGCTTAAACAACTATGGCCGTGGATCTAACTCAATAAGTCCTTTCCGTATGGCCAGGATCGCCGCTTGCGTGCGGTCGTATACTTGTAACTTATGAAAAATGTTGCGCACATGATTCTTGACGGTCTTTTCGCTCAGGTCCAAGTTATTGGCGATTTCCTTGTTCGTCTTGCCATCTGCGACCAAGCGTAAGACGGTAATCTCTCGTTCCGTCAGGTCGTGCTCGACCCATCCAGGCTTTTTCCCCTTCTTCTGGGACATCAAGGAAAACTCCGCCAAGATCTTACTCGCGACGGATGGATGGATCAGTGACTCGCCTTTATAGATCGCACGAATCGCGGCGACGATCTGGGAGGACTCGGAATCTTTCAAGAGATATCCCGTGGCGCCGGCACGCACCAAATCAAAGATATATTGTTGCTCGTCATACATAGTCAGCGCCACGATTCCGATGTGAGGAAACTCACGCTTGATTTGCCTGCTCGCTTCGACTCCGCCCATCCGTGGCATGCTCACATCCATTAGCACAACGTCGGGGAGCAACGTCCTCACCTTCTCGACTGCTTCCATACCATCCTGAGCCTCACCGACAATATGAATGTCGTCTTTCGTCTTGAGAATTGCGGCCAATCCTTCGCGCACAACGCGATGATCGTCCGCGATGAGCACCTTAATTTTCTCCATGGGATATCATCTCCTTTTTCGCCAGGGGAATGTCGACGACGATGGTCGTGCCACGCCCTTTCTTAGACTCGATCTTGGCTTCACCACCCACGAGTCGAGCCCGCTCCATGATTCCGCGAATCCCAAAATGGTCCCATTTATTGGGATCGCGCAGCACGGTATCCATATCGAATCCCACGCCGTTGTCCTTGATGGTGACCTTGAGACGTTCAGGGTCGATATCCAGACCCACAGTGACTCGAGTCGCTTTCGCGTGCCGCTCCACGTTGCTCAGCGCCTCTTGCACAATGCGAAAGAGAAAGATCTTGGTACGCGGGAACAAAATCTGTTCATCGCCGGAAACGCGGAACTGCGTCTTGATATGGTACTGGGTCTCATACGAGGTGAGATAGTTGGTCAGGGCCGGAAACAGCTCCATCTTGTCGTAGTGGAGAGGACGAAGATTGAAGATGACCTGCCTCGCTTCCTGGATGGCCAGCTTCAGCTGGGCTTTACTCTCCCGCACGGTGGCCAGGCCGACTTTCGGGCTTTTTCGAATCTGTTGCAGACTCAAATCCAGCTTGAAATTCACCCCAGCTAAGTTCTGCACAAGGCCGTCGTGCATCTCACAGGCAATGCGTGTCCGTTCCTCTGTGACTGCCACACCTGTCTCCTTGACATACAATCGATAGAGCGATTGGTATTTGTTCAAGGTTTTTTCGATCTCTGCCGTGGCGCGGATGCGGGCTTCGATGAGTTCCCACATAAATTTTGCGCTGGCTCCGCCGATAATCGTGACACCCATCCGATGGAAATCCTGGAGCAACTCCCAGACCTTTGCGTTACCAGACACGTCGATAATGAGATCGACGCGCTCAAGGTCCAACAGTCGCCGGTAATCACGAGTCACAGGGATCCCAAGCCGTTTCGCTAGTGCGACGCCCGGAGCATTGACTTGGATCTCGGCTACACACACGATTTTGACCAGTGGGTCTGTCGCAAAGATCTCGATCAGCGCCTTGCCGCCGCGGCCTGCGCCGATGATCGCCACATGCGTACCGCTTGGCGCTCCGGTCTTGCGTAGTTGCTTAGGAGACTTGGGTTCGATTGTCGGAATCATGACGCGTACTCTCAGAGTCAGTCAGCCGAAGTCTTCGCTCGGGCTCCAGGTGTTGCACTTCAACCTTGAATTCAAGAGCGTCTGCATTCAAGATCCTCGCGCAACAGGTGGTGAAAGGCATGAGCCGGACCGTGACAGCTCGGAGCCTTTCGCGACCGATCGTTGAGCGTCGCTGCAACCGCTTGATCTCGCGCCGAGCGAGTCGATTGAACTGGGTGCCTGAGGGAAAGAATTGGCGCGGCGGTCTGTCGTTGATAGGTAGAGGACTGTTCGAGCCGAGAACGGAGTTGGGAGTCTTTTTCAGAGGCTCCAGAGGTTGCCAAAAATTTCCGGCAGCAAGCCTGCAGGGAGTGGGACGACTGAGGCGTAACTTTCTCATCCGCCCAACCTTGAGCTGTCGCAACAGCTCTATTCCCCTATGGACCCTGCCAGGTGGAGTTAGTCGCACGAGAGGCACATGGGGTCCTAGAGGGCGTTGTGTGCCCGTGCTTCGCCCATCCCTCGAGGAGTTCAGCCTCCTTGGGTCAGTTGACAGGATCAGCGAGTCACGCACACATCTCGAAAAGCTCATCTGTCCGTAGTCTTGGCGCCGGGTTGTTCGCGGCGCGGGCTGATCCCGATGACGGCTGGGAGTCCAATGTGAGTGGTGAGGCTGCCTTCTAGCAGGGGGATCCAGCTGTGTGCACCGGCCATCTTCGACGTGGCTTCCCGGAGGTAGGGGCTCACGGCAACGTCGGAAGAGGATCCTCCATCCATGGCCATGACCTGGCGTAGGGAGGGATAGACATCCCGCAAACATTCCCCAAGGGCATAGAGTGACGCCGCCTCCGTGGTCTTCAGGACGAGGAGATGCCCATCGCCTTGTTCTGCGACGAGTGTCTGCTGTGCGCGTTTCCCGGTTTGGCGCACACGGACTTTGCCGGTTCGGTCGAGGAGCATGAGCGATTGCGCGACTTCTCGATAGGGAATGTGCTGTTCGTCAAAGGTGTCGAAGGTCAAGTCCAATACCCTTGCGCGTCGCAATGAATGATCCGCCGCCGGCTCTGCCGCAAACAGTCCCAGCCAGGTCGAGTGACGCTTGCTTCCCAACGAGCGTCCGTTTCCATAGAGCAGCCCGAGATACGCATAATTCTCACGGAAGAGCCCGGCATTGAAGATCAGATCGTGGCCTGTTTGTTCTTGCCACTCTCGAATATCAGGCGGTTCCGAGAGACCGTGTTGCTGGTAGTGATGCACAGTAAAACGATAGCGGTCGGGATCGATCTCGACCGCGACCAATGGCGCGACATCGGGGCACTGTGTGTGGGGATCCCACACCGAAATGGATAAACCGTTTCCGAGTCGATCCCCCGTGAGGGTCTGACCCGATGACATCGATGGTCCGCCGAGCATGACGAAGATAATACCCAGTAGAGGCAGGGCGACAGAGGTGAAAGAGAGAGACCGGTAGAAGCTGTTGTCTTGTACCATAGTGTCTCAGGGCCGAGTATAGAGGGAGCCTATCTGTAGCGTCAAATCAGCCGAAGAGGTAGCGCTTCGACTACGACGGTGTCTTGCGTGGTTCGTGTGGGGGGGGGTACACAGTGACAACACATGATCCGAGCCCTTGCCGGCCACGACCTGTCGGGATGCGACACATCGGTCCTCAACCGGGCCTTCGTCACACGCTTGCAGGAACGTGACCGCGCTGGTCAGAGCCCTCGGGTGGCGGTTCGTTGATCACGCCCCAAAACACACCAAGTTCTTTCACGGCGGTGATGAACTGGTGAAACTCGACCGGCTTCACCACATAGGCATTAGCACCCAACGCATAGCTTTTGGATAAATCGCACTCCTCGCGCGAGGAGGTGAGCATGACGACAGGAATCGGTTTGAGATTCACGTCGCTCTTGATGGTTTTCAACACTTCGAGCCCATCAACCTTTGGCATCTTGAGGTCCAGAAATACGACCGCGGGATTACCCTGCTGCCTGGAGGAAAAGATTCCGCGGCAATAGAGATAGTCGAGGACTTCAGCTCCATCGTGGCAGACCACCACTTTGTCGGCGATGTGATGTTCTTCCATGGCGGCCATCGCGAGCTCGGCGTCACGCGGATTATCTTCGGCAAGCAGGATGGGCTT
>SWDH01000028.1:137980-149205 GCA_005116945.1 Nitrospira sp.
GGCCTTGTGTGGCGACACCGATTTCGATCTTGGCTTCCGGCCTGGTGGCCGTGAACTTGAGCGCGTTGGAGATCAGATTGACAAACACTTGGCGCAACATAGCCGGATCTCCCGATACGTTAGGTAATGGATGCATTGTCCAGGAGATCGTTCGCCCTTGCAAGTCAAGACGTAAATCGTGAAGGACGGTCTTGATGAGTTGGTCCAGGCTCACCGTTGTGTGGAGCATATCCTGGCGACCCATACGGGAAAAGACGAGCAGATCGTCGATCAGCTGCCCCATCTGTTTCGCGGAGCCTGAAATCGTTTCGAGATAGCGCTGTGCTTTGTCATTAAGCGTGTCACCAGCCACCTTGGACAACAGGGCTGCGTATCCGTCGATATGCCGGAGCGGGGCTCGCAGGTCGTGCGATACGGAATAGCTGAACGCTTCCAATTCTTTATTGGCGGCTTGGAGTAATTCGCCTCGGCTCCGCAATTCCTTCGCGACGCGGCGTCGCTCAGTGACATCGTGATGGATCAGAAAATAGACTGAGGCTAAGAGGGCGAGCTGTAAGAACGCGCCAAGGCCGAGCAGGGCGATGGTATTTTGTGTGCTTCCAGCGGATTGTGCCACGCGAGTCTGAAGCGCGCGTTGTTCGACTGTGTCGAGTTCCGTCAGGAGGCGACGGATTTTATCGATCTCGTGTTTCCCCGCCCCGGAGAGTGCGAGGTGACGGACGCCCTCATAGCCGTGCTTTTTGCGTTGGGCGATGGCTCTGGCTTCTGCGTCCAATTGTCTGGTGATGAGCTGTTCGAGTGTCGCCACACGGTCTTGTTGTTGGCTTCCTTGGTTTGTCAGCCCTCTGAGGTACCGAAGGTATTCGGGCATTCGTTCGACAACCGTCCGGTAGGATGCGAGGTATGACTCGTCACCGGTGACGAGATAGCGCCGATGGCTGCTTTCAGCGGTACCGAGTGTCTCTTCGATGGAGCCAAGTAGTTGTACAAATTCGTGGCTTTTCGTATCGAGCTGGCTGTTCTCGATCAAAATGGTGGTGTTGCGGTAGGAAATGGCGCTGATGACCACAATGCCCGCAAAGACGAGCCCAAATCCCACAAGGACTCGCCGCTCGATAGACCAATGGTCGAACCACTCCATGTGCCAGCCTGTCTTGGGAGTCGGAGGAAGACTGCTGTCGTGAGCTGGTTCCGATCGAACGGGTGCAACTGTAGCCGGGCGTTCCTGCGTGACGGATTCCATGGTTCGTATATGGGGCGCGAACGTGAACGAAGACAACGTTGTAGAAACTGTACCTCCCTCCTGAAAACCCTGCAAGAAATACTGCGCATTGGACGCTGAGGCTCCGGTGTCGCAAGAGGGCGTCGTTCATGTGGGGGCTATGACGAGCAGAGCCGTCAGGGCTGCTAGCCCCCGAAGGGGATGACAGCAGGGGGAACGGGAAGGGCTGCGGTTGGATCGGCCACATCCGAAAACATCATGATGGCCGAGACAACCCAGTCGGTGACAGGTTGGGGATAGATGCCGATCGCGAGGGTGCCGGCGAGACAGACGTAGACCACCACTTTGAGCGGGCCCGATACTTTCAGCGGTGACCGGTCAAGGGGTTCGCTGATGTACATCTTCTTCACAACAATCAGGTAGTAGTACATGGAAATGACGATGTTGATGAGCCCGACAGTGATGAGCACATAGAGCCCTTCCTTGATGGCCGCGACAAAAATGTACAGTTTGCCGATGAAGCCGGCTAGCGGGGGCACTCCGGCCAGAGACAAGAGAAAAATCAGCATCGAAAAAGCAAGAAAAGGCGACCGGCGCCCCAGGCCGCTGTAGTCGTCGATTTCCTCGCTGCCGATGGCCTCGCTGACGGCAATGACAATGGCAAAGGCGCCGAGATTGGCGAACAAATATGTCAAGAGATAGAACAGCATCGCATCGCTGCCCATCTTCGTGCCCGTCGCGAGACCGATCAGCACATTGCCGATCTGGGCAATACCGGAATAGGCCAAGAGCCGTTTCATGTTCTTTTGGGCGATGGCCACGATGTTGCCGTAGGTCATAGATAAGATCGATGCGGCGACTAGTAACAGGGTCCAGATTGGTCTAAACGTCGCCAAGGAGACGAGGAACATTCTCAAGAGGATGGCAAAGGCCGCTCCCTTCGGGGCGATCGAGATAAATGCCGTCACCGGCGTCGGTGAGCCGTGATAGGTGTCCGGAATCCATGAGTGAAAGGGCACAGAACCAATTTTGAATCCCAATGCGGCGAAAATGAGCAGGAAGCCAATGGCCAATCCCGGCGAGGCCTGCGCGGTCTTCATATCGGAAAATACCAGTTTGCCTGTTTCCCCGTAGACCAAGCTGATGCCATAGGCAAGAAGGGCGGCAGCGAAGATGCCCAGGATAAAAAATTTGATACCCGCTTCATTCGAGCCCATGTCTTCTCTGAGATAGGCCACGAGGACATAGAAACCGAGAGTGGAAAATTCCAGCGCGACGAAGACCGACAGGAGGTCGTTCGCGGAAGCCATGAACATCATTCCCAGGGCCGACATGACGACAAGGAAATAGTATTCTCCGCGGAAGAACTTGAACCGATGCATGTAATCGACGGAAACGAGAATAACGAGAATCGTCGATCCAACGATAAACATTTTGAAGAAGAGGGCCATCCGGTCGAGGGCAAACATGTTCGCAAACAGGGTTCCGGTGATACCGGCGACATCAAACCAGACCAGGCAGCCAAGAGTGGCGACGAGTCCCGCAATGCTGAAATAGGCCAATTGTTCGTTGGGTAGCCTGGGGAAGGAGAAATCAACGATCAGGATAAGGCAGAGCCAGACCGTGAGGAGGATTTCCGGTAACAGCAACAGAAGATCGGAGGGAGACATCGTGAACGAAAAGGTCATTCTTTGCCTCGTGAAGCGTGAAGCGTATCGCGTGAAGCGTTATCGGAAACGTCCTGCGGTCGGTTCGGTACACCGCTGGTTTGCGCTTCACGCTTCACGCTTAACATTTCACGATCCTGGGAGGCCACCGGGACCACGCGGGTGATCTTCGCAATCAAGGGGTCGACGCCGGACCGCACCACATCGTAGAGGTGCATGGGGAAGAAAAAGAACCCGATGCTCACGGTAATCATGATCAAGAGGGGGAGGCGATCAGGCAGGGAGACGGCATCATGCGCATGGCTATACTTCTGGTCCATGGGGCCATAGAACAGTCCACGCATCATTTTGAACAAGTAGGCCAGGGTCAAGACGATCCCAACCACGGCCACGATGACTTGGAGCGGATACTTGTTCCAACTCCCGACGATGATCATGACTTCGGCGATGAAGTTCACTGTGCCGGGTACGCCGATTGAGGCCATGCATCCCACCACGAAACAGCCGGAGATGAACGGCATGCGATTCGAGAGGCCCCCGAGCGAGGGAATGTCGCGGGTATGCGTCTGATCGTACACCCACCCGGCCATGGCGAACAGCATGCCCGTCGCCATCGCATGGGCGAACATATACATCACGGCGCCGGTCAAGCTGATGTAATCCAGAGCGGCCATGCCCAAGAAAACATATCCCATGTGGCTGGAACTGGAATACCCGATCACATACTTGGTGTCTTTGGCATAAAACGCCACGAACCCGCCGTAGACGATACTGAACATACAGAGCACGGCTGCGATGGGCATAAGCTCTCTGGTCGTCTCCGGAAGAATTTCAAAGGCTACGCGGATGATGGAAAAATGGCCGAGCTTCATCAGTACACCTGCGTGCAACATGCTGGTGGCGGCCGGCGCGGCGGCGTGGCCGACGGGGGACCAGGAGTGTAACGGCCATAACGGAGCAATCGAGGCAAAGCCGAAGAAGATCAAGATCCAAATAATCTTGTCCAGTGTGGTGCCCAAAACCGGAATATTCATCAACTTCGCCTGTTCACGCAGGACCAGAATATCAAAGGTATTGAGCCCCGCGTACTTGTAGATCAACAAAATGCCCATCAACGCCGCGACAGCAAAGGCTGAGAGAAAGAGCACCAGCTTCATGGCGGCGTATTCTTTACTGTTGGACCCAAAGTTGAAGATAAAGCCGACTGAGTCTCGCAGCTTCAGGCCTTCCGGATCCGTCATTTCATTGTAGGTTTTCGTATGGCTTCCCCACATGCCCAACAAGAGATACATGGGGATGACGGACATCTCGTAGAAGAAGAAGAGAAAGAAGAGGTCCAAGGACATGAACACGCCGATCGTCGCGGCGGCGAGGATGAGGATCCAGATATAGAACTCTTTCAGCCGGTCTTTGATGTGCCAGGACACGAAAATTCCTGCGAAGAGCAAAATGCTCGACGCCAGCACCAGCGGGGTGCCGATTCCATCCACCCCGAGATGGAGCGAGATGCCCAGTTGGCGAGACCATTCGAATTTCTGGATAAATTGGAAGCCTCCCTTTACGGGATCGTAGGCGTAAAAGAGGTAGAGCGAGGCGAGTAAGGAGACAAAGGCCGACCCTGCCGCAATCCCTCGCACGAGCATTGTTTGCCGATTGGAGACGAAGATCAGCGCAATGGCTCCCACAAAGGGGGCGAACAGAATAAAGAGCAGAGTGAGATCACCCATACGAATTAATCCACGCGTATCGGCTGTTTAGACTCAGCCGACGCTACGGTTCCCCCTTCTAGTCGATCCACCAATGCTTGCACTGATCCGTTCATCATTCTCAAGAACGGCGCAGGGTAGAGGCCAATCCAGAGGATCATCACCGATAAGGCCGCCGCAATGAGTATTTCGCGAGGATGCAGATCGCTCATGGAGTCCTTGACGGACTTTCCAAGGGGTCCCAGCATCGACCGCTCGTAGTACCAGAGAAAATAGGCCGCACCGAAGATGACACCGGTGACCGCAATCCCCCCGTATAACCAATTGGCCTTGAAGGTCCCCAAGAGGATGAGGAATTCACCGACGAACCCGTTGGTGCCCGGCAAACCGATTGATGCCAGCCCAATGAATAAGAAAAAACTCGCGAGCAAGGGAGTCTGTTTAGCCATACCGCCAAATGAGCTCAGCTGGGTGCTCTGTTGCCGTGAGTAGAGGAAGCCCGCGATAAAGAATAGCCCGGCCGTGCTGAATCCCAAATTGATCATGGTGAGCAAGCTGCCTTGCAGGCCCTGATAGTTGAGGGCAAACAGCCCGATCACCACGAATCCAAGATGGCTGATGCTGCTGAATGCGAGGAGCCGGCGAAAATCTTGCTGGATCAGGGCCATGATGGCCCCGTAGAGAATCGCTGCCAATCCCAGGGCCATGGTGATCGCGACAACAGTCTGACTTTTCGATGCGTATGATGATCAGTACAGCGAGAAACGCGGTGAGTCCGACGAACAGGACACTGATGCCATCCACCGCGAGGTGGTAGCTGACCCCGAGGGCGGGAATCCATGGCACGTGTTCGGAAAACTGCATGGCAGCCGATTCGGGAATGAATCGTAAGAGCACGAACACACAGAGGGCCAACTCCAAGAGCGCAACCGTCAAGGCAGACGTTCTCACCATGTCCTCATCGTCGAACAGCCACAGGACGACGGCCCCGATGACGGGGAGAAACAGAATACAGGTGAGAATCGGGAACGTTGATGCCAGTTCTTCTAACATGTCAGCGCACTACAGTTGCATGATGAGTTGAACAATGGCGGCCAACAGGAAAATTCCTGCCACAATGACCGCGGCATAATGATGGACCATCCCGCTCTGCAGCTGCCGCCATTGGCGTGCGGCGAGATGGTTGCCGTAACCGATCGCATTGAGACCCCCGTAAATCACGTACTTTTCCGCCCATGTCGAAGCGGCTGCGGCCAAATCGGCCAACTGCGCGACAGCATGAACGAGGCCGTCGATCACGATGCGGTCGAACCAATCGAGCAGGCGGCCCAACTTCTTGGTCGGCTCTACCCACAACAAGTCATAGAGTTCGTCGACGTAGTACTTGTTGAGCAAGATCCTGTAGCCAGCCTGAAACTGCGCGGCCAGACGATCCGGCGCCGAGAGATTCACACTATAGAAATAGTGCGCGAGGCCCCAGCCCAATAACGCAATGCCTGTGGCAACCATCATGAGCATCAGCACGAGTCCGGTGCTCACGGTATGCTCTCCTCCGAGACCAGCGACCGGTTCAAGAAACTGATGGAGCCAGCCCTGTTCAGGGGGAAACCCCAGGAACCCACCGAGAATGGACAGCACGCCTAACACCATAAGCGGACCCACCATCACCATTGGGGATTCATGGACATGTTCTTCCGTGTGGTGGTCCATACGAGACGTGCCATAAAAGGTCAGATACATCAGGCGGAACATGTAGAAGGAGGTCAACAGCGCGCCGAGAGCAGCCATGCCGTACAGCAGATAGTGGTGATGCGTGAAGGCATGGGCGAGGATTTCATCTTTACTCCAGAAGCCTGCCAGTGGAGGAATACCTGCAATGGCGATGGTGCCGATCAAAAACAATCGATGGGTCCAGGGGATTTTCGAACTGAGGCCGCCCATCTTTCGAATGTCTTGTTCACCAGAGAGCGCATGGATCACCGATCCGGCCGTGAGGAACAAGAGTGCTTTGAAGAAGGCATGGGTCATGAGATGGAAGATGGCCGCCGTATAGGCTCCAATCCCGCACCCGAGAAACATGTACCCGAGTTGGCTCACCGTCGAATAGGCCAAAACCCGTTTGATGTCTGTTTGCACTAGGCCGATCGTGGCGGCAAACAACGCGGTGATTCCACCGATGGTGCCGACAATCGCCATGGCCGTTGGCGATGAATCGAAAATGACATGGTTTCGCACGATCATGTAGACGCCGGCCGTCACCATTGTTGCCGCATGGATCAACGCGCTGACGGGTGTAGGACCTTCCATCGCGTCCGGGAGCCAGGTGTACAGAGGGATCTGGGCGGATTTTCCGACTGCTCCCACAAGAAGGCACAGCGCAATCGCAGTGGCCATCTCCGGCGAGAGCAGGCCGATCTGGGCAAAGACTTTCGTATAGTCGAGTGTCTTGAAATTGACAAAAATGAGGAAGATGGCCACCAAGAACCCTGCGTCGCCGATACGGTTGACCACAAAGGCTTTCGAGGCGGCTTTGGCGGCGGACACCTTGTCGTAGTAGTAGCCGATCAGCAAATAAGAGCAGAGCCCTACCCCTTCCCACCCGATGAAGAGCACCACGTAGTTGTTCCCCATGACGAGCAGCAACATGGAGACCATGAAGAGGTTCATATATGTGAAGAATCGGGTGAATCCACTTTCCCCGTGCATGTAGCCGACGGAGTAGATGTGAATCAGGAGCCCGACTCCTGTCACGACGAGTAGCATGATGCACGTCAGAGGATCCACGAGATAGGCGAGATTGATGCTGAGGTCTCCGCCGAAGATCCATTGATAGGCAATCACTTCATGAGACGCGCCGGTTCGAAGGATGTCGACAAAGACGGCGATCGTGCTGAGAAACGAGAGCCCCACCGATCCCCAGGCGAGCCGGTGCGCGGTCTCGTGGGAATACCGCCTGCCAAGAAACCCGTTCAGGATCACAGCCAGCAGGGGAAACAGCGGAATGAGCTTGATGAGTAGATCTGTCACGTCACCACTTTAAGAAGTTCATCTCATCCACGTTTGTGGAGATTTTTCCACGGAACACGACGATGATGATGGCCAGCCCAATTGCCGCTTCCCCGGCGGCAATGGCAATGACAAAGAGTGCAACCAGCTGGCCCGCCATGGATTCCAGGTAATGGGAAAAAGCGATGAGGTTAATATTCGCCGCGTTCAACATGATCTCGACAGACATCAGCACAATGATGAAGTTTCGTCTGATTAAGACACCGAGCAGGCCAGTGATAAAGAGCACGGCGCTGACGGCAACATATGCGCTGAGTGGAATCATCGTGACCTGTGATTCGTGATTCGTGAGACGTGAGGCTCACGAACCCGTATCTTTATCTTTTCTGTTGTCGCTCGTCTCTTCACGCCTGACCCCTTACACCTTACGTTCTTTGCTGGCCTGTTTCGGTGTTTTTGCTAGCACGATCGCTCCGATGACGGCGCCCAGCAGGAACACCCCGACGATTTCGAACTGCAACAGATACTCGCTGAACATTTTAATGCCGACTGCGTAGGTATCGCCCTTTTCGAGTATCGCCTCGGTCGTGGCATCACCTTTTGCCCCTCCGAAGGGTGAACGGATGAGGAGGGCCAAGACGAGCAACGATCCGATGGCTGCGGGAACGAGAAAGTATAGGTATGAAGCGTGGAAATATCGATCGTCGGTTTTCAAGTTCATGAGCATGAGGACGAAGAGGTATAGGACGAGGATTGCGCCGGCGTAGACGATAATCTGTACGGCCCAGAGGAACTCGGCATTGAGGAGAATAAAGAGTCCGGACACATGGACTAACAGAGCCAGGAGGGCGAGACCGCAATGCACCGGGTGCTTGAGCGCAACGGTCAAGACGCCCGCAGCAATACTGGCCAATGCGAAATAGGCAAAAAAGACTACAACCATCGATTGTTTAGCCCAGATGCTTGGGTGGTGGTTGGGTCGGCTTGAGTACCGATTGCGGGAAGTAATACCGATATTCCCGGCTTTCCTCAACGTTTTTTTCCTGATTGTGCGCGTACAGATACTTTTTCGCGTCCTCGAGATGCCGCTCGCCGATTTCGTACAGCCGTTTCTTGTCGAACATCAAGGTGCGCTTGTCATGGGTCGAGAACTCGTACATCTTCGTCATCGCCAATGCGTTGACGGGACAGGCTTCGACACAGTAGCCGCAAAAGACGCATTTGGTAATGTCGATGTAAAACTCGCTGGCAAATCGCTGCAGCGGACGCGACGCATCTTCTGAGCTGATGACCTTGATGCAGCGGGAAGGACAGGCCGCTTCGCAGAGGTCACAGCCGACACAACGTTCCTGGTGATCGTCGTAGCGTAAGAGCGCCAGTGCTCCACGGTGCGTGTCGGGAATGGTGCGCTGTTCCCGTGGATACTGGAACGTGATGGGTTTGTGGAACATATGCTTGAACGTCACCTTCATGGCGTCCCAAATTTCATAAAACAATGCGGCTTGGAGTATTTGCTTCGTCAGTGTGGCCACACGCATAGGCGTTTCCTGTTCTCTCTTAGACCTTTTCGATGGTCACACGGGCCTGTTTGAACGTGGGTACGCCTGTCGTCGGATCGACATGGACCGACATCAAATCTTTCACGGGCGGCTCATTGAAATGTTCCGGGAAGAAGCAGGTCTGCGGGGCAATGGAGTGATCGGATTGCACCGCCAATTGCACCGAGCCGCGGTCCGACGTGAGGCGCACAGTTGTTCCTTCACTCACGGCGAGGCGTTCCATATCTTGGGGATTCATCCTGAGCCGACCGGTATTGGGGGCGATCGTGATCAGTCCGATGGCTTCGGTAGACAGCTTGCCCGAATGATACAAGACTTGCCCCATCAACAAGGTGAAGGGTCGGCCGTTCTTGGTGTCTGACGGAGCAGACGCTCGATAGCGAGCTGCGGCATCTGAGGCGTATCCGTTAGAAAGATAGCGGTCTACCGCTGGCACAACCTTGCGTGGCTGTCCGAGGTTGTAGTATCCGGGCAGCAGTTTCATGATCTCGGCTTGAACATCGTTCGAGGATTCGTATTCCCATTGACAGCCCAGGGCGTTGGCGAGCGCCGTCATGATGTGCCAGTCCGGCAAACTTTCCCCGATCGGATCGATAGCCTCGCGGACACGCAGAACTCGACCTTCCAGATTGGTAAAGGTGCCGTCCTTTTCCGCAGAGGTGCAAGCCGGCAGCACGGCATGTGCCATCCGTGCCGTCTCGGTCAGAAACGGATCCTGGACGACAAGTAATTCCAGCCGATCCAGCGCAGCGCGGACTTCCATCGATGCGGGCAATGTTGCGAGCGGGTTTTCTCCGATCACATAGAGGGCGCGGATCTGTCCACTCCTACAACGCTTAAGGATCTCGACGAGATTCGCTCCGTAGCCGGCCGCTGGCAGCGTGGCGTCCCAGGCCTTGGCAAAGCGATCACGAGCCGTCTGATCGTTGAACGAGACCTGCCCAGGGAGAAATTCCGGCGCGGCGCCCATATCCACGGCACCCTGCTCGTTCGGTTCTTCTGTCACGGTACTCACCCCGCAACCTGGTTGGTCCAATTTTCCGGTGATCCAGGCGAGGTCGATCAGCTTCAAGACATTTTGATACCCATCGGGTCGACGGACGATGCCTTCAGCGCAGAGAATGATGGAACGGGACGCCTCGGCGAAGATGGTTACAGTATCTTTTAGCGATTCGACCGACATACCGGTCTGGACCGCCACCTGTTCCAAGGAGACGTGGGCCACGGCGGCCTTCAGAGCTTCAAAAGCGCGCGGATGTTTCTTGACGCTGGTTTCGTCGATCAGGTCTAACTCCAGAGCGGCCTTCACAAGTCCGTCGATCACGAGTCCTTCCGTTCCCGGTGCGATGAGGACCGGGTGGGATGCGAGCTTGGCCATGTTTGTGACAGCGGAGTCGATCACCACCACTTGGGCTTTATAGACGCGAATCGCCTCTTTGATGCGCACGGCCGTCAGTGGGTTTGTCTCCGTGAGGTTAGAGCCAATGAGTATCACGGCTTTGGCTTTTGTCAGATCTTCCCAGTCGTTCGGACTTCGCCCAATCCCCAAGGCGTGTTGAGAGGCATGGACGAAGTTGAGATGGCCGTAGCGTGCGCTGCTGTCGAGATGATTGGTCTGGAACCCTGCACGCATGAGCTTTTGGAAAAGATACAATTCTTCGTTGGTGCAGCGCGCGGTGATCAAACCGGCTATGGCATCGGGTCCGTGCTTACGTCGGATTTCGGAGAACCGATCCACCACCTGGTGCATGGTTTCGAGCCAGGGAGTTTCGACCAGTTGATTGCCTTTGCGAAGGAGCGGCTGCTTCAGGCGTGCGGCGCTATCGGGCCGGCGGCGAAGCCGACTGAGACCGGCGTTACCGGCTACAGCTTGTCCCGTCTCAGCTCAGCGGAGAGCGGAGATCCGACCCCCGCAGTGGACCAGACGGCCCTAGCCGTTCCAACTGGTTCGTCCAAGGTAAAGCCCCCATCCGCCTCCGAGGATCCAGGTTCGGCAACGATTCCGGCATCAGGCGGCCCGGGCAATTCAGATCAGAAACCTGCTGCTCCAGTCGTTCCTCCACAG
>SWDH01000028.1:149215-149607 GCA_005116945.1 Nitrospira sp.
CTTTGGAACGGTTCCATTCTTTCTCCATCGTTGTTCCCCCTTTTCCCATGCTGCTACAATGCCGCATGATTTCGTCACTGGTAGACCCTCCACGCACAGAGCCAGAGGTTCTGTTTGCAGATGTCATTGTCCCACGGCATCTGGCAGGCCCGTTCACCTACATCGTGCCCTTGTCGCTCAGACCCACGCTACGGATTGGACATCGAGTGCTCGTGCCTTTCGGACGGTCGATTCTCCAAGGAGCTGTAATCGCCCTCTCCCAGGTTCTTCCTCAGGGTCTTGATCGGGCACGCCTCAGGGAGATTTGCTCGTTGCTCTCGGAGGGGGCTGCAACAGATGTGTCCTCGAACCTGTTCCAGCTCTCACGGCAGGTGGCCGAACAGTATGTCGCG
>SWDH01000028.1:149707-177303 GCA_005116945.1 Nitrospira sp.
CCTGATCGGGGTGGCACCAGGGTTCATCGAGGCCGAGAAAATTCTGGTCGACGCCCTCCCAACCAGCGGGAAGTGTCATGGGCGTATACTCACGCAGTCGGGCTATCGACGACGCTTCGGAATATTTTCCTCTGGAATAAACACGGCCAATGCGATCACCGTTGTCCAGCGATTGGGCTTTCCAATAGCGGACTGTGTGATGTTTTGGGTCCGAACGATTTTCCCGGCCATTTTAAAGACCTGCTCCCGCTCTTTCCATGCAATGTCAGGATCGAATTCGACACCGAGGGTTGTGGCCAACATCTGGGCGGCCAAATCTTCCGTGTACTCACCTGTTTCTTCATCGGTTTCGCCATGCGCATGGTGTTCGGACAGATATCCGTAGGTTCGACGATCCGTAGGGACTGCCACCCCAATCGATGCGGAGATCAGGCGGTTTCGCTCATTTGTTTCCGATCGCGCCATGACACAAAACGTGATTTCACCGGGATGCAACAACTTCTCTCCGCGAGTGCGTGGAACAATTTTGCAATTCGGTGGAAGAATCGATGACACCGTGACGAGGTTGCAATAGGCAACGCCGGCGCTGCGCAAGGCTTGCTCGAATGAGGCCAGCTTTTCTTTGTGGACTCCGACGCCTCTCGTCAGAAACATCTGCGTAGGTACCATCGTTTCTTCTCCTTAGTTCGATTAACCAACCGAATAACGGGCGCCTCGTTAGCTGAAAGGCTTTCCCACGGTACTGCCTCATAGAGGTACAGAACCGCTGTTGTACCAAGATTGACTCCGCTTCGCAATATCCTTGATGGTTTTTCTCAAGCTGGGCGCTGAACAGTCAGCCGATTTTTCGGGAATGTTACGGCTGGGTAAATTAGCGATTCAAACAGACGTGTTCATGACTGTATAGGCTAAGTCTCTGCAGGCGGTTTGAGATTCAATACGAGCATGCGAGGCTCGGTCATATCCTCGATCGCGGCCTGAACTCCTTCACGTCCGACCCCGGAATCCTTTACGCCGCCATATGGCATATGGTCGGCCCGAAATGTCGGGATTTCGTTAGCCAGCACAGCTCCAACTTCAAGATGACGGAAGGCATGAAATATTTTATTGACGTCCTGGGTGAACACTCCGGCTTGGAGTCCATAGTCGGATTGGTTGAGCGCCGTGATCGCTTCATCGAAGTGTCGGTACGGAGTCACAGTGACGATAGGCCCAAACACTTCCTGACAAGAGACTTTCATCGTGGGCGTGACATGCGAGAGCACCGTCGCCTCCATCACCGACCCCAGGCGTTTGCCCCCGAGAAGCACACGCGCTCCTTGCGACACCGCTTCTCCAACCCATGCCTCCACACGATGGACGGCGTCTGTGTTGATTAAGGGGCCAACGACGGTCGAGTCGTCACTCGGATCGCCGGCCTTCAGGCGCGCGACCTGTAGCAACAGTTTCGTGGTGAAGAGATCCGCGATAGAGTGGTGGGCAAAGATTCGTTGCACGGAGATACAGGTCTGACCGGCGTACCCAAACCCGCCGAGCGCACAGCGTTGTGCGGCAAAGTTCAGATCGGCATCGGGCTCCACGATGACGCCCGCGTTCCCACCGAGTTCCAACACCACTTTCTTTTTCCCACACTTGGCCTTTAACATCCATCCTACGGCGGCGCTCCCGGTAAAGCTCAGGAGTTTAAAGCGGGGATCGACGACAAGCTGTTCTGCCACCGCATTGTCGCAAGGCAGGATGTTCAGTGCGCCGGGAGGAAGCCCGGCCTCCAGGGCCACTTCGCCTAGTAGCAGCGCGGTCAGGGGTGTCTGTGGCGCCGGCTTGATAAGAATGGGGTTGCCGGCGGCCAAAGCCGGCGCAACCTTGTGGGCCACAAGATTCAGGGGAAAATTGAAGGGAGTGATTCCAAGCACTGGACCGATCGGTACTCGACGGAGGATACCGAGATGGGAATCGGTCCCCGGCGTCCAGTCGAGAGGGATCACCTCACCTGGAATGCGCTTTGCTTCTTCGGCCGCAATGGTAAATGTTTGAACGGCTCGATTGACTTCTCGCTTGGCGTCGGTGATAGGCTTGCCGGATTCAGCCGTCATCAGACGGGCAAATTCATCACGCCGGTCATAGAGCCCACCCGCGATCTTTTGCAATGCCTGATAGCGCGCGTGGGATGGCAACGACCCCATTGCAGCGGCCGCGTCGACTGTCGATTGAATGGCCGCCTCGGCATCTTCAGGGCCTGCGCTCGACACCTCGGCAAGGAGACGCCCTGTAAATGGGTCGTTGACGGGGATGAGGGCCTCCCCCCGCCGCCACAGACCTCCAATTAAGAATGGACGTGGTTCCTGCACGAGAGATGCCCCGTGAATAGTAAAGACTCAGTCGATGGAATGGGTTGATGCCGCAGAAGCCGGTTCAAGGTTAGAAGCCTGCTGGGCCAAATCGGCTTTGGCGACCAAATCCTCTGTGCCCCAGTCGCGGATCGCTTCAAGCGTGAAGGCTTCATAGGTTGAGACTCCATGGCACGTCGGGCAATCGGGCATCGGCACCTTGCGGTAGAACACTTCCGACAAGCATGACATACACATCCAAAAGGGTGGTTCCCCATCGCGTTGAGGAACAGACCAAAACGATTGTATTGCAGACATAGGTAATCCTTAGTGAATGATGAAGGGACTGTTCTGTGCCACTGCCGTCGATTTGTGAGGTTCGATCGGTTCTCCCTGCGAGCGCGGGGCCGTAGCCAACATGCGATCAATCTCCTCGGCGAACTCGTTGAATGGAACCGCGCCGGGAATCGCGACTGCCGGCTCCTTCTCAGTAGGCCCACCAGCCGTTCGCATTAGAATAAAGCCAGGAGTCCCATGAAAGCCCCAGCGGGTCGCTTCTTGGCGATCCTTGAAAATGGATTCGAGATATTGCCGTTCGTCGAAACACTTGGCAAACGCCGTCTGGTCCAAGCCGATCACCTTGGCGTATCCCTTGAAAGATCCTGAGTCAAGGCGGCCTCGCTCGCTGAAGAGTCGATCGTGCATCGGCCAATATTGACCCTGAGCTCCGGCACAACGCGCCGCCACCGCCGCGTCGACGCCGACCCCTTGGTCTGCTCGAGGGTAGTCGCGATAGAGAAACCGCACTTTGCCCGTATCGATATATTTGGCCTGCAACCGAGGCAAGGTCTCCTGAAAGAACTTCGCACAGTAGCCACAGGTAAAGTCAGAATACTCGACCAAGGTGATCGGTGCGTCTGCGTTTCCCCTGATTCGTCCGTCATCCGTGACCGTCCCAGCGTTTGCCGGAGTCAGCTGCATGAGCAACAGCAATCCCGCCGCGACAATTGTGCGAAAGAGAGAGAGGGTCGTCATGTGCGCGGAGTGCCCTTTGCCTTGATGCGTTCCAGCAACCCGACCATAAGGAGAGGCCAGACAATTGTGGCATCGGTCAACACTTCAGCAAACCGCCCTCCTGCTTCCGGCAGAACAAACTTTCCCCAGGAAAGTCCTTCCTGATAGGTGCAGCCGCTCAATCCACCAAAATGATCCGGTTCCGGACAGATGCGTACCCCATAGTGAAATCGAGGCGGCTCCACGTTGACCCCGAGCCTGGTATTACAGACTTCAATGTAGGGGCCGACTTGTTGTGCCCAATTACGAGGGACTCCTCCACCGATCGTAAAGATTCCCCGCCGCTTAGCAGAAATGACATGGCCCGCATAGCTGTTGAGGTCGAGGTAGGGATTGAACGTAGGATAGGAGCGAAGAATGGTGCGGAGCACCTCAAGATCCCCGTACTCCTGTTTTTGCGCACGAGCCTGATCGAGGTTTCGATTCATGGCCCAGGTTCCAATATCCAGCCCCATCTCTGAATCGGTAAACGCAGGGATGAATACGGGAACGTTTTTGAGGTAGGCGCTTTTGAGAATACCTGTTCCGTCATATTCTTCGGCGAGCGTCCTGCCCAGCTCGCGAGTAAAGATTTCAGAGGAAAGAGATTGATCCTGATCCATTCGCTTCATCGTTCGAGCAACAACCTGCTCAACATAGTTGAGGTTCGACTCCATCTCCAGCGTGTCATAGACTCGATTGTAGCCTTTCAGGAACAGCTCTTGATCGGACATGGACGGATGGTGCCGATAGTGTGTTTTCCCAACCGACTCACTCAACCCGTGGGCCATCAACGCTCCGGTCGAGACAATACATTGCACCATCCCATAATCGATCATCGCGGTGATGATCTTGCCCATCTTGGCAATGGTCATTGCCCCTGACAGCGTCAGCACGACGGAGCAGTCGGGGTCTTCGATCATCGCCCAGAGTACTTCATAGGCTTGCCAGTCCGAAGACGTGGAAGCCGTCAACAACCCTGAGGATGTGTCCGCAGGGACAAGGAACGTTCCCTTTTCACGCGTGCTCTATATTGAGCAAGACGATTTCCGGGAAGATCCTCCCAAACAGTTCTTCCGGCTCGCGCCAGGACGCGAAGTACGGCTCCGCTATGCCTATATCATTAAATGTGTCGGAGTGACCAAAGATCCGCAGACCGGTGAGATTACCGAACTCCAGTGCACCTATGATCCCACCACGAAGAGCGGCGCATCTCAGGAGCAGCGCAAGGTCAAGGCGACAATCCATTGGGTTTCAGCGGCTCATGCGGTGAAAGCGGAAGTTCGGTTGTACAATCCGCTCTTGGTGACGGATCTGGCAAAGGTGCCGCCAGACCACGATTGGACGACCTATCTCAATCCCAACTCATTGGAACGCATCACGGGCTGCCTGGTTGAGCCCAGTTTGCGGCAGACAGTGCCCGGCTCTCGATACCAATTCGAACGCCTCGGATATTTCTGCACCGACCCTGATTCGGCCTCCGGCACACTCATATTCAACCGCACGGTGTCACTCAAAGACGCCTGGGCGAAGATCGAAAAAACTCAGCCGCCCAAGTAGCACAGCGGTACGTTCCCCCGTTTGCCTCCCCGAATATTTCTCCCTCTGGCCCCCTGTCATACCGTTTCCAAGTTTTACTTTACCGTGGCGCTGGGATTGCTACACTTATCGGAGCCCGAGGTCCGGTATGACGAACAAGCTCGAATCGTATGGAGGACCGCATGATAGAGTGTCGAGAATATCCTCGAATTCCCGTTGACATGCCGGTGTTCTTCTCCAGCACCAACAAGACAAACATTTGCGAAGGCACCATGTTCGATTTATCCGCCAGAGGGTGCGCTGTCACCAGCATGTCATCAGTTCAGCCAGGCTCAGCTGTGAGAATTCTCATCAGGGCGACCGATCTGGGTTCGCCCATTACCATCGAGTCCGCCGCGGTTCGTTGGAGTGGGAGCGGGGAGTTCGGCGTCGAATTTCTCGGTCTCTCGGAGATCGATCAGCGCCGCCTGCAGCGATTATTGGAAGCCTCCATCGTTAGGCGTTAGCCTCTATTGATCCCCTGATCGATTTTCAGTCTCGGCATAGTATAATCCCGGCATGACCTGCCCCCTCTGCCACCAGCCCAGCACCTGGGAAAGCAATCCCTGGCGCCCCTTCTGTTCCGAGCATTGTCAAATGGCTGACCTAGGCGCCTGGGCTACGGAACGTTACCGCATACCCGGCTCCACTCTCACGATGGATACCTCGCGCCCCGACTCACTGGAGGAGGACGACGATACAGCGACCCAGCAACATGGTTAGGCAACTCCAGCGCCGGCGCATCACAGTCCTTGACCCCAGCCTCCTTCGCAGGTCTCAGGGTTGGCAAGCCCACGGACATCTTGATAATGTGGGCACGGAATTTTTATCTCTCCACGATTTATATAGAATATGTCGATGGAATATTCCTCATGGCGTCGATGTCACAATAGTCTCAGGATGCTCAAAAAGGCCGTCCAGCAAGGCCGCAGCGAGCGAAGAGGCGAGGCGTACGCTTCGGTACGTTGAGCCTCTGAGCGACGCGAGAACGCCGCTGGCGGACTTTTTCAGCATCCTGCCAGGCCCTCATAACAAGGAGCACAAACCATGTTGCCGACTAAAGGCTATGCCGCAATGACCGCCAAGGCTGCACTGCAACCCTTCTTGTTCGAGCGGCGCGATGTCGGCCCTCAGGATGTGCTCATTACCATCACCCACTGCGGCATTTGCCACTCGGATATTCATCAAGCCCGCGACGAATGGGGCGGATCGATTTTCCCCATGGTGCCGGGCCATGAAATCGTCGGCACCGTAGCGAGAATCGGGTCTGCGGTCACAAAATTTAAGACGAGCGACTGCGTAGGCGTCGGCTGCTTCGTCGATTCCTGCCGGACCTGTACGGCCTGCCGAGAGGGGTCAGAGCAGTACTGCGATACCGGCATGCTCCTCACCTACAGCGGTCGAGACAAAGACGGCCAACCTACGCAAGGCGGTTACTCCACACAGATCGTCGTCGATGAAAATTACATACTACGGATCCCATCAGCCCTGTCGCCTGCCGGAGCAGCCCCACTCTTATGCGCGGGCATTACCACATACTCTCCGCTTCGCCACTGGGGAGTCGGCAAATATCACAAGCTCGCAGTGGTGGGATTGGGCGGATTGGGCCATATGGCGGTGAAGATCGGCAGGGCCCTCGGAACCGAAGTAACTGTCTTGAGTACCTCTGAACGAAAGCGAAAAGATGCGGAACGGTTGGGTGCCTTCGATTTCGCCGTCACTTCACAGCCCGAGACGTTTACCAAGCTGCAGCGGCGCTTCGATTTTATCCTCGATACTGTCTCCGCACCGCACAACTACAACGAGTACGTTAATTTATTGAGGACCGACGGGACCATGATTTTGGTGGGCGTCCCGGACAAGCCGACGCTATTGGAACCGTTCCCGCTCATTCTGCATCGCCGCCGTATTGCCGGGTCGGTGATCGGGGGTATTCGTGAAACCCAAGCGATGCTCGATTTTTGCGCCACGCACAAGATCGAGTCCGATGTTGAAGTGATCGCGATCCAGCAAGTGAACGAAGCTTACGAGCGAGTTCTCAAGGGCGATGTGCGGTTTCGGTTCGTCATTGACCTGGGGTCGCTGAAATAGCGAGCGGGATGGTTCGGCAAAGTGGCTGGGGGACTAGGAATCGAACCTAGGTAGCCGGCTCCAAAGGCCGGCGTCCTACCGCTAGACGATCCCCCAGCGCGGTACGAAACCGAGGCATAGGTACTGAAAGTACGGGCGGGAAAGCGTATTTGGCTGGGGGACTAGGAATCGAACCTAGGTAGTCAGATCCAGAGACTGACGTCCTACCGCTAGACGATCCCCCAACCGACATTCACAGTAATATACGGCGTGTGATTCCGTCAAGATCGACGCTGGCAGGCTGTTGAAACAAGCCGCCAGCGGCGTTCTCGCGTCGCTCAGAGACTCGACCTACGGCGCAGAGTACGCCTCGCCCCTTCGCTTGCTGCGGCCTTGCTGGACGGCCTGTTTGAACAGCCTGCTGGTTTAGGAAAGAAACTGCCTCATATGCTGGAGGCTCGTTCGATCCCCTGGCGGAGACGAAACAATGTCCGGTCTCTTCCCAGTATCTCCATGACATCGAAGAGACCAGGGCTAGCCGTGCGACCGGTCAGGGCCACGCGGACTGGCTGAGCCAGCTGTCCCATTTTCATCCCCTCTTCTTCAACCAGCTGCTTGAAGGCCTCTTCCCATGGCTGTTTTGAGAAAGAAGGGAAGGCCTCGAAACGGGCAAGCAATTTACTGAGGATCGGTGCCATAGCCGGCGTCAAAAACTTCTTCGCGGCTGCTTCGTCACATATCACGGCCTGTCCAAAGTACGGCTTCACCCACTCGACCATCTCTACGAGCGTTTTTGCCCGCTCTTTCACAAGTATGACGAGTTGTGCGAGCCAGTCGGTCGAGACAGTCTGGACTTGGTCTTTTAATCCCGCTGCTTCCAGGAGGGGCACCAACGCCTGGGCCACTTGGTCCGGCGGGCTGATCTTGATGTATTCCGCGTTCACCCAGAGAAGTTTCTCGGGGTTGAATACGGCGGCGGATGTTTGGACGTTCTTCCACGAAAACTTCTCGATCAGCTCCTTGCGGGTGAAGAGTTCCTGGTCTCCGTGTGACCACCCGAGCCGAACGAGATAATTCACCATCGCATCAGGCAGATACCCCATGTCTTTATAGGCCATAATCGAGGTAGCCCCATGCCGCTTTGAAAGACGGGCTTTGTCCGAGCCCAGAATCATCGGTAGATGCCCAAATTGAGGGGCTGAAAACCCGAGCGCTTGGAAGATTGGAACCTGCCGTGGCGTATTCGTCAGGTGATCGTCTCCACGTACCACATGGGTGATGTTCATCAACGCATCATCAACCACCACTGAAAAATTGTACGTCGGATAGCCGTTCGATCGGAGAATGATCAGATCATCCTGCACCGCATTATCGAAGACAATCTTACCTTTGATCAGATCATCGACTACGGTCTCTCCCTCTTGCGGAGCTTTGAATCGCAGGGCCGCATCACTGGCCTGATTCATGAGGCCACGATCACGGCAACGGCCGTCGTATTTCTGCGACAGTCCCTTGGCCTCGGCTTCCTTACGCCTGACGTCGAGCTCTTCCGCTGTGCAAGTACACCAATAGGCATGGCCTCTTTCAAGAAGCTGCATCGCATGACTGCGATAGAGGTCCATGCGCTCGGTCTGCCGATAGGGCCCTTCATCCCAATCGAGCCCCACCCATTTCATGCCGTCGATGATGGCCTGGATCGATTCGTCCGTCGACCGACTCTGATCCGTATCCTCAATGCGGAGAATGAACACGCCCTTCTGCTGGCGGGCAAAGAGCCAATTGAATAACGCCGTGCGGACTCCTCCAATATGGAGAAATCCGGTCGGACTGGGAGCGAATCGCACTCGTACTTGAGTCATCGTATACTCACAGATGTGATACGAAAAGGTCGGTATCTATAACATGCAGGGAAAAGTCTTGTACAGGAAACGCAACACTTCCATCTCGTCGTTGCTTCTGTTAAGAGGAAGAAGGAGATCGTGATGGCCGAATTCACGCAAGCAGCGAGGGTGCTCTCGGTGAATGACCTCACCCCCAACACTCGCCAGCTCGTGCTTCTTCCTACCGTACAGAACATTGTGTTCCAGGCAGGCCAGTGGGTTTCACTCAAATTGCCGGTCGGGGCCGCACCACCGCTCAACCGGGCCTATTCGATGGCAGCACCTGGCACGCCGTCAGGCGAGTTGACCATCATCTTCGATCGCGTACCGGACGGTGTGGGATCCCATTATCTCTACAGACTCAAACCAGGCGATGTCATACACCTTTCAGGCCCCTATGGAAACTTTACGCTCCCACAGCAGCTCGACCGTGATCTCGTATTTGTTGCTCGATACACGGGCCTTGTCCCAATCCGTTCCATGTTGAAACAGCTGTACGCACAGCGACAGACCCGGACCACCCTCTTAATCGCGGTCGCCCCTGCAGAGGATGAATTCCTCTTTCATCAGGAACTGATGACCGTGGCTGTGACGTATCCAAAGTTTCGCTATCTCTCGCTCGTGGCTTCGGAAGGAGAGCAACAGGCAGTCGATCTCGTGCGTCCCCTGCTCAGGCCGTTGATTGAGAAAGCGCCGAAAATGATTCCGATGTTGTGCGGCACGAAAGGCTTTGTGCGACCACTGCGAGCCTATCTTGTGGAAGCGGGATATGACCGAAAAGAAGTAAAAATAGAAACCTACGATTAATGGCCTTCTTTCACGAGGTTCTTATTGACCGCCGGGATTTCGACCACAATATTTTTTGTGCCATTTGGCACACATTGGCAACCAAGCCGTGACTGCAGAGTAGTGATTGGTGCTTCTTCCAGTTGATCGAACTCATCGTCCGTGCCCTCATTACAGCTTTCAAGCCCCTGCTTGACGATGACATGACAGGTTGAACAGGCACAGACCCCCCCGCAGACATGTTCCAACAGAATTCCATTGCCCATTGCCACGTCCAGGAGGCTTCCGGGGAGCCCGGTTGGGCCATAGGGAATCTTGGTCGGGTCCACCTCAATCTTGGTCTCTACACCGCCAGGAGCAATAAAGGTAACGGTATAGGCTCCGTGTGGAAGCTCATAATCAGCTTTTTGGATATAAGGATTGGTCCCGCCCATCTACTCGTTCCTTTCTCTGCCTGCTCAGATGTATTTTCTGTTGTTGACAGTTTTGAAACTTGCGTGCTATTCTTAATCCGACCTTATTGATCGGAGATCATTATAGTCTCCGACCTTGGAGATCGGCAATAGCAATGTTGAAGATTTCGAAAAAAGCAGATTATGCCCTCATGGCCCTTCAACACATCGCGGCTGTCCAATTCGGCGACGTGACGCCTGGGCGCGTGGTGAATACGAAGGAGATCGCGGAGGAATATAACATCCCTCTCGAGCTGCTGGCCAAAGTGCTCCAAACCCTTGCCAAGAACGCGCTGATCGAGAGCCACAATGGCCCCAAAGGTGGATATGTGCTGGCCCGACTCGCACACCAGATTACGATCGCGCAAATTCTTGAAAGCATCGAGGGCCCCTTAGGCATCACAGATTGTTCGCACGAGAAAGATGGAGAGTTCTGCATGCAGAGGGAAAATTGTCATATCCGAACACCGCTCTTAAAAGTTCAGGACAGTATAGCCCAATTGCTCAATAGTATGACCCTGCAAGACATGATGGGCGGCATACCCCTCATCACCATTCAGTCCCCTGCGGCACAAGGAGTTGAACGATGAAACTGCCGATTTTCTTGGACAACCATTCCACGACGCCGATGGATCCACGCGTATTAGACACTATGCTTCCTTACTTCGTCGAGAAGTTCGGAAACGCGGCAAGCCGCAACCATGCGTTTGGGTGGGCCGCAGAGGAGGCTGTCGAGCAGGCCAGAAAGCAAATCGCTAAGCTGATTAAGGCCGATCCGAAAGAGATCGTTTTCACGAGCGGCGCCACTGAATCGGACAATCTCGCGATCAAGGGCGTGTTGGAAATGTACAAAGAAAAGGGCGACCACATTATTACGTCGTCCACCGAACACCGCGCCGTGCTCGATACTGTCAAATCGTTAGAGGGCAAGGGCAAAGCAGTAGCCACGTACCTTTCCGTCGATAAATTCGGGATGGTGAATCCTGAAGATGTGCGGAAGGCCATTACTGAGAAGACGATTCTCATTTCCATCATGCTGGCGAACAATGAAATCGGCACGATCAACCCCGTCAAGGAGATCGGCAAGATTGCCAAGGAGAAAGGCATTCTCTTTCACTGCGATGCGACGCAAGGCGTTGGCAAGATCCCGGTCGATGTGCAGGATATGGGAATTGATCTCATGTCTTTCACGAGCCATAAGATGTACGGACCCAAAGGGGTCGGGGCGCTCTACGTGAGAAAAAAGAATCCCCGGGTTCGCATTGCGGCACAAATGGATGGCGGTGGGCATGAACGCGGCATGCGATCCGGAACGCTCCCGGTACCCTTAATCGTCGGATTCGGCAAAGCTTGCGAACTATGCGAGCAGGAGATGGCAAAAGACACTGCGCGGTTGATTGCGATGCGCGATCGTCTGGAGGCCAGTATCATGAAGGCCCTCGAAGAAAGCTATCTCAACGGCCATCCGACCAATCGGCTCCCCGGTAATCTCAACATTTCATTTGCCTATGTGGAAGGTGAATCGTTGCTGATGGGCATGAAGGATATTGCCCTCTCGTCCGGTTCGGCTTGTACCTCGGCCACGTTGGAACCTTCCTACGTGCTCCGCGCGTTGGGTGTCGGGACGGAGTTGGCGCATTCCTCGATCCGATTCGGTCTAGGCCGTTTCAACACAGACGATGAGATCGACTATACAATTAAAAAGGTGATTGAGATCGTGACCAAGTTGCGAGAAATGTCTCCCCTGTACGAGATGGCGAAAGAAGGCGTCGATTTGAAATCAGTCCAATGGGCTGCCCACTGACCCAGATAGTCAAGAGGAGGATGAACCATGGCCTACAGTGACAAAGTTGTCGATCATTTTAATAACCCCCGTAATATGGGAAGTTTCAAGAAGGACGAGGAAGGGGTCGGCACCGGTATGGTTGGCGCGCCGGAGTGTGGCGACGTAATGAAGCTTCAAATCAAGGTGCAAAACGATACGATCGTGGACGCGAAGTTCAAAACCTTCGGCTGCGGGTCCGCCATCGCCAGCTCGAGTCTCGCCACCGAATGGTTGAAAGGCAAGACGATCGATGAAGCTCAAAAGATCAAGAACACCGACATCGTGCAGGAGTTGAACCTGCCGCCCGTGAAGATCCATTGTTCCGTGCTCGCCGAGGATGCCATTAAGGCTGCCCTCGCGGATTACCAGAAGAAAGCCGATGGAGCACTGATCGACGCGAAGTAATGTGAATAAAGGGAGTGTTGCTATGGACACCACGAACGCAGTAACCCAAACTCCGGTGATTACGCTCAGCGAGTCGGCACTGAAAGAAGTGAAACGCCTCATCAACGTGCAGGGACTCACGGAAGGGGGGCTTCGCCTCGGCGTGAAGGGCGGCGGCTGTTCAGGCTTGAGCTACACGATCAACTTCGACGAAAAGATCGGACCGCACGACCAGATCCAAGACTTTGACGGGGTGAAAGTCATTGTCGATGCCAAGAGCGCGATCTATCTTCAAGGCACGCAGCTGGATTTCCAAAAAGACCTGATGGGTGGAAACTTTAAATTCGTCAATCCGAATGCCGATAAAACTTGTGGCTGCGGAGAGTCTTTCTCGGCATAACGAGTGTCAACAGAGCGGCGAGACCGTCCACGGGCATGGCAGGCTGCCGTGCCCGTCTTGTCAGAAGAGGTAGCAGGATGGACCATCAGCATACCCACAATTCAAACCCTCGTGACCTGCAGATGGCTCGCAGCATGTGCTGGCACTGTCAGTCTGAAATGTCCGGTGAATATTTCTGTGATCGATGTGTCAAGGTCCAACCGGTGTCGAAAGAGCTCGATTACTTCACCTGCCTGGGCATCCCCCGCCGCCTGACGATCGATCAGCGCCAACTGGAAAGCAAATTTTACGAACTGAGCCGCGCGTTCCATCCTGATTTTTATCAGAACAAGAGCGCGGACGAACAGACCATCAGCCTCGGCAATTCCGCCTTGTTGAATTCCGCATACCGGACACTTCGCGACCCGATCGAACGAGCTGAGTATCTTCTCGACCTTGAAGCAGGATCGGTGAAACAGATTCGGAATTCTCCTCCTGCCGACCTCTTCGAAGAGATTCTTGAACTCCAAGACACATTAAATGAGTATCGAGCTGCTGGGCCGGCGTCAGAAACCGAATCGACGCTCCGAGCAAAGCTTCAATCGGAGCGGAATACACTCGAACAGCGGCAACAGGACATGGAAGCCGCGCTCCAGCAGCTCTTCGTTCAGTGGGACGCACTCCAAGATCGTGGGGAGGCCACCAGCCAGGCGAGGGCCGAGCGCGACCGGATATTGAAAGAGATGCGAGAACATCTGTCCAACCGCACCTATGTCAAGAACATCGTGAGCGATCTCGTCTCAACCATCGGATAATCACCGCCATGGCACGTATCGTCGGTATCGATCTTGGCACAACGAATTCGCTTGTAGCCTATATGGCGGACGGCCATCCCCTTGTCATACCAGGTCGAAACGAACGGACCATGGTTCCCTCTGTTGTGGCCATGACCGACAATGGACTGATCGTCGGCGATTCGGCGAAAGAACACTTGACGCGCAGCCCGGAACGAACCGTCTATTCCGTGAAGCGATTTATGGGAAAGAGTCTTGAGGATGTACAGGGCGAGCTGGCGTACTTCCCGTACCACTTGACGGAACAGGGCGGAGTCATCCGAATCAAGATATTTCCATCCTGAAACTCAAGAACGGTATCTTCGAAGTCCTGGCGACCAACGGCGACACCCATCTCGGAGGCGATGACCTCGACCGTCAGCTCGCAGATCTTTTCGTCAAAGAAATCCGCGAACGATATGATCTCGATTTGAATGCCTATCCCGACCATATGCAAGCGGTTCGACTCGAAGCAGAACAGACTAAGGTCAGACTCTCCGATGCGATGAAGACAACCGCCACACTCGATCTGCCTGAGGGCAAAGAGCGGTACGCGAGAGATCTTACCCGAGAACAACTCGAATCTCTCACCATGAATCTGGTTGAGCGTACGCTCGGGCCATGCCGTCTCGCCTTGAAAGACGCCGGCCTCACTCCGAGCGAGATCGATGAGGTGGTCCTCGTCGGCGGCTCAACTCGTATGCCGCTTGTTCGCCAACGTGTCCAGGATCTCTTCGGCAAGGTTCCCCATTGCGAGCTCAATCCCGACGAAGTCGTCGCGCTCGGCGCGGCAGTCCAGGCCGATATTTTGAGCGGTGGCACCACCGACATGTTGCTGCTGGATGTCACCCCGCTATCGCTCGGTATCGAAACGATGGGTGGCGTAATGAGCAGCGTGATCCGTCGGAATACGACCATTCCTGCCGGCACAAAAGAGATGTTCACGACCTACGTCGATGGCCAGACGGGTGTCGATATCCATATTCTTCAAGGCGAGCGTGAACTCGCGAAAGACAATCGAAGCCTGGCGCGATTCAGACTCAAAGTGCCACCCTTACCGGCTGGTGTACCACGCATCGAAGTCACGTTTTTGATTGACGCAAACGGCATTCTCAACGTATTGGCCAAAGACATGCGGACAGGGCAAAGCCAGTCTATCGAGGTCAAGCCATCCTACGGTTTATCGGATAGTGAAGTGGAGCGAATGATCGAAGATTCATTTAAATTTGCCGCGGATGATGTTTCCGCCCGCAAGTTGATTGAAGCACGGCTGGATGCTGGTGCATTGATCACGACGACGGAAAAATCCCTCCTGGAAGGAAGCCATCTCATCGCATCAGACGACATCGCTGCGACTCGTACCGCGCTGACGGCACTGACTGCTGCCAAAGATGGGACAGATCCTCGTGCCATCCGTGCACGCATGGCGGACCTCGAACAGGCCGCAAAGCCTCTGACCGTCGCACTCTTAAACGATTCGCTTACAAAGGGGTTGCAGGGGAAAAAGGTCTCGGAGGTCACGTAGCGACGGTCCCGTACCGATGTCATGGTCGGTTTACGACGAAGCATGAGGAGTGGATATGAATCTGAAGTGGCAGGATACCGAAGATATTGCGATTCGTTTAGTCGAAGAACATCCGGAAACGGACCCACTCACTGTTCGATTCACCGATATGCACACCTGGATCACGGCGCTCCCGGATTTCAAGGACGATCCCAAGCAATCGAACGAGAAAATCCTCGAAGCGATCCAAATGGCTTGGCACGAAGAATATCAAGACTCGAAGTCCTAACCCGCCTCGAAGTCATACCGCAGATAACGAAGACCGTTTTGGCTGGACTGAATTGCTGATGGCCACCAATAGCGTTTCCGTAATCTGAGCGTACCCTTCCGTCTGTACACCATTGTCATGCTCGGCAATAGGCGTCTCTTATTGTAAAGACAGTAGTTACCCCCCCCTTTGGGGCATTGAAGAACAATAGAGAATTCAGCGATAAATGGGGCGGGCCTGATGATCGAGCTGGAGCCCCTTGAATGTCCAAGATTTTGAACCTGAGTGCACACACGAGCGAAGAAGAACTCCAGCACATCACGAGCTTGCTGCTTTTTCACTTCGTCGAGCAATCTGGCGGGGATATTCAGTTTAAGCTGGACGATGCCAATCGGGTTCGTGAAAGTCTAACGACCAAGATGATTCAAATGCAGGTGGGAGAAGAAGTGCGCTTGCGTATCATCGATCGCCTGCCAGAATTACAGTAACCTCCCCTTCACTGCCCCAAGACGATTTCTCTTGCCAGCAGATCTGAGTCCTTAACAGTCGGTCCAGTTGCGGTCTATGTGATATGAAGAGGCGCTGGTTAAGTATTTGGGATCGTAGTAGACTGGCACCATAGGATTTCCTCTCACCTAGCTATTCGTACCAGGCATAATGGAATGCCTACGAGATAGCCAGCAACGACTGAAGTGCAATGTCAAAACATCATCAATTCAAGCACAACATTATTGCGATGATATATGACTTCGATGGAACTTTGACGCCCCAGCCGATGCAGGAGTACACCATCCTTCCGAAGCTCGGTGTGGCTCCCCAAGAGTTCTGGCATAGGGTGAAGCAAGAGGCTAGGGAAACGGGTGGCGATGAGATGCTCACCTACATGCGGCTATTGGTTGATAAGCTAGAGACCAAGCAACAACATCTTAATCGGAGCGATCTGTGCAGTCTTGGTGCCAGAATCAAGTACTTTCCTGGTGTGGAGAGTTGGTTTGAACGCATAGCAAAGTATGTGCGCAAGCGTGGGGGAGGAAACATCCGCCTAGAAAACTACATCATCTCGGCGGGTCAGAAGGAGATCCTAGAGGGAGTCGCCATCCGTGAGCACTTCACTGCTATGTTTGCATCAGAATATTTTTTTGATCATCATGACCGCGCCACGTGGCCCAACATTCTTATTAACGACACGATCAAGACCCAATACATCTTTCGCATCAATAAAGGTCTGGAAGCCCCAATCAACGAATATATGCCGGAAGACCAACGGCGAATTCCATTCTCAAATATCGTATACATCGGAGATGGAATGACAGATGTACCCGGGATGACAGTTACAAAAAAGAATGGAGGATATGCGATCGCGGTTCATAGACCCCGTATACCGAAATCCATCGCGACCTGCAGGAAACTGTTGGAGGCGAGGCGTATAGACTTCTACGCCCCTGCTAACTATTCAACTGGTCGCGTTTTGGAAAAGAGGGTACAACTCATTCTGGATCAGATCATTGCACAAGTTCTCTATCAACGTGAAATCTTCTCAGCCCGGCTATCTTTGGGATAAATCGGTCCTACCTAAGTCGCACCAGTGCAAGGACCTCAATGCTGCAAATCTCACCTCACGTCACCATCCCCGACTCTGAGATCGACATCCATGCGATGAGATCGCAGGGCGCCGGCGGACAGAATGTGAATAAAGTCTCGTCCGCGATTCATTTGCAGTTCGATATTGCCGCTTCGTCTTTGCCCCCGTTCTACAAAGAAGAATTGCTGAAATTACGGGATAGCCGCATTTCCGATGATGGCGTGATCACGATCAAGGCTCAGCAATATCGGAGCCAGGAGCAGAATCGAGAGGATGCTCTCACTCGGCTGAGCGAGCTCATTCGGAGCGTAGCCATCCCGCGCAAGAAGCGCAGAGCCACGAAGCCGACGAAGAGTTCACAAAACAGACGGATTGAAAGCAAGAAGAAGCAGGGACGCCTAAAGGCATTGCGCGGGTCAATCGAGTAGTTTCGCCTTCAGGCTGTTCAAAAAGGCTGTCCAGCAAGGCCGCAGCGAGTGAAGCCCGGAGGCGTACCCTCTGGGGTACGTTGAGGATCTGAGCGATGCGAGAACGATGCTGGCGGCCTTTTTCAACAGCCGTCACTCGACGGAGGCGAGTGAGCCTAGGATGTGATATCCGCCATCGACATAGATCACTTCTCCGGTAATTCCACGCCCTAACGGACTGACCAAGAACAATGCCGTGTCGCCGACCTCGCCTTGCTCTGTGGCACGGCGGAGAGGTGCAAATTCCCGGTGGTGATCTACCATCTTGCTGATGCCGGACACGCCTCGGGCTGCAAGCGTCTTGATTGGGCCGGCAGAGATGGCATTCACCCGGATGTTTTTCGGGCCAAGGTCGTGGGCCAAATAACGGACGCTGGCTTCGAGCGCAGCCTTGGCGACTCCCATGACATTGTAGTGAGGCACGACCCGTTCCGCTCCAAGATAGGTGAGCGTGACGACGGATCCGCCATCGGTCATCAGCGGCACGGCGGATTTTGTGACAGCCACGAGAGAATAGGCGCTCACGTCGAGCGCTGTCGCAAACCCTTGGCGCGTCGTATTCACAAACTGCCCGGTGAGTTCCTCACGCGGGGCAAAGGCGACGGAATGGACAAGAAAGTCCAGCCTTCCGAATTCTTTCTGAACCTGCTGCATGAGTGCGGCAATCTCGGTATCGCTCCCTACATCGCAGGGAAACGCTTTTGCGCCGGGCATGGTGGCGACCAGTTCTTCGACGTTCTCCCGTAGCCGTTCGTTCTGATAGTTGAAGATGAGCTGTGCCCCTTGGCTGGCGGCGGATTGCGCAATCGCCCAGGCGATGCTGTGCTTATTCGCGACGCCGATGATCAGTCCCTTTTTACCGTCGAGTAACATAGTGGACTCCTGACAGGATGGTAAACATCTATGAAGCGTGTTTCGAGAAGCGTGAGGCGCAGGGATTGTCCCGCGACAGATGCCTTACGAACGACGCATCACGTACGACGAGGTGTATCCTCATTCTGGTGGCCCAAGATAGCATGATTTTATACCTGATGTCAGGAGAGCAGTGGGTAGGGGGAGGAGGGGCTAATTTGCTTTGGCGGCGCTGGTATGAAGTTGAGCCAACACTTTCTCCGCTTCAGGAGCGAAGTCATCCCACCGGTAGGTTTGAATAAGATCCAGGGCTTCGATGGCGAGCGAAAGGGCTTCGCTGTGGCGGCCGTTGGCACAATAGCTCTTGGCCAGGCTCAGTCTGGCATTGACCGACTGCGGTGATTTCAGGAGCACGTACTGAAGAAGCTTCTCCCCCCTTTCTCTGTCCCCCCCAAGCAGTGAAGGAAGCCTGAGAAGGAACGCCCCTTTGGCTGACAGGGCGTCAAGATGATCAGGTGCAAGTTCCAGTGTCCGGTCGAGCTCCTTCGTCACCTGGCGGAAACCCATGACCGATGTGATGCTCGGCTCACCATCGATCCGCATGAGTTCTCCTAAATTACAGAATAGGGCGAAATGCGCGTCGGCAGATCGATCGTCCACTGCCACGGCTTTCTCTGCCAGTGCCTGGCCTTTCTCAAAATGGCTGACTCGGCTGGCCCTATCTTGAGTGACGCGACCCGCAGAGCATTCTGCCATTGCCTCGTGGGCCAATGGTTGGGACGATTGTTGCGCCAGGAGGGTACCAGGGTTTGCTACGATCCAGCAGCCAAGCAGAATCAGGAATGTGCGCGTCATTGTTCCCTGCCAATTCAAGGGGAGCCTACAAGCGGGACCGGCGAGGTCCAGCAACCCATAGACCGATTCCGGATGGTGTGTATACCATAGCGTGAGAGAAATTTACTACGGCCGACTCGGACGCCCTCCCGCGATCGTTCCCTTCCTCATACCTCGAAGGGATGTGTCTGTCACCATATGCAGCGTACAAAAAGCCGTCAGCATCGTTCGATATGAATAATGTGCATTCCGTCCGCTTGGATTAGGCAGGGCAAAAACAGGCCGACCCGCCAAGGTTTTGGCTTGCAACCCGAGGCTGATTCGTCCGGACCTGTATTCTGGGAATAACATGCGATAGATCGTGACGCCAAGTAGGGCCACGGCCTGAGGACGATACCGTTTCACTGTGGCGACAAGCCGCTTTTTCCCAGCTGTATACTCGTGTGGCTTGAGCGTGCCAGCCCCTGCGCTAGGCCGCTGAATGATGTTTGTGAGGCCAAGCCCCCAATCCGGAAGTCGCCAATCGTCTTGGTGTGTGAGCGGCTCGGACACCAGCTTTGACTCGTATAAGAGTTTCCAGAAACGGTTTGAGTGCCCGGCAAAGTGGTGCCCGGTGGCAGCTGAACGAAGGCCTGGATTGATGCCGACGAAGAGGATAAGGGCTCCCGGCCTCATGTGATCAGTGAGCCGTTGGCGAGGCGGAGTCCCTTGTGATGGTTTGGTGACAATCTTTCTCACTGGCATTTCTACCTGAAATGGAACTGTGTGGCGTAGGCAATTTCGGTCTCGACAGAAATGTGCATTCCAGCGATGGGGCGGTTTAGCTGACCTCAAGCCATTCCGCCACAGAAAAGCAAGATTCAGCAGTGAAGTCTAGGTCGAATAAAACACATAACACATTGATAAATCTACAACGGCATCGACATCAACGGTTCGGCATCAAGCTTGCTGAGTACTCACAGCAAGTGTCGATGGACGGCACAATATTTACATATTAACGGAGGGTGATTGATTATGAAGAGCATGTTGATGGCGATCATGGCAGTGGCAGTGGCAGTGACGTTCAGCGCGCCAGCCTTTGCGGGCGAGGAGAAGAAAGACGAGAAGAAGGGCGGCCACGTCGTTGTGTACGGCGAAGAGAAGAAGGATGAGAAGAAAGGTGGCCACGTCGTTGTGTCCATGGAAGAGAAGAAGGATGCAAAGGGTGGCAAGTACACCGATACGTTCGGCGAAGAGAAGAAAGACGAGAAGAAGGGCAAGTAATCCCTTTTCTTTGGCGAGGCTAGTGAGCTTGAGGGGTCTCCTGCCTAAGGCGGGAGGCCCCTTCGGCGCTTTTCTTAGCTGATGTTGTTTTGAAGATAGACCGCTTGTAATCCCACAATCGATTTTGCATCTCTGATTGTCCCAGCTTCAATCATCCCGATGGCTTCTGCGAGTGGCATCTCGATCACGTCGAGGACCTCGTCACGGTCGAGCTGTTGTCGCCCTATTGTGAGCCCAGTCGCCTTGTAGATGTGGATCACTTCGTCGGTGAAACCTGGCGCGGTAAAGATACTAGAGAGCAGTTCAAGACTGCCGGCTCGGTATCCCACCTCTTCTTCAAGTTCTCGCACCGCGCAGACTTTGGGGTCCTCGCCAGGATGAAGTTTTCCCGCCGGGATTTCGTATATGAATCCTCCTGCCGCATGGCGGAACTGCTTGATCAAAATGACTATGCCATCGTCTTTCAGGGGCACCACCGCGGCGGCTCCAGGATGTCGTACGACCTCCAAGTCGACGGTGATACCGTTGGGCAGCGTGACGGTATCGACATTCAAGTTGACGACAATGCCGGTGTAGATGTTCTTCGTCATTTCATTTCGTGAGGGGGTGTCGATACATACACTCTCCGCACTCGCCTCACGCCTTCTTGCGCTTATAGAACGGTGGTTTGACGATGTGTGCAAGGACGCTCTTGTTACGGATTTCGATCAGGATGGAGCTGCCAGGCTCCGCAAAGCGCACAGGCACGTAGCCCAATCCAATGCCCTTTTGTAAGAGTGGCGAGAGATTGCCGCTCGTGATGTGGCCGATGGGTTGGGAGTTCGTAGGGTCGAGAATTCTGAATCCGTGGCGAGGGACAGCTTTCTCAACGAGTTCAAAGGCGACGAAACGGCGGGCGACTCCGGCTTGTTTCTGTGCCAGAAGCGCTTGGCTGCCAATGAATGTGCCTTTCTGAAAGCTGACAGTCCAGTCCGCATTGGCTTCAAGCGGCGTCGTGTCTTCGTCCACGTCATTGCCATAGAGCAGATAGCCCATCTCCAACCGGAGGAGATCCCTCGCGCCAAGTCCAGCCGGCTTCAGTCCCCAGGCTTGTCCCTTGTCGATAAGCAGGTCCCAGAGGCGCCCGACCTTGTTCGCGTCGATGTACATCTCATAGCCCAGTTCACCGGTGTAGCCCGTTCTGGCCATCAAGCAGGGAAGATCGCCTATCGTCGCATCACAGGTGTGATGGAGCTTGAGTCCCTCAAGCGCTTTCACGCCAAGACTCATGAGAAGCTCGCGCGACTGTGGCCCTTGAATAGCTACTTGTGACAATTCAACTGACCGGTCTTCAAGATGAACGACCTTGCCCTGGGTAGGCTGGGATTGTAGCCACGAGAGGATCTTCTCGCGGTTCGACGCATTCACGCACAAGAGGAATTCGTCCGGAGAAAGCCGATAGACAAACACGTCGTCTTTGATGCCGCCGGTTTCGTTACAGATCATGGAGTACTGGGCTTGAGACACGGCGAGTTTGGCGACGTCGTTGGTCGTGATGTGCTGGAGGAAGGAGACGGCACCGGTTCCGGCAATTCGCATCCTTCCCATATGGCTCACATCGAAGAGCCCGACATGGGAACGGACAGTATGGTATTCGTCTACCACACCGCTGTATTGGATAGGCATCTCCCATCCAGCGAAATCGACGAGTTTTGCGCCACTGGCACGATGTTGCTGGATGAGAGGGGTCTGTCGCATCATGATTGTGCCGACAGACGAGTCGGCTCAATCATCGGACACCGAGCAACTCAACATCAAAAATCAAGGTGGCATTCGGTGGAATGACGCCGCCGGCGCCTTGTGCGCCATAGCCGAGCTTGGAAGGAATGGTCAGCTTTCGTTTCCCGCCGATTTTCATCCCTTTCACGCCCTCATCCCATCCTTTGATCACTCGCCCAGCACCCAGTGGAAATGAGAACGGTTGGCCTCGGTCTACGGAGCTGTCGAATTTCTTTCCATTTTCTAGCCAGCCAGTGTAATGCACGCTGACAGTCTGCCCAGCCTCTGCCGTCGCTCCGGTCCCGACCGTGAGATCGACATACTGCAATCCTGATGACGTCGTGACTTCATTCCCTTTGGCACCTGATTCCTGAAACGGCATAACGGTTCCTTTCCTGAGAGTTGGTGGCTCAACCACAAAGACTGACGCCAAGAGCGTCATGATTGCGCACAGAAAACTCTGCCGACATCCGGCGATCCTGTTTGAGGCTCTACAAGCCTGGTGTCATCACGTAGGTGACGTGAGAGAGTCAGGCTTTGAGAAAATAACCACACTCGCTGTGTAGCCATGCAGAAAATTACGCCCTCCGACGGGACCAAGCTCGCCTTGCGCGAAGAATCCCGCTGTCGGGATGGGACCAAGCCGGTCTTGCACGGCTCCGCTATCGTGATGGGGTTGGTCGAAGAGCCCCTCTCCACGCCCGCAACAGCTGAACACTAGAGCCCCGAGAGGGGGGCTCTTGTGACTCGTGCGGTCCGCTGCCAGGAGCACATGTAAATCGTCGCTAGCAGACTTCGCATCGCGAAGATGGAACTGCACGGTCTGGCCTTCCTGAACCACGTCTCCGATCGCAACGGCTCCGGCCTGTTGATCCGCTCCGATCAAGTTCCGAACGAGGAAGTCTCCTCGCTCGAAATGGCTTCCATGCTCGTCGATCACGATCCCCAGATGCAATGCGCGATGGGCATCGCGGCGCTGCTGTCCCCCCATGGATTCGAAGACGTCCTGAAGGCGTTTCAGGGCCGAGACGCCACCCAGTTCATAGATGAGATTCTGCTCCGCTCTCGTCACGACAAACCGTTCACCGATCGGACGACACCCTTGTGATGTCACGGTTCGCACAGTGATAGCTCCAGTGAGTTGCACCCCTACCACGCCTCCGTCGAAGACCTGATCGTTGAGGAGCAGCCGATTTTCTCCTGAATCCTGGCCTCCACCGACAAGGCCCCCGACGACTTTTCCATGGGGGTATCGGTCGGTCATGAGGGACAGCACTTCTTGCATCGGTGTGGAAAATGGATCGGCAAAGAGGAGAAAGGTCGAATCGTCGAGCCCAGGTTCCGGCCATCCTGGCATGCGGATTTGGTCCTGCAGCTGAGAGACGGAGAGCTGCAGAGGAGTCAGTCTGACATCGGGTAGGCATGCCGCCAAGACCGTCATGGCGGCTGCGGTTTCAATCTCTTCGGGCCCTGCGATGACCCCTTCACCGGAGCAGCCCAGGAACACTTTCGCTCGCAATTCGCTCTGCAGCATAGCCGAAATCATAGAAGCATTGGCTGCATGGTGGGCCGAAAAGAAGACGAAGACCAGATCGACGGGAGCTGCGCCAAGTTGCATCGCGATGGCATCCGCGAGGTCGCGAGTGGCAGCTTCGGTATCAGTCTTGCGCGAGAGTGCGGTCGCGAATTGAAGTGTCGCTGGAGTGGTGATCCCTGTGGAATGAGATGTCATAGGATGAATATTTTTCCCCGCGGTTGCCGATAGAATAGCAGGATGCTCAAAAAGGCTGTCCAGCAAAGCCGCAGCGAGTGAGGGGCCGATGCGTACCCCCTGGGGTACGTGGAGGGTCTGAACGATGCGAGAACGACGCTGGCGGACTTTTTCAGCATCCTGCTAGACCCCTGGGTCCATCCGTTCCGGCCTATCCTTCGCCAGCTTCTTATAGTAGCGCCACAAGTAGGAATGGTAGTCATCGAGTTGCGCCAGGAGATAGTGCAGTTCCGCGGGATCCTGTGTCTCTACGGCATGGGCCATGCGGGTTTGTAAGAACTCAGCGAACGCATTGGTTTTCCCTACCGCGGTGATCAGACTCAAGCTACCGCCGAGTTGGTACTCGTTCATGCTCGTCCTCCAGCTGCGAGAAAGTCGGGAAAGGATAGCGAGGTATGAGAGAGAAATGCAAGTGAGGGAGTCCTTGGTCGGCAAGGCCCCGGTTCTCCATAGACTACTTCGCCTGGTGATCGAGGATGGCGCGGAGTCTGGAGAGGGAGATCTCTTCGATGCGATGGCTGTCTCGTCCCACCACGGTTGTTGCCATGGTCAGCGCGTTGAGGATGGCCTCTTCGGTGGCGTCCACCGTGGCGGTGATGAGCGGATTCAGATGGGTGTCGGCCAGGTGCAAGTGCTGAAACGTCGGTTCTTTGGGGTAATGCGGAATCGTGTTGGCTGTGGAGAATGCCAGCATGAAATCTCCACTTCCATGGCGCGCGGTGGAGCCTGTGCGCGCCAGCCCCAACGCGGCACGTTTCGCCAGCCGCGTGAGCTGTCGACTATCGAGGGGAGCATCGGTGGCAATAATGACAATGATTGAGCCCTCGCTTTGGCCAGGTGAGAACGGTGCTGTCATCGCTTGAGGCGCTTCATACAGTTTTCCGACTGGTACTCCACCCATAACCAGCTCAGGCCGCCGGCCATGGTTCGCATTGACGAGTACACCGATCGTATACCCGCCCTCAGTCTCTGGTAGTCGCCGCGACGAAGTCCCGATGCCTCCCTTGAATCCGTAGGACACCATCCCTGTTCCGGCGCCGACCGTCCCTTCCTGTACAACCCCAAAGGAGGCACCGTCGAGCGCCTGGCTTACGTCCACTTCCGAGACATGCCTCCCTTGAATGTCATTGAGTCGTCCGTCATCGCATTCAGCGACCACAGGCGTCAGCGTATCATCGGTAATGCCGATTTCCGGATAGCGTGCGATCATCCAGCTCATCACCCCGTTGGCCACACGCGGCACGTTCAATGTATTCGTCAGGGCAATCGGGTACTCAAGAAATCCAGACTCGGATATCCAGGCAAGGCCGGTCATCTCACCGGTCCCATTCAGAACGAACGATCCGGCCGGAACTTTTTTATGCCACACATCGTCGCGAGGAATCACGACGGTCACGCCGGTCCGCACCGGGCCAAGCCCTGGTTTGAGCGGCCCTTCACCGGAGATGAGGGTGGTTTGGCCTACAGAGACGCCGGCCACGTCGGTAATCGCGTTGAGCGGTCCAGGCTCATAGGAGCCGACGACGATTCCAAGGGCACGAGCTCGCACTCGGGGTCCATCTAAACCTGCCTGGGCAGGTGCGACGGGAGCGAGGCAGCTACAGCTGGCCAGGATCAACAGCAGTGTTGCGAGTGGGGCCGTACCGTTAGGTGCCTGTTCGACACTGGCCGTTCTACAGCGGCGAATGATCCACGACCATTTGCGTCGTGCTCGGCATGAAAAAATCCTCAACGTATTCCAGTGAATACGCTTCCGGTTTTTCCAGTCCTTGTGCCGCTCACCTGGCCGCGCCTTCTTCGCCTCGTTGCGAAGGCCAATGTCGGACAGGCTCCTAGACCTCAAGGGTCGATCCAACATGGGGAACAGCGACCTCAATGTTTGGGTGTTCTGCCTGAATAGCCATAGACAAAGACAACGCCTGTTTCTCTTCCCCATGGACGAGAATGACCTTACTCGGGCTTGGCTGGATGGCGCGCACGTAGGCTAAAAGATCCTGGCGATCCGCATGGGCCGAAAGCCCATTGAACTTGACGATCTGTGCCCGGCGCGGAGTGGGCACGCCGAAAATCGGGACGACATCCCATCCTTCGACAAGCTTCCGCCCGAGGGTATGCTCGGCTTGAAAGCCCACAAAGACGATCACATTCGCTTCGTCTTGAATCGCGTGTTTGAGATGATGTACGACGCGACCGCCTTCGCACATGCCGGAGGCGGAAATGATGACGCAAGGGCCCTTCATGCGGTTCAAACGCTTGCTGTCTTCCGGCGATGAGACAAAGTGGATATACCGTGAGGCGAAGGGGTCGCCCGAGGATGTGAAGGTACGGGTCGTCTCGTCATCGTAGCACTCCGGGTGGCGGCGAAAGACCTCTGTGGCCCGTGAGGCCAGCGGAGAATCGATATAGATAGGAATAGGATCGAGTCGCCCTTCTCCAACGAGCTCCTTGATCCTCATGACCAGTTCTTGGGTTCGTCCAACGGCGAATGCGGGGACGATGATCTTGCTCTTGTGAGTTTTGGCATGAATGAGGAGCTCCAGCGCTTTCTGTTTCATGATTTCCCCATCGGCTTCGTGCAGGCGATCGCCGTAGGTCGACTCAAGAATCAACACGTCGCAGGGCGGAGGGGCTTCAGGATCTTGAAGGATTGGCATGTGCGCACGGCCAAGATCGCCGCTGAAGAGTACAGTGGTCGAATTGCCGCGCGCCTGGTATGTCACCCGAATGGCCGCCGATCCCAAGATATGGCCGGCGTCGTGAAAGGATGCGGTTACACGCGGGGCGATCTTGAGGATGTCTCCGTATTGTGTCCCCTCGAATCGTCGAACGAGCTTACGAACATCCTCGGTATTGTAGAGCGGCTGGACACAGGTCTTTCCCTTCCGCTGCTCCTGCTTATTCACGTAGCCACAATCGCTCATTTGAACACGAGCTGAATCTTCGAGCATGAGTTCCGTCAAATCGCCAGTGGCTCTAGTCAGGTACACCTTTCCCGAGAAACCGTGCTTCTGGAGCACCGGTAAGGCGCCGGAGTGGTCGACGTGGGCATGGGAGAGTAAGACCGCATTGAGCGACTTAGGGTCGAAGCCTAAATCTCTGTTCTTTCGATAAGCTTCATCCCGGCGTCCCTGGAAGAGCCCGCAATCCAGCAGAAGTTTGAAGCCCGGAACTTCCAGCATATGGCGGCTCCCCGTCACTGATCGCGCGGCCCCATGGAAGGAGAGTTTCATGATGAAGATACTCCATTGTGGCGGCTGATCAGGTCCCAGGCTTCCTGAGCTGTTTCGGCGTAGCAGAACAGCTGGAGATCCTTCTGGGCGATGAGCCCGTTCTCAACAAGCCATTGCCAGTTGATCAGACGCTCCCAAAAATCCCGTCCGACCAGCACGACCATCACGTTTTCTGTCTTGCCTGTTTGGAGAAGCGTCAGCGTCTCGAACAACTCATCGAGCGTGCCGAATCCACCGGGAAAGGCGACCAGCGCTTTGGCGCGTATTAAGAAGTGCATTTTCCTGATGGCAAAATAACGAAACTGAAAGCAGAGCTCAGGTGTAATGTAGGGGTTCGGATGCTGTTCGTGAGGGAGAGTGATGTTGAGGCCGATGGATTTTGCCTTCACGTCCGCCGCCCCACGGTTGGCGGCCTCCATGATGCCGGGCCCTCCGCCAGTGACAACGACGTAGTCACAGCGTCCATCGATTTGACAGGTCGATGACACCAGTCGTCCAAA
>SWDH01000028.1:177403-179424 GCA_005116945.1 Nitrospira sp.
CCACCGTTTTATCGTGGGGGCTCTGCGAGCAAGAAGAACGGTCTGCCTGCTCCCTCGCATCCTTCCGAGGCCGCGCGTTGCGCGAGCAAAGGGGACGGCCAGGCTACCCTGTCTTTTTTTGTGGCTCCAACATCTTCTCCCCCTTCTTGAACACCCCGTAGATCGCCTGAGAAGGACAGGCATCCAGGCAGAGGCGGCAGCTTTCCAGGCAACGAGACGCATCGAACTTATAGGGAGGAGTCGAGAGCCAGGCACCGGTCGGACAGATCGGAACACAGACGGCTTGATGAGTGCAGCGGTCGGGATGGCGGACGAGGTGATCACGAATGACCATCATAGGTTTGACTCCTTCAAAGAGACCCTGGGAAAAGATGTCGAACATGTTTCTGTCAGGGAGGCTGTCACTCACTTCCACTCCTTCACGAGATCCTTCAAGCGATCTTTCAATTCCGGATGCTGTTCAAGATTATTGTGAATCGCTCCAAGAATCTTCTCGACCCTGGCAGACTTGAGGGCGTCTTTATCCTTCTTGACCAATCGATCATACTCCACATAAGCCGCCTGATGCGTCGGCTCAAGGAGCGTCCGTGCCACAGCCAAGGCCTCGCCCAACTCATACGGCTCCGACGCCATCGGAGGCAGGATGGTAAAAGTACCGTCGGCGCACACAAGCACAGCAGCCCCCTGTTTTCCCTTGAGAGGGATAACAGCCTTGATGGTTTTGCCAGCTAAGGACTCCCAGTTGCCGAGTAATCCAGGAAACTGCTTCATGAAAGCCACCTTCTCGAGGTTGGCTTTCCACTTTTCTTCAACAGCCATGAGGTTCCTTGTAGCGAGATACTACGATGTGAGCGGAGGGACGGTCGTAGGAGCCGGGTGATTGGGCATAATGAGACGGGTCACGACCTCGCCTTTGATCACGTGACGCTCCATGATTTCCGTCACGTCGGCGTCGGATTTGACTTGATACCACACACCTTCAGGATAGATCACCACACTCGGCCCTTCGGCGCAATGATCGAGACACCCAGCTTTATTGGCGCGAACGACGTCTTTCAAGTCCAATCGCTTCGCTTCTTGTTTAAAGCGGGCGTGAAGCGCCTCAGAACCAAGCTTCGAGCAGCTCCCGCGGGGATCGTCGGGACTCCGTTGATTCGTACAGACAAAAATATGGCGTGTGTATCCAGACATGATCGATCGTCGCCTACGCTGAAACAGTGATGGTATGAAGTCGTTCAAGTAATCGCGCCACCTCGCCGCTTGCGAGTAGCGGTGAATGGGTCTGTGTGGCATCGAGCAGAGCCACGATTTCTCTCACGCGCAACGTCGCACGCTGAAATTCATCGGACTTCGATAGTTCAGAGGTGTGTCCGGCGACGAGCTTGTCGGTTTCGGTTGAAATGTCGCGGAAGTCCCGTTGGAGATTTTTCTGCATTGAGCAACTTTCGCAGTACCATTTTGGGCTTTGATCGCTCGAAGGGGACAGTCGGTCATAGGCCCGGCCAAAAAAATCCTTCCCGAGCGATAACTTCATCAGCGCAGTGCCAGTCGCGCCGCAGGCATTGCATGACCCAGCTGTAAAATCCATAGAGCCTCCCTCTGTCGATCGTGAGCTGAAGAGCGGGCGAATCTTACACCAGGCTTCCGCGCACTGTCCACTGAGAGAGACGGCTCCTCATACACGAGACAGGCTCGCAGACTTTCTCCACCTCCTACGATAGAATAGGTTGAGTGTCGAGTATCCATTGCGAGAGGAGAAAATCGCCATGATCATCGGGGTCCCTAAAGAGATAAAGGATCATGAGTACCGTGTCAGCGTCACGCCCGATGGAGTGCGAGCATTGCGACAGGCCGGCCATGAGGTGTGGATCGAACGATCGGCTGGAATCGGCAGCGGATACTCAGACGAGGACTACGGGAGTGTCGGCGCCATCACAGCAGAATCAAAAGAGCAACTGTTCCAGCATGCCACGCTGATCGTGAAGGTGAAGGAGCCATTGCTCTCCGAATGCCGACTCTTC
>SWDH01000028.1:179524-191978 GCA_005116945.1 Nitrospira sp.
CAAATTGGCGCACATTATCTGGAGAAGAGGCATGGAGGGCGAGGAGTGCTCCTGGCCGGTGTGCCAGGAGTAGAGCCGGGAATGGTTGTGGTGTTAGGAGCTGGAGTGGTGGGCAGCGCAGCGACTCGGATTGCGGTCGGGATGGGGGCCCATGTGACAGTGATCAATCTTGATCTCGAACGGCTCCGAGTCCTTGACGAATTGTATCGAGGTCGAATTGTGACGCGTGTCTCCTCACAAGCAGCGATTGACGAAACAGTGATGGCCGCAGATCTTGTCATCGGAGCAGTCCTGGTTCCTGGGGCTCGCGCTCCCAAACTGGTGTCACGCGAACTCGTGGCGCGCATGAAGCCGGGAGCTGTGGTGGTGGACGTCGCGGTCGATCAAGGAGGCTGCTTCGAAACCACGAAACCCACGACCCATTCAGACCCGGTCTATCTGGTGGACGACGTGCTCCATTATGGTGTGTCCAATATGCCAGGAATTGTTCCGCGTACGTCGACTGTGGCGTTGACGAATGCGACACTGCCGTATCTGCTGCGTCTGGCTTCACAGGGAGTGGAAGAAGCCGTGCGAGCAGACCCGGGGTTGGCGAAAGGAGTCACCCTATCCAGCGGAAAGATTACCTGTCGAGCAGTGGCCGATGCCCATGGCTTGCGTTTCGACCCTCTGATGTAAGACAATCCCGTTTCCCGTTGCGATTCTGTTAATTTTGTCGGGGCGTAGCGCAGCCCGGTAGCGCACTGCGTTCGGGACGCAGGGGTCGGAGGTTCGAATCCTCTCGCCCCGACCAAACAGAGCTTGCTCGACCCGAAGCCTATCCTTCTTATTGAGGCGACGGTGAACCCTTCCGTGATTCATTTCCTTTTGACCAATGCTTGTTCCTTCCTCGTCTCAGCGTCATGACTCCATCGTATTCTTCGCGAAATTTCCAGCGTGTGCATTGGAATAGTTGCACCATCTTTGCGTGAGCCGAACCTCTTCAGCCATCCCATTTTTCATTTCCAATCGATCGACAACGCGTACGCGCACGGAATCGCAAAACGCGTGACGCCTCTGCGGAGGTGTGAGAGTATCCGTTCATTGAACAGGCGTCTTCGTACTACGCCGCTTGTCTGAATGTATGGCCGAAGAGATTCAATCGACAGTGTTCCGAGCGAGACTGTCGGTAAAGGGAAAAGTTCAAGGGGTCGGCTATCGAGCGTTTGCGGCTCGTGTCGCATCCCAACGAGGTCTCTCCGGCGGTGTCAGGAATCTCGATGACGGCCGAGTCAAACTTGAAATCGAGGGTCGCAAAGACCAGATTCTGTCTCTGATCGAAGACCTCAAGAATGGGCCACCGGCTGCGCGGGTCACAGCCATCGACGTGGAGTGGAGTCCAGCAACAGGACGATTTACAGATTTTCAAGTGTGGTACTAAGGCAACCAGTTTGCAGGGTGCTCAAAAAGGCCGTCCAGCAAGGCCGCAGCGAGCGAAGAGGCGAGGCGTCCGCTTCGGTACGTTGAGCCTCTGAGCGATACGAGAACGATGCCTGGTGAAAGGCGCGTCTGGCGCGCTGGGGTTGGGCGGGTGAGAAGAGTGACTTTTTCAGCATCCTGCTAGGAGCGACGAACGTATGGGGCGAGGGGGCGAGGAACTACACGACCTGAGCGAAGCGCGCCGACATCTTGTCGACCATGACGATGAGGACGCTGGTGCGTCGTCGAGAGCGGACGAGTCGCCCGTCGGCGAGGAGAAATCGAGTCGCCGATCCGAAGGATTGGATACTCTCAAGTGTTACCTGCGCGAGATCCGTCACTCCACCCTGCTGACGTTTAAGCAAGAGCAGCAGCTGGGCAAACGAGTCATGGCCGGGGATGAGCAGGCCCGCCAAGAGATGATCGAATCGAATCTTCGGTTGGTAATCAGCATCGGCAAGCGATACATGCATCGAGGGTTCCCCTTCTCCGATGTCATCGAAGAGGGCAATCTTGGGCTGATCAAGGCCGTCGAAAAGTTCAACTATAAACGAGGGTTTCGCTTCAGCACCTACGCATCCTGGTGGATCCGGCAATACATCGAACGGGCGATTATCAATCAGGGAAAGCTCGTGCGATTGCCGGTGCACGTGGTAGAGCGTCTCAATCGATATCTCACAAAAGTAGAGCGGCTCGTTCAGGAGCTTGGACGAGAACCGACCGCGTCGGAAGTGGCGGCACGGATGAAAACGACGGAAGAAACGGTGTTGGATCTCAAACAAGTGATCCGAACAACCTGTTCGTTGGATAGTCCGATCAGTGAAGGCGGCGACACATTCTTACGCGATGTGATTGAAGACCCTTCCGGCATCTCCCCTGCCGATACGGCCGAGGGAGTGATGCGACGAGCAGAGATGATGGAGTGGGTACAGCTGTTGCCGGAGAAAGAGCAAACTGTTATTATGTCTCGCTTCGGGCTTGATGGGAGTGAAGCCAAGACACTGGAAGAAATCGGCAGGGAGATGGGATTGACCCGTGAGCGAGTCCGGCAGATTGAAATGGCAGCCTTAGCCCGTTTACGCCATACCATTGAACGCAGAACCATGACTCAAGCCGACCTGCTCTGATCGATGCCTCCTATCAACTATCACGCGCTTATTCGGGAAGTTCCCGACTTCCCCAAACCCGGCATTCTCTTCTACGATATCACCACACTGCTCAAGGATGCCCACGCCCTGGCGTCGATCACCGATGAATTAACCGCCTATTACCAGGGACATCGAATCGCCAAAGTCATCGGCATCGAATCGCGCGGGTTCATTTTCGCAGGAATATTGGCAAATCGCTTGAGTGCCGGATTCGTTCCAGTCCGAAAACCCGGCAAGTTGCCCGCCGACAATTTTGAAGTCAAATATAGCCTCGAGTATGGGTCGAACTCCCTGGCCATCCATCGCGATGCGATCGGTATGGGAGAACGAGTGCTGATCGTGGACGACTTGCTGGCCACAGGAGGCACCGCAGCCGCGACGGTGTCTCTCGTTCGTCAGTTGGGAGGCGAAATCGCCGGACTCGACTTTCTCGTTGAACTCCAGGGCCTGAAGGGTCGAGAGAAACTGGTCGGCTACCCCATCCATTCAACAATCCTCTATCCTTAACCTCTCAGCCCCTTCTCACAACCTCTTGTAATAGGCGGGAGCGCCGTGCTATGAATGCCGAACTTTTTTCGGCGACTCGACGTTTATCTCAGGAGTACGACACGTCATGGCAACAAAATCACCGGCCAAGAAAAAACCGGCAACAAAGGCCAAGATGCAGGCGAAGGTCGCGAAACCGGCGAGCAAACCAATACACACGCCTACGATAGTCACAGAAAAACCTATCAGTATGGCTGTTTCTCCTCTTGCTGCTAAGCCGAAAGAATCGGCGAAAGAACGCGAAGACCGGGAACGCCGCCGCCAAGCCCTCCATCAGATGTTGGTGCGAAAACGGCAGGACATTATTAAAGAGATTGAAGGGAGCCTCGGCCAGTCCCTCATTGAGGATAAACAGCGGCGGCTTGAATCTGCGCGCGATGTCGGAGACCAAGCCCTCATGGATCTCGATCGCGAGCTAGGCATTTCCTTGATGGAAATGCGCAATCGCCGCCGGCAGGCCATCGACGAAGCGTTAACACGCCTCAACGAAGGCACCTATGGCATCTGCGCGGAGTGTGGTGTTGAGATCAGTGAGCGGAGGTTAGAAGCCGTCCCGTTTGCGAAGCTCTGCGTTGAGTGTCAGTCGAAAGAAGAGCTGTTGGAAAAAATCGAGCGAGAAGAAGATCGGGACTAGCGTTCATGCGGTAATCAGTCTTCTCCTTCCCTCCACATGATCCTCCTCCCCTCAATATGATCCTCCTCCCCTCAATATGATCCCTTCCCCTCCCCCGTGAGGAAAAGCGTGCGTCTTGTGACGATACTAGGCACCTTGCATCGTATATGGGAATGGGTGTGATGAAGCCATTGAACCATCGCGCAGTCGTCTTGGCGAGCGGAGGACTGGACTCCACCGTCACGGCAGCGATTGCCAAGCAGGATGGTTGCGAACTCTTCTTTCTTACCATCGCCTATGGACAACGCCATGCGATAGAAGTCGAGCGGGCACGGCAAGTCGCCGCCGTCTTGGGCGTGGGAAATCATCTGGTGATGAACCTTGATCTTCGCACCATCGGCGGGTCAGCACTCACTGGCTCAGCGGCAGTACCCAAAGACCGACCTGGCAGCGAACGTAACCAGAGCATTCCAATCACCTATGTGCCAGGACGAAATCTCATTTTTCTCTCGATTGCCGCCGCGCATGCGGAGGTCGTGGGAGCCTCTCTCATCTATTTTGGGGCCAACGTACTCGACTATTCCGGCTATCCGGACTGCCGACCTGAATTCATCCGCGCATTTGAAGCCGCAGTGAAGGAAGGCACGAAGGCCGGCATGGAAGGGAGCCCCCTCCATGTCAAAGCCCCTTTGCTCATGCTGACGAAAGCGGAAATCATCCGGCAAGGCATCGAACTTCAAGTCCCATTTCATTTGACTCATAGTTGTTACGATCCGGCAGGTGATGTCGCTTGTGGGCGATGCGATAGTTGTGTGATTCGGCGGGAAGGATTTGCAAAGGCTGGGGTTGTGGATCCCATTGCATATGCGATATAAAGCGTGAGATGTCAAACGTGAAAGGTGAAAGGTTTTGTCGGAAGAGCACTCGCAATTCTATGTTTCACCTTTCACCTCTCCCCTTTTACGGTTTGTGACACGATGGCCCTGATTCCATGAAAACCCTGGTGTCATCAAAACTTCGGATCGGAGTATGTCTGTTGGGGCTGGGTCTCCTCTCGGCCTGTGACTCTTCGGAGCCTCCCAAGCCGACAGTCGCAAGCGGGCCCGTACCAGCTGAATTCCAAACGGGCGAAACCACATTCAACGCAAACTGTTCGCGCTGTCATGGGAAGCAGGCGGCGGGAACCGACCACGGACCTCCGTTAGTACATAAAGTTTACGAGCCGAACCATCACGGGGATGAGGCCTTCAAACGGGCGGCCGCCAACGGCGTCAATGCTCACCACTGGCAATTCGGCAACATGCCGAAGATCGACACCGTCACTCCGGCAGATGTCGATCAGATCGTGAAGTATGTCAGGTGGCAGCAGCGCCAGGCAGGCATTCAATAACGGCAGGATGTCCTAAAAGCCCGCCAGCTTCGTTCTCGCATCGCTCAAAGGCTCAACGTACCGAAGCGTACGCCTCGCCTCTTCGCTCGCTGCGGCCTTGCTGGACGAGCTTTTTGAACATCCTGCCCAATCTAGACTCCCCTCTTTTCCCTCGACAGCTTCCCAATTGAACTTGTTGCGATTTTCAGGCTGATCATCCGCCCACAGAAACTCGTAGAAATGTATAATGCCTCTGTTTTCAGACCCGACCTATTCGTTTGCACCGGCATTCTTCAGCAATTGAACAGTGTCCGCATGCCCTTTGAGTTTCGCCAGGGACAAAGCAGTGTCTCCATCCGCATCCTTCATTCGCATATCTGCCCCAGAATCCAGCAACAGCTTGCTAACTGCAGGGTGGCCATATTGCGCACTATACATCAATGGCGTGTTCCCATGATCGTTGCGGATGTTAACATCGCCCCCTTTGGCGAGGAGGACCTGGGTGACTTCCGCATTTCCGTGCTCAGCGGCTATCGTCAGTGCTGATGCCCCATCTTTGCCCTTAAAGTTTACCTTGGCCCCGTTCTCAATAAGGAGCTCGGCAATGTTTGGACGCCCCTTTTCAGCCACCCGCATAAGAATGCTCCATCCACCGCGGACATAGTTCGGATCAGCTCCAGCCCGGATATAGCTCTTTACGATATCGGCCTGACCTCGCATTGATGCTTCCCAAAGGTTCTCGTCTTTGGGGTCCGTGCAAGCTGTCAGTAATACGGCTGTGAGCATCAGCGGAAGGCATCGAATCAGGATTCCATCACTCAGCATTTTCGCAGCCTAACCGATGTACTATCTGGTTCCGCATAAGACGCCAATTGCCTAGGAAAGGTCTGATTAATTCAAAGTTTCAGACGGCGATCAGTCAGATTCTCTGTGTTTTGTGCGCTGGCTAATCGAAACAGGGAATTATTCAGACCTTCCCTAGCTCTGCCGGATTAGACCCTTGCAGCATCTTGCCAGGACTAGGCCCTAGGCCCAAGTAATTTCTTGGAAGTGGTGGGACCTGATTGATCTTCCATTGCGCGCGTCTTTCTAATTCCCCATTTCGTTTTCAAGGGTGGCCTGGTCGATCCTCGATTGCGCGCAATATTCTCACCCACCCACCCACTGGCACGCGGCTCGACTGAGCTCGCCGAAGTCCGGGACGTGCCATTTACCCTGGCGAGGGCCTTCCGATTTCTTATGCCTTTATTAGAGGAAGCAGCCAAGGCTGCCCTTTACCGCACGCATCGAATGACCAACGCTTTACAGTTGATCCTTCCAAGCTCGGTTGCGACTCTCTCAAGGAATGGCACCCGTGTTGGTTCCATTGGGGCCGTCGAGCGAGCACATTCTGATCGTGCGCGCTCCGGGAACAAGGAATCAGCACGGGTGTCATTCCATTCCTTTCATCGTGAGGGCTCTGCGAGCAAGAAGGGCACCTGGCCACTCCCTTCTCCATTCCAAGCTCCGCTCATTGTCTCCTCAGTGATGGGGCTGATTGACCTTCCACTGCGTGCGTCCAACGAGGGGAGTCCGCGACCGCGCGTTGCGCGAGTACAGAAGATCATCAGGCTCCATCCCCTCTCTGTTCCGCGAGCAGGAGGACGACCAGGCTGCCCGTTCCCCCATTTATCCTATTGCCTCTCTGCCACTAACACCCCCATGGTTTACGTTGCATGGGTCTCTCAATCTCCCCTCATCGGCCAAGCATTCCAAGAGGATACATGCATAAGTAATTGATTATAAAGAAATATTAATTCTTCTTTCGCGTGAATGTTCGTGGTAAGATTCACCCGCTGCTTTCCTCACGCTATGGGCTCTCTCCCGTGCAGAGGAAGTCGGGGAGGTGATGTGGCCATCACCTCCCCATTTTTTTGTCTCGCCGCCCCCTTGTGTTAAAGCTTCAGCCAGCCAGTCGCCTGCTACCATTTTGCCTCACTTCTCATCTGGGCAGTGAATCATTGCTTCGATGTCACAACCGCTTTCGTCATCGTCACCTATTTCAGAATTCACCAGACGACGTAGCCACCCAGATATCAATATCGGCGACTTGAACTACTCCGGTCGCATGTAGACACACATCCCTTTCCATACCGATGGAGGTCTGGTCTTGGAATACCTTCTCTACTATGCGACGTGTCTGTGATGCGCTCGGATTTGCGGGAACGTGAGGAGGAGGGAACGGAAGGTGAGGAGGCGACGTGGCCGTCGCCTCCTCATAGTGCGACTACTTCTTCTTGGCCGCCTTTTTTACGGGCTTCTTCGCTGCTGCTTTCTTCGTTGCCATGAGCACTTCACCCCCCTTCGATGTCAAAATGTTAATCGATGTACATGTGGTATAGCAGAGTTTGTGCGACGAGTAAAATTTTGTTTTTCTAAATTCCTCCGGTAAGAGCGAACGAGGCCTCCCTTCCCGCAACCCTGCGCCCGCTCGCCGTGGAAAATGGTTGTGTGTTTCGAAGCCGTGGCGGTGAACGAATGGCCCTCGCTGTTTTTTGGGCTTGTTGATGCAATTGACGATACACACCAGATGAACTAAAAAAACCAGCCGGACGAACAATGAGTTAGGACTGTCGGAGCACCTTCCTCGCATCCTCGATCGGGATTTCTCGCCATGCACCGGACGGGAGATCTTCTAGTTTGAATGGACCGTATTGAATACGCCTCAGCCTGGTCACCTCATGCCCCAAGGCCTTGAACAGTCTTCTGATTTCACGGTTTTTCCCCTGAATCAGCACCACTTCCAAATGTGATTCGCGTCCAGAACCCTTCTGAATCTTCACGCTGTGGCACTGAAGACGCTCGCCACCCTCGACCACTCCGCCTACGGCCTCTGTGGCTTGAAACTCCGTGAATTCCCCTCGCACGGTGACGAGATAGACCCTCATCACTTTATGCGCTGGATCAGTGAGATAGCTCGACAGGACTGAATCACTCGTGAGCAAGAGGAGTCCACTGGTTGCCTGATCGAGTCTCCCCACGGCGTGCAGATATCCCAAATTCGCCGGCAGGACATCGAAAATCGTCTTACGACCCTGTTCGTCGCTGTGCGTTGTGACGACCCCTTTGGGTTTATGAAAGAGGATAAATCGTTTAGCAGAGCCTTGAATCAGTTGATCGTCTACCGAGACAGAGTCTTTGGGCCACAAGACCCATGTGGCCGGATCACGTACGACTCGACCATTGATGCGGATACGCCCCGCGCGGACCCATCCCTGACTCGTTCCACGTGACGCGATGCCAAACTTCGAGAGCAGTCGATCCACGGTGAGACGCTTGAGCATGGGGGTTTTATGCGCCATTCTGAACCATCTCAGCCCAGCAAAATTTCTGCTGGCACGCATTTCTGGAGCAAGTCGAGAACACCGCACAGAATGCTCAAAAAGGCCGTCAGCAAGGCCGCAGGCGAGTCGAAACCGGAGGCGTACCCTCTCGGGTACGTTGAGGATTTCGATGAACCGAGAACGAAGCTGGCGGGCTTTTTCGGCATTCTGTCAGAGGAGGCCGCGCTTTTGGAGGTACTCTTTGTCAATAACGGGAGTGGGTCTGGCGGGAAGCTGCCCACGCTCTTGTAGCAATCGTTCGACGTATTTCCCAATCAGATCCGATTCAAGATTGACGTGATCGCCTGCTTGCTTGAGACCCAGGGTCGTGACCTTGGCCGTGTGTGGAATAATCGAAACGGAGAAACCGCGCTCAGTCACCTGATTTATCGTAAGGCTGATGCCGTCAACAGTAATGGACCCTTTCACAATACAGTGGCGAAGAATCTCAGGTTGGGCTTCGATCGTGAACAAAATGGCATTCCCATCCAGTTGGCGGTTACGAACCGTGCCGATGCCGTCCACGTGACCGGCTACGAGATGCCCGCCAAGCCGCTCGTTGAGCTTCATCGCTCGTTCCAGATTCAGCGGTGTACCGGCAGTGAACTGCCCGAGAGTGGTCACGGACAACGTTTCAGGAGAGACCTCCACGGAAAAGTTCTGCTCAGCCTTGTTCACCACGGTCAGACAAGTGCCGTTGACGCTGACGCTGTCCCCGACTTTAATGTCGCCCATCACGGCGGAGGCCAAAATCGTCATCCTCGTTCCAGCGAGGGTCTTGTCGATCGAGATGATGGCCCCCAATTCTTCGACGATGCCGGTGAACATTACTCTTCCCTCACGATCCGTTTCACGACAAACACAACCATCACAACCAGCACGATCACGCCGAGCCCGGCCAGCGTGCCAATGACAATATTCTCTGTCGCGATCGCGTTCAACATCCGCCTATTATATAGGAGAGAGACTACGCTCGTCTCATAGCCAACCAGAACACCACCGCCGCGACGAGTTGCAATCCGGCGATGATGGCGAATGCGTGGGCATAGTTTAGGTGTGCAATGAGAATCCCCGCCAGGAGAGGCCCGCTCGCATGGCCGATGTCTCCGATAGTTCCTTGCATGCCCATCCCCGCCCCGAGCGTCTTGAACTCTGAACTATCCGCAACCAACGCGGACGACGAAGAGGAAACAACGGCTTCGCCGAATCCGAAGCCCGCTGAGAGCAGCAGGAGCAGCCAAAACATCGACACCTGAGGGATGCAGACGAAGGTTGCCGCGCAGATCACAAGGCCAATGACGATGAGCGGCTGGCGCCCGATGCTGTCGGACACCCGGCCCATAATCGGTTTGGAAACCAGCGACGTGAGGGCCTGTACCGTAAACAACAGCCCAACTTCTCCCGGATTCAATCCTACCGAAACGCCATAGAGCGGGAGAAACGCCATCAAGGCGCCATTTGCAATCATCTTGGCCGCATCGGTCGAGCTGGTAATGAGAACCTTGCGATTCTTGGCGACCACCCTGAAGCCCTTCCACATCTCTGCCATCAGCGGGCCGATCCCCTTTTCCTGGATACGGGGGGGAGGCGGTGTGAGGCGCAGGCTGTAGAAGATGGCAATGGCAATACAGCCAAAGATCCCTGCTGTCACGAAGCCAGCGGAGAATCCCGACACGTAGATCAGATAGCCACCGATAAACGGCCCGATCAACGCACCGGATTGCGTGGAAGCCGTGTAGGTACCGAGCGCAGCCCCCCTCCGTTCTCGATAGAGATCGGCTACGGTCGCCAGCGCACTCGGCGCGAAGATGGCCGTGGCCAGTCCGTGGAAGAAGCGTAAGGCGGTGAGTGCGTCGAGATCCGTCACCCACGGGTACAGAAATGGCGGGAGCCCGAAGGCCACTACGCCGATCTGTAATAAAAACCGCCGACCGTAGATGTCGGATAGCGCTCCGGACGGCAGCTTGAGAAACACTCCAGTAAGGGTGGAAACAGACACGATAAGCCCAATCCGTTCTGGGCTGGCCCCAAGGGATTCTGCAAACAGCGCCAACACCGGCATCCTGACCATGTTGTAGCTGATAAAGCAGAACACCCCGACGGTGCAGAGCAACGTGAAGCTACGCGACGTCGTCATGGTGAAGTTGTCCTTGATGGGGCTGCACCGCCAGAATACGACAGATGCTCCAACACCTGCTTCACAAAAGCCACTTCATCATCCGGAAAGGCAGGCGGTTCCATGGCTTTAAACAGAACACGGTCGGGATGTTGCCGCATCAGGCGGCTCAATCGATTGACGGTCTCCACCCCTTTGCTCAACTTCCTGTTCACGGTTCTCTCGATAAGTGAGCGCAGCAAGGTGGCCAACCCTGAAAGGACACGATTGTCCAGCTTTACATAGGAGACCATGGTACTGTGGACCGCTTCCATCCCATCGGCATCGTGTACCGAATCCATCTTCAGAAATACGACGGCTTTGCCCGCAAGGTTTGGGAGCAAGCGGGTGTCGTACGATCCTTCGAGATAATAGACCCGAGCAGTGCGGTCTTGGTAGACGAGTTGGACAATCCCCTCAGCCCCCTCGCCATCATTGCCCCAGAAGCGGCCTGGGCCTCTCACTTCCGATGTATATAACCCAAGTTCCAGGCGATTGATCAATGCGGCTGCCAGAGGTGGACGATCGAGCAATTGATGGTACAGCGATTCCGGAAAACCGGCTCGAATGGGACCGACCTGGCTGACTGTGGTGTAGTTGTCGATAATCTCGTGCAGTCGGCAAACCCAGGCTGGATCGACCTTTTCAATCGGAAAGGTCATCCCTGCATGCTCGGATGGTACGGAGCAGGTCTCCGACTGAGCCGGATCGGGATTGATCGTCGTACTCAGCCCGATCACAACGAGCACAGCCATCAGGCCGGCCCTCCGCAGGCCCGTCGATCCGGCGATCATCACGGCTGCGTTTGAACCTGGATGGCGAGATGGATGGGAAAGAGTTGCCGGGAATCTTGTCGCAAGCGCGCCTGTTTCAGCAAGGTCTCAAGCGACGGCGTCACAGTGCCGTCGAAGGACACCTGCCCATTGGTGAGCACGATGAGAGGCTTGGAAGAATCGATGAGCTGTTCGTTCAGAAAGAGGCTGTACCGCTGGACTCGGTCGGCCCGAACCTCAATGCGATTCGGCGCCACGATCGAAGCGTCCAATCTCGCATATTCACGCTGCTTGATCCGATCGTCTCGTTTACTGACCAGATCTTCTGAAAATGCGGCGATTGCCTCCGTCGTATCGATGCGCACCCATCCAAACGGTTGAAAGTGACTGGCCTCACGCACGACCGTCATGCTCGTCGGTAAAGGATTGCGCCGTTGGGCATTAAGCCAGGTCACCAGCTCAGGCAATTCCTCCCTGGGAAAGTAGTGCCCGCCAGCCATGGGATGCTCGCGATCATGCTCTCGATAGACAAAGGGATAGCCCAGTCTGGTCAATTCATTCGTAATCGTGCGGCTGAGTTCCACCAGCCTGCCAGCGTTCCAGATAGGCCTGACCGGTAAACCCCGCACCATGCAGGCACACGACCAATCCATAGCCCTTAGCTGTCTGATAGGTCAGGGGAACGGAGAGTGCCAAATCGTAGGCTTCCCCCTGCACATCGATTCGCTCGTCTGGAATGGTTCCGGTCGGCTGCGGGGCATAGTTCCGCTCGGTTTGAATGATCCCGATTGTCTGGTCGATTGTGGCATGTGGGTCGGAGAGAATTGACTTGAGAATTCCGGCTGCTTCGTCTGCATCCGCGCTGTCCAGGTAGCGGAAAACTTGCGTCTTCATCTCAGCGGAAGAGGCAACTGCGATCGTCTCCATTTCACCGTCAGCAAGACCCGCAAGCATCGCGACAAAGATGCCCATGAGAAACCTGTGCGTCACAGATCTCCTTCCACGACCAAATCTTTCCCGACGCGACAAA
>SWDH01000028.1:191988-197945 GCA_005116945.1 Nitrospira sp.
GACGAACCGTAACATGATGCAATGGCAGTGCTTGAGCCAAGCGCTCCGGGCTCCGGTCTCCGATCACCGCCTTCGCATCCTGCCCTCCCATGAGAGTCGGCGCGAGATAGAGCACGACGTGATTGACCAGTTTCTCGCGTAATGCTGCGGCATTGACAGTGCTGCCTCCCTCGATGAGCACGGAGGTAATCCCGCGCTTGCCCAGCATCGTCATCAGCGCCGAAAGCGAGACATGCCCGTTCTTCGCCGAACATGGCACCACTTCCACCCCTGCCCGTTCAAATGGGCGACGCCGTGACGGAGATGGACGACTTGTGGTCACGATCAATGTCTTCGCTCGGTCTTGCTTGGCACAGACCGTCGCAGTCGGTGGCGTCCGGAGCCGGCTATCGAGCACAACTCGCAGTGGTTGCCGAGGCGCCAACTTGAGTGGGCGATCGGACAGTCGAGCCGTCAACGTGGGATTATCTTTGAGCACGGTACCGATCCCGACGACCACAGCATCCGTCTGGCTCCGCAGTCGATGCGCATCTTGTCGCGCACGCGGACCCGTAATCCATTGAGACTCCCCCTTCGCCGTCGCCACCTTGCCATCTAACGTCATCCCGGCCTTCAAGATCACGTAGGGACGACCGGTCTTCACCCAATGAAGGTAGGCCTGATTCAATTTCGCCGCTGCCTCATGTGCAATACCCGTCGTCACCATTACCCCGGCTCGACGTAATCCAGCAATTCCACGTCCCTTGACCATGGGATTGGGGTCCGTCATCGCCACCACCACCTGTCGCACACCGGATTGAACCACTGCGGGTACACAGGGTGGGGTTCGTTTGAGGAGATGGCAACAGGGTTCGAGCGTGACGTAGAGAATCGCACCTTTGGCGCGTGGCCCCGCTTGCTTGAGTGCAAGAATTTCTGCGTGAGGTTGCCCTGGACCCTGGTGGTATCCTCGGCCCACGATGCGATCATTCTTGACCACGAGGGCGCCGACCATGGGATTCGGGCTGGTCTTGCCCCGGCCCTTCGCCGCGAGACGAAGCGCCAGAGTCATGAAGTGGCGGTGCGCGGTAGTAGCGGTCACCTTTTCTTGCGCGTGACGCGCGATCGGCTGCGAGGCCGCTGAGCCGACTTCGTCTTCGTAGTCTTCATCGTTGCCTTCTTCGCCTTTGTAGGCGACCCTGACACCTTGCGCGTGGGGAGAGAGCTGCTCGATCCGGCTTCGGCCAAAGCTCCATGGGCCGCCGCAAGGCGCGCAATGGGGACACGATAGGGCGAGCAACTCACGTAGTCCAATCCGAGTTCATGGCAGAACTCCACGGAACTGGGATCGCCGCCGTGCTCACCGCAGATGCCGAGCTTAATCCCAGGGCGGGCCTTCCGGCCTCCGACAATAGCCTGCCGCATCAAGGCGCCCACTCCTTCTCGATCGAGCACTGCGAAGGGATCTGCTTCCATAATATTGGCGGTACGATAAAAATCGATGAACTTCGCCGCATCGTCGCGTGAGAAACCGAACGTGGTCTGAGTCAGATCGTTCGTCCCGAATGAAAAGAACTCCGCTTCTACCGCAATGCGATCGGCCGTCACGGCAGCACGCGGCAGTTCGATCATCGTGCCCACGAGATAGGAGAGCTTCACGTTGTATCGTTTCATCGTCTCCTGCGCGACCTCGCGGATCAAATCTTTCTGCGCCTTCATTTCCGAGACCATTCCGACCAGCGGGATCATGATCTCCGGGACGATCTTCTTCCCTTCCTTCGCCAACTCGCACGCGGCTTCCATGATGGCCCGCGCCTGCATGCGGGTAATCTCCGGCATCGTAATGCCGAGCCGGCAGCCACGTAACCCGAGCATGGGATTGAACTCGTGGAGCTCCTCGACTCGGGCCAGCAACCGGCGCTTCTCCTCGAGCCTGGCTCCGTCGCGCCCCGTGAGCTCCAACTGCGCGATCTCCACCATCAACTCTTCACGCTTCGGCAAAAATTCGTGCAACGGCGGATCGAGCAGACGAATGGTGACCGGATAGCCCGCCATCTCGCGATAGAGTCCCATAAAATCCTGTTTTTGCAGCGGCAAGAGCTGATCGAGAAACTTTTCTCGCTCTTCTTTCGTCCGAGCCAGGATCATCTTCTGCATGATCGGGATGCGATCCTCGGCAAAAAACATATGCTCCGTCCGACAAAGGCCGATCCCTTCTGCACCAAAACCACGAGCGATCTTCGCTTGATCCGGCACATCCGCATTGGCGCGGACGCGAAGCGTCCGCACGCGGTCGGCCCATGACAGAATCAATGCAAACCGCTGGTACTTGTCCGACTTCTTCGCATCCAACTTGCCCTGGATCACTTGAATGATTTCAGATTCAACGACGGGCAGGTCCCCCTCATACACATTGCCGGTCGAACCATTGATCGACAGATAGTCTCCCTCGCGGAATACTTTGGCTCCAATGCGAACGGACTGGGCATCCAGCACTTCCACCGCATCGCAGCCGGCCACGCAGACCTTGCCCATTTGCCGGGCGACCACCGCCGCGTGGGAGGTCATCCCGCCCCGAGCCGTTAAAAACCCTGCCGCAGCGTTCATCCCGTGAATGTCGTCTGGGCTGGTTTCCTGTCTAACCAGCACCACACGGGCACCAGCCGCTTTCATCGTCACGGCTCGATCGGGAGTGAGAGCGATCTTCCCGGCTGCCGCGCCAGGGCCAGCGGGAAGCCCTTTCCCCAGGGGATTGGATTTCGACTCTTCATTCGTGTCGAAAATCGGATAGAGATATTGCGCCAATTGCTCAGGCCCGATCCGCTGCACCGCTTCCTGCTTCGATATAAGGCCTTCTCTGACCATATCGACCGCAATCTTCACGGCGGAGATGCCGGTCCGTTTGCCGGCCCGCGTTTGCAGCATGTAAAGCTTGCCCTCTTGGATCGTAAATTCCAAATCGAGCATATCCCGGTAATGTTTTTCGAGCCTCTTGTAGGTGTGCTCCAGTTCCTTGTAGGCCTCCGGCACATTCTTCGCCAGCGCACTGACCGGAAGCGGAGTCCTGATGCCGGCCACCACATCCTCTCCTTGGGCATTCATCAAACACTCTCCGAAAAAGATCTTATCGCCGGAAGCCGGACTACGTGTGAAGGCCACACCAGTCCCGCTCGTTTCCCCCATATTCCCGAATACCATCGCCACAACATTGATCGCGGTCCCCCACGAGTCCGGAATCCCATAGAGGCGCCGATAGGTGACGGACCGCGCGCCGAACCAGGAGGAAAAGACGGCGTTGACGGCCAAGCGAAGCTGTTCGAGCGGCTCATCGGGAAACTCTTTCTTCGTCTCTTCTTTGATGAGCGCCTTAAAGCTGGATACCAATTCCCGAAGGTGCCGCGCATCGAGATGGGTTTCGTGCGCGACACCCACCTCGGTTTTCTTGTGCTTCAGGATCGCTTCGAAATGTTCGCGCGGCACGCCCATGACGATGCTGCCATACATGGAGACAAAGCGCCGGTAGCTGTCCTGGGCAAACCGATCGTTGCGCGTCTTTACTGCCAGCCCTTCGACCGTCTTGGTCGTCAGCCCGACATTCAGCACTGTGTCCATCATGCCGGGCATCGAGGCCCGGGCGCCGGACCGGACTGAGACCAGCAACGGCCGTTCAGGGTCACCAAACCCCATGCCCATCGACTTTTCGACCCGCTTGAGCGATTTCAGCGCGGCCTCCCACATACCGGGAGGGTACTGTTTTCCATTCTTGTAATATTCAACGCAGGCCTCGGTCGAAATCGTGAAGCCGGGTGGAACGGAGATGCCGAGATTCGTCATTTCAGCAAGTCCGGCTCCCTTCCCACCAAGGAGCTCTTTCATGTTGGAGGTCCCTTCGGCCTTACCGTCACCGAAATAGTACACGTATTTCTTTGCCACGCTGCCCTCTCCTTCGTGTTGACTTCAAATCAATTCAATGGACCAGCGACGCCCCATGGCTTGCGGCAGATTCGAGACGCAGCCGATACCACCCGACCAGATACCATTTTGCCACCAGCCCGAACGTAATCACTGCCACGACGACCAGCACCGATATGAGCAACCGATAGTCGGCGTGCCTCCCCTGATCGACATAATACTGCCCGTCCGGCCCCTGCCGAAACTTCGTCTCTCGTTGCAGCTGATGAGTCTTGCCGGACGGATCGGACAGATGGATCCATTCCGAACAGATGGGCACCGGTTCCGCCGCTCCCGTAACCGAATGCCAGCCGATCCGAAGACAAATATCTTGTTTGGATTTGAAGATATCGGGAGTGGCTGCCAGTTCATCGAGATTCATCCCGCTGACCCATAACCCGACCAGAACGATTGCATTACAGAGAACAATCATGGCAAGAGACACGCCGATGGCAAACCGACGGACTCTCTTCGCCCGACGCTGATCGTCTGACAATGATTGATCCATGGCTTTCACCGAACAGGTGGTCAGGACGAGTCACCAACTGCGTGCAACTTTTTCCCTCGCCCATCCACTGGCACGCCGAGACGTGCCACTAGCCCGGACAAGGTCTTTCTAATTCTCTCCTCACCTCTCTGAAAAGGAGTGGCCAAGGCTGCCCTTTACTGCGCGCATCGAACGAGCACATTCCCATCGTGCGCGTTCTGCGAGCAAGAGGGGCACCTGGCCGCTCCTTCCTCTACCCTCCTTGTACCACAATCTGTGAAAAGTCCGCGAATGAGTTGAAAAAATCGTCCACTTCCTGAAGCAACGACAATCGGTTGCTTCTGATGGACGGATCCTCGGCATTGACCATCACGCCCGCGAAGAACGCATCGATAGGAGGCTTCAGACGCACCAACGCGTTCAGAGCCTGGACATACTCCCCACAGGTCATTGCCGATATCATCTTCTGCCGTTCTTCAGCAATAGCCTCGTACAACGCCGATTCCGTGGGATGTTCAAACCGCGCCTTGTCCACCGGTTTACGATCCCACTGTTCTTTCTCGACAAGCCGGTGCGCGCGCTTGAACCCGATGATCAATGGATCGAATTCCGGCTTTGCGGTCACAGATTCAAGTGCCTTCATTCGCTGAACAAGATCCACAAGATCCAACGATTTGCCGTGCGATTGCTTGAGCACAGCTTCGATGACATCGTCGCGCAACGCATAGACCACCCTGACATAGTGCCGAACCCGCTCAAAAATAAATTCTATCATCCGACGCCGGCCATCCTGCAAAGGGGTTGCTCCCCCTTTGAAGCCATCGCCGATAACAAGGTCTCTCGCGGTATCGATGTAACTTCCGATATCAAGACGTAATTGTTCTTCAAGTATGATCCGGACAATGGCCGTGGCATTCCTGCGCAGAGCAAAGGGGTCTTCCGATCCCGTCGGCACGAGACCCACATGGAAAAATGCCGCCACGGTATCTAGCCGGTCGGCCAATGATAACACCTGGCCAGCAACGCTCTTGGGCAATTCCCCTTCGATCGATCGAGGCAGATACTGCTGCCCGATGGCCAGACTCACTGCCTCAGACTCCCCGTCATGTTTCGCATACTCCCCCCCCATGACACCCTGCAGTTCAGGAAACTCACCGACCACACCGGTGAGAAGGTCAGCCTTGCACAGATCCGCGGCTCTCTCGCAGGCCCTTTTGAGGTCGCCATCCTGTGGTCGCAAACTTGAGGCGATGAATCCAGCTAACCGTTTAACCCGCTGCTGTTTCTTCTCCATCGTACCGAGTTTCTGATGAAACGTGACACCAGCCAGTTTCACCACCCGTTCCTCAAGCGTGATCTTCCGGTCTTCGTCAAAAAAGAACTTCGCGTCGGATAGACGCGCAGCAAGGACCCGCTCGTTGCCCTCGCGAATCAATCCCATATCTTTGGCTCGATTGTTGGTCACTGCAATGAAATGGGGGACGAGCTTCCCGTTCTCTGGGTGCATCAAGGGAAAGAATCCCTGATGTTCTTTCATCGA
>SWDH01000028.1:197955-201650 GCA_005116945.1 Nitrospira sp.
TCGAGGTAATCAAAATCTCTTGAGGCACTTCTAAGTAGGCCGGTTTGAAGGACCCGATAATGGCATTGGGATATTCGGTCGTATAGACCGCCTGATCCAGCAAGGCCTCATCGACATTCAACCTGAAGCCAGCTTCCTTGCACAAGGCAGCGATCTGTTCTTCGATCATATGGCGGCGCCGCTGCGGATCCGGAATGACCCCCTGGCGTTCAAGCCCCTTGAGATAGGACTCGGCATCTCGAACCACAATCCCCTTCGGGTTCCCTAACACGCGATGTCCTTCCGTCCGGTTACCGGCGGTAATTCCGGCAAATTCGATCGGAAGCGTCACCCCTCCATACAGAGCCACCAACCAACGCACCGGTCGAGCGAACCGAACAGCGGTATTGTTCCACTTCATCGCTTTTTGAAAAGAGAGCTTCGAAATCAACTGAGGAAGAAGTCCTTCCAGGACCACATGAGTCGTCCGCCCCTCCTCCTGCTTCACCGCGAAGAGGTACTCCCCCTTTGGAGTCTGGCGAATCTGTAACTCTTGGACGGCGACTCCTTGCCCTAAGGCAAATCCCATCGCCGCTCTGGTCGGCTTGCCGGCCTGATCGAATGCGACTGCCTTGGACGGCCCCATCGCTTCCTTGACTACTGAAGTTTGCTGAGTCGCAAGCCCTTCAACTACCAGAGTCAATCGTCGAGGAGTTCCCAGCGTGCGAACGGAGTGAAATGCGAGACGTTGGTCTTTCAACAGCTGCCCAGCCGAATCTTTGAGGGCAGCCAGGGCGGGAGCGATGAACTGGTAGGGAAGCTCTTCGACACCGATCTCGATCAACAACTCGGTAGTGGATGCCGGAGAAGGGCGCGTCCTCTTCTTCGCAGTAGGAGCGGAACGACGAGGTTTCTGATTCTTTGTCATGAATATTTTTGCTTGTCTATGAGCGACGTGCCACAGCTTTTGAACGAGAACCGGACACCTTCGCCTCACCAGGCCCCGTCCCACGATTGAGCAGCGGATGCCCCATCGCCGCCCGCTCTTCGATGTATCGTTCTGCACATTGGCGTGCCAGCGCTCGTACCCTGGCAATATAGCCCGTGCGCTCCGCCACGCTGATCGCCCCGCGGGCATCGAGCAGATTGAAGAGGTGCGACGATTTGATACAGAACTCGTAAGCCGGGAGCATCAGACGTTTGTCTCGATTCGCCAACAGCCGCTTGCATTCCCCTTCGAACGATTGAAACGTGGCCATCAGCATCGCCACATCGCCTTCTTCGAAATTGTAGGTGGAGAATTGGACTTCGGTTTCGTGATGAACGTCTCCGTATGTGACGGAATCGTTCCAGGCGAGGTCAAAGACGTTGTTGACTTGCTGCAGATACATGGCAATGCGTTCAGTCCCATACGTAATTTCGACAGTAATGGGATTCAGCTCGATCCCGCCGATTTCTTGAAAATAGGTAAACTGGGTGATCTCCATCCCATCGAGACGCACTTCCCAACCCAGACCCCAGGCGCCGAGCGTCGGAGACTCCCAATCGTCTTGAATGAAACGAATGTCGTGTTGCTTCTGGTCGATTCCCAATTGAGCCAGGCTCTCTAAATACAACGCTTGAATGTTATCCGGCGCCGGCTTCAACACGACCTGGTATTGGTAGTAGTGCTGCATACGATTCGGGTTCTCTCCATATCGTCCATCTGTAGGACGTCGGCATGGCTGGGGATAGGCAGCCCGCCAAGGCTCCGGGCCGAGAGATCGGAGGAACGTGGCAGGATGAAAGGTGCCGGCCCCCATTTCCACGTCATATGGTTGATGGATCACACAACCCTGCTCAGCCCAGTATCGATGTAGTGTGAGAATGAGGTTCTGGAAAGTCACGAACAGTCCAGTCGTTGTGGGAAGGTGTGAATTCTACAGCTACGAGCGTTGAAATGAGCCAAGAAGCTAACAGGAATTTGGAAGGGCTGTCAAGGCACAACCCCTCTAGGATCAATACGTTGCAGCCCATCACCTCCCAACAATTGCTGAGTCCTGATGGTCTGGATACTTGACTGATTGCACCATTTTCTTTCGATCGACGCTTGACGGGTGTACCGCCATATCGTATTGTTGCAAATCTTGATTAACTAACTCATGAATTAACGGATCTCAATGAAGCTGTCAAAAAAAAGTGAGTACGGACTTCGCGCATTGCTTGAGCTCACCCTCGCCCATGGCAAGACAACACTCCAGCGCCATCACATCGCGACTCGCCAACATATCCCGGTTGAATTTCTTGAACAAATCCTCCTGGCATTGAAACGAGCTGGGCTTCTCTCTAGTCGCCGAGGGGTGAAGGGTGGCTATGCACTCATTAAGCCTCCAGAAGAGGTTACCCTCGGCCAAGTGATTCGTATTTTAGATGGGCCCCTCGCCCCCATCGGATGTGTCAGCAAGACGGCCTATCAGAAATGCGGGGATTGCCCCTATGCCGAACACGCCCAATGTCCGGTCCAGCATGTGATGGGTTCGGTGCGTGATGCCATCGCGGGTATCCTGGACCACTACACGCTCGACGACTTTGTCTCCGGGCATCACAAAGGATAATCATGGATCTTGCCGTCCTCGCCCTGATCACTCTTGTAGCGTCCACCGTCAATGGCGCCCTGGGGTACGGCTTTTCTTCGATTACCGTTCCCGTTGCGCTGCTGTTTTATACCAATCGCATTTTAAATCCAGCGTTGGTGCTCGTGGAATTGGTGATCAATGGCTATGTCCTCTTCATCAACCGCAAGAGCATTCCGACCATTTGGTGGCGTGTGGCGCCCATTTTGATCGGCCTCGTGATCGGTGTGGCAATCGGCAGCTATATTCTCTCTCTCGTTCATCCAGCATGGGTCAAGTTTGTGACCTACATCATGCTGTTGCCGTTGATTCTGCTGCAGGCTGCCGGTATCAGAAAGCCCATCCAAGCCGAAAAAGCCATCGCAATACCGTTCGGAGCTAGCATTGGAACCCTCTACGCCGTCACGACCATCTCAGGCCCTCCCCTTGCGGTACTATTCAACAATCAGGGATATGCGAAACAGGATTTTCGTGCTGCGCTCGGCGTCATCCGAGTGGCGGAAGGAATATTTACGGGAATTGCCTACTATGTTATTGGACTCTATAGCTACGAAAGCATGGCGATCATTCCCTACATCATTCCCAGCGTCCTGGTGGGCATTCCTCTTGGGAGCTATCTGATCCGTTTGATGGACCATGAAACATTCAGACGGATCTGCATGGCCTTCGATGCCTTGATCGTCACATTCGGACTGTCTCGGGTTCTGACCGAGTTAGACCTGACGACCACATTCACCACCTACAGCATCTTCGCAATTGTAATGGTACTCAACGCCTACTTACTGTTTCGATTTTTTCGCGACAGGACCGTTCCGTAATGGAACCTGGAATACGCAAGTGAGCCGTTCAGGCTTTCTTCATGTGAAATAATGTCAGGCCAGGCCTGAGCATTGCTTTCGGCAGGATGGTGCGATGCATCCGAAACGTGGGAAGCTGTTCAACCGGTTCGTCCCAACACACGTAGAAGCCTAGAGATGAGCCAATTTCCCTGAGCTGGGTTGGGCCAACAAGAAACAGATGGCCTCCGTCTCGCAGCACTGGCTTGATCCTCATCATGTGCTCGGTCAAACTGACCGGTCGATCTGCCCTATCATAGGGCACCCA
>SWDH01000028.1:201750-216868 GCA_005116945.1 Nitrospira sp.
TAATGAAGTGAAAGACTTGCTCTTTGAAGTAGCAGTCTCGACCAAAGATTTTAGTCTACAATCATCTCAAGTGACTGCAGGTAAAGGTGACCTGATTGATTTTTTTGAGAAGGATGGGAAACCAATGACGATGAGCGATGCTCTAGGGACCGTTTTCAAAAATTCAGAAAACAAGTTACTGAGGATAAAGGCAATCGTAACCAACCTCGGAGCGGACTATGTCAGCGTTAATACTAAAGATGGTTTAGTATGGATTATCATGCGTGGTGGTGGCGCCTTGAATCCAGACCAGGGTTATGTTTTTATTCGTAGTAAAGAAGTTCACCCTCAACGTCTGAAATACTCTCTGGCCATACCCGATCAACCAGGGTGGTATGCCTATATCAACTAAACGCTTCCAACGGGACGCAGAGACCTACAGCTACGATCCCGCTTCGCAGGTCACGAACATCCTGCATCAGATCGAGCGAACTGAAACGGGGTCGGGAGTCTTTTATTTAGAGCGCTTTGCCGAGCCAGGGCACAACCTACCTCTCCGGCATTGGTACACTCTATGAATTAGACTAGCCGGATGCTGAAAAAGTCTGCCAGCGGCGGACGACAATCTGCCGAGCACTCTCCTCCGTGGAGCAATCACTCGCGCGGCTTGAGCTCTTCTAACGTGAATTGTTTTGGGAGAAGGACCGGAACTACGATGCCGATGGGATCACCTCGCTTGATGGTCGTCGGCTTCGTGAGCTGTAAGAGAAAGTTAGCGGTGAACGCGTCATAGTCCGTGAGCCAGTCATATCTATTCGGCGTGCGTTTATACTCCTGGGTCTTCATCCCCTCCCACACCACAAACGTGCGCTCGGGATAGTGGTAGAAGTGGTTGGGCACATCTTTCATCATCAATCCTACGTGCTTGGGATAGTAGAACCGAATGCCGCAGCAGAGCTTGGGATATCCGCTGTTTAAGATTGAATCGACGTAGGTTCCCGAAAACGACTTGTAGCCGAGCACCCGCTCTTCCGGTAAGATCGGCGGCGCTTGCCATTTGACCCCTTCAGCCGTTCGACGAATCTTACAATCTACCGGAGACCGAATGAGCCAGCCGTATTGACCCACCATTCGCACCGGTCCACAGTCGTCGGGAATCACTTTGTAGCCTTCGACCGCCACAGTCCGCTGCTCGTTCAACGACATCCCGGACAACAACGGCCGATGCGGCATAAAATCGAGCTTCAGCCGCTCAGGCACGAGCGCGGTCGAATATTCCCGCTCCCAATAGATGACGATCTTGTCGCTCGGCTCTTCGCCGGTTACTTGCTCTCGAGTCAGCTCACTCATCCCGCTAACCGTAGTCGATCTGTGACACTCGATGCAAGCACATGACACATTCTTCATGTGGAAAATGCCAGGCAGGTCTTGAGTCATGACCCAATAGCCCTCCACGTGTTGCACAGAGAGCGTATCTCCGCCTTCGTTTATTTAGCGACTCACTGACTCACATTGACCATGGTCGAACCCGCTCCTATACTGACAAGCACGAGCAGGCTGCTGAAAAAGTCCGCCAGCAGGGAGATGGGATAGTCCGGTGAGTCCCCTGTGCTCGCGCAACGCGCGGTCGCGGACTCCCCTCGTTGGACGCGCGCAATGGGGCACTCATCCGGACCATCCTTGAGGAAACGTAATTGCTCGCTACGGCCTTGCTGGACGGCATTTTTGAACATCCTGCCACAGTAACCGCCCAGCCAACGTTTTGATTTCTGCCCTTAACGATTCCCGCTGTTCAATTGTCCAGACATCGAGTCGTAGATACGAGTGTCGGTCGTTCACTCATATATTGGGCCGTTTCGTGTGCAACCCGCTGTTCAATTCAGCATGTTGGGTCTTCCACTCATACGCTCTGAATGATCGATATGGCATTCCCGTTGCCTACGGAGCGGAAGTCTGTAGAATCTATCATCAGGCTGTCCTCCAGCATCAGCGTCAGGATGTGCGATTACAAGACTCGACCTCGTATTCTGGCAGGGAGTAAAACCAATGGGAAGAATGCCGTTGGTCGAGAAGACGCTTGCAGCTATTTTTTCACTCGTCTTAGGGGTAGTCGTTTGGATGGGAATCGCGGTCGCTCTTTTCAAAAGTGGAATATCACCGTTGCAAAGTCTTGGCGTATGGATTTCTCACCTTAGTATCTTTGGTTGGCTCCTAGGTGTTTCCCTTTCTGTGATATTCTACCGAATCATTTCCGCTAAGCTATTTCCGCCAAAATCATAGCAAGGCTGTCTCGTCTGCTAGTCCGGTAGCGATTTCCATAAGGCCGTGCTTGATTTCGCACCTGCCCGCATTTGTGATGTTACTTCGAGCTGGAGGTTCACTGACTCACATTGACCGTGGTCGAACCCTCTCCTATACTGACAAACACTAGTGGGGAGGTGCCTGGTGAAGATCGTCATTGGTCTATTGATTGTCGTGGTCCTTGTGATCGGAGGCATCGTGGCACTGCCCTTCCTGATCGACCTCAATAAGTACCAAGACCAATACAAGCCGCTCATCGAAGACGCGCTCAACCGCAAGGTCCAGCTGCAAGACATCCGCCTGACGATTTGGCCGCGGATCGGCGCCAGGGTGGCTGGATTTACGGTGCTGGATGATCCGGCATTCGGCTCGAGCACCTTTGCCTCTCTCGCCTCACTGGACATCGGAGTCAAACTCATGCCGTTGCTCAACGGCCAGGTGGAAGTTGAAGAGATCACGCTCCGTAATCCCGTCATCATGGTCATCAAAAATACGAGCGGCGTTCTGAACGTTTCGACCATCGGACGAGCTGGTGTCGCGGTGCCGAAAACGCCTTCGCGAGCGCCCATTCCATCGACTGAAGGTCCGCTCAAAATCCTGGCGCTGCTGGCCGTGGATCGAGTCTCCATAGCGGGCGGAACACTCACGTATCGGGACCAGTCAGCGGCCAAGCCGACCGAGTACATCGTGCAGGATATGGAGGTGTTGCTTCAATCGGTCCGGCTCGGCCAATCCCCGACCCTCCATGTTGGCATGCTTGTACAACCACTGAACCTGCCGGTGAAGCTCGACGGCACCTTCGGCCCGGTGAAAGAATCCACGGACATCGATGCCATCAATCTCCGGCTCGCTCTGGGAAAAACTGATTTCACCATCACCGGGAAAACAGTGGGACGAAACGCCAGCCTGAACATCAGTGCGCCGGTCATCAACACGGCGAATCTGCCGATCGCCCTCCCATTACAGAAGCCCGTTGATCTGAATGATCTCCAGATTGCCGCTGAGATACAAGGTCAAGACGTGCTGCTACGACGCCTCTCCTTTCAGCTCTTCGATGGACAGGTGGCGGCAGAGGGAAAGGTCATGTCAGGCTCCGAGACACCACCCTTCACCGGTAAGGTGACGATCCAGGGCTTGCAACTCGGTCCGGCGCTCAATGCGGTGGCTACCACCCAGGTCTCGATCAGCGGAACAGCTGGAGCCAATCTCAGCGTGCAAGGCCGTGGATTCTCCATGCGGGACCTCACACAATCGTTGGAAGGTACAGGGCATGTGGCAGCGAAAGACGGCAAGATCGAAGGCGTCAATCTGCTTCAGGAAGCCTTCTCAATCCTCAACATTGCCGGCATCTCGCTCACCGACGCGAAGGCCACGGCATTTTCAACGATTGAGACGGATCTCGCCATTCAGCACGGAACCGTCTACGTCCAACGGCTTTTGATGGATAGTCACGACTTTCAAGCCACAGGAGGAGGCACCATGGGTTTCGATCAGAGGCTGAATCTCGCCGTAAACCTCAATCTTTCACAGGAGCTGAGTCAGAAGATTGTACGTTCATCGCCTGCCGCCAAACTGGCAATGAAAGAAGGCCGCGTGAGTCTTCCATTGGTTATCACCGGGAGCGCACAGGCGCCATCCTATGGGTTAGATATGAAGAGCCTTACCGGAAGAGTTCAGGAGCAGGTGCAGAAGAAAGCGAGGGAAACGATTGATGGCCTATTGAAAGGGACGACGAAACCGGAAGACGTCATACAACAGGGACAAGACCTGCTCAAAGGGCTGTTGGGACGCTGACCCGATATGTCGAAACTCGAATCAGGTTTTATCGAGAGGCTGGACAGCAAGATCAGGATTCTTCAATGACGTGCTGATGGCCTGCGAGGTACGACAGATCTGTGCGTGAAGATCCTCACGTACATGGCCTTGAACGCCCAACAGTCCTGACAGTTTCCCCATTCGACCTGGATGATAGCCCCTGGATTGAAGCCACCCGCTGAGATGGTTCAGGCCACGCCCTACTAGAGGACCTCCACTGAGCGCGACCGCATCAACGAGACAATACCAGACGGCCACACCGCTCGGAGGGTTTCCCTGGGTCAACCCAAACACAGGATCGACTAATGCCCACTTCCAAGCCCCTGCTGCCGTGCCAAGTATTTCAAGCCACGTGGTAATAAAGAACGCCGCGAGATACACTAACGGCGATCGACCTCTAAACAGGCAGATCAAAAACGCCGTGAAGAGCACCGCCCCCCCGACATCGCCCTGCTCTGGAATCCCGCTGATTCCCCAAATCGACCAGGCTCCGCACACTACAATCACAGTTGTCGCGATGACTCTGGCGTATTTAATGAACAGCCCGGACCGCGCCAACGCAATCGAGGTCATATACACCATGCCGTGACCGAGCGGCACGTAGGCCGGGACATTATCGAATCGATAGGTGTAGCCACCCATACAGACAGAGGCCACGTATTCACCGATGGTTGTGAACGCGACCGCGACGGCCACCTGTAGTCGGACATCTCTTGTCTCGCCACGCAGAAACCACATGAGACTGACCAACGCGATACCCCCGAGGGCATACTGTTTCCACACACTCCCGCTTGCTTCAAACGCCATACAGATCGCGACAGAGGCAAACGTGACCGCCGCGATGATGTAATCCCGTGTCTGATGCGCAGAAGCCGCATCAATCGCTGGGAAATGGCGGAGCAAACCCGACCTCATTAGAATTTCAATCCCTCATGAATCTGTTCTGATGTTCAATCGTTCGACCACTGGGCAACGCGAATAGGAAACAGGGGCCACCATAGAATACGTCCGATGCCACAGAGATAGGCTCAGATTCTCCTGTGGTCGAAATCTACCCTGTAGCCGTCCTCACGTCAACTTAGCTGGGGTCAGTCACAACCACGAGTCACTCGACTACGGTGGTGTGACGCGTACAAGAATACCCCCTTCACGATCGGACGATCAAGAACGAGCCACAGCTTTTTGTGTCTTGACAGATGGAGTACACGTAAGGCATTGTGTTGGCGGCTTTGGCTAGAGGCCGTCTTGTCAGGTGTATGTTTGTCAGGTAGTATATTGTACGTGTATGCGTGTGACAGGATTCATGCCCTACATCCATGACACAATCGAGATCGCTCTATCTGGAACTTGGCCGCAAGCATAAATGATGCGAATCATTATCTAAACTGAGACTGATCAGGCCAGAACTCATTGAGAATCGACAATCACCATTCACGAAAGGATGTGCGAATGAGGACGAGGAAGATCGGAATATCGGCCGTAATCATGGCATCTATCTTGGTTTTTGTAGGAGGAAAGGCGTACGCTGAGGACCCAGCGCCGTTGCCTGAAGTTCCGGCCGAATATGCCGACAAAAAAATGCCGGCTGGTTTTTTGACGGATGCTAAGGTCCTCGCAGAGGGAGCGCAGATTTACATCGGCGAGGTGAATCCGCAGGTCAACTGTGCCAGCTGCCATGGCAAGGATGGTAAACCAGTAAAAAAAGGCGCGCGGGATTTTCGGGACAAGGCTCAAATGGGCCGTATGTCTGACGCCTTCTGGTTCTGGCGAGTGTCTGAAGGGGTCCCAAAAACGAAAATGAAAGCCTGGAAGTCGCAGCTCTCAGAAGAGCAGATCTGGCAGGTGATCGCGTATGAGCGTCAGTTTTCGAAGTAGTTGACTAAGAAACCGTCAGAGCAATCGACTATCAGAAGGAGGCGTCATGTCCAAGAGTTTTTCGCGTAGTGTGCGTCATACCGGATTGATCAGCGCATTGATCATGGCTCCGTGTCTTGCCATCACTGCAGGCGTAGTGTCGGCGGAGACCATCAACGCCCAACTGGGGTTCGCGCCCAATGTTCCCCCTCCCATCACACGAACCCAGCCCGCCACCGTCGTGGTCAACCTGGAAGCGAACGAGTGGGTTGCTCCTCTGAGCGACGATAACAAGTATGAGTTCTGGGGTTTTAATAAGAGCGTGCCAGGGCCCATGATTCGCGTCATGGTGGGCGATACGGTTGAAATCCGTTTGAAGAACAATAAGGACAGCAAGGAAGCTCACAATATTGACTTCCACGCAATCACGGGACCAGGCGGCGGGGCTAGCCTGCTCAATAGCGAGCCAGGGCAGGAGAGCGGTGGAAAGTTCAAGATGATCATTCCTGGCATCTTTTTGTATCACTGCGCCACCGCATCGCCATCCATTCCTGAACACATTGCGAATGGCATGTACGGCACGATCGTCGTTGAGCCAGTGGGTGGACTGAAGCCTGTCGACAAAGAATTCCAGATCATGCAAAGCGAGTTTTACACGAAAGACGGCGAGAAGGGCGAGACCTTGGAGTTTTCATTCGAAAACGGGTTAGACGAGCGCCCCTCCCATGTTGTCTATAACGGCAATACGACCTCGCTGGTCAAAAACCCTCTTCGAGCCAAGGCCGGAAACACCGTTCGGATTTTCTTAACCAACGCAGGACCCAACTTTGTCGACTCTGTGCAGATCCTTGAACAGCCGTTCGACAGGGTGTACTCCGAGGGTTCCTTGACCTCACCACCGGCGGAGAATGTCAAGGTTACCAGGGTTCCTGCAGGTGGCGCTGTCATGGCAGAGCTCAAAGTCAAGGCGGGCACCTATACTATCGTTGACCCAGTGAAGGATCGAAAGGACAAAGGCGCCCTTGGCCTGCTGAAGGTAGATTAGAGGACCCGGCCAACTAGGCCATTCTACAAGAGTAATCCCAATTCAAAGGAGGCGTCATGTCCAAGAGTTTTTCGCGTAGCATGCGTCATGCCGGATTGATCAGCGCATTGGTCATGGCTCCGTGTCTTGCCATCAATGCAGGCCTGGCGTCGGCAGAGACCATCCAAGCCCAACTGGCAACCGCACCCAAGGTTCCACCTCCCATCACACGAACCCAGCCCGCCACTGTCGTAGTCAACCTTGAAGCGTCCGAGTGGGTCGGTCCGATTAGCGACGATAACAATTATGAGTTCTGGGGTGTTAACGGTACCGTCCCAGGGCCTATGATCCGTGTCATGGTGGGCGATACGATTGAAGTTCATTTGAAGAACAAGAACAGTAGCAAGCGCGCTCACAATCTTGACTTCCAAGCGGCCAGTGGCGGAGCCGCCCTGGTCAATGCGGAGCCCGGGAAAGAAGCCCAGCTACAGTTTAAGGCCACCAAGCAAGGCCTCTTTGTCTATCGCTCCTCCACTGCAGCGCCAGCCGATATCCAACACCTTGCGAGTGGCATGTACGGCTTGATCTTAGTTGAGCCGGTTGGTGGGCTGAAGCCTGTCGAAAAAGAATTCCAGGTCGTGCAAAGCGAATTTTACATGAAAGATGGCAAGAAGAATGATACCCTGGTTTTTTCGAGTCAAAAGGTGACAGCCGCGGACGCGTCCTATGTCGTACATAACGGCCATATGACCGCGCTGGTCAAAATTCCACTCCGATCTAAAGTGGGAGAGACCGATCGATGGTTCTTTGGCAATGCAGGAATCAACTTTGACTCTTCGTGGCATGTCATCGGCGAGATGTTAGATCGGGTGTGGCCAAACGGTGACGTGTCAAAACCGGCAATTGAGAGTATCCAAAGCACCTTGGTGCAGCCAGGTGAAGCGACCATTGGAGAATTTAAAGGCGAAATGCCCGGCACGTTTGTTTCGGTTGACCACTCGATCTTCCGCATCGAGAAAGGCGCCCTTGGCCTGCTCAAGATTGATGGTCCAACGAATCCTGCCCTCTTCAAAGGGCTGTAGTCTCTGCGGGGAAATGATTGGGATGATGGCAAGACACAGCGGCCTCAATAGCAGTGGTGCTCATGGCATCACGATTGTCAGGTCGCACCAGAGCAACATTAGACGGGGAGGGTCACTATGAAAATAAGAAGAAGCAACTGGGTGAGCCGCATCGGGGCGGTGGGGCTGGCTGTCGGATGCCTGACACTGGCTGGTTTGGGCTTAGGAGCCACGCCTGCCAAAGCGGAAGACGCACCGGCGGGGGCATCGCGGTTTGTCGTGCTGGAAGCCTTTAATAATGAGGCGGCGCTGGACAATGAGACTGGGCTGGTATGGGAGACCATCCCGGCGAGAGCGAGGACGGTTTGGCAAAAAGCCGCCGGTATCTGTGCGAAAAAGACCGTCGGTGGCAAAAAGGGTTGGCGCTTACCCGCAGTCAAAGAGTTGGCAACCCTGGCAGATCACAACATATATCCTCCTCCAGCCCTCCCGACTGGCCATCCTTTCTCTAACATCGAGTTTTTTGGCTATTGGACGGCGACGGAGCACGAAGACTATACGATGGTCGCGTGGGACGTCAACTTCGACTATGGCATCGTGGGCAGCGATTTTAAGCAAAACACGAACTTTGTCTGGTGTGTGCGCGACAACGCGAACTAGAATCAGAAGCGAGTCTTAGATCGTCTGGTAATTTGGGGGGGGCACAAGCCCCCCCTGTTTTTTTTCACGGTGAATCATAGATTCGCTTCACGCTGACACCTGAACGCTTCCTACATCTGACCCGTTACGAACATCAGATAAGGGCCTCTACGAAGAGCGACCTCATCGACGAGGCAATACCAGACGGCACACCGCTCGGATGGTTTCCCCTTGGATAAACCGCATACAGGGTCTACCAACACCCAATTCCAGCCACCGGCTACTGTGCCGAGTATCTCCCAGCCAGGTGTATCTCGCTGCCTTCTTTATCACAACCATGGGCAGCGCCAAAAATACAGAAACCAAAAATATCCTCAACATAAACGCGACCAGCACATCGCCCTCATCTGGAATCACGCGGACCACTCAAATCGACCAGGCTCCGCACAGCACAATCACGGTAGTGGCAATCGTTCTCGCGTATGTAATGAATAGCCAGGAGCGCGCCAACGCAATCGAGGCCATAGACACCATGCCGTGACTGGACGGCAGATAAGCCAGAACACATCAAATCGATAGGATGAGAGACGTGCTCTGTGGAGAAGCTGGTTACTTAAATGATAGGTTGGCGGGAGAGCTGTGAATTACACACAGCCTCCCGCCACATAGAATGAAGCGGAACACCTATTAGAAAACGACTCTTACCACCAATCCTTGCTGCTGCGGGCACTCTCCAAACCATCTGGAGGTGTGGATTAGTCCTCTTTCTTCTCTTTCTTCTCTTCCTTCAACACCATCTTCCCTTGTGCCAGACTGGCATTGAGATCGTGCTCAGGAACTTTCTTATGGACCAAGTTCTGATGGCAGTCAATACAGGTTGCGCCCTCGGTCTCCATCTTCTTGTGCGCCGCCTTTGCCGAGGCGCCTGGGGGCTTCGTATTCTTGTGGCAAGCCCGACAGGTCATGCTGTCCCAGCCCTTCAGCTTCATGCGGGCCCTGTAGGCAGCCTCTGGCCTGAACTCGTTGAATTTCTCGATCGTAGAGTAGTCCTTGGTAAACTCATCGATCAAAAACGGCAGTCCATCCACCACGTGCGTCCACACCGCCAGATGGAAGTTGGACAATCCCTGAGGGACGTGGCAATCCTTGCACCCTGGATCTGCACCGAGTGCCCCCCAATGCGAGGATTTTTTTAGCTCCTCATACGGGTAGGTCTCTGAATGGCAGCTCACGCAGAACTCTGTCCTGGATATGGCGGCCTCGCCGCCGAATACCACGGCGATCGATCCGACAGCAATGACTGCGCCGAGAATCAGAGCGCCGACTGATACCCCACCCCACTCTGTCATTACTCCTCCTTGCCTATCTCGGCCGGCTTGGCATCCTTTTGGAACTCTTCATGGAACTTCGGGGTAGGCGGACCATCAAACGTGCCCGATAGCTTGAAGTGTTCATGCATGGCCTTGTTGTTGCGTATCATCTTCTCAAAGTCGAACGTATATTTCTTGTCTACCGTGGGAGTGAACGGCGTGTAGGGTTTCTTGGTCCCTTTCCACCCAGAGCCCTCGTAGTTCAGATGGCACGAACTGCACTTCTCTATGAACTCAAACTCTTGCCCGGCTTCCGCGAGGGACTCGCGCGGCGTGACCTTTTTCGACTTTTCAAAGGCCTCGCCCGCCTTACGGTGAATCTTGCGGTAATCTGGACCGGCCCCATGGCAGGACTCGCAGCCTACGCCAATCAAGAACTTGTCCGGCTCTGTAATTTCATACCCGCCTTCTACTCCGAATCCAGTCACGTGACAGCCAATGCAATCCTTGTCCTTGGTAAAGTCCTTCTTAGGATCGAGTTTCGCCTTGACCATGGCCGCGTTTTTTTCCTTATTCCTGTCGGCTTTGAGTGAGTCCACCGCCTTGGCGTGCGCGGTCTTGAGCCACGAGTCGGCCTCACTTTTATGACAATTACTGCATTTCTTCCGGCCTTCAAACGCGGTTTCGGCGGAAGCGGTTCCAACTACGATCGCGAACAACGCCACAGCGGCAAGTGTGACTGTCATGAAATGCTTCACGGGTGTGTCTCCTTTCTATCTAGAAAACTATGCGTGGTGTGCTTGAAAAATCGACCATACCTTACTCTATCGAGAGTGTACAAGTTTTTCAATACCGGTACTTCCACTTTCACCACTCAACAAATTAGGAGTTCGATGGCTGCGCAGACGGAATCTTATACACCCAATAGCCTCCCTCTTTATGGACCAGCTGGGCAGCTTTGAATTCGATAGGCTTCGAAGTCGTCATGGGCAGCATCTGTGCAAGCAGCGTGTCCTTGCTTTTCTCATCGGTCAGAAAGTAGGCGCGTGCGTTATCCTCCGAGAGTGGATGCACCGCTTGAGAGGTATAGTTGTTGTCCATTAGCCAACGCTTCACCATCGCGTTGAGTCCATGCACATCTCCACCCTTCAATGGGAAGTCTTTGTAGGCGACACCGATGCGATCAGGGTGCATCTGCCCGAGTTTATAGAGGTCCGAGACGTGAACTACGACATAGGCTTCGCGCCCACCAGCCAATTCACGCAGCATCGCTGTACCCTTCGTTGGCTCAGCCGACAGGGCAGCAGCAAAGCGTTGGAATTTTCCCTTCTCTTCTGCGCTTGGCGCAGAGCCCCAGAACTCGCGTTCGTATTTCTCGATCGCCTCGATTCGCTTTTGCCAGAGCGACGGCGTGATAAGCGGTCCACTGAGATGGGAGGTGAACACCGTTTCTAACCCCGTCAAGAGCTGAATCTGACGCGAGGTGTCCCACCAGGCAAGTAAGGCAGCGTCTTTCGGCACATGCTTCGCAATCGTTGGCATCAACAGAGTCAGCTCGGAGAGCTTATTATTGACAAACACCACTGGTTCGCCGGCTTGATTGTCCCAGGCGAGCATCACGGGCTTTGAATTTCCGCGGCGGGCAAGATAGCCTACAGCCACCGGTTCATCCACACCATCTACGAGGATCTCTTGCTTGCTGATGCCAAGATCAGGCCATGCATCGAGTCCAAGCTTGCTGAACTTATCGATACCGCCCTCTTCCACTAAGTGGTAGTGATACGGAGCTGGGCCTGGACTGAACCACAAAAATGAAAACCAACCAAGCATAAGAAGTCCCCCCGCCACTAGGACTATTCCTAGCGACGGGAGGACTCTACTACTTGGCTGCGGCAGCGCTGCTTCCATTGTCTGCGCTGCGCCCGTTGTCACCGCTGGTTCTTCTTGCGTCTGCTCCATCCGGCGAGCGCGAGGGTGCCGGTCAGCAACATTCCTCCGCCCACGCTACCGAGCGTAATTTTCCCGTCCGTGCTATCGAAATCCAGCAGGCTACTGGACTTGCTCTGCTCGAGCTTGGCCACCCGCTCCAACAGCATCAGCCTGTCCTTGAGCTTGGTGTCTTCGTCCATGATTTCGACATAAGCCCGGTTCATCGCTGCCCAGCCGACAGTGTAGGTGTACCCTGGATACTGGTGCGCGAGACTGACGTGTAGTTGTACCAGATGGTCCTCAGCCATTTCGAAGAGCTTGAGCTCGATCGCTGTAGGACTGTTGCCCTTCGACCAGTAGATCTGCCAGAACTGCTCGAACTGAGCCTTTGCAGGCGCTGGAGGAGCAGGCCGGTTGTTCTTCTGACCGGTGAGGAGTCTCGCGTCATACTGCTTACGGACGACGTTATGGGCCTCATCGTATTTATCGAGTCCCGCAGAGGTGCCGTTGTCAATAAACTCCATGTATGCGCGCGCGAAGCTCTCGGAGTGGCACGTGGTGCAGGTCTTGACCCACGCATCCAGGCGCTTCTGACCCCACTCGCCAAATACAGGTTCTCTAATGCCAGGCACGAATGGATAGTTCGCCCAGCGAACCTTACGCACCGTGTTGTGGGTGAATTTTCCCTGATACTCCATATGACAGCTCTGGCAGGTTGGGAAGCGCTGCCCGCCCTTGACTACCGCATCCTTCATCTGCACATTCCAATTCCATTGACCTTTAGAGGCCTGGTACCCCAACCCATGCTGCGACCCGTTGTAGGCTTCCCAGTTATTGTGATCGGCGCCGCTATGGCAGGTGCCGCAGGCTTCAGGCTTGCGGGCGTTCGCTACTGAGAATTCGTGCCTGGTATGGCAGTTGTCGCACTTGTTCTGGTTGGTGTGGCACATGGTGCAGCCGTCAGCGATTTCGCGCTGCGACATTCCGGCGTAGATATCCGTCTCGACGTTGGCTCTGTAATCCAGCGCGTGCGACGGCCGACCCCTCGGCCACTGGTTCTTCGGCCATAAGATCGTGTCACGCTCGGACTGCTGCTCAGCGAATTCTTGTAGATGGCAGTTGCCGCAGACATCAGCGGTGGGCATCTTGATGTCCTTGCGATGATCGGCCTTATTCTTAGTAAGCAGGTCGACATGGCAATCGATACAGCTGACTTCCTTCAAGTTCTCTTTTGCACCGAGCTTACCAAGCGAGCGCAGGTTCGTCTCGACGTCCTCAAGCTTCGCCTTCTTGTAAAAGGTGTCATCTTTCGGAGTGAGCTTGCGGATCTGGTCGAGATTGGCATGCGTGCTTCTCTTCCACATTGCCACCCATCCTGGCGACTCATCGGTGTGGCATTTCACGCACTGCTCGCGTGTCGCGACTTCCTTGACCGATGTCGGGGGCTTGTAGAACGACATTGGATCGAAATACTTACTCATTGGGATCGGCTCCCAATACTGGCCGTACTGCCCCTTCCCCGCGCCTCTGCCTGGATCCACGTAGCGCTTCACCAACGCCTCATGCAACTCCTTGGGGCTGGCGGACCGATCAAGGTTCAGCGCCTCATAGGTTTCCTTGGGGACGCTTGGGAAGTCCGCCTGCGCTGTCCCAGCGAGCAAGACCCCGCTGAGGACTAGAACACACCTCACCCAAAGTTTGGACCTCATAACTGAATGCTCCTTCGTTAAGTGTGCACCGCTACTCATTATGGTTGAGAAAAATTTCCGGCCTTGCGCTTACTTAATTGTGATCATACTAATGATGCGTTAATCCTACGCACGAGGCGCATTTATATCTCTGAGTTCCCTCAGATGTCAAGAGGATTTGAGGAACATTCTATTTGATTTGTAAAAAATACATTCATGCGCCCAAAAGTGCAAAATAAATGTCTTTTCACGCCATCTTGATGCTGTCGGGAAGAGTGATCAACATCATGGAAAACGTCCTCATGATCCACGCAGATACTAGGGTCTTTCACGGTCGATCACAACGGTGACTCCATCCGTTCCAGGCTTCACCGGTTGACTCATCCCCTCTAAGTCTCCACTTTGCGGCATAGCCTGGCCGGACTTCGAGAGACGAGCCACAATCACCACCATTGCGACGCTGGAGAGTGTTCTGGACGGCATCATGCTGTTCGAGTCATCGAGCCGGAACGTAAAGGGCAAGTCTTTCTTCGTTGCCCGCATGATCGCCACCGGCATCGGTGGGCCACTCGTCTCACGGGCAAACACAAATAACGTGTCCGTTGCGGACCCCTTGCCGGCAAGGCTCGGCGCAATACTGACCGTGCCACTGATCGCCAGCGACTGCCCGATCGGCTTAACCGACGCAGCTGGTTCCGCCTGGACTGATGCCGCGACGGCGAGCACTAGGCCGAAGGCAAGCAGACCGCATCTCATCAAAAACTTGTCGGCCATGTGCAATGCTCCTTTGTTAGTACACAACGGTTTGAATGTGCGCGTGACATCGCATATCGCGCACATGTATCTCAGTCTGGATCAGAAAATGTCAAGAAAATTTGGATGGGCGTTTTGCCTCTGCTTACATTTCAGCACGCGAGCTCGTCCAGATGAGCCATCGGCTGATTATGGGCTAGAAGGGTCCGCTATTCTATTATTGTGCGGTTTTAAACCGGCCGCGTGGGGGCTTCTGGGACTACGGACGTGCACGATCAATAACGATGGTGATTCCATCTACTCCAGACTGCACTGGCTGGCTCATGCCTTCCAAATCTCCACTTTGGGGCATGGCCTGGCCGGACTTTGAGAGACGCGCCACAATCACGACTGGGCCTGCGCTGGAAAGTTTCCTGGAGGGCATCGGGCTGGTTGAGTCATCGAGCTGAAATGTAAACGGCAAATCTTTCCTCGTCGCCCGTACGATCGACACGGGCATGGGTGGGCCGTTCGTCTCCCGTGCAAATACAAATAAGGTGTCCGTGGGAGAAGCTTTACCCGCCAAGTCAGGCGCCATTGTCACCGTGCCCCGGATCGTACGTGGCTGCTTGGCTTGCGTTGCCGGCTGAACCGGCGCTGTCGATTCCGAATATGGTCTCTCACGATCAATGACGACGGTGATTCCATCTACCCCGGATTGTATCGGCTGGCTCACCCCCTCTAAATCTCCATTTTGGGGCATCGCCTGGCCGGACTTTGAGAGAC
>SWDH01000028.1:216968-219072 GCA_005116945.1 Nitrospira sp.
AACCACGCTTCGGATCCGTGGCGAATGCATGCACAGACGTCAAGACGCCCGACCGAACCAAGAAGGTTCCGAGCAAACTGAGCGAGAAGGCCATAATGGCGAGCAGCACGCTCCAGGCTTTGAATCCGCCCCGTTTATCGGTCACGGCCAGCGAATGCATCAACGCAGTTCCCGCCAACCAGGGCATGAAGGAGGCGTTTTCGACCGGATCCCAAAACCACCAACCGCCCCAGCCCAACTCGTAATAGGCCCAGCCGCTCCCCATTGCGACCCCCACGGTCATAAAACACCAGGCAACCGTGGTCCAAGGGCGGGACCAGCGCGCCCAAGCCGCATCCAACGTACCCCCCAAGAGCGCGGCAATCGCAAAGGAAAATGCGACGGAAAATCCGACGTACCCCATGTAGAGCATCGGCGGGTGGATGACCATGCCGGGGTCCTGCAGGAGGGGATTCAAATCGCGTCCATCCAGTGCGGCCGGGATCAGCCGCTCGAATGGATTCGAGACCGTCAACATGAACAGAAGAAATCCCACACTGACAAGACCCATCACGCCCAAAATTCGTGCGCGCATCGCATCCGGCAGATGGGTTGAGAAGAATGAAACGGCGACCATCCAGATGCTGAGAATAAACATCCAGAGCAGTAACGATCCCTCGTGCGCGCCCCAGATCGCGGCAAGTCGATAATGCAACGGGAGTTGAGAGTTCGACGTGGCCGCAACATAGAGCACGGAGAAGTCTTTTTCCGCAAAGGCATACCCGAGGCAACAAAATGCGAGGAGGACCAGGAGGAATTGCCCGCGGGCCGCCGGCTTCGCGACAGCCATCAACGAGGCGTTGCTAACTGCTGCCCCATAGATAGGCAGGGTTCCCTGCACCACCGCCACGCAGAGCGCAAGAATTAAGGCGTAATGACCGATTTCTGGAATCATGTAGCTCCTAGCAGGATGTTGAAAAAGTCCGCCCGCGTCGTTCTCGTATCGCTCAGAGACTCAACGTACCGAAGCGTACGCCTCGCCTCTTCGCTCACTGCGGCCTTGCTGGACGGTCTTTTTGAGCATCCTGCACAATTGTGGCGGCAGCGCCATTTTGTAATAATTCGTCGTCACTTTACGAAAAACCCGTGTTCCCGCAACCTGCTAGCGTGGATTAACAACCAGGGTACCGCTGCTCTGCGCCCCTGCAGTCTTGGCTTTGGCGAGTGCGTCTGCGGCTTCCGGAGGCATATAGTTTTCGTCGTGCTTCGCCAGCACCTCGCTGGCGACAAACGTGCCGCCCGCTATGAGCTGACCTTGCGCGACCGCCCCCTTTCCTTCCTTGAAGAGGTCCGGCAGGATTCCCTTGTACGTCACGGGCACGCGCTTCGCCATGTCGGTCACGACGAAATGCACGGTGAGCCCATCGCCTTCACGCGTGAGGCTGCCGGCTTCGACCATGCCGCCGATGCGGAAGCTACGGCCCTGGGGCACGTCCCCATTCGCCGCTTGTGTCGGCGTATAAAAGAAGACCAGGTTGCTTTGGAACGCATTGAGCACTAACGCTGATGCCACGGCCAAGGCCACCAAGCCCAGGCCGATAAGCATAAACCGTTTCTGTCGAGGCTTCATCGTCTCTGTTTCCTCCTACGACTCATCATGGCTCTCAGAAGCCGCGGCATGCCTTCGCCACACCGCGATGACCTCTCCCCCCATACACAGCGCCGCGACACCGAATGAGGGCCACACATAGAGGCCGTATCCGCCCATCGCAAAAAACTCCGCCACGCTCCCCCACTGCATCAGCGCGCCTCCGCGACATCGGGGATCGAGGCCGGCTTGCCCCATGACGGCTGTCGTTCTCGTTCAACAATCACGCAACGCATGCGCGCCAGTGTCACCGCAAAACTATACATCCAGAAGCCCACCATCATAATCAACATCGCCGTCACCATGGACCCGGCCATCGTCGGTGCCGCCGTAATCGTGACCGACGCGCCCTGGTGCAACGTATTCCACCACTTCACAGAAAAATAGATGATCGGCACATTGATCACCCCGACGAGTGCTAACACGGCGCTGGCACGATCGGCGCGGCGCAGGTCATCGATCGACGACCGCAACAAG
>SWDH01000028.1:219172-263676 GCA_005116945.1 Nitrospira sp.
AATACGAGCTGAGGGATCAATACTGCACGGACATTCCCAAGGAAGGCGACACCTTCCTTGTCGTAGACCTCGTGGATCCGGCCTTGCGCACCGAACCGGTCGGAATGCGGATCATGAAGGGGAACGGCTCCAATGAGTCTGAAGATCAGATCGTGGCAGATATTCGTCCGACCACCCACCCGGATGGAGTGCTCCGGGGCGAAGTCCGTCTTGCCGAGGGTCTCTATACTGTCACCGTTGCGGCGGAGAAACAGAATCTGATGCGGCGACCCCAATATCTATTGCGGGTACACATGATCGATTACCAGAAGCTGATGCGTACCATGACCGTACCGGCAATAGCAGTTCTGATAGTTGCATTGATTGGATACATACTCATACGATCGAAGTGGCTGCGGAATTGGTGGGCAGTCCGCCGTTCGTAGAAAACCGGGCGCTCCGGCCCGCGAGCCTGTGATTCAACATTCGAGAGGGAGGATACTGACAATGGTTGTGCAATGGTTGAGGCCTATCGGTGCCGGCCAAAGTCTACACGGGGGGGTTCATCAATTTCGAACATAGCTTCAGCCAGCCTGGCAAATTCATCGGGATCATCACCGTTCGCGGCAAGGAAGAGCATGTCGCGCGATTCCCAATTTCGGTCGGAGAAGGGGGAGTCGTTTCCCACTTGATGCACTACATGATGGTCATCGTCCCAGTCGCAATACTCGCCGCTGGAGCAGCAATCTTCTTTATCATGCGAGGTCGCCGCAAGTCCCCGGTGAGCACCGTTTCCTAGGCAAGCAGCCATTCGGTCTCAGGAGTAGAACATGTCGAGACAGGTGGGCACATGACGGGTTGCTGCACCCCGGCTTAGCAGCAGCAACAAGAAGGAGTTCCCGATGAAACCATGGGCAGTTTACGCACTCAAGCGCATCCTGGCTGGCACAGCGGTCGCAATGGTGCTGTGCGTGCATGCCGCTCCAGTGCTGGCACATTCAATGCTGGTCAAGGCAGAGCCGCCACGCCGGGCTGTTCTTGCCCAAGCGCCAACACATATAAGACTCTGGTTCAACGAAGAGATTGAAGGCGACTACGCATCGCTGATCGTACTCGACGCCGAGAAGCATCCTGTCACCGAGGTCAAACCAAAACTGGCTCCCGATGACCGGAAATCCATCGTCCTGCCGTTGCCGGAGTTGACGCCTGGAAAGTATTCAGTAAAGTTTCGGGTGCTGTCGGTTGATGGTCATGTAGTGGAATCGTATTTCGACTTCTCTGTAAAGGGCAAAGTGCAAAAGAAATGATCGAGGTCATCGGCGCGCTGTTCCGCTGGCTACAGCTTGCGTCCAACATGATCCTGATCGGCGGTTGCGTCTTTCTTGCGATTGCCGCCCGAGCGAATACTGTACTCAACACGCCTTGGGTTACCCGCCTGAATCGGGCGTTACCATGGCTTGCAGGCACACTTCTGCTTGGTTTGCTCGGCTTACTAGCGACGACGACTGCACAGGCCACAGGCGTGGCCGACAATGCCTGGCGTCCGGGAGCCTGGCTAGAGCTCTTACAAAAAACCCGCATAGGACTCATCTGGACAATGCGCGCTGCCCTTGCGCTCCTTGTCCTCGCCATGACCCTCTACATTCGGGTGTCACGCAAAGCGCGTTGGCAGTATGTGTTATGCGCAACCGTCGCCGCACTCACACTGGCCGCTGGGTCACTCGCAAGCCACTCTGCGGCTGATGAACTGTCTGTCACATCAGTATTGCCTTACACACTGCATATCGTTCTGGCGAGCGTCTGGTTCGGAGGGTTGCCGGCCTTCCTCAGCGTCTTATTTGCCAAGACCCGGACGCAAACTGGCGAGGAAGTGGATCGAGCAGACATTCAGACCCTGAAACAGTTCTCGACGATGGCGTTGCCTGTCATGCTTGCGGTTGTCGCCACAGGCATCATCGTAACCTATCGCATGGTGGACACAAGCTACGCCGCATTGACTGCAACAAGCTGGGGCTGGCTTCTCAATACCAAGCTCGCGCTGCTCGCCGTGATTCTCGTGCTCGCCGCGTGTGCACGTCACCTCTGGATTCCGGCACTCGACCAGAGCGTGGATGGGGCCACGACCGGCGGACGAGGGCTTCGAAAGTGGGTCCCCGTCGAATTCGTGCTCGGGTTGGGACTGGTACTGGTCGCGACAATCCTGGCTAACGCTATTCCAGCAAAGCACGCTGTTATTGAAGACTGGCCCTATCCATTCCGCTTCTCCATCGACGCCACCTGGGGAGGAGTGGGCATGATGATCGGCACAGGGGTCGGAGTCATGCTGCTCATCTTAGCAGTTGGGGCGGTTATCCTTGGTCGGTCCAAACGCTGGGAGACGAAGTGGCGTATTGCCATCCCCGCCATACTGGCGGTCTGCGCGCTGGTTGCGGCGCTCCCTCCCCTTGCCACTCAGGCTTTTCCAGAAACGTACCGTAAGACACCGGTCCCGTTTGATGCCATTTCCGTTGCCAATGGTGCGGCTCTATTCTCTGCAAATTGTGTGCTTTGCCATGGCCCCCAAGCCAAGGGCAATGGTATTCTGGCCAAAACCTTCCCCATACCGCCAGTCGATCTCCTCACAGAGCCGCACACGGCCAAGCACACTGCAGGGGATTTTTTCCACTGGCTGACCCATGGTATTCCGGGTACCGGCATGCCGGCGTTTGCGGACAAACTCTCGGAAGAGGACCGTTGGGACCTGGTGAATTTTCTCCATGCCACCTCCCGTGGCTATCAGGCACGCCTGATCAATCCCTATGTCGCCCCCAATCAACCGTACATGGCCCCACAGAACTTCTCCTATTCCACACATGACGGAACAAGCGGAACCTTGAAGGATTTCCGCCGGCAGAAAGCGATTGTACTGGTGCTATTTTCATGGCCGGAGTCACAGGCAAGACTCAGTCAGTTGAGACAAGCTGATGCCACCCTACGCACTACAGATACGGTGATACTCGCGGTGCCCCTCAATGATCTCAAGCCGCAAGACCTGGCGGCAATCACTGCAGCCACCCCTTTCCAGGTAACAACGCAAGGGGCACCAGAAATTGCGCGCAGCTACTCTCTATTCCGCAGAACCCTTAGTAACCCCGATCTGGCCGGCGAAGGGACAACACCGAATCATATGGAGTTTCTCATAGATCGTTACGGCTATTTACGGGCACGCTGGATCCCTGCGGTGGATGGATCTGGATGGGCAGATATCGCAGAATTGACGCGACAAATAGAACAACTCAATAGGGAAAAGGAAATTCGGCCACCGCCAGACGATCACGTCCACTGAGTCTCCACGTGAACATCGACCGGACTAGCGAACGGATTGCGAGCGCACGTTCCCACGGTTATTCCCCTGATAATTCAATGGGGTCAATAGGCTCTGATACCCCGAGCCTGGCAAGCTTATACAATCCTTGTGTTCGAGATCATCAAGGATTGATGTCCCGTGAAGCTGTTTCACACCAATCTGTATGTATATAGCCATCTCGGTTGAGTGGACCACAACCGTGCCTGTCATGATGTTGTCTCACACATGGATGCACGATACCGGCACTTGATTTCCAATGCATTTTTGTATAGTTCTTGTCCTCGAATAACCTATGTACTTAACTCCAACATGCTCAGTTGTTCCAGAGTCGCACCATGGAGGATTACATGCCAGCCCTCGCTAAATTCGAACAACGCTTTGCCACTGAACGTGCGTGCCGTGCCTACCTGGCTCAGCTGCGGTGGCCAACTGGGTTCTGTTGCCCTCAGTGCACGACCAGTGGCAGTTGGACCACCACGAGATGCCTCCTGATGTGCCGCCGATGTGGATACCAAGCTTCGGTCACGGCAGGAACAATCTTCCATCGAACCCGCCTCCCCTTGCAGGCCTTGTTTCAAGCCATATGGCTTCTGACCGACCAGAAACATAAACTCAGCGCCTTGGGGCTACAGCGCCTACTGGGCCTTGGCAGTTACAGGACTGCATCCGACGTACAGTTGGCCCCTGTGCCTATTGGTATATCTAGTATCTCTATGAGATGGATAATCGAGTTTCTTCTTAGAAGACTCAAACGCAGCACTTTACTCCTGCCTGCCCAATATCTTCGCTTGCCCTCGCTGATCCTGAAGGGTAAAATTACCATCCTCATCTATATCGACAGGAGGTGCTATGGCTGTCCGCACCATTCCCTCAAAACCACGGGTTTCTCTCGACCGAAGCATCGAACGGATGCGGAAACAGCTTGCCGAACTCGCTCCGTACTTAGGCAAGGGGAAGCAGACACGTAGTTTGGAGGAGTTCGATCTGGAAGCCGAACGCCTGATTGAGGAGCTGCTTGGGCTGACGTCTGACTTGCTCCACGCCTATGAGTATGCTGAGCTGGGTGAGGCGGCAGGATTGGTGAATATGACGGACGAGGCGCCGGAAGGTACAGGCATGGATAGTGAGCGGCAAAGTCTACTGCAGCGAGGCCGTGTGTTGGAAAGCTGCGTGGCAGAATTGGAAGCGCGTCGGTCTGCTGGGCCGAAGAAATCCAAGGTCGGACGCACTCTCGTCGGCCCGCAGATTGCCGAACACATGTCCTCCGAGATCCGGAACGTATCGCAGGATGCCAGTCTGCGACAGGCCGGGCAACTGATGCAGCAATGGAAGCTCGGGTCTTTGCTTGTCACAGACCGCCAATCGTATGTCGGGGTTATCACCGATTCCCTCCTGGCTCGGGAGGTGGTGGCGAAGGGGCTAGATCCTAATACAACGGTTGTCAAAAGCTGTATGCGGACTTCGGTGGCAGCCATTGAAGGTAGCCGGCCGATTATCGATGCCGTGCGTATGATGAAGGAACGAGCGACTCGGCATCTGGCCGTGACGCAAGATGGACAGATTATCGGTGTAATATCTGTCTCCAACATTCTGCGGTACTACTCAGGCATCGTCTAACAACACATTGCGCAGCGTTTGTACGGCGTGTTCTGAGCCATCGGTTATGGGATATTTACTTCCTTTGGAAAGGGAGGTGAGGGAGATGGGACCAACGAAGGCGATCGTGAAAGAAAATACACTCTATGAAGCAGTAGGGGGAAAGCTGATTAAGGGCGGGTTTGCCAGCCGGCAAGAACTCGAAGACTACGTCAATCATCATTACGTCACGCTGCCGGTCCTCGACAATGCGGGAAACCCGTGGCTGCTTGATGGAAAGCCGGTATATTGTCTTCGCGGTACGCAATACGAAACGGTAGACGATCAGAGGGTCCATCTCGCACGCTGTTCGGATTGCGGAGGCATGGGAGTCAGATCGGACGAATTTACGGTCGAATCGGACTGCATTCGTTGCACGGTCTGCGGGCATGAATTCGATGCTCGATTAGAAATGATGGAAACATAAAGAGGGAAAGGGCGAGCCTGGGCTTTCTCCCTTGAAATCGAGGCCACCTGAATCAACCTTATTCCCACCGGTTCATTTCCGTCAGATCCTGAATAGCAAGAGGTATGTCTATGTATTTAAATAACATTTTGACATATGATTGTATTGACACATACATTGAAGAGAGTTAATATTTTGATAAGCACGTATTGATGAACTGGTACAAGAGGGTGCCTAAATTTGCAGGGGTGAAACCGGGAAGTTTTATAAGCGCATAGGGGTGTTTTTCTCTCACATAACAAGGAGGTCAGGGTATGGCAAGTGCAAGCACATGGGGGGGTAGCGACAAGAGCGGCTATGACATGTCGCTCTGGTACGATTCCAGGCCCCTCAAGATCGGCTGGTTTGCAATGTTGGGGGCGGTGGGGGCTGAAGTCGTGTTTCAGCGCGTCTTCGGGTATTCCCATGGGTTAGACTCCATGACCCCGGAGTTCGAGACGGTGTGGATGGGCCTCTGGCGGTTTAACGTCATTTCCAACATCATCTTCTCGGCGGCGACACTCGGGTGGATCTGGCAGACGCGGGATCGCAACGTCGCCAATGTGGATCCGAAGACCGAGCTGAAGCGGTACTTCTACTGGATGATGTGGTTGGCGATCTACGTGTTCGGGGTCTATTGGGCCGGCAGTTATACGCTGGAGCAGGATGCGTCGTGGCATCAGGTGATCATCCGGGATACGAGCTTCACCGCGAGCCATATCATTGCGTTCTACTTCACGTTCCCGTTGTACATCACCTGCGGCGTGGCGAGCTATCTGTATGCGATGACGCGGTTACCGCAGTTCAGCAAGGCCGTGTCGTTCCCGTTGGTGGGAGCGATTGTGGGCCCGATGATGATTCTCCCGAACGTGGGCCTCAACGAGTGGGGCCATGCATTCTGGTTCGTCGATGAACTCTTCGCGGCGCCATTGCACTGGGGCTTTGTGACCTTGGGCTGGTGCGGATTGTTTGGCGGAACGGGCGGCGTGGCGGCACAGATTGTGGCGCGCATGTCGAACCTGTGCGATGTGGTCTGGAACAACGAGAGCAAGGACTGCTTGCACGTGATTCCCTACTAAATCATATCGGCAGCGTTCTCAGTGTTATCCATGGGCGACCTCCTACTTCGGTGGGAGGTCGCCCGTGTCGTTTCAAAGTCGTATGACACTGCCAAAAGAAAGAAGTTCTCATAGACGTACCTGCGTGAAGTAATCCGGATGCCTGCTTCTTGACATTCGTTGAAGAGGGGCTATACGATTTGCGGTGTAAATGGCCATTCACGTGAGAGGGGAACAGCCCAACACACGTATGGTACTGTAATCCCCCCACGGTTCTTCGAGCCGAAAGGAGGGGGTAAACATGACAGACCTTAATCCCCCAGATCAGGGTGGCCCGCCGAGGTAAGGGTGGGCTTCTCGTCAGTTACACTAGCCGGTTCTCCAACGGCTCCCGTCTTGTCGCGTAGGCAATATCCTTCTTAAATATACCGATGAGCCGTGGTAGGTGCCTGGGCTGGCACCGTGAGTACCAGCAGCTTCCATAGAATTCTGTCTCCTCTGACGAGTCGCCTTGTAGCCCCATCCCTCGCACGGGTCTTAAATTTCCACACACAAGGTTGTTTCTCGCGTAGGCGAGAAGGAGGTTAGGAACATGGCAAGTACAACTACATGGGGAGGGGAGACCAAGGACTACGACATGTCCCTCTGGTACGATTCCAGGCCCCTCAAAATCGGGTGGTTTGCAATCTTGGGGGCGGTGGGGGCCGAGGTCGTGTTTCAACGCGTCTTCGGCTACTCCCACGGCTTGGACTCCATGACCCCGGAGTTCGAAAACGTGTGGATGAGTTTGTGGCGGTTTAATGTGATTGCCAACATCATCAATGCGTCCGCGATCTTTGGGTGGCTTTGGAGTACGCGTGATCGTGACCTGGCTAACTTGGCTCCCAAGACAGAACTCAAGCGGTATTTTTACTGGATGATGTGGCTGGCATGTTACGTCTTCGGCGTCTACTGGGCAGGAAGTTACACGCTGGAGCAGGATGCCTCCTGGCATCAAGTGATCATCCGGGATACGAGCTTCACCGCAAGCCATATCATCGCGTTCTACTTCACGTTCCCGCTTTACATCACCATGGGAGTTGCGAGTTACCTTTATGCGATGACGCGGCTGCCGCAGTTCAGCAAGGCGGTGTCGTTCCCGTTGGTGGGGGCGATCGTGGGGCCGATGATGATTTTGCCGAACGTGGGGCTCAATGAGTGGGGGCATGCGTTCTGGTTCGTCGATGAACTCTTTGCTGCCCCGTTGCACTGGGGCTTTGTGACCTTGGGCTGGTGCGGGTTGTTCGGGGGGACGGGGGGCGTGGCGGCGCAGATCGTGGCGCGCATGTCGAACCTGTGCGATGTGGTCTGGAACAACGAGAGCAAGGACTTACTCGCAGCCGAAGAGGACACGAACCGCCAGGCCTTCATTCAGAATCGTCGTCTTGTCGTCACCACAGCATCAAGGGTGCTGAGCGATCCTCTATTCAGTCGCGTCCGGTTCGATGTCTTGATCGCCGATGAAGCGCCGTGGATTGCGGCGGCCCCATTGCTCGGCGCCGCCGGGCTCGCCCACGAAAGGATCGTGATCAGTGGCGATCGGCGCGACATTGCATCATCTGGACTGTGGACTTCACCTGAACTTGAACTTCGTTGATTGAGAGTGATTGCTTGACGGCGACCTCACGAATTCAGGATAATCCGCTTCCACCTCGATGTGCCGAAGTGGCGAAACTGGCAGACGCACTAGATTCAGGGTCTAGCGCCCGCAAGGGTGTGCGGGTTCAAATCCCGCCTTCGGCACCACAGAGGCCCCCAAGGCCTTCTCGATTCGTCTCCACCGCTCCTTCCCGATGCAATGGGCTGTCACATACATAGCGGGCATATTCCAAGGTCAAAGCACTGTGTAGAGTTTTTCCTGCGCCAGCTGACGGCTTTCAGACAATCTACCCATGCACCAGGAAAATTTTACTCCTTGACCATGACGCTCCAGAATGAGCAGGCATAAAGATCCGCTCCTCCAGGTCTTCTTGACAGGCTACGGAAATGCTGTGCTAAGGTTCATTGCAGATTTCCGACGGTCTATTTCGTTTGTGAATTCTAACCATGGAGGGGGAGAAAACCCTGCCCGTTTCTGCATGAAGAGAAATGCTCCCCTTGTGCGGTAGATTTCTCTATCCGATCCACGATTCAGTGAGAGTACCAAGTATCTCGATGCAGCCACTCGCCACACAGGCTCCATCACATTGTCATCGTGCCATCACTGCCAGAAACCGGAAGGGAAACGGGTCAAGGATCTCGTGCGCTCATCCATTTCATGAAGGACATCACAGGGTAGATAGGAAGAATTTCACGCTCAAATACGTTCAGGAGCGTCTCGATGAATCCACAAAGAAACTTAAGGTAACCAACGAAAGGAGCCTCAGATGCCCATTCAAGTAGGTGACCGGGTGCCGGCTGCCACGTTCAAACAACTGACCGCTAACGGCGTGGCCGATATCGATACGGCGACGCTGCTCAAAGGTAAGAAAGTCGTGCTCTTCGGCCTACCAGGCGCATATACGCCGGTGTGTTCAGCCTACCATCTGCCCGGCTTCGTTGCCAAAGCCGATGACCTGAAGGCTAAGGGCATCAGTGCCATCGCCTGTATCTCCGTCAACGATCCTTTCGTCATGCAGACGTGGGGCAAAGAGCACGGGGCCGACGGGAAGGTCATGATGTTGGCAGATGCGGACGGCGCATTCACTCGCGCGATCGGCTTGAGTTTTGACATGCCGGAATTTGGCCTGAGCGGGCGCTCAGAGCGCTATTCGATGGTGGTCGAAGACGGAGTGGTGAAATCCATCAACATTGAAAAGAGTGTCCTTGATCACGGCATCAGCAGCGCTGCCACTTGCATGCTACACACGTAAGAGAGGTGGATCGCGTAGAAATTCTCGTGCTGGACGATGAATCACGGGAAGAAAATGGAGCGATACAGGCGCGAAGAGTATTAGGAAGGATCCGTGGATTGCTATTGCTACGTGACGAACGGTCGCCCAATCGTAGAACTAACCAAGAACCAAACCGGAACTTACGACCGATAGCAGCAGTCCCTCTTCACGCTCTGCAAGGCTACCTGACTCACGACAGACCAGGCACTCAACAAGCGCTGTTCTCAGCTTTGTTTTGTAGGCCGAGATCTACCTCGGCACCTGTCACTAATCTGTAATGATGATGAGAAACCTTGAGCGATATCCAGGCACCTAAATAAAGACAAAGATGCGAATGCGCTACGCGGTCATTTCACAAATGGTGCTCGCACCTCGCGTTAGGAGCTCCTTGGGGAGAGAATACACAATCAACGCGCTGCCCCATCAGCGACACAAGGTCCAAGAATTCTGACGAACCTGTATTTCTTCCTTCTCACAAAGCATGAACGCGCGAAAGCCCTGCAGCCACCGCGCCTCTTGCCCTGCCCTTTGGACCGTTGCTTGACTGTTCATGCAGCACATTTGTCCGTGATTTATCCGGCTTGGACTTCTGCATCACATACGGTAAAACGAGAGCGGTCTTGCACTCTCTTCTACCGTGAACACATCAACCTCCGCACTGATACCCACACTAACGACGCGTCACGCTCACTCGTGCGAATGCGAAGACGCACATTCCGGCATACCATCATTTGTCATACGGGAACCATATAATGATAGCCGCCCCTAGCACGAACACACTGACAAAAGCACCAAACGCGATAGCAAGTTCCACGATAACCTCCCTTAAGTTGAGATGTATTTAGCTACAGTTCCTCTGAATCTACCGATCTCGCAAGCTCATATCTCTGTCATACGGGAACCATATAATAATAGCCGCCCCTAGGACGAACACACCGACAAAGGCGGCAAACGCAATGGCAAGTTCCATGACAACCTCCCCGAGTTGATGGTGTATTTAGCTACGATTTCCCCTGAATCTATTGATCTCGCAAGCCCAATGACGGTGGCATTAATACCATAAGAGCCTGTTCAGGGCAACTAGTACTTTAGCGGTGTATAGATAGCTCATTCATTGTCCATTTTTGTCACCCATGATCGGTCCTGGTAAAGGGATACGCCCTTAATAATGGCTACAACGAGAGGGGGATGGGTACGATACATGGTGTAGGGCAACACTTGACGCGTTGATTTTTGGAGATCATACAGACCAGAACCCACAATGGAGAAGAAAGTGGGGATGCTCGCGCTTACGGAAAAATCCTTCGGCCACTTGAGCGGTCGGTATGACGTGGCGGGGCCAATATTGGCGAGTGATCGACCGGTTCTTCGCCCACACAGGCCCCGCTATTGCTTCTCATGCCCTCTACGCTGACCCATTGGCTTCCGCTGGATCGTGCTGTATCCTGAGCGTCGGTGGACAAACGGGGACATGCAACGTGAGACAGAGGGAGACATGGCAAACCATACACTGTTCTCCCTTCAGAGCCTAGCGCCCTCAAAGGTACGCAGGTTCAAGCCCTGCCTGTGGCACCACCACTCTTCAATGCTTCAATCTTCAGTGGGTGGCACTCACTCTACTAGATCCGATCTCTTTCTGACCCATATGACGTACGCCCGGCGGAAATAGTGAATTTTCTGACGATGTGGCGTTTCAATTGGTTAGGGGTATCTGTCAAATATTGAACCGTTCCATGAAGACACTGCTTCTCTCTTTATTGGCCTTTGTTATAGTCGCGCTCCAAAGTGGTTGCAGGCTTGCCAGCAGTCTGGATTCCAGTGCACACGATGGCTCGGCGCAGGCGGAGTCTACCGTGACTGTCCACCCCAAAGAGATCAAGGATGTGCTCTATAACCCGGGGATGGGGCTCGCCGATTTTCATTTCGGATTCGACCATCCTCCGACGACTGATCAATACCCGCGATCGACAGTGGCCTATTTCCGGTGGCCTTGGTCCGACCTTGAACCTGAGGAAGGACAGTATGCGTTCGATTTCGTGGATCGAATCATCAGCCAAGCCAAGGCGAAGGGAGAAACATTGGCCTTCCGTATCATGACGGAGTACAAGGCCGGCTCGCCCGCATGGCTGCTCCATAAGGGAGTGGGGAGTGTGAAGGTCGGCAGAGGAGTCTTTCCCGATTACAACAACCCGACGTTTCTGCAGTACCATGAAAAGCTCATCAAGGCATTCGGGGAACGGTACGCTGGTTCACCGGATATCGATCATGTTGATATCGGCTCGGTCGGCTGCTGGGGAGAGTGGAATATGGCCTGCTGCCAGGGAGTCGAGGCGCAGTGCAAACAGTATTTTCCGGTTGAGGACAATCAGATCAAGATCACAGACTGGTACTTCAAGTATTTTGCCGGCACGCCCTTGGTGATGCTTCATGGAGGACAGCTCAAGTATGCCGTGTCTCGAGGCGCCGGCTGGCGCGCCGACTGTTTCGGAGATTACGGGATTTTCGGTTCCACGTGGAACCATATGGAGCATGCCTACCCCCCAGTGCTTCAGGATCCAGTCATCGAACGTGCGTGGAAGAATGCTCCGGTCCAATTCGAGGTGTGCGGCGTGATGAAGAACTGGCATGACAAAGGTTTCGATATCGATCTGATTCTGGCCAAAGGGCTGGAGTGGCATATGTCGGTCTTGAATGCGAAATCATCACCGATCCCGACCGAATGGCGACCGCGCATCGATGCGTTTCTCACAAAGATCGGATATCGATTCGTCCTCCGCCAGATGACGCACACCACAGAAGTTCGGCCCAGCCAGAAACTGTCGCTGCGCTCACAATGGGAAAACGTCGGTGTGGCTCCGATCTACCACGAGTGGCCGCTCGCCTATCGATTGAGATCCGCCGAGGACCAGGTTGTCGCGCAGTGGGCCAGCACCGCTCAACTACGCCGGTGGCTTCCGGGTGCACAACATGAAGCGGAAGACATTGTCACGCTACCGGAGTCTGTACCAGAAGGTTCGTATGCTCTGGATATTGCGATTCTGGATCAAGATGGCCGCGCGCCCTTCGTTGATCTCGCCATTTCAGGAAAGCGCCCAGATAGATGGTATCCAACCTCGACCGTCTTGATCCGTCGTTGAGTGTGGATCGGCAATGAGAAAGATTTTGGAATCGCGTTCTTTCGTCTCTTGCCTCTTCTCTCTAGCCCCCCTAGAATATCCTTCCCAGCGAGACGCCCATTCCAAGACCACGGTACGGTGCACATCTCTTGTGATCCGGCCGACGCCTCTCAAGAGAGCGGCCAATGCGTCCGGAAGAAATCCTCGCACTCGCGGTACGCTGCTCGAATGCGTCACATACTCAAGATCTATGAAGCTGCTATCCCATGGTTACGATGACAGAAGTTCGTGCGAGAGCATCTTGCAACCAAACCGCACAGGCGTGCCTCGCTTCAGCATGACGTCAATCAATTCATCTGGAAACCAGCAAAGAGAGTCATATGCGTAAGGATCGGCGGTTCATCACGCTCCGATTGTCTGTCGCTCTTGCGCTGTCGATAACCTGTCTTGCTGCGCCAGCATGGGCGGAGTTTCAAGTCGGCATGGACGCCTATAACCGTGGAGACTTCAAAGCAGCCTTGCGTGAGTGGCAACCGATGGCCGAACGGGGAGACGCACAAGCGCAATTCTACTTCGGCTTGCTGTATGAAAATGGAGATGGCGTTCCCCTAGATTACGCGAAAGCACGGCAGTGGTATGAAAAGGCCGCCGTTCAGGGGGACGCCAAGGCACAGCTCTACCTCGGCCTACAATCTTCCTTCGGCCAAGGCATACCCATGGATCTCGTCGACGCCTACATGTGGTACAGTCTGGCGGCTGGAAACGGAAATGCACACGCGCCAGGATACCGCGCTGATCTCAGCCGGCAGATGACACCTGCCCAAATTGCCGAGGCGCAAAAGCGAGCGCGAGAGTGGAAGCCGAAAGGCAAGTGAGCGCCGAACAACACACATTCGACTCATGCCCACCGAAGAACCGGCAGAACCACGCGCACAGGAACGCATGAAGACAGGTACCATGGCATGCCACAACAACCTTGTCTCAGCGCAGACGTTCACGTCACATCTGGCCACGCATGGTGTGTATGTGTAACCACCGAGTCATCGCACCTCGAATCTCTATCGCCCTGGTCCTGGCAATCGTGTTGCTCGCGGCCCCCGCATGGGCGGACTTCAAAGCGGGCGAGAAGGCCTATCAACGTGGGGACTACGCCACAGCCTTGCGTGAGTGGCAACCGCTGGCCGAGCAGGGCCAGGCCGGCTCGCAGTACCAACTCGGCCTGCTCTATGCCAACGGAAAAGGTGTCACAAAAGACGATGCCAAAGCGCGGCTCTGGTACGAAAAAGCCGCGATCCAAGGGCATATGGAAGCCCGAGTCAACTTTGGAGTCATGTTGATGTATGCGCGGGGCGGCCAACAGGATTACAAGATGGCCGTGTACTATTTACGCCTGGCTGCCAATCAAGGCCACGATGTGGCGCAGCGAAGACTTGGCGAGTTGTATCAACGCGGAGAAGGCGTGCAGCAAGACTTCATCAAAGCCTATATGTGGTACAGCCTCGGGGCAGGGCACGGAGCGGAGGCCGGGGCCAGGCTACGGGATGCGCTCGCCAAGCAGATGGATCCCGACCAGATCGTCGAAGCCCAAAAGCTAGTTCGGGAATGGAAGCCCAAAGCCAATTAAGCAAAGAACGCAACCCCCCATCGCTGTGACACACGCCGGCATGAGAGCGACTGACTCATGGAAACATGTCAGATCGGCGCGGTGCACGATCTCTTTCGATACCCGGTCAAATTCATGCAAAGAGAGCGGCTCCACGCTGTGGACATCGATGCGCACGGTACCGGGGGAGACCGTACCTACGCACCCAGTGATTTGAACGGTCGTTTCGCGACCTCCAAGAAGTGGCTCACTATGGCTGGCTTGACGGCACCCTCGAAATGAGTGAACAGGTCCAGCCTGTGCAAATGCGGCCCACGCTACACTGCGTCATGACCGCACACTGCCAAGCCGATCTTACGGATGAAGACTCCCCAGGTAGCATACGACCATGAGATGAAGGCGCGGATCTAATCCGTGGGGAATGGGTTCCTCCAGCTCGTTTCGAAGATCAACTTCTGGCTTTCAGACAGCAGGGATAGGGATTGACCCCTCTCGGGTTCTTTGGTACGTTGCGGTCCACTCGCCCTTTACAATTCCTATTTCCTGTCCGCAAGTTCATTGACGCGCCTAGGAGGGAAACATGCAAAAATGTTATCGTGCAAACACATTCAAGCAATCGTGGCTTTCAGTTGTAGCTTTGGCCATCTGTCTCGTATTGGCTCAAGGATGTGCTGAGTACCATGTCGCGATGAAAGATGCAGATCCAGCAGTACTGCCCTATAAAGCGAACATGATTCATTCCTTGGGGTGGGGCCTCTTATATAAACCTCAGCAGATCACGACCAAATGCGACACCAAAACAGGTATTAACGACGTAGTGGTCAAAAGCAATTACCTGTATAGCCTGGTGGCTGTCTTGAGCTTAGGTATTTGGATGCCGATAGAAATCGACCACCGATGCCAAGCAGGATCAGGTGAGGAGATTATATTGGGCAACAAATAAAGACGGCAATCGCTTAACCAGCGGATGCCCGTTCTCAGCGGATACGTAGAGGAGAAACACATGCCCCAACAATCATTCATCCCAACAGACTTCTGGGAAGGAAGGCATCAGTCCTACCATCAGGACATTGATGGGTATTATACATTCGATTCGTCTGCGAAGGGGGAGGGCCTGGCAGGCTATCGGAACGCATCGAAAGAGTTTCAGGACATTATTGCGGAAGCTGTTCAGAACAATTTTACGCTACGGGCAATGGGAAGTTCCTGGTCCTTAAGCACGTGTGGGGTCACCAACCATCGTCTAATTAGTTCAAAAAACCTTCGCAGATTCTTCGGGGTAAGCGGGAGTTATGTCGACCCCGGCTATGGCAAGGACAGTACAAAACTTCTCTTTTTCGAATGTGGATACACTCTGAGCAAGATCAATATTGAGCTGAAGAAGAAAGGGTTATCTTTGCTGGCCTGTGGGTCGAATAATGGGCAAACATTACCGGGGGTGGTTTCCACCAACACGCATGGTTCGGCCTTTAAATTTGGAGCCACACCGGAAATGGTGGTCGGGATCCATTTGATTACCGGCCCTTCCTCTCAGGTGTATCTCGAACGAGCCTCCTATCCGGTTGTCACCAAAAAACTCACGGATGAGTTGGGCGCAGAACTGGTTCGCGATGATGCGCTGTTCAATGCCGCCCTGGTGAGTTTTGGCTCGTTTGGCATAATCCGTGGGTTGACGATCGAAACTCGCGATCTCTTTCTCTTACATCTCTCAAGAAAGTTTCGACCGTTCAATGAGGCCCTAGAGAAGGCCATTACATCATTGGACTTTTCTGGTTTCACAGCCTATTTCAAAGAATTAGAGGATCGCGCTACGGAGCGCAATCAATTTCCCGTCACCTTCAATGAAGAAAGCCTCTATCATTTTCAAGTGACGTTCAGCCCAAATTCAGCTGAAAAAGGGAAGCGGCCTCAAGAAGCCGCCGTATTTTTTGGGTTTGCGGGTCCCTATCGTGACGATTACCCACGACCTCCTGAGGAAGAAGGGAGCATTGGTCCTGGCGCATCAGGGATTGAACTGCTTGGGCACCTCATGGAATCTGTCCCGGGACCACTCAAGAAATTTGTCAAAAAACAGTTGGATGCCCAGATCAAGAAACTTTTTCAATATGAGTTTACCGGAACATTTCAAGAAATCTTTCGTGATGAGAGCACGAAGGGGAAGGTCTTCGCCTCTGGAATTGGCCTCTCGCCATCCAAAGCCTTGGAGGTCATAGACATGGCCCTACGAGTCTATGAGGACTTCGACACGATTATGCCCGTCCTCATTACCCTGCGGTTTGTGAAAGGAACCAAGGCCACGCTGGGATTTACAAAATTTGCACCAACCTGCGTCATCGAACTTGATGGCTTGAACACTCCCAATATGCGGGAATATACCAACTTAGTGTGGGCACGTATTGAACAAGCCGGCATTCCTTTCACGATGCATTGGGGAAAATTCAATGACCATTTGGACGACACACGGATCAAGGCGATGTATGGTGCCAATCGAGATCAATGGATTCAAAGCCGCGAACAGCTCCTCAGTCCGGAAGTCCGCGCAGTCTTCAACAACGATTTTCTTCGCCGTCTAGGCTTAGCAACGTGATGCGAGCGGCAGAGTCGCGTATCACTGTGTTTCATTCAGTACCAACAGGCTGTGTTACCAGCCTGCAAAGATTCGCTGAGTCACTGCACCAGCTCGGATCATTCCACCTCAGAAGAGATAACTCTTTTCTGAAATGATCTGGGCAATGGGCGGGCACGATTCCGGGATTTCTGATCCTTTGGGCGGTCGTAATAAGGTCATGTAGCAGAGCGATTATCCGCCTATTCCATCTCACGGCTCTCACGTCTTCTCAAATCCTACGTCTTTGACCTCCTGAGTCAATCTCTGCGAAACTCCCCTCAGCATTGATCGTGCTGATGTGCGCCAAAATCATACCCCGGCTTCAGCACAACTCCCTCCCTTTCCAGACATCTATCAGGCATGACTTCTCGTCCTGGATGCTATTTGACACCCTGCACCTTCCAGGCCCTTCGCCGAGTGACTGGCACACATCATGCGGATGTGCGAGTTCTGTATTATGAGCGATCGGCGTACGTGTGCGTGGAAAGAAGACTCGTCAGACGGTTGTGGAGCGCGGTGAGATCGTCGAGCAGTTCGATTGTGGTATTGCGCAGGCGATCACCAAGAGCACGGGCCCCCTGGCCTCCGACAGCCACAGACCAGCGGGTAGCCAATAGCTCAAGCTCCTTGAGTTGTTGGAGCGCCATGGCCTCAGGTCTTACCTCAGTGAGAGAGAGCAGCACGAGATCGGGCTTGATCGTCTCGCAAAATGTAAGGAGGTCTGAGTTGGGAAGATTCGGGCCGAGGTAATACACGTGGCACCCTTTGATTGCAGCGATGTAGGCCACGGCTTGGGCGCCGATCTCATGGGTTTCGCCTGCCGGGCAGGCGATCAAAATCCGTGGACCGAATTCATTCACCGAAAGTTGATTCATGACCGAAAACAACTTCTGTTGAATGATCTTCGTCACATAGTGTTCGACAGCAATATTCAAACGGCCCTGATGCCACAACTCCCCGACTCGTCGTTGCAGTGGGAGCAGAATCCGCTGGACGGCCTCTTCAAACGGAATGACGGCTACTGCGCCGTTGAGTCTACGTTCAAATCCTGCCTTATCGAGCGGATCAAGCGATCTCATCAAATCGTCTAATAGACGCTCATGCGGTTTCTGATCCTCAGCAGAGACTGGAGTCGCGATACGCATGCGCGCGACAAGCGCATCATGTCCCTCCACGGCGAGTGAACCAATCGTTGCACCCTGCTCCATTTGAGCCTTCACAAAGCGAAGGATTGCCACCTCTTCGTCGTTATATTCTCGATAGCGATTGGAGCTCCGTGAAGGTTTGACAAGCCCAAATCGTCTTTCCCAGACTCGAATGACATCCTTCGAGAGGCCTGTAAGTTTCGCAACTCTATGAATTCTATGAGTATTCATACTTTTTTTTCATTGTAATACGATGTTCAATGTTTGTCAAATATATTTTTCAATAACACTTGACACATTGGACAACAAGGTTTATACATTGGACGTAGTCGATACAAACATTGGACGTAAAATCTATGGACGGAATCATGGCAAGAGCATTCACGGGGAAAACGAAAAACGACCAGCTCGCGAATTACACGGTCTCTCCTGCAGCCCAACATGAATCGACCTGCACCAGGTGCGGCGGATTCATGGTGAACGACTCCTACCTGAACTTACTAAACAACATCGGTGAGTCGAAATTTTCCGCGAAGCGCTGTGTGCAATGTGGTGACGTTGTCGATTCCGTGGTTCTGCTCAATCGGCAGTCTAGGCAGAGCCAATGACGGTCGAGCGTGTAGGGAAAATGTAGTCGAACCATTGCGTGACGGAAGGATCCTGCAAAGGTTGCTTTTAACAAACCAGGGTCGTCCTGGTGATTCTAAACAAAGGGGGTGTCCTATGAGGAGTTACAGAGTACTTCAGGTCGGATTGGGGGTGGCATTGATGGCAGGATCCATCTCTGTCGCCACAGCGGCGGACATGGTGCTGATCCCAAAGGGTGAGTTCACCATGGGGAGCAACGAACATTCAGATGAAGCCAAGCACCAGGTCGTGCTCGATGCCTATCTGATCGACAAATTTGAAGCGTCGAACGCACGGTACAAAGAGTTTATGAAAGCCAGCGGTCACCCGGCCCCGGCCTATTGGGACGATCCTCGACTCAGCAAGGCCAATCAGCCGGTGGTCGGCGTAGATTGGAGGGACGCGAGCGAGTTCTGCAAGTGGGACGGCAAGCGGCTTCCGACAGAGGCAGAATGGGAGCGAGCGGCCAAAGGTCCGGAAGGCGACAACCATTATCCATGGGGCCATGCACTCGACCCGACGAAAGCCAACTATGGTCAGAACATTGGTCGTACCACGCCGGTGGATTCTTATCCCGAAGGCGTGAACGGCTACGGTCTCTATAACATGGCAGGGAACGTGTTCGAATGGGTCCAGGATTGGTATGACCTGAAATATTACAAAGAAAGCCCTGCCTTGAATCCACCTGGAGCCGAAAAGGGTTACAACTTTGCTAATCAAGGCCCGGTGAGGGTGCTGCGCGGCGGGTCCTGGCTCGCGCCGGCAACCTCCCTCCACACGAGCCACCGGTTCTGGAATCAGCCGGAGAATAACTCCTATGGGGTCGGCTTGGGGTTCCGTTGCGCGAAGTCGGTACAGAAGGTGTCCGATGAAACCATGCAAGCAGGACGCGATGCGTTCATTCAGGCATTAGTCGCAATGGGTGCCGAGAAGAACGCTGATGCGATGGCCGCCATCGAGAAGGCGTTGGCTGCGGAGCCTGACAACCAGGAGTACCAGGCGACCCGTGATCTGATCAAGAATACGGTCAAGAAGACGATGCAGAAGGACTAGCTGAAGGACGGGCAGGGGGGCGGCATCGCGCCCCCCTCGGGGGGCCCAAGTCATGGCAGGAGATCTGAAATGAGTAAGTCTGAAACCATGGTGGCGAGCAAATCGACAGCGAACCCCACGGCAATTCCTGAGAAGTCTCTCATTTTTCTCACAGGCGCCACCGGGTACGTTGGCGGACGCCTCCTTCGGTCGTTGGAAAATCAGGGGTACCGCGTGCGTTGCCTCGCCAGGCGTCCAGAAATTCTCAAGCCGAAGGTCGGCCCATCGACGGAAGTGGTCAAGGGTGACGTTCTCGATCGAGCGAGTCTCGACTCCGCGTTGCGCGGAGTCGACGTGGCCTACTACATGGTTCACTCCATGAGTTCGACCGGCTCGTTCGAAGAGACGGACCGGCAGGCAGCGCGGAACTTTAGCGAGGCGGCAAAAACCGCGGGTGTCAAGGGCCTCATCTATCTGGGAGGCTTGGGCAGCGACGAAGAGGAGCTCTCGGCACATCTGCGCAGTCGGCACGAGGTTGGAGAGATCTTGCGCCAGTCGGGCTTGCCCCTGTGTGAGTTTCGCGCGGCGGCCGTGATTGGGTCCGGCAGCGCCTCGTTTGAGCTGATTCGCGCGCTGGTGGAGAGCCTGCCGGTCATGGTCACACCGAGATGGTGCAAGGGAAAAACGCAGCCCATCGCGATCGACGATCTGCTGGATTACCTGATCGAAGCGCTGCGAATACCCCTCTCCCAATACCGCATGTACGAGGTCGGTGGTGCAGACCAAGTATCCTACGCAGAGATGATGCGTGCGTACGGACGGCAACGCGGACTCAAGCCTCTGATCATCCCAGTGCCGGTTCTCACCCCTTGGTTGTCTGCGCTCTGGCTGGGATTGATCACGCCGCTCTACGCGCGCATCGGGCGAGCGATTATTGAGAGCATCGTCCATGTCACGGTGGTGCGGGACAATGCCGCGCTCACAACCTTCTCGGTCCGTCCGATGGGAATCGATGGGGCCATTCGTCGAGCCCTCGCTCATGAAGAAACGCATTTCTCGGCAACACGCTGGTCCGATTCGATTTCCTCATCGGGCAAGTTACCGTCGTGGGGGGGCGTGCGGTTCGGCACACGCCTGGTCGATTCGCGGACGTTGACCGTCGACGCCCCGCCTGAAGTCGTCTTCAAATGCATTGAGAGAATCGGTGGTGACAATGGTTGGTACGCATGGAACTGGCTGTGGCGAGTGCGCGGGTTCATCGACCTGCTCGAAGGGGGCGTGGGTTTGAGACGAGGGCGACCTTTTACCACGACCCTTCACGTCGGTGATACAGTCGACTCGTTTCGCGTTGAAGCGATTGAGCCGAATCGCCGCCTGCGGCTCAAATCCGAGATGCATTTGTACGGACGGGCCTGGCTGGAGTTCGAGGTGACGGGGTCCGGCTCTTCGACGACGATCCGGCAGACCGCAATCTTTGATCCGGTGGGACTGATCGGGCAGATCTATTGGTATTCGCTCTACGTGCCGCACCAGTTTGTGTTTAGTGGGATGCTGCGGGGAATCGCAGAAGCCGCGTTGCGTGAGATGAGAGACTTCGATAAGGTAAACATACCTAATGGGCAGACAGCGGCGCCGCACCGCCGCTAACCCGGGCGCATAGGGATCGGTGAACCAACTTGTGATGGAGGCCTGCAATGTATACGGCACACACCATTGTAATCGTGGCACTGGCGGCAGGGCTCACACTATTGACCTCACCAGTCCGTGCGGAGGAGCCCTTAATCCCGAAAGATATGCGGTACATCGGGCAAGGGGGATCGGTGATGGGGCTCGACAAGGAAGAGCCTGTGGAATCAGGCAAGGCACTGACGAGGCATGAAAAACATATGAAAGCTCCGTGGTCTCTCGAGGCGTTCCGTGACGAAGGTCCAGCCCATATGGTGTTCTTGGATTCATACCTCATGGATACGTATGAAGTCTCGAACAAGGACTATGGCGAGTTCGTCACAGCGAAGGGTCATCCGGCCCCGGCCTACTGGGACGATCCCCGCTTGAATAAACCGCAACAGCCCGTGGTCGGGGTGAATTGGGAGGAGGCCACAGCCTTCTGTGAATATCGTGGGAAACGCCTTCCAACGGAAGCGGAGTGGGAGAAGGCGGCTCGTGGTCCCGAGGACAACCTCTACCCCTGGGGCAACGACTTTGATCCGGCGAAAGTCAATTATGGCAACAATCACGACGGCACCATGCCGGTGGATTCCTATCCAGAGGGCGCAAGCTACTACGGCCTGCATCACATGGCGGGCAATGCCTTTGAGTGGGTCTCGGATTGGTATGACCCACGATACTACGGGCGGCTTGAAACGATGGTCAATCCAACCGGTCCCGCAAAACCCATATGGATAGGTGGCACCGGAACCTATGTGGACCGACTCACGGTAGGTGAAAAGCGGGTGATTCGAGGGGGATCCTGGGTCGCACCGGAAAAGACGCTCAGGGCGACGCATAGATTTTGGAATGGTCCGCTGAACAACAGTTACGGAGTGGGCCTGGGGTTCCGCTGTGCCAAGACCGCCCCATCCGAAATCGATGAGCGAATCAAAGATGCCTCCATCGTGGCCTATGTCGAAATGGGACGAGAGCGGTTTGCGGAGGCCCAACAGGCCGTCGCTCGCGGACTGGCCATTGACCCAAAGAATGTGGACCTCTTGGAGCTTCGACAGCTGATTGAGCAATCTATGAAGCGGCCGTAAAGGAAGATTACAACGGTTCTTGATAATGCTTTGATACCGACGGAGGCATACCCATGATATACGACAAGATTCTCTTTCCAGGGATTACCCTCATCGCACTACTCGGAGCCTCACCCCTGCAGGCTGATCCCATCGATACGGCCCGGCATCCGCAGCCAGAAAAGGCCCAGATGGTGCATGAGGCCCAGCATGATGTGGACCAAGCGTGGGAGGTCTATCATCGCGCGGCGTTAGGCGGAACGGTCGCCTCCCCTGCCCTACAGGCGGACATCGAGCAGCACCTGCACGAAGCCAGAACTCTCATCACTCAGGCGCAAGAGGCAGCCGAGCGGGGAGACGAGCGTCAGATGCAACAACTCGTAAGCCAAGTGAAAGTTCATACCACCATGGCCATCGAGGGGAGCAAGGAGCAAAAGAAATGACGAAAGGTCTCAAGAGAAGAAGGACTCGCTGGAGCACTATTGTTGCACTGATGGCTCTCGCCTCTGCCGTTGGGATCGCGCCTGTCATAGCAGCGCCGCCGGTCCCCAAAGAGATTGACCCAGTCCCCATGGTGACGATTCCGGCTGGAGAGTTCTTGATGGGAAATCCAGAAGGAACAGGCCGTGCAGATGAGAGGCCGCAGCGATCTGTGTACCTCGACGAGTTTGCCATCGATCAAGTCGAAGTGACGAATGCACGGTTTTTGGCGTTCGTCACGACCACGGGCCATCGAAGCCCTCCGAACCCCTATGGCACCGGCCCGCTCCTGTCCGTGAAGGGAATCGAACAGCTTCCGGTCGTGCAGATCACCTGGTACGACGCCAAGGCCTATTGCAGTTGGGCCAAGAAACGGCTCCCGACGGAGGCGGAATGGGAGAAGGCCGCTCGCGGTACCGATGGCCGTCTCTTTCCTTGGGGCAATGAACCAGCGACGGCGAAGCGGGCGAACTTTGACCGAGAGTGGGTGGAGGAGCACACCTTGCATCCAGTCGGGTCTTTGCCAGGCGGCGACTCACCCTACGGGGTGAAAGACCTCTCCGGTAATGTTCGAGAATGGGTGCACGATTGGTATGACGCGGAATACTACCAGCATGCGCCAGATCGGAATCCGCAGGGTCCTGAGAAAAAAGGCGTGGTCCGATCGATTCGCGGTGGATCGTGGCATAGCCCGATCTCGGATATTACGACGACGGCGCGCGGGCGTGGCGGATTCGCGCTGCAGACCCATGGAACAGGCTTTCGCTGTGCACGGGGTCTCGAAGACCAGACCCAGCAGAAGTAGCCTGTCGATATGGTGAGACGAGGAGAGGAGATGACGACAGCAAAGACCTGACAATCCGACGATCGCAGAAAGATGTGATGAATGTTTCAAGCACGAACATGAATGGTTATGGACCGCCTCCCTTCACATTCCATGAGGATTTCCAGTTGACGGCCAAATCGGCTGAGATGACAAGGAGGAATCATGGCAGGGAAATTACGACAATACTTGAGCCTGTCGGGGGGCGCCCTGCTTCTTGGCGCCGTTCTTGTGGTCGGAGCGATTGCCGTGGTCTTCGGCGGGGAGCACGCCCTCTCCAGAACCGAGTTCTGCGTGAGCTGCCATTCCCAGACCTACCCGTATGAAGAGTTGAAGAAGTCCTCGCACTACGGCGCGCTCGGGGCCGATCCTGGCTGCAAGGACTGCCACGTCCCCCAGGGCTTGGGCAACTTCCACCTAGCCCTATGGACGCATGTGTATGACGGGACGCGGGCCGTGCTCGCGGAGATGAAGTACGACTACTCGACCATTGAGAAATTCAACGAGCGCCGGCAGATCATGGCCCACTACGCGCGCATGTCGCTGAAGAATTGGGACAGCGTCACCTGCCGGGATTGCCACAAGAATACCAAGCCGCCGGGCGCGTCGGCTAAAGCCGCCCACAAGAAGATGGAAACGGAGGGGGCCACCTGCATCGATTGTCATCAGAACCTGGTGCATAAGAAAGTTCCGGAGATGGACCTCAATGCCAGTAAAGCGCAGGGCATGATGGTGTTGAGGGAGGAGAAGAAAGAGAAGGACTGACTCTCGGGTGAGCACATGATCAATAGGTCTAGTTGTTTCACATTTAAGCGAGGAGGTTGCCATGTCATCTATTCCTAAAGTCGTCGGTGTCATGTCTTGCGCTTTCATGCTGAGCCTTGGTCTGTCAGGTACTGCTGCTCTAGCTGCAGACGATATGCAACTTGGCAAATCTGGTGAGAGGATAGGCGGTCAATCTGGTCACAGAGGCGAGGAAGATAAGCTGCGGGGCGTAGCAGACGACGCGTCAGGGAAAAGAATCGGCGGTCAACTTGGTCACAGAGGCGAGGAAGATAAGCTCCAGGGCGTAGCAGACGACGCGTCAGGGAAAAGAATCGGTGGTCAACTTGGTCACAGGGGCGATGAAGATAAACTGAAGCGCAGTCCCATGAAAAAATGACGTTGGTCCTGTTCCGAGATAGATCGTAACTGTGCCGGATATCGGGCGGTGCAGTGCAGCGACTTGAAGGTGGCTGAGAAAGAATCGAACATCATTTTTGAGGGGGGGGGGGTCCGGTGTCGGCTGGCGCGGTGCCGCTCGACGACGGGATCACGGGTAGTCTGCAACGCATTGCTGACGCACTAACGCACCAGAACACGACAAGAACCAAAGACATGAACGCCGTATCGAATTTCGCCATCAACTGGACAGAACAGGGATTGATCCCGGACGCCGTGATTCGCGCCGGAGTCCGCCATCTGTGCAAACAGCGGCTAGCCGAAATCCATGGCGATGATGTCGAAGTTTCATCCGCGGCGTTCGAGCGATTCGTGGCGCACATGAACGCCGCCGAGCTGGCGCTGCTGCCGCACAAGGCCAACGAGCAGCACTACGAGGTGCCGGCGGCGTTCTACGCCGCGGCGCTCGGTGAGCACCGCAAGTACAGCTCGTGCTTTTGGCCGCAGGGCGTGTCGAGTCTGGACGATGCCGAGGCCGCGGCCCTCGCCACCACCTGCGAGCGCGCTGGGATTGAAAACGGCCAGCGCATACTTGAACTCGGTTGCGGCTGGGGTTCGCTCACCCTGTGGATGGCCGAACACTATTCGGCGAGCCGCATTACCGCCGTGTCCAACTCACATTCCCAGCGGGAATACATTTTAAGTGAGGCCGCTCGTCGCGGACTGCAGAACGTAAATATCATGACCTGCGACATGAACGTCTTCATTACCGAAGCGCGTTTCGACCGCATCGTGTCGGTCGAAATGTTCGAACACATGCGTAATTGGCGCGCACTGTTCAAACGTCTGCACGGCTGGCTGGTGCCGGGCGGGCGCTTCTTCATGCACGTGTTCTGTCACCGTTCTACGCCGTATGAATTTATCGACAATGGCCCGTCCGACTGGATGGGACGGCATTTCTTTTCCGGTGGCATGATGCCGAGCGACGATCTGGCGTTGCGCTTTCAGGAAGACCTTAAGCTTGTACGGCGTTGGCGCTGGGACGGTCGGCACTATGAAAAAACCGCGAACGCCTGGCTTGCCAATGTCGATGCACGTCGCGACGAGGTCATGCCGATTGTCGCCGCCATCTACGGCGCCGATGCCGCCGCGCAGTGGTTGCAACGCTGGCGCATCTTTTTCATGGCCTGTGCAGAATTATTTGGCTACAACCGCGGCCAAGAATGGTGGGTAGGCCATTACCTGTTTGAGCGGCCGGCGGCCACGGAACCAAACTAGAGTGGGGAGGCGCCATGCCCATGTTCGCAAATTTTCTCGCCTTTCAGATCGGCTGGTTCGCCTGCGTGCTTGGCGGTGCGCATGACCTGCCGTGGGTCGGCACCGGCATTGCGCTCGTTATCGTCGCCTGGCACCTGACGCGCGCGACGCGTCCAGAGCAAGAACTGTTACTGGTACTGAGCGCCGCCGCGATAGGTGCACTGTTTGATACGCTGCTGGTGTGGCTTGGCTGGTTCACCTTTTCATCCGGTACGCTCATCGCCGGCACCGCACCGCACTGGATGGTAGCACTGTGGATGCTGTTCGCCACCACCCTTAATCTGAGTCTCGCCTGGCTTAAACGCCACTTGTTCGTCGCGGTGTTGTTTGGCGCTATCGGTGGTCCGCTTGCCTACCTCGGCGGCGAGAAACTCGGGGCGCTGAACTTCGCGTCGCCAACTGCCGGGCTTATTGCGCTCGCTATTGGTTGGGCGTTGCTCACGCCATTACTCGCCATGATCGCGCAACGTTTCGACGGTTTTGTGAGTCGCCTAGATGCAGCGACCGAGATGAGCCATGTTTGATTTCACCATCTATCTCTCGGCCTTGGCGGTATTGCTGCTGGCGGGCATCGCCGGTTGGATCTTCAGCTATGCAAGGCAGAATGTGACCATTGTCGACAGTCTGTGGGCACTGTTCTTCCTACTAGCCGCGCTGACTTGTGTATTGCTGACGCCGCTCCCCGGACCCCGCGCTCCTATAATTATCGTGCTCGTGACCGTCTGGGCGGCACGTTTGTCGGGCTATCTCAGTTGGCGCAACTGGGGCAAACCCGAAGATCACCGTTATCAAGCGATCCGTCGCCGCAACGAGCCGGGCTTCGCATTCAAGAGTGTGTACCTGGTGTTCGGACTGCAAGCGGTGCTGGCCTGGATCATCGCCGCACCGCTCGTCGCCGGCATCGCTGGTCAAACACCACTCGGCCTGCTCGACTATGTCGGCATTGCGCTCTGGACGATTGGCTTCCTGTTTGAAACAGTTGCTGACTGGCAACTGACGCGTTTCAAGGCTAACCCGGATAACCAGGGCAAGGTCATGGACCGTGGTCTGTGGCGCAGCACGCGTCATCCCAACTATTTTGGCGAGGCCTGTCTGTGGTGGGGCATCTGGCTGATCGCGGCATCTGCCGGTGGCTGGTGGACCATTTTCTCGCCACTGCTGATGACTGTGCTACTGCTCAAGGTCTCGGGCGTGGCGTTGCTCGAAAAAGACATCAGCGAACGGCGCCCGGCGTACCGCGACTACATCGCGCGCACCAATGCCTTTATCCCCGGGCCGCACCGCAGATCGCTCTCGGGCGAGAAGGAGCCCGCATGATGCTCGCACTCTTCTTGTCGATGCTGCTGCTGTCTGCGTCCGCTACTGCGTCCGCCTCGACCGAAGAATGGCGGTTCCGGGTGTTTCTGGATGATGCGGAGATCGGTTACCACCGCTTCAGCTTGCTGGGGGATGGGCCAGAACGCCAACTGGAAAGCGAGGCGCGCTACAACGTGAAGTTTCTGTACGTCACGGTCTACCGCTACGCGCACGACAGCCGTGAACGCTGGCAGGGCAACTGCCTCAAGGAAGTCGAGGCCAACACTCAGGACAACGGCAAGACGTTGGCAGTGCGCGGGACACAGGACGGCGACCGGTTCGTGGTCACCAATACGCGTGGTCAGGCAAATCTCCCGGCATGCGTGATGACCTTTGCCTACTGGAACCCAGATCTGCTCGGCCAGTCGCGCCTGCTCAACGTCCAGACAGGTGAATACATGGATGTGCAGGTGCGGGTGCTCGGTGAAGAAACCCTCACGGTTCGCGGCACAGTGCAACGCGCGCGACGTTACGCCCTTGAGACGCGCGATTTCCGTATTGATCTGTGGTATTCGCCAAACAAGGAATGGCTGGCGCTGGAATCGAACACCGAAGGCGGACGAACACTTCGTTACCAGATCCAGTAAATGGCCATCTCTGTAGCTGGAGGACACCGATGAACACGATAACGACGTTGCTGACCCTGGGTTGTGTCGTCCTCGCCGGTTGCCAGACCGTGCAGCCGCCGATCGTGACCGTAGCCAAGGTCGATCTCGCGCGTTTCATGGGCAATTGGTACGTGATCGCCAATATCCCAACCTTTATCGAGAAGGGCGCGCACAACGCCATCGAGTCCTACAAGCTTGCGGAGGACGGCGCGATCGATACCACGTTCACCTTCCGCGCCGGGAGCTTCGACGGTGAGCCGAAGCGCTATACGCCGCGCGGTTTCGTGTTCGACCACGAATCGAACGCGGTTTGGGGCATGCAATTCTTTTGGCCGATCAAGGCAGACTACCGCATCGTCTACCTGACATCCGACTACTCGCAGACCGTGATCGGGCGGGAGAAGCGTGACTATGTATGGATCATGGCGCGCACGCCCAACATTCCTGACGCCGAGTACTCCAGCATCGTCGAGTTCATCGGTCGTCAGGGTTATGACGTCACCAAGATTCACAAAGTGCCACAACGCTGGTAGCTCGGCAAAAGGGGTAAACAAATGAACGTCAACACACTCAAGGACGGCTCCGCCGTGACGCGTTTCGGACGCTCCCTCAGTGGCTGGTTTGACAACAGCGCAGTGACGGAGGAGGCCGGCGATGCCAGGCACATCGATTGGCTGCGCGTGGTGCCCTACTTCGCCCTGCATCTCGGCTGCTTCGGCGTGCTGTGGATCGGCTGGAGTTGGACCGCGGTGGGCGTGGCGCTGACATTATATGCGGTGCGCATGCTGGCCATTACCGGCTTCTACCATCGTTATTTTTCGCACAAGGCCTTCCGCACATCGCGCGCCATGCAGTTCCTGTTCGCGCTGATTGGCGCGAGTGCCGTGCAACGCGGGCCGCTGTGGTGGGCGTCGCAGCATCGCCACCACCATACGCACGCCGAAGATGAGGAGGATCCACACTCGCCGCACCGCCACGGTTTTCTTTGGAGTCACACCGGCTGGTTCATGGCGCGGGCCAACTTTACAACGCGCATGGCGGTGGTGCAGGACCTGGCGAAGTATCCAGAACTGCGCTTTCTCGATCGCTTCGATGCGCTCGTGCCGGTGCTGCTGGCGCTCGGTCTGTACGCGACGGGCGAGCTGATCGCGTACAACGCGCCGGCACTCGCCACCAGCGGTCTGCAACTGCTGGTGTGGGGCTTCGCGATCTCAACTGTGGTGTTGTACCATGCGACCTTCACCGTGAACTCGCTCGCCCATACCCTCGGCGGGCGGCGTTACGCCACCCGCGACCAGAGCCGCAACAACCTGTGGCTGGCGTTGCTCACTTTCGGCGAGGGCTGGCACAACAACCACCACCATTTCCCGGGTTCGGCGCGCCTTGGCTTGTACTGGTGGGAGATCGATCTCACCTATTACTTCCTCAGGCTGTTGGCCGCACTCGGCCTGATTTGGGATCTGCGTCCGGTTCCGGCCGACAAGCGCGAGGCGCGGCGTGATGTAGGGTCAGCATGAAAATCGCCATTGTCGGTACCGGTATCGCCGGCAATGTCGCGGCCTACCATCTTAGCCGCGAGCACGACATTACGGTGTTTGAGGCCGGCGGGCATGTCGGCGGGCACACGCACACGCATGAAGTCGAGCAGGACGGACGGCGCTATAACGTGGACACCGGCTTCATCGTGTTCAACGATTGGACCTACCCGAACTTCATTGCGTTGCTCGATGAACTCAACGTGCCATCTCAGGCGAGCACCATGAGCTTTTCGGTGCGGGCCGAACACAGCGGCATCGAGTACAGCGGGAGTTCGCTCAACACCCTGTTCGCGCAGCGCCGCAACCTGCTGCGGCCGTCTTTCCTATGGATGATCCGTGACATCCTGCGTTTCAACCGCGAGGCCCCGGCGCTGTTGGACCGCGACGGCGATGACACGACTCTCGGCGACTATCTGGCGGCGCAGCGCTATTCGCACGCGTTCATCGAGCACTACATCATTCCCATGGGTTCCGCCATCTGGTCGACCGATCCGCAGAAGATGCAGAGTTTTCCGGCTCGCCATTTCGTGCGCTTCTTTCACAACCACGGCATGCTATCGGTAGACCGGCGCCCGCAATGGCGCACCATCCAGGGCGGTTCGGCGCGCTATGTGGATAAACTCACTGCGCCGTTTCGCGCCTGCATTCGCCTGCGCACCCCGGTCGAGTGGATCCGGCGTCTTTCAGGACAGGTGTTGGTGAAGGCGCGCGGACTCGATGTCGAACGCTACGACCAGATGTTCCTCGCCTGTCACAGCAACCAAGCGTTGGCGCTGCTGTCGGACGCTTCGCCCCAGGAGCGCGACGTGCTCGGCACCATCCCCTACCAGGAGAATGAAGCGGTGTTACACACCGATACCCGGCTGTTGCCGCGTCGCCAACTCGCCTGGGCGGCCTGGAACTACCACGTTCTGCCGCAAGCGCATGATCGCGTGGCGCTGACCTACAACATGAACATTTTGCAAAGTCTGCAATCACGCGAGCCGTTTCTGGTAACACTCAACCACAGCATCGCCATCAATCCGGCGAAGATCATCACACGCATCCGCTATCATCATCCCCTCTACACGCGCGCGGGAGTAGCGGCGCAATCGCGTCAGGCGGAAATCAATGGTGCGCTCAATACGTATTATTGTGGTGCCTATTGGGGCTTCGGCTTCCACGAGGACGGTGTGGTGAGCGCCCTGAATGCGCTCGAACATTTCAAGGATCGTAACCGGCATGCACAGCGCACTCTACATCGGACTGGTTAGGCACCGGCGTTTCGCGCCGCGCGGCCACGCGTTCCTCTACCGGCTGTTCATGGCCTGGCTCGATCTGGCCGAACTGGACACGGTGTTCCGCGGCCGCTGGATGTGGTCAACTAAACGCCCGACGCTCTGCTGGTTGAGGCGCGCCGATTACCTCGGCGATCCGAATGTGCCACTCGACAAGGCGGTGCGCGATCTAGTGGAACGCGAGACCGGCACCCGGCCGAATGGACCGATTCGTCTTCTCACGCACCTTCGCACCTTCGGCTACTGCTTCAACCCGGTCAGCTTCTACTACTGTTTCGATGTGGCCGATACCCGCGTCGAAACCATTGTCGCCGAGATCACCAATACGCCATGGAAAGAACGGCATGCGTATGTGCTGAGTGATCGCCTGAACAAGGGGAATGGATCGTCCAAACGCTACCGGTTCGACAAAGCCTTCCATGTCTCGCCCTTCATCGACATGGACATCGCGTACGACTGGCGTTTTAACACCCCAGGCGACACACTTGCGGTACACATGAAAGACTACCAGGCGGGGGCCAAGCTGTTCGACGCCACCTTGCACCTCGAACGCCGTGAGATCGGCAGCGCAGCTCTGGCACAGGCGCTGCTCACCTTTCCGTTCATGACGCTCAAGGTGATTGCGGCGATTCACTGGCAGGCGCTGCGGCTCTGGCTGAAGCGCGTTCCGGTTCATACCCACCCAAAGAAACTCCCCTCGATCAACCAAGGAGGCGCCCACAAGGCGACACCACAATGAACGCCAGCACACTCAACCGCATCGAGCCCGCCGTGACCCCCAAACCACATTTCCTCGATGGCCTGGCCACACGCGCCGTGCACCAGCGGCTGGCCGGACTCGTCCACGGGCAGGTGACGCTGGTGGATGGTGCCAGCCACCGGTGCTATGGGCAGCCTGACGCGTTCTGCCCGCTGAGCGTCACGCTGCATGTGCATGACCCGCGCTTCTACAGCGACATCACCTTCGGCGGTTCAATCGGCGCCGGCGAAGCCTACATGCAGGGGTACTGGAGTGTAAACGATCTCACGGCCTTGGTGCGCATTCTGATCCAAAATCGCACCGTTCTGGACGGCATGGAAACCGGGCTTGCGCGGCTCACGGCGCCATTGCAGAAAGCCCTGCACTGGATCAACCGCAATACGCGCGACGGCAGCCGGCGCAACATCACCGCACACTACGACCTCGGCAATGAATTCTTTTCGCTGTTTCTCGATCCGACCATGATGTACTCAAGTGCCATGTTCATGCGTCCGACCATGACCCTCGAAGCAGCGCAGGTGGCGCGGCTTGACCATATCTGTCGCACGCTCGATCTGACGGCGCGTGACCATCTGCTGGAAATCGGCAGCGGCTGGGGCGGCATGGCCCTCTATGCCGCCCGACACTACGGTTGCCGCGTGACCACGACCACTCTCTCGCAGGCACAATACGAGCTCACCAGCGAGCGAGTGCGTGCCGCCAAACTCGACGAGCGTATCACCGTACTGCTCAAGGATTATCGAGATCTCGATGGCGCCTACGACAAGCTGGTATCGATTGAAATGATTGAGGCTGTGGGGCACGACTTCTACGACACCTATTTTGGCAAATGCGCCTCCCTGCTGAAAGCCGACGGGTTGATGCTGCTGCAAGCAATCACCATCGCCGACCAGCGCTACGATGCGGCCCGCCGATCAGTCGATTTCATCCAGCGTTACATTTTTCCCGGTGGCTGTATCCCGTCCATTACTGCCATGAGCGACAGCATTACACGTTCCAGCGATCTGAAGATCACGCATCTGGAAGACATCGGCCCACACTACGTGACCACCTTGCGGCGGTGGCGCGAAAATTTCTTCCGCAACATCGAGGCGGTGCGTGCACTCGGTTATCCCGATAGTTTCATCCGCATGTGGGAGTTCTATCTGTGCTATAGCGAGGGCGGATTCGAGGAGCGGGCGCTCGGCGATGTCCAGATGTTGCTGGCAAAACCCGATAACCGGCGTGTACCGGGCGAGCCAACATACGAAACGAGAGGGAGTGGTAATTCAGCAGCCCTCTTTGGGGACGGAAGCGACATAGGAGCAAGTGCGAACAAACTGCCGTCTGCCTGAGACCAGAACAGCATTGCACTCCTGTGCATTATGCGGGCGCACACAAGCAACTTATTTCAACCGGAGGGTCTGGGGAGGCAGTCAATGAAAACAGCGATGGGGCTATGAGTAGAACACCGACAATTGAAAACGGGTTGGGAACATTGATTGTTACCGGCAGCAGCGGGTTGATCGGCAGCTCGTTCCTTGATCGCGTTAGAGAAAACTACACGGAGATGGCCTTCGACCACAAAGAGCCGCCTCATCCGCCACCCAAGACCGCACACATCATCGCGTGCGACCTCAGCTCGGATGAGAGCGTCTTCGCGGCGTTGGACGAAGTTCGTCGGCTCGGGCACAGGCGGATTGCTTCAATTCTCCATCTCGCGGCGTACTACAGTTTCGCGAGTGAGTCGAGTCCCCTGTATGAGCAAGTCACCGTGCGCGGTACCGAACGGCTGCTGCGAGGGCTGCGCAACTTTGAGGTCGAGCAGTTTCTATTTGCCAGCACCATGCTCGCACATGCGCCTTGCACACCGGGAGAGCGTATCAACGAAGATTGGCCGCTCAAGCCGAAATGGGATTATCCCAAATCCAAGGTCGCGGCGGAGCAACTGATCGTGCGTGAGAGGGGCGACGTGCCGGTGGTGCTGATGCGCATCGGCGCTTTGTACGACGATCGCTGCCATTCGATCCCCCTCACGCAGCAGATCAAGCGCATTTACGAAAAGCGGTTCATCAGCCGTATTTTTTCCGGTGACATCACGCATGGAGTAGCCTTCGTGCACATGGAGGATATGGTCGAAGCGTTGGTGCTCGCCGTCGAACATCGCAAGAAGCTTCCACAAGTCACGACGCTGCTTATCGGCGAATCGGAAACACTCAGTTACGATGAGCTACAACGCGCCATCAGCCGCCAGCTTCACGGCAAAGAATGGAAGACGTATCAAATTCCCAAGCCATTGGCCAAGCTTGGCTGTTGGCTCCAGAGCTTGTTTCCCGGCGCCGACCCATTCCTCAAGCCCTGGATGATCGATCTGTCTGACGATCATTATACCTTCGACATCTCCCGCGCCCTCACGCTTCTCGGCTGGGAACCGCGTCACTCTCTGCGAAAATCATTGCCAACAATAATCGACGAGCTGAAGCTCGACCCAGTGGGCTGGTATGAGGAAAACAATTTGAAGCCGAACACTATTCCAGATCAGTAATGTCCAATTAAAACGTGAATCGATTTGCTTGATTACAGTCGTTGCCCTGTTTGCCTTTGTGGTCGCTGCCAGGACAGGCTTGTAGCAAGGGCATTTTCCAGGTGAAGGTGACGATAATAATCTGTAGCAACGTGTGGAGCAACGCATCCAGATTGAGGCGTTTCTTGACGATGGCGGCCAGGACCTAGACCGAGACAGCGATTAGGATTAGCGACTTCACCGCTGCCTGCCAACCCACCTTGTGGAGCGAATAGATGGAGGCTGTCAGCAATGTGAAGTGATGTGTCAGAAACACCAGTGTCTTCCCGGTATCGGAATCCTTGAATCGTAAGCGGCTGGTGCGGTGCGTTCATCATCTGTTGCGGGAATAGTGTTAATCAGGTCACGGATTGTGCCGGCCTGATAGGGCTGATCTGCATGAGTCTCCGGTACAGGCATGCGCACGACCGGTGAGCCGCAGGCGGTTACGTGCAAACCATGCATAGGCATTCAAGACAAGTGGCTCAACTAAAGAAAGACGGCTGAGCTTAGCCAGAAACCCCAGGCCAACTGCCTCCCACATGGCTCGGAACACCTCGACGCCGGTGATCACGATCCCGTCAGCCCAACGGGCATGAATCACTGTGGCTAGATCCGCTGCGGCAAATCCGCTGGATGCCGCATCATATTCCTGGCCTGAGAAGTCGCAGAATTCCAATTGTCGCCGGCGGTCTAACCGTTTCATAAGTGCGATCTCTCGTGCGCAAATCGGACAGTCTCCGTCGAAGAATACGGTAAGAGGGTATTGCGTCATCTGACCGGCCTTTCCTTGTTACCCTCGGAATAAGGGCTGCCGCATGAATCGATCCAGCACGACATCCAAGTGAGCAAAGGCTTCCACGATCTCGATACTGATTTCACGAAAATGTGCCGCATGGCGATCGCCTCTTGTCCTTGGACGGCGAGATTGGAGACGTGACTCACTTCATCGACAGGACCCGGGCTCCAGTCCTTCTCATCGGGTAGCGCGAGAGAAAATGACATGACCGTCAGATCAGGCTTAACCTTCCCGCTCCATCAAAAGTCTCTATAACGCAACATTCTCATCGGAATATTTACGATAGCGATTGGTACCTCTGATCGGTTTCTGGAGTCCAAAACGCGATCTCTTACCAGAATGACATCTCTAGAGATGTTCGCGATATTTACAACTACATGATTTATATGAATATTTTATCACGAAGTTTTATTATATTATAGCGTCTAATGTTTGTCAAATATTTATCACCATAACACTTGACACATTGGACACAATGGTTTATACATTACATTAGACATACATATTACAAACAGTGAACCGAAACCTAGGGAGGCCATTATGGCAAGAGCGTTCACGAAAAAAACGAAGACTGAAGAGTCCATGAGCCACACGTTCTCTTCTGAAGCTTCGCATGAATCGACATGCGCCAGGTGCGGCGGACTCATGGTGACCGACTTCTACATGGACTTGGTGCTCTGTATCGGCGAAACGGAGTTTGCCGCGAAACGCTGTGTGCAATGTGGTGAGGTTGTCGATCCCGTCGTTGTGGCTAATCGAGGAATTTCACATGACCCGGTCACAGCTCCGCCTCCTGGAAAGGTAGCGGTAAACAATCGCGCGATGAACGTGCGCGGGGATTCGCGAGGCAGACCTATTGAACAGGCGTTTGCTGTGCACCAGGTTCCGAGGGCCGGCCCAGCAGAGGTAGATGATCGACATCGTAAAGCAATGCGACCAGGTCAGAAAGATGGAGCAGGTTTCCTTTTCGCATCAAGGCAGGCGCCGCGAATTCGTACGGCGCCTCCCGCTGAGGTAGACAGGCCCCTCTCCACACCCCGGAGAGGCCTGTCTGCTCGGTGAGCACAGAGAAGGGCGATACGAATAGGTGAACGAAGTGGGCTGTCGGTAGCGATCAGACAGGGGAAGGAGGTCATAATACGTAGTGGGTTCAATTCCATAACAAGGAGGTCAGTATCATGGCTAACACAACAACATGGGGGGATAGCGACAAGAGCGGCTACGACATGTCGCTCTGGTACGATTCCAGGCCCCTCAAAATCGGCTGGTTTGCAATCTTGGGGGCGGTGGGGGCCGAGGTCGTGTTTCAGCGCGTCTTCGGATACACCACCGGCTTAGACTCCATGACGCCGGAGTTCGAAAACACCTGGATGAATCTGTGGCGGTTTAACGTGATCTCGAACATCATCAACGCGTCCGCGATCTTTGGGTGGCTTTGGACGACGCGGGATCGCAACGTGGCCAATGTGGATCCCAAGACCGAGCTGAAGCGGTACTTCTATTGGATGATGTGGCTCGCCTGTTACGTCTTCGGCGTGTATTGGGCAGGCAGTTACACCCTGGAGCAGGACGCGTCGTGGCATCAGGTGATTATCCGGGACACGAGCTTCACCGCGAGCCATATCATTGCGTTCTACTTCACGTTCCCGCTCTACATCACCATGGGAGTGGCGAGCTATCTGTATGCGATGACGCGGTTACCGCAGTTCAGCAAGGCGGTGTCGTTCCCGTTGGTGGGGGCGATTGTGGGCCCGATGATGATTCTCCCGAACGTGGGTCTCAACGAGTGGGGCCATGCATTCTGGTTCGTCGATGAACTCTTTGCGGCCCCGTTGCACTGGGGCTTTGTGACCTTGGGCTGGTGCGGATTGTTTGGCGGAACGGGCGGCGTGGCGGCACAGATTGTGGCGCGCATGTCCAACCTGTGCGATGTGGTCTGGAACAACGAGAGCAAGGACTGCTTGCACGTGATCCCGTACTAAACCAGACCGTTAGTCTCGGTGGGTCGGCCCTGCACTCCGGATCCCGGAGCGCAGGGCTCCCCACAAAATCGACGAGCGTTAGAGGGAGGACCGTATGGACCTGATCATCTTAGTAATTATGGCTCTCGTGACGTTCATCTGGTGGGCGAGCGCCGCACGATGGAGAACGGCGGTGGCGGCACGACAGAAGACCGAAGTGGGTCGTCCTCGTATCAGGTGATGCGCATGGCAATCGCCATCGGGGGTTCCAGTGGAATCGAAGGGGAGGTGAGATACTTGTCCACTTTCCCCTTCACAGGCTGGAGCCAGGTCACCTGGACAGCGGGCGATGGTTCATTGAACGGTCCTATATAGGAGGGTTTAGCCATGCGGACATATACGGGCGCGATCGGCGCGATGGCGCTACTACTGGTGGCCGCCTGGTCCCACCCTGACCTCGCCGCGGCCCATGGCGCCGTGAGTGGGGAAGACGACCCCTGCCTCCGACGGGTCGGGGAGAAGGTCGTACATTTCAACGCCTATCAGCCGCAACACCAGCTGCGCGAGCAATACTGCACGGACATTCCCCAGGCCGGAGACACCTTTCTGGTCGTAGACCTCGTGGATCCAACCTGGCGCAATGAGCCGGTCGGGATGCAGATCGTCAAGGGGTCCAGTGGGACTGATGGGGAAATCGTGGCCGAGATTCGCCCCAGCCCGCATCCAGACGGGGTGCTCAGGGGCGAAGTCCGTCTGGAAGAGGGCGTATATACGGTCACTATTGCGACAGAGAATCAGAATCTGATGAAGCGACCGCAGTATCGCTTGCGCGTCCACATGACCGACTATCAGAAGCTGGTACAAACCGTGGTCGTCCCGCTACTGGGCCTGCTGCTCGCAGCATGGCTTATGTACAAGCTACTACGCTCGACGTGGCTGCGGAACTGGTGGGCTGTTCTCCGGTCCTAGACAACCGGTCGTTCAGGTAGTTGCGAAATTGGAGAAGGCTGCATGTCAACGACAGTATACGGTTTCTTTGCGGTATCACGGGCGTCTCTCGCATGACGCACGATTGCACCACGCACCTTGTCTTGGAGACGATCGATGCGTGCGTACGATCAGCCAAGGAGTGTGTAGCCCATGGAATCGAATGGGAGGTCAGATAAACCTCCACTCCCCATTCCGCAAGACGACGAAGGCGGTTGTACGCGTTGCGGAGGATTGATGATCATGGAGTATTACCTGGACCTTGAAGACGATACTGGGCAAATCGGCATCACGGGCTTGCGTTGCAGCAGTTGTGGCGACGTCATCGACTCGGTCATTCTTCGGAACCGATTGAGCCCGACTCCGGATCTGTTGCACGGCGTGAAGCAGAGAAAGTATGCCCAACGGTTCGATCACGGCGAGGCTCCTAGGATCGGAACGGGCCACGGGGATGGCACGAAGCCTGACGCCTAACCGCTTGTTGGTCTTACTCAGTCCCGGTATGAGGATACGACCATGCAAATTGTTGTGACAGGCGGAACAGGATTCATCGGTCGCCCATTATGTACCTCGCTCTGTCAGGAGGGGCATCGGGTCACGCTCCTCACGAGAAGGATTGAAACGCAATGGCCCTGTGCCTCGATCGTCACGGCTGTCGAGTGGAATGGCCGAGAGGGGGGAGCCTGGGAGCATTGTCTCGACGGTACCGATGTCATCATCAATCTCGCTGGTGCACCGATTGCCGATGGACGATGGACCGATGCCCGCAAGGAGCTTCTGATAGAAAGCCGGGTCCTTTCCACTCGTGTACTGATAGAAGCCCTGTCCCGCTGCCCTTCGAGACCCCGGGCGCTGATCAACGCGTCTGGTATCGGCTACTACGGGGCCAGCGATGATCGTCTGCTGGATGAGGGTGCTGCGCGCGGCCAAGGCTTTTTGTCCTATCTCAGTTTCCTCTGGGAAGCAGAGGCGCTTCGAGCAGCAGAGCTCGGTGTGCGGGTCGTGATGTTGCGGACCGGAATGGTGCTCGAACAAGATGGTGGGGCCTTGCCGAAGATGCTGTTGCCATTTCGATTCTTCGCAGGGGGCCCGATCATGCCGGGAACCCAGTGGGTGTCATGGATCCACCGGCGCGACCATATTGGTCTGATTCACTGGATGCTCGCAAATCCGAACGTCTCAGGTCCTGTCAATGCCGTGGCGCCAGAAGCAGTGACCATGAATCAGTTCTGCGATGCGATCGGACGCGTCCTCCACCGGCCATCCTGGCTTCCCGTGCCTGGCTTCGCGCTGCAGGCAGCATTAGGCGAACTGGGAACACTCATGACCACGGGCCAACGGGTCACTCCGGCGAAGGCGCTCTCCCATGGATATGTCTTTCAATACCCGAAATTGGAACCAGCCTTGCGGGCGATCTTGACGAAGGGATAGAGGAGATGCGTCATGGCTCCAGTGATCGGTCCATCTGAGTTCACTTGTGCTGCCGCGGGAGTCTCTGTACTCGAACTTGCACATCAATGATGATTCACAAGGAGGTAGTCACATGATGACCAAGACGATCAATGTCACATTCGCCGTACTGATGAGTGCACTGACGGTCGTGCTATGCCAGATCGCGGGGACGACAAGCGAGGTCCGGGCTGCTGAGGGGCAGGATAAGCCAGAGAGTCAGGCCCCGCAAGCACATGGGGGTGACGTCAACATGCCGAATGGTGTCATTGGCGTGTCGCTGCATGTCGGAGCGGAACGTATCGGCGATCCGGCGTCGCTGTACGTGGCGCACGTATATCCGGTGGGTCCTGCACAACAAGCAGGTCTACAGCACGGAGATGAAATTGTGACGGTAAACAGTCAGCCTGTCACCGGCAAGACCTATGAGCAAGTGATACAGATGGTACGTGGGGAAGCGGGGGCCGCGGTGAAACTGGGCATCAAGGGCGAGGGCGGCACCCGTGAACTCTCCATCATCCGTATCGCAAGCGAAACCCTCTATAAGGACCAAAAGGGCAAGATGGAACCACATGGCAGTCCTGCTCGATAGGAGGAGTCGTGAAGCCGATCGGAACTGGTCGAGATATTCAACTGATCGGTGGATTATTCCTGATCGTCGGCACGATAGATCTCGTCATCATCGCACTGTTCCCCGCCTACGCGCTCAAACTATTCGGAACGGCGGTGACGGGGCCGGCCTCGTTTCTCGTGAAACTCCATGCCCCTGCCGTGCATCTGTTGATCGGCTACGGGTTTCTCTGGTTGCGACCTTGGGCTTGGGGACTCGCGCTGGCCTACGCGGGGTTCGGTCTGGTCAGTGAAGCTATGAACCAATTGGCGTTCGGCTTTAGCCAGATCCGGTCCGGTTTCATGGCGACGACACTCTTGTTTGCCTTCTATCTCGTCTGGCGGCGCACCACCTTCATCGATGAAGCCATGTCCGAGAACAGGCCGAAGCCGGAACCACAGGAGTTACGCTGATGCGTGGGATCGTGTGGTTCAGACGGGATCTGCGGCTCAACGATCAGCCTGCTTTGACAGCAGCGTGCGAAGCCTGCAGCGACGTGATTCCGCTCTTTGTGTTCGATGAGCCTCTCCTACAATCCCATGTGTTCGGCTCCGCTTGTGTGAACTTTATGCTCGGCTGCCTTGAAGATCTCGCTGCGTCGTTGGCTAGCCGAGGCATTACGCTTCAGTGGCGTCGCGGCGAGCCGATAGGAGAAGTCGTTCGCGCTGCACGCGAATGGAAAGCCGATGTGGTCTACTGGAATCGTGACTATGAGCCAGCAGCCATCGAACGAGACCGTGCCGTCCAACAACAGCTGGCGCAAATCGGCGTGGTCGTGCGGACCTTCAAAGACCATGTCGTCTTCGAGGCTGAAGAAGTTCGAAGCGCGACCGGCGAGCCCATGCAGCGGTACAGCGCCTATCGCACACGTTGGTGGACGAAGTGGCAGTCGGTGAAACCGACCGTCCTGCCAATTCCTCAGTTGTTGACAGCAGAGAAGGCTGCGTCGTTGCCCGTTCCCGCTCCGTTGCCCTCGCCAGGCGACTTGGGATATGAGCCGATAGCTCTCTCGATCGAGCCGGGGGAACGAAACGCTCAGAAACGACTGCATCGGTTCGTCGACGGTCCCATTCATTCATACATTACGGGACGAAATCTTCCTGCCGTCGACGGGAGTTCGATCCTCTCCCCCCACCTTCGATTTGGAACCCTGTCGGCCCGTGCAGCAGTGCATGCAGCCCTCGCGTCGCTTGCACAAGGCAGACGCGTCTCTCGTCCCGATGTTTTCACCTGGATCGACGAAGTGGTCTGGCGGGAATTTTTTCAGCAGGTTCTCGCCGCCTTTCCCCACGTCGTCGAGAGGCCGTTTCGCCAAGTTCCGGCGCCGGCTCCTCGTGTGCCTAGCGGAGAACGCGATCGATTGTATCAAGCCTGGTGTGAGGGGAAGACCGGCTTTCCGATCGTGGACGCAGGAATGCGACAACTGAATCACACAGGCTGGATGCACAATCGTGTGCGGATGATCGTCGCCTCATTCCTGATTAAAGATCTCCGCATCGACTGGCAGAGCGGGGAACGGTACTTTATGCAACACCTGATAGACGCTGACGTCGCGGCGAACAATGGCAACTGGCAATGGTGTGCTTCGACCGGTACGGATGCGATGCGAGGGTATCGGATTTTCAATCCCCTCCTACAGAGCAAGAAATTCGACATCAAGGGCGAGTATATCCGGCGCTACGTACCGGAATTGGTCAAGGTTCCGCTAACCGCTATCCATGACCCCCATACGATGACCGTCGAGGATCAAGAACGGTCAGGCTGCCGGATTGGTCTGGACTATCCCTCGCCGATCGTCGATCATCAGCAGGCTCGGCAGGAATATCTTGATCTAGGGAAAGCCGCAAAGGTGGGCCCATCATGAAAAAGGCGGCCACACATCCATTGCGAACAGCCTTACCGACCCGCATCGGAGTGAGTCGATGTCTATTAGGCGAGGAAGTCCGATACGATGGCGGGCATAAGCGCGACCGGTTTCTAACCGATGTGCTCGGCCGCTACGTCGAATGGGTCCCGATCTGTCCTGAAGTCGAGGCGGGATTAGGGGCGCCGCGCGAGGCGATGCGGCTGATTGGTACCCCCCAACACCCGAGACTCGTCACGATCAAGAGCGGGACAGATCACACGCGTGCACTGGAGACGATGGCCACGAATCGTATCGAAGAACTGAAGCATTTAGATTTAGCCGGGTACGTGTTTAAGAAGGGGTCGCCAAGCTGTGGAACCGAGCGAGTTCGAGTCTACTATAAGGAGGGTGTGGTCAGCCGGAACGGAATCGGACTCTTTGCGCGGGCTTTTATCGAGCAATTCCCACTGATTCCGGTGGAGGAAGAAGGGCGACTCTGCGATTCTACGCTGAGAGAGAATTTTATCGAGCGGGTCTTCTGTTACCGCCGCTGGCAGGATCTCATTCACAATGGAGTCACGAGACAGGCCCTGATACAGTTCCACACAATCCACAAATACATACTGCTGGCCCACCACCCTCAGCACTACAAGGTGCTCGGGCGACTAGTGGGTGAGGCGCATCAGCACCGCCCCAAGGACCTCGTCCGCCGGTATGGGGAACTGTTCATGAAGGCGTTGGCCGTGAAGGCGACGGTGCGCAAGCATGTGAACGTGCTCCAGCACATACTCGGGCATTTCAAGAACCGCCTCAGCGCTCACGAGAAAGCCGAGTTGCTGGGCGTGATCGGCGACTATCATCAGGAGCTTACGCCCCTGATTGTTCCTCTCACACTGATCAAACACTACGTCCAGATCTTTGATGTCGGGTACATTCGGGACCAAGTCTATCTCAATCCGCATCCCAAGGAGCTCATGTTGCGCAATCATGTGTAGGGAGAAAGAACCATGCCGCATGTTGTCATAGAAGAGGCCGGGGATCTGCAGGTCGTATATCAGGCCTTCACGCCATTGATTCAGCGGGCGGGAACCGATATTCTCAAAGTTCGCGAATTCTACCTGGCGCGAAGCGGCAACGAAGCACTGTTGGAGTCAATTACGATCGAGCAGGGTGCTGTGTGCAATTACTTTATCCAACTCAAATTGCATGAGAAGGCTATCACTGTACGTCTCTTGCCAGCCACAGATCCAGAGAAGACCCCCGCGGTGAAGAAAGTGATGGCCATGGTGGCTGGATTCATTCGGAAGGTGTACCCGGACAGTCGCTATGGCAAGACCAATTTGCAGGAATATCTAGAGGCCACGACGTATTCACAGTGAGTGAGAACGGATGCGAATATCAACAAGAGGAGCGATGCAATGGCGACCACGACCCGAGGAGTGATTCTAGTTGGACACGGCGGCATTCCCAAAGGATGCCCATCTGAACTCGTCACAAAATTGAAACGGTTGGAAGGGCAGCGGCGGGCGGCAGGTACACCGATGTCGGCAGAGGAACAGGAGCTGGACACAAAAATCCGTCAGTGGCCGAGGACGCCGGAAACGGACCCCTATCAATCAGGACTTGAAGCAGTGGCGGCTCAATTGCGGGCAAATCTTGGCGACATCCTCTTTACCGTCGCCTACAACGAGTTCTGTGCGCCGACCTTGGAAGAGTCAGTCGATGAACTGATCAAGAAGGGCGCAACCCACATTACCGTGACCACGACGATGTTTACACCGGGCGGTTCTCACTCCGAGGTGGAAATCCCAGAAATCCTCGATCATCTACGGCCGCAGTATCCCGGAGTTGAGCTCCGTTACGCCTGGCCATTCGATCTGAAGCTTGTCGCAAATACCTTGACGGAACAGGTGCAACGCTTTTACTGAACAGGATCTTGTACAACGGAATATCTTCAAGCCGGTGGTTTACGGTGGGATGACCGATGAGTAATCGGAAAGGCGAAGAATCATGAGGGTAAGACAAAGCAGACAGGTGAGGCTGTGCGTTTTCGGTGTGCTGATGGCCGTCACGCTCGTCGTTTGGGTCTCAGGCCAGGCGCAGGCACAGCAGCAGAAGATCACCGGTGAAGATGGGGCGCCGATGATGCTCGTGCCGGCGGGGGAATTTACCATGGGGAGCAACGACGGTGGTGACGATGAAAAGCCCGTCCGTCAGGTCTCTCTCGATGCCTATTACCTCGACAAGTATGAAGTGACGGTCGGGCAGTATGCAAAGTTTCTGGAAGCCACGGGCTTTAACGGGCCGCCGATGTGGCCCACCATGGACCAGCCGTCCCATCAGAAGCGCCCGATCGTGAATGTCGATTGGTCGGATGCGAGTAACTATTGCGAGTGGGCCGGCAAGCGGCTGCCGACGGAGGCGGAATGGGAGAAAGCGGCGAGGGGGACGGATGGGCGCATCTATCCCTGGGGCAATGAACCTCCTAATACGCTCCGGGCGAACTATGGGCAGGAGAAGTGGAACAACCATGACGCACTGGTGCCGGTGGGGCAATTGAAAGACGGCAAGAGCCCCTACGGGATCTATGATCTGGCGGGGAATGTCTGGGAATGGGTCAGCGACTGGTATGACCCGGACTATTATACGACCAGCCCGCCGCAGAACCCGAAGGGGCCGAAAAATGGTAAATACAGAGTGTTACGGGGCGGCTCGTGGGACCTCGCTCCGGAGCACCTGCGATCCACGCACC
>SWDH01000029.1:0-11698 GCA_005116945.1 Nitrospira sp.
CTGCGGTTACAGCAGAAATCCCGCAATCATTCCGATAAAGACAGCCCCTCCTACCCATACATGTTGCTGAAACATGTGGAAGGCCACGGGAGCTGGTACGGTCGCTTTCAGCTGCAAGGCCTGCTGTAGGCACCATACGCCGATGGCGGTGAGCGTGACATAGTAGATCCAGCCAATCTGGGCAAACCAGCCAGCGAGTCCCAGCAATAGCAGCATGGCGGAAAAGACTGCGCCGACCGCGATCCACGTCGACGAATCGAACAACAGCGCTGAGGATTTCACGCCGATTCGACGATCGTCTTCTCGATCTTGGAGCGCGTAGATCGTATCGTATCCAATCGCCCAACAGACCGTCGCTGCAAATAGGCACCAAGCCGGGGCTTCGATGTCTCCTCGCGAGGCGGTCCAGGCCATGATCGTGCCCCAGCCGAAGGCGATACCCAGCATCGCTTGCGGGATATGAATGACGCGTTTGGCTAATGGGTAGAGGCCGGCCAAAAGCACGGCAATGGGACTCAAGAGGATCGTCAAGGGGTCGAGGAACCACACGAGCGTTCCTGCCAATAACAGAAAGAATCCGCAGATCAGTAGCGCATGTGTCGCACTGAGCTCGCCTGACGCGAGTGGCCGGATCCGTGTACGCGCCACATGCCGATCGAACGATCGGTCCGCGAAATCGTTCATCACGACCCCTGCGCTGCGCATCACAAAGGAACCGGCGACAAAGATGGCGAGCAAGCGAAGCGGGGGGATGCCTCGAGCAGCCAACGCTAAGGACCATAGAGTCGGGAACATGAGCAGCCAGGTTCCGGTCTGATTCTGAAATCGAATAAGTCGGCTGATAGCTGACCAGGAGAGTTGAGGTGTCGATGCTGATTGCGGTGTCGGGGCAAAGGGCTCAGTCATGCGAGTGAACTTAACCGAGGGGTGCGGGCCTGTCAACGACGGGCCTCGCAGACTGGTTGTTCTTGTTTGTTGGGTCTGTCTGGTTTGTCTGGTTTTTGGTTGAATGAAACAAACCAGATCAACCAAACACACAGGGCTCGTCGTCGAGTTGTGCTCGTTCGGTGTTTTTCTGTATAAGAATGATTGTGCAAGGCATCGATTCACCACGACCGTCCTTCCCGTTCCGCATGGCCTCATGGGTTGTGGCTGGGCTCTGTGCGGCAACGCTGACACATTGCTCGTTCTTCTCGAGTCGAGACGGTGCCTACACCGGCTACTATCTCCCCCTCACCGTCCATCTACGATCCGATCCCACGATTGCCGGGGCGCAGCTCACCTATCAGGACGCCTGCGGTCAAGCGCAATCTTTTCCGATCGCTGCCCCGCTGCAAGAATTGCTGAAGCGGAAGACGGGACGTGTGTTTGAAAAAGTTTTGACAGGGGAAACAGCATCGTTATCTGAAGCACATGGCTCGGTTGATACGGCATTGGGTTTGTCTCAGGTGGATCTGGCTATTCCTCGCAAGGTGACCAGGCGGTATCCAATCACGATCGCCCTGGGGTTGGATTTCGCCTACAAAACTCTTGATGGGGCAGCCCTTTACAGTAAGAAGATTCAGAGTGTCGGGCGTGGAGAGGTTGAGGTCACGGAGGGATCCTGTGACGTGAAGGGACTTGATGCGATTGCCTATGAGGCGATGGACCTCGTGACGGATGGGATGGCCGTACAACTCGGGACGTCGAGCAACATTCACGAAGCTGCTCGTGCGCGCAAGGCCGACGGATCCCAGGCTGTCTTATTACCGTCGCAGGCAGTCACACCGGTGCCGATTCCCGTTGATCAGCCTGCGACGGTGATATTCCGGGCCCTCGTCCGTGACGAAAATCGCGATCAAGTGTTCCACAGTGGTGAAGCCATCGCGATTGAAATTGAAGTCAAAAATGAAGGACCTGGCACTGCACGAGCTGTCGAATTGTTGGTGGCTGCCACGCCAATCTTGACTAAACAGATTCCCGGCGTGGTTTCTATCGGCGACCTACAGCCTGGCGAGGTAAAACATGTGACGTTGAACGGCAAGGTCGACACGATTGATGCCGCCGCACCGGAGGAGTTGACGTTGATTTTGCGTGCCAAGTCCCCCTTGGTTCAGCTCCCGTCCGCTAAGAAGTTTCTGGTGTCGATAAAACCTGCGGCAACGGTGGAAACCGCAACGCCGGTCGATGTCGATCGGCTTCCAAAACGGCCCGGCTTGCTCAAACAACCAAAGGCCATCGGTATTGTCGTCGGGGTGGGGCAGTTTCGTGAGAGCGTGATTCCCACGGTCAAGTACGCTGCACGAGATGCGGAAGCGGTAGCCACGTATCTCAAATCTATCGGAGGGATTCCACCAGAGCGCGTACGCACTCTGGTGGACTCTCACGCTCTCAAGCGCGATCTGACCGAGGTCTTGGAAGAATGGTTGCCCGAGCGCGTGGACTCTACTACGGTGGTCTATATATCGGTTACAGGACGCGGAGTGGTTGAGCCGACCACTGGTGCCGTGTCGATGATACCGTTCGACGGTATGGCCACGTCCCGTACACAGCTCTATTCGCTTCGCCGTCTGCAGGAATCCTTGGCAGCGTTACCGATTCAGCACGCCGTTGTCATGCTCGACCTTTCCCTTGAACCGCTGCCGGGCACGGAGTCCAAGGGCACAATGGCTCCGATGTGGGAACAGGAGGGCAGTGGGAAAGAAAAGATCATGTGGATGATTGGGAACCGGGCGGTCCAGGAAACCCATAGATATGACCCGGGCCGGCATGGGTTGTTTACCTATCAATTACTCAGAGGCTTGGGTGGTGCCGCAGACCTCGACAAAAACGGCACCATTCTTACCGGAGAACTGTGCGCCTATACCAAGGGGCAAGTGTTGAAGATGGCCCGTGAGCAGTATGGAAACGAACAGGAACCCCTCTGCCTCCCTGGGCCTGGCCAGGGATCTATAGTCCGGCTGCAGCCTGTTGCCAGGTTTAAGTAGTGGCCATGGTTGCGGTGGTTGATGAGACAAGCCAGAGGTTAAAGTCTGGAGCCTGTTGGTCTCTGTCATCCGTGAAGGGGCGAAAAACCCCTTGAGGCTGAGAAAAAACCCGTGTAAATTGTATTGTTTGGCGTGAGAGCCGGCGTAGCTCAGTTGGTAGAGCAGCGGTTTCGTAAACCGCAGGTCGTCCGTTCAATCCGGATCGCCGGCTCCATATGTCACGCAAGACAAGCTCCATAACACGTTTGGGTCAACCAGACTGGAGCCACGTTGTTATTGACGTATACGCGTAGGCAAAGCCAGGGTCAGGAAGAAAACTGCCTCACATCGCGCCCAGCTTTTGTATGCACGTATGCCCTCTACTCCATCGGACGGTGCTCACTTTTTCTGGCCGCTGTCACCACTCCTTCCTTTCTCATCCGCATAGGGCAGTGAGCCTGCCCCAGTCACCATTCTTTCATCGCTGAGGAGAGAGCCTTGAGGACCGGATACGCCAGCGTACTTGTTTGTCTCCTTAGCAGCGCATTGCTTGTGATGACCGGCTGTGGAGGGGATTCGCCCAGTGGTCCTTCAGTGGCGGCAGAAGCTATTCCCCTAACCATTCCACCCGGGTATTCGTCGAAAAGCGTTCATGTCAAGTTTCAGGAGGGCACGAATGTGGAGCAACCCTTGGAAGGTCTCCCGTCTAACCTCAGAAACGCAGTGGTGAGCCACAGCAAGCTGTTTAGCTTGCCGGAGCAGAAGCTGAACGAACTGCGGTTCAAGGAAAGAAGCCGTGTGGGTACGCCTTTGCCCGACTTAAATCTGTGGGTTGAAATGACTCTGCGGTCCGGCACCGATGCTGCCGCCTTTCTTGCGGAGATGAAGCATGTGTTGAATGTAGAGGTCGCAGCATTCGCGCCATTACCACAGCCACCGCCGTGGATTCCGCCTGACTTCACTCGGAAACAGGGCTATCTCGATTCTGCCCCCGGTGGCATTGAGGCCCGGTTTTCTTGGGCGATTCCAGGAGGCAATGGTCACGGTGTGACGATCTACGATATTGAGTACAACTGGCTGCGCACGCATGACGATCTTACTGCTGCCGGTGGCGTGACCTTGCTTCTAAATTCCGGAGACACAAATTATCCACCTGGTTTTGAGGAACTGGGGTGCCCTGCTCCTTGTGACCGCATCAATAGAGAACACGGCACGGCCGTCCTTGGCGCAATGGTTGCGGATTGCGACACGAGAGGCGTCAACGGCATTTCCTGGGGTGCTAAGATCGGTCTGGCTCCTGCCAATACGGCGAACCTAGGATATAACCCGGCCAATGCCATTCTCCTCGCAGTGGCGGATGGGTCAGCGGGAGATGTCATCCTGCTCGAGCAACAGTATCCAGTATGTGGGTTGCTAAACTTTGGGCCCATCGAAGTGCTTCCCTCTGTCTTCGAGGCGATTCAAACCGCAGTGGCGCAAGGTTTTGTGGTGGTAGAAGCTGCTGGAAATGGGGGGGTGAACTTGGATCAGGCCGCCTGCTCTGGTGTATTTGATCGAACCCTGCAGGACTCAGGAGCTATCATCGTGGGTGCAGGGCAACCACCGAGCAGTGGAGCGGACCGCCAACGTGAAGGGTTTTCCAGCTTCGGGAGTCGCATTGATCTACAGGGGTGGGGATCTGCGGTCGTGACGACAGGATACGGTGATTTATATCTGGCTCCAGATCGTCCTGCCGATCCTGGGTTTTGGTATACAGGGGGCTTTAACGGGACGTCTAGCGCCGCCGCGATCGTCGCCGGTGCGGCGGCAAATCTCCAAGGTATTGCGTTAGCCCAGTCAGGAGTACCACTCTCTTCCTTGCAGACACGAACGTTGTTAGTACAGACGGGAAGTCCACAATTGGGGAATATGGCCGAGCCTATCGGCCCTCGTCCCAATGTACTGAAGGCCGCTGCTCACATACCATGTGGGCGTCCATGTGACCCTTGACATCCATCCACCGGTTGGCCAGCTCTATGAATACAAGATGATACCAGTCGCCATTCTGACAACCGGGCACTTTCAGGTTTCGATGCAATCGGCGCTGAGGTTGCTTTGGTTCAGTCTGCCCTAAAAGAGGAGTAGGGGTGTGGTCCATGACAGGCCGGATCTCTCGCAGCGATCCTGCACGTGCAGGGGTACTTGCGTAATACTCCTCCGTTGCATCGGAGACTGGATCCATATATAAGTCTGTGCCACCAGGGGCTTTAATCAGTAAATAACCCTGAAATGAGTCAGCGACTAGAAGGGAGGCTAGCGCAGCGAATCATGCCGAAGCATCACATTCTGGTCGGTCTTGTGCTCGCCTTGGCGGCTGTGTGCCCTGATGTCTCATGGGCAGCAGACTATGTCGCGAGGGTCGTTACCGTTCATGAGGGCGATCGAGTGACGATTCGCCACAAGGGCCGCAACGAAACGCTCTATCTGAAAGACATCGATTGTCCCGACCTGAAGCAGCCCTACGGGAAAGAGGCGAAGCACGCGACTGCGTCCTATGTTGCGAACCGGGACGTGGTCGTGCGAGACCTCACGCGAGACAAGCAGGGCCGGGTGTCTGCCGAGGTGTTGCTGCAGGACGGACGCAATGTGGGGCGTGAGTTGGTGAAGGAAGGGTTGGCCTGGTGGCAACGTTCAACCTCCAAGAATGCCAGCTTTGAGGTGATTGAGGAACTCGCCAAGGCTTCAGGCAAGGGTCTGTGGGCCGATTCCAATCCTGTCCCGCCATGGAAATGGAAAGCGCCCAAGCAGACCAGCCAGAAGTCATCTCACTAGCCCGCATTATTCATGGCGATTCGTCGCGAAATCGCGCAGTCGCCAGGCGAGACAGGCGCGTGGAGGCGCGAGGAAGGGAGGCATACTTGAAACAGTATGTTGACCGACCGAGCGGCGAGCCCGCCTGCCTGGACGCCGGGCCGCCGCGTCCAGGCTTGTCGTAGCGGCGACTCCGCGATTGCAGCAGAAGCGGTCATGAATAATGCGGGCTAGGCTGCTCCATCTGTCATCGGTTCCCTATCAGCGATCACAACATAACGGTACGGCTGGTTGGGTGTGAGCGTGCGAAACGGGTAACAGGTGACGAGGATCAGGTGCGCTCCTTCTTCATCTGTATCAATCGACGCGGTGCGTGAGTCGACGATCTGACCCTCTCGCACCGTAAAACGATGCCACAGACCGGTTCGAGTTTGTACCAGGAGGGTGTCCCCTCCGTGAAGTCTTTCCAAAAACTGAAAATGCGTATCGCGGTGGCCGGTCAGGATCATCGTCCCACCATCTTTTGCAGAACTGCCTGATTCGAGCCGACCTGGCCCGAATGCCAATGTTCTTCCGTGGGCGCCTGCCAGCACAATCTGATCGATGCCTAGGCTTGGCACAACCAGTCTGGCTACAGGCCAGGTGTCAGCCCAGGGCCAAGGTTTCACGTCTCGTTGGCCGGCCAACGTGCCGGCCCAAGCCCGTTGCAGCAGGACTTGGGCCAGTTGTGCTTTCACGTAGATCCAGGCGCCGCTTCCTGTCTGCCAGAGACCGAGCAAGACCAGGGTAATAACCAGGAGGGTGGATACCCTGGCCTTGACTCGTTGTCTGGTCACGCCAGCATGCTCCGTTTTCGCCTGAGAATGGCTGCCGCCGTCAGCAGCAACAGCCCCAATAACAATTGGAGCTGCCCGTTTGTGCCTGTCTTCGGAAGCCCAATCATTGCGGTCTTCTCCATGCCTTCCGAGGATTTCGTGCCCTGTGGCAGCTCGGTTTCTGGCTTGTTGATCGGGCGAGCTGGTGTGATATCGACGGCCACGAGGCTGGTGTACTTGCTGACGAGATGGTGGGCCAGGGCGATGTCGAGTACTCCTTTACGAACCGTCTCTTCAGCCGTTCCTGTGAAGGCTTCGTCCATCAAGGCGGAGATTTCCTGTCTGGCCCAATAGACGGAGAGGCCGCCTCGATTGGTGGCTTGTTTCATGGAGATTGGCAACGACCAGGGTTGTGTACCCATCTGTCCACGGAGGATGGCTTGGTCCGGGAGCGATGTGGCCTTGAGAGCCAGGACAATCGGCTCCCCTTCGTAGAGATCGGTCATAGTCGAAGGATACGGTTCTAGGTCGGTCCATCCGGTCCGATCGAGCTGAATGTCGTTCAGCACTGGGCGTTCCAGCTTTTTGAACAGGGCATCCAGCTTGTTTTTCACCTCGTCGACATGTCCCACATAGGTGAAGGTGCCGCGACCGAACTCAGCGGTCTTGCGCATGAGGTGGCTGTTGGGCGTGGAACCGATGCCGATGGTGAACAACCGTCTGGTTCCCAAGCGATGGTGCAGCAATTCGAACAGTTCATCTTCGTTGCCGACCTGCCCATCGGTCATGAGCACGATCTGTTGGCGCCTGGTCGAATCTTGTGGGCTCTTGAGGGCTTGTCTGAGTGCGGGGAGTATCTCCGTTCCCCCATCGGCAGAGAGACCTTCCACATATCGGATGGCCTTTCGCATGGCTGCTGTCGTGACAGGCTGTGGAGCGGAAAAGAGCGAACGGACCGTATTGTTGAATTGGATCACATTGAAGCGGTCTTGAGTGGTCAACCTGGTGAGGGCTGTGGCCAGCGCAGATTTGGCTTGCTCGATTGAGGGGCCGGCCATGGAGCCGGATGTATCGATCACGAAGGTCAGATCGCGTGGCATGAATGGCGTGGCATCGTTCTGAAGCGTTGGAGGCATAAGCATCAACATCGCGTAGGTTTTGCCGTTCCGCTGTTCAGTCAAGACCGTCGCCGCCGGCTCTGCACTGGGAGTCGGAGACCAGGTGAGTTGGAAGTCACGGTCGGCTGGCACGGCGTCTTTCTTGAGGCTGACGTGATAGCCTCCGTCAGGATCAGGAATGACAATCACCTGGTGGAAGAGTGATTCCACTTTTGCGACTGGGAAGCCAGGAGTCAGCGAGAGGGACAGGCTGATGGGATTGATCGATCCTTGGGAGGGCGCCTGCACTGGTGGGGTGATCCGTGAGGCATCCGGCACCCGGTCCGTATCCAGCATCGTGCCTGAACCGTTCTGATCTTGGCCCTCCACGATCACCGGCGTGCCCGGGATATATCGCTGGCCGACGGCCATCGGAAAGCGGAGCTGGAACGTCCCCTGGTCGTAGCGGATGGTTTCCTGATACTCGATTTCTACGACGATCCGTTCACCTGGGCCGATGTTCGCCACTGAGGTGGTAAAGATATTCGGGCGTTCCTGTTCTACCAGGCTCGTCCGTTTCCCTTCCTGCTTGGCCTTCTCATAGACCTTCTTCGCTTCGCTCCGCTCCTTGATCTGGCCCTCGATGATCCGATCACCCACGTGCATGCGCAGGTGATCCACGGCGGCCGTCTCCGGGAGCGGAAAGACATAGATGCCTTCGAGCCAGTCGCCCTTCTTTTGGCTGGGATTCGTGAATTCTTGACGTACCGTGGCGCGGGCGATGAGGCCCGTCACGGCAATCTGCACGTCGGTCTTCAAGACCGGCGCAGCGGTATACCGGCCCTGCTGATTGGTTTTGAACAGCAGCGTGCCTTCCGTCACGTCGTTGATCCCCATCGTAGGAATGACTGCGGTGCTGAGCGATTCAGCCGGCTGTGCAAACAGGGTGGCCGTTTGAGCGATGAGAAGGGGAAGAGCGGTGATCAATGCACGGAGGCAGAGACGAACAATCGATGAGCGAGTAGGAGCGTACAGCATAGTTGACCTCGGTGATACAAATCGTGAAAGGGTGGAAAATGTGTTGGCCGACCGGACCCTGGATGAGATGAAGTCTCATCCAGGGTCAGACTCGATGCCGGTCAGCTGCCGGAAGTTAGATCTGGCGTCAGTGGAGTGAGATCGATTACCGAGGGATCGGCTAGGGAAGGAAGGAGTGTGTCCGCTGGTGAGCCGTGATCGTCCGTGCTGGTGCCCTGATCATTTGTCGATTGAATCGGTTCAGTGATGTGTGGCTCAGTGGCGACGGTTGGAAGGATCATGTGCTCCTGACCGATCTTGCGGATTTCGAGATGCACACGCCGATTCATGTTGCGGCAGACATCGCTGTTGTCCAGGCAGAGCGCGCCCTCTTTTCCGAGGCTGACGATCTTGATGACCTGGTCTGAGACACCCTGCCCGACCAGAAACTCTTTGACTTTCTCAGCTCGCATCAGTCCCAGCTTGTGGTTGTAGCTGACCGAACCCTGTTGGTCGGTGTAACCCTGGACGAGAATGCCGAGGTCGGGATCGTTCTTCGCCAAGTCGGCCTGTGTCGCGAGGATCGCCTTGGCGTCGTCGGTGAGTCCCTTGCGGCCTACCTCGAAGTAAATATCCGTATGGATGCTGTCGGACTTATAGTTGGAGCCGGGGACGGTCTGGTTGTGCACGATCGGCTCGACCGGTGGGGTCGTGCTGGCGTTAAGCACGTTCGTGACTTGAGCATTGCTCAGGGTCTCAGCCGGGGCCTTCGAGACGTAGGACTGGCCCTGCCTGGAGTAGAACCAGACGGCTCCGATGGCGACGGCCAGAATTAAGACCATCCCTCCGACGACATAGACTTCTTTGGCTCCCTTATCCGATCCGACAATGGCAGGGGGCATGGTTCCTGACGAGACTGACGATGATGGATTCTGCATGATGACGTCTCCTTTTTTCCGTGAAACGTGAAAGGTAAAACGTAAAAGGTTTTAAGATTGTTTCGGCTTTGGCGTTGAATCACCTCCTTCCAGGTCACTTGCGCCGTTTGCCGATGGTCAGATGCTTGAGCAACGGGAATGCCGGTTAAAAAAAGAGGGAAAAGCGTGTGAGAGTTGAGGAAAATTGAGGGGTTAAGAAAGTGGAGAAGAGGTGCGTTTGATGCGGGGAGATTAAGACCGGCATCTCGTGCGGGGAGGGACCCGCAAGAAAGGAGAGGGGAGGGTAGCCTGTTGATCTCCCGTGCTCGCGCAACGCGCACGCTCAGAAGGTGCTCGTTGGACGCGCGCAGTGGGAGCCCAAGCAGGCCACCCTCCCGTGAGGGGAAAACGAGCAAGCTTGGAAAGGAAGGAGGGAGCGGTCAGCTGCCCTTCTTGCTCGCAGAACGCGCACGATCGGAATGTGCTCGCCTGGGCTACTGGCACGTCTCGGCGTGCCAGCGGGTGGGCGGTGAGAAGGTCGCGCGCAGTAAGGGCAGCCTTGTCCACTCCCTTGTGGGAGGAGGTAGACGACCTATAGGTGTGTGGATAAGCACAGCCGGTTGCAGTAGACTTGCCATGCTGGATGCTGGGGCTGCCTGGCGACGTCTCCAAGGTGGGTCGCAACAGACTTATTAGTTAGGCCTAGAGGGTACACATGATATCGGCCACTATCAAACTTTTCCTTCCACGAGGAGACGCCAAGAGTTTACGTACTGCCGAAATCTCCAACTGGACTGGCAAGGCTGTCGCCGCACCTCGTACCGAACTAGACGAGCTTCTAGCTCGCGAGGAACTCGAAAAGGCTGGCGTTTATATCCTCATTGGCAACGACCCTCTTACCAACGCAGCCCGCGCTTATATCGGCGAGGCGGAGGTCATTCGCGATCGACTCAAGCAGCACAAGACAAAGGAGTTTTGGGTTTCGGCCATCGTTTTTGTCAGCAAGGACGAGAATCTAACTAAGGCACATGTAAGGTATCTTGAGAGTCGTCTCCTCACTGAGGCTGCTCAGATCGGCAGGTTTACACTCGAACAGAATCAGGCTGGTGGCTCAAGGCTTCCCGAGTCTGACCGCGAGGACATGGAAGTCTTCCTGGCGCGCATTCGGCAGCTACTTCCCGTCCTCGGTTCCGACATTCTCGCGCCGATCGCTCAACCCGCTGCGAAAGCTCAGCCCGGCGGCGTGCTTTTCTGCCGAATCAAAGGAGCCGAGGCGCGCGGCCAGCGCACCGCAAACGGTTTCGTTATATTGCACGGCTCAACCGCCGTCTTGGAGGAACGCCCATCTGCCGAGAGTTACCCCTACGTCATAGCCCAGCGTAAGCAACTCATCGCCGATGGCACGCTAATCGAGAAGGACGGCTTCTTGGTTTTGACCAAAGATGCGGAGTTTTCTAGCCCATCTGCGGCGGCGGTAGTTATACACGGCGGGAACGCCAACGGACTTACCGCCTGGAAAACTAGGGATGGAAAATCGCTCAAACAGCTCGACGAACAGGCCTAACCATGTCCTGAATGAGAGAAAACGCGAAACGAAGGGGTCGGCCCCTTAAATTTACGCTCTGGAAATTGATCAGCCTCAGTGAGCACGTACCGGGGAGTCAATTATATTCTTGGAGTTGCTGCGGCGGCACTGCCGGGGATGAGATTATTTCGGTTCATTACGCACGCGTAGAGTGAAGGAGGTCCCATGTCCATTGTGACGGCGGTAGTCCTCTCTGTGCTCTTGTTTATTGTGACCGGCTGCGCAACCTCCAGCGATCCTTCAGCCCCGAAGCAGGAGGCGGGCAAAAAAGATTCCACCAAGAAATCCATCAAACGTGATGAGGGGAAGGCGATGAATGAGGAAAGCCAGAACGCCGTTCACTAAAAGAAATAGACAAGCCCGCTTCACCACTGTGCCGAGGTTGACCGCTTGCGCTCTTTTTCCAGTGGCGAGTAGGCTGGCGCCACGTGCGAAGACAAGAGTAAGGGGTCAGACCCCTTTATTTTCTGCACTGACGGGTGAATTCTAATTACAAGTGCAACACCGGCAGCGACGAGGGGATTTGGGTGGG
>SWDH01000029.1:11798-26760 GCA_005116945.1 Nitrospira sp.
CTTTCGATTCTTGCTTGGGCAGCCCCTTCAGCATTGCCTTGGCTTTCTGCACATCTTGTGTGACGCCGAGGCCTTTGCCATAGATGCGTGCCAGTGCTTTCTTCGCCGGAACGAACCCATCACCAGCGGTGGTGGTAAAACATGTCAGAATGCGTGCGTCGAACTGAGTAAGTCTAGTATCGAGGCCGGTTTCATACAAGCGCGCCAGTTCGTCGTGTGCAGTCTCGCTCAGTGCGAAGGCTTCGGCAAACAGAGCCGTGACTCCATGAGGCGATTGGCTCTCTTTGAGCAGGGTGATGCCCAAGGAGTCACTGTGGTCGTTCCTGGCTGCATCCGGGTAGTCAGCCCAGAGTTGATCGCGATACTGATTGAAGCCTTCGTGTGCATCCTTTCTTCGGCGATCGGATTGATCGGGCGAAAGGGCTTGACGGCGAAGTTGTGAAAGGGATTCCGTCGCGCGCTGCTGGCCGAGCTCGACAGCTTTGGTCCACCAACGGATCGCCAGTGCGAGATTTTTTTCAACCCCCTGCCCGTTACGATAGGCGTTTCCCATGAAGTACTGCGCCTGGGGAATCCCGCCGATTGCGGCATCCTCCATCAATTGTGTGGCTTCTCGATGTTGATTCGTCAGCTTCAAGATCAGAGCAAGGCGATAGCGGGCGTCGGGAAAGTGCGGTTGCAGTTCCAACACTCGGCTATAGGATTGGATCGCCGCGGTGAGGTGCCCCAGTGAGTACTGGACACTGGCCAAGCTGTAATGCGCGAGTGTAAGTTCTGGATCGAGCTGGATGGCTTCCTTCAAGGCCGTAGAAGCCGCGCGCCCATCCTGTTTGGCCATCAGTGCGACGCCGAGCTGCAGATGGGCTTTGGCGTTGTTCGACTCGAGCGCGATCGCCGCGCGACATTCATCGATGGCCGCGTCGAGATCGCCGATACGATAGAGTGCCCCAGCCAGCTTGAGCCGGCTGTCGGCCCTGTCTGGTGATAGACGGACTTCGGCACGCAACTTACTCAGCGCTGTCACGGCATCCTCTGGCTCTTGCGGTAAGAGCTCCGGGAGCCTGTGTTCCTCAGAAATCTCTGAAGCAGGCGAGGGTTCGGAAGACGGAGGAGGGGACTCAACCACGGGGGCCGGCGCGTCCTCACGCGCTTGCGTGAGCGACGAATGGGTAGGGGAACAAGCGATGCATGATGCGAACAAGAGGGTCATGAGCACCAATCGGCGACGCATCGGAAACCTGTGACCCCTCTGAAGGTGTCTGCGGGAAAGTCATTATAGCATAGAGCCTGTCTGGCCAGGCCGGAGCAGGCCATGAAGACTTCGATGAGAATTTTTGATGGGTGAGGGGCGCCCTCTTTGGGTTTGGGTAGGCAACAATAGAGAGGGGAAGGAGAGAGAAAGAAAAAGGCATTGTCCATCAGGGACAATGCCTTTTTGGAGGTTCGGCTGTGAAAAGAGGACTAGCTATTGGTCCGGAACCATTTCCGATACTGTAACAGACCTAATCCCAGGATTCCCGCCCCAAGCATCAGGATGGTCGCAGGCTCCGGGACATTATTTGTTGCCCGAATATAGCCGCTGCCATAGGTGACGCCACGGGCTACTCTTACCACCTTTATGTCCAGATCGTAAGTACCTGGACCGAGATAGAGGCTGCCTTTGCTGAGATACGGGTTGCTCCATGCCTCGTTGAAGGTCGTTGCGCCGGTCTGAAGTCCATCGAGGGCGTAGGTGATAGGGGAGGTTGTCATCATATATGTATTGTTCACATAGAGCTGGTAACGATCCCCAATCAACAATCGATCTGTGAGGTCGATCTTGACCGACGACGTTGTCGTGAACTGGTAGCCATCCGATGGGATATCGATCCAGCCAGTCCCGCCCGTAAACTGGAATAGTTGAGGGCTACCGCCAACTGTGAGCGGAATGGCCCAAGATTGGCTTGCAGAGAAAAGCAGAAGCCCTACCGCCAGCAACATCTTCAGGTGCTTCATAAACCCCTTTCGTCGGTTATAGGTTCAGAGATCCCGGTGGATACCCTAATTCTCAATTATTATGTTAGATAAGCAAAAGGGATACCGGCAGGCACATATTAAATAAATCAATAACTTGAGAATATTTTAAGGGTGGAGGTCTTAAAATTATTTACACCAAAACCTATATACGAAAGAAGGGTAAACAAAAATATTGCTTATTAATCAATGTGAAAGCGTTTCATCGCATTGTAAAATTTTCTGACAGTGTAACGCTCTGTTTACAGCAGGGGACGCAGGGGGGGGTACGTGATTTATGAGGGGAAAAGTTTTAAAAAAGCCGTTGCCTGATGCGTGCAATAGAGGCTTGGATTTGTTCGACTGACAGGGACACAGCTGAGTGGGGTACCTGCCACACTGGCTCAAGGGGAGCCGGGTCGCCAGTCAGTCTGGGAATCACATGCCAGTGTATATGTGGGAGTTGGTTGCCGAGGAGTTCGTAATTGATCTTCTTGGCCTCATAGACCTGGGCCAGGGTTTTGGCGACCAGGCTCACTTCTTCCATCAGCTGAATTCGTTCTGTGGGGGCCAAATCAAATAGCTCCGTCGCGTGGCGCTTGAACAGGACGATGGTCCAACCGGGAAAGAACTGATCGTCGTGTAAATAGGCCTTGGAGAGACCAAGGTCTGCGATGAAATGGTCTTCTTTCGGCCAGCTGCCTTGGCAAGCCTTGCACGTGGGGTCGTTCATGGCTGGCTAGCTTTGCGCCACTCTTCTTCTGTGATCACGCCCTTTTTGATCAACAACTGAGTTAGCTTATCGATGGCGTGACGACTGGGTGTGCTTGGAGTAGTTCCTGGCTGAACTGGGGCTGCTGCTTGGGTTTGCTTCGGCTCAGGCGGCGGACGTTTTTGTCCCAACACTTTGAAGGAAGGTGTAAAGACTGAAAGGTAGTCCTTGTTTCTGAGACGCACGGTGACAGGGAGGCTGTCGGTCAGTGGGCCTAGGTCAGGGGCTGGGCCGGTCGGTATGCGAAAAAATGGTTTGCCGTCATCGGTTTCTCCGTCTTGGCCCAGAATATCGAACCGCCCGAGGAAGGATTCCCCTGTTAACCCTTCTCGGTCTTGACCGGCGAGGTTAGTAATTTTATCGAGGACGATCACCAGCGAGTCGGCGATCAGCGAATCGGATGAGTGGTTTCTCACACTGATGTCATAGCGGTATTCGCTCGTGAAGTTGTCGCGTCCTTTGAGCGTGACCACGACTGAAGCATTGCCGGTGAGGTCGGTGAGTTGATCCAGCGATGGTGCTGCGAATCCTGTGATCGAGGTCAGCAGGGTAGAGGTGCAGAGGAATATGCTCAGGACGATCTGATTTAGATAGAGTCTGGTCATCGTTCAGCCTGATTGATCTGGAAACATCTCCGTCGGGTGTTCCATCCGAGCATAGCAGAGATCGGGACATTCATCGAGGATTGGTGCGCGGGCTTGCCTTGACACCTCGTTTCGTCGAACGATATTCTCCTCGCGGTTGTCCCAATAATCCATGCGCGGCGATACCTCAATTCATGAAACGAACTGCCTACGCACAGGCTCCGCTTCTGGTTTCCCGTGCACTTCTAGCACGGTTGATGCGTCTGTACGATTACCCCCATCCGACTCACCTCGGCCGGGTCATTCGCGGGTATGATCGCCCTCATGCGGTGCGGACTGCGCGCATGTGCGCAGCGGTGGCCATGGCATTGGGCCATGGAGCCGAGCGGGTCCACCAGTATCAGATTGCCTGCTTACTGCATGATTTGGGCCGTGCGGGGCTCGACCGCCGACTCTTCGGGAAAATTTGGTCTTGGGCCAAGGAACGCGGTATTCCGACCAGACCGCGTGAATGGAGAGCCATACATCCAGAGACGATTTATGGACGCGAAACCGAAGCCTTTCTCCGGCAATATCGCAAGGAGTTAGAAGCTGACGGCATTGCGATCACTCCTTGGGCCAAAGAGCAGATCGAGATGCGGTTGGGTTATTCGCGACGGCTTGCCCGTCGGCTGCGGATGGTTCGCCCAGCCATCAGGAAGATGGGAGTGACGTGGGCACCGTGGATGCAGCAGGTCATGCTCTATTATTACTACCCGGAGAAGTTGGCGTCGGCCACACTCTGGGTCAAACAGTTGGCGGAGATTCTTGTCGCCTGTGAACAGTTTGAAGCCTACAGCAATCAGCGTCGTGGGCGTGACTACTATGTAAGGAAGAAAGAAACGTTGATCGATGCCTTTGCCTACTTGGAGAAGTTGCAGCAAGAAGGAGTATTGAGTGGCGTGGTGATGAGGACGTTGCGTCGGTTGACGGCACAAGGCGAGTTCGATTTGATTCTCGAGGAGGCTCGTGGCCGTGCCTTTTCACAGGGAGAGCGGCAAGCGCTCCGAGCAATGGAGTCATAAGTATGGCTGTCAAAACGGTGTCGTTGCGTCTCTCCATGCAGGGGAATACACAGATCGAAAATCTCACGAAGTCTGTCACCGAAGCGTTGGCTGGCACCAGGTTGTTGGCTGGGATTGTCACGGTATTCGTGAAGCACACCACGGCGTCGGTGATGATCATCGAGGATGAACCGGGTATCAGGGCCGACACCAAAGCCTTCTGGAATCGGGCCGTGCCTGCCGATCCTGCCTGGCAGCACAATACGAGAAATGCCGGCGAGGACAACGGCCACAGCCACCTGCGAGGTCAGCTGCAGGGGCCATCGGTCACCATTCCCTTCCTGGACGGAGTGTTGCTGCTCGGGGCTTGGCAACAGGTCGTCCTTGTCGATTTCGATACCAGATCCCGGACCAGGGAAATCATTATTCAAATCATGGGTGAATGATCGCGATGAAGTGGTTGGTCGTTTCGGTAGGATTTTTTCTTATCGGTTTTTGGTCTTCCTTGTCGACTGCGGAGTGGGGCAAGCCGCTGGGTGGGGCCTATGATGGCGCTGAAGGAAAGCCGCGCATGGTAACGCCTGCGCCAGCCGAGTTGGGTTCGGATGAGCGGGCCACAATGGCTGTGTTCGAGCGGGCGACGAAATCTGTGGTCTTCATCGCGAATACGGCGATTCAACGAGACCCCTGGTCGTTCAATCTCTTTGAAGCCCCTCAAGGGTCCGGATCGGGGTTCGTGTGGAACAAGCAGGGGCACATCGTCACGAATTTTCATGTCGTCTATGGGGCAAACTCGATCACTGTCACGCTGGCCGATCGTACGGAGCATAAGGCCACGCTCATCGGAGCCGACCCCGATCACGATGTGGCGGTGCTGCAGATTCGGGCGCCTGAAGAGACGCTCTCGCCTCTCACGGTCGGGACGTCGAATGACTTGCGCGTCGGACAGAAAGTCTTGGCGATCGGGAATCCGTTCGGCCTCGACCATACGCTGACGACTGGTGTGGTGAGTGCCTTGGGGCGGACAATCAAATCTCTATCGGATCGGACGATTGAAGGGGTTATTCAAACCGATGCGGCCATCAATCCGGGAAATTCTGGAGGGCCGTTGCTCGATAGCGCCGGTCGATTGATCGGTGTGAATACGCAGATTGTCAGCCCAAGCGGGGCCTTTGCAGGGATCGGCTTTGCCGTGCCGGTCGATACCGTCAACCGGATTGTTCCTGAGCTCATCAAGCACGGCAAGCTCATCAGACCGGGACTCGGGGTTTCGCTCGTTCCTGATGCCATGGCCAAGCGTTGGGGCGTCAAGGGGCTGATTATCGGCAAGGTGTCACGCGGCAGTGGGGCAGAGCAGGCCGGACTGAAAGGCGCACGCGAGACTGTGACCGGCCGGGTAGAGTTGGGCGATATCATCACAGCGATCAATGGTAAACCAGTCGGAACTTTGGATGAACTAATGGATGTGATGGAGCAGCATAAAGTCAATGATCGGGTCACAGTCGAAATCCTACGAGGAACCCGCCACGAACGTGTCCCCGTCACTCTTCAAGCCGTCAATTGAACAGTTGCGATAAGCGGCAATCCATGGGGCCGCTATGGTAGGATCATCTATCTGTTCAGCATGGAGGACCACCGATGAGTGATCGCCGACCCGCGCAGCCACAGGATCCAGCATCCAACGGGAAGACTGAGGATACCCTGAATCAATCCATGCGCATGGAATCCGATCCGCTTGAGCTTATAGAGCAATGTCTCGCCTCTTTCCCTGACAGTGATCCCCGACAGAAGATCCTCTACAAGCTGCGCCATGTCGTGACCCTTGGGCAGGCCGCGCAGAAGCAGCGAGAGGTTGAATTCAAGAAAGTCGCTGATGTCATCGCGAAGCTCACGGCGCCGGCTAATCGGGTTGGCACTCTACTGGAGGTGCCGGGTGAAGGTCTTGCAAGGATCCTGGTGGGGGGTGCCGAATACTATGCCTCGGTCGATCCACGGGTGCAGGCCGCCGAACTCAAGATCGGCGCTCAGATTTTGGTCAATGAAGCGTACGCGGTGATCAAGGTTTTAGGCTATGACCGTAATGGGCCTGTATTGAAAGTGGCAGAAACGCTGGCAGATGGGCGGCTTCGCTTCGAGCAGGAGATGGGGCGGCAGGTGTTGATTCTCCAACGATCGAGCGATCTCGTCGGCGTGGACCTGAAGGCCGGAGATGAAGTGCGAATCGACCCCAGCCTCCATGTGGCGATCGAAAAACTGGAAGACCGGAAAGCCAAGTCCCATTTGCTCGACGAGGTTCCGACGGTCACATGGGACCAAATAGGGGGGCAAACGGAGGCGATCGCCGCCATTCAGAAAGCCATCGAGTATCCTTTGCTCCATGCGAAGATGTTTCAGCGCTTTCAGTTCACTCAACCGAAGGGTTTCTTGCTCCATGGACCTCCCGGCTGCGGCAAGACCTTGATCGGGCAGGCAGCCGCAGCCAGTCTTTCAAAGCTGGTGGGAGAGTCAGCCCAGGCTGCATCCGGCGAAAAAGGGGATAAGACACCGGTGACTCGTGGAGCTTTTCTCCACATCAAGGGGCCGGAGATTCTCAATATGTGGTTGGGCGAGTCGGAGCGGATGGTCAGGGACCTCTTCGCCCAGGCTCGTGCTCGTCGGAAAGAGGGAGCCTTGCCGTTTATTTTTATCGATGAGGCAGAATCGGTTCTCGGGACGAGAAGGGCTTCTCGTTCATTTAATATCTCCAGCACGCTGGTCCCGATGTTCTGTTCCGAGATGGATGGGATTGAATCGTTGCAGGATGTGGTGATTATTCTGGCTTCGAATCGGCCTGATCTGATCGACCCGGCGGTGCTGCGGCCAGGGCGTATCGATCGCAAGATCAAAGTGAGCCGCCCGAATCGTGACGCGGCAGCTGCGATTCTGAATGTGTATCTCACGGACGATCTGCCGCTGGACCGGCAATGGATCGACCAGCATGGGGGAGATCGCAAGAAAGCCTGTGTTGATCTTGCTGAGCATGCACTTTCCGCGATCTTCTCGCGCATCGACGAGAATCGAATTCTGTCGGTCAGGCTTCGAAACGGGCAGAATAAGGTGCTGTATCGGAGCGATCTGATCAGCGGTGCGATTTTGGCTTCGATTGTTCAACGGGCGAAAGAGCAGGCGATCGATCGCGTGATTGCGGCAGGCGGAGCTGAACAGAGCGGCATGACCTTGGACGATCTCACGAGCTCCGTGCACGCAGAATTCAGAGAGGGTGAGATGTTGCCGCCCGACGATGCGGCGGAAGAATGGCTCAAACTCCTCGACCACCATCCGGAACAGGTTGTCGGGGTCTCCTCGTTCCGAAGAGGGCGGCAGTCCGAAGAGAGATTGATCAACCAAATTATTTGAAGACGTAAGGGGCAGCAGAACGTGAAAAGGCTCTGTTAAGTTAAGCCCGTTCACTTTATGCCCCACGCCTAACGGCATGATACGGCTATTCGGCATCGAAACAGAGTATGGAATTACCAGGGAAGACCAGGAAACGGTCGATCCGGTCGTAGAATCAATGGAACTGGTGCGGGCTCACCTGACAGCTTCGTTCGAGCGTCGATGGGATTATGGCGGTGAAGATCCACACGAGGATGCGCGGGGGTTTCGGGTTTCCGGCTTGCAACAGGATAAAGAAGAAGACGAGTTCGCCAAGGTTGATGCCCACCGGCCATTTTCGTTTCATGATATGAAGAGCGATCTTGTGCTTCCGAACGGCGCACGTTTCTATAACGATCATACGCACCCTGAATATTCCACGCCTGAATGCCGAACAGTACGAGATATTCTTGCCCATGATCGAGCCGGGGAGCGTATTGTCCAGCGGGCAGCGGAACGGCGAAATCAGACGCTTGGTGGGCCGTATGTGCAGCTTTACAAGAACAACACGGATTTCCACGGACATAGTTACGGCTGTCATGATAACTATCTCGTATCTCGCTCGGTTCCCTTCCCTTCGTTGACTGCCGGGTTGTTGCCGTTCCTGGTCAGTAGGCAGGTGATTGCTGGAGCCGGCAAAGTCGGAGTGGAAGGTCAAGAAAGTGGGTTCGTGCCGGGCCACTATCAACTGTCTCAACGGGCCGATTTTATGGAGACGGACTTAAGCGTCGATACGATGCACAACCGGCCAATTGTGAATACGAGAGATGAGCCGCATGCGGTTCGGGAGAAGTATCGGCGGCTTCATCTCATCATCGGCGATGCCAATATGTGCGAATATGCTACGGCGTTGAAAGTCGGGACGACGCAGTTGGTATTGGAGTTGATTGCGTGCGAGGCTGCGCCAGCTCTTGAATTAGAACATCCCGTGACGGCGGTAAAGCAGTTGTCTCGCGATCAGAATCTGAAGGCGGCGGTTCGCCGGAAGAACGGCAGCACCATCACGGGCCTCGACATTCAAGAGCAGTATTACCTCGCGGCAGAGAAACATTTGGCCGGTGCCGGCGAAGAGACCGATTGGATTCTTCGAGAATGGGCTGCCACATTACGGCTGCTCACCGGGGATCGACGGCAACTGGTTGGCAAGCTCGATTGGGTCACGAAGCTGTGGCTATTGGAAACCTTTATGCAGGATGAGCGGATTGGCTGGGACGATCCATGGTTGGCGAGTTTGGATTTGGAGTACCATAATGTGAACCCTGAACGCGGGCTTTTCTTGGGGATCGAGGCCGAGGGGAAGGCCTGGCGGATGACATCGGAGCAGGATGTCGAAACGGCATTGGTGGCTGGCCCGATGGATACCAGAGGGGGAATTCGCGGCCTCTGCATCAGACGGTTTCCGGATCAGATCAAGTCTATGCAGTGGGAACGCGTCCAGTTCAGCGGTGGGCTGCTTCCGCGGACATTAGAGATGGGCGACCTCTTCGAGCCAGAGGCGGTGCAAGCCTGCGCGCAGATATTCGAACGCGCGGCATCCCCAGCGGATGCACTGAACGCATGGAACAGAGTAAAGGAGTCTCGATTATGAACTGTATTTCAATGCCGGAGCGCCGTGAAGGGCCAGGCAATCCGATGCCGAAGGCGCCGAGTCCATCCGATGAGGGTGGCGGTCCGAAACGACCGGAGACCGGGTCGCCCGACAAGGACAATCTGCTCAAACGCATGCGCAAGGTCGATCCGAAACAGGCCGAGCGGTATCGGCAACGAACAGGACAGTAAAGACGTTAGAGGTAAGGGGTTAGGCGTGAGGTGAGGGTGTTCTGAGTCCGACCGCCTGGCGCTTCACGTTTCACGCTTCACGAGGGGTTTTCAAGATGGGGATGCAAGGCGATTTCTATCAATTACTCAAAGAGCAGGGCTACACGTTTGGCATACCGACGACGGTGGAGACCGGCCATACGCTGACGAATGCCACGACGATTCTGGCTTTTAAGTATCGCGACGGTGTGTTGGTGGCCGGTGATCGTCGGGCGACCGCCGGCAATATGGTGATGTACGATCGGACTGACAAGGTGTTGGAGATCGATCGGCACAGTGTCATGGCGATTGCCGGCGTCCCGGCGACCGCATATGAAATGGTGCGTGTCCTGGATCACTCTTTCAAATATTATCGGAGGACGCAGCTACAAGAGCTGAGTTTCGACGGCAAACTTCGCGCGGTTTCCAAGCTCTTGAAGGAAAACGTGCCGGCGGCCTTGGCTGGGACGGGTGCGGTGGTCCCGGTGTTTGCCGGCTACGATATGGAGCAGGGCTCGGCCAAGATCTATTTCTACGATATCCTCGGGGCGGAGTTTGAAGCTGTTGAGTATGCCGTATCCGGGTCCGGTTCCCCGACGATCCGAGGGATCTTGCACTATCTGAATACATGGGGCGAGCAACCTCTGAGTGTGTTGCCTGAAGAACAGGCTATGGTGCAGGCCTTACGACTGCTCACGAGTGCGGCGGAGTTCGATTCGGCGACCGGCGGTGTGAACCGAGAGGCAAGTTTGTATCCTGTGATCAAGTTGATTACCGGGGCCGGTGTGCAGACGGTTCCGGACGTGACGATGAAACCTCTCTATGAATCTCAGGTGGTGCGCTATGTATGAAGAGCCGTATCGCTGGGTCGAAGCTGTCGGCAATCGGCGTCAATATCTCGACGAACAGTTCAAGCAGGGGAGTCCGGTTGTCGCGCTGTCCTATGATGGAGGGATTCTCCTGACGACAGTGAGCAAGGGTACCCCGAAGCTCTACGAGATCTACGACCGGCTGGCATTGGGGGGAATGGGGCATCCTACTGATCTGGAAAAACTTCGCTTTAGTCTACTTGAAATGGCTCATGTCGAGGGGTTCAATCGTTCTCCGTCTGATGTCACGGGGTCGAGACTAGTAAAATACGGGATTGCCCCGGTGATAAAGCAGGCTTTCGAGGAAGTCTATAAGGCGCCCTTGATCGTCCGTATCTTGGTGGCCGAGTTGGGGCAGAAGCCGGAGAAGGATGCGTTGTTGACGATCAACTACGATGGGACGTTTGAGGAAACGATGGGCCGCGCGGTGTTGGCTGCTACCCCGGCTGTTCAGACGAAGATGATGTCGTACCTCAAGGAGCAGCAGGCGGCTCCGCTTTCATTGGAACAGGCGTTGGATCTGGCTTTGCGCGCCTGGGCGATTGGTTCCTTGGCGCATCAACAAGATGAGGCAGATCAACAGGCTGAGGCCAAGCCACAGCCAAATAACGCAGGCTCATCGGCCGCCGCCATCCCAAGCAGTGATACCTTGATCGCACATCTCCGGGGCATTGCCGGTGAACGGACGATCGAATGCGCGATTCTCGAGCGCCAGGCTCCCGGCAGCTCAAAATATCGGTCGCTCAAACAGGTGGACCTGTCACGCCTCCTGCCGGCCGCGCTTCAGTCCGTCGTGGCTGACTAAGATGTTGAACCGTATTTTCGGACTTGAAACCGAATACGGACTGTTGGTGAATCAAGACCAGCCCGATCATTCCCCTACCTGGTTTGCCCACAAGATTCGCGACCATCTCTTCCACGTCCAACGGCGTGGTGTGCTTGATTTGCACCACCGGGGCCATGATGAACCGCCAGGCAACGGAGGATTTCTCACCAACGCCGGACGCATGTATCTCGACATGGGACATCTGGAATGGGCTTCGCCGGAGTGTGAATCGCTCAGCGATGTGGTGGCCGCTGACCGCGCAGGCGATCAGTTGTTGCAGGATGCGGTTCACGATCTCGGGCTAGCCGACCAGGTATCGTTGATCAAGAACAATGTCGATCATGAAACTGATGCGACCTTTGGATCGCACGAGAATTATCTCGTCTCGCGTCGCTTTCCCTTTACGCGTCGAGGCCTCGGCCCGTTTGTGACCTTCCTTGTCACCAGGCAGATCTTTACAGGGGCGGGACGTATTGGTACCGCTGGCCCTCAGGATGGCTGGGTCCAGATGGACCGGCTTCTTGTGCCGAGAGCTGTGAGTCATCGGTACGGACAGGAGGCGCTTCTACCGTTTCAGATCTCTCAGCGTGCCGATTACATCGTGAATGATTTCTTCGAATGGGTGCAGCAGAACCGCGCGATCGTCAATACCAGAGATGAGCCATTAGCCGACCCCAATCAATATCGGCGTATTCATTTGCTATTAGGCGACTCAAATATGGCTGAGGTCGCCACAGCCTTGAAGCTGGGGACGACGGGGCTGGTTCTTCAACTCATTGAAGAGGGCTACGCGCCGCTTGATCTCGACCTCAATGAGCCGGTCGAAACGATGCAGGACCTATCTCAAGATCAGACTCGGCAATGGATCGTTCAGTTGCGGTCGGGGAAGACGATCTCCGCGATCGATATTCAGGAGGCGTTTCTCGCGGCGGCGAAAGAGCACTATCGTGGACAGGACGATGAAACCGATTGGGTGCTCGATCAATGGGAAGCGGTCTTGCGCGATCTTCGCGGGGATTACCAGGCGCTGGTGGGACGGGTCGATTGGGCCTCGAAGTTATGGCTGCTCGAAACCTTTCGTGAAGCAGAGCAGATGGCGTGGGCGGATCCGTCGTTGAAGAGTCTCGATCTGGAGTATCACAATCTCCATCAGAGCAAGGGGCTCTATTATGGCCTGATGGAAGAAGGGCGGGTTCCACGCCTCATAACGGACAAGGCGATTACGTTGGCGATGGACCATCCTCCACGCAACACCAGGGCATTTGGGCGAGGCGAACTTGTTCGCCATTTGTTAGCATGTGAACCTCATGAGGCATCTGACGATTCCAAGCCGGAAGAGCGGTTTTCTCCTTCGTATGTCATTAATTGGTCGATCTTCCAACTGCGTGGCCACGCGCCCTTTCCCATGCCAGATCCGTTCAAGACCTACGTGCAGGAAGTACGGACCCATTTACGAGCGGTCTGATTGAGCTGGCAGGCAGCTGCCTTCTTCACTTTCGCTCTTGCAAGAAATCCATAATCCGATTCTCCGCCCAGAAATGATCTTCTCCGTTGCGTGGGCATTGTAAGAATCCGCAATGGCCACCGTAACGAGGTGCAATCACCTGAATCCTAGAGTTGCGCTGAATCGGCGGCATAGTGAACATGGAGTAGGGGATGAAGGGATCGTCTTGTGCCGTAATAATGAGCGTGGAGACGGTGATGGAGTCAATCACACGGCACGCGCCTGCGCGACTGTAATAGTCGGCTCCGCTGGCGTACCCTCCGTCCGGAGCTGTATAGCGGTGGTCGAATTGGCTCATGGTGATAGTGCTGTCGAGATCCCTAAGATCCCACTTGCCTGGGAAGAGCGCTGCCTTTCGTCGCAGTCGCGCTTTGAGTCCCACGAGAAAATGTCTGTGGTAAAGCCAGTTGCGCGGTTGCTCCAGAGCCTCGACACATTTCGGTGGGTCGATGTTCGGGCAGATCGCGATCGCGCCGGCCAACGCCGCTTCTGAGGAACCGGCTTCACCGGCTGCTTTTAAGATGAGATTGCCTCCCATTGAATAGCCGGTAAGCCAGATACGACTGAGACGATCCACATGAGCCAACTCTTGGACGATGGCTCGATAGTCCTGGCTCAAGCCGGTGTTGTAGAGAGTTGGTGAGAGATGTTCAGTTCCGCCGCACGTTCTTTGATTCATCCGAATGACATTGAATCCCGCACGATAGGCTTTCGCGGCGATGCCGTGCATGTAGTGGGACTCACTGGATCCTTCAAGCCCATGAACGAGGACCAGTGTCTGGCTGGTGGCTCGGTTCGGCTGCCAGTGGCAGAAGCCGAGTAACTGGGTGTGCGGTTCGGTAGTGAAGAGCCGCGACTCGGTCGGTACTTCGGCAAGCAGTCCTCCTCGAGGCAAAAACCCTGGAACAATCGTCATAAGATGCGGACTGCGGAACCAGGCTGCCGGTGTAAATTCTCGCCCGTTTGATGACATAAAGGTCATCATACAAAAAAATCGATGGCGCTGCAGTATGGACTACTTGGAAAGAGTATGCTGGGATGGAAATTGGTGCGATAAAAACAACAATGCCCTTCGAGAGAGTTCCCGAAGGGCTTGATGTGTTGGCTCCCCGGGCAGGACTCGAACCTGCGACCAGCCGGTTAACAGCCGGCTGCTCTACCAACTGAGCTACCGGGGAACAAGGCAGTCTGTCTTTGGGCTGTGTATTCTAGCAAAAGATGTCGGTTGGAGGGAGATTTTTTTCTGTCAGGGCAATGCTTGTCTGCTTGGCCTATTCGTTACACGTCGAAATCTTCTGTTTCGTCCTCATCCGAGCTTGCATCCGTGTTGCCTGATGCAACGGATGCATAGTGCTTGGCCCAGGTCAGATAGAGATTACCACTATCGCGCATGGTGTCGGCAGCCTTGACGAGTGTGTGCGCCAAATCCGGGTCTTTCCCACTGGTATGAATTTCAGCTGCGCGGCGTTCGAGCGCTTTCGGGTATTGATGGATCAGGCCAGAAATCTCTTGAAGGAGTTCACCTATGACATTGTCTTCAGTTTCCATTTGTCGATTCCCTTCACGGTTCGCTAACAAAAAACCCCATAGCGCAGGCGCCATGGGGTCTTGCGCGGGGAGACCCGCTACATGAAACGGTTAGCCTTGGTAGGCCTGCCCCAGCGCGGCAGACTCACCTTTATTGGACATGAGCTGTCCGGTGGCACTGACGGCCTGCATGGTAATGGCATTGTGCTTGGCTGCGTCACAGACGATCACACAGAGTTCACAGCCCTTACAGCGGTCGATGATCACTTCTGCCACCATCTTGCTCGGATTGAGATCAAGGGTGTTAGCCTCAGGGCAATACATGATGCAGAGCCGACATCCCTTTTTGGCCACGCATTTTTCGTCGATGACTTGCGCTACGTTATACATGCGAGCTGGTTCCTTCTCTCTCGTTAAGCCGCCACGGCAGGATTGCCGATTCGCAGCTCATACTGATTCTTCTCGGCCCACGCGCTGGCGATGTCATAAGCCGCCTTCACGGTTGCCAGGTTCTTGGCCAGCAACATTTCTTTCTTGGCGAATTTTTTCTTGATCGCTTCATCCAAGGAGGCGGTTCCACCGGAGGCGACGAACTTCTTCCCGAACCGTTCCTGTAAGGCGCCGTCCAGAGCTT
>SWDH01000029.1:26860-49274 GCA_005116945.1 Nitrospira sp.
TTTCACTGTCTTAGAACGTCATGGTGCGTCGATTATTAGCGTTAGGCTCCGTTTTTGGCTGACGTTAGCCGTGGTTGAACCGTCCCTTTTAATCTTTTCACAGCATCGGCCAATCTCATAATTTTTTCGACTGATGCATCGCGGAAGGACAACATCGCGTCTTCATGACCAGCTTGAGCACACATGGCAATGGTGTAGCAGGATGTACCGCCTCGAATGATTTTGAGCGACAAATTCGCTTGATGGCAGTGGACCCCGATGAACATGCAGCAATCGATCTTATTATGCCAGATGGTCAGATTCGGGTGATTGGGATTGATCTCGACTTCGGGATTGATCTTCGGATATTTGGGGCGATAGTCAGGCATCGGAATCAACATGGGGGTTTGCCCTGGCTGTACGCATTCCTTGAGCGTGTTGTACAAGTGGCGGATGGCCGTGGCCTTCTTGGCCGCTTTCTCATTCCATGCCCACAGGACTAAGGGGCCGGGAAAGAGGGTTGGCACTTTGGCCATAAGAAATTGCTTTGCTGCTTCTTCGTAGGCTTTTTCCTCTGGGACGATCACACCGTTGATATGTGCCTCTCCGGGGTTTGGTAAATAGATACCCATACTGGCAGCTGATGGGGGAAGGAAATGTTCTGGGCCTGGAAGGACACGATACTGAGTCATTACAGCATACTCTCCGGCAAGGGGTTAATGAACGGAAAACACATATTTTCAGCCAATCTCAGCCTGCACCACTCTAAGCTTTTTCTGCGCCCCCTGCAACCTCGCAGAAGACCCACTGCCAAGAAATTTGGGGCCATTGAACAATGGCAACTTAGGCCTTTTGTCCTCAGATTCTGGCTTTGTCAGGAGGCAGCCGAACAATGCATTTTTAGCGTACATTTTACGCGTTAGCATTATAGGGGCGGCTCAGTTGGTCTGTCAAATCAACAGTGGGGGATGGACTGCTAGGTGTGTGGCCACTTGTATGTGAGGCAGTCACACGAATCGGCCTGCTGCGGGGCATTACGGTAATTGCTCACAGGCCTGAACAGATCCGATGACGCAGGCTCGTTCCAGGTCATCTTTCGCGAGCCAACCCTGTAAGCGTTCTCTGTACAGCTTCGCTCTGGTCAGTAGCGCCTTGGTATTGGTGGGGTCGACCCTAATCACAGTGGATAAATCTTCAATCGCTAGTTCCGGTTGATTTAATTTAAGGTAAATTTCGCTCCGTAGTATGTATGCCTCTATGTGATCGGGGATCCAACTTTCAGGCGTTTGGGGGTTGAAGAGTTTCTTCAGCGTGGCTAGCGCCTGACGCCAAGATTTAGCGTCAGCCTGACGGCGAGCTTGCGTCGTGTATATGCCTATGAGTGGCTGGCGAGCTATATCGGCGAATGGATCAAGCTGAAGGGCTTGCTCGTAAGCCGCGGCCGCCTCATCCAATTGTTTCAACCATGTGAGCACATCGCCTTTTCCGACCCATGCCCATACGTTCTTGGCATCGAGTGCGATCGCCCGATCGAAGTCTATTTTCGCTTTCCCCAGATAATCCGTATAGTCTGAAGTCTGGCCCCGTTGGGAAAACGCCAGCGAGACGAGCTGGAGGTAGGTTTGTCCTCTCACAATCAACGGATCGGCATAGCGGTCATCAAGGGTGGCGGCATCGGTGCTGAGCTGGATCTTGTCCCGCAGGTTCGATGTGTGGAGAGCGGTCTCAAGTATTGTGCGTGCCCGTTGGTATGAGGCGGGTTTTCCATTCGGATCGATTGCTAACATTCGGACGCCGATCGGCTGCTGTTGAAGCTCTTGGATTTGTGCCCGTAAATGGTGGTTTTCCTGCTGAAGCCGATGGAAATGTTGTGTGAGCTGCTGATTAGATTGAAATCGTCTAATAGCTTCCGCCAAACTGCCCATATCAACTATGGCGCGAATGCGCATGAAGAAGACGGGCCGGCCCAGCTCGAAGGAACGCCTGGATTCCAGGATTTCTGTTTCGGTGACTGCTGCAGCAATCGTTCTAATTTCCAGCGAACTGGTTTGCGTACTTTTTCCGCCCAATTCTTTTTCGACATCGTGAAATGTCGATTCGAGATAGAGACCCGCTTCTTCCACCGCGTTGCGTTGGGCTCGTTGGAGGACTTTTTCTTCTGCGATAGCTAATGTGTCGCCATCGGCCATGACATAGTGGCCATCAGCAATGACGGTTTTCGTGGAAGCGCTGAACGCAGGGGTTCCACCTAGTAAGAGGAGGGTGAATAGGGAGTGGTAGAGTAATCGCCAATATCGCCCCATTAGATAACTATACCCTACCGCTCAATGGCTTTAGGAGCGATGCAACTGGGTTGGGCAAAGGGGTGGGAGTTAAAGGACGAGCGATAGGTTTTGACTATTGTTCTTTCGGGAAGATTTGAGTAAAGGGGTGGACCTCAACCCGTTCGAAGACACCGTGGATGGTATAGGGGTCTTCACGGGCAAACTGTTGCGCCTCTTCCAACGAGTCCGCTTCGATGACGATCAGACTCCCTGTCTTATCCGTGAGCGGACCGGCCAGCACGACGCGGCCTTGTGCATCAAGGGGTTCCATCTTGGCGAGATGCGCGGGGCGATAGATTTTCCGCTTGGCTTCTCCGTCGGGACCATCGAATCCAAATATGGCAAATTTCATAAATCTGTTCAGGAATTTGGGGTGAGGATTCTGTTTCAGGCTAAGCCTTCCAGCGGACACCGGTCTTTATAACCAGTGGTAGTTTCATGCCACCAGCGAATTTCTTGTTCTCCAAGTTTCCAGCATAGATAGACGACTCGACCCTCACGAAGATGGGGAAAGTCACAAAGGCCGAGATCCAGGTCCTTCACCAGGATGCCGAGCTCCTGAATCGCTTGAAGATTCGCGCTGACTTGCTGTAAGCCCAAGATATAGAGGTGCCCAACGGAACTTCCCCCACCATATTGGGCTTGAGCACTGGCTTTCTTGATATCTTCTTTCGTCCGGGACAAGACGGCCTTGGCTTGCTGAATAGAAGTCAGCTTAGAATTGAGCTGGGGAATGAGGCGATTCGCCTCGGATAACGTGAACATTCGTTCGTGCTGTGCGTATTCGTCGTCATGCGCCATGGTATGTCTCCACCGGTTCCCTCATGTATCACACCACTCTTTTGTGCTGCAACCAGCAAGCCGCATAGAAAGTGAGTTTATCATTGCGAAGCAGGAAGAGGTTCATTGGGTTGGAAGAGTGAGCGTGAAGGTGGTGGTATGAAAAAAAAGATATCCTTATTGACAAGGAACAACATGCACGTTATTATTTCCCCACGATCTCAGCTCAATTCAAGGCTATCTCCACACACAAGACTTCCGGGGCACATCTCGATACAAGCTGCAATTGTTTAGAGAAGAGAAGCGAGTTAACGAGGCATGCGTTCCAGCCCGCAACAATCATCTGCAACCATGAGACAGAGTCGAGCCCTGATAGTGACGTACGATAATAGGTCAGTCCCTCACGGGTCATCCTCTTTATAGTCGATAGACACGACACAATCATCAACGCTTTACCATTGCGCTATCATTTAGTTCGCGGACAATTTCCCATGGTTCACCCTGTGCGATCGCTGCTGATATTATTGCAGCTTGGGGCTTGAGAGGATATTCATGGCACAAACGAAGGGGGAGGTTATGCATCTCGCGGAGCTCAAGCAGAAGTCCATCGGTTCCGCATGTACAGCAAGTACGCGGAGATCAAAGGTTTCAAGGTTGATATGGTCGAAGCCACAGAAACTACGGGTGGAGGCTACAAGGGGGTTGTTGCTCTCATCGAAGGCAAGGGTGCGTACAGTCATTTCAAGTTCGAAGCTGGGGTCCACCGGGTACAGCGTGTTCCCGTCACTGAGGCCAGTGGTCGGATTCACACGTCGACCGTGACTGTCGCGGTGATGCCCGAAGTGGACGAGGTCGATGTTCAAATCGATCCCATGGATCTTCGAATCGACACCTTCTGTTCATCCGGTGCCGGCGGCCAGAGCGTCAACACGACAAAGTCGGCCGTGCGGATCACCCATATCCCGACCGGTGTGGTGGTAAGTTGTCAGGACGAACGGTCGCAACTGAAGAACCGCACAAAGGCTATGCGAACTCTGCGGGCCAGAATTGTCGAGGCGGAGCGGGAGAAGCAAGACGCGGAAACCGCGCAGAACCGCAAGGCTCAGGTGGGCACGGGAGAGCGGAGCGAGAAGATTCGCACCTATAACTTCCCGCAGAACCGAGTGACCGACCATCGTGTGGGAATAACCTTGCATAAGTTAGAGCAGGTGCTCGAAGGCGACCTCGACGAATTCGTTCAGGCCCTGAAGGCGCAGCGGCAGCAGGAAGTGGGAGCGGCATAAGATGGATGCAGTGGCTCCTATCCCGCAGTCTACGAGACGGGCCACGCTTGGCGAGGCGATTGCCGAATCACGACGTGTACTGGATCAGGCCGGTATTGAAAGCGCGGAGCAGGAGGCATGGTGGATTGTGCAGCATGTGCTCCGGCTTCCCGCGCATCATGTGGTGACCGACCGTGACCGATTGCTGGCTTCTGTTGAATTGGCGGGCGTCAAGGGGCTGGTCCAACGGCGGGTTGATCGAGAGCCCTTGCAATATATTTTAGGGACGCAAGAATTTTGCGGGCTGGAGTTTTATGTCAATCCGGCGGTGCTCATTCCGAGGCCGGAGACCGAGCTGTTGGTGGAGTATGTTGCACAACGGATTTCTGCCGAGCAACCGGCCACTATCGTCGATGTCTGTACGGGGTCCGGGTGCATTGCTGTGGCGATTGCGCGGCGGAGGCTTCGCGCGCGACTGATTGCCACTGATCTATCCAGTCGCGCTCTCGATGTTGCCAGACAAAACGCTGTTCGCCATTCGGCAGGAGAGCGCATAATATGGCTGGAGGGCAACTTGCTGGGAGCGTTGGCAGGGCAGAGGTTAGAGGGACAGGTTGATGTCATTGTCTCGAATCCTCCCTATATTGCGGAGGCTGATTGGGCGACGCTCCAGCCAGAAGTGAGGCTGTTTGAACCGCGTGGCGCGTTGGTAGCAGGGCCCAAGGGGACGGAGTTGCATGAACGGCTGCTGCGAGAGGCAGGTCGGTACCTTTCTCCCGGCGGCGCGTTAATCCTTGAAATCGGCGTCGGCCAGGCGCGCGCGATACGCCAGATCGTCGAGCAGATACCCTGTTATAGGTTTCACCGGCTGGTCTATGACGAAGCCGGGCTTGAGCGTGTGGTCATTGTGGAGCGAGTTGGAGTTTAGCAGGATGCTGAAAAAGTCCGCCAGCATCGTTCTCGCATCGCTCAGATCCTCAACGTACCCCAGAGGGTACGCCTCCGGTCTTCGCTCGCTGCGGCCTTGCTGGACAGCCTTTTTGAGCATCCTGGATCTTTGGCGACATAGACGCCAATATGAAAGGCTCCAACGGCGTATGGTGTATTCACTGAGATTTTTCGCAGCCTGTTAACCGATGGATAGAACAATCATCACAGGCGGGACGCCGCTTCGTGGAGAAGTCCAGATCAGCGGGGCGAAGAATGCCGCGCTGCCGATCTTAGCCTCCACCATTCTCGGTGGCGGGGAGTGCGTGATTACCAATGTGCCTCGCGTGGTGGATGTGGTCACCATGGGCAAGTTGTTGGGCATCTTGGGTGCGAAGGTTCACTATGAGGACAACCGCGCGGTCATTAATGCTGCCGTGATCACATCGACCCAGGCCCCCTACGATCTGGTCAAGACCATGCGAGCTTCCGTGCTCGTGTTGGGACCGCTATTGGCACGATGGGGAGAAGCCACGGTGTCGATGCCAGGTGGCTGCGCCATTGGCTCACGGCCCGTCAATCTCCATCTTGCCGGGTTAGCGAAAATGGGTGCGGACGTGTCGATGGAACATGGGTATATTCGAGCCAAGGCGAAGCGATTGACGGGTGCTCAGATCTATTGCGATACGCCAACGGTCACGGGAACGGAAAATTTGATGATGGCCGCATCGCTTGCTCAAGGCACCACGGTCATTGAAAATGCCGCAAAGGAACCGGAGATTGTGGACCTCGCGAATTTTCTCATGAAGCGAGGGGCGCGCATCGACGGTGCCGGGTCGGATGTCATCACGATTGAAGGGGTCCGTGAGTTGCATGGGAGTGATCACGATGTCATTCCCGATCGTATCGAAGCCGGCACCTATCTCGTGGCCGGGGCCATTACGCGAGGAGCGGTGACGCTCAATCGATGCCGTCCGAATCACATGGATGCCTTGTTGATGAAGCTACGTGAAGCCGGCGTCGAGATGCAGGTGGACAAGGAGCAGATCCATCTTAACGCGGCATCACGGCTGAAAGGAATCGACATCCGGACGCTGCCCTATCCAGGGTTTCCCACCGACATGCAGGCGCAGATGGTTGCCTTGATGACGGCTGCCGAGGGCACGAGTGTGATTACGGAGACCGTGTTCGAAAGCCGTTTCATGCATGTTGAGGAGTTGCGACGGATGGGGGCTGACATCAAGGTCGAAGGCAATCGGGCGGTGGTGACCGGAGCGAGCAGGTTGGCCGGAGCTCCGGTGATGGCGTCCGATCTTCGTGCGAGTGCAGGGTTGGTCTTAGCTGGTCTTGCGGCGGAAGGCACGACGGAGATTCTCCGAGTCTACCATCTGGATCGTGGCTATGAGCGGATGGAAGAGAAACTGCGCGGGTTGGGTGCGACGATATCCCGGCATAAAGAAGGCACGGCTTCGGCCGAGATTCACTGACATCATGCTGACGATTGCTTTGTCGAAGGGGAAAATGCTGGATCTCACGCTGGATGTGTTTCGCCGGGCAGGCTATGCCATGGGAAGCCTCTCTACCGAAAGCCGTCGGCTGGTGTTTCCTTGCCCGGAGATCGGTATGACGTTTCTGATCGTGAGACCCACTGATGTACCGACCTATGTCGAATATGGTGCAGCGGATGTCGGGATTGTCGGGAAAGATGTCTTGATGGAGCAGGATAGCGATGTGTATGTGCCATTGGATTTAGGGTTCGGAGCGTGTAGAATCGCCGTCGCCGCGCTCAAGGGGCAGGCCTCACGTGACCGGCTGTCCTCAAAAATTCGGGTGGCGACGAAGTATCCGAAGATCACCGAGCGGTATTTCAATCAGCGAGGCCTGTCGGTCGAAATCGTCAAGTTATACGGTTCGATTGAATTGGCGCCGTTGGTCGGCCTAGCTGATCGGATCGTTGATCTGGTCGAGACGGGCAACACGCTGAAGGCTCATGACCTCGTTGAAGTAGAATGCATTGCGCAGTCCACGGCTCGGCTGGTCGTCAATCGGGCGAGTCTAAAGCTGAAGCACGCGGTGATTACAGAACTGATCAAAAAACTCCGGGCTGTGACCCGCACATCGGGCGGGTCTCGAGCCGCAGCCTCGCGCGTATCTTCACGCGGAGTGCGTCAAACGGTCAGACGGACACGCGCATGAAGATTGTGGTCTCTACCGAGCGAGCCTTTCTCCCCGCCCTCAAGAAAGTGGCGTCGCGTGCCCGTGTGCAGGGGTCTGCTGTCGAGAGGACGGTCAAATCGATACTACAAGCTGTGGAACGGGGCGGCGACAAAGCGGTCTCCCGTTATACAAAACAATTCGACCGGGTCTCCATGAAAGCCGCGGAGATGCGCGTTACTCCCGAAGAAATCAAAGAGGCATATTTCCATATCCGGAAAGATGAGGGCGATGCACTCCGGTTTGCAGCCCAGCGGATCATGTCGTTCCACGAACGCCAGCGCCTCAAGACCTGGATGTATCAGGACCACGAGGCGACATTGGGGCAGGTCGTCACGCCTGTCGATGCAGTCGGGGTGTACGTGCCGGGTGGCAAGGCCGTCTATCCTTCGTCGGTCTTGATGTGTGCGATTCCGGCTAAGGTTGCGGGCGTCTCCCGTGTGGTCATGTGCACGCCGCCACAAAAGGGCCCCATCAATCCCTATTTATTGGTTGCTGCCGACATCGCCGGCGTCACGGAGATCTATCGCGTCGGAGGTGTGCAAGCGATTGGAGCGATGGCCTATGGAACCAAGACGATCCAGCGCGTCGACAAAATTGTGGGCCCCGGCAATATTTATGTGGCGACGGCCAAGCGGCTTCTCTACGGCACGGTCGGGATCGACATGGTGGCAGGCCCAAGTGAGCTGCTCGTCGTCGCAGATGGCGACGCCAAGCCGGCGCATGTTGCGGCCGATCTTCTCTGCGAGGCGGAGCATGATGAGGACGCGCAGGTCTATCTCGTCACGACATCGGCTCAGTTGGCGAAGGACGTGGTACGACTCATCGACAACCAGTTGAAGGGGTTGCAACGGGAAAAGATTGCGGCCAAGTCCATCGCGCGTCATTCGGTTGCCTTCGTGGTGACCACCATGGACGAAGCCATCGATGTGGCCAACGAGATTGCCCCGGAACATTTAACCCTCTCGGTCGATGAGCCGTTTGAGTATCTCGAGAAAGTCCGTCATGCAGGGGCGCTGTTCTTGGGTCGGTACACTCCCCCATCGGTCGCGGATTACGTCGCCGGCCCCAATCATGTACTGCCGACCGGCGGATCGGCGCGTTTCTTTTCCGCGCTCTCTGTCCACGATTACATCAAGGTGAGCAACATCGTGTACTATACGCGCGAGGAATTGAGTAAGGTGAAAGACCATCTCGTGCGGTTGGCCCACATTGAAGGGTTTGACGCCCACGCGAAATCAGCCCAGAGCAGGTTCTCATGAAAAAGAACGGATCGGCACCCAGGCAGGCATCGATTCATCGGGCGACCAAAGAAACAGATATCTCGGTCGATTGGGCGTTCGACGGCAGTGGGCGTGGAAAGATCGACACCGGCATTCGCTTCTTCGACCACATGCTGGAGCTGCTGTCCAAACACGGTTTCTTCGATCTGACAGTCCAGGCCAAGGGCGATATCGATATCGACGAGCATCACACAGTCGAGGATGTCGGCATCGTCATGGGCAAGGCCCTGCATCAAGCCTTGGGTGAAAAGGCCGGAATCAAGCGATTCGGGTTTGCCTCAGCTCCGCTCGATGAAACGCTGGCCCAAGTTACCGTGGATCTCAGCGGCAGGCCCTATCTCGTGTATAACGTGAATCTGTCGGATCGGAAGATTAAGGCGTTCGACTTAGGCCTGTTCGAAGACTTCTTCCAGGCCTTTGTCACACACGGCGGGCTCAATCTCCACGTGAATCTCCTATACGGCCGCAATCCTCACCACATCATGGAAGCCATCTTCAAAGCCCTGGCCAAAGCGCTCGATCAGGCGACGATGCTGGAGGAACGATTGGCGGGGAAGGTGCTGTCCACGAAGGGGCTGTTGTAAGGCAAGATTGATCTAAACGAAGTGTGCGAGAATGGGCTGGTCGCAATCAGGCGGCCAGCCCATTCTTATTTGGGCTTAGTACAGTTGCCAGATGGGATCGTCGGGCTGTCGTTGGGAGTGCCGGATCGGCGACAACCAACTTTATTTGGTTCTGCCACCGGTCAGCCAACCGTGGCCCTCGGTACTGAATGATGACTCGATAAGGCCGGATGTTTTCCTCTGGGTGCTGTCGGTTATGATTTGTTTGTGAACTGTTTACAGGCACATTCGAAATCTATCTGGCGTTCTTCGGTCTCTGATGCCATCTTCTGGTTGCCCGCCTCTACCCCGCTTATGGTGGGGTAGGTATCAAAGTGCTATTTGGAATCTTGACGTGATGACAACGTGCGCACTACACTGCCGCCATCCTGGTATTTAAGGAGGGGATTCTATGGCTGGACAGCGCGTGAGCAATCGTGGGAAGAAGTCATCGGCGTTACGAGATGCCGCTGCATTGACCACTCAGTTGGCAGCTGGTTTGGAAAAAATTGGGCTTGCAATGAAGAGTCGGACATGGCGACGAGAAGGTCGAGCAGGTCTTGGCCCGCTACAGCGACAGGTTCTCACGCTTCTCCGGTCCAAGCCAGGGCAACGCGCGACGGTCTCTGCGGTGGCAAACGAGTTAGTCGTCAGGCTTCCGACCGCGTCAGAAGTCATCGCCACGCTCGAGCGGAAGCAGTTGGTTCGTCGGCGTCGCGATGTGAGCGATGGCCGAATTGTGGTTGCCCAGCTGACGGCCAAAGGGAATCGATCCTGTACACCTTCCTCACGAATGCCCGATCGACTGGTCACTGCGACGGAAGCACTCTCGGCGTCGGAGCAGGTTGGCCTTCTCAAGTCCTTGGTAAAGGTCATTCGTAGTCTCCAAGAGCAGGGTGAGATTTCTGTCGCGAGAATGTGTGTGTCCTGTCGCAACTTTCAGCCCAATACACACGACAATGCCGATCGTCCGCATCACTGTGAGTCTCTGAACGTTCCGCTGGGTGATCAGTCGCTGCGTCTTGATTGCCATGTATACGAGCCAGCTTCGGCCGTACAAGTTAATGAGGCATGGGGACGCTACACGGGTTCTCGTACAGCCTAGTTGCCTGTCCGCCATGCCTGTATGTCAAGGCAATGCAGATAAGGCTCTGTGCGATGCGGTACGGGTGAATAACGATTCGTATGAAGCACCCATTTGGTCAAGTACGACGCAGATAGAAATGATCGTCTCCCCACAGTAGAGTAGTCAGTGTGTGACAGACTCCTGGGGTCTTGCTCTAGCTATGGCAACGGATTAGAATGAAGAGGTTGTAGGGAGATAGAGAGATCATGAGTGAAAGAAGGACGGCCCATCTCTTCAGGAAAGAGTCAATCCGTGGGTCAGAGGATGAATGGCTCGGGCCAGAATCCCACATGCCGAATCTTGGCCGAGAGCTTCGACGCCGGGAGCCGCGAGGATTGGGTATCTCTTCAAGTTGGATAGTCGGCGCGATATTTGCCGCAGGTGTGGCCGCTGGATGTCTTGTTATGGGCCTTTTCGACCGACGGTCCCAGATCTCTAAGTAGGACGCTGAAAAACCCTACCAGCTTCGTCCTTGCCTCGAAAACATTTTGAACATCTCTCATTCTGGGAATGAAACTGTTGTGGCAGCGCGGAGTGAGCGAGGAGTGCCGAAACGTACGTGCGTTTATCGCCTGTGGCTCTGTTGAGTAACCTGCTGAAATACTTCCCCCCCCCGAACGCGTCGGCAAACTCTTTCTCCCCGTAGTCCTTGACGTGCCTTCGTCTTCAGCGAGATTCATTGTGATAGAGCAGGTGATCAGCCTCGATCTGCGAGAGTAGATCGTCGAGTGCGGCTTGGACCGCTTTTGCGATGGGGGTTTGATCCGAAGCTGTGACCCACCGAACACTCGACCCTGTCGCTTCTTTTTCGACTAAATACGACTTGATCGGTGGCGTGCCTGATGGGCCCAGAGCAGATTCCATACGCAGCCTGTAGTGGTAGGCGCCGTGGGATCGCATCGTGAGCCAGGCGTTGATGCGTAGGGTAAGGTCGGCGGGTTCGTCGCGTACCGAAGCAAATGACCGGCGCGATTGAATATAGTTGATTGCGGCAGAACGAAGGTCCTGTGCCGGCCAATCAAGTAAGGTGATGCCCGATCTGTGATCGGCTCCTTCTAGTGCAAGAAAAGGCACGACGATTTGCAGCGATTGTGCGATGGCGGTAGGCGAAACGGTTGAAGGCGCAGGGGTGACGTGAATGCGATGGACGCAGCCCCAGCTGAGCAGCAGGAGTGCGCTGAAAAGTATGCGAAAAGATTGGCGACGTAGGCGGCTGTCGTTCACGGATTCGTTGTGGGTGTCGGAGGGTTCAGGATGTCCAAATCTCTCAAGGCGCGCAAAGCCTGTTCCCGGTAGGGCTTGTCTGTGGGATTTGTATAGGTGTCGATCACGCGTTGATAGGTGGCGCGGGCTTGAGGGAATTGGCGCTTGATGGCGAAGTATTGGCCCAACGCGAGCCAATTGGTGGCTGCGGCTTCATTGGCCGTGGTCATCAAGGCGAACTCTCGTTCAACCGCTGTAGTGCCTTGTTGTCTGGCCCGTTTCTTCACCGTGTCTCCCATCTGGCTCGCCATCGTTTCTATCTGCTCATTGTCCCGGATCGCGGATTCCACTCGGTTGGCTTTGAGGCTGTCATAGAATGCATCGGCATGATGTTTAATCATGTTCGCGCGCTCTTGGTAGGTATCGTGGGCACAACCGGCACCCAGCAGGCAGCAGGCGACAAACAGCAGTGATCTGAACGATGCAAACTGGGGCCTTGTCATGAATCATGCTCCTTGAGTTCTACTCAGTGCGGCGTCCATCTGCTCAAGACGGATTATCCTACAGAATTTGAAGAGGAAACGCGACCGTGTTCCGTGGTGCCATGCCGAGCAGTCTAGTGACACATGAGACTGAAATATGGTAAGAGTTCCCTTCGTTTTCAAGCTGTCGTATCGTCCCCATCGTCTAGCCTGGCCTAGGACATTGCCCTTTCAAGGCAGTAACACGGGTTCAAATCCCGTTGGGGACACCAATGATATTACGCCAAACAACACAAGCAGAGGCGATTCTCTACAGGAACGCTTCCAAGGAATGTAGCGGCTGCCATTGAGCTACTTCTCTGGAGGTATACATGTCTAGGTTTTTGCCCTCAAGCCGCGTATAAACCTCTAGCTCCTCATTGCCCACAACCTTTTCGGCCACTCTTCAAGAGTAAGGCTGAGGTGCAGGAAAATAGAGGATAACAGAAGTGCGTATCGATGGGCTCCGTATTGTGGCTGATCGATGGGAAGGGCAGTATCCGGCGAACACGTTCACACCTGGCTGAGTCCCATCTGCTCTGCTGGACCCAGCGAAATGTTGTGGGTTCAGTCTCGGGGGGAAATCGCGACTAACGGCGAGAGAACTTCGCCGACCAATCGGATCTGATAGAACGAATGGTGTGAGGAACCATTCCCTGTATGCGGGCGTGGAAGACTACGGTTTAGTTGTTGCTGCGGTGGGAGCTTCTTCTTCGCGGATGGTGTTGGCCCATTCGCCAACGAGAGGGTCACGTTCTTCCATCGTCATTCCGGCATACCTCATAAACATCTGCGGGCCTTTGCGGCGTCGCCAGGTGAGATAGCTTAAGAAATGTGCTCGGCAGACACTGTGGGTGCCGGCAGGAGCATAGACTTTGGATTGGCAGCCTTTGATCATACAGGTGAGATCGTGCATTCCACCCTCCGAATAAGAGAGCATAGTATGCAGAACCGAAGGGCTGATTATCAACCTTGACGTGTCGCTCCTGTTCCGGTAAGTCCATCGCATGATGGGTCGACTTCCTCTTCTCCTCCTCTTGGCTGCCATTGTTACCATTGTAGGCTGTACCGCACCCTCGCGCGAAGGCCTTCCTCCTGGGGGTCCCTTTGTTGAGCCCCATACTGATTCAACGAATCTGTTGCCTCAGGGAATTGCGGTGGGGGATATAACGAGCCAGTCAGCTCTTCTCTGGCTGCGGACCGATGGGCCGATGATGGTGCAAGTCGAGTGGGCGCCGGTGGCGATCTGGGACCGCGTGTCGAAGATGGGGACAGCCGTCGCTCCTGTGGTTCGGACGCCGTTGTATACGACAAGCCAGGACAAGGATTTTACGCTGACGATTCCGCTTGAGGGAATAGCGCCGGCCACACGATATCGATGGTATGTATTTGCCGGCGCGAAGGGGCACGAAGGTACGTCGACCGAAGCGCGGTCAGTGGCACGAGGGGAATTCACCACGCTCCATGATGCGAAGAGCCATGCTCCTGTGACCTTTGCTTGGAGCGGCGATCTGGGTGGCCAAGGACGTTGCAGGCGTGGCGCTGCCGGCTATCCCATCTTCGATGTCATACGCAACCAGCAACCGGATTTCTTCCTGTTTCTCGGCGATACGATCTACAGCGACGTGGTGTGCCCGTCTCCTCCCAACGAGCCAGGCGCTGATTTTCGGGCAACGACCTTGGCCGAGTACCGTGCTCGTCATCGTGACCAACGGGGCGCAGAGGCGCTTCGGCGGCTTCTCGGCAGCGTTCCGGTGTATGTGATCTGGGACGATCATGAAGTGCGGGATAACTTTGCAGGGCCATTCGAGAGCCTAATGCCGGCCGGGCGTCAGGCATTGCGTGAGTATTGGCCCATCAGTGTAGCGTCTGAGGATGCCCATCGGCTTTATCGATCAGTGCGCGCTGGGGCAGATCTGGAAGTGTTTATCCTCGATACGCGGCAGTATCGGAGCCGCAATGCCGATCAGGATGGTCCGGCGAAGACGATGTTGGGAGAGAGGCAGCTTCAATGGCTGCTGAGCGGGCTTGCCGAATCAACCGCAGCCTGGAAAGTGATTGTGACGAGTGTGCCGCTGTCCATTCCGAAGGGAGGAAGTGCCTCTGTCCCTGGGTACGATGGCTGGGCCGGAGGGGCAGACGGCACCGGATTCGAGCGTGAACGGCAGGTGATTGTGGATGCCATTCTTGGCAGAAGGGTAAAGAATGTGGTGTTCCTGGCCGGCGATGTGCACTATGTGCAGGCCAATGTGTATGATCCAGACGGTGACGAGGTCGCTGATTTTCATGAGTTTATAGCTGGTCCGTTGTCCGCTGTGCCTGGAAGACAGACACCGGCCAGTGTGGGGTTACGTCCGACCACATTGGTCAATGAAGGTGGGTATATGAATTTTGGTCTGATTCGAGTCACGGAGTCTTCTTTTGACGTGAGAGTCCTCGATGAGGACGGTGCCACGAGGTTTTCCCATCACCTGTCTGCCAGGTAGTTGTCACGGTTCGCGGCGAAGATTCTCTTGAAATCGAGATAGAGAGCCAGTTACGGTACACCATCGTTGTGTGTGGAGGGGGAGGCGAGGTGCGCGATGCTGTTGCAGCTCATTTCGGTATTAGGCGCCTTGATGGTGCTGTCGGCCTATGGTTTGCTTCAGAGCGGGGTCTGGAGTGAGCTGCACACGGGATACCTCGCGTTCAACATTATTGGGTCATTGCTGTTAGCGGTCGTGGCGATTGAGGATCAGCGAGTCGGATTTATTTTCTTGGAGTTTGCGTGGGCAGCTCTGGGATTGATCGGTGTCGCCAGAGCGGTGAAGGCTCGGCGTTCAGCGGGTTAACAGGGTTCTGACGAAAGGACTACACAGATGGCAAGGTTGATGTCGGCGGATGAGATTTTTGAACAGGTTCAGAATGCCGCTGCCGCGGCGACAGGGCTCGATGAAAAGGCTATGCAGATCGATTACCCGGCACTCAAGGAAAAAGTTCGCGCGGCCTTCGGGGATCGCAAAGTCGCGCTGTGCCATATCAACAAGTTTTTGCCGGAGGGTTACGAAGATCAAGGACGCTTCAATCTTGTGTTGCTGACTGCCGGTAACGTCGTATTCGATATAGTCATCGGCGATTCGTATTTTCGGTACGACGTGGTGTCGATCGGTCAGTTGGATAAAGTGCAGCTGATCGATGCGATGTGGGACAACAAAGAAAAACGCCGCGAAGAACCGTTTCTCAGTCTGCGCCTCATGCACGGCGAAGAAGCGCACCTCTTACTGGCGTTGGACGACGAAGAACGGGCAAGTTTGCTGACGTTTGCGTCGGCCGTGGCGGCGGCAAGAAATCCGGAGCGCTGAGCGCTCATCGAGCATGGCGCCATGCTCAGCGCGATAGCTGCAGGGCTGTTTGGAGTGATCAATGATTCCTGGGATCTTCTTCAGCTCGATGGAGAATTCGACCGCTGGCAAACTTTTTCAGCATCCTGTTACTGCTCACGGCTCCAGCAAAGGAATCAGCGCGACGTGGCCTTTTTCTCGTGCGCGATCGATCGGCCGGAGACCTTTGGCATCCTTTGTCGTTTTGTCTGCTCCCTTTGTCAGCAGCATCACCACGATCTCATGATGCCCTTGTTGTGCGGCGACATGAAGCGCCGTCCATCCGTTCGTCGTCACCGGTGTGACCTCCGCCCCTTTGTCCAGCAGTAGCGCCACGATCTCCCGATGTCCCTTGCCAGCCGCAATAAAGAGCGGAGTCGCGTTGTTGCCTAACCGTACCTGCTTCACATTGGCGCCGCGATCCAACAGGAGGGCCACAACGTCTCGGTGTCCTTCCTGGGCTGCGGTAAAGAGCGGGGCTTCGCCGCTGTCTGTTCTCACCTGGTTCACGTCTGCGCCCTTGTCCAACAGCAGCTCTGCTATGGCTCTATGGCCCCTCTCAACGGAGATGTGAAGCGGGGTCACTCCGTCCATCGTTTCCTGTTTCAGGTTCGCGCCTTTGTCCAATAGGAGAGCAACCGCGTCTTGATGGCCTTTTTCTGCTGCCTTGTACAGCAGAGTGATTCCGTCCTCATCCGCCGCGTTGACGTCAGCCCCTTTTCCGATGGCGCTGGTGATCTCGCCGAGATCTCCCTTGCTTGCTGCTGCGAGCAGGGCTTCATCCATAGGCCGCATGGCCAGGAGCAGGGGTATCAGTCCCACCGCAACTATTAGGACCATCGACCGTTGTGTCATCGTGCCTCCATCGCCTAGGGGGCGGCTGTGACCGAGCTAATGCTTGACGTAGAAGGGCATGCTGTGAACTGTGGCCGGGTGTCTGTGGTGATCGAATTCCACGGCCAGCTCGGTGCCTGGCGTACTGAAGTCGCGAAGGGGAAACCCGAACGCAATGACTTGATTGAGCTGTGGGGAATGGACGGCACTGCTGATCCAGCCCACTTCACGATCACCACTGTACAGTTTGGCTCCATGCGGTGGAACCACTGATGCTTTGAGGACCAGACCAACCAGCTTTCGACGTACGTTGCCGTAGGTGTCCATTCTGGCTACAACTTCTTGTCCTGGGTAACAGCCTTTATTCAAGCTGAACGCTTTTCCCTCCAGGTTCGCTTCCGGCGGGACGATCTCTTCGTTGAGATCTGGGCCGGCTTTCGGCAGCCCTGCCTCAATGCGGAGGGCCTCACGAGCGTGACTGCCAACTGCCTTGATGCCGTATGTCGCACCGGACTCCATCAGCCGTTCCCATGCTGTGGGGAGGGCATCGGCAGGCAACAATATTTCCAGATCATCTTCTCCGGTTTCTTCTGTGCGCAGGACAAGCGCGGTATGGTTTCCGATTTTCGCTGCGATGGCGTTCACCGGTTTGAGGTCGCTCATCTCGACTCCGAAAGCGGCGCTGACGGTCGCACACGCGTTGGGTCCGCTGACGAGCAAGAGCCCCCAAGACTCTGCACAGTTCTCCATCTTTGCTTTGGTGCCGTAGAGCAGAAACTTTCTGAGTGCTTGGAAGGTGGCCTCGCCGACCTCGCCGACATCTTCCACCCACACATTCTCAGGGAGGGTATACACTCGAAAGTAGCTGAGCATCTTGCCCTTGTGGGTGAGAAAGCTTGAATAGCGTCCTTGGCCTGGCTGGAGCGGGAAGATATCGTTGCTGATGAGGCTCTGTAACCATTTCACGCGATCATCGCCGGTGATGCGGATTTTCCCACGGTGTGAGAGGTCGGAAAGGCCGACGGCCTGGCGTACTGCCTGATACTCCGTGCCCCATTGGCCATAGTGAGCGGGCATGTCCCATCCGGCGACCTCTTCAAAGGTTGCGCCAAGCTTCGCGTGATGTTCATGGAGACGTGACTGTTTCATACGTGAGTCCCTGCCACCTCCTCGACCAGATCTTTCAATCGTGAAGAGAACTCATTGCGCGAGACGATCTTGGTCACGCCCAGCGCCTTGGCCCGGTGAAATGTATCGACTTCTTCGTGATTGGCGAAAGCGAGAATGGGAATGGTCTTCATGCTTGCGTCGGCCGAAGTGGCCCGGCATGCCAATAGCGATCCTGCGAAACAGAAAAAGATTAAGAAGCAGATCGATACGATTCGCGATCAGGTCGTCGAGAAGATGGAGTCCGTCAACCTGCACGGGGTGCTGAAAGATCGGATGGTGCAGCGTGTTCGGGAATTGGCGATTCAGATCCGAACGTCGGAGCGGGAGATTGTCAGCTGCCAGCGGCGGCTTGGGATCAGCGGTGAGGCCGGGGCTGAGGCGCTGAAGAGACTCTGTCGCGAACGGAAAGACTTTCTCGCCGTCAAACGCAGGACGAGCTGCTCAGAGGAGGCGCTCAACGAAATAAAAAAAGTGTATCAAACGGCGAAGGGCCGGATTCGAACACTCGAGACTGAAGAGGCCCTCGCCTCTGCGGAAGAGATCAAAGATGCCGTCAAGCATCTGGATGTGGCGGAGGACAAGGTCAAGCGCGGGAAAGCCGAGCTGGTCGAGGCAAACCTGCGTCTTGTTGTCAGCATTGCCAAGAAGTATACGAACCGAGGCCTTCAGTTTCTCGATTTGATCCAGGAAGGCAATATCGGCTTGATGAAGGCCGTCGACAAGTTTGAGTACAAGCGCGGCTATAAGTTCAGTACCTATGCCACCTGGTGGATCCGCCAGGCCATTACTCGTGCGATTGCCGATCAAGCCCGGACGATCCGTATTCCTGTACATATGATCGAGACGATCAACAAGCTGATTCGAACGTCCCGCCATCTGGTCCAGAAACTCGGGCGAGAACCGACCCCGGAAGAAATTGCCGAGCGCATGGATTTGCCGCTCGACAAAGTACGGAAGATTTTAAAGATCGCGCGCGAACCGATTTCTCTGGAGACCCCGATCGGTGAAGAAGAAGACAGCCATTTAGGCGACTTTATCGAGGACAAGAAGGCGGTGTCCCCTCTGGAGGCTGCGATTCGGTACGATCTCCAGCGCCAGATCAATAGTGCACTAGAGACGCTCACTCCGCGGGAGGAAAAAGTGTTGCGGAAACGGTTCGGTATCGGCGAGGCCACCGACCATACTCTCGAAGAAGTCGGTCAGGATTTCGAAGTCACCCGTGAACGTATCAGGCAGATTGAAGCGAAGGCCTTACGCAAGCTGCGTCATCCGAGCCGGAGCAAGAAACTGCGCAGCTTTGTGGAAGGCCTGTGATGCGCCATGAAATATTTTCCTCGGAATTTGACTCCCTTTCATGGACAGCCTAAAATCGGTTGTGCGTGTGTGCGGGGCAGACACGAGAGAGTCACCGCCTGATCGGGCCCATAGCTCAGGTGGTTAGAGCGGCTGACTCATAATCAGCTGGTCCTAGGTTCAAGTCCTAGTGGGCCCACCAGAGTAGCTGGGGAACGTATCGGTCGAGATCGTTGTTCGGAACAACAGCAGTTAGGAGTGCATTGAGCCAGAATCTTTCTCCTCTTATCGATCTGCAGAAATTAGATCTCCGCATTGCGGAAATCAAGGAACAGCGCCGAAAAATTCCCGAACGACTCCACGCGATTGACATTCCGCTTCGAGAAGCGCGGCAGCATCATCAGCAGGCCAGCGGGTCTGTGGAGACACTTGTCAAAGAGCGGCGGTCGTACGAACAGGATCTCGAATCGCATGAAGCGCACACTGAGAAAATGAAGTCGCGGCTGTCCGAGTTAAAGTCCAATAAGGAATACCAGGCTCATCTGTTCGAGATCGAGGTGGCCAACAAGAAAAAGGGGGATATCGAAGAAAAGATCTTGTTGTGCATGGAGAAGGTTGAACAGCTGCAACAGGCAGCGAAAGACGCGCAAGAGAAGCTCGGTGCCATCGAGAAATCATTTGCACAGGAAAAACAGGCGCTTGATGAGCTGGAACGCAGGCTCTCAACGGAATTGGTGGATCTCGAATCGCAGCAGCAAGCCCGTTCGGCTCATGTTGAGAAAGGGCTTCTCAATCGCTATAACTCCATCAAAGCATCGCGCAAGGATCATGCGCTCGCTGAAATCAAGGAGGGGATCTGTTCCGGATGCCGGTTGCAGCTTCCACCACAACTGATTTCACAAGTCAAACGGTCTGAAGATCTCCACACCTGCCCCTACTGCCGTCGGATGCTCTACTGGAGTGGGACGATTCCTGTCGAGTCTATACCAGGTTCCGATCTCGAGAAGACGTCGGTCCTTGAGATCGGTGAGTCGGTCTAGCAGGATGCTGAAAAAGTCTGCCAGCGGCGTTTTCGCGTCGCTCAGAGGCTCAACGTTGCGGTGCACGCCTCGGATATTCGGACTACTGAAGGGACGTATCCGTTCACCAAGATCTATTTGGAAGGGCGAACGGCTACACGAAGTGCGGTCCGTACCTCCTCGCCTCTTCGCTCGCTGCGGCCTTGCTGGGCAGCCTTTTTGAGCATCCTGCCGGTGCCGGCACTATCAACCTCCCAATGACCAGTGGACCGTCCCGCGCAAAAACTGAGTGTTCAGCAAACTGCTAATCGATTTTTCTCAACACAGCTTGAGTCGTTTTAAAGTGCAGTTTGGCAACCGATTCCAGTCGCTCCTCTCCATGCTTTTTGACGATCATGCGTCCGGCTAATTCGACGGCGGGTGATGCTCCTTTGGGCAACGTCGTGCCGATCTCATCCGAGAGGCGTTTCAATCGGAGGAGGAATTCTGCGCGGGCTACGATGGAAGCGGCAGCCACTGCCAAATCGGATTCGGCCTTATGCCGTTGTTCTAATGTGATCGTGCGCCCCTTCTCCTGTAAGGCGTTCAGAATCAACCGTTCGTCGCCAAACTGATCTGCGATCGCGCGTCCGCATGAAACTTTTTCCAGTAACGTCTCTAAGGCCTTCGCATGTCCCCATGCCAGCAGGCGATTTAAGTTCCGGATCTTCGCATAGAGTTCGTTGTATCGTGGCGGCCCGATTGCGATAATGGTATGGGGGCACAGCATCCGGATGTCGGGCGCCATCTCGAGAATTCGGCCATCGGAGATCTTCTTACTATCCCGGACCTGCATGAGAGTCAGTTCGCCCTGTGTCGTGGCGTCGACGAAGACAGCGGCGATGACCAGAGGGCCGAAATAGTCTCCTTTGCCGGATTCATCGATGCCGATGCGTTCGATGGGGGTGCGCGTCGTCTTGTCGGTCATGGGCCATGGCCCTAGTAGAAAATCTGGGAGCGGCGCGGTAATCTATCAGACCGATTTGAAGTGGTCAATTTCGCCGGTGTCGGCAGCGTAGAATCGAGAAGGGAGGGTGGTTCGATGCGGACAGGCACACAGCGTTCACGATGGACATTCATGATGGTGTTGAGTGCGGCGCTCGTCTCGCTGGTGGGATGTGAAACCAATCCGTACACCGGCCGGTCGCAATTGCTCATGACCTCCGTCTCACAAGAAATGCAAATGGGTGCGCAGGCCTATAGCCAGGTGAAGAACGATCCGAAAATGAGGCCATCGCAAGATCCTCGCGAGATTGAGCCGGTGAAGAGAATTGCGGCTCGGATCGTCGAGGCCGCGAAGCGGTCGAAGTATGGCGAGATGGCGCAGCAGTTTCAGTGGGAGGTGACGGTCATCAAAGATGACAAGACGGCCAATGCGTTTGCGCTGCCTGGCGGGAAGATGGCGGTGTATACCGGTATCTTCCCCATGGCCAAAACGGAGGCAGGGTTGGCCGCAGTCATGGGGCACGAAGTGGTCCATGCGTTGGCGCGGCATGGCGCTGAACGGATGAGCCAAGGCCAGTTGACGAATACCACGTTGAAGGTTCTCGGCGTAGCGGCCGGGGCTGCGGGAGGCGGTGGAATGTTGGGGCAGGCGGCGATGACCGCGTTGGGTGTCGGTGCACAGGTAGGCGTGTTGCTGCCCTTCAGTCGAAAGCATGAATCGGAAGCAGACTATATCGGAATCTTACTCGCGGCAGACGCCGGCTATGACCCACGCGAGTCGGTCGCTCTATGGGAGCGGATGGGGCAAGCGTCCGGTGGCGGAGGGCCGTCAGAATTTATGTCCACGCACCCGAGCCATGAGACCCGCATTGACCAGTTAAAAAAATGGATGCCGGAGGCGATGGCAATTTATCAGACTAGGCAGCCGGTTCCCGAGGCATTCTTACCGGGCGTGCAGTAGGTTGAAACTTGTGCAGAGCGCCCTTGAAAACACACCGCATGCAGTCCTATAGTGCTCTGGCGCGAGGGAGAAGGCTGGGTGATCGCTTGTGGCGGAGACGCTACGAGAGGAAAGTCCGGACTTCATGGGCAGGGCGCTGGGTAACTCCCAGGCGGAGCGATCCGACACCAGCACCACAGAAAACAGACCGCCGATGGCCAAGGTGACGGGACTCCATTCGGTCACCTTGGCTCAGGTAAGGGTGAAACGGTGGGGTAAGAGCCCACCGCGGTGGTGGTGACATCACCGGCACGGTAAGCGTTGCCCGATGCAAGGCCAAATAGGAAGACATCTGTCGGTTTTCTTCGGAGAGCCGGCGACCGGCTGGCCCGGCCGAGGTCTTCGGGTAGGTCGCTTGAGGTTCGAGGTAACTCGAATCCCAGAGAAATGATCACCTCTGCTTGGGAGCATATCCCAGGCAAGACAGAATCCGGCTTATCGGTCTTCTCCACCGCGCTTTTTTTATCGCCCGTCGCAACTCTTCTTCCGTCACATGTCCTGAGACATACTCGATGTCGTCGAGCAGGATCACGG
>SWDH01000029.1:49374-62181 GCA_005116945.1 Nitrospira sp.
TTCCCTGCTGCGATGGGGGCGCAGGCGGCGTTCCCGGGCCGGCTGGTTCTCTGCATTGCCGGAGACGGCAGTATCCAAATGAATATGCAAGAAATGGCGACGGCGGTGGTGCACAAGCTGCCGGTCAAGATCATTATTCTGAACAACCGATTCCATGGGATGGTCCGGCAGTGGCAGGATCTCTTCTATGAAGGTCGGTATGCCTCGAGCGATTTGGAGACGACGCCGGACTTTGTCAAGCTGGCAGAGGCGTACGGAGCAGTCGGGCTCAGGGCCAGCAAGCCATCTGAGATTGATGCCGTTCTCAAGGAAGCGATCGCAGTGAACAAACCTGTTATCGTCGATGTGCCGACGTATCGATATGAAAACGTGTATCCGATGATTCCCGCTGGTGGCTGCAACCATGAAATGATTTTGGAAGATCCGCCGGCCTTGAGAAATAAACAGTCTGGAGCGGGGCAGGTGACTCCGAAGGATTCAGACACGATCCTCACGGCCTAATCGTCGGTGTCGGGAGTACAAATTGGGCATGGAACATATTATCTCGGTGACAGTCGAGAATAAGTTTGGTTCGCTGTCTCGCATTGCCGGCTTGTTTAGCGGACGCGGATTCAATATCGAAAGCCTCTCAGTCGCGCCGACGCTTGATCCGTCTATGTCGCAAATGACTATTGTGACATCCGGTGACGAACGGATTATCGAGCAGATTGTGAAACAGCTCAATAAGCTTATTGATGTGATTAAGGTCGTGGATCTGAACGAGAGCGATTTTGTCTCACGGGAGACGGCGCTCATCAAGGTGCATACGCGGCCGGAGGACCGGGCGGAAGCGTTGCGAATCGCCGATATTTTTCGCGCGAACGTCATCGATTCTACACCCGCGACGTACACGATTGAAGTGACCGGGGACCCGCGAAAGATCGGAGCCATCATCAACCTCTTGCAGCCGCTTGGAATTAAAGAACTCACACGCACCGGACGGGTTGCGGTTGCCCGCGAGTTGATTCGATCGACGGACGTACCGGCGAAAAAAATTGCCCGCGAATAGGCGTGACCTCGGACTCAATGCCCAATCAGTTTCTTGACACGATGATTACCCTAAGGAGCGATCGATGAAGGTTTACTACGACAAGGATGCCGACATTCAGCAGATTCGGAATAAGAAAGTTGCCGTGATCGGCTATGGCAGTCAGGGCCATGCCCATGCGCTCAATATGAAGGAGAGCGGTGTGAGTGTGGTGATCGGGCTGCGTGAAGGCGCCTCATGGAAGAAGGCGGAGCACAGCGGGCTGAAAGTCATGCCGGTTGCCGATGCCGTCAAGGCGTCGGATGTCGTCATGATTCTTGCGCCAGACGAAGCGCAGGCGGCCATTTATCGCCAGGACATCGCACCGAATTTGAAGCCAGGCTCTTCGCTCGCATTCGGCCACGGTTTCAACATTCATTTTGGACAAATCGTTCCGCCGCCCACGATTAATGTGTTTATGGTCGCGCCGAAAGGGCCTGGCCATCTCGTCCGATCGGAGTATACAAAGGGGAGCGGAGTGCCGTGCTTACTTGCGATTCATCAAGATCCAAGCGGAACAACCAAGCAGCTGGGCCTCGCCTATGCCAGTGCAATTGGAGGTGGACGGGCCGGTGTGATTGAAACGAATTTTCGAGAAGAAACCGAGACGGACCTTTTTGGCGAGCAAGTCGTGCTTTGTGGAGGGCTCACCTCTCTCATCCAGGCCGGGTACGAGACGCTTGTGGAAGCCGGCTACTCCCCTGAGATGGCCTATTTCGAGTGTCTGCATGAAGTGAAATTGATCGTAGATTTGATCTATCAGGGCGGTATTGCCAACATGCGGTATTCCATTAGTACGACGGCTAAGTACGGGGACATTACTCGTGGCCCTCGGATTGTCACGGAACAGACCAAGCAAGAGATGAAGAGAATTCTTGGCGAAATTCAGCAAGGCCAGTTTGCCAAAGAATGGGTGTTGGAAAACCAGGCGAACCGTCCGGTCTATAATGCGTTGCTGGCAAAAGGTGAAGCCCACCCTATTGAAGAGGTTGGGGGCAAGCTGCGCGCGATGATGCCGTGGCTGAAGAAGGACCAACTGGTCGATAAGAATAAAAACTAGCAGGAGGTTGAAGCCGACGTCCTACGTCGCGTTCAATTGCTCTAGTTTTGCCTGGTGCTAGACGAGTCTCAGCACAGCCAGGCTGGGTGGATGAGAATGATCGTTGGGTCGGGCATCTTTCCTGAATAACCTGAGGCGACTCTGTGGCGGATCGTGCCGTCGGCATCCCGTTTGCCAAAGAGGGAATTCCCTTCATCGGGGCGGCTGTTGGCGTTACACTGCTGGCAGGATGGTTGGGCTGGATCATTGCGGCGGTCGGAGCCGCGATCCTGACGCTCTTTGTTTCGTGGTTCTTTCGCAATCCATCCCGTGTGATTCCCAGGGGCTCACGTCTCGTTCTCGCCTCGGGTGACGGGAAAGTGATCGCGATCGAAGAAGAGTTCGAGTCCCGTTTCATCAAGGATCGTAGCATCAGGGTCAGCATCTTCTTGAACGTCTTCGATGTGCATATTAATCGGATTCCCTGTGAAGGAGTCATTGAGGATGTGCAGTACCAACCAGGTTTGTTTCTGGTCGCCAGTAAGCCGGACGCGACATTGAGAAACGAGCAAAATGCGCTCATGATTCGAACCGTGGATGGTACGAAAGTATTGTGTGTGCAGGTCGCCGGGTTGATTGCCAGACGGATCGTCTGTTGGGTGTCGCCAAAAGATGGGGAATTTTGACCCTCATGCTGTTAGCAGCCTGGCCCCAAGTGATGTTATTTGTCATCTTTGCAGGGTACGCTCTCCTTGGCCCGGCAGAGCGGCTTGTCGGACTTTTTTCCAAAGTGGCTGGGAAGCGTCCATTGCCCAAGACCGAACAGCCAGTGAACGATTCGAAGGTCTAATTGGCGCCGATGAGGAGTAGTACGCGATTCGCACAGCAATAGAGAGCTGGTGATATGGTGCAAACCAGCCTGTGTGGCGCCGAACTCGCCTCTGAGCCAGAATCTATGAAACCCGAGTAATGGATTCCGTCTCGCCCCCGTGACAGGGCGTAATGAAGGGCCGTGGATAGCATACGTTATCCGGGGCTAAATCAGGGTGGTACCACGGAGCTTCTTCTCAAGCTTCCGTCCCTGGGCGTAGGGATGGAAGCTTTTTTATTTGAGATTGCTGAAAATGCTTTCCAGTAGCGTTCTCGGTCGCGTGCCTCCCTGCGACGTACCCTGCGGGTACGCCTCAGTCGTCCCGCTTCCTGCGGCCTTGCTGGAAAGGCATTTTGAGCAATCTCATAAGATAAGAGAGGGGAAACCATGACCAGGATGATACGAATTTTCGATACGACGCTCCGAGACGGCGAGCAATCGCCGGGGGCCAGCATGAACGTGGAAGAGAAAATCATGGTGGCGAAACAACTCGCGCGGTTGGGGGTCGATATCATTGAGGCAGGGTTTGCCTATAGCTCCCCTGGAGATTTTGAAGCGGTGCGGCGGATTGCGGAGGAAGTCGAGGGGCCGACGATTTGCAGCTTGGCGCGCGCGCGTCCGGAGGATATCGATCGAGCCTGGGAGGCATTGAAGGGGGCTCCGAAAGTCCGCATTCATACGTTTCTCTCGACCTCGGATATCCATTTGAAGCATCAGTTTAGAATGACGCGTGATGAGGCAAAGAAACGCGCGGTCGAGATGGTGCAACGGGCACGTGGCTACGTGGAAGATGTGGAGTTTTCACCCATGGATGCCAGTCGCTCCGATCCTGCCTATCTTTATGAAGTAATTGAGGCGGTGATCGCTGCAGGAGCTGGGACGATCAATATTCCCGATACGGTCGGCTACGCGGTGCCACAAGAATTCGGCCGGCTCATTCGCGGCATTCGCGAGCAGGTGCCGAACAGTGCGCAGGCGGTGATCTCCGTCCATTGCCACAATGACTTGGGTATGGCTGTGGGGAATAGTTTGGCGGCAGTGTTTGAAGGGGCAGGCCAAGTTGAATGCACCATCAACGGCATAGGCGAGCGTGCGGGGAACACGGCATTGGAAGAAATTGTCATGGGGCTTCGGACCAGGAAGGATTTCTACCAGGCCGACACAAGGATTCGCACCGAAGAGATTTCGAAGACCAGCAGATTGGTCAGCAAGATCACCGGGATGGTGGTGCAGCCGAACAAGGCGATCGTCGGGGCGAATGCCTTTGCCCATACGTCCGGCATTCATCAAGATGGTCTGCTGAAAGACAAGACAACCTATGAAATCATGCGGCCGGAGACGATCGGGTTGATTGAGAGTAAAATGGTCATGGGAAAACTCTCAGGCCGGCATGCATTTCGGCAGAGGCTGGTGGAGTTGGGCTATGCCCTTTCGGACGAAGAGGTCAATCATGCGTTCGAGCGGTTTAAGAAATTAGCCGATCAGAAGAAAGAGATCTACGAAGAGGACCTCGAAGTGATCGTGTCCGAAGAGTTGGCGAAAATGGCCGACAGGATTACTCTGAAGTCCTTCCATGTATCCAGCGGGACGGATCAGGTCCCGACCGCCACAGTCGAGCTCAATCTCGATGGGCGAACGATTACGCAGACCGGGGCCGGAGATGGGCCGGTGGATGCGGTGTATCGGACGATTGCCGCCATTACTCAGACGAAAAGCACGCTCCTGATGTATGTGGTAAAAGCAATTACGGGGGGGACCGATGCCCAAGGCGAAGTCTCGGTCCGTGTTCAAGAAGATGGGCGTACGGTTTCAGGGCATGGCGCGGATACGGATATCATTATGGCCTCAGCAAAAGCCTACCTGAATGCGCTGAATAAGCTCTCATACCTGGCAGGAAAACAGGCGCAGGGCGAACATAGGGTACGCTTGATTTAGGGAAAGTGCCCACGATACAGTCACCGGCTCCTGCCTGAAACTGGAACGGCATGGTTGGCTGTGAGGTGATCTGTGGTTCATGTGAATTTGGCAGCTCGATCCGAGTTTTTGGCCGGCGATCATACCCGCCTGCGTGAGCTCCTGCATCCGGCGAAACAACGGCTTGCGCTTGGGTATAGTCTCGCGCACGGGATCTTGGCTCCCGGCGCTCGATCGAAAAGGCACCGTCTCGCGTCCTCAGAGGTCTATTATATTATTGCAGGCCGTGGGCGATTGACCGTTGATGATGCTGTCGTTGCGGTGGGACCAGGTTCCGTTGTCTATGTGCCTCCTGGAGGGACACAGTCCTTGGATAATGTTGGGCCTACTGACATCGAGTTCCTCTGTCTGGTCGATCCTGCGTGGCGACCGGAGGATGAAGAAGTCTTGGAATAGAAGTTGCTGCGGTCAATACTCACAATGAGGGAGAGTAGCCTGTGAAAGCGAAGATAGCCGTATTGGCTGGTGATGGAGTGGGTCGAGAGATCGTTCCTGAAGCGGTAAAGGTGTTGAAGGCTGTGGCCGATAAGTTCGGCCATACATTCGAATTTCTCCCCGGTGATGTTGGCGGGCAGGCCATCGACAAAGTGGGTGTTCCACTTCCTCAAGAAACGCTGACCTTGGCGAAACAGAGCCACGCGGTCTTGCTTGGTGCGGTTGGCGGTCCGAAGTGGGAGGGGTTAGAGTATAGCTTGCGTCCAGAACGTGCGCTGCTGGGTTTGCGAGAGCACCTCGGGCTCTACGCGAATTTACGCCCTGCGAAGCTCTATCCGATGTTGGCCGATGCCTCCACGTTGAAACGCGAGGTGATTGAGGGCATCGACATTCTCGTCGTTCGCGAACTGACCGGCGGCATTTATTTCGGGAAGCCAAAGGGGATTGAGAAACTGCCGAATGGGAGCGAGCGAGGCGTCAACACGGAGGTCTATACAACCGAAGAAATCCAACGTATTGCGAAAGTGGCATTCGAGGCGGCGAGAAAACGCCGAAAAAAAGTGATGTCTGTCGACAAAGCAAACGTGCTGGAGTCATCCGAGCTGTGGCGTCGTGTAGTCACGGATGTCCACAAGAACTATCCGGACGTAGAGCTGAGTCATATCTATGTCGATAATGCGGCGATGCAACTCGTGCGTAACCCGCGGCAATTCGATGTGATGCTTTGCAACAATATCTTTGGCGACATTCTGAGCGACGAAGCCGCGATGTTGACCGGGTCCATCGGCATGTTGCCGTCTGCCAGCATCGGCGCGCAGGTCGGATTGTTCGAGCCGATTCATGGCAGCGCGCCGGACATTGCGGGAAAGAATGTGGCGAATCCCATTGCGACGATTGCCTCGGCGGCGATGATGTTGTCCTATGGGTTCAAGTTGGACACGGAAGCGGAAACTATCGGGCAGGCGATTGTGAAAACGCTCGATCTCGGTTATCGCACGAAAGATATTCACAGCCTTGGTACTCGCCTGGTTAGCACAACCGAAATGGGCGAGGCCATCCTGCGAAATCTGAACTAAGAGAGATGTCCGGTGCAGATGAAGACCGATCTCACAGCCGGATTGATTCTGACCATTGTCGGTACCGGAGTTTCAGGTTGGTCAGGTAATGGAACGGTCGCTTCCACGGCTTGTCTGAATGAGCCGAAGAGTGTGACACTCGATGCAGAGGGAAATCTCTTCATCGCTGACTCAGAGAACCACGTCGTTCGAAAGATCGATCGAAAGACCCTCTGTATCACAACCGTTGCGGGCATGGTTCCGGCGTTTGACACAGGGACGACACCCGTTCTGCCGGTTTCAAGATCTGAGGAAGTTGATGAAGATCCTCTTTCTGAAACCAGCAAGGTCGACTTGCACGCTGTGACCCAACAGACTGACTTGAGTGGAACGGTGCGATATGTCGCAGTCAGTGCAGCGCCGGTTATGCACTTCGGTGGTGATGGTGGACCGGCTGATCAAGCCTTGCTGAATTTTCCCACAGCAGTGGTGGTCGACCGGACAGGGCATCTTTATATTGCGGACACCCTGAACCATCGAGTGCGGCGTGTGGATGCGGTGACAAGGGCTATCACGACCGTGGCCGGTCTTGGCAAGCCTCGGTATTCTGGCGATGGAAGATTAGCCGTGGAGGCCGGATTGAACGAACCGGCTGCCTTAGCGCTAAGCGACGACGGGACCCTCTACATCGCTGACCAGAGTAACAATCGTGTACGGGCGGTAGATTTGGCTTCGGGAATGATTCGGACGGTCGCAGGGACAGGCACAGCAGCGTATAATGGAGACGGTTTGACTGCCACAGAGACCGATCTGGCCGGCCCCAGCGGATTGGCGCTGGCGTCGGATGGTACGTTGTACATTGCCGATTGCTTCAACGGAAGGATTCGCGCGGTCGATCCGATGACTGGTCTGATACGAACTGTGGTAGGGGACGGCGGAGAGTATCGGTATCAAGGGTTGGATGAACCACCCGGCGTTAGTGTCTCTCGGCCAGCGGGGATTACATTGGATGATGAGGGAAATCTGTACATGACCGATTCGGACAACCATCTGGTGCGGCGGTGGGATCGAATCTCCGGGCGTATTGAACGCATTGCCGGTGTGGGTGTGTCTGACTATAGTGGCGATGGGGGGGCTGCCCTTGAAGCGGGGTTGAGTTATCCGTTTGGAATCGTGTGGGATCGCGCAGGGCATCTCTTCGTGGCCGATACATTCAATCATCGCATTCGTGAGATTATATTGTAAGGAGAGTCGAGGGGGCATGGTGAAAAAGAAATCAGGGTATGTGGTGGCCGTCCTCGGCGCAACGGGGGCGGTTGGGAAAGAAACTCTTGAGATTTTAGAGGAACGAAAGTTTCCGTTGGCGGCCCTACGTCTGTTTGCCTCAAAGCGTTCGGCCGGTGCGATGATGTCGTGCCAGGGCAAAGAATGGAAGGTTGAGGAGCTGACGACGGAGTCGTCGTTTGCCGGTGTCGACTTCGCGCTTATTTCAGCGACGGATGCCATCAGCCGCGAGTACGGTCAACGGCTTGGGGCGGCGGGGGTTGTCGTCATCGATGACAGCGGCGTCTTTCGAATGGAGGCCGATGTTCCGTTGGTGGTACCGGAAGTGAATGCCCACGCGCTGACGGCGATGCCTCGCGGCATTGTGTCCATTCCCAATTGCACGACGACCCCGCTGGTCATGGCGCTCAAGCCGTTGCAGGATGCCGTGGGGGTCAAGCGCGTGGTTGTGACCACGTTTCAATCGGTCTCCGGGACCGGCGCCGCGGCTATGGATGAACTGATGACGCAGACAAAAGATCTGATGTCCTTTCGCGACACGAAGGCTGAAGTGTACCCCTATCAGATCGCCTTTAACCTGCTGCCGCATATCGGATCCTTCAACGATGGAGGGGATTGCTCCGAGGAAGTGAAGATCGCCCAGGAGACGAGAAAAATTCTTGAAGCACCGGCGCTTCGTCTGACGGCGACGACGGTGCGTGTTCCGGTGTTACGCTGTCATTCCGAAGCGATCAATGTGGAGCTGGGACGGCCACTCAAGCCGAATGAAGCCCGTGCGTTATTGGCGGCGATGCCGGGGGTCATCGTGTACGATGATCCCACCAAGAAGCTCTATCCCATGCCATTGGATGCGACCGGCAAGGACGAGGTCTACATCGGCCGCGTCAGGGAAGACGAATCGATCACGAACGGCCTGAATCTCTGGGTGGTATCCGACAATCTCCGCAAGGGGGCAGCGCTCAATGCGGTGCAAATCGTAGAACATGTCGTTCGAGGCTGATGGCTGAATGGGGACATCTCGGAAAGGTGTTTGTCGGGGTTGGATTGTGTGTGGTACTGATCGGCTTGTTGCTGCTGGTCGCAGATCGCGTGCCCGGAATCGGAAGTCTGCTAGGATGGTTCGGAAAACTTCCCGGCGACATCTCCGTTCGACGAGATAACTTCAGCTTTTCGTTTCCCATCGTCACCTGTCTGCTCCTCAGCGTCATCCTGAGTCTGGTATTCTATCTCATATCATGGATCTTTCGCCGATGAACCGGTTGCAGTGTAGCCTGTATGGCGTCATTGCGATAGGGGCCTGCCTTCTCAGCCTGTCTTCTGGAGCCGAGGCGGCGGAATCGATCCGGGTGCTGCTGTCCGCCGATGTGCTACGGGTCGATATCCGTTCCAGCAATCCGTTGTGGGCAACCGACGCAAAAGGCCGACGTCAGGCTCTGCGCACGCCGGCTCAGATCCTCGCTGCCGGCAAGGGATTTTCATTGAATGGCGTTCGTAGGCAGACGGAGCAGTTAACATTGCATGGTGGAGGGCAAGGTCTCACACTGACCTTCCCGCGACCCACTCGAAAGTCCAAAGGGGCGGCGGTGTTATCAGGCGACTCCGGCACAGAGGTCTCGGTGAGCGGCCTCATCCATCTCGTGCGAAAAGATAAGGGGTTTTTGGTTATTAACCAAGTCGATATGGAAGAGTATGTTAAAGGTGTGGTTCCTGCTGAGGTCAGTTCAGCGTGGCATCCCGAGATGCTGAAAGCACAGGCGGTTGCAGCCAGAACCTATGCGCTCTATCAGCAGAAGTTGAGTGCCGCGCGGGAGTATGACGTGGCGGCGACCGTACAAGATCAAGTCTACCGCGGGAAGCAGGGGGTTGATGCTGCGATCCTACGGGCGGTTGAAGAGACGAGAGGGCTGGTTGTGACCTTCCAGGATGCGCCGATCTACGCAGCGTTCTCATCAACTGCAGCTGGATTGACGGAAGATGCGACGAATGTGTGGTCGAAAGACTATCCGTATCTCAAGGGTGTGGAGTGTCCCTTCGACCTGATGTCACCCTATTTTCAATGGAAGTCTTCCTTCAAAATCGACACCCTCGAGCAGAATTTGCGGGAGCAGGGCTTTCCTGTGGGTACGATTGCGACGATCACGCCGTTGTCGTTCAGCAGAGGAGGGCGAGTTGCCACGCTGCGTGTTCTCCACTCCGACGGTGAATTGGTTCTTCGCGGAGAAGAGTTGCGGAAATTGGTTGGCTACACCATCATCCCCAGTACGCAGTTTGCCATCGAGTCGATCGGCCAGGATGTGGTACTGTCAGGTTTTGGTGCGGGCCATGCTGTTGGCATGTGCCAATGGGGCGCAAAAGAACTGGCTGAGTTGGGCTATCCTTTTTCGATGATTCTTCGATATTATTACCCAGGGACGGAATTGCAGAATATGACGTTGACGAAAGCTCCGATCCCGCCGTCTTCCTGATGCAACTCTCAGCATTCGACTTTCCCTTCGATGCCTCGCTGATTGCCACTCAGCCAAGCCTTCCGCGCGATCATGCCAGATTGCTCGTGCTACAGCGTAGCGACCGCTCGCTTGCCCATCGCCGCGTCGACGAATTGCCCGAGCTTCTTCACCCCGGGGACCTCCTTGTTGTCAATAACACAAAGGTGATGGCCGCACGCGTGGCTGGACGTAAGCGTGCTTCCGGGGCGGAGGTCGAGATCCTCTTTGTGAAGGATCTTGGCGATGCGATCTGGGAAGTACTGATCAAGGGAACTTTTCGGCCTGGACAGACTCTTGATCTGGGCGTGGAGGTGGTTGCAGTGGTGGTTGAGCGTAGCGCCATCAGAACGACAGTTCGGGTTGAGAGTCCTATTCCCGTGTCTGAATGGCTGCAACAACATGGTCGAATGCCGCTTCCTCCTTACATGAAGCGAGCGCCAACCGACCAGGATCGAGAATGGTACCAAACGATATTTGCGCAGCATGAGGGTGCGATTGCCGCGCCAACTGCCGGACTCCATTTCACATCGGATTTGCTGGACCGACTGCGACAGCGAGGGGTCGAACTGAGGGCTGTCACTCTGCATGTTGGTGTTGGAACGTTCAAGCCGGTGACGGTCGATCAGATCGAAGATCATCAAATGGCCGCGGAGTGGGTCGAGGTCGGAGTAGAGACGGTGCGTGCTATCGAACAGGCGCGCGCAACAGGAAGGCGAATCGTGGCTGTCGGGACCACGGTCGTACGCGCACTCGAAACTGCGGCTCGCGCGGATGGCCAGATCCGGGCCTATCAAGGCGAGACGGATATGTTTATGACGCCGGGGTTCCCGTTCAAGGCGGTGGATGCCCTTCTTACGAACTTTCACTTGCCACGGACCACATTGCTGATGCTGGTCTCTGCATTGGCTGGGACAGAATTTCTCAGACAGGCTTATGCTGAGGCGGTTCGACAGCGTTATCGTTTTTATAGTTATGGCGATGCGATGTTGATTCTTTAGCAGGATGCTGAAAAGTCCGCCAGCGGCGTTCTCGTATCGTTCAGATCCTCAACGTACCCCCGAGGGTACGCCTCCGGTCTTCACTCACTGCGGCCTTGCTGGACGGCCTTTTTGAGCATCCTGCGACTATTGTACCATCGGCCCTTTCTGTCAGGATCCCCATGATGTATTGTGCAGAAATTGAGTTTTTTACAGACTGCTGACAGAGCCTGAAAGCATCAGGCATTTAAGTCCGAAGGCTTCTGCTGAAGTCGTCTGAGACAATAAGATTTGATGACCTGATGACTTATGCCGAGGGGTGCTACAGCAACTCGCGGTTGATCTTGATGGGAATGGTCGTTTTGAGGGATTGCGTGTAGGCCATCAGCGCACGTTGCTGCTTTTGAAAGAGGACGTCCTGTATGGCGCGGTCTTTCGCTTCGGTAGCTTTCGCGAGGTCTGATTCTGTTTGCCGCAATGTGAGAGCTTGCGCTTCGGCAAGTTCGGCAGGAGTGAGGGACACGGCGTCACGGATGATCATCCTGGCCTTGTTGCTCAGTACTTCCTTCGCTTCCATCGCTTCGAATGTTGCCGGCGTCAGATGATTCGCTGCCAGGAGCCGTTTGTAGACGTCCGGATCGAATGTGCCGTTCTTTTGAAAATCAGGGATCTGCATGATGACGTCGCGCAAGTCGTCGTCAGTGACAGTGAGGCCCATGTTTTTTGCCGCGATGAGCCAGGTCCGATTATCGACCAGTTGATCCACTACTAATTGCTTGATCGTTTCGTCCTTGAATTCTCCAGGGACTTTGTCCTTATAGAAACGGTACGTATTTTCATAGGCACGTCGGAATTCATCGTGGGACACTGTAAGATCTCCGACTGAGGCGACGGCGGCTCCGGTCTGCTGCTCGCCGAATCCCCACCAACCCATCGTGACGAGGAAGGTGAGGGCGATGACCCCCATGATAGATTTGAGAAGCCAGGGATAGCTGTGCGACCCTTCGCGAATCAATTTGAGCATGACAACCTCTGGAAATGTTCGCCTCTGTGGATTCTACTCAGGGGGGCTGCACAAAGGCAAGAGACCACCGCGCCACGCACTACCATATCACGATCGAGGAGAGTTTTCGCTCATCCTGCCAAGGAAGATTGTGTACAATATCCGATCTGCAGAAGAATGCTCTTTGTTTGTGCTAGGTAGTTCGATTTGTTATACTTTGCCTCTAATTGTAAGGAGATCCCTTGACAGAGGAGGTCAGAGGGGTTCAGTCAATCAGCGCCGGAGTCTATCCCAAGGCGCAGATGTTGAACCGTGGTATCGCCCGACTGATCGATTTGTTTATTGTCGCGGCGGCTGGTCAAATGCTCGTGCCGGTAGGTTTTCTTGGAGGATTGGCGTATATACTGATCGCTGATGGATTTTCCGGCGGGCGTAGCATCGGTAAACGGTTAATTGGTCTTCAGACCGTGCTTCCAGGTCAGCGTGAGGCGGCAGGCTTTCGGGAATCCATTATCCGCAATCTTCCCTTTGCGGTCGCGCACGTGGCCTTCGCTGTTCCGTATGTGGGATGGCTTCTATCGATAGCAATTATTGCATTCGAAGCGGTATTGATTGTT
>SWDH01000029.1:62281-68062 GCA_005116945.1 Nitrospira sp.
GGTCGCTGCGCAAGTCATCGGGCGTGATGCCACGAATCGGTATCGCACCATTATCCTTAATAAGGGCGAAAGCGATGGGATCAAGCCGGATATGGGAGTCGTGACACCTGCCGGTGTTGTTGGGCGGGTGGTGAAAACAACGGGGGTGTCTTCGGTGGTGCTCTTGGTGACTGATCCAAACAACGCCATCGCTGGTCTTATTCAGCGGACGAGAGATGAAGGCATTGTGGAGGGGACTCAGCAAGGGCTGGCTCAGCTGAAGTATATTCCGCTGTTGTCGACGCTTCGGGATGGCGATCGGGTCGTGACCTCAGGCCTCATCGGAGATTTTCCTCGAGGATTGATGATCGGGACGATTACACACATCGATAAACAGGAAGGCGCCCTCTTTCAGTCTGCCGAACTGATGCCGGAAGTCGATGTCGGCCGTGTGGAAGAAGTGTTAGTCATTCAGACATCGTATGGGCAGTCGTCGAAACCGGGGTTAAGCCCAGATCTGCTTGAGAAGCGCTTGCCATGAAATTTCTCTTCTACCTCATTCTCGTGCTGCTGCTCGTCCCGTTGCAGACGACGCTATTGCCGCACCTGAGCGTGTGGAGCATCAAGCCAGATTTGGGGCTCGTGGCCGCTGCGCTCATCGGGCTTTTCGCGGGGGAGTTGGAAGGTCTTCTCATCGGACTCACGATCGGATGGGTTCTCAATCTATTTTCAGCCGGCGAACTATGGTTGAGTCTGTTCACGAATGGAGGGGTTGGTCTCTTGGCAGGATTCCTGGGGCGTCAGGTGTCGCAAGTGACGCCGTATTCGCTGGGAGGAATGCTGTTGCTGGTATCGTTAGTGAGCGGACTACTTGCCACGATAAATTTCAAAGGCTTCGACATCTCTCAAGTGTGGTGGATGGTCGAGTCCATCGTTGTTCCGCAGGCGTGTTTCGATGGGGCGGTGGGGGCGGGATGCTACTGGTTACTCTCTCGACGGTTTGATCTCACCCGCCTGAAGACCGACCGAATGGATGGTCTCTTATAAACGGGCATGGCAGAATGCAACTTGTGACGCATGGCAACAGCTGGTCTGCACGATTCTGAACTCGGGGAACTCCAACGCCGACTGATTATTCTCCGCGTCGGCTTGTTGCTGGTCGTGGCGTTACTCGGATTGCAGCTTTGGAACTTGCAGATTCGAGAGGGGCCTTACTACCGTGATCTCTCGGAGAACAATCGAACACGCTCGGTCATCATGGAGCCGGCTCGAGGGCTCATTTACGATCGCAACGGGGTATTGTTGGCGAATAATGTTCCCAGCTTCACCCTCTATGTTTCGCTTGAAGACGTGAAAGATCGCGACCAGCTGATCGACCAGCTCAGCAGCCTGCTAGGGCTTGATGAAGCGCTCGTGAGGAAGAAACTCACAGCTCGCGGCAGTAAACAGCTGCCACGTAAAGTGAAAGATCGCTTAACCTTACGAGAAGCGACATTAATCGAGTCTCACCGCCTGGATTTGCCCGGGGTCATGGTGCAAGTCGAATCGCAACGGAACTATCCTGGCGGAACGACGGCGTCACATCTCCTGGGCTATGTCGGAGAAGTCTCACCTGAGCAATTGGAGAAACCTGAATTTTCTGAGCTGCACCAAGGGAGCGTCGTTGGGCAATATGGTGTGGAGAAGTTTTTCGATCGGCTTATGCGCGGGCAAGCCGGGCAGAAAAGCATAGAAGTCGATGCCATAGGTCATGAGAAACGAACCGTGGTGGTGGAACAAGCCCATGCTGGAGATGATTTATATCTCACGATCGATGTGCGGCTGCAGAAAGTGGCCGAAAATTTATTGGGAGAGGAAAGCGGTGCGATCGTTGCGCTCGATCCGAGAACAGGCGACGTGCTGGCGATGGCCAGCCGCCCTGGTTTCGATCCGAATGTTCTTTCGCGCGAACTGACACCGAAACAATGGGCCGAGATCGTGCAAAACGAGGGGCGACCTTTGAACAATCGGGCCTCGCAAGGGCAGTATCCGCCAGGCTCGGTTTTCAAGGTGATGATGGCCGCCGCAGCGTTGGAGACGAAGACGGTGACGCCGTCGACAACCATCTTCTGCAATGGAGGGTATCAGTTCGGTCGCCGGACGTATCATGATTGGAAAGCCGGAGGGCATGGTTCGGTAGATCTTCGGCACGCGCTTGTGCAATCGTGCGACGTGTATTTCTATACGGTTGGTCAGCGGATGGGGATTGAGACGATGGCTTCCTTCGCCCATCAGTTTGGGTTGGGAGAAGAGACAGGGATTGAGCTGCCATCTGAACGAATTGGGATTGTGCCTTCCGAGGCATGGAAAAGGAAGGCCAAGAATGAGCCCTGGCTGCCTGGCGAAACGATTTCGGCAGCGATCGGACAAGGCTATGTGAGTGTGACCCCGCTGCAGATGGCGAGCTTGATTGGCACCGTCGCAAACGACGGCGCCATGTTTCGCCCGCGATTGATCCAAGCGGTGATGGATCGAGCGACGGGGGAACTCCACCCCCGGCCTGCGGAGCTCAAGCGCACGTTGAAGCTGAGGCCTGGAATCTTGCCAGTGATTAAAGACGCGCTGGCGGGGGTCGTCAAAGAGGGAACGGCCACGAAGGCGCAGTCGGCGCTGGTGACGATCGCCGGGAAAACCGGCACGGCCCAGGTGGCGGCCTTGCGCACCGGCCCAGAGAAAGATATTCCGAAGAAATTCCGCGATCATGCCTGGTTTGTCGCCTTCGCCCCGGTTGAGGCGCCCACTATCGCCGTTGCGGTGATAGGCGAGCATCTGGGGCACGGGGGGTCTGCATCGGCGCCTCTCGCCAAAGAGCTGATCGAAACCTATGTGAAATTAAATCTTCACGCGCCCTCTAACGTAAAGGATGGCGCCGTCGTGCAGGTAGGGGATGCCGGAGGCCAGGGAACGAGATGATCGACCGGGGATATATGAGTCGCAGCTTCGACAATTTCGATGTTCGCTTTATCGGGCTGATCTTTGCCATCCTGGGAATCGGTGTTCTGTCGATTTACAGTGTGACGCACGACCAAGGGGTTGCGTTCCCGTTTTATGCCAAACAGGTTGTGTGGATTCTGCTTGGTACGGTCGCGTTTCTTGTCATGTGGCTCTCGGACTATCATCGGATTGCGCGGTTAGCGTATCCTGCCTATGCGATTATCTTAATCCTATTGACTGTCGTGCTGTTTGAAGGCAGGAGTAGCCGTGGGGCGCAACGATGGATTCCGATGGGGCCCTTTGCCTTCCAGCCTTCGGAATTCGCAAAGCTGGTCCTCATTTTGACCTTGGCACATTACTATTCACAGGCGCCGCGGGTGGGCTGGCTCCAACGAGTGGTGCTTCCAGGGCTCTTGGTGTTGCCGGGGCTGCTTCTCATCCTGAAGCAGCCAGATCTTGGAAGCGGGTTGAGCTTCTTGGCGATTTATGCCGCTATGTTGCTGATGGTGGGCATGAGGTCGAAGGCGATAGGTGTCATCCTCCTGTTTTCGTTGATGTTGTTTCCCTTCGCCTGGGAAATCATGTGGGGGTCATTGCATGATTATCAGCGTCAGCGCATTATGACGTTTGTCGATCCAGTCTACGACACCGGAGGCAAGGGCTATCATGCGCTCCAATCGAAGATTGCCATTGGGGCGGGAGAGTTGACCGGGAAGGGGCTCTACGGAGGAACGCAAAGCCAATTGAAGTTTTTGCCTGAGGGCCATACTGACTTTGTCTTTTCAGTGTTTGCAGAAGAATGGGGATTTCTCGGAGTGCTGGTTCTCTTGTTGTTGTTCGTCGGGCTGATCTGGCTGTCGCTAGAAGTTGTGGCGCGCGCGAAGGATCAGCTGGGTGCGCTATTGGCGGTCGGCATTCTCTGCATGTTGTGTTTTTGCATGGTGATCAATATTGGCATGACGGCGGGCATGTTTCCCATCGTCGGCATTCCCCTCCCGCTGATGAGTTACGGAGGAAGTGCGACGATTATGACGATGGCATCGCTGGGTTTGCTGTTGAATGTCAAACGCCGCCGATTGAGTTTCTTTTAGGGACAAGATGATGACACAGTTTCTAATGTATCGGGGTTGAAGCAAGCGCTAGATCTTGGGTGTGAACCGTTGAGTCTGCGAGCTGTCGAATGGAGAATGAACCTGGGGATTCCCCGCGTTCGTCTCCCATGTCGATGCGACGATTCTTCGGAATGGAAGGAGTGGGTATGGGATTAGAGATTGCGATTACAGTTGCACGCGAGGAAACTCGCGTTGCCGTGTTGGACGGCGGAGTCGTCACGGACCTTTTTGGCGATAGGGCGAAACACAAGGATTTTGTCGGGAACATTTATAAAGGAAAAGTCGCGAAAGTGCTGCCCGGCATGCAGGCGGCATTTGTCGATATCGGTCTCGCGAAGGCGGCGTTCATGCATGTGTCGGATCTGTCCCTGGAATCCGAGCCGGACGACACCCTCGTCGATGGGGACGAGGAAGACAAGGACGCCGACAAAGACGGGGATATGCTGGGCCCTCGGCGCCAAAGCTCCAAGCCGATCGAGCAGTTACTGAGCGAAGGGCAAGAGCTGATGGTGCAGATTTCCAAGGGGCCGATCGGCACAAAAGGCTCACGGGTGACAACCTATGTGTCGCTCCCAGGCCGGTATCTCGTGTTTATGCCCAGCGTGGAACATATTGGTGTATCACGCCGGATTGCCCGAGATGAGGAGCGGGCTCGACTGAAGGACATTATGAAGCGGGTGCGGCAACCGGGCTGCGGCTACATTGTCCGCACAGTGAGTGAAGGGGTCAAAGAAGACGAGTTGCGTTCCGATGTCGATTTTTTGCACGTGCTTTGGCAGGATATTCTGGCGAAACGTGAGCAGAAAGGCTCGCCGGCCTTGCTTCATGCCGACCTGAGTCTGAGTTTTCGGGTTGTGAGAGATCTTTTCGGGAAGAAAGTCGATCGGTTATGGATCGATTCGCGCGAGGAGTATCAGGCGGTTCGAGACTTCGTGCAGCGATTCTCGCCGGAGCAAACGTCACGCATTCATTTGTATGACAAAGATGAAAGTCTCTTCGACCATCTAGGCGTGGAGCAAGAGATGGCGCGGGCTCTCAGCCGCAAAGTCTGGCTGAAGTCAGGCGGGCATCTTGTCATCGATCATACGGAAGCGATGACCGTGATCGACGTGAATACGGGACGGTTCGTGGGGAAGCGCGACCAGGAAGAAACCATTCTTCGGAACAATCTGGAGGCGGCAAAAGAAGTGGCCTATCAGATGAAGTTGCGCGGGATCGGCGGCATCATTATCGTCGACTTTATCGACATGGAACGAGAGAAAAATCGTGACAAAGTGTACCACGCGTTGCTCGATGCGATGTCGACCGACAAGGCCCGAACCCGAGTGTCTCGAATCTCAGACTTGGGATTGATCGAGATCTCTCGTGAACGGGTGAGAGAGGACCTCCTCCGCTCGCTCTCCGAGCCCTGCCACTATTGTGAGGGACGAGGCTATACGAAATCTCCGACCACGGTCGCCTATGAGATATTCCGCGATGTGCGTCGGATCGGCAGCAGCTCTGAGCCTCAGCGGATCGTCATCGGCGCTCACCCTTCAGTCGTCGGGTTGTTGCAAGATGAAGAACGGCAGGGGCTTGAGGCGGTGGAGCGTGAGTGTGTGGCGAAAATCATTGTGATGCCGGACGAACACTTGCACCTGGAACAGTACGATCTCGCGGTTCTCTAAAGATTGTGGCTCTCGTGCTGCAAGCCTCACACAATCTTCTTGTAACCAGA
>SWDH01000029.1:68162-116858 GCA_005116945.1 Nitrospira sp.
GATTGAACGAACCGACATCGTGGCGCCGCTGATGTTGAGGATGTCTTTATTAATGCGGATAGGGTCGGAGACAGTCTTGCCTTCATACTGCGCATTGAACCTCTTTCTTCCGACATCGCTGCCTTTGGCTTCTCTAAACACTAACAACTCCACATCTGTACAGGCGCCTTCGTTATCGACCCCGACCATGTAGGTCATGTGTTTGTGTTTCCCAATGGTGTTGTGGACCATGGCGTAGCCGTCGATCGTATCTCCGGTTTCACCGATATAGACATCAAACGATTCTTCCGGGAATTTCCAGCCGATTCGCTGCTCGACCACATCCTTCTTCTCTTGGCTCAGTCGAATCACGGCTTTGCGGACGCGTTCGGACTTGGGAAACATGATTTTCACCGCTTCATTCTCAGTCATGAAGACTTCCGAATGGTTCGTCTCTTCTTCGGTAAGGTAGCGTTTGAGATCGTTATCCCAGATGCGCTCTGCGGCGAAGACGTCGGCGGCCACTGCAAACACGAACATGAGTAGAAGAGGACTGAGTCTCAGGTGAACGAGCATCCGTGCTCCTTCAATTTGCTGTCGAGGCGGCGTTGGATATCGTGCATCACGTCTGGTGAAGGGTCTGTCGAGGCCCAGCCAAAGAGGCGAGAACCGCCTCGAAAAACCCACCGTTGCCGTTGTTCGACAACGCTGACCTTGGTCACATCATCGAGCCGTTTCACGGTAAGAGTAATACGAGAACGATCTTTGCCGTCCGACACGTCACGTTGAAGAATACCAAAGGCTCGTCCGGGCATCGAAATTTCAAGCCAGTCGGTTTCGATGAGACCGGCGTCTTTATCGTGTGTGGTGATAGAGCGGTCCTTCACTGCCTCAAGGGCGGCATCCCAAGCATGGTCGTAACTGCAGACGGCAAATCGTTGCTGCATGCCGCTTGTGGAGGCACAGGCCGACAAGAATAGAATTATCAGAAAAAGGCTGAGATAGCGAAGAGACATTCGATACAGTCCTGCGTGTTCTCAGGGGCTTCCCGTCATACGGGAAGCCCCTGACTCTGGTCATCAGAAGTACGTCGCGGCTTGAACCAGGAATCCATTCCCATTGAGTGGGCTGTTGGCATTGCCAAGATCCCCGCCGTTCACCAGCCCTTTGGCATTGTTTTGCGTGTTGAATTGCCAATCGAATTTGAATACGGTGTCTTCGATCGGCCTAAAGTTCAACCCGAGCGTCAGCCGATCCAACTCCCGTCGATTCCCTAGAGTATTGATCCGAGTGCGGTCGTCGGTGTCGGTATCCACCTGTTCCCAGCGTACGACAGCGGTGAAGGTTGAGGCATCTGTGAAGTGGCTGGGTGCCAATTTTTTCAGGAATTCCGGCATGAAGTGGTAGTTACCCTGAATGTAGTAGCCTTGCATGCCAGCAGGTCCGATGGGATTGCCCGCAACCCCGGTCGCATCGTTATTGCTGATTCGAGACCAGGCCGACTCTCCAATGATTTCAAATGGTCCTCGCTGCAGGGTCCAGTCGAGGGCGAATATGCTGATACGTCCGGTCCCGACCGCCCCAACTGACGGTTTGTATGTGCCATGAAAACCGGACCCCGCGATTTCGATGCCTAACATCGGGCTGAAAGCGACGCGACCCACAACAGCCTTGTTGTCGTCACGGTCCCGGGAGACGCTCCCTCGTGCGCTTCGGACTCCTGCGTCCGTGATGGCGCCTGCGGTCTGACTCATGCCGTTGACCGCGTAGACCTCATAGTCGAGCTTAGACTGCGAGGTGGGATAGAGGCTGCCGTAGATGCCGGCGCCTGCTTCAAACCAGGTGCTGGGGATGACGATTCTGGATACCATCGGTCGATCCACGAGATCGTTCAATGGCGAGTCGTGCAGCAAGTTGAACTTACCGACCGGCATCAAGAGGATACCGGCACGGGTGTTGATAGCCTCGTTGACCAGGTAGTCGATTTGCGCAAACTCAATCGTCATAGACCCATCACCTTGAGCAGCATTCGTCCCTCCTCGCTCGAACTCAAGCTCTGCTGCGAATTTGATGCGGTCGGTGATGTCGGCATAGATAAAGGGAACCAACCGTTGCTGGCCGAATGAATGGCGGCTTGGGTTGTCCAGATTTTGACGAGAGAGGTTGTTGTACATGACGTCGACATAACCGCCGATGGTCGCCTTCGGGGCGCTCAAGAAGGGCTTGGCGTAGATCAGTTTTCCTGACCCGGTTGAACCAAATCCTAGAGGGATGCCCTCCTCTCCCTTTCGCGCACCTCTGAGGTTGATCATGGGCCCAATTGAACTGGAGGCCGGCTCGGCAGTCGGAGAAGCGCCTTCTTTGTGCTCCATGGCCCGTTCGCTTTTTCCGTACTCCTGCATTTTCTTGTTCACTGCCTCGTCGACTATCTTCTGAATGTCCTCCGGGGTCATGTTCTCAGCCCACACCGGCGTAAACGGTAAAGCTGTAATCACGAGAGCCCCGAGGATTGACCGGATCTTCATTGGTATCCTCCACGGTGAGCAGGGTTGTGGTCTGACTCGGGACTCGCGGGTCTCTGGCCTTGGTTGAGTCGGCAACAGTTGGTTACGCATCGGTATGTTGGGGTGATAGCTCCTTTCGTCGATAGGGTGATCATGATGTAATCGCACTCCATCCTTTGATGGAAGAAAAGGGGATGACGATGATGCGTTTACAGCGCTTGCATTTGAGTTCCAGGCCTTGTCTGCCCACCTTGGCGATCAATTGACCGCACTCGCAGCGGGTTTCATTGCACTCAGCAGAGTGATGACTCGGGGAAGCGATGCTGACCATAGCGATAGATGTTTCTGCTCAAATGAAATTGAGAACGATTATTAATATCTCAATCAGCGCTCGAAAGTCAAGGCCTATCATGTTGTGTGTACATGGTCCGAGTACGGAGTGTATTCAATCCAGTCTTGTCCTATAATCCGATCCTTCGATTGCGCAAGGCATGATAAAGGAGCGCATGTATTCCAATCTGTCCGATCATTCGATTCGTATCCAGACAGCCCTACTGATAATGCTGTGCGTCGCCTTCGGCGGGTGTGTGGGGGTATCCTCCGGCAAGGAATCAACCGTTGTGACCAGAGCCAAAATGCAGATGGGCACGCTGGTGAAGATTACAGCGGTGGCTCGGGATGAATCCGATGCACAAGCTGCAGCGACTGCCGGGTTCGCCGAGATCCATCGCCTAGAAGAACTCCTGAGTACCTGGATTCCGACGAGTGAATTGTCTCGCGTGAATGCTTTGGCGGGTGTGATGCCGGTTTCGGTAAGTCATGACACGATGACGGTTGTCCAGGGTGCGATCCAAGTTGCAGAGTTGACCGATGGTGGATTCAATATCGCCATTGGCCCGGCGGTGGAGGCCTGGAATGTGATCGAAGGCCAACGGGTACCAACAGGATCTGAGCTGGACGCGCTCCGCCCAGTGGTTGATCTGACGTCGGTTCATGTCGATGCGAGGGCCCAGACAATCTTTCTTGAGAAAGCTGGGATGCGGATCGATGTGGGAGGAATCGGCAAAGGATACGCAGCAGATCAAGCGGTATTAGCGATGAAGAAAGCTGGGGCGGTGGCTGGAGTCGTTGCGCTCTCGGGAGATATTAAAACATTCGGACGGTTGCCTGGAGGGAGAACGTTTCCCGTCGGTATCCAACATCCACGCAAAGAGGGGGAGGTGCTTGCCTTCATCGACTTGGAAGATGAGGCAATCTCAACGGCCGGCGACTATGAACGATTTTTCGAGCGTGAGGGTGTTCGGTATCACCATATTCTCAATCCGCGCACACTCCAACCCGCGCGCGGTTGCCAGAGTGTCACGCTGATTGCCCGCGAAGGCATCTGGGCGGACGGGTTGGACACAGGAATTTTTGTCATGGGGGCTGACTTGGGCATGCAGCTTGTCGAAGCGTTACCGGATGTGGAGGCCATTATCGTCGATCATGAAGGCGTGGTCCATGTGTCTTCAGGGTTGCGGGGTCGGATTCGTAAGCCGTGAACCAAAAGGCTAGTGGTCAGCGGTCCAAACGATAGCTCATAGGAATCTTGATCGTCATGCGCGGCTGTCCCAATGGATGCGGTAGATGGAGCGGGGCGGCTTGCCGCATGGTTTCAACCGCGGCTTCGTCGAGCGCGATGTGCCCCGAACTCAGAAAGACGCCAACTTCACTGATGCTTCCGTCCTCGCCGATCACAGCTTTCACCACGACTTTCCCTTCAGCTCGATCGACCCGAGCCGAGGCGGGATAGCGTTTCAATTCTTCCATGCGACGTATAATCATTTCAGAGAGCCACCCGTAGTCGCGTTTGTCCGGCACGTTTGTTGGTGCGGGGGAAATGGCTGCCATCTGGGTTTGCTCTGAGCCCTGTTCAGATCGTGGAGTCTGTTCGACGGCTGTGGACTGCGTGCTTGACGGTCCGGTCACGGCATCAGTTGACGAAGAGACGGCGGTTGGTGTGTCGTCCGGCTTCACAAGGGACTCTGCCGCTGCGGCCTCATGTTTGATTGGTTCAACTGATTGTATGGTGTGAGTTGCTGATGGTAAGGGAGTTGTGAGTTGTGGTGGGGAGGGGGCCGCCTGTTGCGTAAGCGTTTGTGTCGGCGTGCCCCGCCGCAGGGGAGGAGAGGAGGTCGATGTCGTCGAAGGAGCTGATCTGGCAAAAGCCTGGGTTGAAGATGATGCGGTTGGTTGAATCTGTTGAGCCGGCGATACCATGGCCACGTTCCACTTGAACGCGTCATCCTGCGGCGTGAGCTGAATTTGTTTCACGGCAAGGATCACTGTGAACGCTATGGTGCCGTGCAACAAGACGGAGATCAACCACCCTTGGACATGGGATTCCTTCTGCCCTCCGGAGCGATATGGCGCATCAGCGATCACAGTCGGATCACTTCCAGGCTGACCTGTTGAAATCCTAACCCTCGCACCTCATCGACCACCGACACGAATCGTTCAAGTAACGTAACTTTATCTGCCCGCACGACGACCGACGATTCCCGAGGCTCCGCAGTCAGCGCACCCTGAAGCCCTCCTTCAGGGACGGCCCGGTCGTTGAGAAAAAGCGCGCCGTCGGCCGTGAGGGTGATGACGATGGGAGCCTCTTTGCGATCGCCGACCTCCTTTGCTTTTGCCAAATTGACCGGAATCTGTCCACTGCTAATAAAGGTGGCGGTGGTCAGCACGATGACTAAGAGAACCAGCATGACGTCGACGAGGGGGATGACGTTGATTTGGTCAATGTCCCGTTGCATGTTGTTCCTTATGTCGGGCAAGGAGCTCGGCCACTTTCCGTCGGAGGACGTTGTTCATGACGACGCAGGGAATCGCGACCAGTAGTCCGACCGCCGTGGCCTTGAGCGCAAGGCTGAGCCCGATCATGATGGCATTGACCGCCATGGTCCCGGAGGTCCCCATCGTATGGAATGTGAGCATGATACCAAGCACCGTGCCTAGCAGGCCAATATACGGAGCATTTGCGGCGACTGTGCCGATAATGACCAGGTGTTTGGTCAGCGCCATCTCTAATCCCAAGCTGTTGGGATATTGTGTCAGATCGACACGGCGGTAAAAGAGCCACCGTTCCACCGCGATGGCCACCGTCCAGACACTGAGCGCTAGTAAGAGCCCAATGACTCCATAATCGACAAGGTTTTGTAACCCATTCATAGACAAGGCCTTCGTTCTTTCATTATTCACAAGCCGGCAGGTCAGGAACCGTCGTGACCCTCTATCAATGCCAGATCGTGAAAAAGTCTGTCAATGCTTTCGTTCGATCGGTCACATGGGCCTGCATGCCTATCCGGCTGATTTCTCCTGCCGAAAAAGCACTGTATAAGTCGCCATGACGCGAAGTTCCACGGTCGTCCCCACGTGGTAGACGCTCCAGTTTTTTGCCGACGCGCTCGAGATCGTCCAGCGCATCCACCGAATCCAATTTGCTCACTCTCTTTGGATTGATATCGCCCAATCCCATGTTTCGAAGGTCGTTGAAGCTGAGTTTAGCGTTATAGCGAGCTAGAGAAACGATCGTCCTAAATCTTTCGAGAGCGGAATCAGCTTCCCACCGTCGTCTTTCGGGATCAGGTCGCCGACTTCCCAGTCGATCGGCACGCCGTAGACACAGTGTCCAATGGGTCGGAAAGAGCCCGAGATGAACCAAGATCCGCTGAGCACGTTACGACCAGATTGGTGAGAGGTCTACAGGAAACTCAGCCGCGTTATCTCCCATCCGAAGTTGCAGCACGAGTCGCTTTGTGGTCACCGGAAACGTAAACACGATGGTGCCGTCTTTCGAACTATGGGGCTTCACGGAATCACTCAGACGGCTTGTCGGAGTTCGTGGTACATCGTCGACGAGCAAGCGAAAGTTACTGTCTCCGAACCCGGTATCCAGCGGCCCCTCGCTCGTCACCTGTACCGTCACGCTCAGCGATAAGGTATCTGGACGTGATCGATCTATCTGAGCGGCCAATACCTTGTACACACAGGACGCCCGGTGATCTTTCAGCCGTGCTTCTTGCCCCACATGCAGCGCAATCGGAAACTTGGCTGTCTCTAAATGGGCGATTTGCATAGGCGATGCGATAATCTCCTGCGGCGGAATCGGTTTCGTGACATCAACAGGGATCTCTGCGACGTCATCGCCCATCCGAAGTTGCAGGATGAGCCGTTGTGCGGTCACCGGAAACGCAAACACGATGGTGCCGTCTTTGGCGCTGTGAGGATCGACAGAATCATTCAGGTTACTTGTCGGGGCCCGTGGCACGTCGTCGACGAGCAGGCGAAAGTTATTGTCCCCAAACCCAGTATCCATCGGTCCTTCGCTCGTCACCCGCACCATGACACTGAGCGACAAGGTGTCCTTCCATGGGCGATCCACCTGGATGCCCAGCACTTTGTACACGCAAGTCGCACGGGTATCTTTCAACCGTGCTTCCTGCCCTGCATGAAGGTACGTGACTTGCGATACCGCAGCAGTCGTTTCCGGTACGGCGGCTGATACCGGTTGTGGTGGGATCCTGGGAAAGGCCAGGAGGGCTGTGCCAGTCGCTTCAACTGGAGAAGGAGCAGAAGGATTGATCAATTTGAGCATTATCCATGTGCTTATCGCTGTCACAACTATGAGCATCCCGACCATAGCCGGTTTGGATCGCCAAGGCACCCCATTGGGGACAGGCGAAGGTTTTTGACGTGCCGCCGGAAGAGTTTTAATGAGCTGTTCGACGTCAAAGCTCCATCGTTTGTCCGTCAACTCGTGGGCTTGCCGTTGCGCCAAGGCATCAAGGTCATCAGGCAGAAGATCTATCGCAGGGACAGATGCTCCACCCACCAATACAGGAATGACGCGAATCTTTCGTTTGAGTGCAGCAGCGATTTCTGTTCGAACCCAATCGGCGGGGTCCTCAATACGGGGCTTTCCTGATTTGCCGGTAACCGTAGCCCACTCGGGCCCGATCATAGCAAGCAAGACCTCGCAGGAACTCACCGCTTTTTGAAGTGCATCTGTGAAATCTATACCTGGCTGAATCGTATCGATATCCATGAAAATGGACTCGGCCCCAAGCTGCTCTTTAAGATGCTCAGCCAATCGGCCTGTCCAGCCTGCGCTGTCTTCCCGTCGATAGCTGATAAAGATACCGCCCATGGCTCGCTCCTTCTCGCAGGGTTTGCTCGCACTAGCCGACTTATGCATGATCGGTACCAGCTGAAATACGTACCCCCTCATTTTCTCTCAAGATCAGAGTCCTCGCGATATTTTTCACGTGTGCATCGCTGATGGTACTCACGCGGATCTTCAATAAATAGGATGAGTTTCTCGTCAATCAGGACTCCTGGGTCGCGAGGCGTTCCTATCAGGAAAGGTGGCCTCAATCCCCTTTGGCGACCCCATCTTGCCGTACCCATTTTGATACAGTGCCGTATCGTTTTAGATTCTCCCTCCGATTGTTGCCTGCGGTTGCGCATCCGTTCAAGGATTCTCTCTCTCAGTCCATGATCAGTTCATTTTGCAGAGAAATGCCCATATTTCCCTTCAGAAGCTGGGTCCGAAGCTGAAATTGAACACAACTCTTCCCTCAGATATTCCGCTGGCAAGATATTTGCGTTATTCGCCATTCTGAGCTCCAGATCAAGTCGATGCTTATTACGGTTGAAAACATCGTCGAACTCATGGAACATACGCAAGATCTTAACCGGCTCAAGAGGTTCAACTAGCCGCAATCGGGCGTGTAGATTTGAGGTGAGAGTGATTTTCCACACACAAGGAGGGTGATATGGCCAAGCGAGCGGTGCTCATCGGGATCAACCGTTATCAGGTGCCTGGAGCTGACCTGCGGGGTTGTGTCAACGACGTGAAGAATCTCACGAACGCACTCACGACCTACTATGGATTCTCAGCCAAGGATATTACGTCCCTCACCGATTTGCAGGCGACGAAGAAAGCCATGCAGTCCGCGATTCAGAAACTGATTGCGAGCGGAAAGAAAGGCGACGTCCTGCTTCTCCACTATTCAGGCCATGGAGCCAACGTGCCTGACGACAATGGGGACGAGGCGGATCACCGAGACGAGATCTTGTGTCCGACCGACCTCGATTGGAAAGATCCATTGCGCGACGATTGGCTCCGTAAGACACTCAACAAATTGCGATCGGGCGTGAGCCTCACGGTGATCATGGACTGCTGTCACTCAGGATCCAATACTCGCGCGTTCACTCCACCTGATGCTCCCATCAAAGAACGATTCCTTCCTTGCCCGTTGGATCTGATGGCCACTGAGTCCGGCCGGAAACTACGCGGCACGCTTCGCGGTCAATTGGGGAAAGCTCCCCGAGGGCGCAAGAGGAAGAGCGATATCGTCCACGCCGATATTCAAGAGATGCTGATCACCGGCTGTCGTGATACACAGACCTCTGCCGATGCGCACATCGGCGGTTCGTTCAACGGCGCCTTGACCTATTACCTGGTCGAGTCGATGAAAGAGACCCAGGGCAAGTTGACCTATCGAGAGTTGCACAAGAGCACCACGTCTAAGCTTAAGACTAATGAGTACGATCAAGTTCCGCAGCTTGAGGGGCAGCGCGGTCAGTGGGATACCTTGTTCCTTTCTCCGAGGGTTTGAGGCCTATCAGGTATCTCGGGTGACATGTACATCCTCCCCTATGGATGCTATGACATGGTCGGGAATGTCTGGGAATGGTATGCCGACTGGTATGACTAAGAGGAGAACGATTCTCACGTGAGCCTGGGTGCGTCCTGGCACAACGGACTGGAGGCCCTGCGTGTCTCATACCGATACAAGTGCCACGCCGACTATCAGAACAGCGGCATCGGCATCTATCTTGCTCAGGATAGTCCTTAACCGTGCAACCTTTGTGTAGTCCGTATGTTTTGTTTTGCTGCATAATCTCAGGTGTATACAAGCAAGGCCGAAGATAACATGGCGCACAAAGCGTTTGTCTCTTCAACATTTAAGGATCTCAAGGATCATCGAATGCATGTGATACGCAACTTGCGGCGAGCAGGCATCGACGTGAACGCGATGGAAGATTGGCCTGCGGACAGCGATGAACCAAAGAAATTTTCTCAGGTACGCCTGAATGAGTGCGCGGTGTGCCTCTTACTCGTTGCCTTCCGTCGCGGGTTCGTCCCGAAGGGTGAGTCCCGCAGTATTACGCAGTTGGAATATGATGCGGCCCTCAAGCAGGGAATGGATGTATTGGTGTTTATGCTCGATGACGACGCCTATTGGCAGGCGAAATTTGATGAACGGGAGAAAGACCCAGCACTGAAGGTATGGCGCACTGATCTTCAGGAAAGGCATGGATCAGAATTATTTACCCATGACCCTTCCTCCATCGATCTTACTGGAGCTTTAGGGCGATGGCTTGAAAAGAAGAGCGCAGGCCAATCCGAGCTTCGTAAAAGCGAGCGCAGCGATTGGCCTGATGGAAAGTCTCCCTATCCTGGCTTGCTGTGGTTCAACGAGGAGTATGCCCCGCTGTTCTTCGGACGCGACCAGGAGGTCGACATGCTGGTCAACAAGATGAGCGAGCCTGGGGGCCGTGTCCTGCTCGTCAGTGGGGCATCCGGGTCAGGCAAATCGTCCTTAGTTGCAGCGGGCCTGTGGTATGTGCTGAAAAATGGTCGCCTTCCAGAGAGCCAGCAGTGGAAATGGTGTCCCGTTCAGCCCAGCGAGCCCAGTAAGGCGCAGAGCCCTTTTGAAGCTCTGGCTTTGGGACTGAAAGGTGCCTTTCGAGGAAGAATCTCCATATCTTCCGGCGATCTCGGCGCAAAGCTGGCTGGGCATGAGACGACAATAGGGAAACTTCTCGCTCTACATCTGGATCAGGGGCAGGAGTTGGTTGTGTTTATCGACCAACTGGAAGAACTGTTCACTCAGGGTTTCAAGAATGAGGATATCAAGACCTTTCTTGAGCAACTAGTTATGGCTGCCCGGGAGAAGCAAAATCGGTTTCGCGTAGTCGCCACGGTCCGCAGCGAGTTCACTGGGCGATTAGTGGAGTCAGAGGCCGTCCGTCAGATCTTCAACGCCGGCTACAACTATCATCTCGGACCGGTGTCCCCGAGGACTTTGCAGGACATGATTGAACGGCCAGCCCAAGCCACCGGCTACGTCTTTGAGCCTCAATTGGTTGACATTATCCTGCGCGACGCCGCGCAAGAGCCAGGGAGTCTTCCGCTTGTCGCCTATGCCTTGGAGCAACTGTTTAAGCGTCGGGACAAGGACAAGCGGACCTTTACACATGATGCCTATAAAGCCATTGGCGGAGTCGCCGGGGCCATTGGCATGCAGGCCGATCAGGTCATGGATGAGCTGGCTGTCGATGTACCCGGCGCCTTCGATAGAGTGTTCTCAGAGCTAGTGCAGCTCGAACGTGGGCGTCCGCCACTGCGTAAACGGCCTAGGTTGGATACATTCATAAGGAATATGGCCGCGAATCAACTCATCGAGGCGCTGGCGGGCCAGGATTGCCGAATCTTGGTCAAAGGTAAAGAAGGGGCTGAGGAAGGGGCTGAGGCCACGGTAGAGATGGCCCATGAAAAACTGTTTGTCGCCTGGCCAAAACTAAAAAAATGGATTGATAGCAGCGGGACTGACTTACGACTCATCGATTATGAAGAGGAATCTGCAATACGGTGGCATGAACTGACTCAACACCTCCAAGAGCCCTGGCAACAAGAGCGTGTGCAGGCGATTCAAAAGGCGCTAGCTCGCTTCAACAAGACCGCCTCTCCTTGCCTTGAGAAGTTGTTTCACCCGCAGCAGATCCGGATTGAGAGGCTCGAGATCGAGACGCTCTCTCACCAAGAACGCCTTCAGATTGGTAAAAAAACTCGCGGAGTTCGGCGATCCGCGACCTGGAGTCGGCCTGTGCCCCGACGGTCTACCAGATATTGCATGGGTTGAGATCCCGCCGGGCAGCATAGAGCTTAAGAATGTTAAACATGACTTCGAGGTTAATCGGTTCCACATGGCCAAATACCTGGTCACGAATGTGCAGTTTAAGGCGTTTACCGAGGATAAGGATGGCTACAGAGACAAGCGGTGGTGGAAAGGCATCCAACATGTCATGAAAGCTCCTTTAGTCTCACGGCAGGAAGCCAATGCCCCTCGGGACAGAGTGTCGTGGTACGAAGCGGTGGCTTTCTGTCGCTGGTTGAGTCACAGGACAGGGTCCATGATCCGTTTACCGACCGAGTGGGAGTGGCAACAGGCAGCTTCGGGAGGCGATCCAACGCGCGACTATCCATGGCTCGGCAAATGGGACGAGGCTCGGTGTAATAGTGGTGAAAGCCGGCTGGACCAAACAGTGGCGGTGGGCATGTACCCAAGGGGGGCGACTCAGCAGGGCGTACTGGACATGACAGGAAATCTTTGGGAATGGTGCCTTAACACATATGCTCACCCAGAGTCACCAGAATCATTGCACATTAACACCAAAGATGCGGCGTATGTGTCTCGGGGCGGCTCCTGGTTCAACCCCCCGGAGTTCCAGCGTGTCTCGTACCGGAACAGGTACGATGCCGGCAGCCAGAATAACTACATCGGCTTCCGTCTTGTGCAGGACATTGAGAAGTAACCCTGTACCCTTTGTTCTTTGATCCTGTGCCTTGTTCTGGAGAAGTACCGATATCACAATTTGCTGATAAAGCCCACAGGTATAATGAGGCCATTGCGATAATCAAGCCGTTACTATATTGGGGAGAAGTACCTGAAAGGGGCCAGCCTCGCATGTCTGATCGATCCATCCATGTCACCAAAGAAGGCTCGCTATGAAATCTGAATCAGACACACTCCACGTTTCCGTGTTGCACGGAGATCTCAACCACACCAGCCATCCTATTTTGCTCAGTCATTACGAAGGGGATACCATTGCCGGAGCTGAACGCATTGTGGACAAGTTCGTCGGCAACGGCCTCTCTCAGCGCTACCATTTGGGGCGCTATCCAGGAAAGCCTGGCACGGTTGCTGTTGTGCTGTCCCCGCCCAATGAAATCCAAGAATCCTTGGGCGTGCAGCATGGCGCAATCGTCATAGGGCTTGGCAAGTGGGGTGAATTGACGCCTTCAGCGCTCACCCAAGCTGTACATCAGGGAATGACAGAGTATTGTCTGCATATCAATCAGTGCGGGAGCTCGCCGGATCCTTCGAAGGAACCAGTCGAACTCACGATCAATAGCTTGCTGATCGGGTCCAATACCTCCGCCAACATTGCGGTGGAGGATTCGGTGAATGCCATTGTGCGAGGTGCGGTCTTGGCGAATCGTGCGCTTGCGAATCGCGTGCTCAAGAAACAGCGCGTCGTGCTTCCGCGTGTGACACACATCCAGTTTATCGAACTCTATCTCGATGTGGCGGTCGACGCGGCAAAGTCCGCACACCGTGTGGCGAAGCGCATCGAACGTGAGTTCCAGGCACACATTACGGTCGAACCTCACTTGAAAAAAGGCAAAGGCGGCCAGACGCGGCTCGTTCCGACGAGCAGTCGAGGGTATTGGCGTCGGTGGACCGTGTCCGCGATCCAGGATGCCCCTCCTCCGGCCTCCTTGAGCCTGCCCTCGGTCTTGAAGGATCGTCTCCGCACCATGCTGCAAGAAGACAAGTCGAATGATCCGCAAGTCTGGAGCGTCCTGCTCGATATGGCCTTTCGAGACAGTGGCCCGGCGCCGCATCGTCCGCACAAACTTCGCTTTCTCGCTCTATCTGACCGAGCCCGAGCCGAAGTGACTGTTCAAGACAACCAACCGGAACTCATTGCCCAGCTTATTCAGCGCTCGATCGAGGGCAGGGCGTTCAGGCTAGACACCGCGAAGACTCTCTTTGAATTGTTGATTCCGCTGGACCTCAAGGACAGTCTTCTCAGCCAGGATAACGTGGTCCTCATTCTCGACGACGTGACGGCACACTATCCCTGGGAGCTGATGATCGATACGGACGAGCCGCTCTGTGTTCGCATGGGCATGATCCGGCAACTTGAAACCACCGACTACGATGTGCGCGTGCGAGACAGCACGTCGAATAATGTCTATGTGGTTGGGGACCCCCTCACTCCCTCCAACTATCTGGAACTTCTTGGTGCGAAAATGGAGGCAGAGATCGTTGCGTCATTGTTGCAGACTCAATACACCGTGACCCATTCCAGACAGCGGCTCGGCGCCGTCGATGTCTTGAACCAACTTGTGGCTCGACCCTATCGCATCGTCCACATTGCTGGACATGGCTATTACAGCGAGGCAGATATCGATACAGCCGGGGCGAAAGCCGGCGTCGTTCTTAGCGATGGTCTCTTTCTCACCGCAGCAGAGATTGCGATGCTGGATCCGATCCCGGAACTAGTGTTCCTGAACTGCTGCTATCTCGGGCAAATCGGCGGGGTGCCCCACAATAAAGTGGCCGCCAGTATCTCTCGTGAATTGATCCGGAAGGGTGTGCGCGCGGTCGTTGCGGCTGGATGGCCCGTCCAAGATGATGCGGCACTGGGTTTTGCGGAAGCGTTTTACAAGGAGCTTCTCGCTGGCAGGTCTCTTGGCCGGGCATTAAAAGAAGCGCGGAAAAAAACCTGGGAGGAGTTTCCAGATTCCAATACGTGGGGGGCCTATCAAGCTTATGGCGATCCGGATTTTTGCCTGAATCAACAGGGAAACAAAAGCTATCTCAACAGTGAGGACGTGACTGTTGCCGCGGAGGAAGTACTCATCATATTGGATAAACTTTCATCTCTGGGCCATGCAGCGGATCCGGCCGCATCGCAACAAACCCTCGTCGATATCGAGAAGGATTGCCCCCCGGATTGGCTGAAACAGGGCGCCTTCCAGGAGCGACTTGGAGGGGCCTACGGGGAACATGGTCTCTTTAAAGAAGCCATCGAACATTACCAACGTGCGGTCGAAAGCGAAGACACGTCGAGCTCCGCCACGCTTCGTGTCATTGAGCAATGGATCAACCTCGCGGTGCGGCTTGGAGAGAAGGACAGCAACAAGGCCATGATCGAAGAGGCCATTGAAAAATGCGGGCATCTACTCAGTATCGCCAAAACGTCAGAACGCCTGAATCTCATGGGAAGCGCCCTCAAGAAACTGGCACAGCTTGAGACCGATGCTGAGAAGATCAAAGGCCACTTGGGACAGTCGGCAGCCTACTATCGCGAAGCGTTCAACCGACAACAACGCGCGGGCGTGGCAGATCCCTATCCGATCATCAACATGTTGGTGATCGAGGCTTTGTTAGGGAAAAAATATTCTGGAAGTGAATCGTCGCTTTCGACATGCGATGCACTGGCGCAGCAGCGTTTCCTCGAAACACGCAGTGCGTGGGACGCGATTACCATCGCGGATGTGGCCCTGATCCGGGCATTCCTCCACCGGTCCCTGCCGCAAGAGCGGGATATCCTGGTAAGGACCTACCGATCCGCGTTTATCGAATCGTCGGCGACCTCACGAGAGCAAGATTCAGCTCTGGCGCAAATGAAATTTGCGAGAAACATCCTCGGAAAACTGTCCTATCCCGATCGGGCGATTGTCGCGTCAGCCATGGAATCGCTGGACTATATCCAACAACACTTGCAGCCACGCGCTCAGATGGCGGGGCTAGCTGCGGGCGAACCGAAACAGAAAGACCAACGCGTCCGTAGTCCAAAGGTATCGGCGGAGCAACCTGCGCGAAAGACTTCCGTGCGAGAGAAAAAAACACGTCGGCCTATGCACCGTGACAAGGGCATGCCGTGAAGAAGCCAGCCCAATGGTCTTGAAAAGAATGGCGTCACAGTTGACAGGGCATTCCACCACACAACTCTGGAGGATATGACATGAAGAAAAAGATTACCCCTAAATCGGCTCGTGAATTTCTCAGCGCCGTGACGCTGCCGTCTCCGACTCGGGCTCGTGGAGGTGTCGAAGGTGTTCGAGAGATCATTGACTTCAATGCGCAGAAAAACCAAGCCATGGTGGTGGCCTCAGATATCGTATCGTTCGTGAAAGGCGTCTCGATCGAACGGCGGCAGGACATTGTCAATGCCAGTTTGCTCGCACAGCTGGTGGCCAACAAGAAGGTGCCTAACAAGTCGAACATTATCGAGTGGTACAACGCGTACTTCGACGTCCTGGAAAATATTGGATGGGTGATTCAAGACAGAAGCTTTTCTTCCTACACGGAAGAGGCAGACGGCCTTGAAGCCCATGAGGCGATCCTCAAGGTTGCATCGGTGTTTCTCGGAGCCGCCCCGACCGCGCTCGCCGTCGTGATTTCGACGCTCGAAGCCCTCAAGTCGATGGATTCCAGCAAACCGTGGATGACAATTTTTGATCGCGAAAGCAAGCATGTCAAGACCGGACACTTCCAAATCGCATTGGCCGAACAAGGCGACAACGATCAGTTTCTCGTCTCACTGATGGCCTTCAGCCTCAAGGCAGAGTCGACCATCACCCAGGTTCTCTTCTTTAAGATTCGCAACGACGAAGTGGAACTCGAAAAATGTTCCGGAAAGGTCACCATCAACGATGAAGTGCTCTCAAGCATACGAGATCAAGTGAAGCAAAAGATTACGGCCCACAGCAACGACTATATCGCGAAGCTCCCGGATCTAGGATGAGATTGTTGCGCAATCGCTCCTGAGCTTGCGTCCTCGCAGGACCCGCGATGCCATCGGATCGGCGGCCTGAGCCCATCGCCTCTAAGTCACTTCGTCACCGCAGTCAAGGGTATCGGGGCACGGCAGACAATAACTCCTTGACGGCAGGTGAAAACGACTGTATTCCCATGGTCCATGACACCTCCCTCCACCAGACTGGCCTATGGGGCGATTATCGCTGCCGCGATCCTGTGGGGCGGATCGATCGTGGCCCAGAAGCTGGCTTTGAGCGGATTCTCCGCTGTTGAAGCCTCGGTCCTGCGGGACATCGGCGGGTTGGCGATCCTCCTGAGCACCTGGTGGTGGCAGGAGGGCACCCTGGCCAAGCTGACCAAGGCGGATGTGCGCATGCTGGGGCTGCTTGGGTTGGGCGTGTTGGGCAACCACTTGCTCATTATGATGGGGCTCAAGTATGTGAGCGGGGCCGTGGGTGGAGTGATCATCGGGGCAAGTCCGGTGGTGACCGCGCTGCTCTCGGCCATGTTGATTCAGGATGTTCCGTTGCGTGCCGTATGGGCGGGTGGCCTTTTGTCGTTTGCGGGTGTAGGGTTGGTCTCCGTGGCGGGGTTCCAAGCCGTAGGCGATCAGCCATTGCTCGGTAGCCTTCTGGTCTTCGGTGGGGTGGTGAGTTGGGCCCTCTACAGTATCGGAAGCCGGAAGATCATGGAGCGGCACTCGGCGCTCACCGTCAATTGGGCAACCTTGCTCGTTGCCACCGTGCTTCAAGTGCCTCTTTTGTGGGTAGATCGCAAGATGCTGGATGCGGGGGTCGGGTCCGTGACGACAGCGGACTGGATGGCGTTGGGATATCTGATTCTGTTCGCTACGGCGATCGCGCAACAGGCGTGGCTCTATGGCGTAAAGGGCGTTGGGCCCTCGCGCGCGTCTGTCTTTGGCAATCTCACGCCTGTGGCTGCCATCGTCCTGTCTGCGGTGCTACTACACGAATCCGTAGGCATGAGTGAAATTTTTGGCATTGCACTGATTTTAGCCGGAGTGTGGGTCGTAGATCGGCAAACATCCCGGCTCACAACTTAATCGGCTGCTGAAAAAATGAGGACGGGTAGCCTGGTCGTCCTCCTGCTCGCGGAACGCGCACGCTCAGAAGGTGCTCGTTCGACGCGCGCAATCGAGGATCAACCAGGCCACCCTTTTGTGAGCGAGTACCAATCGGCTGCGGCCTTGCTGGACGGCATTTTGAGCAGCCTGCGAAGATCGAGGCTATTCCGTGTTTGCTCACGCTAAAAGGGAATAGTCACGTTATCCTTCCCCGCGCGCATCGAACGATACACGTGCTCCTTCCAAGCTTGCTCGTTTCTCTCTCGTGGAATGGCGCCGATGTTGGTCCCACTGCGGCCGTCGAGCGAGCACATTCTGATCGTGCGCACTCCGGGAGCAAGGGATCAGCATAGGTGTCATTCCTTCCCCCTCGCCCTCGTCTCCGTGATTGCAGTATGATACGGCTCATTTTTTAGGCAAGGAGCCGTGCATGTTGGAACAACGCATCGAAGAAGTGAATAAAGCGAATCGCGCGTTCTATGTCGCGTTCGGCAATCTCGACATCAACGAGATGGATAAGGTTTGGGCGCATCAGGAGTATGTGACCTGCATCCATCCAGGCTGGTCGTTGCGGTCGGATTGGCCTGAGGTTCGAGACTCTTGGGTGCTGATCTTCAACAACACCTTTTCCATGACGTTTGTGCTGACTGATGTGACGGTGCAGGTGGCGGGCGATTTGGCCTGGGTCGTCTGCGTGGAGAACATCACCACCCAGCAATCTGATGAGCCGCAGCAGGCGCAGGTGCTAGCGACGAACCTCTTCGAGCGCATCGGGGATGAGTGGTTGTTGATACATCATCATGGAAGTGCGGTCATGGGCTGATGGTTCCCCTGTGCTCCCGGAACGCGCACGATCAGAATGTGCTCGTCCGACGGGCGCAGTAGGGGAACCATTCAGCCCATGACCTAAAGTAGAGGAGGAAGGAGAAGGGGCGGTCGGCGGTGATGGGGTAGTGGCCTACCGCTCTCTGTGCTCGCGGATCGCGCGCCCTCGGAAGTGCCTCGATAGGACAAAGAAGACGAAGGGCGCTGTGCCGGAACTGCAAGGAGTTTCGGCGTCCTACCTTCGCGAACTAACCGAGTGCAAACATACTACAACTGAAGCTGGAACGCCTCCACCGCTGTCTATTTCAGGATGGCTTCAAAGTTTCAAATGACCTGCATAGGTCGCTGTGAATGGGAATAAGGTGGCGAAACCGTTGTTGGTGTGTTCGAGCATGGGCCATTAGGGATTTTGGCGCTGAGGCAGCGGAGGTTCCATAGTGAGGAATCGTGGGTGTTCTGCAATTGAGAAGGCACTAGCCGCTGTTGTGATCCTTGTTGCCGCCGGTTGTACGACGGTGGCGCAGGTGACTACCTTGTCGGATCAGAATTGTCGGCGCACGTTTGTGGATCGGATGAGCTTGATCCTTGTTGATCAGGGGGAAAAGCAAGAGGTGGCTGAGAAGCTCGCTGAGTCCACCACCGCAGTACTTTCAACCGGCTCGCTCGGGCCGCGCCCTTTTTTCGTGGCGTCGCCTTCCGGGGCGGACTACGGATTTTTTGTGGAGCAGAAGTCTTCGGACTGCCTGTTGCGGTTATTCAGCCGGCAGAAGGGCTTTACTCGGTACAGGAATAATCTGACCTACATTGCGACTCGTCATCTCGATGGGTGCATGTGTGCGGAGTAGGCAAGTGTTTGGCTGAACAGGGCTCTCAGACCTTCTGGGCGGCAGTGGGGGCTTCTTCTATTCGTAGGGTGTTGCTTCGTGTGAATGCTCAGTGGGCCTGTCACGCATTTATGCGGAATAATGATTTTCGAGGCGGCTGCGTTGAAAACCTAAGATGTGTCTGATCAATAATTCCTGATTCTGTGTGTTCATCCTGACGAAGCGGGCGTGTAGGCGGTACGTACCGGCATGATACGGGAGGGGGTCTAGCCATAACACTTCGGCGTAGGTTTTGAAGGTGACCTGATCAGGAAGGATCAGCGTGATCGACAGGACATCGTCAGGGCGGTAGGCCACGTTGACGGTCACGCTCATGCCCCCGCCGCTGATGTTGACGGATTTTTCTATGAACTCACCTTCTGTTGTATCCGTCTCGGCTTGAATGCTGATTGGCAGGACGGTGTTGACGCGAAAATACGCGCGACGGTCTCGTGCGGACGGTTTCGAAGTCGGTGTATCAGGCGCCATACTATGAAAAAGTATAGCAAAGTTCAGAAACGACGGTCGGCCAGAACTGCGTCAATCCCTGTACGATTTGCCTCACACGTGATAACGCTGCTCACCAGGAGGCGATTTTCACAGGTGAAAAGCACCCGTGTCGCCTGGGAGCGTCCGGCTAGCTTGTCGCCCTGCTCTCAACCAAGGCACTGCGCGTCTGCAGCTAGGGGGCGGGCCGCAAGGAGACCGCACTGAGGACCCAATTTTGGGCCGCCACCTGAGTCCAGTCCATCGTCTCCGTTCCGGCCACCGCTTTGTCGTTCATCGTTGAAACCCCGACGCTATCGGCGGTGCCCGTTGTCAGCCGGTTGACCCGCGTGGTTTGCCCTGTGCCTATCGTCATGGGGTTCGCTTGGCCGATGGCGCAATCCGTAATCAACGCATGCGGGGCGACCGTGGTGATGGCTGTGGCGAGCGCGGTCGCAGTGCCGCCACTACCCGCGTGGGCATCAATGGGCGCGGCGGGATCCACCCCGAAGTAGCTCGTGGCGGACCCGACGCCATAGCTGGAGAGGGCTCCCGCCCAGGTCGCCGTAATCGTATAGGCGCCGATGCCGGGATTCGGCAGATACCAGAGTTCCGTTCCTAGCGACGTGCCGCCATTGGTGCGCAGATCGGCGCGAACTTTGGTGAGTGGAAACCCATTGGCGGTCACGCCGGTCACGGCGACATCGCCTGCCACCGTATCCCGGGCTTGCGTGCAGACGGCGAGGAATCGGTTCGTGCCGTTCCCGATGTTATGGGACCAACTGATCGTATTAGTCGTGTTCCCGGTCGCGGAACTGCTCACGGCATCGAACGCAATCGTTGTTGTTGGAGGTGGCGTACTAGATGCCGGCCGCAAGGAGACCGCACTGAGGACCCAATTTTGGGCCGCCACCTGAGTCCAGTAGACGTGGTGCTCCTTATTCGTCGCACCGTGCGCCCCAGAGGGTACGCTTCCGGTTTGGTCTCGCCTGCGGCCTTGCCGGAGAACCATTTTGAGCAACCTTATCGGTAAATCTCGGAGCCGGTCTGCTTGAACTCCTCGGATTTTTCTTTCATGCCGATTTGAATTGCTGTCTGTGCATCTACCTGCAATTTATCGGCATAGTCGCGGACATCCTGCGTGATCTTCATCGAACAGAAATGAGGGCCGCACATGGAGCAGAAGTGTGAGACCTTGGCGGCATTGTCCGGCAAGGTCTCGTCATGGAAGAGTTTTGCCGTGTCCGGATCGAGCGAAAGATTGAACTGGTCTTCCCAGCGAAACTCGAAGCGGGCTTTTGAGAGCGCGTTGTCTCTGATCTGCGCGCCTGGATGGCCCTTGGCGAGGTCCGCTGCGTGCGCGGCGATCTTGTAGGTGATGACGCCAGTCTTCACATCTTCCCGGTCGGGGAGGCCCAGGTGTTCCTTGGGCGTCACATAACAGAGCATGGCACAGCCGAACCATCCAATCATGGCGGCGCCGATGCCGGAGGTAATGTGATCGTAGCCTGGCGCGATGTCAGTGGTGAGCGGCCCCAGGGTATAGAAGGGCGCTTCCTGGCAGGCCTTCAATTGTTTCTCCATATTGACCTGGATCATGTGCATGGGCACGTGGCCTGGCCCTTCGATCATGACCTGGACGTCGTGGCGCCAGGCAATCTTAGTGAGTTCGCCCAAGGTGTCCAGCTCGGCGAATTGCGCTTCGTCGTTGGCATCGGCAATGGAGCCTGGGCGCAACCCGTCGCCCAAACTGAACGATACGTCGTAGGCTTTCATGATCTCGCAGATTTCTTCGAAGTGCGTGTAGGTGAAGTTTTCTTGATGATGAGCCAAACACCACTTCGCATGGATCGCTCCGCCCCGGGATACGATGCCGGTCATGCGTGTGGCGGTCATTGGCACATAGGCGAGGCGTACTCCGGCGTGGATCGTGAAATAGTCCACGCCTTGCTCGGCCTGCTCGATCAGTGTGTCGCGATAGATTTCCCATGTCAGGTCTTCAGCCTTGCCCCCGACTTTTTCGAGCGCTTGATAGATCGGCACGGTGCCGATGGGCACAGGCGAATTGCGGATGATCCATTCGCGGGTCTCGTGGATGTTCTTGCCGGTGGAGAGGTCCATCACGGTATCGGCGCCCCATCGAATGGACCAGATCATCTTCTCGACTTCTTCTTCGATGGAGGAGGCGACGGCAGAGTTGCCGATGTTGGAGTTGATCTTCACCAAGAAGTTGCGGCCGATAATCATCGGTTCGCTCTCCGGATGGTTGATGTTGGCAGGGATGATCGCGCGGCCACGGGCGACTTCGTCGCGAACAAATTCCGGCGTAATGATGGAGGGGATGCTGGCGCCCCACGACTGACCAGGGTGTTGTGTGACTCCGCCGCCGTGCCCATTCCGTGAGGCCAACTCGCGCGCCACTTCGCGAGATTGGTTCTCTCGGATTGCAATGAACTCCATTTCCGGTGTGACGATGCCGCGTCTCGCATAATGGATCTGGGTGACGTTCATGCCCGGTTTGGCTCGTAGCGGTTTGCGAATATGCTGGAACCGGAGTTCATTCAGCTTGGGATCGGCTGCACGAAGGCGGCCATACTGGGAGGAGATATCTGCCAGTTCTACGACATCGTTCCTGCCAATCACCCAGCTCTGGCGATAGGCCGCCAATCCAGCCCGCGCGTTGATCTTTACGGCTGGGTCGGTATAGGGGCCGGAAGTATCGTAGATCGTGATCGGTTCATTGGCGACGGGTGTGCCTCCATTCATCGATTTGGTGGTGGTCAGACTGATTTCCCTCATCGGGACTCGCACGCCGGCCTGTTCTCCTTGCACATACACTTTGCGGGAGGCGGGGAACGGCGTGGTCGTGAAGGCTGATCCAACAGATTCGCGTCCGTTACCAGTAGCAGATCCATTACCGTTTGTATGGTCGCTCATGAGGAGATCCTTTCTTCAGGATGCTGTCAGCTGTCTGCCGTCAGTTCTTCTCACAGATTCCGGAAGCTGAGGGCTGAATGCTGTGTGCTGATCGCTATTTCCCAAACAAAAAAGCCGCACCGATAGAAGCGGGTGCGGCAGAGAGACCAACAGTTCCAGTTGTTCTCGCTTCCCTACGCTGGTATTACCCAGGTCAGGTTCTGAGGGTCGTCCGTTCGGGCGGACTCTCAGCCGTGTGGCCCCCCTAGCTTCAGGTAAGAATGGTATCGCTGGCCTGCTGCATTGTCAACGGGGTATTAGACCCAGCAGGATGCTGAACAAGTCACTTTTCCCACCCGCCCAACCCCTGCGCGTCGAGACGCGCTTTTCACCAGGCTTCGTTCTCGCATCGCTCAGAGGCTCAACGTACCGAACAGTGAAGTTCTCATATTCTCACAGACTTTCGCGCAATTTGCTAAAACCTCTCATAAGTGTCTGCTTCATTGATTGTCGGGAAACCATAACGTAGAATGACACCTCTGACTCTTTTGCTGAGGAAACTGTGCAAACACTAGCGACGCGTCCCAAGCCAATCACGGACTACCAACAATTGCCTGCAGAAGAACTATTCCGCCGGACGGTTGAAGCGAAGCGTGTGCTGGGGGATCGAGTCATGATCCTTGGCCATAATTACCAACGTGATGAAGTCATTGAACATGCAGATTTTCGGGGAGATTCCCTCTTGCTCTCGAAACTGGCCGCTGAGCGTTCGGAGCGGCCCTATATCGTCTTTTGCGGCGTGCACTTCATGGCCGAGACGGCCGACATTCTGAGCCGCTCCAAGCAAACGGTGATCCTTCCTGATATGGCAGCGGGCTGCTCCATGGCTGATATGGCGGCCATTGAACAGGTGGATCAATGTTGGGAGACATTGGGACGAATTCTTTCCGTGGAGGAGACCGTTATGCCGGCGGTCTATGTGAACTCTGCCGCAGTGCTCAAAGCCTTTTGCGGCGAACATGGCGGGATTACCTGTACCTCCTCCAACGCAAAGGCAGTGATAGAGTGGTCCTGGGCCAGGCGGGAGAAGATTCTCTTTTTCCCTGACGAGCATTTGGGCCGCAATACGGCCAACAAGATGGGGTTGCCACGAGAAGAGATGATCGTCTGGGATCCCTATCAACCCAACGGGGGTAATTCGCGTGAGGCGATCAAGCGCGCGAAGCTGATTCTCTGGAAAGGTCACTGCAGTGTGCATCAGATGTTTCAACCTGTGCACGTGGATAATTTCCGCAAACAGTATCCGGATGGGAAGGTGATCGTCCATCCCGAATGCCACGAAGATGTCGTGAACAAAGCGGACCTATCCGGCTCAACGGAGTTCATTATCAAAACGGTGACGGCGGCGCCGGCAGGGACGGCTTGGGCCGTGGGAACTGAATTGAATCTGGTCAATCGATTGAAGCGCGACCTCACCGATAAGAAGGTTTTCTTTCTTTCCTCTACGGTCTGCCAGTGCGCGACGATGTTTCGGATCGATGGTGCCCATCTCTGCTGGGCGATGGAAAATCTTGCCGACGGCCACGTCGTGAACCATATCGTCGTTCCGGACGACGAGAAGCATTGGGCGAAGATTGCGCTGGATCGCATGATGTCCGTCAGCTAGCCCCAGGATGGTGAAAAAGCTTTCCGGCTTCGTTCTCACTTCGCTCAAACCCTCAACGTACCTAGAACCGTACGCCTCGGGCTTTCGCTCGCTGCGGCCTTGCTGGATAGCTTTTTGACCATCCTGCCATGCAACAGTGTTAGTTTAGACTGGTGCCGTCCCCCGTCGTTCCGGTATATTCGCTCGTTGAATAATTTCTGTCGTGAGGGCGCTACAAGTCCATGGATTATAAGGCCACACTGAATCTTCCCAAGACTGATTTCCCCATGAAGGCGAACCTGCCGCAGCGGGAGCCCGAACTTCTTGCTTCGTGGGAGAAGGAACGGTTGTACGAGCAAATTCAGGAGGCGGGGAAAGGCCGGCCACTGTATGTTCTGCACGATGGGCCGCCTTACGCCAATGGCCGCATTCACATCGGTCACGCGCTGAATAAGATCCTCAAAGACATCATCATCAAATCGAAGACGATGGCGGGCTATCAAGTGCCCTATGTTCCAGGGTGGGATTGCCATGGCCTGCCGATCGAACATCAAGTCCTGAAAGAGCTCGGCGACAAAAAAAAGATGCTCGACACCCCGGCTATCCGCAAACTCTGCCGGGAATATGCGGAGAAGTTTTATGCGATTCAGCGTGAAGAGTTTCAGCGGCTCGGCATCTTGGGAGATTGGCAGCATCCCTACCTCACGATGAATCCTGGCTATGAGGCCACGATCATCCGCGAGTTCGGGAAATTTGTGGAGCGGGGCGGCGTCTATAAGGGACTGAAGCCGGTGCTCTGGTGCACGGCGGACCAGACCGCCCTTGCCGAGGCGGAAGTCGAGTATGAAGATCACACCTCGCCCTCGATCTATGTGAAGTTTCCGTTAGTCACGTCGCCTACGGTGCTCAGCCAGACGTTTCCCGGTATTTCGTTCCCCCTCGATAGCAAGTTGGTTTCTGTCGTGATCTGGACGACCACGCCATGGACGCTTCCGGCCAATCAAGCCGTCTGTCTCCATGGCGAAATCGACTATGCCTTCGTCCAGGTCGGCGACGAGGTGCTGATCATTGCTGAAAAGCTTCTTGAGAGTGTGACCAAGGCCTGCAAGCTCGAAGGAGCGCGGGTGTTCGGGGTGAAGAAGGGGCATGAGGGGTTCGAAGGGATCGAAACGCAACGGCCTTTGACCACCGGCCTGTCTCCGATTCTGCTCGGCGACTTCGTGACCCTCGATCAAGGCACCGGTTGTGTCCATATTGCGCCAGGGCACGGCATGGAAGACTACATCCTCGTCCTTGAACATAATGCGAAGGCCTCGCTTGGTGAACGGCTGGAGATTGTGGCGCCGGTCGACAACGGAGGGCGGTTTACCGACGTCGTAAAGGAATTTGCCGGCCAGCATGTGTTGAAGGCGAATCCGAAGATTGTGGAGTTCTTGCAGGCCAACGGACGCTTGCTGGGTCATGGGTCGCTGAACCATTCCTATCCGCACTGCTGGCGCTGCAAGAATCCCGTCATCTTTCGCGCTACCGAGCAGTGGTTCGTGTCGATGGACACGAACGAGCTTCGAAAAGAGGCGCTGGCAGAGATCGAACGGGTTCGCTGGATTCCAGCCTATGGCCGCGATCGGATTAACGGGATGATCGAAAACCGCCCCGATTGGTGTTTGTCGCGACAACGTGTGTGGGGCGTGCCGATTCCAGGTTTTACCTGTTCGGGGTGCCGGTTTGTACTGGCCGATCCGATTGTGATTGAGCATCTTGCCATGTTGATGGAATCCAAGGGGGCCGATGTGTGGTTCGAGCAATCGGCTGCTGAGCTGTTGCCTAAGGGTACGGCCTGTCCAAAGTGTGGCGGGACGGATTTCGAGAAAGAACGGGATATTCTCGATGTCTGGTTCGAGTCCGGGGTCAGTTACGCGGCGGTGTTGAAAGCACGGAAGTGGTGGCCGGCGGATCTTTACCTTGAAGGATCGGACCAACATCGAGGTTGGTTCCACAGCGCCTTGCTGGCCGGTGTCGTAACGGATCATCGCGCGCCATACAAGGCTGTTTTGACCCATGGGTTTGTCCTCGATGGGCAGGGCAAGAAAATGTCCAAATCGGCTGGGAATGTCGTCGCGCCACAAGACGTGATCAAGCAATCTGGCGCAGAAATTCTGCGTCTGTGGGTTTCGGCGCAGGATTATCGTGATGATCTCCGGATCTCTCCAGAAATCCTGACCCATATGATCGAGGCCTATCGAAAGATTCGGAATACCTGTCGTTTTTTACTGAGTAATTTGTACGACTTCAACCCTGAGAAGGACCGAGTTCCGTATGAGCAGTTACCCGAATTAGATCGTTGGGCACTACATCGACTCAGTGAACTGATTCCACGGGTCAAGAAATCCTATGACGAGTTTGAGTTTCACACGATTTTCCATGCGCTCAACAACTTCTGTTCGGTGGATCTGAGTGCCGTCTATCTGGATATTCTGAAGGATCGACTGTATACGTTTCGGGCCGATTCGCCCTTGCGGCGCGGATCGCAGACGGTGCTCTTCGAGATTGTCATGGCCATAACAAAGCTGATGGCACCGGTGTTGAGCTTCACGGCCGAAGAGATCTGGCGGACATTGGCCGCGCAGCCGGGAGGGCGTCTTGGGTTGAGCAGTGTTCATTTGAGCGCATTCCCAGAGGTCCAGCCTCAATGGCAGGATGCCGCACTGGCCCAGCGATGGGAACGGTTGTTGGGCTATCGCACGCAGGTGCAGGGTGTGCTGGAGGGAAGTCGCCGGGATAAAACGATCGGATCATCGTTGGAGGCGGCGGTGGAACTTCGAGCCGATGCTGACACCTACGAGTTTCTTCAGCCCTATCAGAAGGACCTGACTACGCTCTTCATCGTTTCGCAGGTCGAATTGATCGCCAGTGATGAGGGCACAGGTCTTCTGACGATTGCGTCGACAAAGTCCTCCTTCGGAAAGTGTGAACGCTGCTGGAACTATCGTGACGCGGTTGGCAAACATGCCGACCATCCCACGCTCTGCGACCGCTGCGTGGAGGCGGTGCAGTGATGAGCGGGCCTATTCGCTATCTGCTCCTGGCGTTGCTCGCCGGCGCGATCATCGCGATCGATCAGGCGACGAAATTGTCCATTGTGCAGTCGATGCGGCTGAATGAATCCATTCCGATCGTTCCGAATCTCTTCAGCCTGACCTATATCCGCAATCCCGGTGCCGCCTTTGGGTTGCTGGCCGGCAGCAGCGATGCCTTTCGCATGGTGTTCTTCGGCGTTACGTCGCTATTCGCGCTGGCATTATTGGGAACGATTCTCTTCCGGTTGCCGAAAAAAGATTGGATGGGGCAGCTCAGTATTTCCGGGATTCTTGGAGGGGCGATCGGGAACCTGATTGATCGGTTACGGTATGGCGAGGTGATCGATTTTCTCGATGTCTATGTGGACTCCTACCATTGGCCGGCCTTCAATGTCGCCGACTCGGCGATTAGCATAGGGGTCGTGTTCTTGATTATCCATTTTGCCTTTGAAAAGAAGGATGTGACTCTCCTGCCGCACGAGTCCCCGCCTGCTTCCTAGCAGGATGCTGAAAAATCCCGCCAGCTTCGTTCTCACCTCGAAAGCATCCTCAACGTAGCCCGGGGCTACGCCTACGGTACTTTCATCGGCTGCGGCCTAGCTGGACGACCTTTTTGAGCATCCTGCGGGCCGACTTGTTTTCCGCAGCTTGCTATGTCGAGAGGGTGATGATAAACCCGCCTTGCTCTCGGAATTGTTTCTGCTGCTCCGGCGAGAACATCACGAGCGGTTCGGTGTGGCAGAACTGACATTCTTTCACGGTCACCGGCACGTCGCCTTCCCCAATGCTGGCCAGATGTTTCTTGGCGAGTGTCAGCGCCGTCGCCTCATCGGTCGTCATTACGTCGAAGTGCAGTAGCCGCTTTGTGCCCTTCACCCACGTGTCGAAGACATGGACTGTGTCGGATTGAGACTGAGCCATCGTGACATAACCTCCTTGTTGTGCATCAAATAAATAGCAATATGATCAGGCTGATTACTTTCCCAGTCATGGGGCTCACACAAGACCGATTACTGGGAAAAATAGGCTATAGAATAACTGAAATCCCAAGTACCTGTCCAATTACCTGCTGGCATTGTGCCGGCACTGCGGGAGTAAAGCTACAGGTGTACGGGAAACTTTATGGTCTGCACGGTTGGGTAATAGGCAAACATTGGCAGGATGCTCAAAAATGCCACGATTCACACCCGCCCAACCCCGGCGCGCGGAGACGCGCCGTTCCGCAGGCAAGACCGCAGCGATTTTCACAATATCTCTAAAGGGTGGCCTGGTCGATCCTCGATTGCGCGTGTCGAACGAGCACCTTCCGAGCGTGCGCGTTCCGCGAGCAGAAAGACGACCAGGCTCCTAGAAGCCGAAGATATAGAAGACGACAATGCCCATAAGAATGCGGTAGTAGGCAAACGGTCGGAGTGTGTGGCGCTTCACAAATGTGAGAAAGGCTGCGATGACGATCCAGGCGACGACGAACGACACGACCATCCCGATTCCGAGTGCCATATAATCCTCTTGTTGAAACACATCTCGGGATTTCCACATTTGATAGCACGTCGCCACGATCAGGGTCGGCAGGGCGAGAAAGAACGAGTACTCCGTCGCCACTTTACGGTCCAACCCTACCAAGAGCCCTCCGATGATGGTGGAGCCAGATCGGGACATGCCCGGGAGTAAGGAGGCGCATTGGGCGATGCCGATCCAAAATGCGGATGGCAGGCTCACGTGTTCCAGCTGATGGACTCGTGCTTGGTCACGGCGTGCTTCGACGGCGAGAATAATGAAGCCTCCGATGATTGAAGAGGCCGCCACGGTTTGCGGTGTGAAGAGGTGGTTCTTGATCCAGCTATGGGTGAGGAACCCGATTGCGGCGGCTGGCAGGAAGGCAAGTCCGAGTCCGAGGAGAAACCAGAGATTTTTATGAGTTGCCCAAGAGGTTTTCAGAACGGTCGACCATGGGGTCATTCCGCGTGTTTGGATCATCGTGGAGACGTCCCGCTGCTCACGACCGGCTTGTCCGATCATGGACATGAGCTTCTGTCGTTCATAGGCGATGACGGCCAGGATCGCGCCAAGTTGGATCGAAATTTCCGCGCTGGCAGCGAGGTCGCCTTCGAACCCTAGCATGTGGCCGACGAGAATGAGGTGACCAGTCGAGGAAACGGGTAGAAACTCTGTCAGCCCCTCCACGATACCCAAGATCGTGGCGAGACCAGGACCCCATTCATTCATGCGATAGCTTTCTGAGATTAGGTTACGCCCTAACACGGCGAGTCTCAGGCATATTCACAAAGTGGCGGCGGCCCGTCAAGGGCATGATATATCTTTGCATCCTGTCACGATGAATTGGTGCGGGTACAAGACCTCAAATCTGTTGACAAAATGGAAAGCTTGACATACACCAAATACGGAGCGTAGAGGTGTTGTCATGCAGGCTCATTCTCGTCCGGTCTGTTGGATGAAAGAGCTGCAGGCGGCATCGATTGCAGATACCACGCACAGTGGAGGGGAGGCACGCATGAAGTTTCGATGGATGGCGGCGATCGTGATGATCGGCGCAGTCTCAATGGTTGGCTGTGTCAGTCAATCGAAGTATGAAGAGGCGATGGGCGACGTCGATTCGGCCAAGTCCGAGTTGGCCCTGGCTCGTACGCAAAAGAATGCGTTGGAGCAACAAGTTAGGACGCTCAAGGATCTCAATGTGAAATCTGGGAGCGAAGCCCAGCTCGCCCGGGATGAACTCGAACGTATTCAGCATGGTCGTGACAAGGAACGCGGCGGTGTCGAAGATCGAGCCAAGGAACTCGAAGCGCATACGCGCCAGCTCTCTGCCCAGAATCGGGCGTTGCGGCATGAGTATGAGGATGTGAAGCGGCATAACGACACGCTGAAATCCTTGGTGGCGCGCTATCAAAAAGAGTTAAAAGATCAGTCACGTTCCGCGACAGGGGTTCCGGCACCGTCTGTGTCGTCCGTGAGTCCCGCTCCATCCGCGGCGTCTGTTCCCCCGGCAATGAAGGACCCTCAGCCCCTGTCTTCTTCTATGAATGTGAATAAGGCATCGGCCGGTGATATGGTGCTCGTGCTCGGTCTCTCCAAGGATGTGGCGGACCGTGTTGTGACGAATCGCCCGTATCGGGTGAAGGGCGAGTTGGTTGCCAAGAATGTATTGCCTAAGGAAACGTTTGATTTGATCAAAGAGCGCATCAACGTCAGTCCCTAATTGGAACCATAGTCCGGTATGCCTGACAGGCCGTCCGCCGAGTGGCGGGCGGCCTGTTTGTCTATTGGCAGGATGCTGAAAAATGCCGCCAGCTTCGTTCTCGCATCGTTCAGATCCTCAACGGGGACCCGGCCGCCTCACCACTCGGCGGCGCGCACAGACGTGGTACTCCTTATTCGTCGCACCGTGCGCCCCAGAGGGTACGCTTCCGGTCTTCACTCGCTGCGGCCTTGCTGAGCGGCCTTTTTGATCATCCTGCACGGGTGGGTTCCTCTTGTCCTCAACGTGCTGGTCATTGAAACTCTGCTCTGATCAAAATGATTTTCGCAGCCTGCTAGAGCTGTATGGAGGGTCCTGTCAGCCAGGTGATTCCCTCCTACCGTGTTGGTACAATGCATGCGGTGTAGGTAGAGGAAGTAGGAGAAGCAGTCGATGCGCCGAGCTATTCTGATCATCAGTGTCCTGGCAATTGGACTGGCCATTGGAGGCTATGTGTTCTTCAATGGAGAGCGCAAAGCCCCAGTCCGCTATCGGACCGCCGCGGTCGAACGAGGTCCCGTGATTTCGCTCGTGACGGCGACGGGAACAATCAATCCTGTCGTGTCGGTTCAGGTGGGAACGCAGGTGTCCGGCATGATCAAGAGCCTGCATGCCGATTTCAATTCGGTGGTCAAAGCCGGCGACATCGTGGCCGTTATCGATCCGGAACCTCTCAGAGCGCGTCGAGATCAAGCTGCAAGCAACCTTGAGATGTCGAAAGCGAATACCGCACGAGCCAGGACCGATCTGGCTCAACGTAAGCGTGAATTGGATCGGGTGCAATCGTTGGTGGCGCAACAGTTTGTCTCTCAGAACGACGTCGACGTGGCTGTGACGAATTCCCAGGCGGCTGAGGCGCAGATGAATGTCGCAGCGGCGCAAGTCAAGCAGGCCGAGGCGGCGTTGAATGCTGTGGAGTTAGAGTTGAAATATACCGTGATTCGCTCGCCGGTGAATGGAATTGTGGTGGCCAGAAACGTGGAGGTGGGTCAAACGATCGCGGCGAGTTTTGCCACACCGAACCTCTTCTTGATCGCTCTCGATCTGACGAAGATGCAGGTCGATACCAACGTGAGCGAGTCAGATATCGGAGGGATCACTGAGGGGAAAGAGGCCACCTTCACGGTTGATGCGTACCCTGGGTATCAGTTTTCCGGGACGATCCGCCAGGTTCGTCTTTCGCCGATCAATGTGCAGAATGTCGTGACTTATAACGTCGTCGTCAGCGTCGACAATCAGGACCTTCGCTTGAAACCGGGGATGACCGCCAACGTCTCTATGGTGGTGGCTCAACGAGATGCCGTACTGAAAGTGCCGAATGCCGCGTTGCGATTCACTCCCCCGACGTCAGGCCAGGCCGATCGCGTGACGCGCACCGGAAACCCCATTAAGGAGAAGGGAGCGGGGCAGACGGCAGAAGCCGGCAGAGGGACCATGGCGCTCAGCCGCACAGTCTGGAAACAGGGGTCCTCAGGGGACCTTGAGCCTGTTCATATCCAAATGGGTATTTCGGATGGTATGGCGACGGAGGTCGTGTCGGGGGAGTTGTCTGAAAGCACGCTCGTCGTTGTGGGGATCGAACGACCTAAAGGCGATCGGGGTGGAAGCGATTTGCCTCCGGGGTTCGGAAGCGGAGGACAACGGAGCCCCTCGCGCAACCGAGGGATGTAAGATGCGTGACGCGTCGTTCGTGAAGCGTGAAGCGTTTTTCGTTTCGGATTCAGAGGTTTCACTCACAAGAGACGTTGCCGGCATCTTCCGTACCTCGTTTTGCGCTTCACGCTTCACGTTTCATGAGGAACGCCGATGGCCGCGCTGATCCAGTGCGAAGATGTGTGGAAGATCTATCGGGTTGGCGACATGGAGGTCCAAGCCTTACGTGGGCTGAGCCTCACGATTGAACAGGGTGAGTTCGTCGCCATCATGGGGTCTTCCGGTTCAGGCAAGTCTACCCTGATGAATATTCTCGGCTGTCTCGATCAACCGACCAAGGGGCGCTACCGGCTGAATGGGATGGAAGTCAGCAACCTTAAGCCCGATCAGTTGGCTGGGATTAGGAATCAGCAGATCGGGTTTGTCTTTCAAAGTTTCAATCTCATTCCTAGGACCAGTGCGCTCGAAAATGCGCAGCTTCCGTTGTTCTATCGGGGGCTCTCGCTCAAAGAGCAACGGGCGCAGGCCGCATCTGCATTAGATCGGGTGGGGCTGAAGGGGAGAGAACACCATTATCCCACCCAATTATCCGGTGGACAGCAACAGCGTGTGGCGATTGCACGGGCGCTGGTCACATCGCCCTCATTGCTCCTCGCCGATGAGCCAACCGGTAATCTCGACACTCAGTCAAGCCAGGAAATCATGAGAGTCCTAGAAACACTCAATCATGATGAAGGCATTACCATTATCTTGGTGACGCATGAGGTGGATGTTGCGGCTTATGCTGCGCGAGAGATTGTGATCAAGGATGGGCAGGTGTTAACGGACCGCGTGACTAAAGTGCGGCCAACGCCGAGCCTAGTTGGGGGCTAGATGTCGGCGTTTGTGTGGCTCACCATTCTGACCGCGTTGCGGACCTTGGCTCGGAATCGGATGCGTGCTGGCCTGACGATGCTCGGGATCGTCATTGGCGTGGCGGCGGTCATTGCGATGGTGAGTATCGGCGAGGGGGCCAAGCGGGCCGTGCAAGCGCAAATTGCCACGATGGGTACCAATGTCATTATGATCTTTCCTGGGACCACGTCTGTGAGCGGCGTACGAGGAAGTCAGGGTAGCGCCGTCACGTTGACTGTGTCCGATGCCTTGGACTTGAAGAAGCGCGTTCCCCTGCTGGTCGATACCGCGTGGCTTAAGCGCGATGTCCTGCAAATTGTCTATGGAAATCGAAACTGGAATACGACGGTCAGCGGCATCTCGCTGAGTTTCCTCACGATTCGGGACTGGTCCTTTACCAGTGGAAGTCCTTTTTCGCAGACAGATGTAGAAATCGCCGCCCGAGTCGCCCTCATCGGCCAAACGACTGTCGGGAATCTGTTTGAGCCGGGCGAAGAGCCGGTAGGGGCAGTGATTCGCATCAAGAATGTGCCGTTCCGTGTCATCGGAGTGCTTGCGTCGAAAGGCCAGTCTACACAAGGGACCGACCAAGACGATGTGATTTTCATTCCGTTCAGCACAGCGGAACGAAAAGTGTTCGGAACGTCATTTATCGGGTCTGTGGGGGCGATGTATGGCTCGACCGACCAGGCAGAGGATTTACCGATGGCCGCCGAGCAGATTCGAGAGGTGCTGCGGGCACGCCACCGGCTTCAGACGGAGCAGGAGGACAATTTCACAATTCGGACGCAGATCGATATCGGGAAGGTTCAGGAAGGGACCAGTGAGACCTTAACCATGATGTTGTTTTCCATTGCTTCTGTGTCCCTCTTGGTCGGCGGGATCGGCATCATGAATATCTTGCTTGTGTCTGTCACGGAACGGACGAGAGAGATCGGAGTCCGCATGGCGGTGGGGGCCAAACGCCGCCACATCGTGATGCAATTTCTGATCGAGGCTATGACGTTGAGCCTGGTGGGAGGCGTCTTGGGTATTGTTCTGGGAGTAACTGGGGCGAAGTTGACGACGCTGATTGCCGGCTGGCCAACCATCATCTCCGGGAATGTCATTCTCCTCGCATTCTTTTTCTCGCTTGTAGTGGGTCTGTTCTTCGGATTGTACCCTGCCAACAAGGCCTCGCGCCTCAATCCTATCGAAGCGCTCCGATACGAATAGCGCGGATCATTGAAAACAGATCTGGTGATGGATCGCTGGCGCAAGGCGCTATGCCGCACGACGCGGTTCTTCCGATTCTGATGTGACCACCCGTTCAATGGATCGGAGAGGGGATTGGTTCTGGTTGGAAAGATCGATGGTGAGTGGATCTCGGTAGGGACTGCCGGTTTCGTCGCACGTGAGCGCGACGATTGGTTGATGCAGGCTAGCGGAATTAATCGTGGTGATCGTCCCTCGTTCCTTCGTGTTCAGCTCCACGGAGCTGTAGACGGGGTAGATGCCAACGAGCTTGATGAACAAGGAAACGAGACGACGGTCGAGACGGCCGAATTCTCCTTGTTGGAATAGTTGTTGAATTGCCGCGTGGGACGGCAACGGTCGAAGCCCTCCGAATCCGGTCAAGAGCTCATCGTATCGATCCGCGATCATCACGATGCGACTTGCCTCCGCTGTGGAGCCTGCGAGTGTTTCTGAGGGATAGCCTTGCCCGTCGAGTGTGACATGGTGTTGGGCTGCTATTTGGCGAACTAGCTGGGAGAAATCGTGTTGTGCCTCAATGGCAATGGCGCCGAGCCGTGGGTGATGGTGAAAGGCCGTGAGGTCTTCACCGGAGAGGAACGTTGATGTGCGGAACAGTCGATCAGGGAGTTGCAAGAGCCCGATGTCATGGAGTAATGCGCCGGTTGCCAACTCGTGGAGTTGTATCGGGTTATAACCGAGAGCTTGGCCGATAATCATCGCCAGCGTGCAGACGGTGAGGCTATGGTTGTTGAAGGACGCATCGAGATGCCGTCCATGGCTCATTGCCATGAATGTGGCGTGAGTGCTGAGAGTTCTGGTGACAATGGTGATTTCCTGCACGGCCTCGTTGACCGGTCCTGGTCTTGGGGCGCCCGTTTTACTGATTTCGTCGAACACAGTCTTGACTGACTGAATCAACTTCTCACGCGTCTCTTGAGCAATCGTGAGTTCCTGGCTCAACGTGGCAAGTGAGCGGGGTTCATCGTGGGAGGGGATTGCTTGAGTGGAGGTGCGTAAGCCAATCGTGTGAAGGGTCTCTTGCGCGATGGGGAAGGACACCACGTCGAGCCCTTTAGAAGGATCGATATCTACGGCTCGGGCATTGGATCGCCGCAAGCGCTCGATCTGTTCTTGAGTTGTAATCAGAAACCGATGTTTCAAAAAGGGGGTACGGAACCATGAGCAGTCGATACCGGTCACATACATCCCAACCCGGAGTTGTTCCAGAGAGATACGCTTACGCATTGCACACCGATCGATCATGAATTAGGTGTTAAGCAAGACCCGACACTCCCTTATCGGTTTGCCATGCTCGGATATTGAGTGCGAGCAACTCGTATGAATCGTGAGAGATCGTCAAGAACGCGGGGAATCTTGGGGCTCTGTCGAGGGTCAAGTCGTCTTAGAGGCTGGACGTAGGGGTCAACTGCACTTCGATGCGAGGGTTGTCTTTGTCGATGTGTTTATAAAGATGGGTTTCGACGATGCGGTTGTCGTTGATCCCGAGCCCCTCACAGAGGGCATCCTGCGCGATCTTGAGCCCGCCATCGACGTCTCGGCGCAGGGCTGACGTAAAATAGAACCGGATGGACAGGGCGAGCCATTCTGACTGGAGTTGTGCGAGCAAGGACGCTCGGTGAGTGGACTGTGCCAGCTTGAGCCAGACGAGTTGCCCCACTTGGGCTTTATAGGCGCGACCAGCTGATGACATCAATCGTCGGCCATTGACGGTGGCATATTGATGGTTCACGCTGGGAGGTACGGGGAGGGTTAAGGTGACCGCATGGTTCTCGGTTGGTCGATGCGGTACTGGGGTGGGCATACGGGATATCGGGGCCATTCTCTGAGCGAGACGTGGTCCTGCGATGTTCTTGTCAGGGTTCCGGTAGGAGGTCATACGAACAGCCCGTGGAGAGGAAGGAATCCTGGGCGGACGCTGAAACGTAGGCATGCGTGTCTGTGATTTTATAGAAGATTGAGGATCTTGGACATGTTCTGGTCGTATCGCTCTTCAGATCGGCCGATATACCGACGCCATGTGCTCGGGTTCCAGATCTCCATACGATGATACAAGCCGACCAGGATGATTTCCTGGTCCTCATCCAACGGAATAATTTTCCTGAGCCGGCTTGGAATCAGAATGCGTCCGGCTTTATCGAGTTCCGATGTCCCGGCTTCCGACACGACAAAGTGCATGAACAGTCGACTTTGATCTTCATCGAGCGTCGCCTTCGTCCGTTCGAGGACTTTTTCCCACTCTTTCATGGAATAGATGAGTGTCGACTCCTCGGGGCCCTTGAGGAACACCACGGCTTGTCCATCTGACTCGACTTGCTCACGGATCGGCGAGGGGACGATAAACCGACCCTTCTCATCTACTTTGCAGAGATATTCACCGGCAAACATCAATGGAACCAGTCCTTTACGAGGCTAACGTCGCTCTGGTGCGATTGCGAATCCATTGCTCCAGATCCGAGCGTACGAAGCGCCATTCTTTTCCAAGCTTGAAGGCGGGTATCTGTCGACTCTGTAAGTAACGATAGAGTGTGCGATGGGTAATCTTGAGGTATCGGCAGGTCTCCTCCGCTGTCATCAACTCGCTCTTGGGCTCGTTGGCCATTGCTAAACCTAATTCGATAGAGATTCATATGCCTCACGAAGCCTCATGCTACTATCGTCAGGGTAGGCAAACTCGAGCGATCTGTCAAGTGAAAATACATGACAATCTATGTCATAGCCCGTCAGTGCCATCCGGCTCTATCGCGCCCGCGTCACCTGACTCCATGGCCTCCGAGAAATCGTCCCCGAGGTCCTCACCCATCTCCTTGCCCATCTTTGTCATAAATCGAGCCATGCCCTGCGGATCGTTTTCATCGATTCCAGCTAGATTTTTGGGATCCAAAGAGGCTTCCAGGCGCGCCTCTTCAGATTTTGGCGAGGCAAATCGAGACAGGAGCCTTTCAACCCGTGCACTCGCGCAATGGGAGCAGGTTGCCGGCGCCTGATTGGCCAGGCTCAAGACGAGGACGGTACTTCGTTTGCGACAGTCGAGGCAGAGGTATTCATACACAGGCATCGATTATATTCCCAGGGTTGTGAGGGGTCGTCCAGTCTGTTCAGTCAACAAGCGATCCGGTACCAGGTCTGTCTCAACGGTTCTGGCTAACGTCAGGGCAAAGACCTGTCCGCTGCCGGCTTTTCGCAGGGTTTTTGCGCATTCATTCACGGTGGTCCCGGTGGTGTAGACATCATCCACGAGGAGAATACGCTTTCCTGCAAGATCCCGTGGCCTACGGACCGTAAATGCATTCCGTAGATTTCGTAGCCGTGCCTGTTGCGATAAGGCGGTTTGAGGATCGGTGACGGTGGTTCTGACGAGGTTGGTGGTTGAAACGGGGCGGGACAGGTGACGACCGAGCTGATCGGCTAACAGCAACGATTGGTTAAATTCACGCGTGCGTAGGCGAGCTGGGTGTAACGGTACGGGAATAATCACGTCGGCGTCGAGTCCCTGCGGTAGGGCGTTGAGCATAAGTTGCGCGAGTGGCCGCGCGAGGGTCAGTTTCCCACGGTATTTGAATGAACAGATGGCGTCCCGCAGGGGCGGGAGATAGGGGAAGAGGGTCCAGGCTCGTTCAAAGTCAGGGGGCTGTTCCTGGCAGTTCCGGCATTGATGGTTCGGTGTATAGGCCGTCGCTGCCGGTGAGACGAACGGCTGATCGCAGCGGGCACACACCGGCTGGTGGAGTGGGCGGATGGTGTGCCAGCATGCGGCGCAGAAGAAGGGCACTGGGTCGGTGCTGAGCGAGTGGCCACACGAGAGGCATTCCACTGGCAGGACGAACCGAAGGAGCTGACGACATCGTCCCATCAGCCGATCTTGCGTGTCTTCACGTAACATGAGTCGGGGAAGCACTCCGATGACCGTGTATATGACTTCTATGAGACTCTCCTGCGTCCTTCAAGGTTGTTGCCCTGCAAACGGTTATGATATACGAAGGCAGTAGGATATTGAAACTGTTCCGCCTGCGCGACAGCTGTGATGGGCGAGAATAGATTGTGTGTCATGTGTGATGGCATTCGATGAACCCGATTGGAACACTACGTCAGATAACGCGCGCGTCCATTCATCCCTCCTGCGGATCCGGGTTTGGCGAGAGACGCCGATCGCCATGGTGAGATTTGACCAGGTGTCGAAAGTGTACGAGCGGGGCGGTGACACCATCATTGGTCTCGATCGGGTCACGATCGAAGTGGGAAAAGGAGACTTCTGCGCTTTTATCGGTCCCAGCGGTTGTGGAAAGAGTACGTTACTGAACCTGGTTGGTGGGTTGGATGTGCCGACTTCGGGAGAGATTCTTCTCGGAGGGCGTTCGACCAGTGGATTCACGAGCGACGACTGGACGAAAGTTAGGCGGGAGACCGTTGGGATTATCTTCCAAGCCTTCCATCTCATTCCAGGGTTGACGGCAGCGGAGAATGTTGCGTTTCCGTTATTGTTGCGCGGGGAGCGGGGAGCATCGGTCCAAGCCCGTGTTGCAGAGGTCATTGACTTGGTTTCGATGACTGCGCGACGGCACCATCGCCCGAGCGAGCTCTCGGGTGGGGAACAGCAGCGAGTGGCGATCGCACGAGCGATCGTGCATCACCCCCAGATTATTCTCGCCGACGAGCCAACCGGCAATTTGGATTCCCAGCATGGGGCCGAAATTATCGTGCTGCTCCGGTCGCTTGTTCAGCGATTTGGCCAAACGATCCTGCTCGTGACCCATAGCACCGAAGCCGCTCGGGCTGCCGATTACGTCTGGGCTATGAAGGATGGGAGGCTAATGACGAGAACGCAGCATGAGCCGGTTACGGTCGTCGCGTGATGGATCTGTCGACCACCATTGCCGGCGTACGATTTCCCAGTTGTTTCATGAATGCCTCAGGGGCGCTCTGTGTCACGCGTGATGAACTGTTGGCCCTCGGTCGATCGCGCGCTGGGGCCATTGTCACGAAGTCGATGACGGTTGAGCCGCGAGATGGCAATCCCACGCCCCGGTACTATGCGTTTCCGGGCGGATCCATTAACTCGATGGGTTTGCCGAATCTCGGATACCAGGCGTATGCCGCGCTCATTCCCGAATTGAAGGGATTCGGAAAGCCGGTGGTCGCCAGTGTGGCGGGTCTGTGTGAAGATGATTTCCCGACGATTGCGGCCATCATCAATGCGGCGAAGCCCGACTTGATCGAGGTCAATCTTTCGTGTCCCAACATTCCTGGCAAGCCTCAGATCGGCTATGACGCTGAAGCGTCCGAGCGGCTGTTGAAGCGGGTTCGCAAGGTCATCACGGTTCCGATGGGGGTCAAATTGCCTCCGTATTTCGATCCCGCCCATCATGCAGCAATGGGCGAGGTCATCGGCCGTTGCGGGGTTGATTTCCTCAACCTGATTAACTCGGTCGGCAACGGGTTGGTCGTCGATCCTGAGCGCGAGGCGGTCGTCATCAAGCCCAAGGGCGGATTCGGGGGGCTGGGAGGTACGATCATCAAGTCAGTTGCGCTGGCCAACGTGCGGGCTTTTTGGAAGATCTTCGAAGGGCGAATCCCAATCATCGGGACCGGCGGTGTCGTCCACGGTGTGGATGCGTTCGAACACCTGCTCTGCGGCGCGTCGGCCGTGCAGATCGGGACGGTGTTGGTGGAGGAGGGCGTCAGTGTATTTGGCCGATTGGAAACAGAATTGTCGACTCAGTTCAGCAAGAAGGGCTATGCAAAGTTGGAGGACTGCCGGGGAAAATTACAAGAACTATAGGATTACTTGGCACCGAACGTCTTGGCAAGGAGGCCCAGTTGCAGAGATCGTCGGAGTAGTTGCGCCACGTTTCTCACGTTCAACCGACGCATTAAGTTGAATCGGTGCACTTCGACTGTGCGCACGCTGATCTCCAGCACATCCGCAATTTCACGGTTCGTGTGTCCGATCGACACCAGACGAAGGATTTCACGTTGCCGAGGTGTGAGGAGTTCGGCGGTTACCTTCTCATGTTGTGGCTGGATTTTTCGGCTCGAAGCAGTGTGTGCGCCCATCGATCCCCTCTTTTCATCGACTCATGTGAGTCTACCAAAGGTCTGTTTGACTGTAAACAAAACGGCTGATTTGTGCTGGGTTCCGTGTCAGACTCGAACCATTCGAGTCGTCCTCTCTCCCTTGTCCTGTAGGGTTCACTCCATTCATCCCGCCCCCAGGATTCTATGATTATACCACTCGCTTTGATTCGCGCTCATGCGATCCAGCGGCCATTCCGCACGCTGCTCAGCATCGCCGGGGTGGCATTGGGTGTCCTGGCCTCCGTGGCCATCGGGACTGCGAACGTTCAAGTGCTGCGATCCTTTGAGCAAGCGGTCACGACGGTAGCCGGTTCTGCCACATTGGAAGTGGCAGGCCATGATCTCGGGGTGGATGAGTCGGCCATCACGGCTATCCGTGCGGTCGAGGGGGTCGTGAGCGCCGCACCGGTTATTGAAGAGTCGGTGGTCATCGCCCAGGGGGAAGCGCGTGGCCAGGTGCTTCAGATATTGGGGCTGGATTTACTCTCAGAGGTTGGTGCGCGTGGCTTTCAGATTCCGAAGGCTGAGGACCTTGATATGCTGGAGATGCTCCTCGCTCCGGACGCCCTCTATCTTGGCCGCCAAGTGGCGGCTGACTGGCACGTGGGAGTCGGTCATGTCCTCGAGGTGATGGTGGGAGGCCGTGTTGTACGGCTGAGGATTGCAGGGCTCATCCAAAACGAGGAGGCACGCTCGTCTCTCTGGGATCGGCTTGCCGTCATGGATATAGCCGCGGCACAGCTGTTATTCCAATCGATCGGGCGGTTGGATCGGATTGATTTGGTGACGATGCCTGGTCGATCGCTCGACGGCATCACCGCCTCCCTCCGTGCCGTGCTCCCCCCACATCTTCTTGTGCAACGACCGTCGCAACGGACCAAGCAGGTCGAAAATATGGTGTGGGCATTTCAGCTCAACCTGTCGGTGATGAGCTGGGTCGGGCTGCTCGTCGGGATGTTCTTGATTTACAACACGATTGCCTTTGTTGTGGCGCAACGCAGGAGAGAGATCGGGATTTATCGCGCGCTGGGTATGGCAGAACGGCACGTCGTAGGGTTGTTTCTCGTAGAAGCCGGACTGCTCGGTCTTGTCGGTGGACTCGTGGGAGGTATTGGCGGGGTCTGGCTATCCAAGGGATTGGTGTCGCTCGTCAGCCGCACGATCTCAGACCTCTATGCGCCGGTCGTATCTAGCGGGATGATCTTATCGATGGACATCGTGACGCTTACGGCTGTGGCCAAAGGCGTGCTGCTTGGGACCGTGGTTTCGATGGTGGGAGCCATGGGGCCCAGCGTAGAGGCCGGGAGGACGGTGACGGTTCGTGCGTTGGCGCCAGGAGACTATGAATCGACGAGTCAGCTAAGGGTTGGCCTGTGGGGCTGGATCAGCCTCATACTGTTCGCCCTTGCCGGCCTCTGCTCGCTGATGGGCCCTGTTGGAGATTTGCCGCTCTTTGGCTATGTCGCGACGATGTGTCTCTTGGGAGCGCTTTCATGTCTCGCGCCGATGTGTATTAAGGCGTTGGGCTGGAGGTCTCTTCAGCGAGACAGCCAGACGACGGTGGTTGGAGGAAGTCTCCGGTTGATTGCCGCAGACCAAGCTGCGCGTCATCCGGGCCGTAATGCGGTAACGGTGTCGGCATTGATGGTGGGGTTGTCGATCATGATCGGTGTAGTTGTCATGGTTCGGAGCTTCCGAGACACGGTCGAGTTCTGGGTGGATGAGACTGTCATGGCCGATCTCATTGTGGCTCCACAGTCCTGGCTTCATGGAAAACAGGCGGGGCAGGCTTCGCGTGCCCTGCCAGGGACATGGGATTCAACGCTATCGGCGATCGACGGTATTGCAGCAGTCGACACCTATCGCGAGGCGTATGTGGGCGTCGAGGGTCAATCGGTTGCGCTGGTGTCACGAGATCTTCGGCTCCATGCGCAACGTAGCCGGTATTTGATGGTTCATGGAGACTCAAGTGCGGCCTTGAGGCGAGCTGCCGAAACTGGAGGCGCTCTCCTGTCGGAAGTGTTGGCGACCCGGCTACAGCTTCGGGAAGGGGATACGGTCATGATTACCACGCCGGCGGGACCCGCCGCCGTGCCGGTTACGGGGATTTTTTACGATTACGCGACCGACGGTGGGAAGATGGTGATGGACCGCTCATGGTATCGACAACAATGGCACGATGACCGGGTGACCGTGTATTCCGTCTACCTGGCTTCCGGGGCCGATGCTGAGCACGTACGGCAGTCGATTGTGACACATGTGGCTGGGTTGGATGGAATGACGCTCCCACCGTTGGTCATCCGTAACCACGAATTGCGGCGGGAAATTCTTGAGATTTTCGACCGCTCCTTCATCTTGACCTATGTCCTTGAAGCCATCGCCGTGCTGGTGGCTGTCCTTGGCATCGTCAACACCTTGGTGACGGCCGTCCTTGAGCGGCGACGTGAGTTTGCCGCGTTGCGGGCGATTGGGGCCAGTACGAGACAAGTGGAACGACTCGTGTTGTGGGAAGCGGCCTACCTCGGGCTGATTGGGGCAGCGTTAGGCGTCGCGGGAGGTTTGTTGCTTGCCCTCCTGCTCATCCGCGTCATCAATAAACAATCCTTCGGTTGGACGCTCCAGATGACGGTTCCAGGTGGAGTGATTCTGCAAGCCGTAGGGCTCGCGCTCGCGGCTGCTCTAGTGGCGGGCTACTGGCCCGCGCGTTGGGCAGCAAGACAACCGGTGGTCGAGGGGCTGAGAGAAGAATAGGGCGGCATTCAGCATCCTCTTTACTCGCGGAACGCGCACGGTAAAGCAGTGCTCGTTCGACGCGCGCAGTTGAGGATTACTGAATGCCGTCCTTGCGGGGAAGAGTAGTGAGCAAGCTTGGAATGATCATTGGTGAAAATGTGTTTACGCTGCCACAGCCATACGATTGGCAAAGGCGAGCGGTCTGTCTTTGCGGTCGGATGGCGCCACGGTCAGCAACGGCTTTCTTGTGTATCCGATCTCCTGCGCCACCAACACTGTCGGGATTTGTTGGATGGCGATATTATACACGTTGACGGAGTCGTTAAAGAACTCGCGCCGATCGGCAATGGTATTTTCCAGCGCCGATATGCGCTGCTGAATGGCTAAGAACTCTTGATTGGCTTTCAGATCCGGATACTGCTCGGCCACGGCAAAGAGGTTTCCTAAGGCGCTGACGATCTGATTTTCCGCCTGCGCCTTGTCGGCGGTCTTCATGTCTTCGCGATAGGCGTTGCGGGCTTTGGTCACCGATTCCAGCGTCTCACGCTCATGTGTCATGTAGCTATTGCAGACTTCAACAAGCTTGGGGAGCTCATCGTGCCGCTGTTTTAAGATGACGTCGATGTTGGACCAGGCCTTGTCGATATTATTGGCGAGTCGGACCAGCATGTTGTAGAGGCCGATCACATAGGCGACGAGCACAATCAGCCCGCTCACAAGCAAGCTTCCGATTATTAACGAGGTATTCATGGGCATGCTCCTGTGGGTATGACGGCTAGGCCACGGTTGTCAGGTAGTATTTGACGAAGCCGATCAAACAAAATGCCGCCAGCGCGACGCCTACGGTCCCATACGCCATCACCTGCCACCGCATGTGAGACAACAAGTCCTTCTCGGTTCGATCGGAGATAATATACATGTGGTCTCGGCTGCTTCCGATATAGAGACGGGCGGAGTTCTCCAGGAGGTCTCCTGCATCACGCTGCTCATGGGCCGTCCCGAGGACATAGACCTGCTCATCTTGGAGGATGAACGATTCACGGCACCGGATGGTCTTGCTCCCTAACCAACGCTCGGTCGTAATCCCCAGTCGCTGCAGTCCGGCGACCGTCGTGGGGGGCAATGCTCCGAGCCAATCGTTTCGAACGATGTGCTCTTCCTGCAAGATCAGTTCGGCGCCGAAGGGTACGACAAGCACTCGTCCGGTGGCATCCCTGACAAAGAAGGGCTGTTCCGACGTGCCTTTTGCAATAGGTTCCCACCGGGTATGTTTTCCGGAGCCGACACGTTCTTCAACGGCATAGGAATAGAACACACAGGGAAGCCCGCTAAAGGGCGAGGAGAGGAGGCGATCATCCGGCTCGGCTTGTCCACTGATCTCGACTAACCCCAGCGCCAGTGAACGGATGGTCGAGGTCGGAATACTTTCGATCAAGCGTGTTCGTCGGCGAAGCCCCCATCCGTCTGAGAGAAGCCAGAATCCCCCTAGGGTACCAGCCGCCAAGTAGAAGAAGAGATGATCCAGTGGCCGACTCAACTGAGTGGTTCTCAAGCTTTTATCGACCCCGGCGACCAAGACGATCGCACCGATGATGATGGCGAGGCCGAAAAGCAGGACCCAGAACCACAGGCCCAATGGGTTAGACCGCGGCTTATCAACCCTCGGTCGATCGTGACTTGCGTCGTTGAGCACGCGATGTCTTTCGGCAGCTCGCGCGTAAAGCTCGGTTTCATGGATCTGAATCGGAATCGCCGCGCCTCGGTAGGTTGTATTCAGATGAGTGAGGCTGCCATGAGGAAGCCACCACCCGCGACAGGACTCGCAGCTCGAGAAGGACGTATCCGCGACCGTCTCAGACTCCATGTGATTGCCGCATTGCGGGCATACGGTCTTGGTCTGAACCGCGACGCCTCCTGCGCAACTCATTGCGCGCTTCAGCGAGGCGTAATCCTCCACGAAAAAATTCACCTCTCCCACATCGAGCCAGAGTCCGTGCCCTGATGAACAGACATCGAGCCCAGGGCCATGGCTAGTTGGAACCTGAGTCAGGTCCTCCTGACAATCGGGACATTTCATGGTGGCCATTGTCTTCAAACTGTAGCAAGAATCGGGTAGGTGTCAACGCAAGGCGAATGTAATAGTCTTGAGAAACAGGGGTTTCAGCTGGGTTATCAGCGAGCAATCGTGAAGCAGTGCGTGTCAGAGGAGAGTCTCGGTCAGGAAATCTTGCGCTGTGACCTGATGCAGCTCAGTTGACCCACGATAAGACTCATATTTGAGCGTTTACTCCCGTTCCTGGAGCAGGGGCAAACTCACCACCTTCACCTCTTACGACAAACGTTTCACGTCTCATTCGGAGCAACGCAGGAATGGTCATAGATCGCCAGGCATGGGCCAATGGACGATACAGCGTAGGATAATTGTTCCAATCGCGTTGAAAGCGTCGTAATACGTCTGTGCGAGGAATGTCATGCCCTGCTTGGCGAACTCGGGAAGCAATACGTTGAAAGGTATTGAGGTGAAGAGATTGTTAGAAATACGATGGTGACCTGATACCCCGCTGTCTTTCATCCTGCCAGAAGCCGTAGATATGTTCTCCCGCTCAGGGTGCTTTCAAATGCAAAGTTCTCCCGTGCCTTTGCTAATCGGGAGAGCTCAGTCAGGACAAGCCGACATGCTTGTCCTGCAGCCAGTTCAGGTCGAAGAGGTGAAAGCCCGCCTGTGATGAGGTCGGCATTTACAAAATAAACGACACCAACCTCGCGAAGAAGACATTCCTTGGCGAAGGTGGCTTTCCCGGCTCCATTGGTCCAGAAATAATAATGTAGCGGAGAGATCGAACGGTTCGGGTGCTCACGGTTGAGCCGGTTAGCCTGCTACTGGTTGTTGGTAATCCACTTCGATTTTGAAGCCCAGATCCTCGATCATCCCCCAGACTTCCGGGGCCGGCTGGCCTGGTGTGGTGAGGTAGCCGTTCACGAAGATGGAGTCGGCTGGATAGAGTGCCAATGGTTGCAGGCTTCGGAGGTTGTGTTCACGGCCTCCGGCCACGCGGAGTTCGGTGCGTGGGTGTAGGAATCGGAAGAGGCAGAGGATTTTCAAACAGCGTTGAGGAGTCAGGTTGTCGCAGTCTTCCAGCGGAGTGCCGTTTGCTGGGTGGAGCGTGTTCAACGGGATTGAATCTGGCTTTACGTCGATCAGGGCCATGGCCAGGTCGATGAGATCTTCGTCTTTTTCGCCCATTCCCACGATCCCGCCGGAGCAGATTTCCAATCCTGCCGCTCGCGCGTTCTGGATGGTGCTGAGTCGGTCTTGAAAGGTGTGCGTGGTGCAGATGGAGCCGTGAAACGCTTCACTGGTATTCAAGTTGTGGTTCACTCGATCGACTCCCGCCGCCTTTAGCCTTTTGGCCTGTTGTTCATTCATAAGGCCCAGGGAGCAGCAAATCTGAATTGGAATCTCCTGCTTGATTGAGCGAACCGCTCCGGCGATTTCGTCGATTTCCCGATCTAGCGGACTCCGACCGCTGATGACGATGCAATAGCGTTGAGCCTTCGAGGCCGCCGCTTGCCGGGCTCCGTCGATCATCTGTTGCCGGGGCACAAGGTTATAGCGTTCGATGGGGGCGGTGGAAATCGCCGATTGGGAACAGTAATGACAGTCTTCCTGGCAGGCGCCACTTTTGGCGTTCTGCAGCATCTGGAGGCGAACGGTCTTGCCGAAATAATGGGATCGGACGGTAAAGGCGGCTTGGAGGAGTTCCAGCAATTGTTCGTCAGGAGTATCGAGTACGTTCTGGCACTCGTCCCTGGTCAGCGTTTCGTCGCGCAAGGCCTTGGCAGCGTAATCCTGATAGTCGACCATGGGGCACTCCACTATCTGAAAAGGGTGTATTGACTGTGATGCAGACTACTGCCCATTCGCGAGGCAGACAGACTGGTCGAAAACCTACACGGTTTCGAAGGGAGAAGCAATGCCTTGGTAGGGAACCGCTGAGACTGGGAGAGGGTTGTTGTCTGCATCGGGAACAGCTTGACCGCCGGCATTCGGCAAGGGCAATGCGACCAAGGTATTCCAGGTCCCACAGCTTCGGCAGCGTCCGGACCACTCGGTTGATTCTTGTCGGCAGGCGGTGCAGACATAAGGGACGACCACGCGTTTCTTGAAATGCAGGGCTTTCTTCAGTTCGGTGACGGCCAGCTCCATTTCCTGCTTGCGCAAATAGAGATTGGCCATGATCTTATGGTAATCGGCCAGCTGGTCCTGTACGCCTTCGACGGTCGAGAGAATGTCGAAGGCTTCGTCGACCATTTCCAGACGGTAGTAGAGCTTGCCCAAATAGAACTGCAACGCAGGGTTGTTCGGGTCTTGCCGGAGGGCTTCTTGATAGACGCGGATAATTTCACTAGGCTCTCCCTGTTCGAGAAAGAGTTCTTCGAGGCGGTGGAGGATGATGTTGCTGCGGGTCTTGGCATAGACCTTCTTGAGAATTTCTACGGCCTGTTTCGTTTTGCCTTCCCGGATCAAGATTTCACCGATACCGACGTAGGCCGGCAAGAACGTCCGGTCTCGCTTAATGGCGCCGCGGAAGTACCGCCGTGCTTTATCGGGGTGGCCTCGTTCCAGCAGTTGGCGTCCGACCTCGTAGGTGCAGCCGGTGAGGAGCTGGGCTTCGGCCAGCCGTTCCGGTTCAGAGAGGTTTGCCTTCAGGAGTCGATGTTGGATTTCGAGCGTCTCAATCCATTTTTCGAGCCTGATGAGCAGATCTCGTTTCCGGATGAGCGCGGTCAGGTTATCCGGTTCGATCTTGAGCATCTTGTGCAGGGTCTGTAAGGCGTCCTCGTACCGCTTGGCGCCCTCCAAGTCGTTGGCCAACTCCAACAGGATTTCGATGTTGCGCTCGTCGACGCGATTCGCCCGTTGATGGAGGCGGATCGCCTCTGCGAAGTTGTGTTCCCCGCGATAAATATTTCCCAGCCAGAGCAGCGAATCGACACGATTCGGGTCCATGGCCAGCGCGCGTTCGAATAGGGCAATGGCTTCGACGGTGCGTTTTGACATAATGGCATGAGTGCCTTCACGATGGAGCGCGTCGATTTTTTCTTTGCGGCGCAACAACCGCGTGCTGCGCCAGTTGCCGATGACGTGGGCGGTCTGCCGCATGCCGACGGCCAAGGCCACGAGCACGGCGCCGACAGCCATGGAAAAGACGACGAGTGTGACAGGACTCATGTCGAATTGGATGGAGGGACTGGTTCGGACTGCAACCGTCCCAGGATTCAATTCGCGCGCGTAGCTGTAGAGAAAAATTCCGATGCTGACGAGGAAGATGGTGGTGAGCAAGCGGAGCATGGATCTAGGCCTTGGTTTTTGCAGGCACCTTTTTCCGTTTCACGGGCCGTGGGGTCACGGCGGCTTGTGTGACCGTCCGCTCGCCCGGGATGGTGACGCGCTTGGCGTCGGCCCATAACCGTTCCAGCGCGTAATGCATCCGGATATCCTGCCTGAAAATATGAACGATTACATCGCCGAAGTCCATTAAAACCCACTGTGAAGACCTGGTGCCTTCAATCCTCAGCGGTTTGGAACCGGAGCGAGAGAGAACGGTATCGATATGGTCTGCAATGGCACTTGCTTGGCGATCCGAATCCACAGAGCCGATGACCAGGTAGTCGGCAACGGAGGTCAACGGCGCGACCTGGAGGACGAGCACGTCGGTGGCCTTCTTGTCGAGGATGGCCCGGGCAATACCGAGGGCCGTGGACCTAGCTGTTGGTGCGATTA
>SWDH01000029.1:116958-117193 GCA_005116945.1 Nitrospira sp.
ATCATGTAGAGCAAAAACGACGTGCGTTCGATATGCCGAAGAAATCGGAGTCCCAGTCCCTTCCCTTCATGAGCGCCTTCGATGATTCCGGGGATGTCTGCGACGGCGAAACTTCCTTTTTCTCCCCAGCGAACGATCCCTAGATTTGGCGTCAGCGTGGTGAAGGGATAATCGGCGATTTTCGGTCGTGCGGCTGAGATCGCGGCGATGAGCGTCGATTTTCCAGCATTGGGAA
>SWDH01000029.1:117203-119609 GCA_005116945.1 Nitrospira sp.
AAGGCCCACGAGCCCGACGTCGGCCAGCAGTTTCAGCTCGAGTCTGAGCGACCGTTCTTCGCCTTCTGTGCCGATTTCAAATTCCGTGGGTGTGCGGTTGGTCGATGTGGCGAAATGATTATTCCCTCGTCCGCCCCGCCCCCCATGAGCAGCCACAAACCGCTGTCCGGCGGTGACCAGGTCGGCCAGCACCTTGCCGGTCTGATCATCGGAGATGACGGTGCCGACAGGAAGAGCCACCACGATATCTTCGCCGGTTCTTCCGGAGCAATTGGCAGCGCCACCCTGGCGACCAACTTCTGCTTCATAGTGTTTTTGGTACCGGAGGTCGAGCAGCGTGGTCATGCGAGGCGACGCTTCAAATACGACGTTGCCGCCATGGCCACCGTCGCCACCATCGGGTCCGCCGCGCGGCACGAATTTTTCGCGCCGAAAACTGCATGAGCCGTCGCCGCCGCGGCCGGCTGTGATATGGATACGGACTTCATCGACAAACATCGGTGCACCGTTTCAGCGTGATCACTGTATGGGCATGACCCGCGAGGAACATCCCGTTGCACTCACAGTCATGCCGGGAGTCCTCGCGGTAATGAGGTTGTGACGAGAAAAGAGGAAAAGAATGTACTATGAAATCGCAGGCTCTGCGTAGACGCTGATCTTCTGCCGCCCGCGTCCACGCTCGAACTTCACAATCCCTGTGATGAGGGCGAAGAGGGTATGGTCTTTACCGAGGCCCACATTGAAACCGGGAAAGAACTTCGTCCCACGCTGACGGATCAGAATTGACCCGGCTTTCACGGTTTCTCCACCGTAGGCCTTGACCCCAAGATATTGGGGATTGCTATCGCGCCCGTTTCTAGTTGATCCGCCGCCTTTATTTGTTGCCATGGCTGATCCTCGTTAGGCCGTTTCGATGCCGGTAATGCGCAATTTGGTAAAGCCCTGGCGATGGCCATTCGTTCGCCGATAGTTCTTGCGCCGTTGCTTCTTGAAGATCGTGATGGAGCGGGTTCGGCCTTGGTCGATGATCTCGGCCTTGACGCTGGCCCCCTTGACCAACGGTTGTCCTACTTCCAGGCCCTTCTCGCCATGGATCAGCCGCACTTGACCGATCTCAACCGTTCCCCCTACCTCGCCGGGAAGGGACTCTACTTGGACCAATGTCCCAGTTTCAACTCGATATTGCTTGCCGCCTGTCTCAATGATCGCGTACATAAGACCCCGTCTCCATTACAGAAGATGACTGTGTACCATAAGGATTTGAATCCTGTCAAGACAAAGGATCGGCGTATGCTATGCTTTCTCTGTTGAGACTCACAGATCGGAGATCATGATGGCCGATGCCCAGAATCCACGTCCGTCCAAGCCGAAAGCCCGCCGATTCGTGCTGCGCCCCTATCGTCGCGTACCGACTCAGCGTGTGCTCTATTATCTCAGCGGGAAATGTGTGGGAAAAGGCATTGTGACCAATTTGTCCCAATCCGGTATGCGTGTTCGAGGAGAGCATGCGATTGAACCGGGCCTGGATTTGGCTTTGCGTCTCACCCTTGAAGATGATGGACCGACAATAGACATTGACCGGGCCACGGTTCGGTGGGTCGATGGAAACGAGTTCGGCCTGGATTTTGTACGCCTCAGTCCGTTAGCAAAGAAGCACATCAGTGCCGCATTGCACCAGCAGGTTCGCGCCCCTCAGTCGCCGGCCTGAGTCCACTTCCTTGCTCGGACGGTCTATGGGCCATGCCGCGCCTGTTTGCTTGACGCTTCTTCCAACCCGCTGCTATATTCCGATTTCATCGCGCGAATGTTCACAGACTGCCTGCGATACCGATGCTTGAGCCACGAGGAAAAATTTGGATGGACGGATCGTTTGTCGATTGGGCGGACGCGCACGTCCATGTCATGACCCACTCACTCCATTATGGACTGGCGGCGTTCGAGGGCATCCGCTGTTACAAGGGGACGTCTGGATCCGCAATTTTCCGACTCCAAGAACATGTCGATCGGTTGTTCGATTCCACTCATATCGGCATGATGGACATGCCGTTCGACAAGAAGCAGGTCGCAGCGGCCATTGTGGAGACGGTGAAGGTGAATCAGTTGGAGGCCTGCTATATCCGCCCGCTCGTCTATATCGGGCACGGAGCGATGGGAGTCTATCCCGGCGATAATCCGATCAAGCTGGCCATTGCGGCCTGGACATGGGGGGCCTACCTCGGGGACGATGCATTGGCGAATGGGATGCGGGCCCGTGTGTCGTCGTACACGCGGCATCACGTCAATGTCTCGATGACGAGAGGGAAGATTTCCGGCTACTACGTGAACTCGATTCTCGCGAAACGTGAGGCGAAGGCGGATGGATACGATGAAGCTATTTTGCTCGATACCGAGGGCTATGTATCCGAG
>SWDH01000029.1:119619-229435 GCA_005116945.1 Nitrospira sp.
CTGCTGCCGAACTGACACCGGTTCGAGAAATCGACAACCGCCGCATTGGAACCGGTAGACCAGGTCCGATTACACTATCTCTACAGAAGACCTTCTTTGCCATTGTCCGCGGGGAAGACCTTTCCCATGAGGCGTGGCTGACCCGCATGTAGTACGAGCTGAAACAGGCTCAGTCCGACTGCTCTGCGCCTCGCTGCGGCACACCCTTGAGAACTGACCGGTTACACTGATCTGTTTAGCGGGTCTCGTGAGTGCGCTGAACTCGACGAATCAGATAAACCAGGCGCACTCCACCGACGAGGGCGGGATTTCCGGTGCCTTGTTAGTGTTTGCCGGAAGAAGAGTCGCTAGGGTTGTGGCTCTCAGCAGCTGGGGCTGCAGGCGTGGTTGGTGTGGTTGCAGGGGCGGTCTGAGACGATTCTTTCTTTTTGAGATCGATGACCGTTGAAGAAAACGTCCGTTCTTTGGCGAGCATAGCCAGACTCAGCGAAGTCAGCATGAAAATGGCCGCGACGACAACCGTGAATTTGCTCAAGAAATTTGCAGGACCTCGACTCCCGAACACGGTCTGGCTCGAGCCCCCGAATGACGCGCCGATTTCAGCGCCCTTCCCTGATTGCAAGAGGATGGCACCGACCATGAGAAAACAGACGAGGACATGAATAATAATGAGGACAATGTACATGACACTCCGATCAATTAGGCTCGCGGTATCTTCGCAAAGGTTAGAATTGTAGCAAACGAGTCTAGATTGAGGCAAGCCCCTCCTACTAAAGCCCCGTCGATTGAGTCGCAGGCGAGGAGCGAGGCGATATTCTGGGGTGTCACACTTCCGCCGTACAGGATTCTCATGGCCGAAGCGATGTCGCTATTCCATCCTGTTTCAACGAACAGCCGGATTGAACGATGCACGGTCTCGGCTTGTTCTGCCGTGGCGGAGCGTCCGGTGCCAATGGCCCAGACCGGTTCATAGGCGATGGTGACGGTCGCCAGCTCATGTGTGGATAATCCTGTCAGGCTGCCGTTAAGTTGAGCCGTGATGACCGATTCCGTTCGGCCAGCCTCGCGGTCCGCCAGTGATTCTCCCACGCATAGTATCGGATAGAGCTCGTGTTTCAGTGCTGCTCGGACCTTCTTCTGAACGAGCTCATCCCGTTCGTTGAAGAGCGTGCGCCGTTCTGAGTGGCCGACGATCACATAGCGGCAGCCAAGGTCCCGCAACATCGGGGCAGACACTTCTCCGGTAAAGGCCCCCTGCGGTTCCCAATGTACGTTCTGTGCGCCAAGGCTGATCCAGGAGGAGGGGCCTAGGGCAGTACGGGCCGATTCGAGTGCTGTAAAGGGCGGTGCAAGGACCACATCGGCGTCTGGGGATGCAGGCACTCGTTCACGGAGGTCGCGAATAAATGCAGCGGCCTCCGAGGCGGTCTTGTTCATCTTCCAATTGCCGACGATGAGGGGTTTACGCACGGGTGTCTCGACGCTCGAAGGTGGTAGAGGGTCTGCACTTATGTGACGAGCCGATTACGCCACTCGATCGGGGAGGGCGGTCAAGCCCGGTAGTTGTTTGCCTTCCAGCAATTCTAGAGCGGCGCCACCGCCGGTCGAGATGAAGGACATATTGTCTGATTCGCCGGCTCGATGAACGGCCAGGGCTGTTTCGCCACCGCCGACGATTGACAGGCCATAGGCATTGGCAACTGCATGAGCCATCGCGAATGTTCCTCGCGCGAAGGCATCAATTTCAAATACGCCCATTGGTCCGTTCCACAGAATGGTTTTTGCGTTCTGGACTGCTTCGTCGAACAGTTTCACGGAGGCCGGGCCGATGTCGAGGGCATACCAGTCTTTCGGAATTTCCTGGACTGGGACGATTTTCGTTTCCGCCCCAGGATCGCGGCTGACCGCGACGACACAATCGACCGGCAGGTAGAATTTTACGCCGCGGGAAAAGGCATGCTCTTCAATGCCTTTGGCGAAGTCCAACATGTCGTTTTCGACCAGGGAGTTGCCGATCTCTAGCCCCTTGGCCTTGAGGAAGGTAAAGGCCATGCCGCCACCGATAATGACTTTATCGACGCGCTTGCCCAGATTCTCGATGACGCCGATCTTTCCCGACACTTTCGCTCCGCCGAGAATGGCGACAAAGGGGCGCACGGGGTTTTCGACAGCGCCCTCGAGATATTCGATTTCTTTCTTGAGGAGAAAGCCGGCGGCCGAAGCGGGAATGAATTTTGTGATGCCGACGGTGGAGGCATGGGCCCGGTGTGCGGCGCCGAACGCGTCGTTGATATACACATCGCCGAGGGCCGCCAGCGCTTTGGAAAAGTCGTCGTCGTTCTCTTCTTCTTCCTTATGGAATCGGAGGTTTTCAAGGAGCAGGACGTCGCCCGGCTTCATCCTGGCGACCATCCCTTCCACTACCGGGCCGATGCAATCGGGTGCAAACAGAATTTCCTTGCCCATCAGCCGTCCCAAGCGTTTTGCCACTGGGGCCAGACTATATCGGGGATCGAATTTTCCGTTCGGTCGTCCGAGGTGCGAACAGAGGATCACCTTGGCGCCGTCGTCGATGGCTCGATTGATGGTTGGCAGAGTCGAGCGAATGCGGGTATCGTCGGTGATTTGGTGCGAATCGTCCAGCGGGACGTTAAAGTCCGCTCGGATAATGACACGCTTGTCTCGCAGTACAACATCGTCGATGGTTTGTTTACGCAGTCTCATTGCAGCTCCGTCATGTCCGTTCTTTTCGAGAGAGGATCAATGTGGAACAGAATCAGGCTGGGCAGGCATGAACCCATCGTGCTCAGCGTCCTGTCGATTTTGCCGCAATGACTTTGATCAAATCCCTCACGCGGCATGAATAGCCCCACTCATTGTCATACCAAGCCGTGACTTTGACGAGCCGCTTGTCGATGGCCATCGTGAGCGGGGCATCGAATGTGGCCGAATGCGAGTCGCCCTTTTGGTCGATCGAGACGATCGGGTCTTCGGAATACAGGAGAATGTTTTTCATCGGGCCGTTTGCCGCTTTTTTGAAAGCTGCGTTGACGGAGGCCACGTCGCAATCCTTTTCGGTTTCGACCGTCAGATCCACCAGTGAGACATTCGGTGTGGGGACGCGGATGGCCAGACCGTCGATCTTGCCCTTGAGCTGTGGCAGCACCAAATGCAGCGCCTTTGCCGCGCCGGTGCTGGTCGGGATCATCGACATGCCTGCTGCGCGCCCGCGCCGCAAGTCTTTGTGGGGCAGATCGAGCAACTGCTGGTCGTTGGTATAGGAATGGATTGTGGTCATGACGCCGTGCTTGATACCAAAATTATCCAGCAGCACTTTTGCCACGGGAGCCAGACAATTGGTCGTGCAGGAGGCGTTGGAGATGATGTGGTGCGATTTCGGATCGTAGGCTGCGTCGTTGACGCCTAGTACGATGGTGACGTCCGGGTCTTTCGCCGGCGCGGAAATAATGACGTGCTTGGCTCCTGCAGCGAGGTGCTTTGCCGCGCCTTCACGGTCGGTGAAACGTCCGGTCGATTCAATGACAATGTCGACCTCAAGCTCTTTCCAGGGAAGCTCTTTCGGGTCCTTGATGGCGAGCACTTTGATAGCCTGGCCGTCGACAAAGATCTGGTTGTCTTTGGCTTCGACACTTCCTTGCAAGGTCCCGTGTACGGAGTCGTACTTTAGGAGATACGCGAGCGTCTTTGCATCTGTGAGGTCGTTCACTGCGACAATGTGGAGATCGGGATCACCAAGCGATGCCCGCAAGACGTTCCGCCCGATCCGTCCAAATCCATTTATGCCGATCCGAATAGCCATGACGAGTAGTTCCCTCAAAAAAATGAACTGGTTGAGTCTACGTAGCTGGAATCGGGCCGATAGTATCGACGCTCCTGGGCCATGTCAAGCCATACCAATGAGGTAATACTGCACCAGGCCAAAGGAGTTCACGATTACCTGCATTGGAGGTCGAAAGGACTGGCTCGATGTCTGCGACCCTCTACCTTGCGTCTCTGTCGCCGGGTTCGCTACAGTTCATCGATTCCAGCGCGAGACGTTTTTCTTTGAGGTATCGGTGAATCTCTACGAACAGACCATGATGGTGCTGGAATGGCCCAGGCTGCTCGATGTCCTTGCCTCTCACGCCCGATCGGCAATGGGAGCAGCACGTTGTCGTGGCCTCGAACTAGCGACTAGCATCGATGATTCCCAGCGACGCCAGCAGGAAACCACAGAGATGGGCCAGATTCAAGCCTCCGGTGAGGTCCTGCCGGCTTTGTCATTTCCTGATATTCGGGACCCACTCGCCCGAGCGAAGAAAGGGGCGGTCTTGGAGGTTCATGAACTGCGGGATTGCGCGATGGTGTTGGAATTGCTGGAGGAGAACAGTCGTTTCGTGAGGCGGCATCAACAGGACGCTCCTGCACTGACATCGGCCGCCTCGCCTCTACTCTCGGTCGATGAACTGCGATCTCTGACAATCGCTTTGGACGCGGCGATCCATCCCGACGGCTCGATCAAAGAGTCGGCGACGCCGGAGTTACGGCGCGTGACCCATCAGGCACAGGGGCTGAAACAAGAGATGCGGCACCGGGTCGACCAGATGCTGCACTCACGTCGCTATGAGGATGTCCTGCAGGAACAGTACTTCGCCCAGCGAGAAGGCCGCTATGTCATTCCAGTGAAAGCAGATATGCGAGGGCGTGTTTCAGGAATTGTTCATGACGTATCGGCGAGCGGGGCGACGGTGTTTGTTGAACCACGCGAATTAGTTGAGCTGAACAATTCGATCAAAGTGACGGATCTTGAGATCGAGCGGGAGGTGCGCCGTATCCTCCGCGAGTTGTCCGCCCTCGTTGCCGCACAATCTGAGGTCATACTGGCGGGGCTCGACGCGCTGGCTGTGTTGGATGGTATCGCGGCGCGGGCATCGTTTGGCCGTCAATTGAAGGCACATCCAGTTAGGCTCAACGATGAAGGGCGCATACGGCTTCTGCAGGCCAGGCACCCCTTGCTTGTGTTGTCGAAGGAGCAGGTAGTCGCTAACGATATTCTCCTAGATGAATCGATTCAGGTACTTGTCATCTCCGGCCCTAATACGGGCGGAAAGACCGTGACCCTCAAAATCGTGGGGCTCTTTGCCTTGATGGTTCGAGCCGGATTGCACCTGCCTTGCGATGCGGGATCAGAGATGGCGTTTTTCCCCGACGTCTATGCCGATATCGGCGATGCCCAAGATTTAGCCCGCGATCTGTCCAGCTTTTCGGCGCATATGATCCAGATGATTCAGCTGCTTGATGAAACAGATCACCAGCCACGCGGTGATGAACAGCCCAAGCCGCGGCAATGGCTGGTCCTTCTGGATGAACCGGTCACCTCAACCGATCCAACTGAGGGAGCGGCCCTGGCCGAAGCATTACTGTGCCGGTTGGCCACGCTGGGAATGAAAGTTGTCGCGACGACGCACTACGGATCGCTGAAGACGTTGGCCCATACGATGCCGGGCTTTGCGAATGCCAGCGTCGAATTTGACGTGGCGACGCTCTCGCCGACCTATCGGCTCTTCATGGGGGTGCCGGGCGGGTCGTCTGCGCTGGAAATTGCCGGCCGATTGGGGATGGATCGAGCGTTACTGGATGAGGCGAGGCTGAAGCTCCATCAAGATGAGCGGGCCATGGAAACGATGCTCCACGATTTACAGGTCACGCAACGGCAGTTGACCAATGATCTGGCCCGGGCTGTTGAAGCCAGGCGCGAAGCGGAACAGGCAGAACAACGAGCGAAGGCGCAGCTGGCTCATCTGGAAGAAACGGAACGGGAAGCGCAGAAGGGTCTCAAGCGAAAACTCAATGAGCAGTTCAGTCGCGCACGGGCGGAAGTGCAAGCCACGGTCGATGCCGTTAAGGGCGAACAGAAGTTGATCAAAGCCAAAGCGGCGAAGCAACGATTGTTCGAACTCGAAGCGCAGACGAGAGCTGAATTGACCCCGCCTGGCACGCCGATTCCGCTTGAGCAGTTGGGAGTGGGGGATCAGGTGGAGATCAGCGGGCTCGGCATGACTGGTACGCTCCTTGAGGCGCCACAAGAGAAGAAGCGTGTGAGGGTGAAGGTGGGAGAGGGGGAGCTGCTGGCCACCGTGGCGAATCTTATTGGTCTTGCGCGAGGGCAGGCAGTCCCGCCGTCGCCAGTATTATCGACTCCTCGACGGGTTTCCTCAGGAGGTGGGTTGGGGCTCGATGAACAGACGGTCGTGGATGTGCGAGGGAAGGCGGCGGACGAGGCGTTGGATGACGTGATTGGGGCGCTGGATCGTGCGACGATGGCTGGCGTACCGTTTCTCCGCGTTATCCATGGCCATGGCACGGGTAAACTCAAAGCGTCGTTGCGAGTCTATTTGAAAGAGTCACCCTATGTGGCGGAGTTCCGCGCGGGGGATCGGGCTGAAGGTGGAGATGGCGTGACGATTGTGAAGCTGGGGTAATGAGAGGAGGGCCTGGCTGATCCCCTTTGCTCGCAGAACGTGCGTAGTGGAAGATCAATCAGCCCCCATCCCTAGAGAGATAGCGAGCAAGATTGGAGGGAGCATGTATACCGTTCGATCGAAGTGGATAGGCTTCGGGGAAAAGCGGCCTGGCTGCCCAATGAGCACTGCTATAGCGTTGATCCTATTGGTCGTCGGTTTTTCCGAAGCAGGTGAGGTTCGAGCTGCTGGGATGAATGATGTTGAAGCTGTGCCGCCTGCCAATGTGCTGAGTGAGGCTGCGTATCTCGTCAGCGATGTTGCTCGTCAGTGCGAGCCAGGGACAAAATCCGGCCGTGCGGGGGGCAGCGATGATGAGAAGACTGCGTCGGGCATCCGCTACATGGTCAAAACGCCGGTCAACTACCATGCAAGCATTGCCCATCCGCTACTTATGGTCTATGCGCCGGCGCGCACCAATCGGTATGCGTCAGAAGACTTTGTCCATCTGACGCAAGAAGCGACGGCGGCAGGTTTTATTGTGGCCTATGCCGATCACCGCACTATGAGTTCTAAATCGATCGAGGAGCTTGCTGCGATACCTGGACTGATCGAACAGAAATGGTGTGTCGATCACACACGGATTGTTCTCACCGGCCATTCTGACGGCGGGACGACGGCCATGGCCATCGCGTTTCTCGATGGCACCAAACATATTCCGGCGGCGATTGCTCCGAGTGCCATGGGTATCAGGGGTGAGGACTTAAAGGCCTATCAATGTCCTGACTCGCTCCCCGTCATGCTCATGCACAGCAGCCAGGATAGGCTGTTCCCAGGCTATGGAAAAGAGGCGATACAGTGGTGGGTTTCCTGTAACGGCTGCGAAGCCACCCCCCCTGTTAAAGATGCCGATGGTTGTGTAACGTATAGGGGGTGTAAGAACAACGTCACCACACGGTACTGCGAAGGCACGGGTTCACACACCACATGGCCTGGGAACAACAAGGCGATCATCGAATTTTTCAGAGGCAGCCAAGACCTCCGTTGAGTAGGCGTGGTTGGCCTCAGTACGTCAACCGTGACCATCCCTCCACTCTCGAACCGGTTTGTTTCGGCGTCTGGCCGAAGCCGTGTCGGTCGTTCCCATGATCAACGCCATGCGCTGAACTGCACAGGGAGGATGCGATGAACAATCTACTGCGTGCCACCGTGACGCACCACGTTGGATGGGGTGTTCTGATCCTGCTCTGTTCGCTCGCTGCTGCAAGCTGCGCCCAGCCTGTTCAGACGGTTGACACGACCTCGTTCGGTCCATCACAGGATCAGCAGACCATTGCCGGTTACTATCGAGCCGAGGCAATGGTCCTCAAAGAGAAGGCTGCCGCGATAGCCGAGAGCGCTGTTCGATATGAACAGCTCTTCGGTCCTGAGTCCGATTGGGTGAGCGGATCCCGACAACTCTCGCAGTACTATGCCGTAGCGGCTCAGGATCTGGAACGTCGGGCTGACGCCTATGAAGAGGCTGCGAAAACGGGACGGCAGCGGCGTCGTTGACTGGCAAAGAGGTTGTGGAGGTAGAAAGAGGAGTGCCGACCATTACAACAGGAGGATCTATGAAGCCTTCAGCGTATTTTCGCACGATCGTGCTGGTAATTCCGGTTCTGTTGTTGACGTACGGCTGTGGAACGACCGTCGACCAAGGGAAGCGAGGACTGCGCTGGAATCCGCTTACGGCGGGGCTGGGGAAGGAACCCCTGAAAGAAGGGTTTTATTCGCATGCGCCGTGGAACAGTGTGTTCGAGTACGATGTTCGGTATCAGAGCTTTACGGAAAAGGTCGACGCGCTGACTGCTGACGATCTTTCAGTGACGCTGCATGCGGCCATCACAATGCGTCCGGTTGGGGAGGAAATCTATTATCTCGCTCAGGAGGTGGGACACAACTGGTACGCGCAGCTCGTGCGGCCCCAGTTCCTGTCGGCTGTGCGAGGAGTTGTCGCCCAATACACGATGGTCACGCTTCCTGAACGGAGCAGCGAAATCGGCAACAAGATCGAAGCGGTGATGGTCGAGTCACTCAAGGGGCGGCATTTGGACGTCTACAGTGTGGCCTTGTCCGAAATCGAATTTCCTCAGATGGTGTTGAAATCCATCGAGCAAAAGCAAGCGAAGGAACAGGAAAAGGAGCAAAAAGAATTTGAGGTGCTGATTGCGCAACGCAATGCCGAGATTGCCAGGATTCAAGCCAAAGGCGAGGGCGACGCGTTGCAAATTCGCGCCGAAGGCGAGAGTGAAAGCCTGCGCATCCGCGCCAAGGGTCAGTCTCAGGCCCAGGAGATCATCACGAAAACGCTCACGCCAGATTATCTCAAATTCAAATTGTACGAGAACCCCAGCACCAAGACCATCATCGTGCCGGATAAGTTGAATGTGCCGCTCATCGTGAATCCTGGACACGATCAACCGCGCTAAGCGGGATGGGAAGGGAGCGGCCAGGGGCCCTTCTTGCTCGCAGAACGCGCACGATAAGAATGATGGGAAGGCACCCACATTGGTCCTGTGCTCCCGGAACGCGCGCCCTGAGAGGGGGGAGACGGGGCAGCCTGGCCGTCCTCCTGCTCGCGGAACGCGCACGCTCAGAAGGTGCTCGTTCGACGCGCGCAATCGAGGATCGACCAGGCGGCCCCTTGGAGGGAACAGGAAGCGAGTGTGGAGGGAGTATCTGTCGCCTCGTTCGACGGCCGCAGGGGGACCAACATGGGTACCCTTCCCAGAGAGGAAAGGCAAGCGAGCTTGGAAGGGGCCATTGAAGGGGGTTGTGTTGACGAGGTGAGGCAGGTCGGTATATTGTTATCGTATACAGACTAAGAAATGCATGAAGAGACTGCTTGGGCTAGAAGGGTTTGATTGGAATGAGGCCAACCTCACGAAGAATTGGGAGAAGCATCGCGTTACCCCATGGGAGTGCGAGCAAGTGTTCTTCAATCTTCCGCTGGTCGTGGCGGAAGACTCGGCCCATTCTGCAGTTGAGGCTCGCTACTATGTGCTGGGGCAATCCGATGCAGGACGACCACTCTTTCTCGTCTTTACCATCCGCAAGCGGAAGATTCGTGTCATTTCGGCGAGAGATATGAGTGCGAAGGAACGGAGGACGTACGATGAGCAAGTTAAGGCCAAGACCGACGTTCAAGAGTGAAGTGCAGGAGGCCGCCTTCTGGGCGTCGCATGACTCAACGGAGTATATCGATTACTCGAAAAGCCGCAGGACGATCTTCCCGAAGCTCAAACCATCGACGGAAACGATTTCACTCCGGCTCCCAAAATCTCTTTTGGATCAACTCAAGACATTGGCCAACAAGCGCGATGTCCCCTATCAGACGCTCCTGAAGCTCTTTGTGCTTGAACGAGTGCAAGCAGAGCTGAATCTCAAGACCTTCAAGGCTATCTGAGAGAGCCGACAGCCATCCTTCTTGCTCGCAGAACAGAGGCGGGGGTGGAGCCTGATGATCTTCTGTGCTCGCGCAACGCGCGGTCGCGGACTCCCCTCGTTGGACGCGCGCAGTGGAAGATCAATCAGCCCCCATCCCTGAAGAAAAAACGGGCGAGCTTGAAGGGAGTGTGAGAGGGTAGGCTAGATGGTCTCCTGTGCTCGTGCAACGCGCGGTCTAGGAAGACCCTCGTTGGACACGCGCAGTGGGAGCCCGATCTAGCCAGCCCTCACAAAAGAGGGTCGAACACTCGCAGTGAACGCCAGTCTGGTTACTCCTTGTTCATGCCAGTCACACTTGAGCCACAAATAGTTTTGCTGCTGGTGAGTTAGGGAAGGCTGCGAATATGCAATTCGCGGATGGAGATCTATGACAAATCTAGCTTTTGGATATAGAGGAACAGCGGTTTAGGAAGGCGCTTCCATTATACTTATTCCACCCACTCAGGCTCATTCGGTTCAAGTCTAGGCAAGAGTTAGATGGAAAGCGAACTTTGGCTGGATAAGCTGGAGTGCGGTGGGGGTTGAGCATAATCCAACATCCCCGTTCGGTATTGGAATCAACGCCGTGCTAGTTCACTTAATGAGTAGAGGATTCCTGTATGGAGGGCTTTGGATCTAACTCCTGGGCTCTGTTAAAATCATCCCTTGCCTCTTTTTTATTTCCTAGCTCGTTGTGAGCAAACCCTCTAAACCAATAAGCAGCCTTAAGCATTTCAACACTCGGTTTAAGGTTTATTGCCGCTGTGCAATCGTCGACAGCCCCTGAGTAATGTTTCAGCAAAAGTCTTGCTTCGCAGCGGAGATTGTGGATCTCGGCATTGTCCGGATTCTTCTTAATTGCCACGGTATAGTCATCGATAGCGCCTGTGTGGTCTTTCAGCCAAACTTTTACCGTGCCGCGAGATTGATACACGTCGGCATGGTCTGGACTCAGCTCAATCGATTTCGTAAAGTCCTTGATGGCGCCTTGGTAGTTCTTCAGCTGAGCTTCTGCGAGGCCGTGATTATAATAGGCGTCGGCACTGTCTGGACTCCGCTCGATTGCCGCCGTATAGTCCTTGAGGGCGCCTGTGAAGTCATTCAGCCGATATTTCAACACGCCGCGAGCAATGTATGGGCCGGAATGGTTTGGGATAAGGTCTATCGCAAGAGACAAGTCATCCATCGCCCCTTGATGCTGGCCTAGTGCTTCCTTAGCATAGCCACGATTGGCTATGAGCTTTGCATATACCATCTCACTTTGTTTGGCCACACTCAGTCCACGATCATATGTCGCAATTGCATCATCGTGTCGATAGGAGTCGATATAAATATTTCCGAGATCGAGGTAGAGAGAGGGAATCCTCGGGGCCAGATCTATTGCAATCGTAAAATGGCTAATTGCTGTCTCAAACTTTCCTTCGTAGTAATCCTTTTTCCCCTCGACGTATTCTTTCTTCACCTTTTCGGAAAGACTTGTTAGTTCCTTGTCTACTTCAGCCAATTCTTGGTCCACCTCTTTTTCGGGAAGATTAGGATCTGGCAGAGAGGGTCGCGATTGTTCCATCCGATCCAACCTCTTTGAAATATCTTCTAGCCCGGCCTTTAGGGTTTCGGTGCCGGTCACCACGTGTGTTTCAATGGCTTGCAGCTTTTTCATGATCTGTTCTAGGCCAGTGAGCGAAACCAACTTCTGCAGGGTGGCAGTGTACTGCTTCAGTATGTCCTGCAACCGCTTCTCATCCAGTCGGCGTCCTTGTGTCAAAAGGTTCCGAATCTCGTCCAATTCTTTCGCCTGGGTCTTCAATTGCGGGGACAAACTCTTGAGCGCTTCAACATATTGCCCTTTCGTGATGGCGCAATTGTTAAAGCTAACCACTAAGGCCTTCAGAAACTCATTCGCGAGCTGGGTCGCTTCCGTCGCCTGTTGCAGCGTCTTGGGATCAACCGAGACCCTAGTTTTTAAGATGGCGAAGCTATCGAGGACGGCTGTGACGGTTTGACCTTCGTACCCAAGGGCGATTGCCTTGAGGTCAATTTTATAACGCACATCACCGGCTCCGCAGGTAATCTGTTCCGCTGCAATCGCGGGACAGAGGCTCACAAGTACGATGAGACTGAGAAGAAGAAAGGCGAGTGTCATTCGTGGGCTGCCTTCTGCGCAAGAGCAATGTATTGAGTGACCAAATCGGATAATTTCAGCCGATCCACATCTGTCAATGCAGGTTGCTTTGTGAGGGTGTCGATTTGGCGCGCCAAGCGATCCATCGCCTGGAACCCCACGCCAAGGCGGGTGTACTCGGCTTTACTCATGGCGCATCCATTGTAGCTGCTGACCAAGAGCTTGTGGAATTCCTTAGTCTGCTGGAGTGCTTCGGAGAGTTGCTGAAGCAAGACTGGTTCAATCTTCCCCGATATACGCACCTTAGTAGCTACTGTAACCTCGAGCTCGTAAGAAGTGGGGGAGTTCTCTGTGATGAAGTTCCGGAGGTCGATGGTCTGCCGGGGTCCGTCATTGCATTCAATGTTGCGGCCGGTGCTCTGAAGCCAGTCTTTCCCAAACCACAAAACGATGATTAGGGCAACGGCCCCAATCATCGCGAGGCAAACGATCATCGCATTTTTCTTCATGGTCTCAGCTCAGCCGTAGAAGCGCTTTCCCAGGAATAGCGACGGCTCTCACTTCAGATCGATTTCTTCTTGAACCGTCGAGATGATACTTGAATTTCCCTTAGAGGTCGAGGTGATACCAAGGGGGCGCTTTTAGAGTTTTTGACCTACGTCTTCCTCGTGTGCGGTTGTGGCTGAAGTGTGGCAGAACTATCGTGTCTCATGTGGTTTCATCGGTGCTTCGTCCGCCTCTGACTCGCCTGTAAGTGATTGAGATAGTACCGCTGAATGCAGATCAGGCCCTATAGTCTCTGGGCCTGGAGGGTTTTCAAATCTCGCCCCCTCCGCCATTTCCCGATAGGTAAAGTGGGGGTGAGTTTCTGGGCTCTGCACAGCGACCATCATGAGCGTCCTGCTTTTTCAATAGCTCCACTCCAGTGGCTCTAGGCAATTCTGATGAGGATGCTCAAACAGGCCATCCAACGAGGCCGCAGGGGATGACCGAACCGGAGGCGTAGCCTCATGGCTACGTTGAGGATTCGGTCGAGCCGAGAACGAAGTTGGGGGCTTGTTTCAGCATCCGAATTAGAGGTGATACTTTGCCATGCGGTATCGGAAGGTATTCCGGGTGATCTTGAGGAGTCTGCTGGCTTCGGAAATGTTGCCGCCTGTGTGCTGCAGCGCTTCTTGTAGCAGTTTCTTTTCCATCTCCTGAGCTGAGAGGCCGAAGGCCAGAAGCGAGGTCTTCTCGACTTCTCCGTTTGATTCCGCCGATCCAGGGCTTCGCACAGAGATAGGGAGGTGGTCCGGTTGGATCACGTCGTCTTTGCACGTGATGGTGAGCCCTTCGACCACGTTGTGCAGTTCCCGTACATTGCCGGGCCAGTCGTGGGACTGCAAGATGGTCAGCGCGGGTTGGGTGATGCCCTTGATGCGACAGCCATGATCCCGGCGGGCGATCTCCAAGAACGATGTCAGAATCGGTTCGATATCTTCTGGCCGCTCGCGGAGCGGCGGGATGCGCAGTTGGTAGACGTTCAGCCGATAGTAGAGGTCTAGGCGGAACCGTCCGGCTTTGATCTGAGCCGGCAAATCTTCGTTCGTGGCAGCAATGACACGAATGTTCAGGTGGATGCTGCGTGTGTCGCCCAGTGGATCGACCTGATGAGTCTCTAGAACGCGTAAGAGCTTCGCCTGGGCGGAAGGACTCATCTCACCGATTTCGTCGAGGAAAAGTGTGCCACCCTCCGCTTGTTGGAATCGCCCAGGTTTGGTCTGCTTCGCATCGGTAAAGGCCCCGCGCTGATAGCCGAACAATTCCGATTCGAGGAGCTGCTCGGGGATGCCGGCACAATTAAGCGCCACAAACGGGCTTTTGGACCGGGGGCCGGCGGCATGGATGCCCTGGGCAAGGAGTTCTTTGCCGGTGCCGCTTTCGCCGGTGATCAGGATGGTCGTGGCATCGGTTTGGGCGACTTCGGTTGCCAGATGCTTCAGCAGTTTCATCTGAGGCGACCGGCTGATGAGTTGATCGAATGTGGAGGGACGATCAGCCTGTCCATGGGGCTCTGGCGCCTCGAAGATGTGGGCCTTGTCGATGGCAGCCTGGAGATCCTTCATCGTGACTGGTTGTGCGAGATAGTCGGTGGCGCCGCGGTGCAACGCTTCGACCGCAGCTTTTGCCGACCCGTCTGTTCCAAGAATGATCACGGGGAGGTTCTGCGCGATGCGTCTGGCCTGAGACACGATCACGTGGCTCGCAATCTGTCCTTGGCTTTCATCACAGAGGACAAGTGCGAGGTCTGCTCGGTCTTTCAGGATGCGCAGGCCCTCTTCGGTCGTTGCGGTGAGCAGGATGGTGGTCTGGCGATGGTCGAGAGCTTGTTCGAGTAATGGTCTGGTGTGGGGATCGTCCGAGATAAGCAGCAGGACTGGGGGATGCATAGGAGTTAGGCCTCCCTGCGAACTACCGGCAGGATGCTGAAAAAGTCCGCCAGCGTCATTCTCGGCTTATCGAAATCCTCAACGTACCCCCGAGGGTACGCCTCCGGCTTCGACTCGCCTGTGGCCTTGTTGGACAGCCATATTGAGCATCCTGCTAATTACTAGGAATAGCCTACTCCTCCTTCCGCCAAGATAAAAGGGGGTGATTAAGAAGCCTGGCTTCCTTTCTGTCTCCTGCGGTTCTCCTGTGCAATTCCTACGTTACGAAGCAGCCCGCTCCATTTGGCTCGCTTAAGAGGGCTTTCCTTGAACGTAGTCGAAAAGTTTTTCTCGCCGATCTGAGCCAGAGCATCGAGGCTTGGAGCGAGGGTCAAGGGAGTGGGGGTAAAGGCTGGTTCGTTCGTCGCGTCTGCCCGTAAGTTAAACGGACAGACGTCCAGGCAATCGTCGCAGCCAAAAATTCGATTGCCCATCTGTGTCGCGAGATCATTAGGAATGACCTCGCGCCCATCGCGAAGTTCGATGGTCAAATACGAGATACAGAGCCGGGCATCGACGACATAGGGTTCGACGATGGCGCCGGTCGGACAAGCTTGAATACAGAGCGTGCAGCTTCCGCACAGATCCGTAGCCGGTTCATCCGGTTCCAGATCCACGGTCGTCAGAATCTCTCCGAGCAGGAGCCACGAACCACTTTCTGCCGAGACGAGATTGGAATGTTTCCCGATCCAGCCGAGGCCAGCCTGCTGTGCCCAGGCCTTTTCCATGATCGGGCCTGTATCGACGTAGGCCTTGGTGGCGGCGCCCGGCGCAAGGTCTGCGATCTTTGCTTCGAGTTGTGCGAGCCGCTGGCTCATCACGGTGTGGTAATCCTTCCCCCAGGCGTAACGGGCGATGCGCCCCATTCCAGGCTGTTCATCGGTACGATGGTTCGTGTAGTAGTTCATCCCAACCGAGATCATCGATTTGCATCCCGGTAAGACCAGCTGCGGATCGCTTCGACGAGTGGGGTCGCGCGTCATCCAGGCCATTGTGCCGTGGTAGCCTCGTTGGAGCCATTCCGCGAGACGGCTGAGCAAGCGATGGGGAAAGAGGGGAGGGGGGTCGGGAAGGGAGGAGTCAGGCTGAAGACTGAAGGCTGAAGGTGGCCCGCTATCAGCGACTCGGCTGATGCCGACAGCATCGAAACCAAGGGTTCGGGCTTCGGCTTTGATCGTGTTAGCGAGAGACATGGTTAGCAGTTTCTTGACACGCGAGATGATGACCCCGGAAACGATACCACGTCTGAGATCATTGACGGAAGTTGAATGGCCTCCAGGCTGTTCAGAAAGGCCGTCCAGCAAGGCCGCAGGCAAATCGAACCGGAGGCGTACCCTTCGGGGGTACGTTGAGGATTCGGTGAGCCGAGAACGACGCTGGTGGACTTTATCAACAGCCTGTTAGTGCGATTGCTGGGAACAGTCAAAGCGGACAGAGAACTGGACCGAACAATGATCGGATTTACAGTGGGTACAAGAGCCGGTGATGTGCGTTTTCCAATCTGTGGCCTTCTCGTCGAATCGGCAGAACGTATTTCCGCCTTTGGAGATCGTCGTCCAGGGTTTGTCGGTTTCTGGGACATGGGCCACGAGGCAGCTTGTGGGGAAAGGGACGTGACAGCTCTGCAAAGCTTCTCCCTTCGCCATGCCAAAACTACAAGACTGTTCTGTCGTGGCGTATGAATCGTCCATAGGCTGCGTGTGAGCCTCTTCTGAAAAGCTCCACAGGCCAATGAACATGATTGATAGACAGAGCCAATGTTTCATGGTGCCGCATCGTAGCACAAACCGTTGGGGGTGAAGTGCGAGACATGTGCGACGATTGTCATACAGCATCCTGTTAGTCCTCGCTTGGATCTCAAGAGGCCTATATACTTGCCCCATGTTGTGGCGTGTGATGATCGTTGTGGGTTGCCTTGTACTCAGCTGGCCTGGGTGGAGTCGTGCGGCGGATCCAGTTGTGCTGGACGTCCGTACCGAACCCACCGGCGGCATCCGGGCGACGGCCACGATCCTCTTTCTGGTAGAGCCGGCGATCATTCAACGAATGCTGACTGACTATGCCCGTTGGCCTGAGCTCTTCGATGTGCGGATGCGGATGGCGGAGATACGGGAGCAAGACGGTAAGGTGTTTACGGATATTCGGATCGATCATGCCCTGCTCCCGGGAGAGCGGCGCCTCCTGAGTGAGACGAGAATCCTACAGACCGGCGAGTTGCTGACAGAATTGAAGGGGGGCGACTTTAAGCAGTACCGACGGTTCTGGAAGCTCATACCCGCCGATGGCGGGGCTCATACAAAAGCCGAGTTTGAATTGCTCGTCGAGATCGATACGATTGTGCCGGATTGGATGGTCGTTTTGGCGATGAAGCGAGATCTCGAATCGCATTTTCGCATCATAAGAGAAAAGGCACTCGCGCAGCATGCGAGACAATGAGGATCTGAACGATGCGAGAACGCCGCTGGCGGCCTTCTTCAGCATCCTGCTACTGCGGGAACGTGAATTGGGTTAGCTCCACCTTATCGAGCCCCTGTTTCACCAGCGCGCCGATATCGAACATTCGTTCGACCTTTTGAATGTCGTCGAGCCTGGTTTTCGTGCTGGGATGTGGTGGAGTGAACAGGGAACAACAGTCTTGATCCGGCTCGATCGAGATGGCGAAACTGCCGATACGCTGTGCCTGGTCGGTGATTTCCACCTTATCCATGCCGATGAGTGGGCGCAGGAGCGGTAACTCTGCCGCCTCTTCAATGACCGTCAAGTTCTCAGGCGTTTGCGAGGCGACTTGTCCCAAGCTGTCGCCTGTGACGAGCCCCCAACAGTGCTCGCGTTTGGCTAGCTCTTGCGCGATTCGGATCATCACGCGCCGGTAGAGCACGACGCGAAACGGAGCCGGCGCGTTGGCCACGATGTCTCGTTGAATCTCTCCAAACGGAATCACGTAGAGCGTCGATGTGTATTGATGGACCGTGAGGAGCTGCACGAGTTCGCGCACTTTCTCTTCCGAGGCACGGCTCACGAGCGGTCGGCCGGAAAAGTGGATGAAGAGGGCTCGGCATCCGCGCTTCATCATGCGATAGGCTGCAACCGGCGAATCGATCCCTCCGGAGATCAGGCAGGCGACTTTCCCGCTGACACCCACCGGCATGCCGCCAGGCCCCTGAATCTTTTCGGTCGCGTAGTAAACTTCTTTGGAGAGGAGTTCTAGATAGACGGTGAGGTCGGGATCTTTCAGGCTGACTTTCTTGCCGGTTCCTTCACAGACGGCCGCGCCGACATCCCGCGCGACTTCCATGGAGGTCAAGGTCAATCGTTTGTCGGCTCGTTTCGCCGACACGCGAAAGGTGGAAAACGATTCGGATCGGAGCGAGTCGATGACCGCCTTGCTGAGCGCTCCAATATCAGGATGCGCCAGATCGAGCGGTAATCCATGGGCCAGCGAAAAGTTGGCGATCCCAAAAACCCGTGCGAGACGTTCTTTAATGGTCTGGTCCGGAACCTCGTCAGGCAGGATGACGCGAATCCGACTGCGAAGATTTTCGACGCGCCTGACACCGAGGTCTTTCAGGGTCCATTGGATATTGCGCACAAGCCGCTCCTCGAAATAGTCCCGGTTGCGGCCTTTGAGGGCAAGTTCGTGGTAGTGGACGATGGCGCAGCGCATGGTCTTCTAGTGGGACGCTGAAAATGGCCGCCAACGTCGTTCTCGTTTCGACAAAATCCTCAACGTACCCCTGAGGGTACGCCTCCGGTATTTGTCTCGCCTGCGGCCTTGTTGGACGACCATTTTGAGCATCCCGTGGGGATTTAGAGGGTATGATTCCCTGATTCAAGGAATCGTTCGGCGTCGATGGCGGCCATGCAGCCGGAACCTGCTGCAGTGACCGCCTGACGATAGACCGAGTCCTGCACATCGCCTGCGGCGAATACACCAGGGACACTGGTGGTAGTTCCATTCTCCGTTCGGATGTAGCCCTTCGCATCCATCTCAAGTTGGCCGGCGAACAAAGCTGTGTTGGGGCGGTGTCCGATCGCGACGAAGACACCAGCGCAGGGCAGGTCCGTCGTTTTGCCGGTCACGAGATTCTTGATGCGGGCGCCGGTGACAAGGTCATTGCCGAGAATGTCTTCGACGGCAGAGTTCCACACGAACGTGATCTTTTCGTTCTTCACCGCGCGGTCCTGCATGATTTTGGAAGCCCGCAGCTTGTCGCGCCGGTGGACGATTGAAACCTTGGTCGCGAACTTGGTCAGGAAGGTCGCTTCCTCCATTGCGCTGTCGCCGCCGCCGACGACGATCAGTTCCTTGCCCTTAAAAAAGAACCCGTCGCAGGTTGCGCAGGTTGAGACGCCGTGCCCAGTGAGACGCGCCTCATTCTTCACCCCGATCTGGATGGCCGACGCGCCGGTGGCGATGATGACGGTCTTCGCCTGGATAGTCTGTTCAGCGTCAACGGTGATCGTGAACGGTCGTTGTGTAAAGTTTGCCGCTGTGACTTCGCCGGTCAAAAACTCCGTGCCGAATCGTTCTGCCTGGCTCCGCATTTCCTTCATCAGTTCCGGGCCCATAATCCCTTTGGCAAAGCCAGGATAGTTCTCGACCTCCGTCGTTGTGGTCAGTTGCCCGCCCGATTGCCAGCCCTCAATGAGCAGGGGCGACAGATTCGCTCGCGCCGCATAGACTGCGGCGGTGAGTCCAGCCGGCCCCGAGCCGATAATGACGACGTTGCGCATGGCAGGATGCTAACACAGCGGAGCAAAAAGAATGAAGTAATGGGAGCGGTTTTAAAAGTTATCTACCGTTTGAGTTGCAGGGTAATCGCTGGGATTGATCTGCGCCGCAGTCACATGCAGCTTGCGGAGCCAAATAAGTGGGTCGTCAGGATCAATCGGCATGAGTCTATGATCACGCAGAACGGAGAGAAAAGCCTATCGTGGAGCGCTTGGCAGTCAAGGTTTGATTTCTTTGAGCTGTGAAAGGGCCGCGCCAGACGACCGAAGGCTCGTCGAAGTATCGGATCGGCGCTTGCAGCAGAAGTATTTACGAATAATGCTGGTTACGCTTGCTGTAGGAGGTCGTGGTATGTGGCTCGAATGGCCTTCATGGTGCCTTGCCGTGGTCGCGTCCCATCGATCACGATATCGGCCAGGCGGATTTTCTTAGACAGCGGCATCTGACTTCGTATTCGTCGAATGGCTTCAGCGCGGGAGAGGCCGTTGCGTGTTTTCAATCGGGCGATTTGGGTTTCCCGGTTGGCCGTGACGACGATCGTCCGGTCGACTCGGTTGTCGATTCCGGCTTCGAACAAGAGCGGCACGTCGTAGATGACGACGGCGTGAGGGTCTTTTCGTGCTGCTTGTTTGGTGAGTCGCGTTTGTTCGCGTGCGACACGGGGGTGGATGATGCGTTCGAGCCGACGCCTCTTGGTCTGGTTTCTGAAAACAACGGCTCCCAGCTCCCGGCGATTGAGGGTGCGGTCGGCATTCAGTACAGTCTTCCCGAATGTGTTGACGATCTCTCGCCAAGCCGGTTTGCCGGGTTTGACGACCTCATGGGCCAGTTCGTCGGCATCGATCACGATCGCGCCGCATTGCTTGAACATCTTGGCGACAGTGCTTTTGCCGGTCGCGACGCCGCCTGTGAGGCCAACGAGAATCATGGCGGCGGAGCATAGCACGCGAGTTCTCACCTCACAACCGGGCTTGATTGACTTCGGGCTGAAGAGGCTTGTATGAATTTCGGCATGAAGCGACGTGTTTTTCTCAGTCTCATGACAGCCCTTGCATTCTCGGGTTTCGGCGTGGTGTGGGCTGAAGAGGGTCCACTGCCTGGCCCTCGGACCCTTGTTGTTGCGCTGGATGGAACCGGGGACTACGTCTCTCTTCAGGAGGCGGTCGACGCCGCCAAGAAAGGTGACACCGTTTTCGTCAAGGCAGGCCGCTATGCTCAGGACGTCACCATTCATAGCAAAGACAAGATCAAGCTTGTCGGGGCTGGTGTGGATCAGGTAACGATTCTCGGCCGCGATATCGTGGTAGGTGCGCTGCATGTGGGTAAGTGGCCCTATGGGGCGACGGACATTGAAATCAGTGATATGACCATCAATGACAGCGGGGGGCATGCTGTCGGGCTTTTCAATGGGCAAAGGATTGTCCTTCGCCGGGTCAAGATCAATGGGATGTTATTCAGCCAGCAAGTTCACGATGTGCAGATAGAAGATTGTGTCATCGGAGGAAGCGAGACGACGGGTGTTCAGTTTGCCGACTCAGACGCCGTCCTGATAGGGAATGTGATTCATGACAACGACCATGGCATTTCGATTGCCGGCAAATCGAACGTACAGTTGGAGCGGAATGTGATCAGACAGAGCCTCTTTGAGGCGGTGGTGGTTAGCGGCCATGCCCGTGCTGTGATTACAAGTAATACTCTGGTCAAGAATGGTGGTGGCGCGGCGTTCCTCGGGCAATCCCAGAGTGATGTCAGCGGCAATGTGGTCGCGCTGAATCGAGTGGGCTTTGTGATCGCGCCAACAAGTCAGACCACCAGCTCGTTCAACGCGTTTTACAATACTGAAGGCGATTATCTGCGCGTGGGGACTCCGAACCAACCGGCCCCGGAACTCAAAGCCCGGTCAGATATTGCCGGTGACCCGCACTTTGTTGACCCAGAGCATGATGATTTTCGCCTACGTCTGGATACGCCGCTTCTCAAAGTCGGTCAGTTTCCCTACCTTGGAGCCCTCGCTCCCGTCCCAATCGCAGCCCGTTGATTGACTGAAAAGTAGTCTTCAATCAACACGATAGGTCCTTCACCTGGGCATGGATTTCCATGTGCTATGCTACTTATACGTCGGCAGTCACATGGGTAGAGATTTCTGGCGTAAAGATTGCTGATCCAGCAGTCGGGGAATCGGGAGGACACTGTGGCAAGTTTTCGACAAGAGTTAGAAAAACGTGGACCTCAAGGCATCCCATCGCTCGATGATGTGGAATCAGGCAAGCTGGTCGGCGCCGTTCTCCCCATGTCAGAAAAGGCACAAATCCAGATGCGGAACAGCATCGAAGTGATCGATTACCTCCTCAATCAAGAACGCGTTGTCTGGAGCTGACCTCACCTTCTTCACCTCCTCAATCCTCGATCTCACGCCTCACATCTTGACAGGCCCGCTCTTGCCTTCGTACGCTTATTCCCGTACACCATCCTCTATAACCAGGAGATAACCCGATGGCATGCGTTCATCCTCACTGTAGGGGGGCTGGATCAATGGTGCATCGGTTCATCATTGCTACAGCGTTTGTGATGCTGATGCCGTATGCGGTGCCGGCTTCTGACGACTTGCCGAAAGAATCGGTGCTGCCGCTCGCGCTGGCGGGCAAAGCGATACAGGCATCGCTGGATGCGTGTAAGAAAGACGGCTACAAGGTCAGTGCGTCGGTGGTGGATCGAGGCGGGGTGCTCCGCGCCATGGCCAGGGCCGATGGAGCCGGGCCTCATACGGTCGATAGCAGTAGGAAGAAGGCGTACACGGCGGCGAGTCTTCGCCGTCCTACGACTGAGCTGGCTGAGTCGATCAATAAGATGCCGGCCTTGCAAGCGCTTCGCGACATCAACGATCAGGTATTGATGCTGGGCGGCGGGCTCCCGATCGAGATCGATGGTGAGATTGTCGGAGGAATTGGTGTCGGCGGGGCGCCAGGCGCACACCTTGACGATGCCTGCGCTCAAGCGGGGTTGGATGAGATTGGCGCTGCGCCGAAAGTTCCCGCCCCCAAGTGATTACCGCCTATCCGGCCAGGAGCGTGGTTTGTCTGTTCCTGCTCCTGTTGCTGGCTGCCTGCAACAGTGACGTGCCTGTACCGGCTTCTGTCGAGTTTTCGGCCGATCAGGTGCGCGTGACCATCACTAGAACAGCCACCAATCCGTTCCTCTCTCGGCACGATCTTCATCTCAAATTCAAAGGGCCTGGGAGTTGCTCCGTCGAGGTTGACCTGTTTCCGAATACGGGCTATGCGAGTCGGCGGAATCTCTATCAAGCAGGAGCGGGTGTGCTCTATGTGGTGGGCCAGTTCGATGCTCGTGTGATCGATGTCCCGCACTGTACGGTCACACTGGCTGAGTTTCGCACTCTCGATCGCTACGTGACGTTCCTCGGCAGCTTTGATGAGAACGAACAGAAGCAATGGATCTATTTCCCTGCCGGCCAGCGATCAGAACTCCCCTTTGAGAAGCGGTAAGCCTCTCTCGTCTCACCTTTCACGGTCTTTGAAAGTCAGTTCAGAGACAGCAGATTTGTCCAAATTGCCTTTGCCTCGCGCGAGCAGTCTCTGATATTGATCGTAGGTCGCTTGAGTTAACGGGACTGTGATCTCGGCGGCTTTCGCTAGCGCGAGGGCGATGCCCGAGTCCTTGGCGGCATGGGCAGCCGAGAAGTAGCAGTCATGGGCGCGGTTCTGCATGTCTTCGCCGTCCGTCTCTAACACACGGGACGCCGCTCCCGTTTGAGCGAAGACGGTTCGCACCATCGTCAGATCGAGGCCGAGCGCTGCTCCAAGCCCAAGCCCTTCTGCCAGTGCCGCCGTATTGCAGTTCATGACCATGTTGACGAGGGCTTTGACCTTCGCAGCTTCTCCTGCCGATCCGATGTAGCGAAGGTGCGCGCTCAGTTTTCCCAAGAGCGGCATGGCCGACTCGAATACATCCGGACGTCCGCCGCACATGAGATATAGCGTGCCTTGACGCGCTTGCGTGATGCTGCTGGCCATACAGGCTTCGAGGCTTCGGCCGCCACGTTGCGTCACCAGGGACTCAACTTCAATGTGTACGGCTGGTGACAGGGTAGCACAGTTCACGAAGAGCCGGTTCTGGGCGTGGCAGAGAAGACTCTCCGTGCCGGTCGCAGAAAAGATCTGACGCATTGCAGAATCATCGGACACGACCGTGAACACGATGTCGGCCAGTTCGGCCACGTGGGCAGGGGATGCAGCTGCTACACAGCCTAACTCGGTTGCAAGACTGTTAGTCACGGCGCGATCTCGATCGTACAGGGCAACGATGGTTTCCTGCTGATCTCTCAACCGCCGGGCCATGTTGCTCCCCATCCGCCCTACTCCTACGAATCCGATCTTCACGTCAGACTGCCTCATCACGCTTGCTCCTCCGTTTGTGTTAGCATGCGCCCGCGTGCGCGAGTGTAGCATACGTCTATGGAATCGATAACGGGGGTGTGAGGGAGGTCCGTAGAATGCAGCAACCCATTGTGGGATATCACGTGGACGAAGTCGGCGATTGGGTGGCCGATTTACAATGCGGCCATGGTCAGCATGTGCGCCACCAACCACCAATGACCAATCGACTGTGGGTCCTGACAGCAGAAGGGCGTAACCAGCATCTTGGAGAGATGTTGAACTGTAAGAAGTGTGACGAGGCGAGCGGGTGATCTGGCAGGATGCTGAAAAAGCCCGCCAGCTTCGTTCTCGACTCATCGAAATCCTCAACGTACCCCCGAGGGTACGATTCCGGTTTCGATTCGCCTGCGGCCTTGCTGGACGACCTTTTTGAGCATCCTGCTGGATGGTCAGTTGTTGTCCGTGTTTCCTGCGTGCTCCAAAGGTGTTCCCTGATTCGATCACTCGATGATGGTGACCTGAGCGACAGGTTCCGTCTTCATATCGAGACCTGGCTTTGACCAGGGTCGCAGGCGGGGGCCGTCGTATCGGTAGCCGTCGGAGACGGGATCGTTGGCCAGGAGCAGTGGGGTGTCGAGGTCGAGTACATCGAAACCGCCCAGTCCCAAGACTAGACTGAAGGAGCAACCCATCGCTATCCGTGTTTCGAGCATCCCGCCGATCATCAACTTGAGGCCGGACGTTTTCGTAAAGGAAGCAATCTCTACCGCTTCGGCAACGCCGGTTTTCATGATCTTAATATTGATATAGTCAGCCGCACCGCGAGCGACGACTTCGTGCGCGTCTGCGAGCGAGCGGACCGATTCATCCGCCGCCACGGGAATGCCCGTCTCTCGGCGGATCGCCGCCATGCTGTCGAGGTCGTCCCGCGCCACCGGCTGTTCAAGCAACACCATCGTCCCGCCAAATCGCTTTACCCCCTGTGCAAACGCTAGGCAGTCCTGGCGTGAGAAGCCTTGATTGCCATCGCCGATGAATGCGATGTCGGGAAGTGCGCGATGCACGGCTTCCAAACGTCGGATGTCGCTCTCAACATCTTTGCCGACCTTCATTTTGAAGAGGCGAAATCCCTTCGCATACCATCCGCGTGCCAGCGCGACGGTCTTGTCGAGGTCGGCGATGGGAATCGTGATGTCCGTCTCTCGCTCTCGCACATCCGTGCCACCCCATAGTTTCCACATCGGGATGTTTGATGCGCGGCAGTAGGCATCGATGACGGCGGTTTCGAGCCCGCAACACGCTGCTGGATAATTGAGCGCCTGTTCAGATAGCACGTGCCCAATGTTCGTATAACGTGCGGCTGAATGACCGAGGATACCCTTGCCGAGCCGTTGGAGTGCGATTAGGGAGCTCTCGCGAGCTTCTCCTCCAACTTCTGGAAATGGGGCCGCTTCGCCATATCCCTGTGCTCCGTTCGATAGGGTGACTCGAAGGAACACGTTCTCTGCAATCGTTCGTGCGCCGGTGGCAACGACGAAGGGGTCCGTCATGGGGATATCGACGGGCCAGAATTCTACTTTGCGTATGGTGTGGGACATGTCATGCATGGGAAAGGACCTATCCCTTTGGAGGAACGGGAGGGGATCATGCAGGATGATCAAAAAGTCCGACCAGCAAGGCCGCAGGCGAGTCGCAACCGGAGGCGTACCCTCGGTGGTACGTTGAGGATTTCGATGAGCTGAGAACGAAGCTGGAGGGCTTTTTCAGCATCTTGCTAGACGGTCTCATCCATATCGATCGTTCTCCCAAGGGAACGCGCTGTTCGAGTAGCCTCGCACTTCCCAGAACCCTTTTTCGTCCTTATCAGAAAATGTAATCTCCTTGACCCATTTTGCGCCTTTCCAGGCATAGCGCTTCGGGACAATCACGCGGACCGGGCCTCCGTGTTCCTTCGTGAGGGGCCTGCCATTCCATTTATAGGTCAGGAGCACGTCCGCATCGTCGCAGGCTTCAAGCGGCAAATTGGTGGTGTAATCGTCGAACGATTTGAAGAGGACGAATTTTGCCGAGGGTAATGGCTTCACCACAGAGAGAATATGTTTGAAGCTGACCCCTTCCCATTCATTGTCGAACCGGCTCCAGCTCGTCACACAGTGGAAATCCGACAGGTTCTTGAATTGAGGTTGCGCCAAGAATTGTTCCCATGTCCAGGTGACGGGGGTGGTTACGGAACCGCCGACGGTCAGGCTCCAGTCGCTCAACGGGACATCGGGCTTGAATCCCAGGTCCAAGATTGGCCAAGTCTCGACGAGATGTTGTCCAGGCGGCAGGCGGGCATCTCCTTCATAAAACACCTCTCGTTCTTCACCGCCGCGCCTGGCCTTCGCCCACTGCTCTTTTGTCTTCGTTAAGCGACTTGGTTCATCCATGGGTCGGCCTCCTAGGAGCCTGTCCGACATTGCCTTCGCGACGAGACGAACGAGGCATGACCAGATGCAAGGCCGAGAACGACGCAGATGGTCGCGGATCGTTCGCCGCAGTAGAACGGTCAATGTCGGACAGGCTCCTTGTACAGAGTAGGACAAGAAGGTCGTGCCTTACAAGTATTCGGCGGAAAATATTGGGTGTGTGACATCGCGTAACTCATTCTAATACCTAACTATGGCTAGACCTGCTACACTTGCGAGAACGTACACATTTGGAGAGATATGGGTCGGCGTATCTTGGAGTGTGTTGTATTCGGGGTGGTCGGCTCCCTAGTCATGCTCGCGGCTATGGTCGGGCAGACGATCGCGGGAACGCTGCAAATGAAGGAGTCAGCGCAGGTCGCCACTTCTGTCAAGTTTGCCGCGCAAGAAGAATACCCACCGCCCCCACGTGTCAAGAAGAGGTTCAGGCCGATTGGGACGGAGCATCAATCGGGGGCGATACAAAAAGAGGCCAAGCCGGTACGGACAGCGGTGAAGCCGAAGAGGTCAAAGCACCCTCGACGTGTGAACGTTCAGAAGAAGAGTAGGCCGAAAGTCGTCGTGCAGCCAAGAACCGATCTCATGTACTACGGCATGCTGGAAAGCCCTCAGCGCTATGACCCTATTCGGAATCATCTTGGTGGAGGCGTTCCGAACCCGGACATTCTTGAGCTGACCCACGACCATTTTCAAGAACTCGATCGCAACCAGGATGGAACGATCGATCCATTTGAACGAACGTTCGGCCGGCCCGATATGGATCGCGATCTCCACGACCGCCGGCCACGATAGTCGCCTCTGCTACCTCCTCCGGTCCTTCACATCCGATCGTCGCATCACGCCGTAGACCAATAGAAAACCTGGATTCGTCTCTGGCTTGGGTGTGGTCATTGTAAGACCTTGGGACTGTGGCTGACTGAAGAACAGTGATCCACATTGACAGCCAGAAAAGGAGTCCCCATGATACGTGAGCACACCATCATGACACAGGACACGCTATCTACTAAAACGAAGAGCGGGTTGAATGCCGGCAAGATCGCAGTCGTCCTTGCGATTGGAGTGGCGGTGGCGGCATTTTTCTACTTCGATCTCGGCCGGTTTCTCTCCTTGCAGGCGCTCAAGGACAATCGTGATGATCTACTCTCATTCACCGAAACACATGCCGCCGTCGCTGCTACGTTGTTCGTCTTGGCCTATGTGGCCGTGACGGGGTTCTCGCTCCCTGGCGCCGTGATTCTGACACTGGCCGGCGGATTCCTCTTCGGATTCGTGTGGGGTACGCTGTTCGTCAATTTGGGAGCCACAACGGGCGCGACGCTCGCGTTTCTCTCATCCCGTTACTTACTGCGCGATTGGGTCGAACGGAAGTTTGGAACGTGGTTGGGCCCGGTTCAGCAGGGCTTTGCAAACAATGCGTTCAGTTATCTTCTGACACTCCGGCTGATTCCGCTCTTTCCGTTCTTTGTGGTCAATCTGGTATCCGGCCTGACTCGCATGAACGTCGGCACCTATGTCGCGGCGACGGCGCTCGGGATTATCCCTGGTTCCTTCGTGTATGCCTATGCGGGGCGGCAACTCGGCACGATCAATTCGTTGAAAGATATTGCGTCTCCCGGCGTGATTGGAGCATTTGTATTATTGGGGCTGTTGGCACTGGTGCCGAGCCTGTACAAGAAATGGTCTGGAAAACCGGCATGACCGCGGGCCCCGTAAACCGTGAGGCGTTAGGCGTGAGGCGTAACAGTACAGTAGGTTTGCGATATGACTGTCCATACATCAGAGAGGGTTTCGCCGATGCGTCAGCATGAAGAAGGTCTCATGCTGCCGGATGACGAGCATAACCGCCTGCTCATCGGCAACGTGCATCCCTCGGACTGGGTCAATCCCCAACCCTCAGGCCGCTATAATATCGTGATCATCGGGGCTGGAACGGCCGGGTTGATCACTGCCGTCATCGCCGCGAGTTTAGGGGCCAAAGTGGCCTTGATCGAAAAACATTTGATGGGTGGCGACTGCTTGAACGTCGGCTGTGTGCCTTCGAAAGGCATCATTCGTGCGGCAAGGGCCTGGGCTGATTTGCGGAATGCCGAGGAGTTCGGCCTGCATATTCCTCCGGGGGTGAAGTATGACTTCGGCGCGGTCATGGCCCGCATGAGGAAGCTTCGAGCGCAGATCAGCCACAACGATTCAGTCCATCGCTATGCGAAGTTGGGCGTGGATGTGTACATCGGTAGCGGACGCTTTACTGCCTCAGACGCGATTCAGGTTGAAGGACCGGCTGGTCATCGTACCCTCACCTTTGCGAAAGCGGCTGTCTGTACCGGGGCACGGGCCTCGACGCCTCCGACCGCGGGATTGAAAGAGGCGGGCTATCTCACCAATGAAACAGTATTCTCGTTGACGGAACTGCCGCCACGCATTGGAGTGATCGGTGCCGGCCCTATCGGTTGCGAACTGGCGCAAGCGTTTGCCCGATTCGGGAGCCAGGTCTCTCTCATTGAAACGAGTCACGGCATCCTGCCGAACGAAGACCGCGATGCGGCTGAAATTGTCGAGCAGCAAATGTTGCGAGACGGTGTAAAGCTGCTCTGTTGCGGGAAGGATGTAAAAGTACAAAAGACGGATAACGGCAAGCGGCTCACGGTCGAGTCACATGGCCAGCAGTACGATGTGACGGTCGACGAGATTCTTGTCGGCGTAGGGCGCACCCCGAATGTCGAGGGTATCGGGTTGGAGGCGGTTGGTGTGGAGTACGACAAGAACGGGATCAAGGTGAACGAGCGACTGCAGACGACCAATTCAAGAATTTTTGCTGCCGGCGACATCTGCTCGCGCTACAAATTTACCCATGCCGCCGATGCCATGGCGCAGATCGTCATTCAGAACGCGCTATTTCCTCATCCTTTGGGCATGGGCTATGCCAGCGTCGAATCCCTCATCATGCCCTGGTGCACCTTTACGGAACCGGAAGTGGCGCATGTCGGGATGTATGAGAAGGATGCGAAGGAGAAAGGCATTGAAGTCGAAACCTACACCTACAAACTCGATGAGCTTGATCGTGCGATTCTCGACGGGGAAGAGGAGGGTTTTGCGAGGATCCACATCCAGAAGGGTACGGACAAGATTGTTGGGGCAACGATTGTCGCAGCTCATGCCGGCGACATGATTGGCGAGTTTTCCGTCGCGATGAAAGCCGGCGCCGGAGCGAAGACCATCGCCGGAACGATTCATCCCTATCCGACCCAGGCCGAGGTGAATAAGAAGGTTGTGAATCTGTGGCGTAAAGCGCATTTTTCGCCAGGGACGAAGAATCTGTTGATGAAATTGTTCGCGTGGATGAGGAGGGGGTAAGGGAGTGGCCAGGTGCCCTTCTTGCTCGCAGAACGCGCACGATAGGAATGTGCTCGTTCGATGCGCGCAGCAAAGGGCAGCCTCGACCACTCCCCTACAGAGAGGTGTAGGGGGATTAGAATGCCCTCGTTGGATGCGCGCAGTGGAAGATCATTCAGCCCCCATCCCTGAAAAGAGAACGAGCAAGCTTGGAGGGAGCATGTATATCATTCGATGCGCGCAGTCGAAGGCAAACCACGTCCGCCCTGATGGAGGGGATGAGACGGTGTTGTGTGGATCCGCCTAATCATTGTTAGACCGACATCGAACATCGCGCTTGCGTGAGGGATGAGCATCAAGCCCGAATGGTGAACGCCACCGATGACTTGGACAACTGAAAGCTCGCCATCGGAAGAAATCGCGCTCGATCGTGCTGCAGACGCGCTGAACCAGGCGCTAGACCGGCGCGTTCCCGTGTCAGCACAGATGCGCGTCACCGCGTGCGTCCGCGACGCACTCAGTTTCATGACGCTTCTTCGTCAACTTGAAGCCGACGAGATTGGACGCTCGGAGAAGCGGGTCAATGGCATACCTCACTGGGATAGCCAAATGTCCTTTCAGTTCGCCGCCGGGATGAAGGCCATGTACTACTTCGTGCGCGCGCTCCAAGATGCGGTCTATGCCGCGTTACTAGAGGCGACTGGGCAGCGTGCGGGAGCGTATTCGTCGATGCAGGCCTGTGCCACAAAGGCAAGCAATCCCATTCGGCCGCTGATCGACCAGGCGTTACCGGACTACTTCGAGTGGTTTACCGACTTTCGTGACATCCGCAACGACATGAAACTCGGCGCCTCAACAGCATTTGAATTCCGCGGCGCTGTGGAAGCGAGGCAAGTTCGGGTCATTCTCCAGAACGTTGATGACGCCAAACGACACGTCTCAGGCGGGCGGGAATTATCTCTTCTCGACATCGACCGCTGCCTGATGCATAGCGCCAGACTTTTGCAGTTTGCAGCGGATCACATTAGCCATGCTGCCCAAGCGTAACCACACACGGTGTAAAAGCTAAATGGTGCCGATGCTTCGCGTCGACTCAACGGCTCCGCGGATGTCTCCGCTGGCTGGCCCGCGAAGCGGGGCCAACCAGCGGCTGCAGAGCGGGCAGCCGCTTTACAAACATCATGTGTTCCGCGGATGCCGTTGATCCGCGGAGCCGTTAGGTAATTACGCGTCATGAAAACTCAAGTCGAGTTCCGGTCAATCAAGTTCCCGCCTTACGAAGGTGAGGAGGAGCAGATCAATCCGGGGTTATGGGGCAAGCGGCTTGCCGAGTATCTTGCCCAGAAGCTTGCCGAGAAGGGCATCGCGACAGAGGAGATGGTTGCCGAGGATTGGGGATGGTATGTCCTGGTGCGTAACGAGGGATTCCGGCTTGCCCTTTGTTGCGGACACCAGAACGGAGATGACGACGAGTTTGTATGCTTCACTGACCCGAGCACCCCAATCGTGAAGAAGTTCTTCAAGAAGATTGACGCGACGGCACAGCTCACCCGCCTCACCGAGGCACTCCAGCAGATTCTCGCTTCGGACCCAGAGATTCGAGATGTGGTATGGACAGAGTCGCGGGATGGAGCCTGATGATCTCCTGTGCTCGCGCAACGCGCGGTCGTGGACTCACCTCGTTGGACGCGCGCAGTGGAAGATCATTCAGCCCCCATCCTTCAAGAAAGAATGAGCAAGCTTGGGGGATCATTTAAAAGGGTGCGGGCTATCGATGCGCGCAGTCGTCGTCGAACCACGCTTGTCCTCAAAGAGGGAAACAGTAAGATGCTGATTGCGACGACGGGCGTACTACTCGCGACGTGGCTGTTGATCGCTCCGACATGTCTATGGGCAGAGAGCGGGGCAGTGCTTGAGGTCGGCAAATTCTCTGCTAGTCAGGTCGGGCAGACGATGCCTGATGGGTGGAAGCCACTCACCTTTAAGAAGATTCCCAAACATACCTCCTATGAAGTGGTGAAGGATGGAGGGGTGACGATCGTGAAGGCGGCGAGCGAGGCGTCCGCATCGGGGCTGACCAAAGAGGTGAAGATCGACCCCAAAGAATTTCCTGTCGTGCAGTGGCGCTGGAAAGTCGACAATCTGCTCAAGCACAGCGATGCCACGCGCAAAGACGGCGACGATTATCCGGTTCGGCTCTATATTACTTTCGAATATGATCCCGAGAAGGTGAGTTTTGGCAAGAAGCTCAAATACAAGGCCGGCCAGGTGATCTTCGGGGATATTCCCATCGGGGCGATCAACTACGTGTGGGAAACGAAGGCGCCGGTCGGGGCGATCATCGATAATGCCTATACGGATTTTGTAAAAATGATTGTGGTAGAGAGTGGACCACAAAAGATCGGACTATGGGCCGATGAATCACGCAATATCTATGAAGACTACAAGCAGGCGTTCGGGGAGGAGCCGCCGATGATCAACGGCGTGGCCATCATGAGCGATACGGACAATACGAAGGAGCAGGCTACCGCCTATTACGGCGATATTGTCTTTCAGAAATCGGCGAAGGCGGTGTCCCGATGACCCTGTTCCCCGCAGTGGCACATAAAGAACGGGTCGGCCTGTTCAGGGCCGGCCCGTTCGTGGACCGCATCGCGCATGAGGTGTGTACGCCGATTGAATAGGGGTTACTGAATGGAATTCGCGAAGCCGCCTCGCGTAATTTCTGCGCGAAGGGTGTCCCCAACCTTTTTTTGCCTGATCTGTTTCGTGCCCTGGCCCACGTACAGATCGACGTGGTTGCCCTCGTAGTCTTCCACAGTGTAGGTGTTGCCCTCGATCTTCTTGACTGTGCCACCGAACGTCATCCAGGCCGGGCCCGGCTTCTGATCATGGCTGGCCTTGGGTCCATCGATCTGACGAGGGGCATGAGCGGCTGTTTTCGCGGACGAGTGAGTGGACTTCTTCTTTTCTGAGTCTTTGGCCAATGCCGGGGTGATTGCCATGGCGATAACGGCTACGGTGCTCACCAGAATCAGGAACATGTTCATCTGTGTCTTCTGCATCATGAACCTCCTTAGAGGACGAAGAGTCGATGTCAATCCAAACTCATGAGCAAGCCCTGTGCCGGAGGATAGTGCGAGATTAGTAGGAAATTCAGTAGGTTAGAGGAGCCGATGAGATAGGGGTGTGTGTATGCCACAGAGGCAGGGAAAAAACGGCGTGATCCTGTCCAAATATGGCCGTGTGTGTCGATGCGAGGCTAGATGATGAACGCCCCTTTAGCGCTCTTGAACCAAGCGCTCACACCCGTCATCAACCTCATGGTGGGTCGGCCGGTGTTGGCCACGTTTCAGGTCAATCTCCGATGCAATTCCGCCTGCGGGTATTGTGATCTACCCCTCAATGTCGGGCGATACGAGATGACCAGGGAAGAGATCCGAATGGTCTTCTCCGGTCTCTATCGTGACGGAGTGCGATTTGTGCTGGTGCAGGGGGGTGAGCCCTTGTTGCGGCGAGATTTGCCGGAGATTCTTGACGACCTTTCGGCGATGGGCTTTCACCTCACGCTGATTACAAACGGCACGAAGCTCACGGCGCATCTTGTCGAGCGACTGGGTAAGCTGCCGCTGACCATCTCTGTGAGTCTTGATACGTTGGATCGAGAGCAGTATCGGCAGATTCGCGGCGCCGATCAGCTGCTCCAGGTTTTGGAGGGCATCGCGCTGTTGAAAGATTTTCCTCATCCGAAGTTTCTCACCTGCATCGTAAGTGAAGTCAATCGCGCCGAAGTACCGGCGGTCGTTCGCTTCGCACGGGAGCAGGGATTCCTGCCGGTCGTCGGCGCCTATCATTGGAATGTCGGCACCTACGGCAGGCCTGATGAGCTGCTCATGTACGATCGATCAAGCGCCGCCGCGGTATTCAGCGGGCTACTCGATGAAGAGTTAATTCCCTCCGGCTACCTCAGAAAATTCGTTGAGGACAATGTGAGCTGGTTGCGCGGGCAGAAACTGGAGCCTTGCGATGCGGGGCGGTACAGTGTGGCCATCGATGCCTCTGGAAATGTGTCACCCTGTCTGGCGTTCCCTTCCGTGGGGAACTTGCTCGAATCGTCGCTGAGTGAAATATTGGCTCGATTCAATCGACAAAAGATTCAAGCCTGTTCCGATAACTCGTCATGCAACAGGCTCGATGGCCGCGTCGTCGGAACAATCCTCCGCCATCCGATCACGGCGTTGCGGTCGGCGCGGTCGTTCACCTCGCAAGGAGCCCTCTCATGAGTCGCTGGATCGGCGCGATCTTTGTTGTGGTCATGTTGGCTGGTTGTTCAACGGTTCCACGAACCTTCCAACCGGTCGATCCCATTGCCCCCGATCGGGTTTCTCACCAGGCTTGGGACCGGATTGTCCAGGCACACGTCCACGATGGGCAAGTGGACTATCCGGCGATACAAGCCGACGGCACGCTCGATGGCTACGTGAGAGAACTTAATCGGATCGATCCCACAAGGTTGCTGGGGCGTCAGGATCAACTGGCTTTTTGGATCAATGCCTACAATGCCTTTGCCGTCAAGGGTATCTTGGACCACTATTCGCCAATGACCCTCTGGGGGCGCTATCGCTATTTCATCGGTCGCGACTATCAAGTCGGTGGCACGACCATCAATCTTTACGATCTTGAGCGGCAAGTGTTGATCGAGCAGTTCCATGAGCCGCTGATGCACTTTGCCATTGTCTGTGCGTCCACATCCTGTCCGAAGCTCCAGCCTTGGGCCTATCAGCCGGAGCAGTTGGATCGCCAGCTTGTTCAGGTTGCCAAGGCCTTTATTAACGATCCCACACGTAATCGATTCGACCGAAAGCTGAAAACAGCATCGCTGTCGATGATCTTTCAATGGTTTGAAAAAGATTTCGCCGATGCCGCGGGATCGGCGTTGGCCTATATCGCTCGCTATGTCGATGATCCTGAATTGGCCAAGGAACTGGTACAGCCGGGCTACCGCATCGAGTATCTCGACTATGACTGGAGTTTGAATGGCATCCCACCCAAGAAGGAGATGGCGCGTGCTGGTACGTCCTGATGAAAAAACGCCGATCGCGCGCCTGCTGACGTTTCTCGAATATGGCGAGCGCATGGCGAACGAATGTGCGAAGGCGCAGGCTTCGTTGGTGCCGGATTCCGGTTCGCGGCGTTTTCTTCTCAGCCAGGCTCGTCAAGAAGCCGGGCACGCCGTGGTGTTTCAAGGCGCCATTGCCTGGCTCGCACCGAGACATCTCGGCGGTACGCCGTTTCTGCCGGCGTTAGAAGAATATCGAAAAAAACTCAATGATGCCTTGGGCAGACAAGACCTGCTCGAAACGTTTCTTGCCGAGCAGGTCATCCTCGAAGGGTTGGGAGAAGCGATTCTGACGCGCATCGAAGAAGGATTGGCCAAACGTGCGGCGCCATTTGGCCGACTGCGACGAATTTTACTACAACAAGAAGAGGCTCATCACGGATTCGGTCGGCGCATGCTCGAACGGGCGATGGCCGAAGGACGGACCGATACAGAGACGTTACGCCTTCGCGCGCAGGACTACCTCGCGCTGACGGACCAGATAGTCCTGACATTGAGCGACCTGTTTGAGGCAATCGCCGAAGACCCCACGGCTTGGGCACAGGATGTACGGAAGTTTTTGCCTCCGTGGCTGACGGAGGTGCCGGTGTGATTTCCGTCATTATGCCGGCATACAACGAAGAAAAAGCGCTGCCGAATACATTGCGCGCGCTGTTCACGCAACAAGGCGATTTCGAAGTCATCGTTGTTGATGGCGGCAGCACCGACCAGACGCGCGCGATTGCCGAATCCTATGGATTCACCGATGGCGCGCTTCGTCGCTCGTCGCTCGTCTCTCGTCGTTTGCCTGGCGAGATACGCTTCACGAACAACGCTTCACGGGTCCTTCTCAGGGCACCCAAGGGCCGCGCATCCCAGATGAACGTCGGGGCCAAGCAGGCCACAGGCGAGTTGCTCCTTTTCCTTCATGCCGATACGGTCTTGCCATCAGGCGCAGTTCAGCGGCTCAACGAGATGGAAGCAGACCAGACCATTCAAGCCGGCGGGTTCATGCACCAGTTCTCCGGCGATGATTGGCGGCTCACATTGATCTCGTTCCTGGACAATTTCCGCTGCATCCGCAGCCGAATCATTTACGGAGACCAAGCCCTTTTTGTCCGCCGCGCACTGTTCGAGCAGCTCGGTGGGTTTCCTAATCGGCCTATTCTCGAAGATGTGGCCTTTTGTGAGCGCCTTATCGCCGTGACCACGCCGCTTCTGCTCTCGCCATCCGTTGTCACCGATGCCCGCAAGTTTCTCAAAATGGGCATCTGGCGCAGCTTTCTCCGCGTGCTCCTTATTATTCTTCACGTCGAATTCCGCCTTCCGGTGCTGCCACGAGCCTTCTTCCAAGACATCCGGTAGCCAGGTATTCCCTTGGGTAGATATGAGTATTTTTGGATTGTAAAAATACACGACTTCCTGTACTGTTCGGCGGCTTTCCAGATACGACGTGTCGATCAAATGAGTCGGCGCGTTGCAACTAACCAGTTTCCATGGAGGTCGCGAATGATGCGGAGAAGAAGTGTGCGTGTGTTGCTCGGAGTCATGTTGCTCTGTGTGGGGTTGTCGTCCGCATTCTCGGTGAGCCTTGTGCAGGCCAGCGATCCACGCATCATTTTTGAACTGACCGACGAACCAGGCGCGTGGTTCAGAAATGCGGCTGGACCGGTCGCCGGGTTCAAGTCGCTGGCGGTGGCAACCCCTGGGACAGAAGTGCGGTTCACCGGCAAGTCCAATACGGTGCATACACGCACCAGTCTGATTTTCCCAACCGGCGCGATCAATATGCCGTTCGATACCCCGCCCCGCAAAGGCTCTGATGAGGTTGTGTTGCATACCCCAGGACTCTACGTCTTCACCTGCAAGATTCACCCCTACATGTTCGGCGCCGTGATCGTGGACGATCCGAGCACCACTGGTTTGGATCTGGGCGAAACGATCACATTGGTCAATGGGATTACGGTACCGACGAGCAGCGATTTGGCGACCCGATTACTCCGTACGTTCTTCATCGCGACTCACCCGGCCAATTGGATCGACTACACATCCGCTGCTGCATGGCACATTACCTATCCGAGCGTCGATGTGCGTATCACGGGCGGCGCGGTTGCCAATCTCGACGCGGTGCTGAGCGCCCGGTATGGAAACGACTTGGATAAGGCCCCCTTGACCAATCCCGCGACCGCCGCGGTGGGAGAAGTCTGGGTCGATACGCAGTTTGAAAAGACTGCGGGGAAATCCAAGCCTGGCACAGCCACGGCCATTAACGGCCAGACTTGGCAGGCAAGACGCAAGGTGGCCCTTCCGCAAATCAATATGAACAATCCCCACAATATGTGGACGGATAAGAACCAGAACCTGATCTACCAGACCCAATGGTTCGACAGTAAACTGGCCGTGTTCAACCGTACGACGGGCCAGTTCCTCAACAATATTTCCGTCGGTGAATCGCCGGCCCACGTGATGACCAGAACCGATACCGATCAACTGCATGTGACGCTGAACGGCTCGCCCAATAACGATTCCGTCGTCGAACTCGCCCCGATGGCGAATGGGGTGCAGCGACGCATCAACATCGGGCGAGGCAATCCCCATGCCCATTGGATGAGCCACGACGGCAAGTTGATGGTGACGCCCAACGCCTTCTCGGCTGACAGCACCCAGTATAATTTTGCCAATAACTCCATCGATGCGATTTTGCCGGCGGGGGCTCTTCCGATCGCAACCGGCATGACGCCGGACTCGAAAAAAACGTATGTGGCCAGCCTGCTGGACAGTACGATCACGGTGATCGACACACAGGCGAAAGTCGTGGTGAAGACGATCAATCTGCTGGAGAACTACGATCCCATCAGCGGCGCCATCACCGGTCCGGTTGGGGCGCTGCCGATTCAAACACCGGTGAGCCCGGACGGGAAGAACATGGTGACGGCCAACACGCTGACAGGGACCATTACGGTCGTCGATCCTATCACCGATACAGTGGTGGCGATGTTGGGCTGCGATCCAGGCTGCCACGGTGTGCAGTATGGCGCAAAGAAGGGTGGTGGGTACTATGCCTATGTGTCGAGCAAGTTCTCTAATAGACTGCTCGTCGTCGATCCAGATCCCAATAACGACGGCAATCCGGCTGATGCAGCCATTGTCGGAAAGATTTTGCTCACGTCGGTCGTCGGCGCAACGGATACCGACGCTGCTATTACCGGCAATCGGGGCATGGGCGGGCAGGGAATCCTGACGATCCCAGTCGTATACAACGGATGGGTTCAGAATCTGCCGCAGAGCTGGAAGGACCAGCTGACGGCAGCGCAGCGCAATCCGATTCAGTAAGAAGCGGCTCAGTCCAGCCTGGGGTAGAGCCCCAGGCTGGACTCCGATCTGCACCTCACCGAAACCTTCGCTCACTCAATTCCTCTGGTCGCCGTTCATTCGATTCCTCGCCCAACCCATTTGGTCGCTGTGCCACTTTACTTCAGGCGCGGGCTTGTGTAGATGCGGGTATACTTGTATGATCCCCGATATGAAACAGTGTCGTGCGTGGGCAGTGGTGGCATTGTTCGTCGCTCTTGCCGTTCCCATCCAGGGCCTTGCCACATCAGATCATGCTATGGCCGAGTCTGCTGTCCTCGGAGAGGCGAATAGTGAACTCGCTTCGAGCGTGCCGGAGACCACTGCCCCAAGCCAGCCTCCACTTGCAGTGCCGTCAGCTTCTACTTCCTCTGCAGACGTTCGAGACATTCCCTCGATCAGCGGTCGCTATGCAATTGGAGGGAGAACATTGTTGCCGTATATCGGGGCAGGTTTCTCTGGAGGCTACAATTCAGAATTCAATCGTTCCTTGAGTGGGGCACCTCCCTCCCAGAGCGAATTCGGGCTTCGGAGTCAGTTTGGGCAAAGCGTCTCCCCGAATGAGTTCCAACTAGGCGTCCGCATTCCGTTTTAGCCGAGTCGCTATGAATTCTCCTGCTCACCGACAAGGGAGAACCGGGAAGAGCCATGGCATGACCGTGCACCTTGCGGTGCGGCGGGTTCCAAAAGGAGTCACGTATTCAGCGGACTAGCGGGGAGCGATTTCACCGGTTCGTTGACAACTGTAAAGAACTCGACAGGTTAGGGATACTGTGCGAGGCTCATCTTGCACGGTACTTTTCTTGCTCTCTATCGCTCTTCATGAAAGTCATGACTCTGACAAGAATCTTCGATGCGACGCCGGCCCGAGATGGGAACCGTCAAGGCTGGACGTGTGTCATGACCCTGAGCCTGGTTGTGACGGGGGCTCTCCTCCTGCAAGGGTGTGCCGCAGGGGCTTGGATGGCAGCGATGGCAGTGGATACGATGAAGAGCAGTCATATTACGTTTTGGCCGTTTGAGCAATCGTGGGTAGCCCCACGGGATCGATCGAACCATGCGATGCGCAATCCGCAGGTGACCAGCATCGCGGTTCTTCCGGTTGAGGGCGACCCGGAGATGGGTGCGCGGCTTGTGACGATGTTGCAGCAAGAAACCACATTGCGCGTCGAGTCTCCATCAACCGTCAGGGCCGCAGTGTCTGAAACTGATTCGCGTTCGGCACAAGCTGAAGATAATAATCGCAGTGCTCTGGCCAAGGAAATCACCCGGGACCTGGGTGTCGATACCGTTCTCGTCAGTCGTGTGACCGGCTCACCGTCCCATCCAAGTGATTGGGGATGGAAAGCCGAGGGTTCACGCCGCCTCTGTTTATATCTGATGAATCACGAGGGCCGTTTGCTCTGGAAAGATCAGCTCCCCTTCACGCTGGTAACAGGCGGAACCACGCAGTTGGAAGCATCCGTACAAGTCGATTTCGCCCACCATGTCATGCGGCACGTCAAAATGCTGCATCTGGATGAACTCGGCTACCTCCCAAAGAAAATTTCCTAGGTCTTCCGCGCTCCTTCTTGCAGCGGTCACCCTCCTCCGGTAGAGTCTGGCTTCTTCACCCCGGAGCCTGACTTCTCCATGCCGTTGCTCGATGTGCCATCGCTGGTTCGTCTTCAGGAAGAGTTTTGCCTGTCGATGAAACGACTGTTGAGTGATCTCTGCCTTGATTTGGAACGCCACTATGCTGATGTCGCGAAGTCATTGGTTCTGCCTGTGGCCTACTTTCGGTTCCTCAGCCAAGCACTCGAACGGGATGGGTATGCTCACTGGAAAGTCGTTGGCTGGATCGAAGCGTTGAACGACCTGGTCTATTTCATCGACCTGCTGCAACAAATTCGAGAAGAACGGAATCCACGTCATTTTTCGGCGCAGCTCTACGCTGAGTGCGAAGAGAAGTTTTTTGAGAACAGCTACCTGGACGATCTGTTTCCTCGCGGGGTCTCGCAAGCCTCGGGACTCGAACGCAGACTCAACGAACTGTGCACCCGCCTCACGCAGGAGCTGACACAGGAATCTCTTTGCCTCGTACCGGGACTTCCAATGCTGTGGTGTGCCTCTCGCAAGATTCCCTCTTGGACCGTAGAGGTGCAGTTCGGCCACAACGTCGAACGGGCAGAGCTGTTCGGAACAATGGCCATAGGGGTGGAGGGCGATATGTATGAAGCCCCTCCCTCGGTGAAGAGGGCCCTGAAACAAGTATCTAGCCAGGCAACCATCCTCGTTCAGCCGCACGAGCTGTCCTTGAAGATCGGGCAAACCGTGGCGCCGCTGTGCACGAGGCAAGGCAATCATGTGGAGTGGAGCTGGACGCACCGGTCGCCAGCTGTAGCCACGGAAACTCGATCTAGGGCCATCACGGTCGGGCCGACGCTCGTCTATGGGAAGGATCGCCAGCCTCGAACTGTGACTGCCACCTCAGCCGATCACGTTACGCGAATCGAGCGGGCCTGGACAATCATACAGGAGGCTTGGCCGGAAGGGCATGAGGTTCTTACACTCTTGACCACTCGGATTATCCCGCTCAAGGCCAAGGGAGTCGTCAGCTTCAGCTATCGCCACCGGCCCGGGCTGTCCTTCATCAACTGTTTCGACCGGGACAATCTCGATCTGATCGATGACGTGATCCATGAGAATAGCCATCACCATTTGAATCTTCTGCTCCGTAAGCATGTGATGTATCACGGTGACCATAATCAGCAGATTTTCTACTCTCCCTGGCGAAGCAGTCTGCGTCCGCTACGAGGCATTCTCCACGCAACCTTTACCTTTACGATGGGAGCGATGCTCTTCGAACGGCTCTCAACCTGGGCATCGGGGCCTGGTGGATCGACCAGATGGAAGAGGGCAGGCCTCACGCCGAACGATCTACAGCGAGCCAGGTTTCGCTGCCTCGAAGAGGTGGAATCAGTCCGCTACTCGATCCAGGATTTGGAGTATGCCAGTTGGCACCTCAAGTGGCTCACAGGCTCAGGCCAGCGGCTAGTCAAACAGTTGGCAGAAACGATCGAGCAGGTTGAGCAGAACATCGCGCCCCACAGAAAAGCCGTCCTCGCCTCCCAATTCGGCCCAGCCCTCCGACGCCATGTGAAGGAGCTTCAGAAAGCTCGCCAGACTTACGGGCCAGTGCGACTTGGCAAGGTCTAGCAGGATGCTGAAAAAGTCCTTCAGCGGCGTTCTCAGTCCTGTGTCTCCTTGCGATATACCCTCCGGGTATGCCTCAGTCGCCCCACTCCCTGCGGCCTTGTTTGGGACAAGGCGCGTCTCGGCGCGCCAGGGTTGGGAGGGTGAGAAGGCTGGTCTTTTTGAGCATCCTGCGAGGGAAGTCGAGCAGGTTGTGTTCGACAAGAAACTCAGATATTCTTAAAACCATGGTCGGAGGTAAGAGTTGTGATTAAGCTGCGGCAGACCAAAGAAGGATTATTGATTCCCTCTTCCCTATTGAAAGGGTTGACGGGTCTCGTTTCTGTCCAGCGGCAGGGCAATGTGCTATTCATCGAGTCTGAACGGCGACGGACGGCTCGACGCCGTGCGGCCCGCATGGTTCAGCGCCTGAGACAGGCTGCTATCGAGCGATATTGAGGACAACTATGGCACTTCGAAGCAAACAGCAAAAACCGCCTATCAAACGAACTTTGGCCGTCCAAAGGGTGAGTCTGCAAAAGCGGGTGGCTCGTCAGAAGAAAGCCCTCCTCTCCCTCGCCGGAATCGGGGCCAGTGGGTTTACTGATATCAGCGTCGAGCACGACACCTACTTGCACGAGAAGCCTTGAGCCTGTCCGCCCATTCTCTCCACACGTCAATTTTCGTCGACACCTCGGCGTTCTTTGCTCTCGCGGATCAGACCGATCGATTGCATCATCAGGCTCTGCAGTACGTGCAATCCACGGATCGACTTCTCGTCACCAGCAATGTGGTCGTTCATGAAACCATCACTCTCCTGAGAATGCGACTCGGTTATGAGCCGGCCCTGCAATTCGGACTCCGCTTATTGAGTGAGACCACGACTCCCGTCATCCGGGTCACTCTAGCCGACGAAGAAAAAGCTTGGGCCATCTTCCGTCAGTATCCAGACAAGCGATTCAGTTTTACGGATTGCACCAGCTTCGCGATCATGAAGCGGCTCGGCATCGGAACCGCGTTTGCTTTCGATGAAGACTTTCGTCAGTTCGGTAGATGGGTCGTGCACCCCATCGGCGAAATCCGTTAGCAGCATCAAACCCTTTGCCGCCATGTGAAAGAACTCCAGCGAGCCTGCCAGACCTGTGGGCCAGTAAGATTGAGCAAAGCGTATCCAAATACATTTCGTCTGCGCCAATTGACATTCCAATCTTCAATTGAGATCCTTCTTTCCAATCGTCAACGAGGAAGCAAGCGCCAATGCCTCCTTCACCACATCCATCCGCACGTCAATCAATTGCAAGGCTAGTAGAGGCCCAATACACGATCGAGCGTGAGCTTCGGCAGCATCTCGAGTACAACACGGGTAACTTGATAACGGGTCTCTCTTTTGCCGTAGCTCTTCAGGCTGCAGATTCCAAGGACCTAGATGACTTTCAAACGGCATTGCTCCACTATTTTCTAAGCGATGTTTCGTCTTTCAAGACCAAGAACGTTCGTCAACTTCTGGATGACCTATTGGCTGCGGATGTTCATCTTAAATCATGTTGTCAGACGCCGTGGGGGCTTGCCAGGGCAATTGAGGTTCTGAGTCCAATTGCCATTCGGGCTAGCAATTTATCCTCTGACGAGGGAGGGCTGGAAATTGCTGGAGCCAAAATTCTCGACATTATGTACGAGAGTGAATATCAACGCGAAACATACGTCCACCTTTACAACTTCGATGTTCAGCAGGCACCCCTGCCGATTCCGGTATTGAAAGCGGAAATAGTTCGGCTCAGTGAAAGTGATTTGCCAAGGCTAATAGGGGAAGTCACTTTTACGAGTGTTCTCCATGATCCCAAGACAGGAACTTGCTTCACCAGGTTTGTCGATAAAGGTGAGGAAGACAACAACGTCAATTTTCAGAACTGCTGGGCTATAACGAGTACCATTGTGCAAATTCTCAAGTTCTTCAAGTTCGGCATTATTGATCTAGACTACGGTGCGATCAATTACAGACCCATTTGGGTTAATGAGATACGATGGAGTGGAATCAGGGCATGGGGTCTACCGAGGAGGGATGCGCAGAAAGAGCTTTATATGCTAAGCAACCTGGAACTTCAGAGGTTCGAGTCCTATTGCAAAGCATATGAAAAGCTGAAGCCCTTAATTGAAGAGACCTCTACCAGCCTTCGCCAGGCCAATGCTCTAGCGGGGAATTATTTCGAAGATCACCATAAACGTATTAAACCCGAAGAGAAACTAATTGACCTGGTCATTGCTCTGGAAACTCTTTTCTCGCCTAGCAGGGAAAGCGAGTTGAGGTTTAGAATCGCACAACGTGCAGCAATTCTTCTCGGGAAGACGGCTACAGAAAGAGAGTCCATAAGGGACTTCATCCTCCGAGTGTACGATGCAAGAAGCGGATTGGTTCATGCGGGTGAAAGCCCCTTTTCAGTAACCGCTAAGAAAAAGCTAAGCGAGGAGGACCTTGTGCGTCTCGCAGACTATGTTCGTCAGGCTGTCCTAAGATGTTTTATATTGCGTTGGAGGGGAGAGTCAGAAAAGGATAAGGTGCAGACCCTTCTTGACAAGTGTGCCTTAGACGGACTTTTGTTGGGCGAACTCCACTCAAAGTCCGATTTCGAAGCCGCAATTTCTGAAATCCTCGCCTCCTGAAAGGGCAAAAAGAGTATTTGGATTCAGGCTGCTCAAAAAGGCCATCCAGCAAGGCCGCAGGCGAAGCGAGGGCCGGAGGCGTACCCTCTGGGGTACGTTGAGGACTCTTGCGAGACGAGAACGAAGTTGGATGCCTTTTTCAGCAGCCGCTAAGGCTCGACGGTCACGTCCACAAACGCCGGCACACTATCCGCCCCCTTCTTATCTGTCACCCTCAACTTAAACCGATAGGTCCGTTTCTCTGAGACGATCGGCGCGAGGAAGGAGGCTTCGGAACTATTCACGTCCAGCATCGCGAGCTTGCTGCCTCGTACCTGACTCCACGAGTAGTAGAGCGCTTCACCTTCGACATCGCGGCTCTTCAATCCGCTCAGCTTCACTTTCGTGCCGGCCTTCACGGTTTGATTCGTTCCTGCGTCGGCCACGGGCGGTTGGTTCGGCTCGTCGTTCACGTTCACTTCGACGTGAAGTTCAGCCTGTTTACCGCGGTTGGTCACCGTGAGCGTGGTTTTCCCGTTCCCGGCAATTTGCAGCAGACCTCCTGGAAGAACTTTGATGACCTGTTGATTGGACGATTGATAGGCTGTGCCGCTGGCCGGTGAGCTGATTCGGCGAGTGACGCCGTCCGTAAACTCACCCACGACCGGCAGCTCAAAAACCTTACCCAGCGAATCGACGTGCCCGAATGCTGAGGATTGCCCGGCGCGGCCGAGTTGCAAAGGTTTGTCGGTTTCAAATTCTATAGAGGTGAGGGCAGCATGGGGTTCGACCTGTACTAGAATTTCGTCGAAGATGGATCGTTTTTCCAATCGACCGCGCGAGATGTCGGCCACGGCCAGCAACCGCATCGGTCCGATGCCGTCTTTTGGCACCAACAGCGGGCCGCCGAAGGGTGGGCGATGGTCAGACAATCCGATCAGTGCGACAGGCGCCACGATCGATCCCGTCGCGGTGGCGTCATCCTGTTCGACCAGCCGGTCATCCTGTTCCCCATACCAATAGTAACGGACCTGGACGATGCCGGAATCTTTGCCGAGGTCCACATGGGTCGCGACCGTTGCACCCGATCTCAGCTTCGCCCCCTCCGCCGGTTCAAGAATTTTAAAGGCGAGCGCTGGCCGGGATGTGAGAACGAGGCACGCTGCCAATACGAACAGACCGAAGATCCGAGCCCACGTCTCACGTTTCACCTTTGACGTGTCACCTTTCACGGTCACCTCTTCAGATGGAAAGGCACGTCGATCAGGATGATGCGATCTTTGAACAGCAGTGCGGTCTTGAGGAGCAATGCGCGCTGGTTGTGCAGGATGCTCTGCCACCAATGGGCGGGAAGAATCTCCGGGATCACGACGGTGACCCAGATGTCAGGTTCCTTTTCGAGGACTTGCTCAACGTAGTCGAGTAACGATTTCAGAACGGAGCGATAGGGAGAGGGGATGGCGAGTAAATTGACGCCACAGCCCCATTGCGCCCACTGGATTTGTATGCGTGCCGTGGCTTGAGGATCTACATCTACCAGGACCGCCCGAATCTCGCCGGCATGACTGCGCGCGTAATCGACTGCGCGAATGACCGCTTGATCGACGCCACTGATGGGAATGATGACGATATTGCGTTGTGGAATTGGGGGACGGTGATCGCGTGTGAGTGTGATCTGTTCAGTGACGGCCTTGTAGTGAGAGTGGATCGAACGGAACATCAAGACTAATATAAAAATGAGGAGAAAGACGATCCATGCGCCATGTGTAAATTTGGTGCTGGCAATGATGATGACGCCGCCGCCTGTCGTGATGGCGCCTGCGCCGTTCACCATCAGTTTCGTTTGCCAATGGGGCCCATTCTTGGTCAGCCATCGGCGAACCATGCCGGCTTGGGACAAGGTGAAGGAGATGAACACGCCGACGGCATACAGAGGGATCAAGGCATGCGTGTCGCCATGAAAGAGGACCAGGAGGAAACAGGCGATGACCCCTAAAATGATGATGCCGTTTGAAAAGACCAAGCGGTCGCCGAAGGTCGCCATCTGGCGAGGCATATAGCCGTCGCGCGCGAGGATTGAAGCCAGTTGGGGAAATGCTGCAAATGCGCTGTTGGCGGCCAGTACTAACAGCAGCATGGTTCCAATCTGGATCGCGTAGTAGAGAGAGCCGGTACCGAAAGTCAGACGCGCTAATTGAGAAATGATGGTCTCATCCGTTTTGGGCTGGATCCCAAAGTGGTAGGCCAGGAAGGTGATCCCCATAAATAGAGTGGCCAGGATCAGCGACATATGCAGCATGGTGGTTGAGGCGTTCTTGGACTCAGGCGGGCGAAAGGCTTTCACACTGTTCGAGACCACCTCCATTCCGGTCACGGCCGTACAGCCGGCGGCAACGGATCGAATGATCAAAAATAGCGTCAGGTCTTCGACCGCTGTCTGATTGTTCTGCGACAATGAAACGTCTTGTCCGAAGAAGGCCTGGATTATTCCGATCCCTACCAGTACTCCGATCATGCCGACGCCAAAGAAGGTGGGGACGGCGAAGAATTTCCCCGACTCCCGCACGCCGCGTAGATTCACGACGATCATGAAGATGATCGCGGCGAGGCCGAGGGCCACGCGATGCTCGAACAAACTCGGCACCGCCGAGGTCAGGGCTGCGATGCCTGCCGCTGTGCTGACGGCGACTGTGAGTACGTAGTCGATCATCAACGCCGCCGCGCCGATCAGCGCCGGCTGTTCCCCCAAGTTGCTACGGGCGACGACATAGGCCCCGCCACCTTCCGGGTATTCGTAGATGATTTGGCGATAGGAAATGGTCAGGACGACGATGAGAAACAGAATGGCAAAGCTGACGGGTATGGACCAGGCAACGGCGGCGGTTCCCGCAAGGACCAGCACCAACAAGATTTCTTCCGTGGCATAGGCGACGGAAGAAATCGAGTTGGAGGAAAGAATCGCGAGCGCGATAGTTTTCGACAGCCGTTCGTGGACTAACTGCGTGCTCTTGAGTGGATCGCCCACCAGCCAACGCTTCAGAAGCATAATCTTCATTATCGCACAGAAGCGAAGGAGTGCGCATTGAAGAAGATGCTTTCAGTCCATACGACTCAGGACGATGGTTCTCCAATTGTCACCCGCTGCGTGTGGGCGTAGTGACAGTCATGATCTTGTTGCCATGATCCCAGTTTTCACCCTTGCGTATGTGGTCTGGAACAACGAGAGCAAGGACTGCTTGCACGTGATCCCGTACTAAACACCCGGATCGGCGGCGTTCTCAGGGCTATCCACGGGCGACCTCCTACTCGGTGGGAGGTCGCTCGTGTTGTTTTGATCGTGCACGAGCCGAACAGAGGAGGGCATTGCTCCGTGGTCATTCCACGACTCAAAGTCTGGAGCCGGACGCGTCAGACTTCTACGGGTGAACGATGGAATTCCGTGACCACCGGAAATACGAGTGCGGCAAAGTCCCAGTAGCGCATGCGGACCGCGTCTGAATGGGTCCCGGCTTGGAAGACGATTTCTTCGTCCTCTGTGAGCGATCGATCAACATACACAGGAATTCTATAGAGGTTTCCGAACGGCGGCATGGCGCCCAACTCACAGTCGGGAAATAGTCCTTCCAATTCATCCTCTGTCGCGAGCCGTACCGAATGTGTGGTGAAAACAGTCCTCAAGCGATGGAGGTCCACATTCCAACTTGCCGGTAGCACCGTCATCACGAACTGCTTATCCACCTTCACGATCACAACCTTGGCCACGTTCTTCTCCGGGGTATGGAGCATCTGTGCAATGGCAAGGGCGCCAAAGGCTTCTGGGTGTGGTAACACGTCATAATGAACTCGTTCGTGATTGAGATATGCATGGAGTGTTTGTGAGATGGACATGGTGACACCTCCTGTGGTGGATTGGTTTCCGGCAGAGGTCTGCGGTGGAACGTATGGGGATGAAGGACTGCTCGATAACGATGTAGTTGTGGCTGGGCGTGTTTCATGACCAAGGCTCCGCTGCGATCATGACGACCACTCGATATGTGAAGTATACGCCGTCTGCACGGTTCAAGTCTTGAGGAAAATTATTTTTATAACATCGAGGCAGGAGTGGTTTGGAACGGTTCCAAAGAGCTGAGACATTGCCATCCAGGACGAAAGATCTAGCTGGTTACCCCTTGAGGATATTGTTGGGGACTCTTGACATTCCCTGCTCAGAAGCGTTGGAATAAGAGGCCGCGGTAACTCCATCCCAGCATCGGGCATGATTCTTCGGTGCCCTATGAGGAAGCAGATCAGTCTTCAGCGCTCGATTACACTCTCCGTCCTCTCCATCGGTTTGTTTTCCGGCGCATTTGGTCTAGCCTATGCATATTGGCAGACCAAACAATCGTTCAGCGAGGCCATCGGCCTCGGGTTTCAGGAACTTGCCCGCCAGAGCGCAGATAAAGTCGGGTTGATCCTCGAAAAAGAGGTTGGGTGGGTGGAACGACTCAGCTCCTTACCACAGGTACGTGAAGCGGTTCGAGAAGGTACCAGGCTGACGTTTGACCACCAGGTCCTTGAGCGATGGAAGGAGTCGCAACGGCCATACTTTCGGTCGCTGGAAATTCTTGATCGTCGAGGTCGCTCCGTCGGTAGAGCGACCAGCGGACATCCCACGACGCAGTACAGTCGGCAGCCCTGGTGGCCAGTCGTCTTTGACCAGCGACGACTATGGGTGGGGGCGTTACGACTCGACGAAAAGGGAGATGGGGAGTTGGATATCGCCGTGCCGATCGTCGATGAGGTCGGGATTGTGTTGGGTGCGATCAAGGCGGTGATTGAGAAGGACCAGCTCTTGACCTCGGTTCTTCGTAGCAGGATCGGCGAAACCGGCCATGTGATGTTGGTTGGGCCAAAGGGAACGGTGTTGGCTTGTCCGCTTCTCCCGCCAGGACGACATACGGCTCTGATAGGATCGCTAAGAGACTCACTCGCCTCGAACATCACTCCTCCTGATGCTGCATGGATGGAAGTTCAGGATGATGCTCACGGTCAAGGAGGCGGGATCGTCGGGTTCGCATCTGTGGGGCTTCGACCAGGCATTGTTCAGGCGGAAACGTGGTCCATTCTGGTCCGCCAAGATCCAGATGAAGCCTATGCGCCCTTACGTCTACTCCTGTGGAAGCTCGTGGCGTTCGGCATGCTGGTCTTCGTGGTGGTTGCCCTGCTTCGATGGCGGCTCGGTCGTCGCATTGTGCAGCCCATCAACGCGTTGGTCGAGCGTGTGCAGCGCTTAGGGCAGCAGAGCGGTGAGAAGCCGATGATGGCCGCGCAGTCTGTCGGGATTGTGGAGATCGATACCTTGGCCGCAAGTTTCGATGAATTAACGGAGCGCCTGGAACGTACATCGCATGAACGGGGACGGTATGTGGCTGAACTCGAGCGGACAAACAAAGAACTGGTCATTTCCGAGGAACATTATCGGATGTTGTGGGATCATTCAACGGAGACCAGATTGCTCGTCAACGAAGGGGGAATCATTCAGGCTGTCAATCGTCGAGGCGAGACGAAGTTGGCGGCATCGGCCGGTCGTCTGATCGGCACGAAGGCGGAAGATCTATTTCGGGAGGAGGATCGCGTCCGGTTGCGCCAATCGTTGGACGCGGTGATTGCCATCAAGAAAGAAGTGTTAGTCGGCGAGATGCAGATGCCTTCACCGACAGCGGGTATGCTCATCATGGAAGTTGATCTGGTGCCGGTTGAGAACACCGGATCTGTGGGTGCCGTCATGGTCCAGCTGAGCGATCTCACGGAAAAGAAGCTCCTCGAAGAGCAGTTGATCCGTTCGGAACGCCTCGCCTCGCTCAGTCAGTTTGCCTCGATGTTCGCTCATGATATCCGCAATCCGTTAGTGGGGATCAAGAAGACATTGGAGTTGCTCGAACAAGATGAAGGATCGCCATTGGCTCCGCACCGACAACGGTGGGACGATATGCGCCTCACCATCGACCTGTTGCTCGGCATGATCAACGACATGTTGGATGTCTATCAAGAAAGTTACTCCGGGCTGCCACTCTTGAATTCGACAGTGTCGGTCAAAGGCCTTGTCACTGACGTGATGCAGCTCTTCCGATCCGAAGCCACCGCGAAACGAATTGGCTTTTATGTCGCAATGCCGGAAGACGATGTCGCGATGATGGCCGATCGTCGTCGCCTGTTACGGGTGCTCATCAATCTTGTGCACAACGCCATTAAATTTTCTCCACAAGGAGGAAGGATTACGGTGTCGGTTCACGTGGAGGCGCGAGAATGGGGGGATCGAGAATCTCTCGACTCATCATCCTCACAGGTCATGATTCGTGTTGCGGACGAGGGCCCCGGTATCGCTCCTGATGATCTTCCTCACCTGTTCGAGATGTTTGGCAGGAGGAAAGATCCCGGAGACATTCGAATGGGGCGAGGGCTGGGATTGCATTTTTGCCGCCTCGTGGTGGCGGCCCATCGGGGCAAGATTCTGGCGGAGAATCGTTCGTCCGGGGGCGCGATCTTTTCCGTCGAACTGCCGTTGAACCAGGAGGCCTATGCCGGCCACATTGCTGATTGCCGATGATCAACGACTCTTTAGGCAAAGCCTTCGGCTGCTCCTCGAACGTGAACTCGATTTGCGAGTGGTAGGAGAAGCGAACGATGGGCGCGAGGCCTTTGATCAGGCGATCAAAACTGAACCCGATATAATCCTGATGGACGTGGATATGCCGCGGCTTGACGGAGTCACGGCCACGCGTCTGATCAGGGGTTGTCTCCCTGACGTGAAGGTCTTGATGTTGTCGGTCCATGATGAAGATGCGAGAATCGTGGCGGCGGTGCAAGCCGGCGCCTGCGGCTACATTCTGAAGGATGCCGACCATGCTGAGTTTCTTCGTATCATACGGGCCACCTACCGGGGGGAACGAGTGCATTCCCCCTTTATGCCGGACGGCTTTGCTCGAAACGTGGCCGCCGCATTGGGAAAGGCCGGATGTGGAACTCCCGTTGGCATAGCTCAGTTGACCGAGCGTGAACGAGAGATTCTGGCTTGTGCTGCGTCTGGGCGAGGCAATAAAGACATTGCCGATCAGTTGTGTGTCTCTGCCGATACCGTGAAAACTCATCTCCACCACATCTATCGCAAACTTGGCGTCACTGGCCGGGTCGAAGCGATCCTGACCTACCTCAACGGCAAGTAACGTCCGCCCTCTCCAATCTCTCACCCGAACGGTGTAGGCAAAAACCATCCTTCGGGCGATGGGATTCGTTTGATAGGCTCGATAGAATAGTCCCAGGTAAAAATCAAGATAAAAGGCAGTCAGTAGGAATGCGAATGTCATCAAAGAAAGGAGGTCGCGTAGGAATAGATGGCGTGCTCGCTCAGTCGGTGTTAACACCCTTCGATTGAATGAAGGAAAGGGGGCTCCCATGAAAGCCATACTCGTGACAATCGTTGCAGTCTTCTGTGCGTTGACTCTGTTCGTCGGGGGCGTTGCAGTGGCTCAATCGACGAATTGGATGGATGAACTCAGCAGCTCGGTGAATTTTTATAAGAGTCGGTACCCCGCCACCAATGATGTGCCAGCCAATTGGGAACCATATCTCAGTGAGCTGAGTCTTATGAAGAAAGCGTCGATACGGGGCAATTCAGAGGCCGTACGGGTCGGAATGGACAAGTGGTTCCAGATGCTTAAGAATCGGGACGGTGGAATCAATCCGAAGGCAGCAGACGAGCTGTTCAGAATAGCGGTGTTGGCGACGCCCTTTGACGAATACAAAATTTCTGTTCCGAAATAAGGGGAGGCAGGTTCCAGAGTGAGGGTGGTGAGTCAAGGACAGCCCGAGCAGTGCCGGCGGTCATTGAGAATGGAGGACGCCGACATTGCTCGGCTGATGTAACAACCCCCTCGCGTCGCACTCAAGAATCTGAGAGATGAAACGTATTTCGCAGCGTGATTGATGCTTTTCCCATTACATTGGCCGGCGATCTGTGAGGCATGGATCGTCGGCCAATCTTTGTGCGCATCCTATGAGGGTGTTCTTTTTTGGTCAGAGGCGTCGGTTCCTAAACTTTGCCGATGACGTCATGGCCGACATCCGTCAGTCTTCGTGCAGAAGCCGGGGTGTACGTCTTGACTTCACCCATGACCAAACGTACCATCTGTCCGTGAGGAGTTTCCTGTTCGCGACCTAGCGGGCAGGGGATCGCGTCTCACATGTTCTTCCACCATGTGTACGCAGCGGGGTCGACGTTATGGCGAGTCGCCCTCGGTGGGTTTTTGCATTGCTCCTGGTCTGCGCCATGTCCGGTTGGGCAAACAGCGAAGGTGTTGGTGCGAAGGACCGCCAGCCTGAATCAGGTGTTCCCCTTTCCACCATTCTTAAATTCGAGACGACCGCTCGTCTCCTGGCAGTCCTACTCGATTCCGGCCGAAACGTGATCAACGAGCACCAAGTCTTGTTTGATGACCAGGATCAAACGGAAAAAGACTTTACCGCCGACCAGTTTGAACGACAATTACTGGAAGTCTTTCATAGTCGCTCAGGTATCGATCTACAAGAGTTTGAGGCGGCGCGAATTCCAGCTGAAGCGAAGAAGCTTCTCAAGGAATTGGTTGTCGTGAGTAAGCAAGTGGTCGCAGAAGCACAGGCTGAGGTTAATCGCCCAGGTGGCGGGCACAAAGAGTTGATTCCCGCGATCTTTGGCGCACGAGTGGCCGCCCGATTTACGGAACGAACACATGTGCGGCTGAAGCAGACAGCGTTGGCGCCTCGCAACCCAGTGAATGCGCCGGATGCTGTGGAGCGAACGGCGTTAGAAGGATTTGCTGATCCCTCGTATCCTCTTGAGAAAGTGATCAGCGAAGTGACTGCGAAGAGCAAGTCGTTGCGTCTGATGTTCCCGCTCTATACGACAAGGAAATGCCTGGAGTGTCACGGCGACCCCAAAGGGGAAATGGACCGAACCGGGTATGTCCGAGAGGGACTTAAACTCGGACAAAATGCCGGTGCCATTAGTGTGGTGATCCCGATTCGACCATGAGACGAATCGCATTGCTTGTATGGGTGATGGTCATCGCTGCCTCCAGCAGCCTCTGGGGAGCCGAGCGACAAGACGCTCCAGCCGGCAAGCCGGCTGGGAGTGGAGTCATAGTCCATAGTGATGGGTATGTTTTGACAGCGGAGCATGTGATTGCGGATGCCAAACGGATTTTTGTCCTCACCGCCGGGGAATTTCGCGCGCCGGCGACCCTTGTCAGTACCGATTCCGAGCACGATCTGGCCTTGCTCAAGATTGAAACGGTCGGGCTGACGGAAGCGCCCATCGGCTATGCGGGCGCCGTCAGGCTCGATCAAGAAGTCATCACCGTAGGATTTTCGTTCGGTCTCCGGGAAGTCTCCGTGACTCGCGGTCGAATTGCGGCGGTACGGACAAGGGGTGTTCAGCGAGTCTTTCAAGTAGATGCGGCCGTCAACCCCGGCAACAGCGGAGGGCCTATCTTCAATGGGCGCGGAGAATTGGTTGGCGTGATGACCAGCAAATTTAGCCATCCCTCGGGGATCGTGCCAGAAGGGATGTCTTTTGCGGTGCCGATCAGCTATGCCACACCTCTCCTCGCGAACATCCCGGATTTTGACTTTACAATGATCGGGAAAGAGAGGAAGGCTGCCAAGAGAAACGGTCAAAGCAAAGTCCTTGCTCAAGAGGTTGTCCGGACCACGGTGCTCATCGAGACGGTGAGGAACATGGACACAACTTCAATGCCGTTGGCTCTAGATCACGCTGCTGGAATGTTGCCAAAGAGTGACCATCCAGCAGTGGTCTCCCCGCACCCACAGCCGAGCCCCTCGCGGGATCATGCGTCGAGTGTCCAGGACGACAAGGCGATCGTGCGGGTGAACGGTCAACTCCAGACTGCACAGGAAGAAGAGCTGAAGCAGCTGCTCCAACGAGGCATCGCTCAACCGGAGGGAATGGTGCTGATTCCAGCCGGAGAGTTCTGGATGGGTACGGAGGATGGGCCTCAAGATGCTCGACCCTTTCACCGGGTGCACCTCAGTTCTTATTGGTTCGATCAATACGAAGCGACGAACGCGCGGTACCGACAGTGTGTGGAAGGGGGGGGCTGCCCGGCTCCCAAAGACCGTCAGGCGTTCGACGAATCTCAGTGGATGCATCATCCCGTGACCAACATTACGTGGAGCCAGGCTCGATCATTTTGCCAATGGCAAGGCAAACGATTGCCGACAGAGGCTGAATGGGAAAAGGCGGCGCGAGGGACAGATGGCCGCCGGTATCCCTGGGGCAATGATGAAGAGATTGCGAAAAGGTATATGGAAAATAGACATCTCAGGGCCGACGCCAACGGAGCCGAACCAGTTGGGCGTCAGGTCGCGACGTCGTCGCCCTACGGAGTGTTCGATCTGATCGGCAGCCTGTCAGAGTGGGTGAAAGATTGGTATGCGGAAGATTTCTATCAGACCTCTCCAGTTCGAGATCCACAGGGCCCGCCGCGTGGCTCCTTCCGTGTGTTGCGGGGCGGGGAGTGGAATGAGAAATCGCCTCATATTCAGTCCAGCTATCGAGGATGGGATGACGTGACCTACTGGGGGCCGACGCTCGGCGTGCGCTGCGCAACCGATGTGCCCTGACCTTGTGTATTCCTGATTCTGCCCGTTCCCTTACCATTCACACAATCCCGGGATTCTTGGCCGAATCGTCATCGGCAGCGACAGGATTGTGCCCTCTCCGTACAGCAGCCTCATGCGTCGTGATACAGGATACAGCGTGAAGTGGCCGGATAGGCCAGAAAACACACCACATTTCACGAGATATACTGTAAAGGTGTGGAAAAGAACCTGGTGGGTTTTTTTCGCGCTCTGACACGTATGGAGCGTGAGTCGTTTTCTGTCATGAAGGAGAACTGCCTATGAGACCAATAGGTAGAGGGTCATGGTGTGTGATCGTGGCGGGATTCTGTGTGCTAGGGGGCTGTGCCGGGCAAAGCCCGTTTGGGACATTCGTAGACTCCACGAAAGATTGTGCGGAGATGCTCCTGCAAGGAGATATTCAAAAGGTCGCGAAGACCAGAGAGGAACGATTCTTAGGGAAGGTGCCGGATACCACCGCTCGTTGTCTTGGAGGGAAGAAGGCCGAGAGCCTCAGAAAGGGGCCTTGGCTAGATTGGCCGAATTATTGGGCTGTCGGCGACGCCACCTCCCGCGCCCCTGCGCATCTGTTGGCCAATGCCAAGGTGATCGGCCCCAATGCACACGGGATCAACGGCACACTCTATGAGCTGGAGTTGCAACGTATCGAACTCATTAAGTTCAATCTCTTCGATAACAACAAAACCTACGAAGCGTATGTCACAGGCCGAGAGGGAGAGGTCGGGCCGGTGCTCAATACCTGGCCGGAACTGCGATTGCCTCAGGGTCATCCCGATTTCGCATCTGTCGGCGGGAATCAGGCACAGGTCTGTCGCGGAGGATTGATACGCTTCCGCACCTTGACTGGTATCTGCAACGACACCCACAATCCACTGATGGGCTCGACGCATCAGCTCTTTGCGCGGAACGTGGATTTCGACACCACGTTTCCCGATCTGGGGCTGAATGATCTGACCAGGAATCGCCATGGAGATCGAATAGGGCTGCTGAAGCCGGATCCTCAGGTGATTAGCCGAACACTGTTCACCCGCATGCAGCCGCAGCCGGACAAATGTCGTGAGGGGTACGGTTTGCCTGGTAGCGCAACAGAGGCCACGTGCGAATACAAGAAAGCCCCGTTCTTCAATGTGCTGGCGGCGTTCTGGGTCCAGTTCATGACCCACGACTGGTTTTCGCATCTTGAAGAGGGGCGCAATCGACCGGAATGGATGTCCGTCGGCTGTACGACACAGCTGGTCAAGGACATCGAAGAGGTGCTGACGGGAGCGGGCGCAGAGACGTTGGGCTGTCGGCCCAATGACAAGATCGATGCGGCGATTATCGCTGAGGGCACAGCACCCAGGTCATTCACGCAGGGCGGCAAGACCTATCTCACGCGGGCGCCAAAAACCACGGCCAATCATGTGACGGCCTGGTGGGATGCCTCCCAGCTCTATGGATACGATGAGCGGTCTGGCCAGCGAGTGAAGCGTGATCCAAAAGATCCAGCCAAGTTACAGCTGGTGCAGGTCGGAGCGGGTGTCGGTCAGAGCGACAAGCCGGGCTATCTGCCGGTCTTCGAAGCGAGTGACCCGATCAATCCTGAGTGGGCTGGTCAAGAAGCCACGGCGTTTCCGGACAACTGGAGTATCGGGACCAGCTTCTTCCACAACATCTTTGCGCGAGAGCACAACATGTTTGTGGATGCATTCCGGGAGCAGGCCGCTCACATGCCTGATGCGGACAGCGGATTAAGAAATCCTGCCGATCCTGATCGTGTTATCCGCTACCGAGACGTGACGCCAGTCGAGTTATTCGAGGTCGGCAGACTGGTTGTCGCGGCTGAGATTGCGAAAATCCACACGATCGAATGGACGACGCAACTGCTCTACAACGAGCCGTTGAACCGGGGCATGAATGCCAACTGGAGCGGAGTTTTCGCGAAGCATGAGACGGTGGCGGAAGCGCTGAAGGAAGTCGTGCGCCGCCTTGGCGAATCGAGGAATGCCAAGAAGGCGAACAGTCTTTATGCGGCCTTTGCCGGCGGACCCGGCATCTTCGGGCTGGGCAACAGGGTATACGAGGGAGTGCCGCTCGTGGGCCTGATCGATCCCAACAAAGAAGATCGTTGGGATTTGAACAACGACGATCATGTCAACGGCGGCGTCAACCATTTCGGTTCTCCCTTCAATTTCCCCGAGGAGTTCATCACCGCGTACCGGTTGCATCCATTGCTGCCGGACTTGATCGAGTACCGTGAGTGGAACAAAGACCCGGACGTGATCCGACAGAAGGTGCCGGTGATCGAAACATTTCGGGGCAAGGCCACCGAGGCTATGAGGCAGAAGGGTCTAGCCAATTGGGCGCTCAGCATGGGCCGTCAGCGGCTGGGGACCCTGACCCTTCAAAATCATCCGCAGTTTTTGCAAAATCTGAAGATGCCCCGCCTGCAATCCTCCACGCAACAGATCGATGTGGCGGCGCTCGATCTCATCCGTGATCGGGAGCGTGGCGTACCGCGCTACAACGAGTTCCGCCGGCAGTATGGCCTGAAGCAACTGACCAGCTTCGATGATTTTGTCGATACGAGGTTACCAGAGGACTCGCCGGTCCGGCATGAGCAGGCAAAGCTCGTGACGCTGTTGCGAGACGTCTACGGGCAGCACCAGTGCGATGCCTCCAAGAAGATTACCGAGGCGCAGTTGAACGACGACACATCGTCCATCAACGATTGTCTAGGTCATCCGAACGGCAGCCTGGTCGACAATATCGAGGACGTCGATACCGTGGTGGGGTGGTTGGCGGAATTCAGGCGGCCGCATGGCTTTGCCATATCCGAAACCCAGTTCGTCGTATTTATTCTCAACGCTTCGCGCCGCCTCTTCAGCGACCGGTTCTTCACCTCCAGTTTTCGTCCGGAATTCTACAGCACATTTGGGGTTGACTGGGTCACAAACAATGGACCCGGTCCTGAAATGATGGGGCAGGGCACATCTAATGGTCATGAACAGCCGGTGTCTCCCATGAAACGCGTGCTATTGCGAACGATGCCAGAATTAGCCGAGGAGCTTCAGCGGGTAGTGAATGTCTTCGATCCATGGGCGCGTGATCGTGGAGAATATTACAGTTTGGATTGGAAGCCAAGGGCAGGTGCGGAAAAAGATGAAGTGTTCGCCGACAAGAAGAGATGAGGATGGCCTAGTCGCCCTCTTGCTCGCAGAACGTGCACGAAAAGAATGTGCTCGTTCGATGCACGCAGTTGAGGATTGACCAGGCCACCCGCATCCCTCTTTGCCTTGCTATCTTACTTTCCCTGAGACAGGTGCATGACAGCGGTTTCTGCGTGTTTCGTGGCTACGTCAGCATGGCCCGCTTTCCCATGCTCAATGGCTTCTTTCAGATGTGCGACTCCTTCGTTCACATGCGGATGATCTGTGCCTCCCTTCAGGGCATGCTGCAGCGCGGCTTCCGCATGTTCCAGGAGTGCCTCAGCCTGACCCTGTTTGCCATGGTCCACCGCTTCTTTCGCGTGATCGAGGGCGTCCCTGAGGTTCTGTTCTTCTTGACGCACAACGTCACGTCGCGCCCCGCCCTCGCCGAATACCGGTTGCAAAGACAGCACTGTGGTGGCGGCTAAGGCGAGGATTCCGGTCAGCATGACAGCTAGTTGTGTTGTAGATCGTCTCATCGGCATTCTCCCTTTCTCAAAAGAAGTGAAAAGGCCTGATCACCAGAGAGCACCTTCCGTCTTCGGGGAATTTTAATTTTACCACATATGCTCCCAGAATGTGGTGAGCAGCAGGTGGCTAATCATGCGGTCCGTTGAAGTCTCGCCGGGAGGCCTATCTCGGAGATAATACGAAGGTCTGTGGAAGAAATGGAGTCGGGAGTCTTTGTGTGAGCGCCTCGTCAGCGCGTGTGGGATTGCGTGGGTGCCTCTGCCTTGGCAATTGAGTGCGTACCGTGCTCGGTTTCATGAGGGAGCGCGTCGGTAGATCCTCACCCTCACCCTCATTTTCAGTCTCGACACCTTTGACTCTCCCTTTTTCCCGTCAGTGCTTTCATGAGCTGTGCCTTGGATTCAATCGACAGGCAATAACAAAATCACGTTCATAGGGATAGGCTGCGGCCATCTCAAAGCCTACGCGATTTCGCTCAATCTGGCATTCCTCAGAGGTGGCAAACGTATTCAGCACGGTGATATTTTCAAGCCCCGGCACTATGTTGAGGAGCACAATGACTAGTAACCACATAGGGCTCCTTTCAGCCGCTTCGGCGGCGTCGGGCCCGGCCTTGTCAAACCCTCCACCCCTACCGTCGCTTCCCCATGCAGTGTGTCGTCACGTACCTACTCGGCCATTCCCCCAGCCTCGGTTGGCCTCCTCTCAGTGTTTATGGATACTGATTATTGATAACACTCATGGTGTAGCAGTCAACCGAAGGCATTTCGCCTCATCCGCGGGCGAGACGTTATGCCATGGCGATGATGAAGATATTCCTGGCGGGGGATGGCTTCATCGATTCCCTCTCCGAGCGCGCACCGCGCTCTGTTTCAGTTTGGATGCCGGTCCATTTCCCAAGTGAAGCATTTAAGTGACATGTGAGTTCTGGCTTAGTCATTCTGCCGCATTGTGATCAAGCCTCCCGCGTCTTTTCTTCATGAGACGATGATGATCCAACAACCTATGTCGCTGGCTTCGCTAGCCTTTTAGCTGTCGGATCATGGCGCTCTCTCGATGTGCCGGTCCAGCATGAGTCTTGCTGTATAGCTGGATAGATGGGAGGCAACTCCCTTGTTGGCAAAACTGAGGAGGGCCATCCCATGGGCCAGATATTCCACAACGCTGTGAATCAGAGTTCTATCGGTCTCAAACAACGTATCGGCTCGAGTTGGATCGCGATGGCCAGCGCGGCTGCGCTATTGGCGCTGACAGCAACTGGTGCGGCTGCTGCTGAGATGACTCCCACAGAAGCCGTCAAGAGCACGATTACCGAAGTGGTTCATATCCTCGACAATGCTGAATTGAATCAGCCTGACCGCGCTGTGGAGCGACGCCAGCGGATCGAGCAGGTCGTGAGAGATCGAGTGAGTTATGAAGAGATGGCCAAACGTGCTCTAGGTGTTCCCTGGATGGAGTTGACGGACAGTGAACGGCAGGAATTTGTGAGCCTCTTCGTCCAATTGCTTCGAGACACGTTTGCCAGCAGGATCGATGCCTATACAGGTGAACAGGTGTTCTATCTGTCGGAACAACTCGAAGACCAGTTTGCCGAAGTAAAAACGAAGCTGGCCGACCAAAAGACGGACACGCTCCTTGATTTCCGATTGGCGAACCGGCTGGGCAATTGGCTGGTGTACGATGTAGTCATCGATGGGGTCAGCGTCACCGGCAATTACCACGCGCAGTTTACCAGCATCATCCGTGACCTCAGTTACGAAGGGCTGGTGAACCGGATGAAAGAAAAAACTCTCATCGTCAAAGCGTTTGAAACGACCACGGCTCCCTAACACCCTGACGCCCGATTCGGACTGGGGCTGTTCCGGAATCTGATACGAACGCTATTCCCACGCAGGTTAGGTTTTTCTAGTTGGCCGACAGCAATGCTGCACCAGCCAGGGCCAAGGTTAGGAGCCATTCCCAGTTTCTGATCTCCCCGTGCGCGATGAAGAAATCTTCATTCGATTCAGATCGAAGATCGAGTCTCCTGTCACCGCTGTCATCTCAATCCTTAGCCGTCCTCTGTATCCATTTTCTCAGTTGAGACCTTTCTCTGAGACTCGTATGATGGGCGCATGAGTGCGGAACCTATCACACGCATCAAGTCGAAGACGCCCGTACCCTACGAACTCTCGGCGATTCATTACGATACCCACGACACAAAGACGTTCTGCTTTGCCCTGCCTGACGATGCCACGTTGGACATGCTGCCAGGGGATTTTCTCTATGTCCATGCGTCGATCGACGGGAAGCAGGTCAAGCGTCCCTACACGCCGTCGTCGATGCCTGGGGCTACGGGATATTTCGACTTGACGGTCAAACGGTACGAAACCGGCGTGGTGTCGAAGTATCTCCATGCGCGGGGGGCTGGAGACCGCGTGCTGATGAGCGGGCCGAATCCTGGTGGCCATTGGGTGGACGGCATGGCGAAGAAGGTGGGGTTTGTGGCCGGCGGCACGGGCATCACCCCGATGATTTCTATCATTCGCTGGATTCTTGCCCAGAGCCTCCCTATCGAGTTGTTTCTGGTCTTTGCCAACAAGGCCGAGGCCGACATCATCTTCCGAGAGGAGTGGGACGAGGATGCACGCGAGCACGCGAGCTTCCATTGTTATCATGTCCTGGAGCAGCCGCCCTCTGGCTGGTTGCAAGGTACGGGTCGTATCACCGAGGACATGTTGCGCGTGCATCTGCCGGCGCCCAGTCCTGACACCGTGATCTTTCTCTGTGGCCCCCCGCCGATGACCGACGCGCTGGAAACGACGCTCAAATCGATCGGCCACTCCGAGCAGGCCATCATCCTTCCGTAACCACTTCCACACGTAGATTTTCTCGTTCAATCCTCAGTAGTTGGATAGGAGTCCCTTTGGACAACTACCAACTGTGAGCTGATTCAACCGGCAGATAGAGTATAATGTTGAAGTCGCTGCACTGTGTGTCCCGCCTTGCCAAGGAGGTCGCTATGCGAATTCTTCTGGCCGTTGACGAGTCCGAGAACTCCCATCGCGTTGTCCAGTATGTTGGATCTTTTCTAGGTCGAACGCCTGAAGTCGTCGTCACGCTCTTTCATGTGCTCAAGCCCATGCCGCGGGGGTTGCTGGAGCATGGCGGGTCGGAGAATCCTGCCGCTGAGGCGCAATTGGGCGTGCAGTTGCGCGTTGAGCAAGAAGCCTGGATTCGGAAGGAACGGGAATCCGAGTGTCATGTCCTGAGGCAGGCGTGCGAGGCGCTGGCACAATTCGGGTTCGACATGAGCCACGTGGCGGTGAAGTACGGTCATGATGACAATATTGCAAGAAATATTCTCGAAGAGGCGCGCAGTGGACATCACGACACGATCGTCGTGGGACGGCAGGGAACGTCTCGAATCAAACAGATCTTCGGCGGCGGCACGACCGATCGTGTGCTGCGCGACGCCAAGGGCTTTGCGATCTGGGTGGTGGAATGAAAGGGGTAATGTTTGAATACCACCACCTCGATCTTCGTTTTAGGCTAGTTGGATATCGACGGGGGCCTCGTTGACATGATCTGGAGAGGAGAGGATACTTTCAAAGCGAACAGTACGAGTCACGACGAATTTTCTAACGCAAGGAGAAGGAAGATGAACATAAAGATGATGGTAGTGATGGCGGTGGGTATCGCGGTGCTGGGGATGTCGATGCTGGTACAGGCGGGAGAAATGAAGGCTCAGGTTGAAGCCGCTAAGGGTGAGATGGCTGCAACGACGGAGGAAGCCAAGGGGGAAGTCAAGGCCAAGGTCGAAGCGGCCAAGGGGAATAAAATGAGTGCGGCGATGGAGCGTGGAAAAGGAAAGGCGAAGGGCGCCCTTGAGCGGGCCAAAGGCAAAGTGAAGGAGATGAAGGCCAAGACGGAGTAATTCCTACGATCCCGATTCACAAGAGATGCAGGGAGTATCGCACCGTAGAAGATAGGGCTTGCCTGATAATGGTTCCGAGGTCTATGTGCGGTGTCATGCGCCGCACATAAGAGTGTGGCCAGAAGGTCCTGCCAGCCGATTCCGAGGCTGGTCTTCGAAGGGTTTTCGCAGCGATCCTCACCACACAATCCCCGGGACGGGTTAGGAGTCTGCCAGCAGACTGCTGGTTACCTCCATCCTCGCCTCCTGCTTTTCGCGTCGATGCTTGCCTGGATAGCCAAAATTTTCTCGATCAAGTGGTTGACACGAATCCTCCCATAGCCTAGCCTGTCGTCGGTTCATACCATTTCCTGAGCGCGCGGTCCGTCGGTCGATAGAAGGGGAGGGATCCACATGGACATCAGACTGTACCCTAGACCTGCCCCTGCTATGACGGCCCACCAAACTGCGGGGGACCGCTTGCAGATCTGGATTGGCGTGTTTGGAGTGGCTACTCCACCACCGATCCAGTGGTTTTTGAACGGCACGCCTATCACGCCCACGACCATTACAGACCTTCATTCCGTACGCTCAGCAGAACTTGTACCATCGACTTCACCACGGGCATTCACGGGGGTGTATGAATTCACGGGCCTGCAGCCGGAGAGCGCGTACACGGTGAAGGCACAGTCGGGTGTTCAGCAGGCTTCAATTGAGGTGCAGACCTTACCCGATCAGCTCCCAACCGATTCGAGCAAGCCGTTTCACGTGCTGCTCGTGTCTTGTTACTATCAGCCGGAAGATCGCAGTGAGCTCGTCAGTGCGGTCATCGGCCAGCTGAAAGGTACGCTTCGTCCGAATCTGACATTGTTGCTCGGAGACCAAGTGTACTTAGACCTCCCCACACTCACTGATTTCAAAGATGATACGACGTGGTTGGCCGACTGGTTCGAACGGTACTACGTGAACAACTGGCGAGGGCCTGGTGGTTTAGAGGCAATTTTGTCTTCAGCTCCCTGCATCAGCATTCCAGATGATCATGAGTATTGGAATAACGCACCACATGATAGCCTCGTGGTCGGTAACACGCAGTCTGCTGCGGGCCGGGAGCGCTGGCGTACCGCGGCTGAAATGCTGTATCGAGGATTCCAGCTTCCTGCTCCTCTGCAGCTCGGTGACCCATTCATACTGGACATTCCCCCGCTTTCTTTTTTCTTGGCCGATTCGCGGAGTCAACGATCTGAGAATCGCAGTCGATCGATGACGCCACAGGCGTTGCAAGCGCTGCAAGCTTGGTGCAATCGCGTGTCGCAGGAAGGTTTGTTCGGTGTCTTCGCCACAGGCCAGTCGCTCTACGATGAACCCGTGGGAAGCCTGAAAGGCAGCGTGGTGGATTATTCTCTTTCCAACTATGCAGACTATCCGGAAGTCATTCGCATGCTCATGTCGATTCCGGATCGTGGGCGACCGATACTCTGTTTGACGGGAGATGTTCATTGGGGACGAGTCGCGAAAAGTGTTGACGTCAAGACTGGGCGCGACGCCCTCTATGAGGTCATCTCATCACCCAGCGCGTTGGTGAGTTCGGTTGGGTTTGATCAGCTGAAGATGGTTGGAGGGTTTTTCGGAGGTTTGTTTGGCAAATCAGATCCATGGCCTCGTCACTCCAATCCGGACACACCGCCGGACTTTCTCGCCAGGCAGGTGTTCGATAAACGGTATCAATCAAATGAATTGTATGGCCAACCGGGCGATCAAGTGGTGCTGTTATCGTTCACGCGTGCAGGACATGGCGTCGACGTAGGTGTGACGTATTATCCGATCCATGAAGAGGCTCACGTGCGTCAACCGATCGCAGTGGGGCCGTTGCGCTTGCGTCCTTTATGAGAGGAGGAATCTATGCTTCCGATAGCTCCGGCACGGACCAATCGAGAATGGGAAGGTGTGCAGTCCCTTCCAGGCCTAGGTGGCGAAGACAATCTGGGCTGGTTAGGGCGCGCCACTCAGACTCTGTCATCTCAATTTGGTGACGCGCTTAAATCTCAGGAGCTGGTACGGCTTGTGTTGTTCGGAGGCACGGATCCGGTATCGTTCCGGCTTCGAGTCGCACAAGCTCATATCCGGCATGATATGACGCCTAGTAGTTGGTCACATGTTGTCCTGATCCATCCAAAACAGTTGTCTCGGGTGTACGAAATCTCTTTGGAACCTCAAGGTGGATTTCACTATCCGGTGTCGACCAATGGGTTGCAGTATGGCCAGCTTCAACACTATCGTGATCGTGCACGGTATCCGAACATTGCGCTGCTCGGCATTCCGAGCAGCGACAAGCTGACATGGGAGGAGATCAACCGGACATTCACTCAGTTCCAAAAGCAGCGGACCTCGCTCGACGCAATGGAATTGATCGTCCGTTGGCTGGCCTTTGTGTGGGGAGCTGGACGAGCAGGCAACCCCCTATTGGAAGGATATGGAGTTCCGTCGTCAGCGATGCTGGAAATCATCTTCAGCGCGCTCGGACACGACCTGACTCCGGGACTGGAAAGCCGGTCGAGTTGCCCCGAGGCAATTTGGCAGGCAGTGAAGTGGTGGCATCATTATTATGATCAAGAGGGGAGGAACCAACCACGCTGTGTCCATCGGGTGGACAATCAGCTTATTCCATCGTCGAAACGAGAAGAAAGAAAGATGGGCGGTCCTCCCACCCAAACTACGCCCCCCGTTTCCAGTTCGATCACTCGACAGACAAAACAGACAAAGACAGATGTTTCGAAAAGGGGGCCACGGACTTCCTCGCCACGCAGGCGAGGGAGAAGATAGGGGGCAGGTGCGTCGGCGGCGAGCTGGAGGACGGCCGCGGATGAAAAAGTCGGACCAAGGAGGACATATCCTGCAGCGGTGAAGTGAGCGAGACAGACAAGAAGTGTGCGACAGGCGTGAAGAACGAAATGCGCTCCACATTATTGAACGCGTGGACGACGTGTCTGTGAAGAACGGTCATGAGAATACATAGGGTGTGCATCGTTTCCCCCACCTTGGCAAGGAGACCGGAATGCGAATTCTTCTGGCCCTTGACGAGTCCTCGTACTCCCATCGCGTAGCCCAGTATGGTTACTCTCTCCTGGGCCACTGCCTGATCCTCGGCCTCGACAGTAAGGTGGCCCATGCTTCATGTGGACTCCTTCTCGTTGATCTTCTGTCAGAAGCGGGCTGATCCCATGTTCCCCCTCTCATAGGCCACACCGATGAGCCGTTACAAATCTGACGAGCATGGCTATGCGCAGCCACTGGCTTCCAATTGAAGCGGAGAGCATCAATCACGCTCTGCGGGAAGTGGCCTGCGGCAAGGAGTGATTTGAGACTGGAAGGAGGGCGAATCATCTTCTGAATTCCTGAAAATCATGGACCTTTCCAATCGAGCCTGTTAGGTCTAGGTAGGGCTGTGTGCACCGTGGATGGCAACAGCTAAGTGGCCACATTGTATATCTCAAGGAGGGATCAATGAAGAAGCTGTTGCTTGCGGTCAGTGCGATGACGTTGATGATGAGTGGAATAGTCTTCGCTCAAGCAGAAACGCCTGTGATCGATCAGCGTCAAGCGAATCAGGACCAGCGAATCGATCAGGGGATTGCGAGCGGGCAGCTGAACAAGCGAGAAGCGAACAGGCTGAACATGCAGCAGGAACATGTGAACAAGATAGAAGACCGGGCGATGTCCGATGGTGTCATGACAAAAAAGGAACGGGCCAGGGTCGGTGCAGCACAGAATCGCGCCTCGCGCCATATTGCTCGCGAGAAACACGACCGCCAAGGCCAGCGGCATCGGTAATTCGAAGTTGTGCGGAGGAGACATGGGGCGCTCAGGATTGTATCTTGAGCGCCCCGTCTTTTTGATGAGGAACGGTGTTCCGCATTGAGAGGGAGATTGTTACAATGGCGCGCCGTGACGCATCGAATGACCGAAAGATCTCTGCTGAGCCGTCTCTCTCAGAAACGTCGTTCCCTGCTTCGTGAACTTGGGAATCTCGCGGATGAGGGTGGAGTATCGTTATATCTCGTCGGTGGAGTTGTCCGCGATCTCTTGCTGAAGCGGGAGACCTGGGATCTTGATCTGACTGTGGAAGGCGACGGGATTGCCTTTGCCCGGCTGGTGGCAGATCGATACCGAGCTGGACTGGCGGTATTTGAACGGTTTGCGACCGCGCGGCTCGTGTTTCCAGACGGACTCAAGATGGATATCGCGACCACCCGGCGAGAGTCCTATGCTCAGCCTGCTCTCTTGCCGACAGTTCAGCCTGCTTCGATCGAAGAGGATCTCTCTCGGCGGGACTTCACGATCAATGCCATTGCGGTACAGCTCAACACGAAGCAGTTCGGTCGCCTGCTCGATCCCTATGGAGGGAAATCCGATCTTCGGGCGCGTGTGATCCGCGTGCTGCATGAAGGCAGTTTTCAAGACGATCCTACGCGTATCTTCAGGGCTATACGGTTCGAACAACGATTTGGCTTCCGTCTCGATCCTGCCACCGCGCGTCTGCTCGCGCAAGCAGCCTCCATGAATCTGATCCAGCGACTGTCCGGTCCTCGATTGCAGAACGAAGTCTTGTTGCTGTTCGCGGAGCGCGATCCAGTGTGTGCGATTGCAAGACTAGGACAGTTGAAACTGCTTCGCTTCCTCCATCGCCATCTGTGCTATACGAAAAGCGTGAAGCGAACGGTCGCTGCCGTTCCCAAGGCGCTCGCGTGGTGGGGGCGTCGATTCCAGGATTCTGTGATCGACAAACCGATTGTCTATCTCATGGCCTTGTCGAGCGAGTCCAGCTCAGCCGTCGTGGCCACGATGATCCGGCGGTTAGCGCTTTCACGTGAGCAGGCTAAGAAGATGAACATTGGAAGACAGCGGGTCGAACGCGTGCTGAGGCGACTCACCGATCCAGGGACAGTGAGTCGGTCACAAGTATTTCGCCTCTTGGCAGATTTCTCCGACGAAGCGTGTGTCCTCCTCCTTGCAAAGCAGCAACGCGTGCCATTGGTGGTGCGATTAAGCCTGCTGAAACGGCAGCTTGTGGCCTATACGAAGAGCAAGGCTGTCAAAACGGCCTTGACGGGGCGAGATCTTCAAGCCATGGGGCTGCAACCTGGACCGCAGTACAAGAGTATTTTAGGGAAATTACTGGATGCGCGAATCGATGGGACGATCACAACCGAGTTGGCAGAACGTGTCTTTGTCAGGAAGTGGCTCGGCAATCAGAAGATTCGCAATGATTGCTGATGAGTTTGCAGGATGCTCAAAAAGTTTGTCCAGCGCGGCCGCAGCCGATGAAAGCACCGGAGGCGTAGCCTCAGGGCTACGTTGAGGATGCTTTCGAGGCGAGAACAAAGCTGGCGGACTTTTTCAGCATCCTGCCTAATTCAGCGAGGTGATGGACAACGACACCTCATTCGGCAGCAAGAGCGTCACGTTCGCCTGATGTGTAGGGTCAGGCTGAATGAGGGCGAACAAAGGCACCGGCTGAGGTACTTTGCCGGGCGGTAAAGCCAGCAGAACTGGAAAGTCGAGCAGCGGCGACACCGTGGTCAGACTGGCCAGGCGCAGGCGAAAAGCCATCAGAATATCGCGCAGCCGGCTGGTTTGATCTTCTTCCGGGAGGGATTGGCTCGTAACAATTCCCACTTCCCAGAGCGGTCGGGTGATCGTGACGGGGAATGTGATGCCGAGTTCCAGGGCGGTCGGTGTCACGTCGATCAAGATCCCGGCCTGAATCGCCGCCTCCCTGTCGCGAAGGGCTGGAGGCATCGCAGTCCCCTCCAGTAATTCTTGCCCACCTGCGTGCTCGAGTGCGAGAGGCTCTTGAGCCTGGAGAGGCTCGCTCTGCGCAGAAAGAACCTCCGCTGGTTCTTCGGTGTTGGAAGGAGCGGGGATTGCGACGTCTGTGTGAGGTAGGACCTTCACGATACCGTCGTAGACTGCTCGGGCTGACGCAGACCATGCCTCATTGAACGGGCGGCCTGCAAATGCCGCGTCGGCGGCTTTCTTCTCGTCGTGAGTCAAGGCTTTAGGAGTTGGTGTGTTTGTCATGATTTGAAGATAACCCGCTTTGCCGGGATGTCAAGGATCGCCATGGTTGATTCCCACTCAGAAGCGGGAAACCCGCATTATTGATGATGGTTTGTGGAGAAGTTGCACGGACGCCAGGCACAGTTCCCAATGGAGGAGTCGGGGTGAAGCTTAGCCTGCATTATTCACGAGTACTTCTGCTGCAATCGCGGAGAGAGAAGTCAACATCCACTATGGAGTTTCTTCTTCGCGCCAAGATCATGTCTATGGCGCTCGATTTCGCAAGCGTGGTGACGACACGCCTTCGGCGGGCAGGCTCGCCGCTCGCTCCCTCGACGTACTGTTTAAGTACGCCTCGGGACCTCACGGCTCCGCGTGCCCGTCCCGCAACGCGACTGCGCGATTTCGCGACGAACCGTCGTGAATAATGCGGACTAGTGAAACCCCATGCTATAGTCGCCGCCATGGTACGGATTGATTTCTACCGAGCGCTGGGGGTCTCGCGAGATGCGTCGGATGACGCGATCAAGAAGGCCTACCGGAAGCTGGTCTTTCAGCACCACCCTGATCGTAATCCCGACAGTACGCAGGCGCAAGCCAAGATTCGCGATCTCAATGCAGCCTACGAAGTCATCGGCGATCCGGAGAAGCGTCGGACCTATGACCGGCTGAATTGGGGAGAAGAAGCGGTACGGGATGAAGCGGCAGACCCAGCCGTTATTCTCGACGAGATGGAGAAGAAGCTCTTCGATGAAGGGCGCAAAGAAGTGTTCGCAATCTTGATGAAAGACGTGAAGCGAATCAAAGCCGAACTGGCCGTGATTCGTGAGCGGACCGTGGCGGATCAAGGGTACGACACGTTCAAGGAAGCCATCATTCAGGAACGGGCATCGGAGGTCATGGAAGAACTGGTCACGGCTGAAATGGAGGGGCGTAAGCAGCGGCTTGTCGAGGTGGCGACGGAGATGCTGCTATCCCAAGGCGTAGCCAAACGAGACGATGAGGGAGGAGTCAGATTGCTACGTGGACAGCTTGAGGATGTGTTCCGCAAGGGTCGGGCGAAGGGCTTTGCTGCCGCGCTGGAATTGTTTTATGAAAGGCGTTAAACGTGAAACGTAAAAGGACAGGACCAAAACGTTTAGTGCCGCGAGGTGCCTTGTCGGCGCTCACGAGGAGCGCGCAGCGCTTCATTCGCCGCGCATGCCTTGCGACGGTACTATTGGTAATGATCGCCGCTGTGGCTCAGCCGGTTCACGCCGCAGGCGGAGGTCAGACGAAGTTCCCGCGCATATCGACGCAGTTCATCGCGGCGTTGGGCGATCCAGGTGCGACCTCCGGGAGCGGCGCGCAATCGTGGGGTCTGTGGCCGCTGGACCCGGGTCCTCGGGGCGTCGAGCTGAACCGCTATCAACGGTTGAAGGATACCGGTGGCGTCGCCCCGGCGCGCTGGACATTCGACGACAGGGACTGGTGGCTGGAGGAACACGGCTTGATCATGGAGCAGCCGACCTTTCCACTCCCTCCCGGCAAATACCTGGTCACGGGTAACCGCAAAGTGACGGCGGTGCTGACCATTCATTCCGCCGACAAGAATGGTGACAGGCGCTGGGAGCTCGATACAGGCGCGACGCTCTATGACGTGACACACCTGGCCTGCCGCTCCGCGCGCTATACCCCGGCGGCGGTGGGTGGTTCGTGCTCGCCGGCCAACGCGCAGAAGACGGCGTTTCCCGTTGCGCCAGGGGGAGCGATGCCTCAGGTCGAGGGCTGCACGAAGCAGGACTATGCGGTGCTCATCGTGATCGGCATCGGCGTGGAAGACTGAACGCTGGTGGCGCACCGACGGCTTCCGCGGCAAGCTGGCCGCCACGAGCCCGCCCGCGTCCCGCCGCGTGTTCACCTGCCGCGATTAACCCTGCAGATCCGTTTCCGTGCCGATCACCGAGGCGATGACCGCTTTCGACCCAAAGCAGAAGTACACGACTGACCGCTATCAGAGGGGTCTTACGCCGATCCGCATGAGAACCCGTGATACATGGTTGTCCAGTCGCGGCTGATTGAAATGACAATGACTATGGCGTATTGTTCGCGATTCTTAGTGCCTTGTTATACGGACAGAAATTGGCGGTCCTCCTCTTATGCTGGATCGTCCTACGCATTGTTATGTGCTCGTAGATTTAGGTACTGAACAAAGGGACAACATTTTGGAGATTAAAGTTGCTTAAAACTGCTAATGCCAATGTGGCAAAGATGTGGCACTTGGTTTTTGACGGTATCTCTGATGGGATTTTCCGTTCAATATCTTTTCGTCACACGCCCAAATTAAGAGGGGACTCCGTAAATTTGGACAGTGTGATTAGGTGGTAGCCTGGCTTCACGAAATCCGCCAGGTGGTGGTGAACCAAAGGAGCGAGGCAATGAAACGAACGAGACGGAATCACGAGGTGACCTTCAAGGCGCAGGTAGCCTTGGCAGCCGTCAAAGGGGATAAAACGCTGGCCGAGCAATTCAGCGTCCACCCTACCCTGATCACCGAATGGAAGCAGCAACTGTTGACACCGGCCGCCGTGCCGAGGCGCCACTTCCGTCGCTGGTTGGGTCGCGACATTCTTCTAAAATGTCGGCGAGACTTGGGCGGTTGCCAAGGTGGGTCCCAGCAGCGCGCTCAGGCAGGTGGTCATCAACGCGTCATCGGTATTTCTCCCTCACATGGGCCGGTCCCTCACAAAGGCTAGCTGAGATCAATCTCCCTGGTCAGTCTCAAGTCCGTCGCCTGGGCGTCACGCGTGTCGACCAGCGTGGAGTTCTTTCCCAGCGCCTCAACCAAGGTCGTGCGCGGCACCTCGGTTGGTTTCCCATGCTTGCCGCCGTGCACACCGTCTTTTGTCGAGAGCAGCGACAGCAGGCGGTTCACTTTGTTTGCGCCGCCTTTGTTGTCAAAACCTTTCCACAAGGATTTCGGGGTCGCATTCAGACTGCCGTGATGCCCCACTTTGTATACATTGACGCGAGCCAGGAGTTTTTGAACCTTGGGATCCGAGAGTGCGTAGCGCCAGTTTTCCCACTGCGCATCGCCTGGAAACAAAAGCAGAGTGTCGCCGATTTCAAAGAGCAAGATCACGCTGGTGTTATTCATCGCCTCATCGAGCGAGCGTACGATCGATAGCAAAGACTCGGCTTGTTCCTTTTGCGCATAGTAGCGATGCCAACGCGCATCCCAGGGGACGCGATCGAGCATCTGTGCTAGGAACAAGGGTTTTGTGAGCTGGCCGGTGTGCTTCAAGAGTGTCGCGCGCTTCGCCCAAAAGCCGGTCCGCAAATGCCAGAACTCATCGGCTTGCGTTTTCGTCTGCGTCGCGATGCGTGGCTCTTGCTTGAGAGTCGGCGGACCTAACACATGCACCTTGACGCCGGGCAGCAGTGTCTCAAGCCCTGACTTAGCGCCGGCATAGACGTAACGCGGTTTGCGTTTGGGATTTCCCATCGTCTGGAGGTTGATGACGGCGTCTCGATTGGCGAGACTGTTGTCATCGCCCAGGAAATCGAGTTGATCGCGCACCGCTTGCAGATGACTGCCGCGTAGGCGTTTCGCCGCGGCCTGCACGTAGGTGGCGTAGCGGTTCATGTCCTTAAGGTTTCGGACATATAAACCGGTCCGACCTTTGATACCTTTCAGCGCCTGGGTCGGTATCTTGGCATCGGGCTCGGCGTCGGGATCTTCGGTCCAAGGCTGAATGACAATCTCAGGCTTCAGCGCGCGGATGGTGGCGCCGGGGCCTTGATTACCGCGCATCGTGAATCCTGAGATGTGATCTTTGTGCCGATGGGTAGCGACCACCGCCGTGAGTTTGTTGCCGGCGTCGACTTTGATTTGATCAGCAATGCGTTCTAAATAATTGCCCGTGCCGGCCTTGCCAGAGGGATTGTGCATCGAGCCAAAGTCGATGAGGATGTGCTTCACGGTTGCGTTGTAATGGAACGACAGCAAAAAGCAATCGCCAAAACCGACGTCGTAGGTGCGCAAGGTCACTTTGTTAGGGTTGGTCGCCATGCGGGTGACTCACCAATCCTGCGGCGGTTCGCGCAGCGGCTTCGTTTGCCGATGGCGGTGCATTTGGGCGATGCGGGCGGCGGTCGATGGACTGTCTTCAAAATAGCCACTGCGCCACAGCGAACTCAATCGCTCGGTTTGATGGCGGCTGCAGACGCCGGTACCGATGTGGAATTTGAGTTGGCCGTATTCGCTGAACACCAAGGTGCCGCCGCCGTAGAGCGCGATCAACTGTGTCCCACGCATGCCGTCGGGTTTGCGGATCTTGAGCCGCGAGAGTTCATTCGCAAAGATGCGCAGCGTCTGCACATATTCGGCGACGGTTTCGCGCAAGACAGTGCCATCGCGGCTCACGCGTAGTACCGGGTGCACCGAGGTTACGCGCGTGAAGGCGTCTTTGAAGATGCCTAACGCGTCGCGGTTTTCCCAGACGAACCGGAACACCGTAGTCGGGTCGCGCTGCAGCCGTTCGAAGTGCATGCCCGTGAGCGTAAAGTCGCTCGCGAGCGGCGGCTCCCAGGCACCATCGGGGGTTTTGTCACTTGCAGGTGCGATGCCAAACGCGGCAAATTCTGCGAGTAGCTCCTCGCGGTAATGGTATTTGCCATCATCCGGATAGAGTTGCCCGTCGGCAGTGATCAACGCGCTTAAGTAATCGCGATAGGTCATGTCAATCGGTGGCATGTAATCGAGTGCACGAATCGCCATGTTGAGCAAGTTCTTGGCGGCGGTTTCCCCTGCTTCGGCAACCACTTTGCGAGCCACGGGGGCATGCTCATGGAGCTGCAGCGGCTTGACGCGCTTGACCCAGATGGCGAGGAAGACGCGCATGATGATGGCGACCAAGAGTTCGCCGCGGTCATGCTCTTCTTCGTAGCGGGCACTCGTGTAATGGCGCTTGTCGGGTTTGATGTGCACCGATTGGCGCAGCGCCGCGCCGCGCACACCTTCGAGCGCTTCCCCCATTTCTTCGGCGAGTTTGGCGATGGCGGTATCGCCTAACACCTCGGGGTCGAGATTGCGCGCGGCGACCCGGCCGCTTTTATCGCAGAGCGGCAGAAGGACGTGTTCGATAGTCTCGCGATGCCGAAACACGGACAACAGAGCGACGATATCTGCAAACCCTTCATGAAACCCAGCCTGGTCGGGCGATGAGGGGGTGAGATAAAACTTGCGCAGGCCGTCGAGCACTGCGTGGGTGGTTTCGTGCACCACGATGTCGTGCGACAGACAGGTGTAAATGCGCTTGCCGTTATCGTCCGGAAAATAGCCGAAGTTCAGGCTCTCGGATTCGCGCGAGTAGTAGGCATTGGCGTCCATGAAGGCGTGCGGCGCAACTTTCAATTGATGCGAGGGTTCGTCAAACCCCCAGTTGACCGGCCGACCTAACGCGCGCTCAAATTCATAGAGCGTCGTCATGGTCAGCGCATAGACATTCTGCTGATGAAAATGCGGATCGCGAACCAGTTTGTCGATGTCGTGAGTCTTCGCGTAGCGATCGATCTCCGGCGATTCTTCCCGCGCGCCGTACATGATGTCGGTGGACGCGTCATAGTCGATCACGTGGATGCGATGGCCTTTCGGGCCCAATTCCAGACGTTCCGCCGGGACTTCCACTGTGGTGGTGAGGGCCTGGCCTTTGTCGAGGATTGAAGGATCCTGTGCCAACACTGTCCAGCGACGGATCGGAATGTCATGCGCACTGTGCGTCGCTCGCGATGTCAGTTTGGTCCTCGCCATCCGGCCCTCCGCTCCTGTTCCCCTGTGTCCCCTAGACTCCGCTCTCAGGGTATGGCAACCGTTCCGGCTTCCCAAGGTCTGGCCGGACATGCGTGCGTAGCGCCGCGTCACACACTGCAAACCCCCAATTGATCAAGCGCTCCTGCACCAACGGCTCCAACTCCTTTAAACGAGTCGGCACACTGGCGAGTTCCAGTGTCCGATCAAATGGACAGTCAAACTTGTCTGGTGTGTCGAAATCTCGAATGTCTGTTCGTATTCCCCAATAGGCCCCTTTCCGGTCATTTTTCTTATATGCTGCTATGAGTTGCCGTTTCCGCAAACTGCGGACTTGGTTATCTATAATTTCTAGCACCCGTAGGCTGTGCCCTGCCCAGTTGATATCAGGATCCTCTTCCTCTTTCATTTTCTGTCCCGCGTCGCTCACGAGAACCGTAGAAAATTTCCAGACTGGCTCTAGACCAAGGTTGTCGTAGGTTCCACCATCCGTGAGGACCACATTCGTCGTGAACGGCTCTCGGTGGAGATCGGTCCCGTCCATGTCCACACATTGCCCAGGCTCTATCTCCAGTTCGAGGGGTGATAACACGGGCGGAAACGCTGAGGATGCCGCAACGGCAACGGCAAGAGGGGTCGTTGGTCTGAGCACCTGACCAACTCGATAGTCCGCCATGTATGGCTTGGAAAATCTCCACAATGCTCCAGATTGGACATTGGTGGCATTAATCACGAAGCGCGGCTCATCCGGCAAGTCTTGTAACGTGGCCTCGTCAAACAGATAGTCTTTATAGGCGTTTCGCACTTTGTCGCTAATCGTTCCCGGCAACAAAATCCCTTTGAGCACCGCGCCAACATCGATGGTTTCCCCTGCGAGCTTGCGAATCGGCAGGACGACTTTCTCATGAAAATTCTGCGTCACATTGCCTTCGAAGATGAGGGTCTGCCAGGCATGTCCGAGCACACCAGCGGTGATCGATCCTCCTGAAACCGATGAGATACGCTTCAGTTGCGGAAGCAATCCAGCCATGTTGAGCCGCCATATCGTGCCAAGGTGGAACAACATAGCGCGGTATCCTCCGCCAGACATGCACAGAGCCATGCCTTCCTCGCGCTTCTCATCCTCCGAGTTCTTGTGCAGCTCGATGAGAGGGTTTTCCGACTCATCGTCTTGCACCAAGGTTGTCGCTGGTGGCCGCTCAGGCGCTTCACCCCTGGCAAAGGACGTTTGAGCCAGCATCCAAGCCGTTCCCCCAACTCCCATCGTCTTAATAAGGTCTCTGCGTGAAAACAGTCCTCTGTCAGTATGCATCATCTGCAACTTCCTTTCGCTTGCAAGGATCCCGTGCATTACCGCCTCCAGACTAGAACTGATTTGGCGAGATCCAGACAACTACGGCGCACGTAAGTTTATCCAGCAAATTCCAGGCCAGTACGAGAAGCTCGAAAATGGCAGACTATTCTGAGGTTTTGAGACTGAAACAGGGAAAACCGCTTCCGACTAGAATCTAAAAGGATACAGTTAGAATCTAAAATGATTCAGGGCTAGGCCTGTTTCGATATAGCAGGCCACGTGTGATTTGCCCTGAGTTTAATGAAGACCTCAGAAGAGGGCTCGATAAGCTAGCATTCCCACAAGTTCAACCGACAGACAGGGCGACTCCTGAACCGCGCGAAGGCGGGAAACCGTTGTGGAGAGCTAGCAGGCTTGGGAGGCTGTTCGTATTCTGGCAGCATGAAGCCTAATTCTTTCTGAAGACGATCTAAATTGTTGAGTGACTTCCGTCACGGCGAGCAGATCATTTGGCGACAGCTCTTCTGGCAAGAAAACTGCATGAGTTCCAGCGTTGAAGGTGGCGCTCTGGGCAAGAGGCGTCGGGTTCCACTCGTAGTGACGAGGTCTGTCGTGTGTCACGTGCGACGCACAGATGATCCGAGGTGCGGCCCAGCATGGAGAGTACAGTCAGTAGTCCTACGTGAACTCGGCTTGTTGGAGCAAGGCGGAGCATGTTCCGCGGAATCCGGAGATCGAGGAAAATGACGAAAGCAACCGACGAACTCCGGGGTCTGCCGCGAGAAACAAAACGCGATCACAAGAGGGAGGGGCGATGGACAATCTGACCGCATGGGTGGATGTTGCCATTGGCCTGACACTGGTCTATCTCGGGGCGAGCCTGTTCGTGACCATACTCAACGAGTACATTGCACAAACACTGAACCTGCGCGGAAAACAGCTCCATGATTCACTGAAGATGCTGATCAGTGACAAGGATGTTAAGGACATCCTCATGAAAAGCCCGGCACTCAAGCCCTTCTTCGACACGGACCGAAACAAGGCGTCATCCTACATAGATACCAATATACTCGCGCAGTTGTTGGTCGGAGGCCTCGCAGACCCCACCATCGCAGGCAAAACTGTAGAACAGGTTTCCGGGGCCATCGAAAAGTTGCCGGACTCGAACCTGAAAACGCAACTTCAGGCTCTCGTGCGAACTGCTGGGAGCACCACCGATGCCTTGATGACAGCCGTGAGTGACTGGGTAAACCGCTCTCTCACGATGCTCGGCGCGGACTACAAGCGGAACCTGCAGAAGATCAGTTTCGGTATTGGGCTTGTGGTGGCAGTCGGCTTCAACCTCGACACGGTGGCGTTGACTGAGCACCTCTACCGGGACAAGGATGCCCGCGCCGCCGCAGTCGCGCTCGGTATGCAGGTCGTCGAAAAGACCAGCAAAGAGGCGTTTGAGACGTGCATGGGTCTGACGTCTCAGAAGCGCAAGGAGGACGCATCCTGTGCATCACTGATGGGGTTGGTAGACGCCGTGCAGGGGCGCAATGAATCCCTCGGCAGGCTGCCTATCGGCTGGCCACCTCCCGAGTTTCGGACACAGGGCGCTGCCCGATCGGGTTCGTTCGACCCCTGGATGTGGACAACCCGGGTCGTGGGATGGCTGCTCACTGCGCTTGCGCTCTCCCTTGGTGCGCCGTTTTGGTTCGACCTCCTCAACAAGCTCGTCAATATACGCCATGGTATGCGCAAGCCGGAGGTGAAAGAGGTGAAAGAGGTGAAAGAGGATACGCAAGGCAAATGACCAGCGCCGATCTGTCAGGGTAACGGGACTGGGGAGCTAGACGTCGGGAGGGGCATATGGTTGGGCGTCCCAGGTATGCCTACATTCGTTTTGGAGCAGGCCATGAATGACAAAAGAGTCACCAGTTGGATGGAGTTGACGCAGGCGCTATACGATATCCCTAAGACCTCACATGAGAGGCACAGATCCGATTATGTTTACCGCGGCGTGGCTGACCAAGCTTGGGGACTCGAAACAAGTCTCTTCCGGCTTGGAGGAGATTACGCTAAGGTCGAGCGACCATTGCTTCGAAGCTTTCGGAAGTACGCGGAGCCCGGTTCGATTCCGGACGATACGCTTTGGTGCCAATTGTCAGTCGCGCAGCATCACCGACTCCCTACTCGGCTCCTGGATTGGACGGTCTCACCTAAGGTCGCGGTGCATTTCGCGACTTTTGAAGAGGAGCACTACGACAAAGACGCGGCAATCTGGTGTATCAATGCAGTCAAGGCTCGAAATCTCCTTCCGCGCAAGTTTCTTGATGTCCTCGATCGTGAGTATGCCTTCCTCTTCTCCGTCGAAATGCTCAAATTCATACCGGAGCTTGCCGACTTTGACGCCTTGGCCAAAGAAGGCCCCTTCGTTTTGTTCTTCGAGCCCCCGTCGCTGGACTCCCGCATTGTCAACCAGGGGGCAATCATGTCCGTGATGCCGGGGGCCACTCTGGTATTGAGCGAGCTTCTACAGAATCATCCGTCGCTTTATCACCGCGTCATCATTCCCAAGGAATTAAAATGGGAGGTTAGGGATAAGCTTGATCAAGACAATATCACGGAACGAATGCTCTTCCCCGGCCTCGATGGTCTCAGTGACTGGCTCAAACGGTACTATGGGCAAGGGCCGAACAAACTTCGATAACCTCCGGCACCTGGCTTTCGAACGTCGCCGTGACAATGCTGCTGGCAGGGTTTCATGGCGTTGAGCTAAATGCCATGCCAAGAGCCGAGGAAGAAGTACACTGCGTAGCATCCAAAGGCATTAACTTGGAGTAGCCGATCCACTCTTCGCCACCCAACAAAACGCTGCAGCAGACGGCAGCCGCGATCGTGGCGTCTCGAAGTTCACTGTTTCTCAGCGCGGCCGCCGCTGCTGAGCTTCAGCGTTAGCCTACTGCACACTCAGAGGGGATTGTATGAAGGGATAAAGCACATTGAGACAACCCGAACCGTGAAAATATTTGGGTGCTTCAACAACTAACGAAACAGACGGAGAGATTTCCATGCGACAGATACGACAGTCTGCCTTGCTATTCATTACACTCGCACTTACGGCTGCAGGTTGTACCACGCTGCCAGACGTCAAACCCTTTGCCGATTCCACCGCCGGTTTAGCGGCAGCCGCTGGCACCCATTACCGCGAAGTAGCGAGTGACGTTGCATCGCTCAAAGCGGTTCAGATGCTGGGGGAAAAGGATGCTGTCTTCCAGACGCGTAAGAAGGAACTTGAAGACACCCAAAGGACTTTCGAAAAAACGGATAAAAACCTAGACACGTTATTCGCTGCCATGACAACGTACTCGGAGAAATTAGCCAGCCTGGTGGCGGCAGGAAAGACTGGGGCCGAGTCCGCCCAGTCGCTCCTTGACAGTGTCCAGGGCTTTGCCGAACTGGCTAGTACGTCTGGGTTTCCCGTGGGTGCTGCCGCTGACCCGATCACAAAGGGATTCAAAGCAATTGCCGACGAGTTCACGAAAATGCAGGCCAAAAACTCCCTGAAGGATGCCATTGCCGCTGCGGAACCTGGGGTCAAGCTCGTTGCCGAGCAGTTTGAAGTGATCTACGGAGAGGCGATAAACCAGGCGGCCAATGGCATCCGGAACAATAAACGCCTGGCGGCATCGGACGCCGCTGGGCCAAACATCATCGGCTTCAACGACAATGTAGAGCACAACTACAACGCCTACTACCGATTTCTAAACAGTTTTGTTACCAATTTCGATTCACAGGCCCCGGAGTCCTTTTGGCGCGGTTTCTGTCGCGATAAGACCGGCCCCTGCCAGGCTATCATGGAACTGGAAGCTGTCGGTCTGGTGGAGGCTCGGATGGAGGCTATCCGCCCCATTGTTGAAGCCTACAAAGCGGAGATCATGAGTATAGAGACAACTCTAAAACACCGAAGAAGCACAAGCAAGGCGGTCATCAAAGCGGTGCAAGCCTGGGCGCTTGAGCACCAGAAACTGCGTCGTAGCCTGGAAGATGGCACTTCGCTCAGTGCCTTCAATCTGAAAGCGGCTCTGATCGAGCTAGGCAATTTGGTCGGCCAGAAGCCCTGAACACCCATAGTCCTTCGAGTTCTGAAACGATAAGATCACCCTCATTAGGAGAACCCTCATGCCGATTAGCAAAGCGGATAAGGTACGCATTCGCGGTTTAGCGCAAGTCGAGCGTTTACAATCCGAGGGAATGGCCGCCATTGAACTAAAAAAAAGCCGCGACGCAAACGCCATTGCGGATGAATTACTGGCTCTTTCGCAGCAGACTAGTGACCATATAGTCTCTGAAATGGCTATGCAAGCCCATGCTGGAATTTCCAGCGGGCAGCTGGCGGCTGCCAGTAAGGCGCTGGCGTCAGTCAATGACCAGATCGCCACAGCGACGAACACCTTTGCGCTTGCGGTCCGCATAGCTCGGGAGGGCGAGGCTAACCTTACGTTCCCCTTCATCGCTGGCAAAGCAGCATCCCTGCTTGATCTCGTGAAGACGCTGGAAAAGACCGTCAAGGACACCGTTGACCAAGTCGGCGTCATTGATGGTGTCGACGACTTGGTTACGGCTTTTGGAGCCGTAAAAAAATCTGTCGGCGCATTGAAGGCAAAAGCCGAAAACCTTGTCGGCTAGTGTAGAAAGGCAGTTAGTGCATGTTACAGGAGTCTTACGATGTATCCTGGCCGAACAAAGCGCCCACCTGACTGCCTAAAGCGCTCGCTACGCACCCGCTTCCGGCAGCAGGCGAGCGCCAGCGTTAATGCGGCAGGGCTGAGGACCGCTTTACGGCGGTGCGATCTCGGCGCCGAACTTCCGCTCCTGGCCGAGAGCGGCATTTGAATTTGATAAACACTTCTCGGACTGAGATCTCCTTCGTCGAGTACTGCCGTGGGAGTGGGGGAGAGTGACGTGATGGTGGCGTTGAGGCGCCCTCCGACCTTCTTCTTCTCCGCGGTGCACACATCGTGAATGACTTGAGTCATCCCCTCCCCGCGACCCTCCCTCCTCCTACATCCCCTTTTCCTCTACCTTCGAGGTACTTCCTTTAGGTCTGGTGCTAACCAGGGCCTGCGCTATCCTTTGGTCATGAGCGCTACGTGCCACGGCTTACACCAAGGAGGGCGATCATGACCTGTTCACGCTGCGAGGGTTTCATGGTTGAAGAACACTGCCTAGACATGGAGGGCGCCTATGGAGAGATGTGGACAACGAGTTGGCGTTGCATGAATTGTGGGCGTATCCACGACGCGGTGATCGAGCAGCATCAGATGGCCTGCCAAGGACAGGTGTTGGCATTCCAAACTGGTGAGCCAGACTATCAGGATGGTGAAGTCCACCTTGGAGCAGAGTCATTCATCAGGAGCGCGGCTTGACACGTGCGCAAATCGTCAACACCTGTGAGAGCATGACGGCCTCGACTCTGATCATTGATGATGATGACGCTGTCCGTGGACTCCTCCGCTCGGTGCTCGAAGCAGAGGGGTATGAGGTCACGGAGGCGGCGAACGGTCGTCAGGGGCTGAACCAGTACCGACTCAAGCCGACGGGCCTGGTCATCACCGATATTCACATGCCCGAGATGAATGGGCTCGTCATGCTCCTTGAACTGACGCGTTAGTATTTTTCCGCCAAAGTGATCGCAATCTCTGATGCAGGAGAGAATGAGAACGCCCTGGATGTCGCGATGCTCCTCGGGGCCCGGCAGACCTTCCCGAAGCCCTTGAACATGGCGGAGTTGCTCAACGCAGTGCGATACGAATTGGGGCATTAGCCTCGCGGGCCCTCGGTGCGCAGCACCGTACTTGTTTTAACGTCTGTGCGTGGCGGGGAACGGTCCTTCGAGGCCAGAATTTATCTGACCTTGTCTGTCCGATTCAGTGCCGATGAATAGATGTAACGTTTCACGTTCTTGAAAGCGGTCCTGCGACAAACTGGCCTGCCTGCATCACTCCGACAATCCGGTCTCGGTCGCGCAGATGGTCGATGCGACGAAGCGGATTGCCTTTGAACAAGAGAAGGTCTGCCCGTTTCCCCTTCTCGATCGTTCCCACCTGGTCTTGGATTCCGATCAATCGTGCAGCTGCGGAGGTCGAGGCGAGAATCGCCTGCATCGGGCTCATCCCGAGGGCGACCATTCGTTCAAGTTCCTGAGCATTCTCGCCGTGGAAGTTGAAGGGCGTTCCAGCATCGGTCCCCATCGCAATCTGGATGCCGTCACGCAGGGCGTTCTTGAAGCTTACTTGATGCCGCTTCGTCATGGATTTGGCTTTATCCAATGCGCTTTCAGGAATACCGCATCCGAGCCTGCAGGCGGCAGTAGTGGCCAGCGCAGAGAGTGTCGGCACCATGAAGACGCCCTGCCGTTTCATCATGGCCGCGGCCTCTTCATCCATGAGTGTGGCGTGCTCGATCGAATGGACTCCGACACGGATCGCATTCTTCATCCCTGACGATCCATGGGCATGGGCGGCGACTTTTCGTCCGGCTTGTTGCGCTTCGTCCACGGCGGCCTGGAGTTCTTCCACGGTCATTTGTGCCTGGTCCGGCGAGGTGCCGGGCGTGAGGACGCCGCCTGACGCAATGACTTTGATGACGGCTGCTCCGGCGGCGATTTGCGCGCGCACGGCAGAACGGACTTGCTCTGCTCCTTCCACCTCTTGACCGATAAATCTGGCGTGGCCGCCGATCATGCAAATCGCCAGGCCTGCTCCGACAATGCGAGGGCCGGGAACAAGTCCTGTCTCAATAGCCCGTTGCAATGTAAAGATGGAATGGTCGCGCGACCCCACGTCGCGCACGGTGGTAAAGCCTGCCTCCAGGGTCCGCTGCGCGGCCTGGCCTGCTTTCAGTAAGGTCAGCGTGGATGTCTCTTTGGCGATGGCATCTACGACATCCGGTTCAGCACCGAGGCAGAGATGGACGTGGCAGTCGATCAAGCCCGGTAATAGTGTGAGTCCACGGCCGTCGATCTTGGTTGCTCCACGCGGGACAGAGAGGTCTCGATCCGATCCGACAGCGGCAATCGTGGCGCCACGAACGACCACCGTGGCCCGGTCGATTGTTCGACCGGTTCCGTCGATGACGCGCACTGAGCGAATGGCAAAAGGCTTCATCAAGGTGTGGCCCCTCACATCGGCGATTTTGTTGCTTCAGCCTTGCCCGCTGGAACGGTGGTTGACTCCCAGTGATCGGCCAATGTCAGGGCGAAGTACAGGTATGCAGCTAGGGCGAGAAAGGCAAAGGCCCCGGCGGCGATCATCCAGAGTGACGGTTTGTTCTTCATGCGATCGATGTCCTCTACTGTCTAGAGACTCTACGGCTATAGATTCGTGCGGCAGCCCGCAACGCGACTCCGGGAGTGGAAAGCGCTCCGCCGCGGATAAATAGTTCTTCCAGCGCATTGAGCAGGGTTAGGACATGAGCCTCTGACGACGACTCACCCATCAAGCCAATGCGCCAGACCTTTCCTTTGAGTGGGCCGAGCCCGCCGCCGATTTCTATACCATAGGTCGAGAGCAAGTTCGTCCGCACCTCGGCGTCAGGAATATGAGAGGGAATCGTGACACAGATCAATGTCGGGAGTTGCTGGCCTGCCTGGGGAAGGGGCAGAAGCCCAAGTTCGGTCAAGCCTGCGGTCAAGGCCTCGCCATTGAGCTGATGACGAGCGAAGCGGGCAGGCAATCCCTCTTCTTCGACGAGTCGCAACGCTTCCCGCAGGCCATAGAGCATGGAGATCGGCGCGGTGTGATGATAGGCCCTGGTCCCGTCAGTCCAGTAGTCGGCAATCAAGGCCATATCCAGATACCAACTCTGGCAGGGATTTCGTCTGGCCTTGATGGCCGCGAAGGCGCGGTCGCTGAGCGTGAAGGGCGACAATCCGGGCGGGCAGCTCAAACATTTCTGCGTGGCGCTATAGCAGACATCGATACCCCACCGATCGATCTCCAGCGGTGCGCCTCCCATCGAGGTGACGGCATCGACGATGAAGAGTGTGTCATGGGTACGACATAGGTGGGCGATCGGTTCAAGTGGTTGCCAGACGCCGGTTGAGGTTTCGGCATGCACGATGGCCACCGCTTTGACTGGACCGGATTGACGCAATGCCGTGTCTATCGCGTCTGGTCCTACGATCTGCCCCCAAGGGGCTTCTACGCGAATGGCTTTGCCGCCGCATCGTTCCACCATACTGGCGAGGCGTGTGCCGAATACGCCATTGACTCCGACAATCACGGTATCGCCCGGTTCAACGATATTCACGATCGACGCTTCCATCCCGGCTGAGCCGGTGCCGGACACCGCGATGGTGAAGCGATTCTTGGTCTGAAAGACAACCCGTAACAGGGTTTGGATATCATCCATGAGTGCGAGAAAGGCCGGATCTAGATGGCCAAGCAGAGGGGTTGAGAGCGCACGCAGGACTCGCGGATGCACCATGCTTGGCCCCGGGCCTAGGAGCAGCCTGCGTGGGGGGATAAAATTCTGAAACGGCATACCACTCCAAATCTAACAGGATGCTGAAAAAGCCCGCCAGCCGGACTTGTTCATTTGGTCTATCTGGTTTGTCTGGTTTTTGGGTTAAGCGAACTAACTAAATAAACCAAATCAACCAGATAGACCAGACAGACCAGAGTATAGCGGAGTTCAGTCGCGCTCAGCCACGGGTATTCTCAACGGCCTCCTGTGCCGCCTAGCTACTATGGGGGATGTCGAGGGACAAAAATGGCATGTTATAGTTCCAACGATGATCGAGTCAGCGACCGCGCCTCTCAACGAGCCACAACAACCTAAGTCCTGGTGGCGATCCGCAGATGCGCCGCCGCCGGTCGGGGTCTATTTCGGGCGGTTCTCGCCCTTGATGACGCTGTTGGCTGCGATTTTTCTTACCGTGGCCCTAGGCTCGATGATCGGGTTATCGACTTCGGCATCGAAGTTGGATCGGATCGAGTCACCTGAACAAGCGCTGAGTTTGATGGTCAGTCGGACCAGGGATGTGGAGGAAGGGCTCAAGCGCGCACCTCAATGGGAACAGCGGCTCTTGTCCTGGACCTCCAGCAACGACGAGGTTGAACGGGCTCACGAAATCGAATGGTATCGAGAATTGGCAGAGTCCTCCGAAGACCCATCCGTCGATTTACAACTGGCGATTCTCCAAGCAGAGGCCGGCCATGTGTCGCAGGCGCTTCTCTCAGCGCATGACTGGGTCAAAGCAGGAGACCCGTTTCCTCAGTTCGCCGATCTGGTGACGGCTGCCTATAGTGAAGGCCCGGTGCATGACGCGGACAGATATGTCTTGCGGCAGGCCACAGCGGCAGAGGTGTTGCCGTCTGGGTGGTTTTACGATCGACTGGCCGAACGTCTCGCGCGCCGTGCCAACGATGCTGCGCTCGTAACCAGGATTCAAGAACAAGCCGCTGTGCGTATCGACCGCCAGTTTGCCCGGTCGTATGGGCTGACGCTCGTTGAACTCGGCGCGCTGATTGTCGGGACGGTGGTCTGCGTATTGCTGTGGCTGAGACGGAATGAGGCCTCCAGTTTCGTCCGGCTGCATGAGTCTGGTGTGCCGCCGCCATGGCCAGGCGGCATTGGTGCGGCGGTGTTGCTGCGTGGCGGTGCAATTGGCGTCATGCTCACGGCGCTGTTTCTGTTGTACGTGCCGACAGACAATGTCTTGCTCCGGGCATTGGCGATTCCGCTGACGAATGTGCCGCTGCTCATTTTGGCGTACCATCATCTGTTCCGGCCCTCCGGAATGACGTTCCCTGGTGGTTTTGGGTTGAAAATCGGATGGGCCAATACCGGCCGCTTAGCGGCTGCGATCTTGGCGGTCGTGGCTGCAGGTCTATGGGGAGGGTGGGTCATGGATCGGTTGGCAGAGCCGTTCCACCTGACAAGCCATTGGGTCGAGTGGTTCGACCCCAATCTCGTCTGGGCTGCACCGTCCTTGACAGCCGTCAGCCTGCTCGAATACGTGATCTTCGCGCCGCTGTTCGAGGAACTCGCGTTTCGTGGATTGCTGTTCGCGATACTCCGCCGTAAATTCCGTTTTCTTCCGGCCGCGTTGATCAGCGCCGGCATTTTCGGCATCGCGCACGGCTACGGAGTTGTAGGATTGTTGAGTGTCTGTTGGAGTGGAGTGCTCTGGGCCTGGATCTATGAAAAAACCGGAAGTCTCTGGCCAGGTATTCTTGCCCACGCGATCAACAATCTGCTCGTTTGCCTTGCGGTAATGGCGTTGCTACGTTAGCAGGATGGTGAAAATGCCTTCCAGCTTCGTTCTCGGTTCGACGGAATCCTCAACGTACCCTTGAGGGTACGCCTCCGGTTCCGTCTCGCCTCGGGCCTTGCTGGAAGCCATTTTGACCATCCTGAAAGACACACCGAGGGCTGGCGTGATCTCAATGTTGGTGGGAATGATATCTACTTTCGGCCTTGTTGGATGACCGTTTTGACAAGCCTGCTTATACCCTGTCCAATGATTCGATCAAGGCGAGAGCTTCGTATAAGTCTGGGTGCTTGAGAACATAGCCTAGCTCTGTTCGAAGCTTGGCGTTGCTGATTCGCTTTCCTGTGAAGCGGTCTTCTTTGGACGCTGTCGCTGTCACACTCCATCGCTGCTGCGCAGTTGCACAGATTTCATCCCAGGTGTGCGGTGCACCGTCGCTGATGTTGTAGGCTTCGCCAGGCTTCCCCTTCTCAATTGCAGCCAGGCAGATGGCTGCCAAATCTTCCACGTGAATAAGATTCACATACTTGCGTGACGGACTTACTCGGCCTTGCCTGATCCAGTCCAGCGGGTTCCGACCCGGGCCATAGATGCCTGCCACGCGCAGAACGGTTGCGCCACAGTTGGTGCGCAAGAATTCTTCACCCTGCACACGCGGTTTAGTGAGGTCGATCGGAGCTGATTCATCAATCCAGGGTGGAGGATATTCGTTGGACTGATCAGTTACTTCATAGGCAGACGTACTTCCCAAGACGACAATGCGCCGAGCCGTCGTATCGAGCGTGCGTGCAAAGGCCTGGACTTGTTCGAGCGGCGTGGCAGGGAAGCACCAGATGAAATCGGCGCCCGCAGGAATGTTCGGCCAGGTCGAGGGCTGTTCCAAATCGAAGCGCAGGCGATATTCCGAAGGGATGTCTGCGAGATTATTGAGGGGACTCCTGCTGGTGACGTGGACAGCTTTTCCCTGCGAGGCTCCGATGCTGTGCACGATACGGCCCGTGTAGCCTGATCCCAGCACGACCAGCGGAGATGGTATGTGTTGCGTCACTCAATATCTCCGTCCATAAGGTTGGTCCACCGTTTCACCGTTGCGTAAAATAACATAGTTGTTGCCTCAAAGAGGAACTCATAAGAGAATGCCCGTATGAAATCTCTTGCGTCTCTATTGTCGATTATTGCCCTCGTGTTTGGACTCGTCGGCTGCCCGGGTGGAGGGGGCGGTGGCGGCAGTGCGGCAGACTTTGCGGTGTCGACGACGGCCGCCGATTTCGGTGTGGTTGGCAATGCCTATACATCGACCCTTGCGGTTACTGGGGGAACGGCCCCGTTCACCTGGACACTGTTTGTCGGGTCCTTGCCGACGGGCACACCCGACTTATCTCTGGACCCAGGCACGGGTGTCGTAAGCGGCACCCCAACCGCAGCAGGCAACTTCACGGCGACGTTCACTGTGAGGGACAGCACAGGGAAGACCGCGACGGGCTCAGTGCTGTTTGTCATCCATACCAGGACGGATCGTGTTTCGGTCAATGGCAGTGGTACGGCGGGAAGTGGCTCCAGTTCGACTCCCTCTATCAGCGGTGATGGAAGTCTAGTCGCCTTTGCTTCGTCATCGACGAACTTCGTGACTAATGTTAACGGCACGCAAATCTATCTGCACAACCGGCAGACGAATCAGATCGAAGTGATCTCTCGCGACAGCGATGCCAGTGCCATCAACGAAGGCGGAGGTACCAGTAGCGATCCCTCAATGAGCAGCGACGGTCGGCTCGTGGCGTTTGTCTCATTGTCGTCGAATCTTGTGCCAGGTGTGAGCGGTCAACAGATCTATGTACGGGATCGCCAGACCGGTCAAACCACTGTGGTCTCGAAGAGCAGCGTCGGTATCATCGGAACTGGGACCAGTAGTGCGCCGGCAATCAGCGCTGACGGTCGGTATGTGGCCTTCGTCTCAGTCTCCACGAACTTGGTGGCCAGCGTCAGCGGAACTCAGGTCTATGTCCACGATCGACAGACTGGCCAGACCACGCTTGTTTCACAAGATAACAGCGTGACTCCGGTAGAGGGCGACGGTGTGAGTGCCTCACCGGCCATCAGTTCAGACGGCCGGTTCGTCGCCTTTGCCTCAGCCTCCACGAATTTGGTGGCCGGCGTCAGCGGGACTCAGATCTATGTTCACAATCGACAGACTGGTCAGACTACGCTTGTTTCACATGATAACAGCGTGATTCCGGTAGCGGGCAACGGCGTGAGTGCCTCACCGACAATCAGTTCTAACGGCCAGTTCATTGCTTTTCCCTCGCTATCGACGAATCTTGGTGCAACTGGCGCCAACCAACAGATTTATATCCATGACCGCATCACCGGCGCGAATGGAACCACCAGCCTTATTTCCAAAGACAGTAGTGCAACAGCAGGAGATGGCAACAGCAGCGCACCGTCCATCAGCGGCGATGGGCGATATGTGGCCTTTACGTCGCTCGCGACCAATCTAGTGGCAAGTGTCAGTGGTCAACAGATCTACCTGCACGACAGGAATGGGCCCGCAACGAGTCTCGTTTCCAGAGACAATACGGGATCTCTGGTGGAGGGAACTGGGCCTAGCGATACTCCATCTATTACCAGCAATGGTGGATTTGTCGCCTTCTTCTCTCAGGCACCCAATCTTGTCGCTGGAAGCGGTTCTCATATCTACGTCCGAGCGCTGCCCTAGCCCATAGAGCTTCAACATCCGGCATGGTAGCATCAACGTGCCATGCCGCTTTCTCGATTCCATCCTCTCATCGCCGAGTGGTTTGACTCGAACGTCGGGACTCCGACTGAGGTTCAGACCCAGGCTTGGCCTGCCATTCAGTCGGGGGCTGACGTGCTGATTGCCGCGCCGACTGGGTCCGGTAAGACGTTTGCCGCTTTTCTCTCTTGCATCGATCACCTCTTCAAACAAGCCCTCGCGCGTGAACTCGATGATCAGACGCAGGTGCTCTACGTGTCGCCGCTGAAAGCGCTCAGCAACGACATACAGAAAAATCTCCAACAGCCACTGGCTGAAATCGGTACCGCAGCCTTGTCAGCCGGGCTCTTGATGCCGGAACTCCGTGTGCTGGTCCGCACCGGCGACACGCCGATGGCGGATCGCCAGCAGATGTTGAAGCGGCCTCCTCATATTCTCGTCACGACGCCGGAGTCGCTCTATATTTTATTGACGGCAGAGAAGAGCCGCCGGGTATTGCAGACGGTCCGGACCGTCATCGTCGATGAAATCCATGCCGTTGTGCCGAACAAACGCGGGGCACATCTCGCGGTCTCGTTAGAGCGGCTGGAAGCGCTCACGCTGACGAAACCGCAGCGGATCGGTCTCTCGGCAACGCAACGACCAATTGAAACTGTCGCGCAGTTTCTGGTTGGAACCCACCCGCTTCCCACGGTGATCGATGTCGGACACAAGCGGCAGATGGATTTGGCCGTGGAAGTACCAAAGGATGAACTGAGCGCCGTGGCGACGAACGCCATATGGGCCGATGTCTATGATCGCATCGCTGAGCTGGTTCGGCAGCACCGCTCGACCTTGGTCTTTGTCAATACAAGGCGTCTCGCTGAACGGGTGTCGCATTCATTGGAAGAACGGCTGCGGGACCTAGGCGCCGATGTCGTTGCGGCGCACCACGGCAGCCTTTCGCGACAGATCCGCCTGTCGGCGGAGGAGCGGCTCAAGAACGGCAAGACACGCGTGGTTGTTGCAACTGCCTCGCTGGAACTCGGTATCGATATCGGCACAGTGGATCTCGTCTGTCAGATCGGTTCGCCCCGCGCGATTGCCACCTGCCTGCAGCGAGTCGGCCGGGCCGGTCACTGGATCAAGGCGATTCCGAAGGGCCGGCTTTTTGCGATGACGAGGGATGACTTGCTCGAATGTGCGGCGCTGATACGCGCGATCAGGACAGGAGTGTTGGATCGCATCACTGTGCCGCCCGCTCCGCTCGATATTTTGGCGCAACAGCTGGTGGCCGCAGCCGCGACGCAGGCCTGGCAGGAAGACGACCTGTTCGATCTCTGCCGACGGGCCGATCCCTATCGGGCTTTGCCTCGTTCGGAGTTCGATCAGGTGGTGAGGATGTTGGCGGACGGGATTGCGACGAATCGCGGGCGGGGTCTGGCCTATCTGCATCATGATCGCATCAATCGCCGTATCAAAGGCCGACGTGGAGCGAGACTGGCGGCGATCACCTCCGGCGGGGCCATTCCAGACAACGCGAGCTATGCCGTGGTTGCCGAGCCTGAAGGGACGGTTGTGGGATCGGTCGATGAAGACTTTGCGGTGGAGAGTCTGGCCGGCGATATCATGTTACTGGGTAATACCTCCTGGCGGATCAAGGGTGTGGAGAGAGGCAAGGTGCGGGTGGAAGACGCCCACGGTGCCCCTCCCAACATTCCCTTCTGGCGCGGCGAAGCGCCGTCAAGAACGGCAGAACTGTCCGCCGAAGTCGCCAGACTGCGGAGCGATCTCGATCATCTCCTCATCTCTGAAAATCCGCTCAGCACTCAGCACTCAGCACTTCGCTGGCTTCGCCAAGAATGCGCTCTGGATCAGCGCGGGGCACAACAGGCCGTTGAATATGTGCTGGCGGGCAAGGCGGTGCTTGGAGCGGTGCCGACGCAGCAGACGATCGTGGCGGAGCGGTTCTTCGATGAGAGCGGCGGGATGCAGCTGATCTTGCACACGCCCTTCGGGGCGCGGATCAATCGGGCCTGGGGCCTTGCCTTGCGGAAGCGGTTCTGTGTGACCTTTGATTTTGAATTGCAAGCTGCGGCGACCGACAATGGGATTGTGATTTCGCTGGGGGAGAAGCACAGCTTTCCGCTCGCGTCGGTGTTCGGGTTCCTGCAGAGTCGGACGCTTCGCGAGGTCTTGCTTCCCGCCGTGCTCCAAGCGCCGATGTTTATGACTCGCTGGCGCTGGAATGTCAGCCGTGCGTTGGTGTTGCTGCGTTTCTCGCATGGAAAAAAAGTTCCTCCGCAGATCCAACGAATGAAGGCGGAAGATCTGCTTGGCGCCGTCTTCCCGGATGCGATGGCCTGTCAGGATAATATGGTCGGCGAGCGGACCCGTCAGATTCCGGATCATCCGCTCGTGAACGAGACCTTGCGGGATTGTTTCACCGAGGCGATGGACCTCGACGGATTGACCGCACTCATTAAGCAGATTGAAGCAGGGACGATCAACTGTGTGGCGGTCGATACGCCTGTGCCCTCTCCGTTCTCGCACGAGATCTTGAATGCCAACCCCTATGCCTTTCTCGACGATGCGCCGCTGGAAGAGCGGCGGGCGAGGGCCGTGGAGATGCGGCGCACGCTGCCGGCTCAGCTGGCTGGAGAGGTCGGGGCGTTGGATCCCGCGGCGATTGAGGAAGTGCAGCGGGAGTCCTGGCCGGTCGTGCGCGATCCGGACGAATTGCACGACGCCTTGCTGACACTTGTATGGATTCCCGAGTCTGTTGCCGAACAATGGCAGCCGTATTTTCTGACGCTCATTGAGTCTGGCCGCGTTGTGCGTATGTCTTTCCTATCGCCTAACGCCTCACCCCTCACGCCTGACGAAGTCAGAGGGTGGGTGGCGACAGAACATCGAGACCAAGTGGAATCGATGTTGACATCGGGCGACGAAGCCGCGACTGATGCCACGGTGCTTGGTTGGATGGAAAGCATCGGGCCAACCACGTCTCTAGCGCTGGCTGCGCGACTTCACCTGCCTTCCGATTCGATTCATGGCTCACTACTTCGCCTCGAATCGTCCGGCCAAATCCTCCGCGGCCAATTCCGTCCTCACTCAGCACTCAGTACTCAGCACTCAGCACTGGCGGGCGCTGGAGCGCCCGAATGGTGTCACCGCCGGTTATTGGCGCGCATTCATCGCCTGACCATCGGCAGGCTGCGAAAAGAAGTCGAGCCAGTGACTGCGGCCGAGTTCATGCGATTTCTCTTTCAGTGGCAACATGTTGCCCCTGGGACGCGTGTGCATGGCGAGGCAGGTCTTTTGGACATCGTTGCACAGCTGGCCGGCTTCGAAGCGGCAGCCTCGGCCTGGGAGCCACAACTGCTTCGTACGAGGCTTGCGAAGTATGAACCGGAGCTATTGGACCGGCTCTGTCTGAGCGGAGCAGTCAGCTGGGGCAGACTCTCTCCTCATCCTCGGCTTGCGCTCGGTGGCGATCTTGCGCGACGTCGAATCAATCCGACGAGTGTGGCACCAATTAGTCTGTTCCCACGTGAGGAGAGCGAGTGGTTGATGTCTGCCTTCTATGATCACGCCGGATCGCATGGGCCTGACCCCTGTGCGCAGTTGAGCCATGTGGCGCAAGACCTGCTTCGTACCTTGCGGGAGCGGGGTGCAAGTTTTTTTGCCGATCTTGTGCGGATGGCCAACCATCTTCCGGCAGAAGTGGAAGATGGACTGTGGGAACTCGTGGCCGCGGGCCTGGTGACGGCAGACGGCTTCGACAACCTCCGTGCGCTTATGGACCCGCGCCGACGCCTCGCAGAAGGACGAGCGCGGACTCGCCGTCCGCGACACACGGCTGGGCGATGGTCGTTGCTCCGTCATGCCTTCGGCCATCAGCCATCGCATCTCACCGCTCAGCACTTCCCCGCGGAAGCTGTCGCGCGCCAATTGTTGCGTCGCTACGGCATCGTCTTCCGTGATTTGCTGGCTCGTGAGTCACTGATGCAGTCCTGGCGTGATGTGCTGGTGCAGTATCGTCGTATGGAGTTGCAAGGTGAGATCCGTGGGGGGCGGTTCGTGAGCGGCTTTACCGGAGAGCAGTTTGCGTTGCCTGAGGCGGTTGAATCGTTACGAGCGGGGAGGAAACAGAACGAGTCCGGCGTGGTTGCTCAGGAGATGAAATTATCTGCCAGCGATCCGTTGAATCTCGCAGGGGTGATCTTACCGGGTCCGCGCGTACCTGCTGTGCCGTCGAACTTCGTCGTGTTTCGTGATGGGGTAGTGGTGCGAACAGTGTTAGGACGAGAGACTGCGGATAGACCACACGAGCACACTATGGAGCAAGGACGGGTAACTCTGGCCGGGCAGGAATAGCAAGCAAGGGGCAGCGGGTGCCGCGCACGACCCGTTCTGCGGTGGTTCCGCGAAGCAGGTCGAACAGACTGGTATGTCCCTCGGTCATCATCACGATCAGATCCACATCGAAATCCTCTCCTGCTGCTAAGATCCACTCGGCTGGATCGCCCGTGGCGACGAGGGTATTCCACGACCAACCTGGGCGCTCTGGGTGAGTGAATCTCTGGAGATTGGTGTCTTTCTCAAGATGGATCAGCTCAAACAGGACCTGTTTGCTGTCGAGCGTGCTGGCCAAGTGCGCGGCAAGATCGATGGCCGGCTGTGAGTCCGGATTATGGGTGAGGGGAATCAACACGCGAGTCAAGTTCGTGCGGCCCGTCTCTGAGGAGACAAACCCCTCGACGCCGGCTGGGACAAAGAGCGTCCTCGCACGGGTGCCACGAGCGATGGGCTCGGCCACTGCCCGGTGTGTGAGGCGAGCGAGCCCTTCACGCTGGTGGGTGGACAGTACTAGGAGTTCTGTCGGGTGGGTCGTCAGGTGTTGGAGCATGGCGCCCGTCGTATCGTCTGAGACGGCGCGGACGCGTTTGATTTGGACGCCCATCTTTGCAACATCTTCCTTCGAGCTGCCTTCCGGTAACACTCCCCAGCGAGCGAGGAGTGGCCGGATACGAGGGAAGTCTTCGAAGCCTTGCCGCCCGACCCTGTGGTCCACGTGCATCATCGTCAGCTCTCCCCGCACGAGGCAGGCGAGCTTTACGGCATGGGCGAACGCCGCTGAGTCCGCTGCGGAGAAATCAGTGGGATGAAAAATTTTGTGGAATGGGAGCATCGGTGTGTCGATAGTCGTCCAGTTGTCAGTGAGCCAGCGTCCGCAGCCGGTGAATCTGAGCCTCGTGGTCCGGCGTGGTCAGGGTATCGAACGCCCCCTGTGCCTTTGCGTGAAAGGCCGGCTGCTGGTCGCTCGGAACTCCTAAGAGGGTGCTGAGCGATGTGACATATTCCCCGCGTCCACGCGCGAGGTCCTGCTCCAGGTTCGCTTCGTTATATTGTGCAAAAGCAATGGCCTTATGCTCCGGGAGCAAGAGGCCGTCTTCGTTCCACCAGGCGTGGCCAGAAGTCGTGCCTGTGACGTTGGAGGTGGTATCCGTGGTCTGTTTAATCGTGGACTTGAGTGTGCAGCCCGATGCCAATAACATGAATGCCGGTATGATGGCCCATACCATGACCTGTTTCATTCAGATACCTCCTCAGTGTGGAAGAGAATGGCTCCATTCATCGTTGGCCACACTATAACACAAGCGCGCTACAGTTCAGCCGGATGTGTGCCGATAGAAAGGATAGTCGCGCTTGTGGCGGCCTAGCTTCTGAGCCGAGAAAACATCATATGCCCGTCCAAGCACTGACTCAATTCGAGCCTACACAGTTCTTTCGACTACCGTCTGCACAGGGCGCAGGAATCCAGCGCTTGGATACCAAGGTCAGCGGGGTCGCCGTCTCCAACGACTTTTCCGGTCGCTTGAGTGTGACGACAGCGGAAGGGGACACCATCACCCTCTCGGCGACTCTTGAATCCGATTTCCGTGCCGTGAACTACAAGGCCAGGGCTGAAGGCGTTGAGACAACAGTGGATATCGAGGCGACGTATGCGGAGTATTCGCTGAAACACGAATTTGGCGTGACGATCGAAGGCGACTTGAACGAAGAAGAGATTCAGGATTTGGAGAAGCTGTTCCGAAACGTCGCCAACATCTTCAGGAAATATGTAAGCGGGCAGGATGACGAAGCGTTGGCCAAGACGGCGAAGCTGGGCGAGCGGTTTGGCGCACTATCATCTCTGTCAGGGCTGGACCTCAATGTGGATGTGGAACGGTCCGTCACGGTTCTTGCCTCGCATATTGTTTCGGAGGTGGCCGGTTTTCCTGCGTTGCCGATCGATCGGCTGCCGAAGATACCTCCCGCGACGTCTCAGACAGCTACCCCGGGTGTGGCACCCTCGGCGGTTGCGGCGATCCCGCACCTGTCCACCGGTACTACGGCGTCCACCCCGTTATCGACTCCTTCATCTGTTCCGAATCCCACCAACGAGGCTCACCTCAGTGCCCCCGCACAGGAGACGCAGAGACCGAGGTCGCTGGTGCAGCAAGTGTTAGACGCTCTGGAGGAGGCCAGCCTGGAGTCGCGCAAGGTTGAGAAGTATCTTCCGGGCTTCCTGCAGAAACTACGAGAAGATCTGGAGAATGAATTGAAGGGCGTGCAGGAGCGTCATCCCGACCAGCCTGCGGAACAGGTCCAGACACCGGGGTCCGCAAGTACAAGCGCGGCCTTTGCGTATCAGGCCGTGAGTCAGACCGCAATAACTCTTTCTATCCGAAGTTAGCAGGCTGCGGGGAGAATAATTACGGATGTCAGAACTTCAATAGCCTGCATGGTGAGCAAAGTAGAAGAGTATTTTCAGGGTGCTCAAAAAGGCCGCCCAGCAAGGCCGCAGCGAGTGAAGACCTGAGACGTACCCTCTGTGGTACGTTGAGGGTCTGAGCGATGCGAGAACGCCGCTGGCGGACTTTTTCAGCATCCTGTTAGGGCAACAGCGTCAGCCGCCTGGCTGGCGTCAAGCGTCCGGCGAGGCGTGGGTATCTCACGCCTCGCCGTTGTCATGTCAACGACCATACCTGATTGCCCTTGTCCCATCTCCCAGGGCGACCATTCAGAATGAAGCCTGCAGTCAGGCCATGAATGTGCTGAGCGTTTCTTGAATCGGATTGGATTCACCTGGTGAATCTCTTCTGATACATGCGTTGGTGATCAGGCGGTGCGCGATCTGCCTGCCTATTGAATCTGCCAATCGTATCACGCTGAAATTTCTCAGATTGAGGATGTTATCCGATATACCGGACGATCATGCCTCACGCTGGCATCTGGCTTGCTTTGAATACATACAGAACCGCACAAGAGAAAGCCCCTAGGGTAGACGACTCTCTTCGGACGGATGTGCAACTCGCGTAAGTTGGGCATAAAGACAGGAAATAGCGACATGCGATCCGCCTAGTATTGCTAGGCGTTCTGTTCACACTGAATGAGGTGATCACGATGGAAAAGATGATAAGGAAAAAAACGCCCGGAACGGCGAAGCTATCCAGATACCATTCGTTTCTCCCCATCGGTGCGTCGATCGGCGTCAGGTCGCCATCACGCGAAGGTGGTGTAGTGGTGGAGTTCCTTCCCCAGCGGAAGAGGTATGGGCGGACGGATGCTGTCTTGTCGAAGCGATCTCTGTTGGTCGATATCGGCATGTCGGACATTCAAATGGATGACGTGATCAGCACCGTAGACCTGTTGGACAAGCTTCGAGAAGGCACTGATGCATACCGAGCGACGCATGCTCTTTCGTGCTAAGGGCTTTAGCGAGCCGACAGCGATCTGGGGATTCCCAGCTAGTTGAGCAGCGATTGTGATATCGGCTGCGGCGAGAAGACCGTCATCGAATATGACGGAGATTACTCAGTGGATTTGGGGAGAAGCCATGCTCCAGAATGCTGCCATCGACGTCACAATTGCCTTGATTCTCATGTACTTGATGCTGAGCTTGCTCTGCACGGTCATCAATGAGTTCATTGCCACGAAACTGAAACTGCGTGCCAAATCGCTGGCCTCGGCAATCGAGCAGTTACTTGACCATCAGGCGCTGCGCAACGCCTTCTATCGGCACGGACTGATCGTCACAAATATGCGTGTGACAGCAACCGGCCCACAGTCGACAATGAGCGGTGTGAGCAGTGTTGCGAGTGGTGTCAGGGAGATGATGATAAGCCGCCCACCGGCCGAGCTATCTGCCCAGCCCGCAACGTCTTCTGACACAGTCACTGGGCCAGTGGTGAGTGTGCCTGTGCCTATGGCGCCTGAGAGCCATCCTAGCTATCTGTCCAGCAGGAGTGTGGCGCTTGCACTGATCGCAAGCCTCGATCCAGCAAAGCCTTTGCCGGTGATCCAGGACATTGAGGACACTGTGAAAAACCTTCCCGCCAGCCGTATTCGAGATGTCTTATTGTCAAGTCTGACAGAGGCGGGCACCGACGTCGACAAGTTAAGGACGAGCATTGCGACGTGGTACGACGACTCGATGGAACGATTGAGCGGCGCCTACAAGCGCCAGCTTAAATGGATCTCGATGCTGGTCGGGTTGATCGTGACCATCGCGTTCAATGCCGACAGCTTCAACGTCGCGATCACGTTGTGGAGTGATCAAGACCGTCGAGCATCTATCGTTGCCATCGCGACACAGGTGGCGCAAGAACCGCTTTCCGATGTCCCGGAAGGAGTCGATAAAGCCAAACTGTACGAGACAATCAATAAGACCGAGGATACGCTCCGGTCTTTGCCGATTGGATGGAATTGCAGCGGAATCAGCGCGGCTGGGGCTTCGTCTGCCGAACAGAAATCTATGCGCCTGGATTCGTGGGCGTGCGCAAAGAAGAATCTCACTGCCCTGACGCTGACGCAGGTCTTGGGTTGGATGTTCACGGCAACCGCCCTTACCCTCGGTGCCCCGTTCTGGTTCGACTTGTTGCAGAAGTTTGTCAATGTCCGGGGGGCAGGTGGCAGGCCGAAACGCGAAGACGAGAAAGCGAAGTAACGATAGGGGTCTGCGTTTTGTCGTTCTACCTTTGACGGGCTAGTCTCACTCCCCTCTGGTGAAGGGCTCCTTATTATTCTCTTTCGCCGAATACCCCGTAGCTTGCTACGGGGATGAAGGCGAGGAGAACCCTCCGTAGCCTTGGCAAAGGAGGGTCGGACAGGGGCTTCAGAGAATTTCGCAAGATGCCCCGCAGCTTGCTGAGGGGAGCTTCATTGATTGTGCGCATACATCATGTCTGATCTGGGGTCTCCCGCTCGATAGGCGGGAAATTTGACCCTCCCGGTTCTTGACAAACTGCGGAGGCGCTCCTACCATGGCCCCTCGGCTCTGGCTTTCGGTCCAGCCAGGGCTCTTTTTTTGGGAGCAAGGCAGCCGATGGGAAATCTTGTGGTAATCGGGGCGCAGTGGGGCGATGAAGGCAAAGGCAAGATCGTGGATATCTTGGCCCGCGATGTCGATGCGGTGGTTCGTTACCAGGGAGGGTCTAACGCGGGGCACACCGTCATTAATGAACGGGGCACCTTCGTGTTTCATCTCATTCCATCAGGTATTCTCTATCGCGGGACGCTCTGTGTGATCGGGAATGGGGTCGTCGTCGACCCGGCCTCGTTGATCGAGGAGCTGGACCATCTCCAGACTCAAGGCGTGAAGATCGGGAAGAATTTTGTCGTGAGTCAGCGCGCCCATCTCATTCTGCCCTATCACAAAGCGATTGACAAAGCCGCTGAACAATCGAAAGGCTCTCGCCGGATCGGCACGACGGGGCGAGGGATTGGCCCGGCCTATGCCGATAAGATGTCGCGGGTGGGTATTCGAATGGGGGATCTGCTGAACCCGAAGGCGTTTCGAACCAAACTCGAAGAGAACGTGGTCGAGATTAATTGGTTCCTCGAACAGCTGTATAAGCTGGAACGGTTCGAGGTTGAGAAGGTATTTCGACAGTATATGGGCTATGCCGATCGCCTGAAGAGCCACATCGTCGATACCGTTGCACTCGTGAATAAGATGATCGATAGTCGGAAGACCGTGTTATTTGAAGGGGCACAGGGGACACATTTGGATGTGGACTTCGGCACCTATCCCTACGTGACGTCTTCCAGCTCCACGGCTGGCGGGGCTTCGACGGGAACGGGTGTGGGGCCGACAAAGATCGATGCAGTGCTCGGGGTCGCCAAAGCGTACACCACCCGAGTCGGCAGTGGGCCCTTCCCCACGGAATTGACCGATGCGGTAGGAGAAGGTCTCCAGTCACGGGGAAAAGAGTTCGGATCGACGACGGGGCGCGCCCGCCGCTGTGGCTGGTTCGATGGCGTCCTTGTGCGTTACGCCACCAAAGTAAACGGACTCACATCGCTGGTCGTGACGAAACTGGATGTTCTCGACGGTTGCAAGGAACTCAAAGTGTGCACCGGGTATCGGTATGAGGGGACGCTCTATCGCGACATGCCGGCCGATCTCCAGACGTTGACCGACTGTACGCCGGTGTACAAGACGTTCAAGGGCTGGTCGGGCTCTACCACCGGCGCAACCACGTATAAACAGCTTCCAGCGGAAGCCAAGCGCTACCTCCAGTATCTTGAAGAGATTTCCGAGTGTCCTATCGACATGATCTCAACCGGCTCAAAGCGCAGTGAAACCATTGTGCTTCGCAACCCACTCAAGATCCGTTCTCGTCGTGGGTGAAAGGTGAGACGGAAAAGGTGGAATGCCCGAATCAGGACACGAAGGGCGTCAGCGGATTTTTCAACAGTCATCTAGGCATAGGCCGAGCGTCGGTGGTAGAATCCGCGCTCTTTGCTCGGTGAGCCGGTAGCTCAGTTGGTAGAGCATCGCCCTTTTAAGGCGAGGGTCCTGGGTTCGAGTCCCAGCCGGCTCACCATATAGTTGACCACGTCATGACCCATTTCCTGTGCTCATTGGATGTGTTCTTATTGGAGAGGGGAATGGTTCCGCCACATTGAGTTGTGGTTCCACTCAGTGGCACCACAGTTCTGTCTCATCGGGCTGGTCGATAGGTAACGACGGTAGGTGCTGTCCGGTTGGGTTGTGTGATCTCGATAACAATCACGTAGGCAGAAAATTCGATAACGCCCTGATGGGTTGTCGGCTGACGGACGTTTCTTCTATCCTCTCATTTTATTCGCGCGCGCGATTAGAAACCCAAAGCCCAGGACCAGACCGAGGACTGCCACAACCCCTCCCAGGCCCCATCCAAGTACGCAGGAATAATCTTCATTGCAGAGATTAAACATCCACTGCCAAAATTGGGTCATCTCGGTCTTGGCCATCTGTTGCATAAACATGATTTCTACTCCGTGGCTTAACTGATTAAGTGCCACTATAGCATTTTTCCTGTGGGCTTGACAGCCTTCAAGGCACTAGACAATAATGCGATCCGATAAAAGTATTGTCGCTGTGCTGCATGGCTCAGCATGAGATTGCGCCGCTATAGTCGGAGGTATGGGCTGTTGTAAATTGATCGGCATCCTCACTCAGGGTGAACATATCTGAGTGACGGCAGGTGTCTATCACACAAGTATTCCCATCCTGATTTCCTACTGTAGTCGGATCAAGTCGGTTTAAGACACTCGCCGGAAACTTCACGCGCATCGCGCGATGAGCTTGCCCGTTGCGAATAAAGCGGGCGGTTCTTTGGTGATGCGTAGCTGCAGTTGTCGAATTCTGTCGAGTAAGTTGTGCCCGCTGCTACAGCGGCCAATCTCGCCGCATCAATCTGAAATTTTTCACATAAACAGCGACATAGGCGATGGCGCCACTCCGACTCTTTTACGGGGTGGCCATTGGGTGACGAAGCCGGTTTCATATCGGCCCAAGCCGGGCGTGGCCCACCGTACCGGGCCAGTTTTCAGGTTCCACGTTGTCAGGGGCAGTTGGTTCACATTATTTATTAATTATTGGAGGGGTGGATTGTCATGAAGAAGTATAGAATCGTCACGCTCGCAGTCGTTGGGCTCTGCTTATCCCTATCATTCCTTGCCTCACCAGCGATGGCCGTCGAGAAGGATGGCGTCACGATGAAGGAAGGGAAGATGTGGAGACTGCAGGATGGGAAGGAAATTGGCCGGATGGATCGCGAGACGACCATGTCCAATGGTACGAGGATCATGATGAACGGTAAGATGGTCATGAAGGATGGGAAAACGACACAGCTGCAGGAAGGCCAAGCCCTGATGCTGGACGGCAAGCTGATCGAGGGCGGCAAGTAGCTTCTCAGAGTCGTTGCCCAAACGACATCTGGCGGCTAGCGGGGCCCATTGGGGCTCCGCTCCGCCGGTTTCGTCGGGGCATCCTTTGTGATCTGCCGGTACCAACCATGAGGGGCCTGGGTTCAAATCCCAACCGGCTCAATAGTTTTCAAGAGCCCTCCTCCATGATCTTTTCCCACCAAGCGCTGTAAGAGCGTCCCTGTTTCTCCGACAGATATCCATGCGTTGGATCGTCTGCCTGTTCACCATCCTCTTAAGTGGTTGCCATGGTGTCTCGCTCTTGGAGCGAACAACGGCAGAGCCTCCGTCACCGATCATGCCATTATGGGAGAGTTATCAACAGTGTCTCGCGGCCACCGATCCCATGGAGTTGGCCTTGATCGTTGAACGGTTCGAGCCGGTCGTGTCTGAGGGAGCTGAACCTCCATCCTGGATGAAGGCATGGGGACATCACGTGACGAACCAACCGCGCCGTACGTCGGTCGATCCCCAAGCTCTTGGAGCTGCCTGTACTCTCAGGGCTGCCGGGGTGATGGCCGAGGCCGAATTTATGCCTGAAGCTCGGGCGCTCTATCAGCGTGTGCTCGCACGATATTCGAACCGAGACTTGGACTACTACGTCGATCGAGCCAAAGCGGCGTTGGCTGGGCTTCAAGACTCAACTCCCGCCGTCGTCGCATTCCGTCCTGATCGTGCACTGCCACGCTGATCCCCAACGCAATCGTCTGTTTCCGTTATCGCGCCACACAGCAACTGTTGTGTAAGAAGCGCTCGAGTCGCGCGACCTATGCTCAGATTTGTAGGGTGACCGATGAAGACGATTCTTTACTGGACCATACAGCACAGTCGCCAAGCCGTGCACGAATTCCGTCTCCGGACTACCTATTGGTGGCTTAGTCAGCAAGTGGAGTTCCTGGAATGGCGCATGCGTTGGGAAGTCCGGGGGCTACCCGCTGAATCCAATCCTGTGCCCACGCCGGTTGGACAAGGAGGGTAGTATGTCCTGCACTCGATGTAATGGGTCGTCTGTGGACGATCAGTTCTTTGATCGGGAGGATGAGCAGGGCCAGTTAACTTTGGGGGCCTGGCGTTGGGCCTCACGATGCCCGACGTGCGGCATGATGGTGTATGAGCCTGTTGAGAGCTTGTCTTTCGATCCATTTGTTCGCATCGAGGCCACGAATACGATGTCGATTACTTGAAAGGATGCTCAAAAAGACTGTCCAGCAAGGCCGCAGCAAGTGAAAGACCAGAGACGTACCCTCTGGGGTACGTTGAGGATCTGAACGATGCGAGAACGAAGCTGGCAGGCTTTTTCAGCATCCTGCTAGACAACCATGAAGCAGAATATCATGCATTGCCCAACCTGTGATCGTGCGATGGTGAGTACCAGTAGCCAAGTGTTCGAGGATGAGAAGGGTGCCATGACGATCACTCGATGGCGCTGCCGGCCCTGTCATGAAACGGCTGAAGAGATCTGGCTGAGCGCCGGCTATCGCGGCCCTGATCCAATGCTGATTCGTTATGCAGTCTCATCGCCGCCGCCGCAAGTCACAGTGTCGGCGCGTGCGGGCATCAAGAGGGGAGTCCACGTCTATGCAGGCGCGAACTGACATCATTCGAGAACATTGGCCCGAGTATTTGATGGAGGCGGTCGGTCTCGGCCTGTTCATGGTCTCCGCCGCCGTCGTGACTGCGCTGCTCGAGTATCCTCATTCACCGCTGTATGCACTGCTCCCAGATCCGTCCATTCGACGAACGCTGATCGGAATGGCCATGGGACTCACGGCAATCGGGATTATCTATTCTCCGTGGGGAAAACGATCCGGGGCGCATCTCAATCCCGCCGTCACCGTGACCTTCTTCAGGCTTGGAAAGATTCGAGGAGTGGACGCGTTCTTTTACGTGCTTGCGCAATTCGTCGGCGGGCTGATCGGGCTGCTCGTCGCTGCGATGGCCGTAGGAATGGCGATCGAACATCCTGCCGTTAATTACGTCGTGACAGTGCCGGGGTTTGACGGCGCCGGCGTCGCGTTCGTCGCAGAAGCCGTCATCTCGTTCGGGCTCATGCTTGTCGTGCTGATCGTGTCGAACCGAACGAAACTGAATGCCTGGACCGGTGTCTTCGCAGGCGTGCTCGTGGCGCTCTATATTATGGTTGAGGCCCCGCTCTCAGGCATGAGTATGAATCCGGCTCGCAGCTTCGCGTCTGCGCTTCCTGCCCAGCTCTGGACCGATTTCTGGGTGTATCTCACCGCACCGTTTGTCGGGATGTTGCTCGCGGCGGAATGCTATGTGCGATTCCCCGGCGTTCGCCGTGTCCTCTGTGCGAAGCTCCACCACGCCAACGACAAGCGTTGTATTTTCTCCTGTAGCTACATGGCCTGAACTCTCGTCGTTCGTGAAGCGTCGCTCGTGTCGCGTACGACGTTTCTGTCCATCCAAATTCATCCCTAAGAATCACGTTTCACGAAATACGCTTCACGCATTCCGTGTAAGGACTCACGCGTTTGCCCGACAGAAGGGCAGAGCGGAATATCCCGCGAGGCTGAGCGAAAGTAGCTCGGTGTTTTTACCATACAACAAGGAGGGTGTTATGAGTGCAAAGAGTGTGTTCAAGATGGGATTCCTGTCCATGGTTGCAGCGGCAGGATTATTCGTCGCATCGATCGGCTTTGCCGCCGATGCCCACACGACGGCGAAGTTCGAAGGCGTCAAGGCTAACAGCGGCACAGCGGTTCATGCGAGGGCAGGCAATAACGATACGTTGACCTGGTCTGACGATTTCAAGATTCCGGAAACGCCCGCGCCGCATTGGCAGGTCGTGGACACGAAAGGCAATGTCTATCTGCTGAATCGCCTGGCGATCAAGGGCGACAAGCAGAATCGGACGATCGCCTTGCCGGCCTACATCAACGATGTGGCGAAGGTGCAGGTCTGGTGCGCATTCGCCGAAGTGCTCTTGGGCGAGGCGTCATTCTCGAAGCCCATCGTGACAGCATCCGGAGAGCGCATGCACTCCGACAGCTTGGCGATGAGCCGCTGATCCGTGGGGAAGCTCGACTGGGGAGGGGAGAAGCATTTCCCTCCTCAGTCTCTCGGTCGTGCAAAACAAGGAGTCGATTATGAAGAAACATGTTGTATTCGCGGCCGTGGCACTCGGTCTAGCAGCAGGACCAGCTCTCGTTCACGCACAGTTGATGGAAAAGACCGCGTTGACGTTGGACGGGGCCAAGAAAATCGCGGCTGTGGCTGAAACCAAAGCGAAGGCTGAAGGCGCACGAGTGGTCATTGCCGTGGTCGACGAAGGCGGATCGCTGCTCCTCCTGGAACGTCTGGACGACACGCAAGTGGCCAGCGTGAACGTCGGCATCGACAAAGCACGAACCGCGGCGATCTATCGTCGGCCCAGCAAAGTTTTCGAGGATCAGGTGAAGAACGGGCGCGTGTCCGCCTTGGCTTTGCATGGGGCTGTGGCCTTGCAGGGTGGCGTGCCCATCATCGTCGATGGAAAAGTCATCGGGGCGATCGGCGTCAGCGGAGAGACCCCGCAGCAGGATGAGGACATCGCCACGGCTGGAGCGGCCATCGCGGCGTCGTTCACGAAGTAGAAGTTCTCAGCTCTCAGCGATCAGCTCTCAGCTTCTGAGCAATTCTGCCGGAGCTGACGGCTGATGGCTGAAAGCTCTACAAGCAGAAAGGGAGAACGGTCATGAAACACATCACAGCAACCGTCACAGGAATCGTCATCGCAATGTTGACTTCCATAAGTTACGCCGAATCGGTATCGGACAAGCACGGCCTCACACTGGAGGGTGCCAAAAAAGTCATTGCCGCAACAGTGGCTGAAGCGAAACGCGTCAACGCGCCGGGAAGTTCGATCGCCGTCGTCGACGACGGTGGCAATTTACTGGCGCTGGAACGGTTGGACCAGACCTTTGCTGCCAGTGCGAACATTGCCATCGGCAAAGCGCGCACCTCGGCTCTCTTTAAGAAACCCACAAAGGTCTTTGAAGATGCCATTAAGGGCGGGCGTACCTCGATGGTCACCCTGGGCAGCGATCTTCAAAACTTTACGCCGTTGCAGGGCGGCATTCCGCTCGAATGGGAAGGCAAGGTTGTAGGAGCGGTTGGTGTCAGCGGCGCAGCCAGTGCGCAGCAAGATGAGGAGCTGGCCATTGTCGGCGCAAAGTCCCTCGACAACATGGAGATGGCGGGAATGACCAACGGGCATACGCCGCTTCCTGTCACCTACATCGACAGGCAGAAAGTGTCGGACTCCTTTGCGAAGGGCGCGGTGTTGGTCGGGGAAGACGAAAACATGATGCACGCCGCCAGGAACTATATGGTGCACGCCAGTCATCGGGACAAGGCGGGTGTCGTTGAGGTTCACGAACTCGACACGGACATTGTCTATGTCCTCAAGGGATCGGCACAGCTGATCACCGGCGGCACACCTGTCGGCATCAAAATCGTTGCCCCGCACGAACTCCGGGCGCCGGTAGTGGCCGGAGGTGAGGCGAGAACGCTCGTGCCGGGCGACGTGGTGATCATTCCAAATGGAGTGCCGCATTGGTTTAAAGAAGTGGAAGCGCCGTTTGATTATTACGTGGTGAAGGTACGGTGAGGTCGCCGACATGTCTCCTTGCTCGCGCAACGCGCGGCCTCGGAAGGCCCTCGTTGGACGCGCGCAGTCGAGACATCGCCGCCGAACTCACCTAAGAAGGTAATGCATCAACCGGCTGGGAGAGGGAGTAGGAAGATGAAGAGTTGGAGTGTTCTCGTCATGACCGCGCTCGTTATGTCGGTGCAGCCATCCTGGGCGCAGGTGACGGGAGATGCGCCGGGGGTGCGGCCGGATGCGATTGTGGATCTTAAGACCGATGAAGGCATCGGCCTGGTCAAGGGTCAGTGGCGCTACAGCAACGTCAAGCTCATCGACGTCGATCATCACAGCCCCGGTGCAGACCTCGCTCCCTCCGGTCCGCCGAATCGCACACAAGATATCGATGTGCATGCAGGTGCAGCCGACTTCGATGATTCACAATGGGAGCAGATTAAGCCGGCTCAACTTGAAGAACGACGATCAACTGGACGGCTCTGTTTTAGTTGGTACCGCACGAGCGTGACCATTCCAGAGAGGGTCGGCTCGTTCGATCCGACCGGCTCGACCGTCGTCTTTGAAGTCGCGATCGACGATTACGCCGAAGTCTGGGTTGATGGGAAGTTGCCGTTGGTGTTGGGCCAAGCGGGCGGGCAGTTGATCAAAGGTTTCAATGCTCCGAACCGTGTGGTGCTCACTAGAAATGCGCGGCCAGGTCAGAAGATCCAGTTGGCTGTGTTTGGGATCAACGGTCCGTTGTCCAATCCGCCTGGCAACTTCATCTGGGTGCGTTCGGCCACGCTGGATTTCTACAAGACGAACCAGATCGGCTCGACGCAGATTGTACAGACTGAAATCATTAAGGTCGATCCGTCGCTCGACGTGATTGTCTCCTCAGATGCCAAACTTGAAAAACTTGCCGGTGGGTTTCTTTTCACTGAGGGACCAGTTTGGGTTCCATCCACCGCCACAACATCGGGATATCTCCTCTTCAGCGATCCCAACGCCAATACGATTTATCGTTGGTCACCTGAAGGGCAGGTGTCCGTCTTTCGTGCCAAGAGCGGCTATAGCGGATTCAATGTCGGCGAATACCAACAGCCTGGCTCGAATGGGTTGACACTCGACAGCAAGGGCCGCCTCACGATCAATCAGCACGGCAACCGGCGTGTCATCCGCGTCGAACCGCGCGGCAATATCACGGTCCTGGCCGATCGATATGATGGTAAGCGTTTGAACAGTCCGAACGATCTGGTGTATCGCTCCGATGGCGCACTCTACTTCACCGATCCGCCGTTCGGCTTGCCGAAGGCGTTCGACGATCCGCGCAAGGAACTCCCATTCAGCGGTGTCTATTGCGTAAAAGATGGGCAGGTGAAGCTCGTGAGCACCGATCTCGATGCGCCGAATGGTCTTGCGCTTTCGCCGGACGAGAAGACGCTTTATGTGAACAACTGGAACGACAAACGGAAGGTGATCTTGCGGTACGACGTCAACCAGGATTGTACGCTATCGAACAGCAAACTCTTCTTCGACATGACGAATGCGCCGGGATCTGACGCGCTCGATGGATTGAAAGTCGACCAGATCGGCAATGTCTATTCCACCGGACCGGGCGGACTTTGGATCATCTCGCCGGAAGGTAAGCAACTCGGCCTCATCAAAGGACCGGAAGATCCACACAACATGGCCTGGGGGGACGACGACGGCAAGACACTCTACATCACCGCGCTGACAGGGCTCTACCGCATACGGCTGAACATTCCAGGAGTTCGTCCGTAGCGCATCACTTCAACTCGGTGTCGGCAAGTATCTCCAATGTTGGAACCTTCAGCGACCTGACCGCCGTCCTCAACACGTCGATTACGCGAGTTCTGGTAAATCCTCACCGCCGGGCAAAGCCAATGCGAAGTCCAAGAAAGGCGCCTGAATACCGCTGGCATCCGTGTGCCATGCCGACGGCTCGCTGATACGTCGAGGGGGTCGGGCTGAGGAGGGCAGCACCGTATTCCTCCTCAGCCCTTACTCCGGGCGGTGCAGTGCGACAGCCTAAAGGTTTTACTGACAGAAGCCGAGAACGTGTTGAACGGCATTGCTGAAAAGACGCATCAAGGATTTGCACGAGGTCGAGTCCAACGCTTGCTTGATCGGCTGAAAGGTGCCCTATAAGGTGCCCTATGTGGTTGTTGGTCATGGTGCTACTCAATACTGTGCCAGGATTCGATAAAATCATCGTGTTGAATAAGTATGTCTCATCTGAAGAGTGCCAGATTGAACGAAATCGCGTCGGCTTTGACATGGCAGCCGCATATCCTTATGAGCGCGATTTTGTTATTGCCTGTCGATTGAGTCCAAAGCACGAGTCATAAACGCGGCTGAAGGAGTAGGGTCGTGACCTCCGGCGAGGCCACAGAGAGAACGCGATTATGAACGAATACATCTGCCTGCCCCTGCAGTATCCAGCACCCAGTGGGAAATCGCGCGAACGGCTTTCCATTTTCATAATAGGCCTTCACACCCCTGAAGAAGTCCTCGAGTTCTACATTCAACGCGGCATCGACAATCCCCACCAAGACGATATTCGCCTTGAACTCACCCTACGATGAGTAGCAGGGTCTGGTTGCGTGCTTCGGGTGCGCCATGCGCAGGGCGTCACATGTTGCCATGATGAGGTCGTTCTCCATGTAACGTGTTCCGCCACGTGTAAGGAGTGCGAGTCCTTGCCGACTACTTGTTGGGAGGGATTTGTCATGTCAAGCAACCGATTATACGCCTTCGTCATCTTGGCCGTTGCGGTATCAGTGACCGGGCTGTTCGGGATCGGCTTCAGCGACACAGGCCGCATCGTTACGATCGACATCGTACGATTCGATCCGCGTTTCGATCAGCTCGTGCCGAAAGACGCGAAGCTGGAAAAGATTGCCGATGGGTTCACCTGGGTAGAAGGGCCGGTGTGGCACAACCAGGACGGCTATCTGCTGTTTTCCGACATTCCAGCGAACAGCGTGTATAAATGGAAACCAGGCGAAGGCGTCAGTCTATTCCTAAAAAACAGCGGCTATAGTGGCACGACTCCGTTCGACGGTAAGGAGCCGGGTTCGAACGGACTTGCCTTCGACGCACAAGGACGTTTGGTCCTTTGTCGCCATGGTGATCGACAGATCGGGCGGTTGGAATCAAATGGAGCGATTGTGCCGCTTGCCAACCACCACGATGGGCACAAGATCAACAGCCCGAATGATCTGGTCTTCAAATCGAACGGCGATTTGTATTTCACCGATCCTCCGTTTGGACTCCCTCACGCCTTTGCCGATTCGAGCAAAGCTCCAGTCCAAGGGGTCTATCGCCTATCCAAAGACGGCACAGTGACCTTGCTTATCCCTGACATCAAGGCTCCGAACGGCATTGCTTTCTCGCCGGACGAGAAGACGCTCTACGTGTCAGACGTCGATCCCAAGCGGGCAGCCTGGCTGGCTTACGATGTGAAGTCGGACGGTACGGTGACAAACGGCCGCCTGTTCTTCGATGCGACCCGTTGGCGCAAAGACCCGTTTTTCGGACCAGATGGATTCAAGGTCGATCGGGAGGGCAACCTCTTTGGCGCACGGCCCGGCGGGCTGAGCGTCATTGCTCCAGACGGTACGCTTCTGGGCACAATCGAGACCGGGCAACCAACGTCGAATGTGGCTTGGGGGGAAGATGGGCAGACCCTATTCATCACGGGCGGTTCGTCGATCTACCGTCTTCGCTTGACGACATCCGGAGCTCAGGACTAGGCTGCTGTAAGACTTTTTGCAGCGCGCCGACTCTAGTTATGTCACGTTTCTACCGAAGGAGTCGTATGGCCTCTCCTCGTCAGACCGCTTCCGCCTCTCAACCATCACTCCTGGCTGAACAGCAGCGCCTTGAAGAGGACGCGCAGCGTCAGCGCCACTGGAAACGTTGGGGGCCTTATCTGAGCGAACGGGCTTGGGGCACTGTGCGCGAGGACTACAGCCCTCATGGAACGGCCTGGGAAGCGTTTCCCCATGACCATGCGAGATCCCGCGCCTACCGCTGGAACGAGGATGGTCTCGCCGGCATCTGCGATCGCCATCAATTGATCTGCTTTGCCGTTGCCTTATGGAACGGACGAGACCCGATTTTGAAAGAACGAGTGTTCGGCCTTACGGGTAACGAAGGCAATCACGGTGAGGGCGTGAAGGAATGCTACTTCTATCTCGATTCGACGCCGACGCATTCCTACATGAAATACCTCTACAAGTACCCGCACGCGGCTTTCCCTTATACCCGACTGGTTGAGGAAAACCGTCGTCGAGGCCGTCGTGATCCTGAGTTTGAATTGATCGACAGCGGCGTGTTTGATGAGAACCGCTACTTCGATGTCTTTGTGGAGTATGCCAAGGCCTCGCCGGAAGATCTGTGCATCCGTATCCAGGTGGTGAATCGTGGCCCCGAGCAAGCAGAACTCACGCTGCTTCCGACAATCTGGTATCGCAACACATGGTCCTGGGGATCGGACATTCGACGGCCCCGTTTCAGGCAAGGGGAGTCGACGAATCAGATGGGGGTGATCGAGACCCAGCATGATTACTATGGCCTCCGCAGGCTGCTTTGCGAGGGCGAGCCTCCCTTACTGTTCACAGAAAATGAAACCAACAGCCGCCGCCTCTATGGAGACCAGGAAGGCGCCCGGTACGTGAAGGACAGCTTTCACGATTATGTCGTGCAAGGCGAGAAGGACGCGGTCAACCCGGACCACTTGGGGACGAAAGCGGCGGCTCAGTACGTGCTGACGCTTGCCCCAGGCGCCACGAAGACGATCAAGCTGCGATTTACCAACGACGCGCAAATTCCAGGTTTCGCCAACCAGGATTTTGACACGGTATTTTCCACACGCCTCAAGGAGGCGAACGAGTTCTATGACAGTCTCGCGCCAAG